>NZ_RYYV01000009.1 GCF_003977665.1 Dyella choica | reverse complement strand
CTGTCCAGCGTTTAATCTCTTCGTCCATCGTCGTGCTCATCGGTGTCTCCTAAGTGAAGATTACACCTGAGCAGAAAATCACTGGGTCATTACATCTACGCCTACGCCGTCATGAGCAACCACGTGCATGTGGTACTGCATGTGGACCCGCAGGCGGTCAAGGATTGGTCGGATGGAGAGGTGGCCGAACGCTGGGTTCGGCTGTTTCCGGTGCGCATAGAGGATTCGATTGACGAACGGCTATGCCAGGAAAAGGCACAGCGTCTGCAGGGTGATCCGGAGCGGATGGCGGAGCTACGCCATCGTTTAGGGGATTTGTCATGGTTCATGCGGTGCTTGAACGAGCCGATTGCCCGCCAGGCCAATCGCGAGGATGGCTGTACTGGCCGTTTTTGGGAGGGACGTTTCAAGTGCCAGGCCTTGCTGGATGAGTCGGCGGTACTGGCATGTATGGCCTATGTGGACCTTAATCCGATCCGGGCTGGCATGGTGGTTGATCTGGCCGCCTCCGAGCACACTTCGATTCACCATCGCTTGCAGCGCGCAGAGGCAAGGACGATTTCACTGAGCACGGCGTTGCGTCCACTGGCAGGCATGCGTTTGGCGCCCGCGCAATCCTTGCAAACAATCGATTACTTGGAATTGGTCCGACTGGAGTGGACGAATCGTGCGGGAGGGCAAGCGTGGAGCCATCGCATCGGCGGCCCCTTCGGTGCTATCCCAGCTTGGTTTACGCGAGCTGCAATGGCACTCCCAAATGCTGGGTATTGAGAGCCGCAACTGGAGGGCGGTGGGGACGGTGGAGTCTCTGACAGCCAAGGCAAGAGCCCTGGGGCAGAGCTGGCTGAAGGGAGCTGGGCGAGACAGACGAGCCGCGTACGGGTGAGTTTCGCAGGGGTACGGAAAAAGGAATGCGTCGATAGTCATGGAGCGAGCGACGCTGGCCACACTCGCCACCGGATGAATCGTTTTGTTTGCTCATCCGTGGTGTCGGGACTGAAGGCGGCCGAAGTCAGCGAAGCAAATTCCGGGGCGACATATCCATCTGGATGGGTAGGTAATCCTGGCACCGCCTTGTTGTCGTTTATTATTCAAATGGTGGATGTCCCGAATGCCCCCCGAATGCCCAAGATGTCCCGAATGCCCCATCCCGAATGCCCCGCTGTTGCCTTCGGGCATGCTTGCAAATGGGGTGTTGGATTGCCAGCATCACGTTTAAAATATATACGAGATTGTTATTATATGATTCAATTTCATAAGGTGGCTATGTTTTTGATGGTTGCATGCCTTGTAGCAGTGAATTTGCATGCAAGAACTGGCACCCCAATTACTTGGTCATACAAAGGGCATTACCATCGTGAAAACACCGAACACGTAAGAGTGTTTTTGCCGAGCGGTCAAGGTGACGATGTCCTTGTTCCGATAGAGGACGCGCGCTTGTTAAAGGACACAGGCCAGCGTGTGCTAGTGGAGGTAGTCAATGCCTACTGCGTGCCGTCGTTTCGTGGTCTTGCTGATGACAACCTAGTTGTCATATTTTTTGGATTGATGGTAGTTGCCATTGCTTGGGTCACTGATCGTGCCCGACTTAAGCGAAACAGCCTGCGTAATGGCTAGTCAAACAGAACATGTTGGATGAGTCCGCCATCAATGACATGTTGGGACATCTATGCGACATGTTGGTGCGACAGCCCTGGCGTGAGCAGTCCGTTGCAAGTCATCGGGGGAGCGGCACCAGTGACGGCACCCTTCATCTATGGGCGAGGCGGTAACTAATGGTCGCGCGTACCAGGCTGGCTGCTGCTGCCGGGTTGATTTCATTCGTAAGCCTTTTGACGGCTTGCACAGCCGGCCCAAGAGATATTCGAGTGACGTCTGTGACTGACGTCAACTTCAAGGATCAAACCCAATTCGAATGGGCGGTCTTGCCGCCCCTTCCATCGAAAATCATTTCGCGTATCGATTTCACCACGAACACGGACTTGTTGGCGCTTGCCAAGGAGAACGACTTCAACGTCAATTTTATTGTCGGCCCATGCACCAAGGATGGGGTGGAGGACAACGGTGGAAGCCTCGGTGGAGTGTATTGGAGTAGGACGCACATCTATTTCGGCACTAAGAGCGCTCCCGGTTACGCCGAGGCGATGGCTAAGGGACCGCCATACACGTATCAAGCATATGCAGAGCGATTGCAGTTGGATGCTGCTCACGGCCCGATGTGCTTTACCCTTGTCGGAGGCGCCATGCCGATGCGCAGGTTGCGTTCAAACGTCGCGGTGATTCCGTTCAAGCGGTCAAACTAGTGATTGACACCCATGTTGGGACACACATGTTGGGAGATACCCATGTTGGGACATCCACAGAATGGCCTTTCGCCGACGGCCGCGCGCACCATTGACTGATGTCATTGGCTTCGGGCGGGGCGTAGGTGGGGTCATGGCCTATCCACGCCACCAAATCGTCGACCCGGAAACAGAAGGTTTCTTCCACTGTGTTTCTCGTTGCGTGCGTCGCGCCTTCCTTTGTGAAGAGGACACGTATAGCAGTCGCTCCAATGAGCACGGGAAAGCTTGGGTAGAAGGACGACTGCTGGCGTTGGCGGAATGCTTTGCGGTAGGGCTGTATGCCTACGCGGTGATAAGCAATCACGTGCACCTGGTGATGCACGTGAACCCGCAGGCGGCCAAGGACGGATGAAGAAGTGGCCGAACGCTGGGTTCGGTTGTTTCCGATTCGGTTGATGAAACGATTGACGAGCGGCGGGGCCAGGAAAAGGCGCAGCGCCTGCAAGGTGACCAGGAGCGAATGATGGAGCTGCGTCGTCGCCTGGAAAGCGTGTCGTGGTTCATGCGTTGCTTGAACGAACCGATTGCCTGCCAGGCCAACCGCGAAGACGGTTGCACGGGGCGTTTCTGGGAGGGCCGCTTCAAGTGCCAATCCTTGCTGAACGAGCGGGCGGTACTGGCCTGCATGGCCTATGTGGATTTGAACCCCATCCGTGCGGTAGTGGCGACCGAGTTGGTTACCTCGGAACATACGTCGATTCGTCGTCGTTTTGCAGAATGTGGAGGCTGGTCCGACTTCGCTCAATGAGACGTTGAGCCCCTTGGGCGAAACGTTGCTGGCGGCTGTAGTCTCTTTGCGAGCAGTCGATTACCTGGAACTGGTGGACTGGAGTGGCCGGATGGTGCGTGATGACAAACGAGGCTCGGTCGCGCCGGAGGTACCTGCAGCACTGGCACAGCTCGGCTTGCGCGAGCGGCAGTGGCAGTCGCAAATGTTGGGCATCGAGATCGATACTGGCGGGCGGTGGGGACGGTGGAGTCCTTGATGGCCAAGGCAAGGGCTTTGGGGCAGTGTTGGCTAAAGGGTGCGGGAAGGACAAGGCAACCTGGGTACGGATGAAGCTGCCGGGGTATTCCTCCCATATTCCGTGGCGATGATAGGCAGATGCATTGACTGGTTTCAGGTAAGGTGTGAAGTGGCGGGATCTTTCAAGAACGGCAAGAGAGATATAAGTTGCCGAAATCGGCGGAGAGAGGTGCTGAAGGGGTAGAGCATGCGAATTCACGCAAGCAAGCCTTTGGCTTGAAGGGGGGCGCCTTGCAATTCAAATAGTGGATGCCCCGAATACCTCGCCCCGAATACCTTTTAACCGTGAATTTCCTGGCCAGTATAAAGGTAAAACTATTGAAGAGTTGATTAAGGATAAGGATTCCGGTAATGCCGCTGCGCAAAAAGCATGGAAACTAATCAATGATAATGGGTTTAAAAAATGAATAATTTCATTTTTCACACGTATATGGTTGGGCGTTATTATCCTGAGCGAGAAGATGTTTGGGAGGAGAACATTAGAATCTACAAAGCTGTTAGCCTTGAGGCTGCCAGGTCGCGCGCAATGGTCGATGCGACTGCAGATGAGATTGTTTATCAAACGGCTGATGGCTATGAACTTTCGTGGAAAGTTTATAGTATCTCTTTGATTAAAGAGCTGATTGATGACGCATTGGACGGCGTAGAGGTTTTCTCGAGAAGCCTCCTAAATAATGAGGCTAAGAGTTTACAGCGGAAAATTGAACCCTAAGTGGGATTAGTAATAGTAGAGATCCGAGAGATTCGGCGAAATTGGGACATCCACGGAATGGCTTTTCGCCGACGGCCATGCGTGCCTAGTGACTCCGGCGGCGAAATGGTGACCCCTTTGACTGGCAGTATGGCTTCAGGTGCCAAAGAGGAGAAATGAAATGCGAACTATCTTAACTCACGCGTTAAGTGGGCTAGTTGGGGCGCTTCTGGCCACCTATGCTTGCCTGTTTTTGTCAAGTCTAGCGAGCTTTACTTGGCAAGACGAGTTGAAGATCAGGGCTGCTTATGCGCTGAGGCAGGAAGGAGCACGAGCCGCGCAAGCCGATAATTGGGAGCTAGCAGGTGGGCAATTCCATTCAGCGAGCCAGATTGCATTGACGGTCGCTACCAAGACGTGGAGCATCGGCTATCCAATTTACGCCTGGCGTCTGATCGGTTTTTCCAGAGATCCTGATGAAACCTTTTTAATTTCCAATCTTTCGATAGAAGCCTATTCAATGCAAAAGCAAGGAAGGCTTGATGCTGCAGATAAGATTTATAGTGAGTTGATAAAGAATGATCCATCAAAGAATAGAGGGTACTTCGAGGGAGTTGCGGAGCAGACGCTTTCTGCGTTAAATGCGCAAATCGCTAGGAAATAAGGTTCCAGGTTCTGAGGTATCCTCACGTTTTTCAATCAAGAACCGTCGGTACATCAGAAAGTTGGCTTGTTGCGGCGATGCCTGACGTATTTGCTCGTCATTCCTGCGAAGGCCGGAATCCAGTTCAATTACGTCGTGCGAAGCACCCAGCATCGTTAAATATAGGAATGTGTCCTTCGGACGCGTATCTAAACTGGATTCCGGCCTTCGCCGGAATGACGATTCGCTCTGAAATACCATCCCTTTGATACTGAATTTGGCGGGGAGCAGGCTAAAACGTGGGTATACCTCAGTTCCAGGTTCACATCCTAGCGGTGGATAGCGGCGAAGCTGAGGTCATCGTTCCACTAGCTTGCCCATCCAATGGCACATGCAGGTAAAAGGCCAGCCATCAAATACTGGTTCTCTGTCGGCGTCATTCCGATCCTCTTAGGGGCAAGTCATGCAGCGTGCGTTTAGCCGTTCTCTTGCTTGCGTCATTCTTCTCGCTCTTATGCCATGCGCTGTGCTGGCACAGTCCTCGGCGCACACAGAACAAGGAAGTTTTGTTCTGCATAAATTCGCCAGGCCGATCGGGAAGGAGACCTACACCCTGTCGACCGATTCGGCTCATCTAGATCTTCGATCCGATTTCCTCTTCAATGATCGTGGCACGGACGTGCCATTGAAGACGCAATTCACTGCGGCGGATATCAGGCATCCGCTGACGTTGAAAAGCGAGGGCAAGGCAGCGCGTGGCGCTCCCATGCACGACCAATTCACCCTGGATCCGAACAATGCTCGCGTGACGTTGCTGCGCGACGGCAAGGCGTCAGATTATCCGGTTGGCGAGCATACCTTTTTGATCGATGGCTATTCCCCTGTGGCCATGCAGCAGATGCTGCTGCGGTATTGGATGGCCAAGGGGCGACCTGCGCATATCTCCGCGCCGCCGGAGCAGGACATCCATATTCAGTCCGTGGACGATCTGGATGTGCAGCTGGGTGGCAAGCGGGTGAAGCTGCATGGTTACGTGATTTCAGGCCTGGTGTGGGGTAGCGAGACGGCCTGGCTGGATGACGATCAGCGACTGGCGGCGGTGGTAACTACGGACGCGGAATTTGATCATTTCGAAGCGGTGCGCGACACCTTTGAGCCAGTGCTGGATACTTTCATCCAGCGTGCCGTAGCCAATAACCTGGACGCGCTGGCGCAGCTTACCTCCAAGGACGCGCATGCTTCCGCCAAGAAGCTGCTGATCACCCATGTCACGCTGATCGACGGCGCAGGCGGACCGCCGCAACGCGACAGGTCGGTCTATGTCGAAAACGGGCGTATTGTCCGCATCGAAGCTACGGGCGAGCTGCCGAAAGCGGCGTCGGACCTCGAAGTGCTCGACGGCAGCGGCAAGTACCTCATCCCGGGTTTGTGGGATATGCATGCGCACTACGAACAAGTGGAGTGGGGTCCGATCTACCTCGCATCAGGCGTCACCACGGTTCGGGATTGCGGCAATGAGTTCAGCTACATCACCGCAGTGCGCGACGCCTTGCAGTCCGGGCGTGGCATCGGGCCGCGCCTGCTGATTGCAGGGCTGGTCGATGGCACCGGTCCAATCACCCTCGGCGCGGTCATTGCGGATACCCCTGAGCAGGCACGCGAGATCGTCCATCGCTACAAGGACATCGGTGCGCTACAGATCAAGGTCTACAGTAGCGTCAAGCCGGAGCTGGTGCCGATCATTACGGAAGAAGCGCACAAGTTGGGCATGACGGTCACCGGCCACGTGCCGTCCGGCATGACGAGTGCCGAGGTGGTCAAGGACGGCTTCGACAGCATCAACCACATCCAATACATCGCGCGTGACCTATTGCATATCGAGCGCGGAAAGCCGATGCCGCCGCTCGATTTTGAAACGCCCTCGGCCAAGGAACAGCTGGCCCTGTTCAAGCAGCATCATACGGTTTTCGATGACACGACCGTGATCTACGAGCTCGCCATGCATCCGCAGGGCACGCCGATCCGTGCCTTCGAACCCGGTATCGATCATGTGGCCAAACCGCTGGCCCAGGGCTTGAACGAAATGGGCGCTCCGGCCGAGCAGAGCGAAAGGCTTACCAAGTACTACCAGGACATGCTGGCCACCTTGCGCGAACTGCATCGGCAAGGTCTCACCCTCATGGCGGGCACCGATCAGTCTGTTCCCGGCTATTCCCTGCATCGCGAATTGGAGCTTTACGTGCAGGCAGGCTTTACACCTTACGAGGCGCTGCAAGCCGCGACCAGCGTGCCGGCGCATGTCATGGGTTTGGACAAGGACACGGGCACTTTGCAGGTCGGCAAGCGGGCGGACATGGTCTTGCTCAGTGGCGATCCGCTGTCGGATATCCGTAATACGCGCCAGGTGTTCAAGACCATTGCCTCCGGCGTTGTTTATGACCCGGCGCCATTGTGGGAATCCGTTGGATTCACGCCGTAGCCTAAAGGGTCTGAGTGCAATGGCGCTTATTTGGTAAGCGTATTGCTCCGCTGTTGCAGCCATCTGCTCCCTCCCCTCCGTGTAGGAGGGGAGGGTTGGGGTGGGGTGAAGCAACCTCGCGTAGAATTCAAGTAGCGCGGCAAGCTCCAACAACCCCACCCCAGCCCTCCCCTGCCAAGCAGGGGAGGGAGTCGGTGCAGCGGGGCAAGTGTTGAGATGCACGCTTAAGTAAGTGCCATTCGGGTCTGCGTGGGCACTATTTCCCCAGGTCGACGCTGCGGCAGTACTCGATCAATTCCTGATTGGTGGACAATCCCAGCTTGGCCTGGGCACTGCGCTTGTGCCGGCTGACCGTTTTGCGGCTGCGGTTGAGACGTTCGGATATCTGCTGGGAAGTGAGGCCTTCGTAGGCAAACAGGCGCAGCACTTCCATTTCGGCTTCGGTAAGTTTGGCAGCGCCTTCCTGCTCGCCGTGCACCTCGCGGCTGGCTAGCAACGCGCGTAGCGAAGCACTCACGTATCTGCGGCCGTGGCTCACGCTACGCAAAGCCATGCCCAGTTCGGTGACTTCGCCTTCCTTTTCGATCAAACCCTTTACGCCCTTATGCAACAAGGTGCTCAGAACCCCCGCGTTGCGCAGCGCCGTGACCACCACAATGGGCTTGTCGGGATAAGTGCGCAGGATGCGCTCGATCAGGTACAGGCCGTCGCGGCTCTGCTCGTCGGGCATGGACAGATCGGTCATGACGATGTCGCAAGGCGTGTCGGCCAGCACCTGGAGCAATTCCATGGGCGAACTGGCTTCACCCACCACCTTGGCCAAGCGGTTGGATTCAAGCATGAGGCGAATGGCATACCGGACAATCGGGTGGTCGTCGGCCAGCACGACCGTCGGAACGATACGCTGCGCGTCACTCATACCCTTCCCCTTGGCTCGATCTGGATACAACGTTTCCGGTGCTGGCTTGGCTGATAAGCAACATAATGATTCTATAAGAAGTACGCTTGCTTCTTATTTTTTGTTCAAGACCGATGTTTCGGGGCGCCATGGCAGGTCACCCTTTTCACGAGCCGACTTGGTCGGCGATAGGTGTTCAAACCGGCGCGTGATTTTATAGCCGCAATCGGGGCGGTACGCTAACGATGGGTAAACGGGAGGGGGAAAGCGCAAGGCTCATGGGTAGGCTGGCCGGCCCGATGTTTCATCCCGAGATAAGAAAATGCCCCCGGCATGGCGCCGAGGGCATGGATTGCGAGTGACAGGCTTCGTGCAACGGGGTCAACACAAAGCCGACCTCGTGGCCATATGGCCTTTTCGAATCAGGCGTTGGCTCGTTACCAGCCGATCGCCACGCCGGCGCCCGCAGAGGTGTCGTGGCCCGAGGTTGCTGCGCCCACCGACAGGTTCACGTGCGAGCCGATCCGACGCGAATAACCCACCGCCAGGGCGGCCTGGCCGTTTTGATAGCCGACACCCGCGCCGATCCGATTGGCCGAGTCCACGCCGGCTGCGCTGAAAGCCATCTGGCCATAGGCAGCGGTCATGGCACCCACTCCGTCGATGCGTCGGTCGACCTGCCTGAACTCGTGGTTCGCCCAGTCGTGCTCGTCCCTGACCGCATCCTGCACCTGGCCCCAGTTGGCCGCATCCGTGCGTTGTGTACCGGGCGCCACATTGGTGATCTGGCGTTCGTTGCCCGGCGAACCTACTGACACAGTGTTGTCGCGATCGGCCACAGAACCGTTGCCAAGCGCTACCGAATTGTTGCCCGTGGCGTCCGCGTTGGGGCCCAGCGCGATGCTGTTGGTACCCGTTGCCTGAGCGCCGGTTCCTATAACGCCCGACGACAACTGGGCATTGGTTTTGGAGAGTTGGGCGGAGTTGTCGTTCACGCGGCCGTCGATGTTGGCCATGCCCTTGACGATCACGGCGGCATCGTTGTTTTCACGGGCGTCGATCTTGGCGATTTGTCCAGCGTTGTCGTTCACGCGGCCGTCGATGTTGGCCATGCCCTTGACGATCATGGTGGCGTCTTTGTTTTCACGGGCATCGATCTTGGCGATCTGTCCGGCATTGCTGTTCACGCGGCCGTCGACATTGGTAAGCGCACGGCCTACATCAAACACCGTCTCACCGCCAACGTTGTATTTTGGCAGGGTCAGCGTCCCATCCGGCTTTACGGACGAGCCGCCGCCCAGCGCTCCAGTGACGCTACTGGAGGCTCTAAGGATTCTGGTCTGGGCGTCCTGCGCCGTTTGCTGTGCCCAGGCGGCGTCCTGCTCCGCCTTTTGCGCCGAGCTCTGCGCCGCCACCTGAGCACTCATTCCCAGGCCAAGCACCGCCGTGATGGCAAGACTTGCAACGGCCGATGTCTTCTTCTTGCCGCCCTTGGCAAACTTGTACGCCGCAACGCATTTGCGGGAAGCTTCAGGCCGCCCATTTTGATGTTTTGTGTTCAACAGTAGTCTCCAAATTGATTGTTTTTGAAACGCTCTTCCCTAGCTGCGCGGGCCTGTTAACCCGTGCAGTGAAATGTCTGCATTGACTAAGGCTCTCGGTGCGACGATGTCTCCGAGACAGCGCACCAGCCCTAAGGGGAGAAAATCTCCATCCATGGAGATGCCTCTGCAGCTGGCAAAGGCGGTTCCTTTTGATCGACCGCCAGCGCGTTTGCTTGCTGGCAGAGGATGAAGAAATTGTGAAGCTTTGTTAAAAATACTACGATAGGATTTGTCTCATTGAAGAGAGCGGAAGAGGGCGTATTCCAGAGGTCTCCGCGAACTGCCTGGTCGGACGCACAACTCTTCCAGCGCGCATCTGACCATGAACGAAGTTTCCGCCTTCAGTGCGCATGATCGAGCCCGCAGTGATAGCCATTAGCGGATCGATTTACGTTTTGGCAGGTGTAAACGGGCTCATTTCAACATGACACGCCTGACGACGTGACGGACGACAGGGATGGCAGGCGCCTTCGCATCACCTGAATGGCGTGTGGAGTAGAGTCCGTGACCGAGTCATCGCAGCCGTGCTTCTTTGGGACGGGTGGGATGGGTTACGGAACCGTGGGTCCAGGCCATGATCAAAAAACGGCCAAGCCTTACGTCGCTGTTCAGTCCATGCATTCTGCACAGGCTGACCGCTCTGATTGCGGTCATGGGATTAGCGACCGTTTCGGTCCATGCGGCCGACTATCCCTGGACGCTGGCGATCTACGGCGAAGGCAGCGTGCCTGCCGGTTGGGTGCAGGTTCGCGAGAATAGCGTGCAAGGAAGCAAGCTGGATCTGGACCGGAATCTCCATGTCCATACGATGCAAACGATCAGGCTGCTTGCCTGGCGGCCGCTTTCCGATGTGGGTGAAATGCACTTCGGCGTTTCGACGAGTCAATTGAACGGGCACGCGATGACAGCGGTGCCGGTGTACTACAACGGCACTACGATCGCCCCAGGGCGGTTGAACACCATCACGGGGTTTCAGAATTTCATCGCCTTCGATGCTTCCTATTGGCATCGCTTGTTCGACGTTGGGCACGGCGGTCGACTCTGGTGGAGCGTGGGCGCCACTTACGTCATGCTCAACTTCAAGCTCAACGGCACGATTGCGGCCCACAGCGCCGGCCATGAATTGCGCGAGGATTTCTACGTACAGGAACTACCGGTGCCCGTGGCGGGATTGCATTTGCGCTATCCATTGACCGATGAACTGACTTTTACTGCCGACGTCTCCGCAGGACGGTTGCCATGGGTCAACAGCCTGCGGACGGAGGGCGGCGAGATACGGCTGGCGCAAAGCAATGACGAAGCCCTGCTCGGCTTCGAGTACCGCTTTGCGGAGCATTGGCAAGCCATGCTCTACGGCTTCCACCGCTATTTTGGTCAGAACGAACGGAGCCGCGAAGATGGCAACGTCATCCGGCTGCGAAGCAACGGTGTAGGATTTGGCCTCAACTACACGTTTTAGCGTGTTGTTCGCGAAACATGGCAAGGGATGGCGATGGCTGCCCGTCAGGCCGACGGTTGGTGCAATCCATGCCGTATGCCTGCCCGATTTCCGGGAACAAGTTCCCGGTCTTCCCTCAATGAACGTGCACGTGCCCCGTCAGGCTCATGAGCAGGAAGAAAAGTCCGGCGACGGCGAACAGGGACCCGATGGCATACAGGAGCGTGATTCCACTTGCGTCGCCCGGCTCCAGCACCGCGTCGGCAGGGTTGGCGGGATTGTAGTAAACCTGCACCGTCGAATTGTCGGGATAGCGGTTGACCACGCTTTGCGCACGGTTGTTGGTCGATGCGAAATCCATGAAGGAGATCTTGGAAGACGAATAACTTTTGCCGCGCACTTTATAGCGATAGACGATGTCAGCCTTGTACGTGGAGGTTGCGCGGATCGTATTTGATGTATCCGTCTGAGTATCGAATGCATCCCCTTGATCATTGGATGTATCCGTTTGATACAGTACCGCCGAATGGGCAATTTCGCCCTCGGTCGACGGCCAGGACAGGCTTTGCTTCGCCTTGGCCGCCGTATTTTTGCCGAAGCTGATAATGCCCACGCCAATGAAAATGAACACGAGGCTGAAAAGAGACGGGAAAAGAATGTTCATGGAAGCCCCTGTTGGCGCGTTCGCGCGTTTGCGCCTGTCAAAGCATGGGTGGCTCGGCGCAGAGCATCATTCAGTCTTGAAGGTGGAAGACCCGGCAAGTCATCGTTATGGCGGCTATTTGCGTCAGCATTGTGACGGACTCTACCATCAAACGGAGGGCCGGCTCCGGTTGGGCAAGGGCGTGTTTTTCGGTTATGCGCAGACCAAGCAAGTAGAGGCCAAGAGTGAGCCTGCAGCGATTTCTTCAGGTCGAAGGGGCGATTAAATGGGAGCCTTGCGATTCGATAGGCAAAAGGTCTGGCCGGCGCGTAGATGGCAGCACTAGTCATCCTCCCTGGCCTTGACGGCACCACGACCATGCACGACGCGTTCAAGCACGCCGCGGCATCCGTTTTCGAGTCGGTAGTTGCCATCAGGTTTCCGGCGGAGCGGGTCCTTGGCTATGCCGCCCTGGAAGAATGGATAAGGCCTAGACTTCCCTGTGAGCAACCGTTTTGGTTGCTGGGTGAATCGTTTTCCGGACCGCTCGCCCTATCGATCGCCGCAAGCCCTCCGCCGAACCTCGCCGGCGTGATTCTCTCGACGACTTTTGCGCGGGTCGCCGTTCCCTGGCTGAAACCGCTTGCGCCGCTCGTTCGCATGGCACCCGCGCAGTACGCGCCCCTATCGTTGTTGCGTTGGCTACTGCTTGGAAGATGGGCGACCAAGCCATTGACCCAAGCACTGGCGGATGCGATATCCGAAGTCGCTCCCAACGTTCTGCAGGCGAGGGCAGCCTTGACGCTACAAGTGGACGTAACCTCGCTGCTGACGTCCATATCCTTGCCAGTGCTCTATCTGAGGGCGACCGAAGATAGGTTGCTCGCCCCCTCCGCATGGAAGCCGATTACCTCGGCCGTCAAGCACGCAAGAAAGGTGGACATCGAGGGGCCGCACTTGCTCCTCCAGGCACGGCCAGTTGAGTGTGCCAAGGCGATTGCTGGATTTATCCGTTCATCAGGCACGCCTTGCCACACCTGAGGAACACTGGACGTGACTTCCCAGCGCGTAGGCTGGGTTGCAAAACCTAGCATTGCCATGCCGATCGCTGCGCGATGCTGGGATTGCCATCCCAGCCTACGCGCTAAGAGCATCCGGCGTGACGGGCTTTCCTGGCGGGATGCCAGAAGTGTGGAATAGATCGGAGCATCCCTACACTTCCTTGAATGGCATGCCCTGCCGATGACGGTATGCCTGGTGGAAGCCCGCCGTGTGATGCAGCTGGTCGCCTTCGGCCCAATTTTCATCGGAAGCGATGCGGCAGAGGAAAAACGTGTGCAAGCCGATCTCCTGGCTGTGCACAATGGTCAACTCCCGAACACGTAACGCCGCCGCAACGGCGGGAATACCGAATTCCCGCGATGGCCGAAGCGGGAAGGGGAGTGCATCCCAGTTTGCAAGCGGCTGCTTGTGATGCTCGCTGAGCTTGTAAACCGTGGCCTTCATCGACGCCGGCATGCTGGACAGGGCAACCCGCCGGACTTCGCGCATGATCGGCTGTGAAACATTGGTGCTGCGAAGCGCAAGCGAAAAGAAGCCGCTGCGCTCCAGCGGGCCGATCAAGTCCATGGGGAAGATGTTCCGGTGTCCCGGCGCGTCGACGGAGACAAGGACAACGGGGCGCGGACGCAGATACGCTATCATCAGGTGCTGTGCTGCGGCGGGTTCCATATTCAAATGGCCCGATGCACGATTTTTCAGCATGCTCCGGTTCTGTAGCCACGCGTTCCACGAGCGGCGTGGCCATCCGAGGCAACGGTGTGCGCCGGCTTTTACGTGGTAGAGGGTAATGGCTGCCTCTTCCGCAGCGATCGAATCCGCGCGCACCAGGCGCAAAATTCCCAAAGCCTTGCCCGTCGCGCTGTCGCTGTACTCCAATGTGGGGAGTTGGCCGGCATCGAAGCTGGTCGCGATCATGAGCGGGTTTAGCGAAGCCACCGTGTGGTCGGTGGTGACATCTGCCGAGTTGCCGACCCATCGCAAGGTGGCGACGACGATCTGTGACGGAGGAACAATGGCAACCGGGGACCATTGCGGCAAGGGACGCACATACGGCCTTAACCAGTCTTTGAGCATTTCACAGCCGCCGCAGTAGTAGGAACATGTACAGATCGGTAGCCAGCCGCAAGCCACGCGGAGCAAGACGTTCGAGCCGGAAGTGCGGCGTGGCGGCACGCGCTACGATGCGCGGCGCAAACCGATGAATACGACTTTCGCTGGCAATGGCGTAGTGACCGCGCCGCAGCAGATTTACCAGGTTCTTTCGCCACCAGGCATAACGTGCGTCGCCGAGATAATAAGGATTGAGCATGCTGGCCAGCACAAAACCGCCCGGGTGGACCACGCGTGACAGCTCTTCGAACAGCAAGGTGTGATCCTCGAAATGATTGAGCACGGCGAAATTGGCAGTGACTCCCTGCACCTTGCAGGCCAGTGGCGATGGAATCTGGATGATCTTTTCGAGAGCGATTTCGTCGCTGCAATGCTGCACCAAATACTCGCGCATGGCTGCAGACGGTTCGTAGACGAAGGTGCGGTGTCCCTTGGCCGCAAACGCCTTTGCATCGATACCGGTTCCGGCACCGAAATCGAGCACGTCGGCGCCTTCGGGCAGGAGCTTCAGTGCCAGCCGCTGAAACCTGTTGCGCACCACCCGGTCCCGCGGCGAGTTCAGAATGAATTGGTGGTACTGCGCTCCGCTATGCATCTTGTTGATCGCCCTGGCAGGGTGTGGGCCTGATTGGCGCGTTGAGCGATCTTCGCCGCAGATCGGAATGGCCTTTCGCAGGTGAGTGCCGATCAAGCCATGGATGGTTGCGAGGGGGCGGCTTGTCGCCTCTTACTGGATCCGTCTGGCATTGATTGGGGTTCGCATGTACAAAGGCGCGTGGGGGCGGCGGCTGCATGGCCGATTCCACCAGGAGGGCTGGTTTTTTACTGCCTGCTGCTTACCTGCAGCAGGTTTTCTTTACGTTGTAGGGGGGAAGCATGAGCAGTGACAATCCGTATCAGGCACCACGTTCGGAAGTGGAAGATCGTCCACCATCGGACAGCGCCGACTTGCAGCAGATCGCCAGCGGGCAGAAGCTGATCATCTATTCGATCATCCTGAACTTTTTGACCATGGCGGCCAGGAGTTCCAGCGGTCTGGTGCTGGTGCTGAGCCTTGTCGCCGCGATCATGGCGATCGTCGGCATCGTCCGCCTTTGCGGGGGCTTTGGTCATTCCACCGGTACCAAGGTGTTGCTGGTGATCGGATGCCTGGTGCCGCTCGTCAACCTGGTGATTCTGGTGGTGTTGAGCGTGAAGGCCACCAGCCGGTTGCGGGAGGCCGGCTACAAGGTGGGCTTGCTCGGTGCATCGCCGCCTTAAGCGAGCACCGGTTGCGCGCTTGCACGATTGTGCATTGGCACGTCTACGGCTCCTCCCCTACTGCATGGAGGGGAGGAGCCGGAAATTTGCCGACTTACGTCCCAGGAATCAGGGCGAACGCGCCCGCTCGGTCGGCCACTGACTGAACGCAAACACGTACAGCATGATGATATTTACCAGCGGCACGAAGAGCAGCAGCGACCAGGCGCCGTGGTAGCCGGCTTTCGAAACGACCCTCCAAGCCGGAATCACGGCCAGGATGGCGGCGAGCAGTCCAAAGAACGGATGCGGATGCATAAGCCCTCACTTCTCCTTTTGGCTCCCCATCGGAGTGGGTCAAGCTTAGCCGGAGGGTGGGGCCGCCGCAGCCGCTCAGGCGGCGTCTTCGGTGGCCAGACTGGACGCCTGGGTTCGTTCGGTTTGAAGGGAGGCCTGCTGGCGCAGCCATTCGTCCTGGATGCGCTCGGCAACCAGGCATGGCTCGCCCATGCGGCATCGGGAGCAGGATTGGTTATGCAGCATCAGTGCCGCGACGACGGATGTGGTCATGCTGGTCCCCCCAAGGCCCCGCAACATCAGGGTCTTGATCAGCTTATCGGTCCAGGGACGATTCACTTGAGTCGGTGCCGGCTGCGGCGAGTAGCCAACGGGTGGGTGTGGAGATGCCGTGGGCTGCCAATGCTTCGTAGATGCGGCCGGTCACCCAGTCATAGTGATCAACCGATACGCGGTTGCGGATCGCGTCGGCCCGTTCCAGGAATTCGATCCAGAATTCGACACCCGGGGTCCGTTTCAGCAGTTGCGGCACGGCGCCGGCCAGCTCGGCCAGCTGTTGTTCGATTTCCTGCGGGGTCATGGGCACGACTTCACCACGCTCGGTAGCCAGGGTCTTCGGCCGGCCGTTGGCCAGCATCATGGATGACGTCTGGTGTCCCGAATTTTGAAATCGCGCACGGTTCGGGTGGCGGCTAGTGCCCCGCCTCGTGGGCGCTCACCGCATCCATCACCCGGGCCGAATACACCAGTGCGGCGCCCGCGTTGAGAGCAATGGCCACGCCCAGGGCTTCAGCGATTTCCTCGTGGCTGGCGCCATGTTTCAGCGCTTCACCGGTGTGCACCGTGATGCAGCCGTCACAGCGGGTGGTTACGGCCACGGCCAGGGCGATCAGTTCGCGGGTCTTGGCATCCAGCTGGCCGGTCTTTTGGCCGGCCTTGGACAGGGTCTGGTAGCCGGCGACGGTGTCGGGGCTGAGTTTGCCGATCTCGCCGATACGGCCCAGCAGTTGCTTGCGGTAATCCAGCCAGTCGAGCATGGGGAGGATCCTCACAGTGACCATTGGCAGCGAGGCGCAACGCCCGGCTGCTCATCCCCAATCATGCGCTCTTGCAGGGGCTAGAACATGTGAGCAGGCATGACAGATCCATTTCCGAGCAACCGGCCGTTGATCCAGGGAAGGCGGGATGACGGCATCGGAACTTCGGCTCAACCCTTGGGCGTGCGCTCCGATGGCCTTACCGGCGGGTGAGTCGATGACGCGGGCACCACCGCCACCGCGCTGACTTCGAGCATTACATCTTTGCTGAACAGGCCTTTCACTTCCACCAGGCTGGCGGTGGGCAGGGGGGCGCTCATGTATTGGTTGCGGATCTTGCGGTAGGTATCGACCTGCGACATGTCGGTCACATAAGTGGTCATCTCGACGAGGTCGGAGAAGTTCGCGCCGCCCGCCGCCAGCGCAGCTTTCAGGTTCTCGAAGGTCTGTCGTACCTGGGCCGCGAAATCGCCGGCGCCGACCAGCTTGCCGTGCTGGTCCAGCGGCACCTGGCCTGCGATGTACACCGTGCGGCCGCCATCGACGGTGACGACGTGCGTATAGCCGTGTGGCGCAGCAAGCGTGGGCGGATTGATGTGTTGCGCCCCGGCCAGGGATGAACCGGCAGGCAGTGCAAAAACCAACGCGAGCAGGGTGGATTTCATCGGCGACTCCAGTTGGATGATTTCAGGGCGTCCCTGTTTCAAGCCGCGCGCGGCGCCATTTGATCAACCGCCGCACCTGCTCGCCCAGCGCGTCGACGTTGAACGGCTTGGACAACAGGGACATGCCAGGGGGAAGTCTGAGGGAAGTGTAAGCGGCACTGGCATCGTAGCCGGTGATCAACAGCACCGGCACATCGGGTTGGCGGCTGCGCACGCTGTCGGACACGATGATCTTGACGGAGTGCTCGTCCGGGTCGAGCACATCGAAAGCAAATTGACACGACGACAGAAGCAGCCGTGGATGATTTGTTTTTCAGCACACTGACGCCTTTTCCTTGCCATCTGCCCCTGCCTAGCCCTTGACGATGCTCTGCAGTGCAGTGAAAAAGTCGTTAGCGACGGTAAAGCCCACCGGCGTGAAAAGGGTTAACGCAGCAGGACGGCTTTTTCCAGCGCGGCGTTGAGCGTGGCCACGATACGCTGCGCCAGTTCACCATACGTCGCCGCACGTGGATGGCGTTCCCGTTTGCCGCAATCGGCCAGCAGATCGACCGCCGCATAACCGTCGCCGTTGAGGGCGTGCGCATACAGGCAGGCCCGAGGTGCATCGAGAAAGGCCTGGATTTCCACGCCGAAGCGACTGGATATGTCGGCGGCAGCGGTGGGCGCGATGAAAATCGCCAGCGCGCGGCTGCCGCGGCGGCGCAGGTGGCGCATGGATTCCTCCATCTCCACCATCAGCAGGTGGCCTTCCGGCAGCGCCAGGTCTCGCATCAGCACGGCTTCGATCTCGCCGGCGGCTTTGCGCGCCTCCAGCTCGATGCGCCCCAGAAAGCCCATGCGCAGTTCCTGTCGGGTATGCCGCAGCGGCATCGTGGACACCTGCATGTCATCCTTGCGCACGATGCAGGAATGATTGACGCGTTCGAACGAGATGCCAGCCTCTTCGTAGCTCTGGTGGCAGTTCTGCGCGCTGATGCCGGCGTGCGCCGCCCAGGCGGCCTTGAGGTAAGCGAGATTGGGGCGGGTGCCGATCATGCAGGTCTCCAGGTCACTACCGCGCGGCCACGAGGCCGTGCTCAGCCAGGCTATCGGCCGCCCGCGAAGAAACTTCAATGCATCAGCCGTGTGCTTGCGGTAGGTTGGAGGGCAGATCCCGACCTCGGCAAGCAAAGGACGAAGGATGAAAACCCTGGGACTGATCGGCGGCATAAGCTGGGAATCCACCGTGCCCTACTATCGCCTGATCAATGAGACGGTCAAGACCCGATTGGGCGGCCTGCATTCGGCAAAGCTGGTGCTCTACAGCGTCGATTTCGAGGAGGTCGCCCGGTTGCAGCACGCCGGTGACTGGGATGCCGCCGGCCGCCTGTTTGCTGATGCCGCGCGTCGCCTGGAAGCAGCTGGCGCGGATGCCGTGGTGATCTGCGCCAACACCATGCACAAAGTCGCGCCGGCGATCGAAGCAGCCGTCCGCCTGCCGGTGTTGCACGTGGTGGACGGGGTGGCCGATGAGATCCGCGTGGCTGGGCTGCGCAAAGTGGGCCTGCTCGGCACGCGCTTCACCATGGAGCAACCCTTCTATGCCGAGCGCCTGCAACAGCACGGCATCGAGGCGCTGATACCGGGCGAACCGGCGCGCACGGAAATCCATCGCGTGATCTATCAGGAACTGTGCGTGGGGAAGATCGTCGATTCCTCGCGTGTGGCGTTCCGGAACATCATGGCTGAGCTGGTTGCCCAGGGCGCGGAAGCTATCATTCTCGCCTGCACCGAATTGTCCTTGCTGCTAGGGCCGCAGGATGCGACTGTGCCGCTCTTCGATACCACGCAGATTCATGCACGCCGGGCGGCGGAGTGGGCGATCGGATAGAGCGATGCGTCCGAACATTTCCCTCCCCTACTACCCGTAGGGGAGGGAGTAAATTCGAAGTATTACGTGTCAACCATGCACGCCGGTGTGCTGCGAATACAAAGCATGCCAGTGCCCGTCCTGGTAAAGGAACACATCGGCCGAAGTAGTGCCTTTTTGCGGGCCCAGCGACGTGTCGTAGAAGGACACGATAGCCATATCGCCGTGGATCGTCACGGTGCTGCCGATGTGGTGGTCTTTTTCGTACGCGGCCAGCTTGAGCTCGGCCTCGGCACGCGTAACGAGTTTGTGCTTGGCCATGCCGGAAAGCAGTGCCTGTTTGTCGTGCGCGCTGCCATCGGTGTTCACCGTGCGATAGTCGGGCATCAGCATGTCGGCCAGCCAAGCGCTGTCACCGGTCATTTCGGCAATGCTCCAATGCTGGTCGACCGCCAGGATGGCTGCTGCGGTGTGCTGGGTCTCATCGGTACCGACGGTGCCGGCATCCTGGCCATGCACGGAGAGGCTCGAACAGGCCAGCAGGACGGCGGCGAAGCCGCAGGTCAGGGTGGTGCGACTTACAGTCATGGCGGAACTCCGGGATGGGGAGCACGGAGCTTGTGAGGTCGCCATCGCCCATGCATGCGCTTTGTGACCGGAGCCCGCTGGATGGGGTGAGCGGTCAATAAACAAGGGTGGGCGGTAAGGGTTGTGGCGGGCGCTTCCCAAGCGGCAAGGCAACTCGCACACTTGACCGCGTATCGAAAGTCTACGGTCGCCGGCATGACGCAACTGCGAGCTCAAAAATGGAAGCCCTTGGCCCTTGCCTTCGTCTTCTGGACGATGCTGGCCTTGTCGTATGCCGCCAGCAATGTGTGGCAATCCATGAGCGAAAGCCATCCGACCTCATGGCATCGCGCACTCTCGTGGAGCTTCACCGACTTCTACCTGTGGATGGCGTTGACGCCATGGCTGGCCTGGCTTGGGCGGCTGGGGGCATCGGGGTGGCGGCGGTTCTGGTTGTTGCATCTTCCCTGCAGCCTGGCTACGGCGGGTGTGCAGAGCGCGCTTATGCTGGGGATTTTCTGGGTGGTGGTCGGCCCCAGTCCGAGCCGGGGCCTCTACACTTTCACCGACCTTCTGCACTATGAAGCCATCTACAAAAGCTATCTTTCGCTGCTCACCTATTGGCTGATGCTGATGGTGCTGCGTGGCCTCGCGTGGCGTCATTCATTGCGGGACGAACGCTTGCGCAACGCTCAACTGGAGAGTCAGCTGGCGCAGACCCAATTGCAGGCGTTGCGCATGCAGCTGCAGCCCCACTTTCTGTTCAATACGCTCAATGCGATATCCGCGCTGGTGCTTGCCGATCCGCAACAGTCGAAGCTGATGATCGCGCGGCTTAGCGATTTCCTGCGCCTTACGCTGGAGGAGCGGCATGCGCAGCAGGTTTCGCTGTCGCGCGAATTGCAGTTCGTCGATGCGTACCTCGGCATCCAGCAGGTACGTTTCCAGGATCGGCTGACGGCGGAGGTGGATATTGGCGATACGGGCGCGGCGATGGTGCCCAGCCTGATCCTGCAGCCGCTGGTGGAAAACGCGCTGCGTCACGGCTTGCTGGAAAAGACCGGAGGCGGGCACGTGAGGATAGTCGCGCGGCGCGTTGACAGCGATCTGCATTTGCGCGTGGAAGACGATGGGCTGGGCTTGCCGGAGACCGGCTTGAAGGAAGGCGTTGGCCTTGGCAACACGCGTGCCCGCTTGAAGGCGATGTTCGGCGATGCGGCCGTGATGCGCATGTCGAGTCGGCCGGAGGGTGGTACCTGCATTGATTTGAACTTCCCCTTCGTAGCAGGCCGCCCATGAAGCCACGCATCCGAGCATTGCTGGTCGACGACGAAATCCTGGCGCGCGTCGCCATCCGCCAGGCCTTGGCCACGCATCTGGGCATCGAAGTGATCGGCGAATGCGGCAATATCCTGGAGGCAAGGCAGGCCGTCGTCGCCCTCGCGCCGGAGCTGGTCTTTCTCGATATCCAGATGCCTGGCGGCGACGGCTTCGGCTTGTTGGAGGAGGGCATTCCCGTCGATGCGCGGCCGATGGTGGTCTTTACCACAGCTTTCGCCGAACACGCGTTGCGCGCGTTCGACGCCAACGCGATCGATTATGTGCTCAAGCCGATCGACCAGGCCCGCTTCGACCAGGCCATGGATCGGGTGTACAAGCATTGGCGTGGCCTGCAACTGCAGCGCGGCGCTTCGGTCGTTCACGGCGGCGGCGATTACGTGAAGCGCGTCAGCGTGCAGGTGGCCGAACGGACCATCGTGATCCCGGTGTCGGACATCGACTGGATTCGCGCCGACGACAACTACGTGCGCATTCACGCGAACGGCACGACCTACCTGCATCGCGAAACCATGCGCGACCTCCATGCCTCGCTGGATCCCGTGCATTTCCTGCGCATCCATCGCAGCATCGTCGTCAACATGAATCGCATCCGCGAAGTGCATACCCTGTTCCAGGGGCATGCCGAAGTCGTGCTTTACGATGGTACGCGGCTCGACCTGAGCCGGCGCTACCGGCATGCCGCGCGCAGTGCGCTACGGCTGCGCTGAAGGACGTCGGCATTAGGGTAATACGGTGAGCTGTAGCGTCTCGGCGATGCGCGTCTGGTGAAACGTAGGCTGGGATGGCAATCCCAGCACCGAGATGCCGCATGCAAAGCTGGGATTGTCATCCCAGCCTACGCTCTGCAGTGGAATCAGGGGTTCCCTAGTCCGCGTCGGGCTGCTTGCGCAGCATGATCAGGTTGCGCAGGAAAATCACCAGGGTCACCGACTCGCCGATGATGAAGACCATTTCGCGCTGATGGATCGCGTAGCTCAGCACGACCACGCCACCGGCCACGCTCAGGTACCAGAAGGCGGGCGGGATCAGGCTCTGGCCGCGCGCTTCGCTGTACAGCCATTGCACCAGGAAGCGCACGCCGAACAGCAGCTGCCCGAGCATGCCCGCGCCGATCCAGAGGGTCTGGTTGTCCAGGGTCATGACGCCAGCTCCGAGGATTCCGAGGATTCGGACGCGGGCTCTTTGCGGCCGCGCCGGCGCATCTGCAGGTTGCGCAGGTAGATCAGCAATCCGCTGGCCTGGGCCACAATGAAGACGGGATCCTTCTTGTAGCAGGCGTAGCACAGCAGCAGCAGGGCGCCGATGATGCTGGCGTACCAGAACGCCAGCGGTATCACGCTGCGCTGTTTGTATTCGCTATAGAGCCATTGCAGCAGAAAGCGGCCGGAAAACACCGTCTGGCCGATCAATCCCAGCACGAGCCAGGCGTTGTTAAGCATTCCCATTCAGGTTACTCGGAGGGGTAGTACGGGGCATCAAGACGCCGGTATTTCACAGGCAAACGCGTGAACTATATGACAGGCATACCGGGCGCGTCTCGAACGGTGAGAGAAAAGGCCGCTGAAATGCCCCTGGACCGCGTTCCCGGCTTGGCCTACCCTGCGCCGGCTGTCGGCCGCCTTTCCCCTCGATGTCCCTGCGAGTACCCCATGAAATTCCTGGTCATGATCTATAACGACGACACCTTGCTGGACGCGCTGCCCCCGGGCCAGTACGACACGATGATGAACGGCTGCTTCAAGCACGCGGATGAGTTGCGCGCCGAGGGCCACCTGCTTGATTCCATGCAGTTGGAACCCCCCGCGCGAACCAAGACTGTGCGCGTGCGCAACAACCGCACCACCGTGATCGATGGGCCCTATGCGGAGGCACGGGAATACCTCGGTGGCTTCAACCTGGTCGAGGCGAAAGATATCGACGAGGCTGTGCGCATTGCGCAGACGTTCCCGTGGGCGGCTACGGGATGCATCGAGGTGCGGCCGGTGAGGGATATCGACGCGGAAAGGCTGAGGGTGGGGGCGTAGGTTGGGCTGCAAACCCCAACACTGACCTATCGACCGGGATGGCGACGTTGGGGTTTGCACCCCAGCCTAGCGTTCCTCATCCAGCGGCAGCACCTCATGGAAGACGTTGTAGTCGATAACGCTGACGCCATTGTTGTCCCGTTGGACTAGGTCGACATAGCGGTAATTCCAGCGCACTTCCTTGATGCCCCATTGATAGCGGGCCAGCATCGATTGTGACGTGGTTTCGTCGACACCTTCGATGGTGAGCAGCAGGGCCGTCTCGCTCGCCTCCAGGCTTTCGGGCGTGGCGCCATAGAGCGGGCTTTCCTCGTCGATCACGTGCATCAGGCTCCAGCTCAGCATGAAGATCGGGTGGTGATCGCGGACCAGTTTCAGGTCTTCGATGCGGCGCAGCTGAAAGCCCTCCGGCGAGGCGTGCAGGCGAATCAGATGCAGCTGGGCCGAGGCCTGAGCGATCAGGTTCTGCCGCATGTTGGCGGCGCGCATCATCAGGGTTTGCTTGCCGTCGATCATGCGCACCACAGGGTGCTTGCCGAACAGGATCTTCGCTTGCGGCCGCGAGAAGCGCGCGAAGATAAGGCCGGTGAAAACGGCGATATTGCCCATTCCCAGGATGATTTCCGCGGTGGCTACGACGTGCGCGTAGATCGACTGCGGGTGCATATCGCCATAACCCACCGTGGCCAGCGTTTCCACGCTGAAGAAAAACGCCCCGGCCAGCCCCTTCGGGAACTGGTTGGCGATGCCGTTCGGGTCGAGCTGGTAGAGCATCGCGAAGAGGGCGTTGAAGATCAGGAACACGCTGACCGCCATGCCGAAGAAGCCCGGCCAGCTCATGGTCAGCGCGCGGTGATAGAAATCGTCCCAGAAGCGCTCCTTCAGCCCGTGGGATACGAACGGACGTCCGCCGATCTGTACGACGCGCGGCCGCTGCCAGAAAGACCCTGTCCGATTGCCGTTCATGTGCGACTCCCACCTGGTGCTTAAGAGCGAATTGTAGCGTTCGCGCCGGGACCTCCGGCACGGCATGCGCCGGGTTGGCCGGCGCGGTAAGCTTGCCAATCCCTCTCCAAGGATGCGCCATGCTCAAGCTCATCGGTTTCGACGGCGACGACACGCTTTGGCATAGCGAGGGCTATTACCGCGAAGCCAGCGCTCGCTTCACCGATATCATCGGGCGCTACGTGGACGTGGGCGATGTCCAGGTCCAGGCCAGCATGCTGGCGACCGAGCGGCGCAATCTTAAGCTGTTTGGCTACGGGGCCAAAGGCATGACGCTGTCGATGGTGGAAACGGCCATAGCCGTCACCGAAGGCAGCATCTCCGCCGCCGACATTCATGCCCTGGTGGAGATCGGCAAGACAGTGTTGCAGCATCCGGTGGAGCTGCTGCCGGGTGTGCGCGAGGCGGTGGCCGCCGTGGCCGAGCATCACGAAGTGGTGCTGATCACCAAGGGCGACCTGTTCCACCAGGAGAAGAAAGTGGCGCAGTCCGGCATGGCGGACTTGTTCCACCGGATCGAGATCGTGTCGGAAAAGGACGTGACGACCTATCGCCGGGTGCTCAGCGAGTTCTCGCTGCAGCCTGTGCAGTTCGCCATGGTGGGCAATTCATTGCGCTCGGACATCGAGCCGGTGATCCGCCTGGGCGGGTGGGGCGTGCACATGCCTTACCACGTGACCTGGGAGCACGAACTGGAAAACGGCCTGGGCGAGGCGGACGCGCCCCGGATGCTCACCGTCGATATGCCTTCGGCCATTCCTGTCGCTATCGCGCAGCTGGCCGAACGGGCCATGTCCCTGGCATGAGCATGCTGACGCCACGCACCATCCAATGCCCCTATTGCGGCGAGCGCATCGAGCTGCTGGTCGACGCGTCGGCGGGCGACCAGCATTACGTCGAGGACTGCCAGGTGTGTTGCCGGCCGATCAGCGTGGCGGTGTGGATCGGGGCGGATGAGGAGGTGCAGGTGAGCGTGGCGGGAGAAGACGAGGCTTGATGCTGCTCCTTTCCCTGCAGCCGGTCAGGACAGCTGGGCCGACTCCACGACCCCTACCCCCAAGTTCTCCAGCATCGCCCGCGTAGCCGCATCACTGTCCGGCGTCACCGGCCGCGTCAGGTCCCATACCACGTGCGCCCGGAATCCCAGCGCCAGCGCATCCTGCACCGTCCACAACACGCAGACTTCGCGCGCCAGCCCTACCGCGTACACCTCGTTCACGCCGCGCTCCCGCAGCCAGCCAGCCAGCCCGGTGCTGGGGCGCCGGCCATCCGGTCCGTGGTTCTCTTGAAAGGCGCTATAGGAATCCACCTGCGGATGACTGCCCTTGCGCAGGATCAGGTCCACCGGCGACCAGTCGACACCTGGGTGCAGTGCCGCACCCGGCGTGGCCTGCACGCAGTGGTCCGGCCACAGGGTTTGCGGATGGCCGTAAAGCGGGATCTGCTCGAACGGGCGCTTGCCAGCGTGCGTGCTGGCGAAGGAGACGTGTCCGCGCGGGTGCCAGTCCTGAGTGGCTACCACGTGCCTGAAAAGGCGACTGTGCAGCAACCGGTCGATGCCGGCAACGATGGCGTCCTCGGCATGGCAGGCCAGCGCGCCGCCGGGCATGAAATCCGGTTGCAGGTCGACGACGATCAGGGCGGCTTGGGAGTGCATGATGGGTCTGCTGAGCGGGCGCATGATTCCAACTCGCTTCGCCGGCATAATGCAAGCGATCACTGCGGGCAGGCGGGAACGGTAGATGCATTACGACCAATCGTGGATGGGGTATGGCCTGGAGGGCGGACTGGAAGCGGGCGCGATCAGCGCGGTCGTAGCCCTGCTGCTGTACCTGGTGTTGCACGTCATTGGCCGCAAACAAGGCTGGAACCCGCTGCGCGTGATCACCATCGCCTTCCTGCTTTCCCTGCTGCTTACCGCCAGTGGCGACTTGTGGGACCTGGTCTATTTCAACTACGCGAACATGAATTCGATTCAGTTCCTGAAGGCGCGGCTGGCGCAGGTGCACGATCCGGACAATATCGGGCAGCGCGTGTTCTGGGAGATGGTCGGGGCGCTGGTCGGCGCTGGCCTGGGCTGGATCCTTCGCGGCGGCGACTGGCGGCGGGCGCTGCGCGGAGATTAACTACAATATCGGGTCAAACAGCCGCGCCACATGCATGGCGAGCTTCCTTGGATAAGTTGCCTTGCGGTATTCCTCGCGCGTGATTTCAGTCGACTTGCTGAAGTCCTCCTGCAGCATTTGCTCCACGTCGCGGGCAAACGCCTGATCCACGCTCAACGCGCCGATCTCGAAATTGAGCCGGAACGAGCGGTTGTCCAGGTTCATGCTGCTGACGCAGGCAGCGTCGTCGTCGATCAGGATGACCTTCTGATGCATGAAGCCTGGCCGGTAGCGATACATGCGGACGCCGGCCTCGATCGCATCGCGCGCGTGCAGGCTCGAAGCAAGAAACACGGTGTGGTGATCCGGGCGCGAGGGCAGCAGCACGCGCACGTCCACGCCGCGCATTACCGCCAGGCGCAACGCGGTCATCACGGCCTGGTCGGGAACGAAGTAGGGCGTGCTGAGCCATAAGCGCTTGCGTGCGGCGTTGATGGCGACCGTAAAGAAAAGCGAGCAGGTTTCCTGCAGGTCGGCTGGGCCGGTGACCGCAATCAGCGTATGGGCGCCGCCTTGGGCCGGACGAGGCGGCAGCATGGGCGGCAATTCCCCGGTCACCCAGTGCCAGTCCACGGCAAAGCTGCGCTGCAGGTCGTCCACGGCCGGTCCGGCCAGCTGCAGATGGGTGTCGCGCCAGGGGGAGAGAGGCGGCTTCAGGCCCAGATACTCATCCCCGACGTTGAGACCGCCCACGAAACCCTGGCAGCCGTCGACCACGACAATCTTGCGATGGTTGCGGAAATTGAGCTGGAAGCGATGGGGGCGCCGTTGCGTGGCAAACGGCTGGATCGCCACGCCGCCCTGGCGCAGGGTTTCTACATAGTGCCGGGGCAGGGCATGGCTGCCGATGCCGTCGAACAGCACGAACACGCGCACGCCGGCAGCTGCCCGCTCAAGCAAGGCTTGCTGCATGCGGTGCCCGAGGCCATCGGCATGGAAGATGAAGAACTGCACCAGAATGCAGTGTTCGGCCCGCGCGATGGCCTGAAAGATCGCTTCGAAAGCCGCTTCGCCATCGACCAGCAATTTCAACTGCTGCCCGGGATGAAACGTGCCATGCATCATCTGCATCAGCGCGGTGTAGCGAATGCACGACGGGGGGGCGTCGACATGTTCACCGCGTTGCAACGCCTGCGAAAATCGCTGGCGATGCACGCGATGCAGCGTTACATAGCCCTGGAAATGGCTGCGCCCGAGATAGAGGTAAGGCAGCAGCGTGACGTAAGGCAGCAGCGACAAGCCCAGCGCCCATGCGAACGCACCTTGCGGAGTGCGCGTATTCATCACTGCATGCATGGCGGCAAGGATGCCGGCCACATGCAGCATGAAGGCGAGCAAGGCGAGGAGTTGCGCTAAGGTCATGGGCGTGAAGTAGACCATGCCTCTTCGCGTTGGGCGAGGGGACACCCGATGGTTCCAAGCATGCCGCGATCGGCTCCCTCCCCTACGTGCAGTAGGGGAGGGTTGGGGTGGGGTGAAGCAGCCTCGCGGTCAATTCAAACTATGCCGCAAGCCCACACAACCCCACCCTGCCGTCGCAGGGGAGGGGCAGTCCGGAAGTCAGTCCGCCAGCAAATGATCCGCCAGGTGCCGCGCCTGTTGTCGTATTTCCGGCATGGCGGTGGATTCCCACAAGGTGCCGCGCAGCATGCTGCCGATAGCAAACAGTCGCGGCCACGCAGTGCCGTCGTGTAGCAGGCGGCCGTCCGGCATGGCTTGTAGCCCCAAGCCGAAAGGGTCGGGGCGGATGTGGCCGTTGGTGACCATCTGTTGCAACAGGGGGTGCTGGGTGCGGCGGATGTCGTTGTCCAGACCGATGCATTGCACGACCAGGTCGGCATCAAGCGTGCGTTCGCGCTTGTCGCCTTTCGGTACGAAGCGCAATTGCGGGCCGTGCTCGCCTAGCGTTACGCCGTGCAGGTGCCCGCCGTGGCGTTGCAGGCGGCCTTTTTTTTCCAGCGCGGCGATGGATTGTGCCACCTGCAGTGGCAGGCGATGGCGCGCGCGCTCCCACGCCCAACGCGCATGGCGCAGGAAACGCGAGCGGTCGGCGAGCGACAGCAACTGCCAGAGTTCCTGTGTATGTGGACGCAGGCAGTCGATCACGCGGCGCCAGTCGTCGGTATGCCCGACGGCTTCGCGCAGCAGACGCATCCAGGTGCGCATGTCCGGTGCATCGCGCATCGCCTCGATCAGTTCCTCGCTGTCTTCGAACGGCAGCGCGGCGCTGGCCTGGTGCGCTTCCGGCAGCAGGCCGTGACGGGAAATTCCCGTGAAGTGTGCATTCGGCCACAGTGCTGCCAGTTCGACGATCACATCGACGGCAGTCAGCCCCAGGCCGATGACCACGACATGATGGGCCTGCGCGTGCGGCTTGGCTTCGGCAAGAAAGGGCCATGGTTGCATGATGTAGCGACCGCTGGCCAGGGCGCTGTCATCCACTTGCGAAAGCGGACGCGGCGGCAAGGTGCCGAGCGCGAGCACGGCGGCTTCGACGCGCGTGGTGGCTTCCCCCTGAAAGAGGGTGACGCCGTCGTTTTCGGGCACCATCGCATCGACTTCGTAGGGCACTACACGTACATCGTGGCCATTGCTCTTGGCGCGTGCCAACGCGCTGGCGGTTTGGGCTTCAAGGTATTCGCCGTAGCGGCAACGGGGCAGGAAATCGGTGCCGGAAATGCTGGGATCAGCCTTCTGCATGTGTTCCAGAAAGCCACTGGGCCGGCTGGCGAACATGCCCATGGAGGCGGCGCGCACGTTAAGCAGATGCCGTTCCGAGCGCGTACCGTAAGCAACGCCGCGACCTGGCGTGCCGCCGCCGGTGTACCAGTCCAGGTGTAGCGGCTGCGACACGGGGCGCTCCAGCAGTTCGCTTAGCAGCGTAGCCCCCGCGGCGCCGCCGCCAATGATGGCGACGCGTCGAAACATGTCACTCCTTGAATGGTGCGAAAAACGCGTTTGCCCAGGTCAGACGCGCAGCGGGCCGGCGATCCGAGCTCTTTGCAGCAAGCTCTGCCAGTACGGCTCTGCCTCGACCTGCTCATACGCGGCAAAATCTTCGAGGTCGCCACCGTATACGTGCAAGGTCAGCGCCGTTTCCTGTCGCGAAAGATTGCGGCAGCGATGCATGTAAGGCGGGTCCGCGTCGAACCAGGTCGCATCGCCAGGGCCGAGCCAGTCGCGGCCGCGCAATTGCCAAGCTTCCGACGTGGATGCACGCGACCACGATTCCACTTCGAGCGCGCCATACAGGCTCAGCTCGATACCCCAAAAACCCGCATGATCATGCGACGGCGTGCTGTAGCCAGGCGGCCATGCCATTACCAGGACGCTGACGCCGGGGTGGCTGCGTCGCGCGACCAGCCAGCGTTCGAAACCGCGATTGTGCGTACGCAAATCGGAAAGGCCGTCGGCAAGCTTGTGCGCATCGCGATGCACGATTGCGCCGAGTTCGCGGGCAAGCGAAGCGAGATCCGGGTTTTTTTCCAGCGAATAGGCCAGCGCCATATCACGCAAGCGTTTAAGACTGTGTCGATAGGTGCGCATACGGTTCTTGAGCAGACCTAAGATGCTCCGCAGTGGAGCATGCACGCCGTTAAATGGTCGTAAGGCCGCAGCAGAGCCGGCATGACTTCCGTAGCATGAAACGTCGGCCGCATCGGCCTATGCTTGTCATCAAGCGGAGCCAAGGATATCGGCTGTGCAGGCCTTGCAGACAAATCCTTAAACCTTTGTCGAGCCCAAGCGCATCCAAGCGCGTAACGATGCCGGAGGAACGGACATGATCGAGCTGATGGTCATTTTCTTGGTGGTAGGCGGGCTGTGGCTGGTCGGCCTGGTCTTCAAGCTGACCTTTGGACTGATCGGCGGTTTGTTCAGCCTGTTTGCCGGGGCGTTGGGGATCGTTATCGGCGGCCTGGTCATGCTGCTGGTGTTGCCGCTGATCGCCTTGTCGTTGCTGCCGGTAATGCTGCCGGCATTGCTCCTGTTCGGCCTGATCTGGACGATAGTCCATCTTGCACGCAAGCCCTCGGTCGCGCCGGTTCCGCACTGAATGGTGCAGGGAGCAGGGAAGGCCGCCGGCGCCGCCTCAGTGCCGGTTTTTCTCCCCTGCCTCCCTATCCGTGCCGGTCGTTCTTTACATATCGTTCAACACAAAGCTGACAGGCACGCTCGCCCACGCCTTGACCGCATGACCGGCCATCACGGCCGGCTGGAATAGCCAGCTCGCCAGCACCTGCTCACGTGCGCTCTTGTCCAACACGGCAGAGCCGCTGCTGTGCTCGATCACGACGTCGACCGGCTTGCCGCTTTCATCCACCAGCACGCGCAACAGCACCGTGCCTTGCACATGCATGCGCAGGGCTTGCGTTGGGAAATGCAACGGCGACGAGCGATAGGCCAATGACACCACGCCCGGCGCGATGGTCTGTGGCGGAGCAGTCGGTGTTGGCGTAACAGGTCGACTGTTAGGCGAAGGCTCGATCGTGGGTGGGGCGGTGATGGGGGGGGATTTTGGCTGCTCGTGCTGCACGATCGGCACGTGCGGGGCAACCGGCACGGCTTTCGGCAGCGGCTTCACCAGGATGTCCGGAGGCGGTGGCTGCACCGGCGGTGGCTCGATCATGGTTATGGTAGTGGTTTTAGGTGATGTCAGCACTTCGGCGATCTGCGGAGCCAAAGGGCGCAGTGCGAAGACCAAGGCGACAAGGTTGAGGGCGATGGCTGCACTGAGCGCGGAAACACGCGCCATGTCCGGATGATGCGCATGACGAACGACTGCCAGGCCTGCGGACGACATAGGACGACCTCCTGACTTTCGATGTGGGTTGTAGGCATCCATCACGCCGTGTGGGGACACGGGGGGATCGTGCGGATGCGGCTCAAGCCTATGCCTACTTCCCGGTTTTGTGCAATAGCCGTCCAAATGGTGTGATGGATGGGTTGGCTCACCTGTAGATGGCTAATATCGATCGGTGGCATTTTTCAATTTCAACAATGCGTGCGAGCCCCGTAGGATTGCTACGGCCCCCCCCTGGCGGCAGGCCATTGCTATAGAGGCCGCCATGATCGACTAACTCGCCCACTTTGAATCGACCTTGGCAAACCTGAGGCGGGAACAGCGCTTCCGCGTTTTCGCCACCCTGGAACGCCGCACCGGCTGTTTCCCGCACGCGACCTGAGAGGGGCCGGAATGCCGGCGCGACATCGTGATCCGGCGCGAAGCCATAACACGATGACGTACATCGACGAGGTGCATGTGCCGAGTTTCATCTTCGCTACCGCACTGCCTCCGGCGATCGCAGTCGTTGGTTTGCCGTGCTATTCGGTCGAAAAGATCTGCTGGCCGAATTGGCGCACGCGGGAGCGCATCTGGACAGCCGCGACGCCCAGGGCCAAACGCCCATGGCCATTGCCGCCAAGCAAGGCAATCAGGACATGCTGGCAACGCTTCGGGAACTGGGTGCCGTTCATTGAGCGGCGTCCCGGACATGGGCGAAATTTTCCGGCTGCTGGATTTGTGCGGTGAGACGTACACGGCTTGTGAAAAGCCAACCATTCGTTCACCGCTGATGCACGGCTTTGCGCCGAGAGTGCCCCGGCCCTGCTTGCCGGGGCGACAGGGAGGGTAGGGGTACCCTTCGGGGGTCTGGTGTCTGCGTTGCACCTCGAGCGGTGATAAGCCCTTCGTCGGCGAAGGAGCGCGTCCACTCACTTTGAAGAGGTACGCGTATCATGAAACCATTTAAGCAACGACGGAAAGCGTGGAAAAGCGCATGCGCGCTCGTGGTCATGGCCGCGTTTGCCGCGTGCGGTATGTCGTTCGCGGCGGATGACGCTAGCCAATCGTTCACGCCCAAAGCGCTGGGCGAGTTCGATGCGAACCTGCGACCGCAAGGCGTCCCGGCCGACTACGTGGTGACGCCGAACGGCTTCTTTTCCGCCTCGTGCATCCAGCGCGTGGAGGAGGGCGAAACCTTGCATGCCGACGGCAGCATCGAATTGCCCAATGGCATGGTGCACAAACCGGCAGCTTGCACGCTGGCGCACTATCGATTCGACGGCACGCGGGTGGAACCGAACGGAAGTTCCTTCATGCCGTTGATCCAGGCCTTGCGCCAACCCACCATCAACGGCTGGGTGGAAGATGCCAATTACAGCAGCTCCGTCAACATCGGCAAGATCGTGGCGACTTGGAAGGTGCCGAGCACGCCGACCAATCAGTCCGGGCAGACCGACTATTTCTTCCCGGGACTGGAGCAACTGCCCACGGTGGAAAGCATTCTGCAGCCGGTGCTCGGCTATGACGCTTTCAGTGGCACGATATGGACGCTATCAAGCTGGAACTGCTGTGTAAGCGGGACCACTTACTACAGCGGCCCGATCAGCGTGAAAGCGGGTGACACCATCCTGGGGATCACCCAGTGCAAGGCTGCCAACAATTGCGGCACCTGGACCATTACCTCCAAGGATGTCACCACCGGCAAGAGCACCACGCTCAGCACCAGCCCTTACGGCAACCTGCGCTGGGTGTTCGGTGGCGTGATGGAAGTTTATGGCGTCAGCAGCTGCAACCAGTTGCCGGCCAGTTCGCCGCTGACGTATTCGAGCATCGCGGTCTACAACACCGGCTTCAGTCAGATTTCCAACCCGCCATGGGGTTCGGACTACCCGGTTGGCTCCACTACCCCGCAGTGCAATTACAACGTCTCCCATACGGCGAGCAGCGTTACCTTGCGCTACTGATTGTTGCCCATCAGCTCCTCCGTTCGCGCGGGGGAGCTCTTTTCTTCCAAAAAAAACCCCGCGGGGGAGCGGGGTTGCAGGATTAGCGGATATCGGGGAGGCGATATCCGCGACAGCTATGTTCCCGGAAGCTAGCTTGGTGAACCGTGGAGCCTGTGTGATGACAGTCTTCACGAAGCGAGGGCTGTGAGCCTCGCCACACTTTCATCCCGCTGTAGCGGGGTGGTTTTGTGTGGCCTGGCGTGAGGGTGCCATCCGGGTGCGCGGCAAGACTTTTGATTATTTGAAGGGGCGAGGGAGTTCGGCAGCTTGGGCTGCGAACGCCAGCCCTCTCCCCGAAGGGAGAGGGGCGGCAGGATCACTTTTTCTGCGCGGGCACGAACTGCGTACGCACCGCTTCTTCCATCAGATCCGGCGGCAACAGGCCTTGACCGATGACGAAGTCGTTGAAGGCTTGACGGTTGAACTGCTTGCCCAGCGCCAGTTCCGTCTGCAGACGCAACTGCTGCAGGCGCATGTATCCGTAGAAATACGAAGTGGCCTGGGCGGGGCTGTTGAAGGTGTAACGGTCCAGTTCCTCGCCTGTCAGCGCCTCGGACAGGCCTACGTCATAACGCAGCACATCATGGGCGCGTTCCTTGCTGATCAGGCCCAGGTTCAGCATGGGATCGAGGAACGCACGCGCCGAGCGCATCAAACGCGCCTGCAGAGCGCCGAACTGGCCGGCAGGGGGCTCAAAGGGCAGCATTTCCCCTTCGGAATACAGCGCCCATCCTTCCACATTCACGCTATTGAAGGCGAACAGGCTGCGTGCCAGCGATACGCCGCGCTCCACCATGGCTGAAAATTGCAGTTCATGCCCCGGCCGGCCTTCGTGCGCGGTAAGCGTCCAGGCGGCAGCCTTGAAGGTGAAATCGTCGTAGGCATCCGAGGCGCTGCCGGTGCTGGACGGATTGCCCATGGTCAGCACAAACGTGCCGCGCTCACCGTGATTGTTGATGAGCGGTGGCGCATCCATATGTGGCGCAGGCTGGTTGGCGGTCTCGGCGGCGGATGCCAGGTGCAGCTGCATCTCGCGCTGCGGCAGCGTGATGATGCGTTCGCGTCGGATGGCGTCTTCGATCTTGGCAATGACCTGGGTGTACCAGGACGTCACATCGTTCTTGCCGAGCTGCTGCTGTTTGAGGGCCTTCATCACGTCACGATAGTCGGAGGCCTGAATGCCCTCGTCCTTCGCCACCACCGGCGCCATCATCTGCATCGCCTGGCGAATTTCCGAAAATTCGAGCTGCGCCTGCTTGATCAGGTCCGCGGCGGGAATGTCGACGCCGACCGCCTTGAGGTTATAGGTGTACAGCGGTTCGGGCAGGCGAAAATCGCTGCGCTGGTGCGGCACGACGGTTTTGCGTACCCATGAGTCGTACTCCTTGAGTTGGGCGTCCATCGCATCGAGCGCAGCCTTGCCCCGAGCATCGTCAAGCTTGTACTTCTGGAACAACTCGCGAATGCCTTGCGCATAGCTCTGCGTGTTGCGCAGCTGCTGGTCCACGCTGCCCTTGTATGGACCGAGCAGATGCGCGTCCGACAGGCGCTCGGCTGTTCTTGCCTCGGCTAGCTGCGTGATCGGCGTGCAGCCTGGGGCCTTGCCCACGTAGCATTCCAGGCGATTGAGCGCATAGGCCCTGCGCTTGGGGTCGACCTCGTCTTTCAACAGTGGAAACTCGCCGTTGAACACGAGCTGGCCTACGTCGAAGTAGGGCAGCATGTATTTGTCATTCAGCTGGATGCCTTGGATGTTGAGCGCCGCCGCCTTGATCATGATCTGAAGGTCCTGGCGCACGTTGGGATCGTGTTCGGCTGCCACCATTTTGTCGAGCTGGCTCTTCGCATCGCGTAGGGCCGCGACCTGGCGTTCATCGGTACCCGATTTCAGGTCGCTGACCTTGTCGTCATAACCTGGCAGGCCGATCTGCGAGGCGTTCTCGGGATTGAACTTCGCCTGGGCCTCGAGCAGTGGTTTGGCGTCGTCATTGCTGCGCTGGACCCAGGATGGCGTCTTGGCATCCTGGGCGTGGGCCGTTCCGGTGGCGACCAAGGCGACTGCCACGGCCAAGGTGAGACTTTTCATCATGACGACCATCCCTTTGGGTTCAAAGAGGCGAGCTTATTCGCAATGATGCGCTCGACACATGCCTCCAAAGCCATGGGTCACAGGTTCAGCAGCCATACCCCGGCGGCCAGCGCCACCATCGTCACCGACAGCACCAGCTTCACCAGCGCGCCAAACAGCAGCCCCAGCCAGGTGCCGATGCTCACGTGGGCGGACCGCAGCACGCTTTTGCTGGAAACGAGTTCGCCGACCAGGGCGCCGACGAAAGGACCGAGGATCAGCCCGGGCAGGCCCAGGAACATGCCGATGAAGGTGCCGATCGATGCCCCCCAGATCGCCAGCGAACTGGCGCCCACGCGCTTTGCGCCGAACGAGGCGCAGACGAAGTCCATGGCCACGCCAATGGCCGCCAGGACGCCGAGTAGGATCAGCCAGACGCTACCCAGATGCTGGTAGTCATCCAGCGCGGCAGCCAGCCAGATGCCGCCGAAGATCATCGGGATGCCTGGGACAGTAGGCAGCACCGTGCCGATCAACCCGCCCACGATCAAGGCAATGGCGAGCGCGTACAGGGCAATGTCCATGAACAGCATGCAGGGGTCCTTGGGCGACGGGGCCGCGAATCGGCGACAATAGTTTGCTGCCGTTCCGGCAGCATTGGCACAGTCTCGCATTGACAAGCACGTGACAGATCATCCCATCCTGCTGAAGGCCGACGAACTGGGGCGCATCGAGGTCGTCCAGCGCGACGGCGTGACGTGCATTCGTCGCGATATACGCGCGGCCCGCTGGTGGGCGAGTGCATTTGCCCACCGCGCGGCGGCACGTGAAGCACGTGCATTGGCGAAGCTCAAAGGCGTTGAAGGGGTTCCAGCGCTGCTGGGATGGAATGGCCGCGAGCTGTTGCGCGGCTACATCGCCGGTAGACCGATGCAGCAGGCGCAGCCGCGTGATCGCGCGTACTATCGCGACGCCCTGCGTCTGCTGGCGCAACTGCACCGGCACGGCATCGTGCACAATGATCTGGCGAAGGAGCCCAACTGGCTGGTGCGCGCGGATGGACGCCCGGCGCTGGTCGATTTCCAGATTGCCTGGACGCGTGGCAAACGCGGCCGCCTGTTTCGCCTATTGGCCCGCGAAGACCTGCGTCATCTGCTCAAGCACAAGCGTACGTATTGCGCACAAGCGCTCACGGCACGCCAGCGTGCGATGTTGAATACGCCGGCGCTGCATTCGCGGTTGTGGCGCGCAACGGGGAAGCGTCTCTACAAGCTGATTGCGCGCAGGGTGTTCGGGTACTGGGACAACGAGGGCAAGGGCAGGGTACGTTCGTAGGCTGGGGCTTGCATCCCAACCTACTTCTCGACGAATGCCCGCTCGATCACGTAATCCCCGGGTTCACGCGTACGTGGCGAAGCCTGGAACCTGCGTGCATCCAGCAACGCGCACAGGTCGTCGAGCATGGCCGGGCTGCCGCACAGCATCACGCGATCGGTCTCAGGATTGAGCGCCGGCAGTCCGATGGTGGCGGCCATCGCGCCGTCCACGATGTTGTCGGTCATGCGGCCGCGGTTGCGGAACGGTTCGCGCGTCACCGTGGGGTAGTAGATCAGCTTCTCGCGCACCAGCTCGCCGAGGTATTCGTGCTGCGGCAGCTCGTTCTGCAGATAGTCCGAATAGGCCAGGTCGCTGATGTTGCGCACGCCATGCGCCAGCACGATCTTGTCGAAACGCTCGTAGGTTTCCGGATCGCGGATGATGCTCATGAAAGGCGCCAGGCCGGTGCCGGTGCCGAGCAGGTAGAGGTGCTTGCCGGGCTTCAGATCGGTCAGCACCAGAGTGCCGGTGGGCTTGCGGCTCACTGTGACGCTGTCGCCTGGCTTCAGGTGCTGCAGGCGTGAGGTGAGCGGGCCGTTCTCGACCTTGATCGAGAAGAACTCCAGGTGCTCCTCCCAGCTGGCGCTGGCAATCGAATACGCCCGCATCAGCGGTCGGCCGTCCACTTCCAGGCCGATCATCACGAACTGTCCGCTGTCGAAACGGAAGCTGGGGTCGCGGGTGGTGCGAAAGCTGAAAAGGCTGCCGTTCCAATGATGAACGTCAATGACTTGCTCGGTCGCCAAAGCCACCATGGTTAGTTCTTCTCGAGTTTGTGAAAACGGGGATAGCGCTGTACGAAACAGCCGCTTGCTCGCGGGGAGGGGCGGGGTAGCCGTTGCCTTGCGAGTGCCGTGCTTGCCACGGGCAGGGCCATAGATTACGTGATTTGGCCGAGTTTCGTGTTAGCGGTTTCTCATATGGGGGCTCGTGGCCATGTACAAGACCTGGGGCGCCTTGCCCGGAAGGGACCGTTCAGTCCCGACCCAAGGGAGGGGCATTCCCATGTCCCAATTTGCCATTTGTCGCCTGGCGATGGGCTATGAGCTAGGCTTCGGACGCTGTGCGGTAGGGGCTTCGGACCATTTGTTCAGGGGTTCGATATCGAATCCGAATGTCCCGTTAGAGAAACGCTGTTCATCATTCCCCAGAGATGGAGTCTCTATGCATCATTCAAGGCTGCTCCTGACGTTTGCGCTGTCTTTCTGTGCCTGCATGAATTTGTTCGCGGCGGATGCGACGCCCTTCGAGCCCGGCCAGGCGAAGGCCTGGTTCGACGAGGCCCACCGCCAATGCAGCATCGATCACGGCAGGTTGTGGGGTGCCAGTTTGTGCGGTCCCATGATGTTCGTGGACCCATCCACGCGCCGGATCATTGCCAGCCAGGCCGACGCGCAGGGACGGTTGAAACCGGAGCAGGACGTGTTCATCGGACGTCTTCCCGACGAGGTGTCGATGTCCAACAGTTCGTTGGAGTGGGCCGGTGTAAGTTGGGCGCAAATGCTGTGGCCGATGCCGGCGGATGCGGGGGAGCGCCGCATCATCATGGCGCATGAGTCGTTTCACCGCATTCAACCGCGGATTGGGTTGGCGCCGCCCCCGTTGGCGCCGCCCCCGGGGGGAGGGAACGACCACCTGGATGCGCTGCAGGGCCGCTACCTGATGCAGTTGGAATGGAGGGCTTTGGACCAGGCACTTGCGGCAACGGACGAAAAGGCCCGGCGCGGCCATATCGAGGATGCCTTGCTGTTCCGGGCGGCCCGCCACCAGCAGTTTCCCAACGCCGCCGCAACGGAACGAGCGCTAGAGCGAAACGAAGGGCTGGCCGAGTACACCGGTGTTACCGTGGGCGCGCTGTCGCCGGTGGAGCGGGTTGCGTTGGCGCGCAAGGATCTCGCCGTCCGGGAGCAAACACCGAGTTTCGTACGTTCGTTCGCTTACGCCACCGGCCCGGCCTATGGCTTGCTGCTTGATCGCTATCTACCAACGTGGCGACTCCAGATACGCGCCAACGACATCGGGCTCTCGGAGTTGCTGGCTACGGCGCTCAGCTACCACCCAGTCACCGCATCGGAGGAAGAAATCCAGACGCGTGCAACTGCTTACCACGGCGCGGCGCTGCTTGCTTCTGAGCAACTGCGAGAGCAGCGTCATCAGAAACAAGTGGCAAGCTATAAGGCAATACTGATCGACGGCCCTCTGTTGGTTTTGCCGCTGCACGATCCGCATGTGATGTTCAACCCGAGCACGCTGGTGTCCATGGGCGATGCTGGCACGGTCTACCCCACCATGAAGGTGATTTCGGACTGGGGGACGATCGAGGTACGCGATGCTGCCTTGATGTCACCTGACTGGAAGCGTCTGGCGGTCGCTGCGCCAACTGATGCGAGCGCCCACGCTGGCATCGTCGAAGGACAAGGTTGGACTCTCAAGCTAAAGGCGGGCTGGCAGATAGCGGGCGGAACAAGGAAGGGCGATCTGATCGTGCGCAAAACTGACGGAGACTGGGAAGCACCGGGGAGTCACTGACACCGGGGGCCAGCTAGGAATCCGGAGGGCATTTTGGAAGGGGGCACGTCGCCTGGGGCAGAACGCATAGAGCTTTAGCCAAGGATACTCTTGAATCTTTGGCCGGGAACCTCCCGATGCATCAAGACGAGAAATGACTGCGCTGCGATTTCCTGGCACTGGCCACTGGTACTAGATCGGTGTCATTTCACCATTACATGCGCCGCCGGGTTGCCGAGGACATGGCACTGCATTGAGGTAAACACCTTGCTCAGGATGCGTGCGCAAATTTCCTTCGATCACCCCTTTCGTGATTGGCCAGAGGAAGACCAAGTCTCATACCCAGGCACATAGATTCGTAGCTCCAATGATGAATGGGACGGACAGGCGATGCCGTTGCTTCCATCGCCTGCTTTCCCGCGCGCATTTAGCTAAAACAGCGGCCGTGCAACCTTATGCATGCGGTTTGCACGGCTTTTGTCGGGTTGCTTGGAGGTGTCATAACTTCATATTCAACGACAAGCGTGCTCCACTGTCCGTCACGTGATTGGAGAATTGTCCGTGATAACCGGCCTCGATATCGAGCCTTCTGCTGAGAGCGAATCGCACGCCGAGATCCACCACGCTGGCATTCTTGGTGACGGGCAAGCCCGCTACCGTGAAATCGACATTGCCGCCACTGATAAAACTCTGCTTGTCGATAGTGCGCAGGTCGCCCATCGCATGTTGGTATCCCACAGCGGCGTGCAACTGCAGATTGGCGGTCGGTTCATACACTCCCCGCAAACCCAAGGTGCCGTAATTCACGCCGACGTCGGCGGCTTGTACATTGAGGGCGGCACTGCCATTCTCGCGAATGGCGCCTTGGTGCATCCATACGCGCGCAAGATCGGTGTAGGGAGAGAGGCTGCCCTGACTGAACATAAACCGGTATCCCGCATCGAAATAAGCCTGGGTGATGCCGTTGCTGCTGTTTGCGTCCGTGGCTCCTTGTAATCCAATCACGTTGATATAGCGGTGACTGCGTGTGGTGTACCAACTATGCGCGACGCCGCCCTGAAACTGCCAGGCATCCAAAGCGGTGCCGGCGTAGAGGCCGAACGTTTTGTTAGTACTATGGGTATCACCCTCGCCGCCGCTGTTCCGGCTGGACAATTCGCCGCTGCCAACAACGGCGCCGATTCGCCAAGCGTCCAGGTTGCGATCGGCTCCAACCAATAGACCGCTACCGTTAACCCGCATTCGTGCAGCATTGCCATCGCTGTCCTGATTCCCGTCATGGCCCCAAAGGCTGGCCCAAACGCTGCTGTCGTTGTCACTCTGCTCGATCTGGCCCGTACTACCGGTGCGTAGTAGATGATCGTTGATGGCGTTGCGCACAAAGTAACTGTCTTCAAGAATGGCGGCGTGCGCACTTGCTAGGCTATCTCCAGTAAGCTCTGTAAAGGCCGTCCTTACCTGATTTGCGGTAAGCGGCAACAGAGCGTCGTAAACGAGGCTGTTCGGCGAAGCGGTGAGCGCTGAAGCCGTCTGGTTTTGATTGCCTGTCACGGCAAATGACTCGAATTCCACAATATTCGGGGTCAGGGTCAGATAAACATCATTGGCGTCGTAGCTAAGTGCGGGCGACAGCAAGGGCAAGTTGGAGCTGACTGAGCCGAACGCGCCATTGATGCTTTTCGCACTGAGAATGGTGTAGTGCGTCGATGGCATCCAGCTGCTTCCGATCGCGTTGACGGTCACGGAGCTGCCTTGCACGCTGGCGGTCCCGCTGACCTGGACGAGGCCGCTTTGGCCGGATGCGTTCGCAGCGAGGTTATAGGTCGAGCCCGCCGAGAGACTCAAGTCACCGGTGATCTTTATGGTTCCGGTCCCGTCAATACCGGGTGACAGGGTGCCGCCGCTATGGACGGCTACACCCTGAATATTGCTGTCGGCCACCAAGGTCGCCCCGTTGTCGACTGTTATGGTATAGCTGCCTGTAATGGGGCTGCCGTCCGGTGCGTTCAGCGTATGGCCGAAATCGCTGGTGATATTCAGCGTTCCGGCAGCGACCTCGACTGGGGCGTCTTGGTAGCTCTGGCCTGCAATCGTCAGCGTTCCCGCACCCGTCTTCAGCAGGTTGGCCCCGGCGAAAAGGCCGTGGCCGAAAGTAACGACGGAATTGCTCGCAACATCAATTTGTCCACTTTCAGCCACGGCAATTGGGGTTGGTAACGTAAAATTACCGGTCAATTGAAGCGCGCCACCCAACAGGGAGATACCTGCGCTGCCTACTTGAGTAGGATCGGTAACGGCTAACGCACCGCTTTGAATAAAAATGTTGCCGTTGTAGGCACTATTGTTGCCCGTGAGGGTCAGTGTGCCAGTGCCTGCTTGTGTGACACTTCCTACGCCACTGAGTGTGTTTGAGAGCGCGAACGAATCGGAACGATCAATCCATAGCTCACCATATTTGTTAATGTTGATGTTACCCAATACCGAGCCAGTGGTGCCGCCGTTTCCAATCTTCAGCGTTCCCCCGGCGATAATTGTTCCGCCCGTATAGGTATTGTTTGCCGTAAGTATCAGCTTGCCTTCGTCGATTTTTTCTAGTCCCGCATTGCCGGTCAATACACTGTCGATCTGCACATGATAGCCAACACCGATGGTCAGCCCGTTACCGACGCTGATGATAGGCATTGCACCGTTATTTGCTGCAAGGGCAACAGGATCTCCGGTTATGGAATAGTTGATGGGCGATATAAAATTTATACCCGTCACCGTTACTTTTCCGGCGCTGTTGTCGACTTGGACCGTGCCGCCGAATTCATAAAAGCCCGCAACCCCCGGTTGGGGCGACATGGGGCCGTGCACCGTTAATGCGTAATTGGTCCAGTTCGGTGACGTCATGGTCCATATGCCACCGCCACCGCCGGGAGTGCCAGGGAAGTTATCAAAAAATTCGGGATTGTTACTTGGCGGTCCAGGCATGGCCTGACCATTGCCGTTCCATACGTTAACCGCATTTGACGTAGCTCCGGCCGAAGCAGGAGGCGATAGCGCTGCGGCCAGGAGCGCCGCACCACACGCAATCGCCAATGCACATTTTCGTGGATTTGATGAAGCTGCAATCTTGGTCGAACCCATGGAAGAGCGGCTGCGAACGTTGCAGATGTCCCCATTAAGTTGGCCAAGGCAAAATATCGGGTTCGAGGCGATAGGGTGCTTGTGGGTCACGGCGTCCATTCTTTAAAAAAAGTAAGATGCAATTGAGGGTGCAAAAGGTCGGATGACCATTTTGGGGCGTAGACGCATGAGGTGAACGGTTCTAGAGGGGGCGTCGAGGCGTTCACCAAAAATTGGTTTGCTGAATCCCACGCTGCTGATGGAAGCGCTGGCCGGCGCATGCAATGCGGGCTAAAGCGAAAGCTGGCTTTGATTTTGCCCAGCACAAAGCGACCCTATGTCGATGTTCCATGCTTTCCCCTGATCCTTGTCTGAATTTCGCGGGCTCCGTTCGCAGCCAGCGGCTAGGCGCGCAAACTGGTTCTTGGCCAAGTATTGGTGGTATGGATTTTTATTTCAAGCCATGCGCCCATAGCGTGGAAACGGCGACTGATGCGGTTTGAGCTTCGCTGTTTTCGGAGCTGGTTAGTCCGTTTATCCGGGCGGTGCGAATCATTTGCCATCGAAGTCGCTTTAGGCGGGAGCGGCAGGTCAGTATCAATAATCCGCGATAATGTTCGGCGACGCGGTGATGGGGGCTAAAAGATTCCTTGTGGATCACTATGGGGTGCCAAGTATCCGGTTGAAGTCGTTTTTATGGGCGTCTGGATGGGTATTCGCATTTTGTTCGAGCATTGCCACAAGCATTGCCATCAGCGTCAAGCGGGTCGATTCATGCAAGGCTTGCCTGTTATGGCTTGCTCAGTGATGGGATCGCTGACGCAGCGGATCGACTGATGTGGCCCCAGAATCGTCTGCTTGACGATTAAGTGTCTCCGTGGTGGATTGCAGGAAGGATTCGGGCTGCTGGCCGTCAAATCGTTGCTTCTTCATTTGGACTGGCGTCCGCCATTCCTTGGAGTAGGCAGCGCAGCGTCAAAGCTATGTCACTTCCGATACGCAGTTAAACTATCTGCATGCAAAGTCTTAGCCCCAACGACTGGCGCCTGACCGTAGCCCCTATGGTGGATGGGGCGAACAAAGTCAAATAATCCTTATTTGGCATGCGTTTAGGTCTTCAGTAGATCACCTTGTAATACCGCCGTTGCACCGAACCCAGGCCCGTGAAGTGGCGAGGACTTGCTGCGTCGACGGACACTGGGCAAGCTCTGATTGTCTGCTTTCGACAACCCAAAGCGGTCATGCCGTGATCGCCCTGACGTCGACTTCAAGCGGAAGCGATTCGTACAGATCACTATCATTGGTTACCTTCAGAGTGAGGTCTCATGACTGCGAGCAATTCGAATGGTTTTTGGCATGCCGCGTCGGTAGTGCTTGGAATTGCGTGCATTCCGTTCGTTGTAATTTGGTTCTGGCATAACCTGGCCGTAGTCCACGAACCATTTCATCCTGTGCCGCCAGACCACGTTGTTCCCATGCTGGTCGGACGCAATAGCGTCTACACCGTCTACGTGACGCCACTGCAAAACAAGTTCTGGAGTCCATGGGTGATAGGCACTGGTGTATGCGTAGGGCTCGCCTTCTCCATTGCGTGTATTTTGGCGAACAGAGGGCGTATGCATGTGCTCGCTCGGGTGCAAATGATTGCCACGAAAGACGGTGGCCGCTCAGGACCCGTGGCGACCGGATATCGATCAAATAGCACTTTTCATGGAGCCAATGGTTTGGTGTCCTGCATCGGTCAGTTTGAGTTGGAGGACAATCGATGGATATACCCAGGCGACCTCGCGGAGATCATCGTTTCATTCCGTAACGGGACGGACCTGGCCAACGTTATTCAGGCTGGCCGAAAGTGGAGCATTCACGAGGGCGGAAAGCTCGTCGGCTACGGCGAAGTGCTCGCACTTCTGTCGATGGCGACCTTCGATGCAAGTCCGTCTGGGAGGTAAGGAGACGCGGCGCGTCAATATCCGGGGTACTCCAAGATCCGTTTCCGAAACGGACGTACGCACCCTGCGGAGAGCTCTAAAAATTCTGCGCGGACTCTATGGCGCCCATGCGGCGCCATAGAGTGACCCATGAGGCCTAGCTAGTAATACCAATCATGCGTCACCGGCCAAGCTCCAGCTGGATCCTTCTGATGTGCATACGTTGTCGGCGAGCTGATTTGGCCAGTAAACTGGGGTGGCACAACTCAGGAGGGGGAGATGCGCTTCTATTTATTTGCGATTTTGAGCCTGTTGACGGTCGCCGCTCATGCGCAATCGGCAGGAACTATGCCTCCGGGCGGGGCACCCAATGCCAACTAGATTCCTCAGGGATTCGTATTCCTATCGCAAAGTGCGCTTCCGACGCGAAGCAGACATTTCTGACCCGTAGGCAAAATCATTCACTCAATCAGATCAGCCCATACGGGGATTGGTATGGAAACCGTTTGTCACGCTTGTGGTTATCAAAGAAGGCCGACTGATCAGGCGCCTGATTGGCAATGTCCTTCTTGCGGCAAGGCGTATGTGAAGACCTCGCAGGAATCACCTAGCCCGCTAGTGATCTACACAGATAACCCCAATCCCTCTTCTGAGTCAGGCAGCCGACTGCACGGAGGACCTTCCTACCGGAGGGCGCCGAAGGAGACAGCCCTCAATAAGTACTGGATGCTCATCGGAATTCTCTATGCGCTCTTTTTGTACTTGGGTATTCCCATACTTGCCGATCCGTCGTCAGCATCCACCATTCTTCTGCACAGTGACGCTGGATTTGAGTTGCTCATTTTCATCGCGCTGATGGCGGTGGTGGTTATCGGCAGGCGCATGAGTGCGGGTGTCGATTCCAGTGATCCTAAGTCCGTATTTGTATTTGCCGCTACATTCTTCGGGCTCGTTTTTGCGGTATTGTTTTTTGCTGTCGCGACTCTTGGGCACAACGAGGAACGTGCCGAGATCAGGATTCAGCGTAACGGCCTGCGGACCATGGCAGACGTCGTCCGGATCTATAGGGGAGGCTGTGGTAGACGATCTTGCAGCATCTACGTGGAATACGCATTTACGCCGTCAACTGAAACGAGCGATGCATCGAAGTCCATACATGGCTACGCAGATCTCGGCGATCGTTTCGATGATCCTCATGTCAATTACGCACGCACAAATAAGCAGGTCCCGATCGCCTACGAAGTTGGTCATCCGGAGATCTCGGCACTGAACTTCAATGATGAAGTTTTTCGTCTCGATTACGGTGAACACTCCCATGGCACAATGGTCTCGTTGGGAAAGATCTTCCTGGGGGTCTTCGTGCTGGTGCTCGCGGTAGTTGCCCTTAGCCTTTGGTTGCGTCCAGGGAAGAAGTCGAATGCCAATTGAGCCGAATGTGACGGGGCTTTTGCAGGTCGATCTAGGTGCCCGCTTCCGACTCACAGCGGACCTTATGAAGATACTCCCCGCCGTCCGCTCCATGCAGCCATCGTGGTCGGCCGGGTACAATGCGCGGCATGCTTCGACCTCATCGAGATGATTTCCGGCTTTCGGTCGCCCCCATGATGGACTGGACGGACCGGCACTGCCGCTATTTCCACCGCCTGTTGTCCCCGCACGCCCGTCTTTACACCGAGATGGTGACCAGCGCGGCGCTGGTGCGCGGCAAGCAGTTGCGGCTGCTGGAGCATAGCCAGCAGGAACACCCGCTGGCGTTGCAGCTGGGCGGTAGCGATCCGCAGGAGCTGGCGGAAGCAGCGCGCTACGGAGCGCAGGCCGGCTATGACGAGATCAACCTCAATGTCGGCTGCCCCTCCGACCGGGTGCAGTCCGGGCGCTTCGGGGCGTGCCTGATGCGCGAGCCGGCGCTGGTGGGGGATTGCGTCAAGGCGATGCGCGATGCGGTGTCGGTGCCCGTCACCGTGAAATGCCGCATCGGTGTGGATGACCAAGACGACTACGCGGACCTGCAGCACTTCACCGAGGCGATGCTCGATGCGGGCGTGGAGGTGCTGGTGGTGCATGCGCGCAAAGCCTGGCTGCAGGGGCTTTCGCCGAAGGAGAACCGCGAGATTCCGCCGCTGGATTACCAGCGTGTGTATCGCCTCAAGCGCGAATTCCCGCAACTGGTGGTAGTGATCAATGGCGGCATCACCACGGTGGAGGCGGTGCGCGAGCATCTCGCCCACGTGGATGGCGTCATGCTGGGACGCGCGGCTTATCACGATCCCTACGTGCTGGCCCGGGTCGAGGAAGCGCTTTACGGGGCGCCGCTGCCTGCGCGCGAAAGCGTGCTGCGGCACATGCGTCCGTACGTGGAGGCGGAGCTGGCGCGGGGGACTGCACTCAAGCACATTTGCCGCCACCTGCTGGGGCTGTACCAGGGCGAGCCGGGGGCTCGCAGTTTCCGGAGGGTCCTGAGCGAGGGGGCGCACCGGGAGGGAGCCGGCTGGGCTTTGGTGGAGCAGGCCATGGCGCCGATGCTGGCCGCCGCATAGCTCCGTTCAGCCGTCCGGTCATTATTCAGCCCGGGTTGAGCAGTATGTTCAGGAACCGGACCCTTCCGGCACTCACACGGGACTATGGCTTTGAAGCAACTCGCATGGATGGCCGCGACCTGGCTGCTGGTGGCCGGCACGGCTGTCGCCCAGACAGCGCCTGCGCAGGGCGGCATGAGCCTGGACCAGGCTGTTACCCAAGTACAGCAAAGGGTCGGCGGCAAGGTGCTGTCGGCCGAACCACGTCATATCGGGCATCGGGTGGAGTACCGCATCAAGGTGCTAACGCCCGAAGGGCATGTGCGCGTGATCGCCGTGCCGTCCGATGCCACCCATGTGCCGCCTGCGGCACAATCCTCCTCCAAGAAACCCCCTAACGGCGGAAGCAAAAAGGAGAAACACTGATGCGCATCCTCCTGGTCGAAGACGAAGCGCCGCTGCGCGAGACGCTGGCGGCTCGACTCAAACGCGACGGGTTTGCCGTGGATACCGCCCAGGATGGCGAAGAAGGCATGTACCTGGGCCGCGAAGTGCCGTTCGATCTGGCCATCATCGACTTGGGGCTGCCCAAGATGTCGGGCATGGACCTGGTCAAGTCCTTGCGCGAAGCCGGGCAGCGCTATCCCATCCTTATCCTCACCGCGCGCGGCAGCTGGCAGGACAAGGTCGAAGGCCTCAAGCACGGTGCCGATGACTACCTGGTCAAGCCCTTCCACGTCGAAGAGCTGCTCGCGCGCATCAATGCGCTGGTGCGCCGTGCCAGCGGCTGGTCCAAGCCGGTGCTGGCCTGCGGCCCGATCAAGCTCGACACCACCGCGCAAACCGTGACGGTGGAAGGCAAGGCGGTGGACCTCACCAGTTACGAGTACAAGGTGCTGGAATACCTGATGCTGCATGCCGGCGAGCTGGTCTCCAAGGCCGACCTGACCGAGCACATCTATCAACAGGATTTCGATCGCGATTCGAATGTGCTCGAGGTCTTCATCGGCCGCCTGCGCAGGAAGCTGGATCCGGAAGGGGCGTTGAAGCCGATCGAGACGGTGCGTGGACGTGGGTACCGCTTTGCTATCCCTCGCAGCGAAGACGAATGAAGCAGCCACGCGCCGCCCGTTCTCACTGGCGGCGCGTGCAGCGCTTACCACCGGCCTTGTGTTGGCCGCCTTCCTGGGCGCCATTGGCTGGACGTTGTCGCGCACCTATGCCGCCAGCGAACTCAACAAGCTGCAAGGCCGCCTGCACGACTACGTAATCACCTATATCGCCGGTACCGACGCGCGGCGTGACGGCACGCCGCTGATGCCGGATACGCCGCCGGACCCGATGTTTTCACGCCCCGGCTCGGGCCTGTATTCCGTGGTGCTGGGCGACAATGGTTTCCACTGGGAATCGTCTTCGGCGCTGGGGCGCGACTTCAGCTTCCTGCATCCGCTGCAGCCGGGGCAGTCGCAATTCATCGGTCCGGTCGATACGGAACTGGGGCGGCTTTACTACTTCAGCTGGGGTGTGGCGCTGGAGGTGCCGGAGCGCCAACCGGTGCACCTAACCTTTACCGTGGCACAGACCGAAGACGAACTGGAAAGCAACACCGCCGTTTACCGGCGCAGCCTGGTTGGCTGGCTGGCCACCCTGGGCGTGATGCTGATCGTGCTGCAGTTGCTGCTGCTGCGCTGGAGTCTGACGCCATTGCGCAAGGTGGCCAGCGACATGAGCCGGGTAGAGCGTGGCCAGAGCGACCAACTGGATAGCCAGTATCCCGCCGAGCTCACCGGCTTGACCGGCCGGATCAACGCCTTCATCGATAGCGAGCGCGAACAGCGCACGCGCTATCGCAACACGCTTGCCGATCTGGCCCACAGCCTGAAGACGCCGTTGGCGGTGATCCGCTCGCAGGTGGAAGCGAGCGAGTTGCCGTCCCTCGTGCGTACGCCAGTGCTGGACCAGGTGCGGCGCATGGATGAGCTGGTCGCGTATCAGCTCGCGCGTGCGGCTACTACCGGGCGCCAGACCTTTGCCGCCGCCGCGGTGCCGATCGCCGGCCATGCCGAAGATCTGGTGCAGAGCCTGGAAAAGGTCTATGCCGCGAAGAACGTGCTGTGCGAATTCGATATCGACGACGGTGCAGCGTTCTACGGCGAGCAGGGCGATCTGCTGGAGCTGATGGGCAATCTGCTGGAGAACGCGTTTAAATGGGCCGGTCACCACGTGTTGCTGGTGGCCAGGGCGCACCGCCAGCCGGGCCGCGCACGCCCTGGCCTGTTGCTCAGCGTGGAAGACGATGGCCCCGGCATCGAAGAAGCCATGCTTGAAAAAATCCTGCAGCGCGGTGTGCGTGGAGACGAACGTGTGAAAGGCCATGGCATTGGCCTGTCCATCGTGCAGGATATCGTGCGTGCCTATAACGGGGAGCTGACCGTGGACAGTTCGCCGGAATTCGGCGGAGCGAGGTTCAGCGTGGCGTTGCCGCCCACCTGATCAGCGGCAGGGTTTACGGCGAAGGCGGTTACTGGATCGAGCCGGGCAAAAGCGATTGCCAGCCGAGCCCGGAAGAGCCGTGCGAGGAGCCATCCGGCGAGGAATCGCCACTGCTGAAGCGAGCCGGGCTGTCATCCATGCCGTTGCCGCCGGAGTTGCCGGAGCGATTGCTGGAGGACGGCGGCCGGGAGGAAGTGCTGTTGTCGCGCTGCACATTCATCACATCCCCGCTGGACGAAGAAGATGTGTCATGGCTGCCGGCATGTTCGCTGCCGCCGTTGCGCCCCGTGCAACCGGCGCTTGCGCCCATGGCGCCGGCAGCCGCAGCAGCTCCTGCAGCCGCCGCATTGACGGCGGTCCCAAGACCCAGCAGGCAGACGAGCAACAATGATGTGGCGCGCATGGCAGTCCCAGCCCCCAAGGCATAAAGCCTAGCCCCTGGATAGTCCCAGAAACCTCGTCTGGATGCCAGTGTCTTCATCGGCCTTTCGTAGGCTATGGCCAGGGTATCGCGTCAACAATAGCTGCGCCCAGGCCTAAAATGACGATCTACCCGTGCCCGTCATGGATTGCCTTCCTCGCTTAACTCTTTGATCTATCGGGCGATAGTCGGTGGTTGACGGCTTCGCCCGGACACCCCTGTTTGTTGACGCGCCAAACATCCTGTTTAATGCCGTTCATTTTGCCGATGTCATTGCCTGTGCCACTCGTTTCCTCGCGACCCGCGCGACTCGCTCACTTTTGGGGCCATTGAGGCCATGCAGCCGCAACAGCTACTGGCCACCTTGGCTTCCGGAGAGACGCTTTCCGGCTCCCGCCTGGCCGCCGAAGCCGGCATCACGCGTGCTGCCATCTGGAAACAGATCGAGGCCTTGCGTCAGCGAGGCGTGCCGGTCGAATCCGCCGGTGCGGCCGGCTACCGCTTGCCGTGGCCGATCCAGATGCTTGACCGCGAGGCGATCCGCGCGGAGCTACCAGCGGCGGTCATGCGGCGGCTGGGGGCGCTGGAGGTCCATTGGGAGATCGATTCCACTTCGAGTGAATTGCTGCGGCGTGGCGGCGACGCCGCCGACTTCAGCGTCGTGATGGCGGAAACCCAGACGGCCGGCCGTGGCCGGCGCGGGCGCAGCTGGCTGTCACCTCCGGGCTTGAACATCTATCTGTCGTGCCTGAAGCGATTCGAGGCGGGGTTCGCGGCGCTCTCAGGTCTGTCTTTGGCTACGGGTGTGATCGTGCTACGCGCGTTGCACGCACTTGGAATGGATGGCGTGCTCTTGAAATGGCCCAATGACGTGCTCGCCGATGGCGGCAAGCTGGCTGGCATCCTGGTCGAGCTGAGCGGTGAGTATCAAGGGCCGTGCGCGGCGGTGATCGGCATTGGCCTCAACCTGCGGCTCACCGATGACCTGCGCGAGCAGGCAGGGCAGCCCATCTGTGATCTGGCTACGCTTGCCCAGGGCCGGCCACCGGGCCGCAATCAGGCAGTTGCCGCCCTGATCTCCAGCCTGGTGGAGGGATTGCAGCAATTCGAGCGCGAAGGTTTCCGCGCTTTTGTCGATGAATATGCCGAACACGATGCGCTGCGTGGAGTGCCGCTGCGCGTGAGCAGCGCAACAGGCGAACTCGACGGCATCGGTGCGGGCATCGATGCGCGCGGATCGCTGCAATTGCAGACAGCTACGGGCTTGCACGGCATCGACAGCGCCGACGTCACGGTGCGGCGCGTATGAAGCTGCTGCTCGATCTTGGCAATACGCGCTTGAAATGGGCTGTAGCCGATGCCGGCGAATGGATCCTGCGCGGCGCGGTGGCGTGGGAGGAAGATGTATCCGCCGTGCTGGCCCAGGCCTGGGGCGATCTCGACTCGCCGGAACGGGTGCTGGGTGCCTCCGTGGTCGATGCGGCACGCGAAGTGCAGATCGAGCGCGTCATGGCGGAAATTTTCGGCCAGCAGGTCGAATGGGTGCGCACTGCGGCTGAAGCCTGCGGTGTACGCATCGCTTACGCCGATCCGCAGCGCCTGGGTGTTGACCGCTTCCTTGCCATGGTGGCCGCGCATGCTGTGGAAGAAGTGCCTTGCGTTCTTGCCGGCATCGGCACGGCATTGACGCTCGATGCCCTGGCCGCGAACGGACAGCACCTGGGTGGCCTGATCGCACCGGGGCCGTTGCTGATGCAGCATTCGCTGCTTGGCGCCACCGCACGCGTGCGGCCGGAACACCCTGGCGTGATCCGTGATCTTGCCGACAACACCGCCGATGCGGTCGTCTCGGGATGCTGGCAGGCCGTTGCCGCCCTGATCGAACGATTCGCGGCAAACGTGGCCAAGCAATCGAGCCGCCCGCAGCGTCTACTGCTGGACGGGGGCGATGCCGCAGCCCTGCTGCCGCTGCTGGGCATGCCTGCCGAACTTGGCGCCGACAGCGTGCTGCGGGGCCTCGGTGTGTGGGCGGCCTCACATCCGGCGTATCCATCCTCCTAGAATCGACCCACCTGGGGGGACTTGTCTGATGTTGCTGCGTTTGCTGTTCGTACTGTTGATCGCCTTGAATATTGCTGTTGGCGCGTGGCTGCTGCTAGGCCAGAACGATACGCATGCCGGTTTCGCCACGGATCCGGGCGTACCCAAGTTGCATCTGCTGTCCGAACTGCCGCCGCCCGCGACCAGCACCGCCCCTGCGCCTTCCGCGGCGGCGCCGGCCACAGCCGCCACGCCTGCTTCAGCGCCTGCCAGCACGAATGCACCAACCGCCGTGGTACCTAGCGCCAATGCACTCAGCTACGCGTGCATGGCGCTGGGGCCGTTCGCGACGCAGGAGGACCTGCGTATTGCCCGTAATACGCTGGGGGCGCAAGTGCAACGCATGCGCGCGCGTCAGGAGCAGACCACGCAAACGCGCGGCTGGTGGGTGCACCTGCCACCCAGTCCGAATCACGCGGCCGCCCTGGCGCAGGCACGCCAGCTCGGCGCGCGCAATATCCAGGACTACTTTGTGGTGAATGCGGGCGACAACCAGAACACCGTGTCGCTGGGTTTGTTCAAGGACCCCGCCAACGCCCGCAAGCGCCGCGACGAAATCATTGCCGCGGGCTTCCCGGCGCAGGTAAGCGAGCGCACCGAAAGCGTGCCCGAATACTGGCTGGATCTGATTCCTACCGACAGCCAGCACTTCGACTGGCGCAGCCGGATCCATGATCCGGCCATCGGATCGCACAGTACCGGCTGCTTTTAGGGCTGAGCCTGCTAGAATGCACGGCCCAATGCCGGCATAGCTCAGTTGGTAGAGCAACCGCCTTGTAAGCGGTAGGTCGTCTGTTCGAGTCAGACTGTCGGCACCAGGAAATTTCCGCGCGGCGCCATGCCCTCTTGTCGCGTTTCCTCGGGGCCTTCATCAAGCACATCACCCTCCTCTCAAAGCAGGGGAGGGTGATGGCAATGCCCGCATGGCGCTAGGCCTGGACAGAATTACAGATTACAGATTGGCTCTTGGCCGGGCGTGGCCATTGCCGCTGGTACCGATAGCTGCTGCCGTACCGGGTTTGAGCGGGATGCGGATGGCTTCGTCCTCTTCGCCCCGGAACACGGTGAAAGGCTGTGCCTTGATTTCCCGGATCGCACCGAGCACCGCCTTGCGCAGTGCGTCGATCAGCGTGGGAATGAAATTGCCTTTTTCCGTGCTGGTCATCCACGGATCCATGGTGGTGGAAAGCAGGAAGGAAATGGACTGCTCCGGATCGCCCTGCACGCCAAGGCGCTGTTTGAATGCTTCGACGAAGGCCTGGCCATACACGCTAGGCTCGAAGGCCGAATTGGTGAGGATGATCGGCGTTTCGCGGGTGTGGTCGCTGTTCGGCTGCAGGCTGCACTGGTTGTAGATGGCAGTGTTGAATGCGTTGAGCAATTCCACGCTGTGATTGAGCGCGCCGTCATCCAGGCGATAGTTGAACGCATAGGAAACGATGATTTGGTCCGAGCCCAGCTCGGTCAGCAATTGCATCGCCTGCGGATCGCGCAGCAGCTCTTCATTCGACTTGGGTACGATTTCGCGCGCGATGTATTCCAGTTGCGCGCGAATCTCCTTCTTCGTCCCGCCGGCCTGCTCTGCCGGCAGACGCTGGAACGGCACGATGACGAACGGCGAATCCTCCTCCAGCGCCATCGTCACCAGGGCAGCGTAAAGCCGCTTGCTGTTGAACAGCGATTGCCCGAGGATCTTGCCGTAGCCGCTCTGGTTGGTGCGGATGACGCGATGGCTGAGATAGACGCCGGCCGCCGCCGCGCCCGGCTTCGAGCCTTCCACACCATAGATGCCCACGGTGGGATCTGCAGTGCCTTTGTAGACCACGGGTGCGGTGAAGGAAACCAGATTGCGCTGCGCACCGTTGCGATAGCACAGGCCACCCGCCGGATAGGGAATGTAGCCGGCCTTGTGCGGATCGATGGTGATGGAGTCGGCAGCAGGCAGCGCTTCGTACTGTGCCGTGACGTAGTCGCTCATCGCCAGATCGGGTGTGAAGCGCAAACCGTCCGCCTTCGCCGCCAGGGGCGCATCGTGCTTGGGCGTACGCAGTATCGCGGCGAAATAGCCGCCCCACGCCGCATCGACGTGCACGGGGTAGCTGAAACCGGCCTGACGATATTCGTCCCGCAAGGCGATCACTGCGTCCAGGGGATCGACTGCGCTTTCCTCGGTCGACCCCAGCACGGCGATATTGAGTATCACCGGCCGGCGCTCGGCCAGACAGCGGTCCAGTGCAGCCCGCAGGGCCGGCATAGCCATGCGCGCGTTGAGGTCTACATCGACGCCGACGAGGCTGTTTTGCCCGATGCCCAGAATGGCGGCCGCCTTGGGCCAGGAATAGTGCATCGTCGCCGGGCCGATCAGCGCCGGTGCACCTACCTCGCTTCTCAGGTACCGGCGCGCGAATTCGACGTAGCCCAGTTGCTGGATGGAGTAATTGTTGATGAGGTTGATACCCTCGTTCGACGCCGAGCTGATGCCGTAGTCGTTCACCATCACTGTGGGGATGGCCAAAACCACGTCCGGTTCGAGATTGAGCTGCTGCCATGGTGTCAGCCGCGTCAGGATCTCCCGCTCACCGTTGGGTAGTCGCACCGTCATGTTCCTGGCCGCGGCCAGCGACGGCTCGCGCATGAGTGCGGCGGCTACCGAAACGGGGTAATACTTCAAGTTGCGCGCGGACCACATCGCTTCAAGATTGGCCACGCTACCGTCGCAGGTGATGTGTCCCCAGGGACGGATGGCCGCCATGTCGTCTTTCGGCGGTATCCGATACCCGAGCAGTTCGCACAAATCGTCGCCGACGATCATCTCCAGCGGCGTTGTGACCGGCGAGGCCTCCGAGGCAACATTGTTCTGGTTGTACAGCATGCCGGCAAAATACCCTGCAACACCGGGCAAGGTGATGTCCCAGTTCATGTGGGCTTGATAACGGTAGCTGAAAAATGGCACCGAGCCTTTCAGCTTTTCCAGGAGATGGAGGTACTCCTCGCGCATCACCTTTACCGATTCCTTGTACGCCTGGGATTTCTTGATCTCCTCGGTTACGTAGGGCGGATCGTTCGGAAAGTATTCGCGCCGATCCATGCAATGCGCCCCAATGGCATCGGCGATCAGTTCCTTCAGCAGCTGCTCGTTCTCGGCCTTGGGTCCGAGGAACCATGCCGCCAGGGACGAAGTGCCAGGGACGTCGAGTGAGAACACATCGCCGGCTTTGGTTTGGGCAAGCGCTTGGTTGAGCTGCTCGGTGAAGCGCTGGGCGGATGTTTTCGAATTCATGCTCTTCCTCCTAGCTCTGCGTTGGCGCGGTGCGCTGCATGCAACTGCTCACCGCCGCTGGATTCATGGGCCATGTTGATGGCTGCCGTGTCGAAGTACGAGGTGACTCCGATATCGACGAGGTACTCGCCGATACCGCCGACACTGACGCTGTAGGCGGGCGCAGTGAGCGGGTTGCTGGTGTGGAACTGTTGCGGCAACGACAGAAAGTTCACCGTTACGCCGGAGGCCAGGTGCTCCGCATCGAGCCACGCCGGCACCTCGATCAGATCAAGCACCTGGTCGAAGTCGGGCGACTGACTGGTCCAGTGCACCAGATGTGCTTTCGTTCCTGCCCCGAACAGGTAGTAGGTGAGGTAGGGGGGGTAATCCATGCAATAGTCGAAGCGGCGGAATATCACGATCCGCTCGATCCGCACGGGGACGTTATGGATCAGCGGCGGATCGGTGTTCGGATCGCTCGGCAGCCCGCGGAAAATATCGGCGTTGAAGGCGATACGCTGGCCGCTGGCGATCTGCGGGATGGTCATCAGATCCGTTTGCAGATTGCCGAGTATGTAGGTGGTGCCTGGCGGTTGCGAGGCTCTGTCCGCCGCATAGGCCTGCATGGCATAGGGGGGCAAACTCACTTGCAAAAGCAGCTGATAGCGATGGTCTTCCATGTTGAACATGGCCAGGTGGTGCACAAACAACGTTTCGGTTCCCATCATCACAAACCCGTGCTGGTCCGGCGAGTCGGCCAGCGGATAGGTTGAGATCATGACCCACCTCCTTAGGTTGATCGCTTAAGTGAACAGCGAAGTTTCACAAACGGGCGCGTAGCTGTTGGCAATGCAGTGCCGCTCGCCACGTGGTTCCTGGAGGGGGAGGGATCGACGACTTCCGAAAACCATGCCGCCTTCAGCGATGCGGCATGCATTGCGCAAATGGAGCTGAAGCACGAAGCCTAACCGACAAGCATGCAAGTCTCCCCCTGGAGACGAAGCACGTACGGGTGACGCTCAGTGACACGACAGCGCCCCAACCTAGCAATGGACGTGTGCACGATGCCTCACGGAAGCGTCACATTGAGGTTAATCGGGCCTGCGGACGATGCTCGCCCAGAACCGGTTTCCTACGTGAAATGTCATATTTTTCAGTTACATAAGAACGCGAGCAAGTTGCCTAAACCGTGCTCGACCCGCTTGCTCCCGCATGTGACCCCTCTTGAGCCGCTAAACTTGGGTTTCATGCAGGACATAAGCCAAGGTCGTATGAAAAAACAGGTGGTTGCATTGGTTGGCGTGCCGACCGATATCGGCGCCGGGCATCGCGGCGCTTCAATGGGGCCCGAGGCCCTGCGCGTAGCTCAGCTGGGGGAGAAGCTGCGCCGGCGCGACATGCAGGTGATCGACCGCGGCAATCTGCACGGTCCGATGAACCCCTGGCAGCCGCCGGAGGACGGCTATCGGCATCTGCCGGAAGTGATCGCCTGGAACCTTGCCGTGCACACGGCCATCCACCAGGAACTGCAGGCGGGTCGACTGCCGGTCATGCTGGGCGGTGACCATAGCCTGGCGATCGGTTCGATCAGTGCGGTGGCGCGTTATTGCCACGAGCAGGGTCGCAAGCTGCGCGTGCTTTGGCTGGATGCGCACGCCGATTTCAACACTTCGCAAGTGACCCCCTCGGGCAATATCCATGGCATGCCGGTCGCCTGCCTGTGCGGCAACGGGCCGCGCGAGCTGGTGGAAATCGGCGATCGCGTTCCCGCGGTTACGCCGGACGTGTTCCGCCAGATCGGCATCCGTTCGGTGGACGAAGGCGAAAAGCGGCTGGTGCGCCAGGCGAAGATGGATATCTACGACATGCGCCACATCGATGAAGTGGGCATGAAGCGCACGATGGAAGAAGCGCTCGATGGGCTCGACGAGAACACCCATCTGCATGTCAGCTTCGACGTGGATTTCCTGGATCCCTCGATCGCGCCCGGCGTGGGCACGACGGTACGTGGCGGTCCGACCTATCGCGAATCGCAGCTGTGCATGGAGATGATCGCCGATACCGGCCGCCTGGCTTCGCTGGACATCGTGGAATTGAACCCGGCCTACGACAAGCGCAACCGCACGGCTCGGCTGGCGGTGGAACTGGTCGAATCGCTGTTCGGCAAGTCCACCTTGATGCGCGAGCCCGACTAAAGTTCTTAAACTGCAAAACCGGCCCGCGCAGGGTGCGCGGGCCATTTGACCTATCCTGGAATGCCGCATGCAAACACGCGTCCTCACGGGCATCACCACCACCGGTACGCCGCACCTGGGCAATTACGTCGGTGCGATCCGGCCGGCGATTGCCGCCAGTCGCCGGCCCGATGTCGATGCGTTCTTTTTCATGGCCGACTATCACGCGCTGATCAAGAGCGATGATCCGGCCCGCATCGAACGCTCGCGCCTGGAAATCGCGGCCACCTGGCTGGCGGCGGGCCTGGACCCGAACAAAGTAACGTTCTACCGGCAGTCCGACATCCCGGAGATTCCGGAACTCACCTGGTTCCTTACCTGTGTCACCGCCAAGGGCATGCTCAATCGAGCGCATGCCTACAAGGCCGCCGTGGACATGAACACCGAAGCGGGCGAAGACCCGGATGCAGGCGTGACGGCGGGCCTGTACATGTATCCGGTGCTGATGGCGGCGGACATCCTTGCGTTCAACGCACAGCAAGTGCCGGTGGGGCGTGACCAGATCCAGCACATCGAAATGACGCGCGACATGGCGCAGCGTTTCAATCACATCTACGGGCGCGAATTCTTCGTGCTGCCTGAGGTGGTGATCGAAGAGCAGGTCGCCACTTTGCCGGGGCTGGACGGCCGCAAGATGTCCAAGAGCTACGACAACACCATTGCGCTGTTCGCCGGTGGTGCGAAGCAGTTGCGTGAAACCATCATGCGCATCGTCACGGATTCGCGCATGCCGGGCGAGGCAAAGGACCCGGACAGTTCCTCGTTGTTTACCCTCTTCCACGCCTTTGCCAGCGAAACCGAAAGCTATGCCTTCCGCCGTGCACTGGAGGAGGGGATCGGCTGGGGCGATGCCAAGCAGGTGTTGTACGAACGCCTGGAAACGGATATCGCACCGATGCGCGAGCGCTACGAGGAGCTGATCGCGCGACCCGGCGATATTGAAGACATCCTGCGCGAGGGGGCACGCAAGGCGCGGGCGATCGCCGGTCCGAAAATTGCCGAACTGCGTGCCGCGACTGGTTTGCGCACGATGTCTTCCGTGAGTCTGCCTGTCGGTGCAGCCAGTCAGGCGACGAAAGCGGCCAAGCCGCCGCGTTTTGCCAGCTTCCGCGACGCCGATGGCAGCTTCCGTTTCCGCCTGTTTTCGTCGGAGGGCGATGAGTTGCTGCTGTCCAGGTCGTTCAAGGATCCGAAGGAAGCCGGCTCTGTGCAGAAGCGCCTGAAAGTGCTCGGCGGCGCGGCTGCAACCGTGCGTAGCCTGCCGCGTTCATGGGTGCTTGAGCTTGACGGCGAACCGGTGGCGACCGCGCCGGACTACACCGACGAAATGGCGCGTGATGAAGCACTGGGTTATTTGCGTACGGCGCTGGACCTGCTGGCTGAGCAGGAAAAAGGTGAGTAACTAGCTGTTCGAGCAGCCGGGCACAGTCCGCGCAACACTCAGAACAAAAAAAAGCGATCGCCGATGCCGCGGCGATCGCTCAACTTATCGGTTAGAACGTCCGCTAAGCGCCGCTAACCCATCTTTTTTTGTCATGGCACGCTGCGCGTTACGGCGCCGAACTGGCGCCTGCCGGCAGCGGATGTTCGTGCTTGAACTGTTCCCACTGCGCCCTGCGTGCCTGGAACGCAGCCTTTTGGCTGGCGTATTGGCTCTGCTGTGCGCTGGTCAGCACACTGTTGTAGATCTGCGCCGTCGCGGCGGCGCGGGCAGTGATGCGGGCTTTGGTGAGGTCGGCTTCAGCCTGGGCCAGGCTGGCTGCGGCGGACTGGTAATTGGATGCACCCGGCGACAGCGCTTCGAAGGCCTCGTGTTGCTGGTGAACGGCCTGCTCTTGCGTCTTCAGCGTTGCGAAGCTTTGTTGAAGGATCTGTTTGACCTGGGCTTTCTGGGCGTCCGTGAGGTTCAGGCCATGCAGGGCAAGCATGGCTTCGGCGTGGTGGCCATGGGGACCGGGACCAAAATCGGGGCCACCGTCGTGGGCGACGGCCAGCGCGGATACGCCCAGGGCAGCGGAGAGAAGGAGGGACAAAGTCATGGACTTGCGCATGGTGAAGCTCCTGCTAGGGGGAAGGGTCTTGCATGAGCATTGGAAAGCAGGGGCAGGTTTAAGAGCTTTGCCGCGGTGTAAAGAAGGGTAAAGTTAGTCCGGTGTCAGCGACCGCAGGACCATCGCCGTTGTCATGCGATAGTAGGTTAGGCCTTGTCGACGGTTTGGCGGATGTCCCGGATCTTGATTGGTGATGACGATCGCGAGCTGTGCTCGCTGCTGGCCGAATACCTGCGCCGCGAGGGCCTGCAGGTCGATGTGGTGCACGACGGCGCAACTGTGCTGGCGCACCTGCGCGATCCGGCCATGCGTCCGGATCTATTGATACTCGACGTGATGATGCCAGGCCGCAGCGGCTTGGATACTTTGCGCGATCTGCGCGCTCAATACCGGTTGCCGGTGATCATGCTTTCCGGGCGCGGTGAGCCGGTGGATCGCGTGGTCGGGCTGGAACTGGGCGCGGACGACTATCTTTCCAAGCCGTGCCTGCCGCGCGAGCTGCTGGCGCGCGTGCGAGCGCAATTGCGTCGCCACACGGTGGAAAGGGCGGGTGAGCTCACTGCCGGCGTGCTGCGCTTGTTGCCTGCCGAACGGCGTGCGTATGCGGCTGATCAAGAGCTCAATCTCACTGGCGCGGAATTCGCCTTGCTGCTGCTGTTGGCGCAGCGCGCCGGCGAAGTGGTCGACAAGACTTCACTGACTCGCGTGGCACTGGGGCGTGAGCTGGAGCGTTTCGATCGAAGCATCGACGTACACGTCAGCCGGCTCCGCCACAAACTGCAGGAAGCATCGGCGCAGGCGCCGCGCATCGACTCGGTACGCGGCGCGGGTTATGTGCTCCTGCCCAACAGCATGGGATCGGCATGAACCCATCCACAAGCCCATTGCGTAGCCCGCTGTTTTGGCGCCTGCTGATCTCCGTCTGCATCGCCAATGTAATTGTGCTGATGCTGGGCGGGCTGCTGACGCACAGCTTCATCGCTTATTCGATGCAGCAAGATTTCGATTGGCCGGCGATGGCGCAGGCGGCCGAGCAGGCCTATGAAAAAGGCGGGGACAGCGGCCTGGGTGCATGGGTAAGGCAGGAGCGCGAACAGGGCGTGGATGCCACGCTGTACGAAAACGGAGGGCCCTTGCGCGATATCCGCCTGCCTCCGCCGGTTCGTGACACCTTGCCTGACTGGTTGTCATCCGGACACGACATCGCATTGAATCCATGGCCCGGTTTCTACATTGCCGTGCAGAACGTAACGGGCCACGACGGGCATGTGCGACAGTTGGTGGCGGTAAGCAGCTCGCGGACACGTATTCCGCGGCACACGCGCGAAAAGATCCTGCTCGGCGTACAGCTGGGCCTTTCCCTGCTGCTGATCGCGATCATCGGCTGGTGGGTAGCGCGCAGCGTGTCCCGGCCGGTCGAAGCGATGCGCGCAGCCGCTCGCAAGATGGCTGGAGGCGAGTTCTCCACCCGTGTCGACCGGCGCTGGAGCAGGCAGCACGACGAACTGGGCCAGCTCGCACGCGATTTCAACGGCATGGCCGAGCGCATCGAACATCTGGTGGTCCATGAGCGCGGCGTATTGCAGGACCTTTCGCATGAGTTGCGTTCGCCCCTGGCACGATTGCAACTGATTCTGGACCTGGCCCAGCACAGTACGGATCCGCGAGCCGCCGCAGCGCACTTCGAGCGCGCCGAACACGAGATCGCACGCATGGATCGCATGACGGCCGAGATGTTGGCGCTGTCGCGGCTGGAAGGCAGCCTGCCGGGGATGGTGCGTGAATCGATCGACCTGGCGGCACTGACCAGGGATCGCGTGGCGGCGGCACGCATCGATGCCGAAGCCCGCGGCATCGTCCTGCAATGGACCGACGACGGGCCGGTCGCCGTGCAGGGCAGCGGCATTCTGCTGGAGAGGGCGCTGGACAACGTGCTTGCCAACGCCATCAAGTTCAGTCCCCCCGAGGCCGCCGTGCAAATCGATCTGGGCCGCCTGCAGTCGTGCGTGGAGCTGCACGTTCGCGATCACGGGCCAGGCGTACCTAGCGAGGAACTGGAACTGTTGTTCCGCCCATTCTTCCGCGGCAAGAACGCGGTGCAGGCCACGGGGCATGGGCTTGGATTGGCGATCGTGCAGCGGGTGATGCACGCGCATGGTGGCGAAGTGATGGCGCGAAACCTTGAGGGCGGCGGCCTGGAAGTCGTCATGCGCCTGCCGTTGCAGGTGAGCACGGCAAGCGCTTGACGAGAATCGCTGCGTCCGGATTGCCGGAATACACCTGATACGCTGTCGCTCAATCCAGGCGCTGCCAAACCACCTCGCCATGGGCGCCCTCTGCTGCGCCGCTGCTGGGCTTGGCAACGATATAGGTCAGCTCGTTGCCCTGTAGGGTGTAGCCGGTGCTGCCGCCGCGACCAATCCAGTTGGGGAAGGAGGCCTGCTCGATATGCGTGCTGATTTGATCGCCATGCACGCTCACGCTGCCATAGTGCGCATTGACGTCCAGCGACGCGGCGCGATATTCCTCAGGCGTGCCCTTGGATTTGTCGCCGGCGGCGAATGGGGCCCGTTGCGCGCGCGCGATCAGCATCATGTAATGGCCGTGCGTATCGATCATCCACAGGCCTTGTGGATGGGGGCCGTACAGTTCGACGCGATGGCCATCAGGGTAGACGTTGTCGCATCGGACCAGGGTCCAGGTGCCGGCCAGCCAGGCGGGGGGCGGCATGCTGCCGGACGGGTTCGCCGAGTCGGACTTCCGCTGGGCCTGTTCTTGCGCGTTGGTGCTGGCATGGCTCGCGGATACGCCCAGGGCGAGCGCCATCATGCCGAACATGAAAAGCTTTCGTAGGGGATGCATGGGGATTCCTTGGTGGGCACGGAGTGCGCAAGCAGTCTATGCGTCCACGGAATCGGCCCAACATGGGGTAAACCGATATTTCAGTGATTGCGAATCGACATGCGGGCACCCCGCGATGCCTGTCGCCGATTCGATGGCTTTCAGCTTCGCTTGCGCTTCGGCAAGCGCGACGGCAGTTGCACGCAGGTCTCTTCGGGTTTCAGCACGCGCCCGTCCCGCGCGCGAGGTTCAAGCTTTTGTACGGGGCGGCCGGTCTTGCTATCCACCAACTGCACGTGGGTTTCGCCCGGTCCGAAGCAAAATTCCTCGCCCCACTGCCTGAGCGCAACGAGCAGTGGAAACAGGCCGCGTCCTTTATCCGTCAGGACATATTCCTGGTAAGCGCCGCCGTCAGGGGCGGGGGCCGCTTCCAGGATGCCGTGTGCCACGAGATGACGGAGGCGAGCGGCCAGGATGTTCTTGGCCAGCCCCAGGCTCTTCTGGAATTCCCCAAAGCGGCGCAAGCCATCGAACGCATCGCGCACAATCAGCAATGACCAGCCGTCGCCGATGGCGTCCATGGGCCGTGCGACGCCGCATGGCGAATCCTCGTGGCTGGTTCGTTTAACCATGATGTTGCCGTTGTAAGTAAGGTTGCAACATAAAACCTCGTCTGCTACAAAGCAATGAGTTTCAATTTGAAACCTAGGGAGCGAGATCATGGTCGGGCCCGACGAAACGTTCAACGGCACCTTCGCGTATGCACCGCATTTCACCGATGCGGCCGGCTTGCGCATGCATTACGTCGACGAGGGGCCGCGCGACGGCCAGGTCGTCCTATGCCTGCATGGCGAGCCGACCTGGAGCTATCTGTTTCGAAACCTGATCGACGCATTGCGCGGCAGCTACCGCGTGGTCGTTCCCGACCACATGGGCTTCGGCAAGAGCGCCACGCCGGCTGACCGAAGCTACTGGCTGCAGGATCACGTCGACAATCTCGAACGGTTCGTGCTCGGCCTGGATCTGCGCGAGATCAGCCTGCTCGTGCACGATTTCGGTGGACCGGTCGGCATGGGACTCGCCGCGCGGCACCCGGAACGCATCCGCCGGGTCATTTCCACCAACGGGCCCACGCCGTTCGGTCAGCCGCGCCTGGCCGAGCGCTTGACCGCGAATGCGCAGGCTTCGCCATGGTTTCAATGGATCCTGAAGGCTGAAGCGGAGGGCCGCCTTGAGGCCGTGCTGGGCGAACTCGGCTTCAACATCCTGAGCACGTTGAAGCTCAATGGCTTCGAGCGCCATGCGCTGATCAGCGATAACTGGCTGCAAGCCTATGCGGCACCTTTCGCCACACCGGCCGAGTGCCTGGGGGCGATCGGCTGGGCCAAGGGCTTCGCGACGGGGAGCCATCAATTCGAGGTGCCCGACGCGGCGGCCAGGCGGGCGATTCAATCCAGGCCTGCGCTGGCCATCTGGGGCATGGCTGACCGCACCTTGCAGGCGGAACATTTCCTGCCGCTGTTCAGCGAGCTGTTTGCGCAGGCACCGGTGTACAAGCTGGAAGGAGTCGGGCACTACTGCCTCGAAGATGCGCCCGGGACGGTTGCTGCGCACGTGGCTGCCTTCCTGCAGCAAACTTGAGCCGGCACAAAAAAAAGCGCCCTTGCGGGCGCTTTTTCGGTGGCTGGGCGTGCATCAGTTCGGCAAAGACAGATCGTCCAGCAAGGCCTTGAGGAAGCGTGCCGCTTCACCGCCCGTCGCGGCCCGATGGTCGAAGGTGAGGCTGATCGGCATGCGTCGATGCACTTCGATGCCGCCCATCACGGCCACCACATCATGGCTGAGCTTGCCAGCGCCGATGATCGCCACGCACGGCGGCACGACCACGGGTGTGGCATAGCGGCCGGCGAACATGCCGAAGTTCGACAGGCTAATGGTGTAGCCGCTGAGTTCGGTAGCCGGAATGCTGCGATCTTCCACTTGCGTGCGCAGGCGCTTGATGCCGGCGCGAATGCCGGCGCCGTCCAGCACGTCGGCATTGCGCAGCGCCGGTACGAACAGGCCGTCTTCCGTATCCACCGCAATGCCGATGTCCACGTGCGGGTGTAGCGTGCGGGTAAGGTTCTTGCCGTCGAACCAGGCATTGAGCGCGGGCACGGCCTTGCATGCAGCCACGATGGCGCGGATCAGGCGCGCGGTAATGTCCTGCTTGCCGATCCAGGCGTGCAGGTCGGCATCGTCCACCAGCGTGGTAGGCACCACGTTGGCGTGCGCCTCGGACATTACTCGGGCCATGTTGCGGCGGACGCCCTTGAGCTGCTCCGGCTGGCCGCTTGCATGCACGCTCGGTGGCGCGGTGCGTACCGGTTTGCCGGCCAGCGACATGGCGGTGCGTGCCGGTTCCGGCTGCGGCAGCTCTGGAGCCAGATGGCGGCCGGCAGAAGCCGGTACCGCGCGCGCAGGGGCTGCACCGAGCGCGGCGGTGCCATTGGTGGCGGCGTTCTTCACGTCTTGCAGGGTGATCACGCCATCGGCGCCGGTGCCGCGCACACGCGTGATGTCCACCTTGAGCTTCTTGGCGAGCGCACGCACGGCCGGTACGGCCTTCACACCGCCAGCGCTGGAGGCCTGCTCGACATGTACGTGGCTGCCGCTGACCATGGCGCCGACCACGGTGCCCTCGTCTTCGCGCTCGGCCTTGCCGTTGGTTTCGATCTCGCCGCCTTCATCCGAAGCGGTGACTTTCTTCGGTTCCGCGGCGGCGGCCTTCTTGGGGCCGTGATGATGGCCGGTGGCTTCGGCTTCCGCACGCTGCTTGGCGTTCGGGTCCGGTTCGAATTCAGCCAGCGCGGCACCGGTCTCGATCACGTCGCCGGCGGCGCCGTGCAGCCTGGTGACCTTGCCGGTGTAGGGGGAGGGCACGTCGACGACGGCCTTGGCGGTTTCCATCGACACCAGCGGCGCGTCCAGCTTGATGGTATCGCCTTCCTTCACGTGCCACTCGACGATGGTCGCGTCGGGCAGGCCTTCGCCGAGGTCCGGCAGGTAGAACGTCTTGATGTCGGCCATGTTCGGTTCCCGTAATCAGTCTTGATGTGCTTTGTGCGTCATTCCGGCGGCAACCGGAATGACGCTTCGTTGTGAGGTCAGGACGCGGCCAGCGCGCGCTTGGCGGCTTCCACCACGCGCTCGGCGCTTGGCAGGTATTTCATTTCCAGACGGAACAACGGAATGTGCGTATCCCAGCCGGTCACGCGCTCCACCGGGGCGAGCAGGTCGTACAGGCATTCCTCAGCGATACGGGCGGCGATTTCCGCGCCGAAGCCCGCCGTCTTGGGCGCCTCGTGCAGGATCACGCAGCGGCCGGTCTTCTGCACCGATTCGGCGATGGTGTCGAAATCAAGCGGCGTGAGGGTGGCCACGTCGATCACTTCGGCGCTGATGCCTTCCTCGGCGAGCGCGTCTGCGGCTTCCAGCGCCTCCTTGACTTGCGCGCCCCAGGTCACGATGGTGACGTCGGTGCCGTCGCGCAGCACGAAGCACACGTCCAGCGGCAGCGCCTCGCCATCATCCGGCACTTCTTCCTTGTACTGGCGATAGATGCGCTTGGGTTCAAAGAACATCACCGGGTCCGGATCGCGGATCGCGGCCAGCAACAGGCCGTAGGCGCGTGCTGGAGAAGAGGGCATGACCACGCGCAAGCCCGGGATGTTGGTGAACAGGTGCTCGTTCGCCTCGGAGTGATGCTCCGGCGCGCGAATGCCACCGCCCCACGGCGCGCGCCACACCGCCGGCACGGTGATGCGGCCACGCGTGCGGTTGCGCATGCGTGCGGCGTGGCAGGCGATCTGCTCCATCATCGGATAGATGAAGCCTTCGAACTGCGCCTCGGCGACCGGCTTCATGCCTGCGGCGGCAAGGCCCACGGTGACGCCGGCAATGGTTGTTTCGTCCAGCGGCGTGTCGAGCACGCGCAGCGGGCCGAATTTTTCCTGCAGGCCCTGGGTGGCGCGGAACACGCCACCGTTGACGCCGACGTCTTCGCCCAGCACGACAACGCTGTCGTCACGGGCCATTTCATAAGCGAGAGCCTGGGTGACGGCTTCGATAAGAGTGATCTGTGCCATGGCTTAGTGCGCCTTCTTGTCGAGCGAGAGCGCGAGGTCGCGCTGTTTGGCGAGGTCCGCGGGGATTTCGGCGAAGGTGTAGTCGAACATCGCCGTCACCGGCTGGGTCTTGGTTTCAAGGTAGGCGTTGACCTCGTTGTCCATCCACTCGTCGCATTCGGCCTTCCAGGCCTCTTCCTTGCTGTCGTCCCACACTTTCTTGGCGACCAGCCAGTTGCGCAGGCGCGTCATCGGCTCCTTCGCCCAGGCGTCCTTCACTTCCTGCTCGCCACGGTAGCGGCGCGCATCGTCGGCAGTGGTGTGGTCGCTCAGGCGATAGGTGACCAGCTCCAGCACGGTGCCGCCCTCGCCGTTGCGCGCGCGCTCGAGGGCATCTTCCATCGCCTTGCGTACGGCAATGATGTCGTTGCCATCCACCTGGATGCAGTACAGGCCGGCGGCGATGCCCTTCTGTGCCAGCGTGGGCGCGCCGGACTGGATCTTGCGCGGCACCGAAATCGCCCACTGGTTGTTGACGATCACGGCCACCATCGGCAGGTTCTGGGCGCCGGCGATGTTGATGGCGCCGTAGAAGTCGCCCTTCGACGAACCGCCGTCACCGATCGTGCACACGGCCACGCGCTTCTCGTTGCGGATCTTGAATGCCAGTGCGGTGCCGGCGGCATGCAGGCATTGCGTGGCGATCGGCACCGACCAGGCAAAATCGTGGCGCGCGGCGCCATTCTGGTAATCGTTGCCGCGTTCGTCGCCGCCCCAGTACATGTATACCTCGCGCGGCTGCACGCCGCGATACAGCTGCGCGCCGTATTCGCGATAGCTCACGGCCAGCACGTCTTCCGGCTTCATGGCGCTACCGATGCCGACGTGCGCGGCTTCGTGGCCGAGGCAGCTTGCATACGTGCCGAGCTTGCCGGTACGTTGCAGCGCTACCGACTTCGCGTCGAACACGCGGGTGGACATCATCAGCTTGTACAACTCGACCATGTGGTCGAGGTCTTTGGCGAATTCGGGCAGGTCATCACGAACCTGCTTGCCTTCGGCATCGAGATATTGCAGATATTCGATTTCAAACTTGGCGGCGATGGACACGACTCGCTCCCGGGTGGGGTAGGGGAAAACGCTGCGGGGGAGGCGCGGCCCATCCAGTGGGGCCGAACGCGCTTAAGGATGCTTTGACGTATTTTACGCGGGCATTACCGCGATGTGTGTGCCGTCAAAACATCCTCTGGACCCAGACAAACACCAATTAATAGCAGGGCGCCATTTTCCGCCGCAAGGTACACTGCAGCATGCGAGCCCGTACGTGGGCGTTCTTCATAGCGGGTAACATGAATCTTTTTGCGGGTTTATGGGCGTCATGACGGATAACCAGCGGGACCTCGAGGCAGGCATCGAACTGGACCTGAGCGGCCGGATGACCTATGCCGGCTATTTGCGGCTGGATCAATTGCTTGGTGCACAGCAGCCGCTCACCCAGCCGCCGCAGCACGACGAAATGCTGTTCATCGTGATGCATCAGGTGGCCGAGCTGTGGATGAAGCTGGTCATCCATGAGCTGACGGCGGCCATCGCTCATCTGCGTATCGACGACGTGAACGAGTGCCTGAAAGTTCTTGCGCGCGTGAAGCATGTGCAGCGGCAGCTGTTCGAGCAATGGGCAGTGCTGGAGACGCTGACGCCGGCCGAATACCTCGAATTCCGCGACGCGCTGGGTTCGTCGTCGGGCTTTCAGTCGCTGCAGTACCGCCTGATCGAATTCATGCTGGGCAACAAGAACGCGCAGATGCTGAAGGTGTTTGACTATGACCCGGCTGCACAGGCGCGTTTGCGCGAGGTGCTGCAGACCCCCGGCTTGTACGACGAATTCCTGCGCTACCTCGCCCGCCGCGGCCATGCCGTGCCGGCCGAGAGGATGGAGCGGGACTGGAGTGAGCCGTATCAGCGCCATGAGGGTCTATTGCCGGTCTTCAAGCGCATCTATGAACAGCGTTCGGTGTTTTGGTCCGAGTACCACATGTGCGAGCAGTTGGTGGACGTCGAGGAGAGTTTCCAGCTTTGGCGTTTCCGCCATATGAAAACGGTGGAACGGATCATCGGACACCGGCCTGGTACCGGAGGTTCCTCGGGCGTGGCGTTTTTGAGGAAGGCGCTGGAGCTGGAATTTTTCCCGGAGTTGCTGGATGTGCGAACGGTGCTTGGCAGCACTTAGGTGCTTTTAGCCCATACCGTCGATCAATCCGGCACAAACACAATGGGCTGCGGCAGGGACGGCGGCTAAAGTTGCTGCATCGCGTTTGACTTGAACGCACCAGGCCCGTTACATCTTCTTAGGTCCAATACCCCCGGGGGAATCTTAAGTGAACCAGCATTCCGAAGCCGGCGTCCGAGCTACGCCCGACTTTCCGCAGCTGTTCGGTCATCCACGACCGTTATGGATGCTGTTCATGACAGAGTTTTGGGAGCGCTTCGCCTACTACAGCCTCAGCTGGGTGCTGGCGTTGTATGCGGTGGCGCAGTTCTACAACGGCGATCCCACCGGGCAAGGCTGGGCCAGTAGCATCTTTGGAGCCTATGTGGCGCTGGCGTTCGCCTTCGGTGTGTTCGGGGGGTATGTAGCCGATAAGATCATCGGTTATCAGCGCTCGATCCTGCTTGGCGCCGTGGTCATGGCGGCGGGCTTGTTCGTGCTGATGATCCCCAGCCGCGATGCCTTGCTGTTCGGCCTGGCGATGGTCATCGTGGGCGACGCCTTGTTCAAGCCGAACATTTCCTCGATGGTGGGGCAGCTCTATGCGCAAGGCGATGAACGCCGTGACCGCGGTTTTACGCTGTTCTACATGGGCATCAACTGCGGTGCCTTCCTGGCGCCGCTGATCACGGGCTGGATGGCCAGCTATTTCACCAAGACACCGCTGCAGCAGAACTTCCGCATCGTCTTCGCGGCAGCCGGCGTGGGCATGCTCCTGAGCCTGTTGTGGTTCTGGTTCGGGCGGCGTGGCCTGCGCGGCGTAGGGCGCCCGGCGCCGGGCAGCGAAAGCCGCATGCGCGTAGCGAAAGTGCTTGTCGGCGTCGCGGTCGCGGTGCCGGTGACTTATCTGCTGCTGGCCAAGCTCGGTGCGGTCGGCCTGCAATGGGTGATGGGCGTGCTGTTCGTCGGCATGGTGGTGGTGCTGGTCGCCGAAGCCTTGCGCCACGATCGGGTGCAGCTCCACCGCGTGATCGCCATGCTGATCATCTTCGCCTTCAATGTGTTGTTCTGGGTGTTCTATTACCTGTTCGGCACTACCTTCAATTTCCTGGCCGAAAACCTGGTGGATCGGCAGATGATCGGCGGCTGGGTGTTCCCGGTGGGCTGGTTCCAGTCCATGACGCCGCTTTGGGTGGTGGCCTTGGCGCCGGCGACAGCGTTTGCCTGGGCTGTGCTGGCCCGCCGCCACAAGGAGCCTTCCATTCCACGCAAGTTCGGCCTGGGGCTGGTGTTCAACGGCGTCGGCTTCCTGAGCCTGATCTATGCGCTGTCGCATCTGCTCGACAGCCACGGCCTGATTCCGTTCTGGCCCTTGGCGATGTGCTACCTGTTCCAGTCGGTGGGCGAGCTGTGCCTATCGCCGATCGGCCTGTCGATGGTGACCAAGCTGGCCCCGCCACGCCTGGTGGGCCTGGGCCTGGGCGGCTGGTTTCTGTCCACGGCGCTGGGGGGCAACCTCTCCGGCATGCTGGCTTCGCACATCAGCGGCGCCACCGGCATGACCGCGGCCTCGGCACTGAGCGGCTTCACCTTCTGCTTCTATGTGCTGGCCGGCTCAGGCGTCCTGCTGCTGCTGATTTCGCCGTTGGTGAACCGTTTGATGCACGGGGTGAAGTAAGTGGCAGGCATGCAGCGCTGAACTCGTTCAGCGCTCACCGGCTGTTCAAACCAGGCACCTCATCCAGCAGTTTGTCGAGGATGCGCGTCAGCCACTGGCGCTCTTCCTCGTCGAGCTTGGCGAGCACATCCCGTTCGCGCGCGCGCGCCATCGGCGCCACGTCGTCATGGATGACCCAGCCGGCTTCGGTCAGGCTCAGCACGGAACGGCGCTTGTCGTTGCCATGGGTTTCCCGGTGCACTCGGCCAGCCTCGACTAGGCGGGCCAACGCCCGGCTGACCGCCACCTTGTCCATCGCCGTGCGTTCCGCCACTTCACGCGCGGAAAGCCCGTGGAATCGGGCCAGCACCGCCATCACGCGCCACTCCGTCATGCTGAGATCGTAACGGCGCTGGTAGTCGTTGGCGATCGTCTGGCTCACCGTGTTCGAAAGAATCGACAGTCGATAGGGCAGGAAACGCTCCAGTTCGAGGGGGGCGTGTTCGGCTCCGGCGGGGGCGGGCTTGCGCGGGTGGGACATTTGCGGCGGTGTTCCTTGCAATTAGTTTCAATTGTAACTATAAGGATGGGCTGAGCTTGATGGTGGCACGCTGACCCTGCCTCCGTCGTGCGTCAACTTCACCAGGAGAGCGCCATGACCGCCCAACCCAATCTCGGCATGCAGGTCACCACCTTCGAGAACCCCATGGGCATCAACGGATTCGAATTCGTTGAATTTGCCGCCCCGGCGGGCCGCAGTGGCGAACTGCACAGCTTATTCCAGAACATGGGCTTTGCCGCAGTGCTCAAGCACAAGCGCCGGCCGATTACCGTCTATCGCCAGGGCGGCGTCAACTTCCTGGTGAACGAAGACCCGGATTCCTTCGCCGCCGAATTCGCCGCCAAGCATGGCCCTTGCGCCTGCGGCTTCGCGATCCGCTTCAGCAAGCCTGCGAGTGAAGTGCTGAAGGCGGTGCTGGCCAATGGCGGCGAGACGCTGACGGCCAAGGTCGATAGCAAGGCAGTGGATGCGCCGGTGGTGAAGGGCATCGGCGATTGCATGCTGTACCTGGTGGATCGCTACGCCGGCGCCGGCAGCATCTATGACGGCGACTACGAACCGGTGCCCGGCACCGCCCAAAATCCGTTCGGCTTCGGCCTCACCTTCATCGACCATCTCACGCACAACCTCTACTTCGGCAACATGCAGAAGTGGTCGGACTACTACGAGCGCCTGTTCAACTTCCGCGAGATCCGCTACTTCGACATCAAGGGCGCCAAGACCGGCCTGGTGTCGAAGGCGATGACCGCGCCGGACGGCATCGTGCGCATTCCGCTCAACGAATCGAGCGACCCGAAGAGCCAGATCAACGAATACCTGGACGCATACCACGGCGAAGGCATCCAACATATCGCCTGTTTCACCGACAACATCTACGAGACGGTGGAAGCGATGCGCGCCAAAGGCGTGCAGTTCCTGGATACGCCGGACACCTATTACGAGGTGATCAATCAGCGTATCCCCAATCACGGCGAGGACGTGCCGCGCCTGGAGAAGAACAAGATCCTGATCGACGCCGATCCGGAAACCAAGCAGCGCAAACTGCTGCAGATCTTCACGCAGAACAACATTGGCCCGATCTTCTTCGAGATCATCCAGCGCAAGGGCAACGAGGGCTTCGGCGAAGGCAACTTCCAGGCACTGTTCGAGTCGATCGAGCGTGATCAGATGCGTCGCGGAGTACTATAACGCGCTCCCCATTCGGAGGGGACGACGTCTTTTTCTCGGCGCCGTCATTCCCGCTTTCGCGGGAATGGCGGCAGAAAAATGCATGGTGCGAGAACGACTTCATGATGGAATCGAACGGCTACCAATCCGGCTTCGGCAATGAGTTCGCCAGCGAGGCCATTCCTGGCGTGCTGCCGGTGGGCCAGAATTCGCCACAGCGGGTAGCGCATGGTTTGTATGCGGAACAGTTGTCCGGCACTGCCTTCACCGCGCCGCGCCACGGCAACCGGCGCAGCTGGCTGTACCGCATTCGGCCGGCTGCGATGCACAAGCCGTTCGAGCCGCTTGCCCATGCCAGCTTCCACAACCGTTTCGACGAAGCACCCGCTACCCCGAATCAGCTGCGCTGGGACCCGTGGCCGCTGCCGTCTACACCGACGGACTTTGTCGACGGGCTGGTGACGATCGCCGGCAACGGCGGTCCGGCCGAGCAGGCCGGTTGCGGCATCCACCTGTATGCCGCCAATCGTTCGATGCAGGGACGCTACTTCTACGACGCGGACGGCGAGCTGCTGATCGTGCCGCAGCTGGGGCGCCTCAACATCGCCACCGAGCTGGGCGTGCTGCAAATCAAGCCGCTGGAAATCGCGGTGATACCGCGTGGTGTGCGATTTCGCGTGGAACTGCTGGATGCTGAGGCACGCGGCTACGTCGCGGAAAATTTCGGCGCGCTGTTGCGCCTGCCTGACCTGGGCCCGATCGGCGCCAACTCCATGGCGTTGCCGCGCGATTTCCTCGCCCCGCATGCTTCTTATGAAGACCTCGAGGGCGATTTCGAGCTGGTCGCGAAATTCCAGGGCGCATTGTGGAAAGCAGGCATCGGTCACTCGCCGCTGGACGTAGTGGCTTGGCACGGCAATTATGCTCCCTACAAATACGATCTCACCCGCTTCAACACGGTGGGCTCCATCAGCGTGGATCACCCTGATCCATCCATCTTTACCGTGCTTACATCGCCGAGCGACACGCCCGGCACCGCGAACGTGGATTTCGTGATCTTCCCGCCGCGCTGGCTGGTGGCCGAGCGTACGTTCCGGCCGCCGTATTTCCATCGCAATGTCGCCAGCGAGTTCATGGGCCTGATCGAAGGTGTCTATGACGCCAAGGCCGGTGGTTTCGCGCCGGGCGGCGCCAGCCTGCACAACTGCATGAGCGGACATGGTCCGGATGCGGCGACCTTTGAAAAGGCCAGCAAGGCTGACGTCGGCAAACCGGATCACATTACTGGCACGATGGCTTTCATGTTCGAAACGCGCAAGGTGATCCATCCGACCCGGCAGGCGCTCGACGCGCCGCAGCTGCAGCACGACTACTACCAGTGCTGGCAGGGCATCGCCAGGCATTTCGATCCGCAGCGTGCGTAAGCGGGCTGTGCGAAACGGCAGTCACTGGCAAAATAAGCGGGCGCGCGCAGATGTGTCGCCGCAGATCGATTACGTGGAAGGTTGCGCATAAGGCAGCCGACGGAGTGAACGCATGAAACTGGGCAGTCTCAAGGAAGGTGGCCGTGACGGCACGCTGATCGTGGTAAGCCGCGATTTGAAGCAGGCAGTCAAGGCAACCGGCATCGCATCGACCCTGCAGGCGGCGCTGGACGATTGGTCGAATGTTGCGCCGCGCTTGAACGCCTTGTCGGACGAGCTCAATACCGGCAAGGCGGCAGATGCTTTTGCGTTGGATTCGTCGGTCCTGGCGGCACCTCTGCCACGCGCCTATGAATTCGTCGACGGTAGTGCCTATCTGCCGCACGTGGAGCGCGTTCGCCGTGCGCGTGGCGCGGAAGTGCCCGAATCGTTCTATGTCGATCCGCTGATGTACCAGGCAACCGGTGCAGGTTTCCTGGGGCCGCGTGATCCTGTGGTGGTACCTAGTGAAGACTACGGCATCGATCTGGAAGCCGAGGTGGTCGTCATCACCGACGACGTGCCGATGGCCGTGACTCCCGAACAGGCCGTCGCCCATATCCAGCTGGTCGGTCTGGTCAACGACGTCAGCCTGCGCAACCTGATCCCGGCTGAATTGGCCAAGGGTTTCGGCTTCCTGCAGTCCAAGCCTCGTTCGGCGCTGTCGCCGGTGTTCGTCACGCCGGATGAACTGGGCGATGCATGGCAAGGCGAGAAGCTGCATCTGCCGATGCGCACCTGGCTCAATGGCCAGTGGTTCGGCGAAGCCGAGTGCGGCGTCGACATGCAGTTCAACTTCGCGCAGTTGGTGGCGCATGCGGCGAAAACGCGGCCGCTTACCGCAGGCAGCATCGTCGGCTCCGGCACCATTGCCAACCAGGACACCAGCAAGGGAGCTTCCTGCCTGGCTGAGCAGCGCACAGTGGAAACGTTGCGCGACGGCAAGCCCAGCACGCCGTTCCTGAAGTTTGGCGATACGCTGCGGATCGAAATTACCGACCTCCAAGGCGCCTCGATCTTCGGCGCCATCGAGCAGGTTGTTTCGCCGCTGAAGTAAGCTGCCGTGCCCGCAGGGTGCTGGCCGGAAAGGAAGGGGTGACGCGCAGGGCTGTCGGCGTTATCTTCGCGTGTCCCTTTCTCACCGACGCCAGGAGCAGCATATGTCCCAAGTGACCCTCAAAGGCAATCCGGTTCAAGTCGACGGCCAACTACCTGCTGTTGGCAGCAAAGCGCCCGCGTTCAAACTTGTGGCGAAGGACCTGTCCGATGCCGCGCTGGACAAATTCAGCGGCAAGCGCAAGGTGCTGAATATCTTCCCGAGTGTGGACACGCCGACTTGCGCAACATCGGTGCGCCGCTTCAATGAGAAGGCCAGTCAGCTCGACAACGCGGTGGTGCTGTGCATTTCGGCAGACCTGCCGTTCGCCCAGGCGCGCTTCTGTGGTGCAGAAGGTCTGGACAACGTGGTGACCTTGTCGACCATGCGCGGCCATGATTTTCTGCAGGACTACGGCGTGGCGATCGCGTCCGGCCCGCTGACCGGTTTGGCTGCACGTGCCGTGGTGGTGCTGGACGAGCAAGACAAGGTGGTGCATACCGAGCTGGTCGGGGAGATCGCCCACGAACCCAACTACGACGCTGCGCTGCAGGCTCTCCAGTAAGCTACTGGTTAGCATCGACCCTGGTGACGCACCATTGCGTAGGCTGGGATGACAATCCCAGCATCGGTTGGCTGCGATCAAAGCTGGGATTGTCATCCCAGCCTACGCGAACAGCGCCCGACGTACGGGGCGGCAGGTCAATGCCGGGGCGTGTGCCTAGCCGCGCCCGATCACTGGAATGGAGAATGGGCGCACGCCAATGCGTTCCTGCAGGCCCATGCCCAGCCGCAGGCTGCGCCCGATACGGTCGGCGTGCCCAAGCATCAGTCTGGCGCCGGCTTCGTCCAGTTCCTCGCGCGTGGTGTTCTGCCACAGCGACAGCCAGCGCTCGAAATGTTCGGTGCGGATGCCGTGCAGCATGCGATGAACGGCCATTGGGTTTCCGCGATAACTATTGGCGCCTAAAGCTACGGAACACCAGAAGGAAGTCAGCGTGAGCTTGTGTTCGACCCAGTCGTGAACGGCGGCATTGAACACGGGGCCGAGCAGGGAATCGGCGCGCACCTTCTCGTAAAAGCGATCAACGAGTCGAGCGATTTGTGCAGCATCGAGCTTTGCATCTTGCATGCCGCCATGATACTCCCCCGACCATCGTATTCCCCGTGGCAGGATGCCGCTTGGGCTGCGATGGGGGCGGCTCAGGACTTCGACGAGCCGCCCGGACAGGACAAGGGACGCCCGCCCGGGAAGGTCACCACGGCGGTAGTGTCGACCACGCGCAGCGCGTAACGGTTTCTCACGTAGACGGCCGGCGCATCACAGGCACGCAGCAGCAGCGCGTCGGCCGCGGCATTGCCGGTCGGATCCTGCCTGGCCTCGTCCAGTCCGGTGCCGAACAGCTTGACGAAATTGCGCGAGTGGAAGTCGTTCCCCACCAGGTAGGGCGAGACCAGGACGTTGAGCACCGGAAAGACTTCGGCCGCATGGGCGGAAAGCGGCGACAGGCCGGCCGAGCCGTCCATCAGGAAGCGGGTGATGCCCTGTTTTTGCTGGAGCTCGGCCAGATCGTTGGCAAGCTGTGAGGCGATCTGCGTTTCATATTGCTTTTGCGCGGACAGCGCGTTGCCGTAGATGCTGGCAAAGCCCAGCATACCCAGCGCCCAGACTCCGGCTACCGTGAAGCAGAGCGCATGGCTCCAGCCGGCACCCCATTTGCGCAATGCGATGTGCAAGGTGACCAGGCTTGCGACCATCAGTGCGCCCACCCCGGGAAACACCCTTGGCGAAATGATCGGCGAGACCAGCAGCAACATGGGGCCGGCCACGCAGGCGAGGGCGACTAACGGCAGAAGGATCGCGAAGAGCGCCAGGCCGCACCTGATCCACATAGGCTGGGTTCGCGTCCCGCTGGATGCAAACGCGTAATGCAGGCCGATGGTGGCGGGAGCCAATGCCGTGAGCGCGAGGAGCCAGACAAGTACGGGCGTCCAGCGCCGCGCCAGTGCGTGAAGCAGGAAGGCAGCCATGTTCTTCGCATTGCCGATGACCACGTCCCACTGCTGTGGGCTGTGGATCATCTGGCTGTGCTCGTGGATCCAGTCCTTGATCGAGGGCGCCACCTTCCATTGGTAAACGAGCATGGCCAGCAGTGCCTCGCCGACGTAGAACGCGGCCAGTCGCGCCACACGCTGCGGTTTCTCATCGCGAGCCTGCGCCGCCACCAGATCGAGCAGCATGAAGATCAGGAATACGTTCAGGCATGGTTGGTAGCTGCACAGGCAACCGAGCAGCGCAAGCGCTCCCAGGGCGAAGCCGCGCAGGTTGTCACGACACACGCTCACCGGGAGCACGGCCAGCAGCACAGACGCACCCATGGCGACTGCGTCAAAGCGGAACGAGAGGTTTTCCAGGAAAAACGGCTGCGCGCCCAAAGGCAGCACGAGCATGGCGGCCAGCCATGGCGACTGGATGGCGTGGCGGCGCGCGATCAGCACCCCGGCCAAGGCCAGCAGGGCGATGGCGAGGATCTGTGGCATGGGCGAAAAATCGACCAGGCGTGGCAGGTTTCCTTCCAGCAGGCGCATCAAGGCGGTAGTGAGCGGGCGCCCGTTGTCGTTCCAGCTGTACGCCCCCGAAAGCATGCGTGCCATATCGTCGTTGCAGGGGCGGTCTGCACGCAGAATCGGGTAGAGCACGAAGAGCAGATAGCCGGTGAACAGGATGCCGAACACCTGCTTGCTGCCGGCGAGGTTTTGTTGCGATGGGGGCATAAGCCGGTTTTTCTCCATGGCCATGAACGAGGCGCATCGGCGCCCGGCCTGCTCTTGGCGAAGGCCAAATTGCTAGAATGCCAGCTCCCATGCGCAAGAGCCATGGTCGGCGCCGATCCTTGGTGGAGCGCCCAGATACCGACGAAAAGGGATTGCATGCAAGCTGCTGCAGGAACCGCCATCATCAATCCGGCCGTACTGGCCAAGCTGGCCGAGTATTCCGGGGAATTCGCGGCCGCGACACCGTTTCCGCACGTCGTCATCGACGACTTTCTCGAGCCGGCTTTCGCGCAGGCCTTGCTGGATGCTTTTCCCGCTTTCGAGCGCGGCAATTACATCGGTGACGGCGGTGAGCCTGGCGGCAAATCCACGCTTGCCAAGGTGCGAAGCCTGGGGCCGGCTTACCAGCAGCTGGACGATGCGATTCAAAGCCCGGCATTCCTGGACGTGGTCGGTCGCGTCACCGGCATCGATGGCTTGATCTATGATCCATGGTATCTGGGGGGCGGTACGCACGAAAACCGCAACGGCATGTCGCTGGATGCGCACGTGGATTTCAATTATCACCCCAGCGAACGCTGGCATCGCCGACTCAATCTCATCGTCTATCTCAATCACGAATGGGAGGAGGCGTGGGGTGGCTGCCTGGAGTTGTTCCGGGATCCGCATGTGGACGGCCGCGCTTCGCGCCTGGTAAGCCCGGCGTTCAATCGCTGCGTGATCTTCGAAACCTCGGAGCGTTCATGGCATGGCTTTGATCCCATTCGCTTGCCCGAGGCACAGGCCGACATGACGCGGCGTTCTGTGGCGCTGTATTTCTACACCAAGGATCGTCCGGCGGAAGAAACCGCGGGGCGGCATACCACCTTCTACGTCAACCGCCAGTTGTCCGAGCGTTTCACCGAGGGGCATGCGCTCACGCGCGGCGATCTGGCGGAGATCAAGCAGCTGTTGGAGCAGCGGGATGCACATATCCGCATGCTTTACACGGACAACACGGCGTTGCGTGCCGCACAGGACAGCGGCTTGACCGGCCACCTGCTTTATCTTGCCAAGCGAGCGTTCGTGCGCTTTCGGCGCTAGGGATTCTGTACCTCCCCAAAAAAAGGCCGCCCGAGGGCGGCTTTTTTTGTGTGAACTGGGGAGCTTGGGCTTACTTCGCCGCCACCAAGGCCTTGGTCATGTCCAGCATGCGGTTGGAGAAGCCCCACTCGTTGTCGTACCAGCTCAGCACCTTTACCAGGGTGCCGCCCATCACGCGCGTCTGCGTCGAGTCGTAGATGGAGGAGTGGGCATTGTGGTTGAAGTCGATCGACACCAGCGGCTTGGTGTTGACCGCCAGGATGCCCTTCATTGCACCGTTGGCAGCTTCGTTGATGGCGGCGTCGATTTCTTCCTTGCTGGTGTTGCGCGCGGCCACGAAGGAGAGGTCGACCACCGACACATTGATGGTCGGCACACGGATCGCGAAGCCGTCCAGCTTGCCGGACAGTTCCGGCAGCACCAGGCCCACCGCCGCGGCGGCACCGGTCTTGGTCGGGATCTGCGAATGCGTGGCCGAACGGGCGCGGCGCAGGTCGGAGTGGTAGACGTCCGTCAGCACCTGGTCGTTGGTGTAGGCGTGGATGGTGGTCATCAGGCCGTGCACGATGCCGATCTTTTCGTGCAGCACCTTGGCCAGCGGCGCCAGGCAATTGGTGGTGCAGGAAGCGTTGGAAATCACCTGGTGCGCGGCGGTGAGCTGGTCGTGATTCACGCCATACACGAACGTGCCGTCCACATCCTTGTCGCCGGGCGCGGAGATGATCACCTTCTTGGCGCCGGCCGCGAGGTGCGCGCCGGCCTTGGCCTTGGAGGTGAACAGGCCGGTGCATTCCAGCACCACGTCGATGCCCAGCTCACCCCAGGGCAGCTTGGCCGGATCACGTTCGGCGCAGACCTTGATGCGGTCGCCATTGACGACCAGCTCGCCGCCATCCACCGACACTTCACCGGGGAACCGACCGTGGGCGGTGTCATACTGGGTAAGGTGCGCGTTGGTTTCGGCGTTGCCGAGGTCGTTGACCGCGACGATCTGGATTTCATTCGTGCGCTTGGCTTCGTACAGCGCACGCAGGGTATTGCGGCCGATGCGACCGTAACCGTTGATGGCGACCTTGATGGCCATGAGACAGCGTCCTCCAAAGGATGATGGGGCAGCGAAACGGCGGCTCGTTGGCCGCCAAAACCCGCATTCTAGCCCGAACCGGCCGTCTCCCTCATCCGGGCATGCCGTTCACGTCGGATTGTCATGACGCGTGTGGCATCATTCCGCACTTGTTTCCAAGGGGTACCCGATGGTTTCCGTCCGTCGCCTTGCCGCAGCCTTGTTCACCGCGCTGACCGTCGCACCCGCCGCCTACGCATGGGGACCGCTGGGACACAGCGTGGTGGCGGAACTGGCCCAGCGCCATCTGAGCCCGGCCGCGCGGGCAGAGGTAGAGCACCTGCTGGCCCTGGACCACACCAAGTCGCTGGCCGATATTGCCAGTTGGCCGGACGAGATCCGCAACGATCCCAAGCAGCAGGAACTGTGGAAGGAAACGCGCACCCTGCATTACGTCAACTTTCGCGATCCTTCGTGCAAGTACGTGCCGCCGCGCGATTGCAAGGACGGGCAGTGTGTGGTGGAGGCGATTCCGCGTTACGTAGCCATCCTGGGCGATCGCAGCCAGCCGGATGCGGCACGGCTAGAGGCGCTCAAGTTCGTGGTGCATTTCATCGGCGACCTGCATCAGCCGCTGCACGCGGGCTATCGCGACGATGCCGGCGGCAACGCCTATCAGGTGCAATTCCAGGGACAAGGCTCGAACCTGCACCGGGTGTGGGATTCGGGCCTGCTGGGCACGCGTGGACTGGACTGGAAGAGCTACGCCAAGCGGCTTGATGCCGAAGGCGTTGCCCCGCTGCCGCAGCCGATCGCGCCGCTCGACCAGCCGGTGGCGCAATGGGCGGAAGAGTCCTGTCAGATCACGCGCGATATCTATCCAGCCGGTCACAAGATCGATCAGGCCTACATCGATACCGAGCTGCCTGTGGCCGACAGCCGCCTGCGCGAAGCGGGCAGGCGGCTGGCTGAAGTGCTGAACCTGGCGTTGCAGAACGGTTGACCAGAACGATCGTGTCGCCGAGGGCAGCGCGTAGACAAGCGTTCCTCGCGTCGGCTTTGCTGGCGTCGCCTTTGCTCGATGGCACGCGCAGATCATGGCTGCCGTCGTAGCCGATGACGCACTTGTAGAAATCCGGCTCGTACGCGACGCCCTCGATGGCGGCATGACCGCCTTTGACGCGTGAGCTCGATCCGACAGCGGGTGCGTGTGCGTACCATGCGCCTTCGTATAGACATGCGTTCCGGCGGCACACGTGTGCCAGCTCGCACAGAACGCGCTTTTACGTCTTTCCGTCCAAATCGCCAGAGTCGGTCATGCCGCGCTGCCACATGCAATCTTGCATACGTTTGCACACAAAAAGATATTGCAGGGGCGCCATGGTGTTCTGCTAGTCTCGTCCGACAATTTCCAAAACTCCCGCAATGGCTACCGACACCCCCTCCCGCCGCACCAAGATCGTCGCCACCTTAGGGCCTGCCACCGATGCGCCCGGGATGCTCGAGAAAATCCTAACCGAAGGCGTCAACGTCGTACGCCTCAACCTCTCGCATGGGCAGCCCGACGATCACCGCGCTCGCGCGGCGGCGGTGCGCAAGGCGGCCGAAAAGGTGGGCCGTGAAGTGGGCATCCTCGCCGATCTGCAGGGGCCGAAGATTCGCGTCGAGCGATTTGCCAACGGTCCGATCGAGTTGCGCGACGGCGATCCGTTCGTGCTTGATTGCCGCGCCGATGCACCGCCCGGCGACAACACGCGCGTGGGTGTGAGCTACCTGGGCTTGCCCAGGGATGTGCAGGCGGACGATGTCCTGTTGCTGGATGACGGCCTGGTCGCGCTCACGGTGCTTGAAGTGGCCGGCAGCGAAATACGCTGCAGGGTGCTGATCGGGGGGCGTCTTTCCGATCGCAAGGGATTGAATCGCCAGGGCGGAGGTTTGTCTGTCGATGCGCTGTCCGATAAAGACAAGGCGGACATCAAGCTCGCCGCAGAAATCGGCGCGGATTTCCTGGCCGTATCGTTTGTGCGCTCGGCTGCCGATATGGACCTCGCGCGTCGCCTGCTCAGGGAGGCCGGCGGCAACGCATCGCTGGTGGCGAAGATCGAGCGCGCTGATGCGATTCCGGTGCTTGGCGAAATCATCGATGCCTCCGATGTGGTGATGGTGGCGCGCGGCGACCTGGGCGTGGAGATCGGTGATGCCGAGCTGCCCGGCCTGCAGAAGAAGATCATCCGCGAAACGGTGCAGCGCAATCGCGCCGTCATCACCGCAACGCAAATGCTGCAGTCGATGGTGCGTTCCCCCATCCCCACCCGCGCCGAGGTGCTGGACGTGGCCAACGCCGTGATCGACGGCACGGATGCGGTGATGTTGTCCGAAGAATCGGCGGCGGGTGCGCATCCGGACAAGGCGGTGGCGGCGCTGCGCCGCATCTGCCTGGGGGCCGAGCGCCAGTTCGAGCCGAAGGAAGACCTCACCAAGGATGCGCATCACCTGGATCGTACCGACCAGGCGATCGCGCTCGCGGCGATGCTGCTGGCCAGCGAGATCGGCGTGCGTGCGATCGTGGCCCTGACCGAATCGGGCGCCACCGCCCAATGGCTTTCGCGCTACCGCAGCGCCGTGCCGATTTACGCGCTGTCGCCGTTTGACGATGCGCGCCGCCGCATGCTGGTGCTGCGCGATGTGCAGCCGGTGAAGTTCACGCATGACACTTTGAACCCGGCGGTGTCGGCTCGTGAAGCGGTGCGCCAGCTGTTTGCGGCAGGCAAGCTGTCGGAAGGCGATCGGGTAGTGCTTACGCACGGCGACCACATCGGCAAGGGTGGCGGCACCAATACGCTCAAGCTGCTGTCAGTGGGGGCGGATGGCGTGGTGGAAAGCCTGCGCGATCTGTAACGGGAGCGCCAAGGCGCTACGCCGGAGCGCCGTCGGTTGGCTAGACTGGCGCCACGTCCCCACAGCTCGACATCGGAGGTTCCGCCATGCGCACGACGACTCGTATTGCCTCATCCCTGCTCGTGGCAGCCTTGCTGGCAGCCGGCATGCCGGCCATGGCACAAGAGGCGCGCAAGGTAGCGCCGGAGCAGTTGTTCAATGACTGGGTCCTGCTCAACCGCGATGTTTCGGTGGACGTGCCCAACAGCGGCGTGAACATCTACAAGCCCAGCTGCGTGGCGGTCACCTACCTGATCGACACCGATGGCGTACCGCTGAACGTACAGGTGGCCAAGTTGGCGCCACCCAGCGACCTGGGCAAGGCGGCAGTGAGCGCGGTGTCCAATTTCCGTTATGGCCCTTCGCTAGGCAACAAAAACCATACGCCGGTAGCCACTTACTACATCGTTCCCTTTAATGCTCCCGACGACCCGGCCCGGCGCGCACAGCTGATGGCGCCCTGCAAGCTGCCCGGCTACGGCGAGGCCTGATAGACCTCCCCAGGCGGCCCCTGAACGCCCCGCCGACGGGATGGGGCTATAATCGCGCGCTTTCCAGCTTGTCCGCCCGAATGGGCGGCATCCCTCCCTTGCGGCCAAGTGCCGCCAAAGTTTTACGGAGTCGTCCCATGAGCATTGAAGATCTCGAGAGCGTTGCCCTGGCCATGGTGGCTCCGGGCAAGGGCATCATCGCCATCGATGAATCGACCAACACCATCAAGAAGCGGTTCGAGTCGGTCGGCATCGAGAACACCGAGGAAAATCGCCGCGCCTATCGCGAGCTGCTGCTCACCACGCCGAATCTGTCCGAACACATTTCCGGTGCGATCCTGTACGACGAGACGATCCGCCAGTCCACCAAGGATGGCGTGCCGTTCACCCAGATCATGAAGAAGAACGGCATCATCCCGGGCATCAAGGTGGACAAGGGCACGGTGCCGCTGGCCGGTTTCCCGGGCGACGTGGTGACCGAAGGCCTGGACGGCCTGCGCGAGCGGCTGGCCGAGTACGTGAAGCTTGGCGCGCAATTCGCCAAGTGGCGCGCCGTGATCAATATCAGCGAAGACAACCCCAGCTCCACCGCGATCGAAGCAAACACGCACGCGCTGGCCCGCTACGCCGCGCTGTGCCAAGAAGCCGGCTTGGTGCCGATGGTGGAGCCGGAAGTGATCATGGATGGCGACCACAGCATCGAAGTGAGCTACGAAGTGCATGAAGCCGTGCTGCGCAGCCTGTTCAATGCGCTGTACGAGCAGAATGTGCTGCTGGAAGGCACGATTCTGAAGGTCAGCATGGTGATTCCGGGCAAGGATGCGGATGAGCAGGCCAGCGTCGAGGAAGTGGCCGAAGCCACGGTGCGCGTGCTCAAGACCACCGTGCCGGCGACCCTGCCGGGCATCGTGTTCCTTTCCGGCGGCCAGACTGACGAACAGTCCACCGCGCACCTCAATGCGATGAACCGCATGGGTCCGCATCCGTGGCCGCTGTCCTTCTCCTACGGCCGCGCCATGCAGCAGGCCGCGTTGAAGCTGTGGTCGAAGGACATGAAGACCCATTACGGCGACGCGCAGAAAGTGGTGCATGCCCGCGCCAAGGACAATGGCCTGGCCGCGCTGGGCCAGTGGAAGGGCTGATAGGTCGTTGTACGAACAAAAAAAGAGCGCCGAGAGGCGCTCTTTTCGTTTTGCAGTCGATAGCGTGCCCGATCAGAAGCGATATTCCACCTGCGCGGTATAGGCATTGGTCTGCAACTGCACGCCATGGCTGCGGTTGGAGCCGTCGTAGTAGTTGTAGTTCACACCTACGCTCCAGTGCTGGTTGATGTTGTAGCCCACACCCACGCCGGCGTAGTAGCGGGTGCGATCAAAGCGCTGGTAGTTCGGATTGGTGCTATCGGTGAGGCCCTGGCCCTGGGCATAGAAAGCGCCGCCACGCACTTCGCCATACCAGTCCGGGCTGAAGTTGTAGCGCAGGTTCGCACCCAGCGTCGGGCCGTACAGCTTGGAGCGGAGCGAGGATGCATTCGAATAGCGCGCATCGATGCGGCCAAGGTACTCGTAACCGGCCTCCACGCCGACCGACATGGCCGGATTGATCGCAAAGCGGTAACCGCCCTTGAGGCCGCCGATGGCGTCACCCTTGGAATCGTAGGGGCCCTTGTTGATCTGGCCGTAGCCGACCTCGGCATCGACATACCAGCCTTGCTGGGCCGTCGGGGAGGAGGCGCTTTGGGCGAACGCGGCAGCGGGTACGGCAGCAAAACCGGCGGCGGCCAGGGCAACAGCGAACAGCGACTTCTTCATGGAGTACTCCTTGTTATGCATGGGTCGGGAGCTCGGCACAGAGGGGGAAGCCGAACGCCCGTACGCACGCTTTAGCGATGCGTGGCCAGGAGATAAGGACGCGTCCGATAAATTCAATACCGCGTAGTTCAATATTAAAAATTAAACTGTGTTTCACGCCATGGCGCCGGGCAGGCGCAAAGTCCCGCTCATCCCTAGGTGTCGGACGACAGGAAGTCGTCAATCGGCGACAATAGACGTTTTGCGCCTGCCCCCGGAGATACCCTGATGACGTCCCGCCGCGAACTTGCCAACGCCGTCCGCGCCCTTGCCATGGATGCCGTGGAGGCAGCCAAGTCCGGCCACCCCGGCATGCCGATGGGTATGGCCGACATCGCCGAAGTGCTGTGGAACGATTTCCTCAAGTACAACCCCGGCAACCCGAAATGGCCCAACCGCGACCGTTTCGTGCTTTCCAACGGCCATGGCTCGATGCTGCAGTACGCGCTGTTGCACCTGACCGGCTTCGAACTGCCGATGGCGCAACTGAAGCGCTTCCGTCAGCTGCATTCCAAGACCGCCGGCCATCCGGAAGCGAGCGAAACCCCAGGCGTGGAAACCACCACTGGCCCGCTGGGCCAGGGCCTGGCCAACTCAGTCGGTTTTGCCCTGGCGGAAAAACTGCTGGCCGAACACTTCAATCGCCCTGGCCATGCCATCGTCGACCACCACACCTTTGTGTTCATGGGGGATGGCTGCCTGATGGAAGGTGTTTCGCACGAAGTGGCCTCGCTGGCCGGTACGTGGAAGCTGGGCAAGCTGGTCGCGATCTACGACGACAACAACATTTCCATCGACGGCGAAGTGGAAGGCTGGTTCACCGACGACACGCCCAAGCGTTTCGAAGCCTATGGCTGGAACGTGATTCGTGGCGTGGACGGTCACGATTCGGAAGCCGTGAAGAAGGCGATCGCCGCCGCGACGGCGCAGCACGAAAAGCCCACGCTGATCTGTTGCAAGACCATCATCGGTTTCGGCGCCCCGCACAAGCAGGGCAAGGAAGAATCGCATGGCGCGCCGCTTGGCAAGGACGAAGTGGCGGCCGCGCGGGATGCACTGGACTGGCGCCATCCGCCCTTCGAGATCCCTGAGGACATTTATGCGGCATGGGACAAGAAGAAAGTCGGCGCTGAGCGCGAGCAGCAGTGGAACGAAGCTTTCGCCAAGTATGCAGCCGCCTATCCTGAACTTGCCGCGGAATTCCGCCGTCGCATGGCGGGCGAACTGCCGGCCGACTGGGCCAGGCAGTCGCAGGGCTACGTTGACAAAGTGCAGGCCGATGGCCCGGACGTCGCTTCCCGCAAGGCCTCGCAGATGGCGCTGGATGCATTCGGTCCGCTGCTGCCGGAGATGATCGGCGGTTCGGCCGACCTGGCCGGCTCCAATCTCACCATGTGGAAGGGCAGCCGGAGCGTCACCGGACCGGATGGCAACTATGTGCACTATGGCGTGCGCGAGTTCGGCATGAGCGCGATCGCCAACGGCCTGGCCCTGCACGGCGGCTTCATTCCCTACGACGGCACCTTCCTGGTGTTCTCCGATTACGCACGCAACGCAGTGCGCATGAGCGCGCTGATTCCCGCGCACTCCATCCACGTGTACACGCACGATTCGATCGGCTTGGGCGAAGACGGCCCCACGCACCAGCCGGTGGAGCACCTCGCTTCGTTGCGCCTGATTCCGAACAACCGTGTGTGGCGTCCCTGTGACGCGGTGGAATCGGCAGTGGCCTGGAAGGAGGCGATCGAGCACCGGCGGGGCCCGTCCTGCCTGATCTTCTCGCGCCAGACGCTCAAGCATCAGCAACGCACTGCGCAGCAGTTGGCCGATATCAAGCGTGGCGCGTATGTGTTGCATGATCCGGCCGATACCAAGTTCAAGGCGATCCTGATCGCCACCGGTTCCGAAATCGAGCTTGCCATGGAGGCTGCGCGCACGCTCGCGCAACAGAACGTGCCGGTGCGCGTGGTTTCGATGCCTTGCAACGAAGTGTTCGATGCCCAGCTGTTGGAATACCGCGAAGGCGTTCTGCCCGGTTGGTGCCGTGCGCGCGTTGCGGTGGAAGCGGCCAGCGCCGATTTCTGGCGCAAGTACGTGGGCCTGGATGGCGAAGTGATCGGCATGAGCACATTCGGTGCTTCCGCGCCGGCCGGTGCGTTGTTCGAGCACTTTGGCTTCACTGTGGCGAATGTGGTGGATGCGGTGAAGCGCGTAACCGGCTAACCCGAGGCTTTATTACGCCCCTCCCTTGTAGCGGAGGGGCGTGGGCCGGGACGGCAATCCCGCTATCGGCGGGTCGAAAGAATGCTGGGCTGGTCAGCCTAGCCTACGAACTCACCAGTGTGGTCGCGATACCGAACACTATGGCCATCACCACGGCCACCGCTACACAGGCGCTGCCAATGCGAATCCGACGTGCGTCCACCCGCGGGATCAAACGCCACAACGCAAGCACGCCAATCAACATCGACAACACCAGCGATACCTTGAACGCGCCGCTGGCAAGCAGAGGCCCGAAGGGCGGACGGGTGATACCAACGTGCGCCGCGGCCATCGCGCCCATCAGCAGCGTCAACGAGCTCCAGACCAGGCACGCCAGATAAGTACGGTTGAACACCACCGTCGCGCCTTCGCTCCAGCGCAACACCACCCAGGCGATCGCGCTGGGAAGAACCGCTCCCATGCTGCTGAAAAGGACCCACCAGATCAGGCTGCTTAGCAGCGCAAGCAAACCCGTCATGGTTTTTCCTTCAGGCCGATGCGGTTCAACAGTTTATCCATCAGCCACGCCGGGCCGACGAGCAGATAGGCCAGGTCGGTGAAAAAGCTCGGCCGCCTTCCCTCGAATAGGTGGCCGATGAACTGTCCCGCCCAGGCGATCGCGAACACGCCCACCGCAAGCCAGCGCATGCGTGTCGGCCCCAGTGGCGCGAAGAGCCACGCACAGATCAGCGCCAGAATGGACAGTGCCACCAACAGGGCAGCGCCCAGGCGATGCGAACGCTTCCAATACCATGCAAACGCCAGCACGATCGTAAATACTGCCCACGCTCCCGGGCGCAGCAAGGATTCGGGTACCGGTGCGGTCCACAGCAAGGCCAGGGCGCTCCACACGATCAGTGGCACGCAGATCCAGTGCAGTACGCGATTGACGGGGTGTTGATGGTCCTGGCTGTAGCTGGCCAGCCACTCACTCATATTGCGTTGGCCGGATGCGGGCGTCATCAATGCGCCTTGCTGTTGGAAAACAGGTTGAGAACCAGCACGCCCGCGACGATCAGCGCGATCCCAAGCAGGGCGGCCGGATCGAGCTTCTGCTTGTACAGCACCACGCCGATCAGCGCGATCAGTGCGGTCCCCGCCCCGGACCAGATCGCATAGGCAATGCCGAGTGGCACGTTGCGCAGGGCGAGGCTCAGGCAATAGAAGGCGATGCCGTAACCCACGATCACCACCAGGCTGGGCACCCATTGGCTGAAGCCATGGGACGCTTTCAACGCACTGGTGGCGATTACCTCGGCGAGGATCGCCAGGCCGAGGCAGATCCAGGCGTTCATGCGCTCATTCCAGCGTGATGCCGGCCAGGCGCTGCAGCGCTTCGGCATACTTGGCCGAAGTGCCGGCGATCACTTGCGCCGGAATCTGCGGGCCCGGTGCTTGCTTGTTCCAGTCCAGCGTTTCCAAATAGTCGCGCACGAACTGCTTGTCGTAGCTCGGTGGGCTGATGCCCACCTGGTACTGGTCGGCGGGCCAGAAGCGCGAGGAATCCGGGGTGAGCATTTCATCCATCACGTACAGCTTGCCGTCTTCATCGGTGCCGAATTCGAACTTGGTGTCGGCGATGATGATGCCGCGCTCGGCCGCGTAGGCGGCAGCCCACTTGTAGATGGCCAGGGTCGCGTCGCGCACATGTTCGGCGAGGTCCTTGCCGACTGCCGCGACTACGGCGTCGAAGCTGACGTTTTCGTCGTGATCGCCTACGGCCGCCTTGGTCGACGGAGTGAAGATCGGTTGCGGCAACTGCTCGGCCTGGCGCAAGCCGGCAGGCAGCTTGATGCCGCACAGCGAACCGTTGGCCTGGTAATCCTTCCAGCCCGAACCGATCAGGTAGCCGCGGGCGATGGCTTCCACCGGAACCGGCTTTAGGCGCTTGGTGACCACGGCGCGCTTGCGGTACAACTGCAGGTCCGTGCCGGGCGGCAGCACCTCTTCCAGCGGCGTATGCAACAGATGGTTGGGCACGATGTGCGCGGTCTTGCCGAACCAGAAGTTGGAGATCTGCGTAAGCATTTCGCCCTTGCCGGGAATCGGATCGGGCAGCACCACATCGAACGCGGACAGGCGATCCGTGGCCACGATCAGCAGGCGGTTGCCGGACAACGCGTGAACGTCGCGCACCTTGCCGCGGTGGATCAGTTCCAGGCCAGGCAGGTTCGATTGCAGCAGGGTGGTAGGCACGGCGCACTCCGAAAGCTAAGGCAAGCTGGCCATTGTACCGGCCGACGCGGGAAGACACTGCTATAGAATGGACGACTTTGATGCCTGTGTGCTTCCCATGCGATTCGTCCTGCTCGCGGCACTCGGTTTGACCTGTGCCCTGCCAGCGCTTGCTGCCGACCTGCCGCCCAAGCCGGCGCGCTTGGGCCTGTGCGCGGCCTGTCATGGCGAAACCGGCATGGCGCAGATACCCGCCGCCCCCAATCTCGCCGGGCAACGGCTGGATTATTTGCGCAGCGCATTGAAGGATTACCGCGACGGCACGCGCAACGTGCCACTGATGCGTACCGCCATCGGTCCGCTCAGCGATGCGGAACTGGATCAACTGGCGCGCTGGTATAGCGCGCAGACTCCGCAACCACAGGCCGCTGCGCACCCATGAGCTACAGCTACACTTTCTGGTTCGCGATGGCGGGCCTGTTGCTTGGCCACGGCTTCGTGGGCATGGGAGTGGGCGCCATCATAGGCTTCGTGTTCGACAATTTGCGCTATAGCCAACGGCGTGCAGCGACGCCCCAAGCGGGTGGCTATATCTCGCCGCTGTTCGCTTTGCTGGGTGCGATTGCCAAATCCGATGGCCGCGTATCCGAAGCCGAAATCGCCACCGCCGAACGCATCATGCAACGCATGGGGCTGGATGGGGACGCGCGTCAGCAAGCAGTGCAGGCGTTCAACCAGGGCAAGCAACCCGAGTTCGATGTAACCGGCCCGATCAACTCGCTGCGCCAGTGGGCGGGTCTGCGCCGCGATCACGCCTTTCCCTTGGTCGACGTAGTGATCGAGACGGTGCTGGCCGAAGGCAGCCCATCGCCGGAAAAGATGGCGATCCTGCGCCAGCTGGCCTTTGCCCTGCGCATCAGCGACATGGAATTGATGGCCTTGATGGCGATGAAGGGCTACGTATGGCAAGGCGCTGCCGGTGCACGCGGACGTGCCTACGGCACGGGCGGCGGTTACGTGCCGCCACAGCGGAACACCCAAGGGCCCGATCCCTACGCCGTCCTGGGCATAACCAGGGATGCTGATGAGCGTGTCATCAAGCGCGCCTACCGCAAGCTGATTTCCGAACACCATCCCGATCGCCTGGGCGACCTGCCGGACGAGATGCGCAAGCGGGCGGAGGGGCGCGCCAGCGAGATCAATGCGGCGTACGAGCGGATCAAGGCGGAGCGCGGGTTCAAATAGCGGACGAACCGGGAACGGCAGGCGTCTGCATCCCGCTAGAATGTGAGCTTCTCGCGCCTGAAAGTCGGCGCGTTCCTCATTTCCCGTTTCCGAATCCCTGCCATGGCCAAACAATCTCCCGTCATCGCCCCCTCGATCCTCTCTGCCGATTTCGCCCGGCTGGGCGAAGACACCGCCAAGGTGCTCGCGGCCGGTGGCGACTGGGTGCATTTCGACGTAATGGACAACCATTACGTGCCCAACCTCACCATGGGGCCGATGGTGCTCAAGGCGCTGCGCCATTACGGCATCACCGCGCCGATCGACGTGCACCTGATGGTCAAGCCGGTGGATCGCCTCGCGCCGGATTTCGCCAAGGCGGGCGCCAGCCTGATCAGCTTTCACCCGGAAGCGACCGAGCATGTGGATCGCACCATTGGGCTGATCAAGGATGCCGGCTGCCAGGTGGGCCTGGTCTTCAACCCGGCCACGCCGCTGAACTGGCTCGACCACGTGCTGGACAAGCTCGACCTGGTGCTGATCATGTCGGTGAACCCCGGCTTCGGCGGCCAGAAATTCATCCCCGAGGCGTTGCAGAAGCTGCGCCATGTGCGTCGCCTGATCGACGACAGCGGTCGCGACATCCGCCTGGAAATCGATGGTGGCGTCAGCGCGGACAACATTGCCGAGATTGCGGCGGCCGGCGCTGACACCTTTGTGGCCGGCTCGGCCATCTTTGGTGCGCCCGATTACGCCAGCGTGATCGGCAAGATGCGCGCCGCCATCGGTTGAACCCGTCCTCCAAAAAAGAAAAACCCGGCACAGGGGGAAGTCTGTGCCGGGCTGGAGGGGCGTCGGAATGACGCTAGAGGAGACACCATCGGCAGTTGCAGCCTGCGCGCGGCTGAAGGACGGGAGGCTCGGCCGTCCTTCAGGCCTCGGCGAGTTCCACGGCAATGGACAATGCGCCTGCCAGGTATTCGGACCGGGCTCCCTGCGAATGGTTCCCGCTGCGGGGAAAAAATTTTAGGGGGCAAAAAAATCCCCTCCAGAGGGAGGGGAAGGAACGCCAGAGGACCATGATTGAGCGGAAAACGGCTAGGTGACGCGATTTGCGAGCTGCCGCTCAGATCCATCTCGGCGGCTGGCGCGACCGGCGCCCATCCTGGGCGCGCCGGTCGCGCCCGTGCCTTCCACGGCAGTTTTACTCGGTAGAACTCAGTGCAGACTCAGCAGGGCCGCCAGCAGCAGGGAACCCAGGGCCAGTACCACGCGCAGCGGCTCGAAGGTACGCAGTTCCGCGTTGGGGTCGATGGAAGGGTCGGCGCGCATGGGTTTGGCTCGTTGCTGGGTTGCGTTGGGCCTATCAGACACCCGCGCGGGGCGTCACCGCCGGCACCTCCAGGGCGTTCGGCCGACGGAATGTGGCAGAACGCGGGCAAGCTGCCTCTCCGGCTTGCGCTGGCGCCGTCCCGCATAGCACCCTGCGCGCCATCCTCACGAGGAATCCACATGGGACGCAGCATCGCCATCGTCGAAGACGAACCCCTCATTCGCGCCAATTACGTCGAAGCCCTGAACCGTTTCGGCTACGACACGCGCGGCTACGGCTCGCGGCAGGAGGCTTCCAATGCCTTCGCCATCCGCCTGCCCGAACTGGTCATCATTGACATCGGCCTGGGTGACGAGCCGGAAGGCGGCTTCGACCTCTGCCGCGAACTGCGCGCGAAATCGGCCACCTTGCCGATCATCTTTCTCACTGCGCGCGATTCAGACTTCGATGTGATCTCCGGCCTGCGCCTGGGCGCCGACGACTACCTAAGCAAGGACACCAGCCTGCATCAGCTGGCCGCACGCATCGCCGCGCTGTTCCGCCGCATCGAGTCGTTGAAGGCGCCGGCCTCCAGCGAAACCGTGATCGGGCACGGTCCGCTCAAGCTCGAATCCGAGCGCATGCGCGTTACCTGGAACGGCGAGGAAGTGCCGCTTACCGTGACCGAATTCTGGATGGTGCACACCCTGGTGCGCTTCCCCGGCCACGTGAAAAACCGCGACCAGCTGATGCGTGAAGCCGAGCTGGTGGTGGACGACGCCACCATCACTTCGCACATCAAGCGTATCCGCAAGAAATTCATCGCCGTGGCGGCGGAGTTCGATGCCATTGAGACCGTGCATGGCGTCGGCTACCGGTGGCGTCCGTGAAGCGGTGCTTGCTGCTTGTCTTGCTGCTGTGCACTTTGCTGCCGTTTGCGTACGCCAAGCAGGCGGGTGGGCAGGATGTGATGGCGTACGGCAAGACTGATGGCAAGGCACCGGGCTGGGCGATCATGACCGACCTGCCCAAGGGCTGGACCGAGGACTGCTGCAAGTATGCTGCCGCCATCGGTGTCAACCTGGTGCTCTATCAAGGCGAATGGAGCGGCAAGCCGGAAGGTGTGATGGTGCTCAACGTATGGCCGGCCAAATTGCCCACGCTAGCCGCCGAACTGCAGGATGATCGCCAGCACTACCTGCAATCGGATGCGCACGGCAAGGCGAGTGTGTTTGCGCTGCAGGATCCGCACGGGATCGCTTGCCAGGGAGTGCTCTTTCAAGGTTCCGACAAGGTCGATGACGTCGTGGTGTTCTGCGATCCCGGCAAGCCGAGCGGGATTCGCTATAGCTGGTCGATGACGGTTGCTGCGAATGATCCGAACCGGCAGGCATTGATCGACACCTTCAAGCAAGTGGTGCAGCGCTCCAGCTACATGACGTATGAAAAGGGCTCCACCCCGATGCACGCGAACGCCAAGCCGTAAACTGGCGGCGTAGGCTTGCCTTGTAAAACCCAGCATTGCCATGCATGCAACTGCGCGATGCAGGGATGATCATCCCAGCCTGCGCAACTGTGCATCCCGCGCGGCACGGGCTACGTGGCATAGATCAAAGCATCCACCGATCGGTATCAAGCATGAGCCTGCGCCAAAAACTTCTGCTCGTGGCCCTGTGCACCCTTGCATTGCCGGTGGCGGGCTGGCTGTACGTGCGGCAGATGGAAACCCTGCTGCGCCAGGGGCAGGAGCAGGCGCTGACCGCCACCGCCACAGCGGTCGCCCGCAGCCTTGCGGTCACCGATGTGCCGCTGCCGCAGCCCGGTACGGGCTGGTATGTTCAGCAGGCGGTGAATCCCATCGTCATCGATGGCTACGGTGACGATTGGGCACCGATGACGCCGTGGAGCCAGTCGCTGGGCAAGCAAAGCAAACTGCTGCTGGCGGAGGACGAGAACGGTTTTTATCTCTACATCGACGTGCGTGCATCGCGCCGTATGCGTGCCGATGCCGGCGACGTCAATGCGCTGTCAGCAGACCACCTGATCCTGCAACTGGTACAAGGCGACCAGCATCGGCGTTACCTGATCGCCAGCGCGGCGCCTGGTGCCTTCACGGCGCTGACGCTCGATCCGCCTGCCGGCGACCTGCCAGACCGAATCGTGGGGCAGTGGCAGGAGGATGGCAGCGGTTATCACGCCGAACTGCGCCTGCCGCGTGGTCTCGGCCTGAGCGCGCTCGGGGTGGGTGTCTATGCGGCGGCCGATGGAGGCGATCCGCTTGCGGTGGATGTCCGCCCGCTCTGGCGCTACTCGCAGTATCTGTCGCAGGAGCTAGCGCAGCTGGCGCCGGGCGGCACGCGCGCACGACTGGTTGCGCCGGAGGGATGGCTGTTGGCGCAGAGCGGTCGGCTGACCACCTCCGGTGCGCAGCCGAGCTGGTGGTCGTCGGTGATCTATCACTGGTTACTCGCCAATCCGCTGGAGGATGGCGAAGCCTGGACCACTGACGCCCCGCGCCTGGAGCTGCCCGAGGTGAAAACCGCCGGCAAGGGCCAAGCAACGACGTTGTGGCGCCAGGGTGAGCAACGCGACAGCGTGGTGCTGGCCACCGCTGTGCCGGTGGAGCGCGGCCAGAGCGTGGTCGGCGTGCTGTTGCTGGAACAGGCGAGCCGAGCCGTGCCCTTGCTGGCCAACCGCGCCTTCTTCAGCCTGCTGTTGACCAGCTTCGGGGTGACCCTGGTAGCTGGCGCCATCCTGTTGTTCTTCGCCACGCGCCTGAGTCTGCGCCTTGGCCGCTTGCGCGATGCGGTGGAGCGTGCCCAGCTCAATGACGGCCGTCTGGACGGCCAAATGATCCAGAGCCATTTTCCGATGGCCGAAGCGGATGACGAGATCGGCGACCTGGCCCGCAGCTTCCAGAAACTGTTCGAGGCGGTGGGCGGCTACACCGACTACCTGCGTACGCTGGCCTCAAAGCTCTCGCACGAATTGAACACGCCGCTGGCGATCGTGAAGTCCTCGCTGGACAACCTTGAACATGCCGAACTCTCCGACGAAGCCCAGCCTTATCTGGCGCGCGCGAGGGATGGCGTGGCCCGCCTGGGTACGCTGGTGCGCGCGATGAGTGAAGCCAGTCGAATGGAGCGCGCCATCGCAGCTGCCGAACCGGAAGACGTCGATCTGGCCGAGGTGGTGGGCGGTTGTGCCGAGGCTTATCGACCGCTGGCCGGCACGCGCCAGCTGGAATGCGCGCTGCCTGATCAGCCGGTGCATCTGCACGGCGCGCCGGAGCTGATCGCACAGGCGCTGGACAAGCTGTTCGACAACGCCCTCTCGTTCACCCCCGTCGAAGGCTGGCTGCGGCTCACCTTGCGGGCCATCGACGGCGGGGCGGAGATCGAGCTGGCCAACCAAGGGCCGCCCTTGCCGGCGGCGATGCAGGGACGGCTGTTCGATTCGCTCGTCAGCCTGCGCGACAAGGCCACGCCCGGCGACGCGCCGCACCTGGGTCTTGGCTTGTACGTGGTGCGCCTGGTGGCCGAGCGCCATGGCGGCGTAGCCTCGGCGCGCAATCTCGAAGACGGCAACGGCGTGGCTTTCAGCCTGCGCCTGCATGGCATGCCGAGGCAGCGCCTGGCGGGTTGATGCTCAGGCAGACGCCCCCTCCCTTTTCAGGGGAGGGGCAAGCTGTTTGCGAGGGGAGGGAGACAAAACGCGGGCTGCCTATACAATCCCAGGTTCTCCTGCGTTTCACGGAATCCCCCCACGTGATTTCCCGCGACGAATTCGACGCGCTCGCCGCGCAAGGACACACCCGCATCCCGCTGGTGCGCGAAGTGTTCTCCGACCTGGACACGCCGCTGTCGGTCTACCTCAAGCTGGCCGACGGCCCGTACACCTTCCTGTTCGAGTCGGTGGAAGGCGGTGCGACGTGGGGCCGCTATTCGATCATCGGCCTGCCGGCAAAGCGCGTTTACCGCCTGCGTGGGCATGAGCTGGAGGTGGAGGACGCCGGCGAAATCACCGAGCGCTGCCACCTGGACGATCCGCTTGCCGGAATCGAACAGCTGCGCCGGCAGTACCACGTGCCACGCCTGCCGCAGCTGCCGGCTTTCAGTGGCGGGCTGGTGGGTTATTTCGGCTTCGAAACGATGGGCTACATCGAGCCGCGCCTGGCGCAATGGGACCGCCCCGATGAATTGGGCACGCCCGATGTGCTGCTGATGCTGGCCGAGGAAGTCGCAGTGTTCGACAACCTCAAGGGGCGCCTGTACCTGATCGTCCACGCCGACCCCGCACAGCCGCAAGCCTACGCACAGGCACAACGCCGCCTCGACGCGCTCACGCATCGGTTGCGGCAGGGCGGTGCGGCGTATCCGCAGCTCACCCAATCGACTGCGTTGAACGAGAGCGATTTCAAATCCTCCTTCACGCGCGAAGAATTTGAAGCGGTGGTGGAGCGCGCGAAGGAATACATCCGCGCGGGGGATGTCTTCCAGGTCGTACCGTCACAGCGCTTGAGCGTCGGCTTCAATGCCAGGCCGGTGGATGTCTACCGCGCGCTGCGCGCGATGAATCCTTCCCCCTATATGTATTTCGTGGACCTGGGCGACACGCAGATCGTAGGCTCGTCGCCGGAAATCCTGGCGCGCCTCAAGGACGGCAAGGTAGTCGTGCGCCCGATCGCCGGCACGCGCAGGCGCGGCGCCACGGAGCAGGAGGACCAGGCGCTCGAAGCGGAACTGCTGGCCGATCCCAAGGAACGCGCCGAGCACGTCATGCTGATCGACCTGGGCCGCAACGACATCGGCCGCATTTGCGAAACCGGCAGCGTCGAGGTCAACGAATCCTTCGTGATCGAACGGTATTCGCATGTGATGCACATCGTGTCGCAGGTGCAGGGCGATGCGCAGCCGCATCTGAGCTACATGGACGTGCTCAAGGCAACGTTCCCGGCCGGTACCGTCAGCGGCGCGCCAAAGATCCGCGCCATCGAAATCATCCAGGAACTGGAGCCCTGCAAGCGCAACATCTACGCGGGCGCCATCGGCTGGATCGGCTGGTGGGGTGATGCCGACACCGCCATTGCCATCCGCACCGCAGTCATCCAGGGCGGTCGCCTTCACGTCCAGGCGGGCGCGGGCATCGTGTACGACTCCGACCCTGCGTCAGAATGGGAAGAGACGATGAACAAGGGCCGCGCGCTATTCCGTGCAGTCGCGCAGGCGGCCAAAGGACTGTGAGACATGCGCAACTTTCCCCGCGGTTTTAGCTGGCTTACTGTGATGGCTACGCTTATCTGCGCATCGCCATTGTTGGCGCGCGAGTCGCCACGGAATTGGCCGGACACCCCGCTCAGCCGTACGCAGGCGTTGGCCGAACTGCAGACCTTGAACGCGCAGTTGCTGAGCCACCCGAGCGCGACGCTTACGCTGGAGCGTTGGTGCGCCGCGCACCACTTGTCGCCGGACGCAAAGGTGGTTGCCCATCGCGTGCATGGGAATGACAAACCGTTGCCCGATGATGCGCGCACGCTGCTCGGCATTGGTCCGGACGAACCGGTGCGTTACCGCCGGGTGGCCCTGAGCTGCGGTGACGTAGTGCTGTCCGATGCGGACAACTGGTACGTGCCTTCTCGCCTGACCGCCGACATGAACCATCAACTGGATACTTCCGACGTACCGTTCGGCAAAGTCGTCCAGCCGCTGCACTTTCGCCGCCAGACGCTTTCGGCCGAGCTGCTGTGGTCGCCCCTGCCCGAAGGCTGGGACAGCGGCAAGCCCTTGCCGCCCTCAAGTGGCCAGCCGCTGGCCATCCCCGACCACGTGTTGCAGCACCGCGCTGTGCTGTACACCGGTGACAACCAGCCCTTCAGCCTGGTGGTCGAGAGCTATACCTCGCGCGTTCTGGTTAGCCCCTGAGGTCAGGCAGCCTGCATTGCCCAGGCTATATGCCATAGCCACTCGCTTGGAGTTCCTGCTCGATGAACTCAATCCAGGCTCGCGTCTTGCCGGGCAGATGTTTTCTTTGCGAAGTGACGACGTAAACACCATGCGTAGCAGGCAGAAATGTCGGCAGTAGCGATATCAGTTGCCCGGCCTCGATCAGGTCGTCAACGATGAAATGCGGTGTGAGGGTCAGGCCCATCCCAGCCAAAAGCGCATCGCGCAGCATCAGGCTGCTGTCCACTTTCAGGCGGCCATTCACAGGAATGGCCAGCTCGCGGCCATCGACCACGAAGGGCCATGCAACCCGGTCGGAATGGGCATAGAACAAGGCCCGATGGTGAACCAGGTCGGCAGGACTGTTCAGTGCCGGCGCGTGCCTCAGATAGCGTGGCGCAGCCACCAGCACACGTGAAACGGCACCGATTCGCCGAGCATAGAGCGAAGAATCCGGCAGTGCCGAGCTGATGCGCAGCGCGCAGTCGTATCGCTCAGCCACCAGGTCGACGTGCCGGTCGTTGAGCGACAGGTCGAGCGTCAAATGAGGGTAACGCGCCAAAAAATCCGGCACGCGCCGAGACACCCAGCGCAATCCGAAGGAATGTGGCAGCGAAACGCGCAGTTGCCCGTGAGGTTGGGTACCCTGGTCTCTCAGTCGCTCGACGGCCAACTCGGTTTCGTCGAGGATGCGCACGACCGAGTCATAGAGCACCGCTCCGGCCTCGGTCATGGTCAATGTTCTGGTAGTGCGCTGAAACAGCTGCGCGCCCAGGTCCTGCTCAAGGTTCGCGATCAGTTTGCTGACAGCACTGCCGCCGACTCCCAGGCGCTCGCCCGCGCGCTTGAAAGACATCAATTCGGCCAAGGCGCGAAAAGCGCGCAGATGTTGCAGGGAAGGTCCTTCCATTTCATTCCATTTGCGACTTAATCAAGTTCCAGGATCGTACAACTAAGTCCCATTTGGAAGTTTTACAGTGACCTCACCGGCCATGAAGCCGAACAGACGGAAATACTGAAATGGAGTCCTACGAAATTCGCCGCTCGGAGTCGCGCGGCAAGCTGGCGATCGATTGGCTCGAAGCACGCTTCAGTTTCTCCTTCGGAAGTTATCAGGAAGCTTCGCGCACTCAATTCGGTGCGCTGCGCGTCCTCAATGAGGACTGGGTGCAACCGGCAAGCGGCTTCGACATGCATCCGCATCGCGACATGGAAATCTTCATGATTCCGCTCTCGGGAGCCATCGCGCATGCCGATAGCCTGGGCTACAAGGCCGTCATCCAGCCGGGCGAGGTCCTGATGATGCGAGCGGGAGCGGGCATCTACCACAGCCAGATGAATGCTGACGACCAAGCGGTAGACCACCATTTGCAGGTATGGCTCACGCCGCGGCAACGCGATCTTTCGCCGAGCATCAGTATCAAGCGATTCGACCTGTCCGAACGCGAAGGCCGGTGGCAGTTGATTGCGTCCGGACGGAACGAGCACGACAGCCTGCCACTGGATCAGGATGCGGAGCTTTACTTGACCCGCCCGCGGCATGACACCCCGCTAGGCTACGCGCCGACGCCTGAGCGCAGCCTCTATCTGCACGTGGCCAGCGGCCCGGTAGAAGTACGAACGGCTCACGGTGGCACGCCCGAGCGGCTCGAAACGGGTGATGCCATGGCCTGGGCCAGCGCCCAGGCTTTCACGGTCACGGCCATCGGCGAGCAGGGTCAGGAGCTTTTATTGGTCGATCTCCCAGCCGTTCGCTCTCATTCGGCCACGTAGCGGCCCAGCGGGGCATCGCTTCGCACCGCTCCATACCTCTCGTACCCATCTTTTCCCTGTCAAGGAAACATCATGTCACGCTTGTCTTCGGCAATTTTTGCCTTCTCGCTCGCTGTCTCCGGTGCCGCAGCACACGCGGCAACACCCGTGCTGGACCAACTGACACCCGATAACAGCATGGTCATGCTGATCGACATGCAGCCCCAATTCGCCTTTTCGACCCGGTCTACTTCCATCGACTCGCTGCTGAACAACGCCGAAGGACTGACCGAGGCGGCGCAAGCGTTCAAGGTGCCGACTCTCATCACCACCATCACCGCAAAGGGCTTCGGTGGACCGGTGTTCCCGCAAATCCAGGCCGCGGCGCCTAACGTCACGCCGATCGACCGCACGACCATCAATGCGTGGGAGGATCCGCGAGTCGTCGATTACGTGCATGAGGCACGCAAGGCGGGCCGCAAGAAAATCATCATGGCGGGACTGTGGACCGATAACTGTGTCGTGCTGCCAGCCCTTTCGGCGCTCAAAGAAGGGTACGAGGTCTACGTGGTGACGGACGCCAGCGGCGATTACGATGCCGAATCGCACGAACGCGCCGTTCAGCGCCTGGTGCAAGCAGGCGCGGTGCCGATCACTTGGCTGCCCGTCATGCTCGAATGGCAGGCGGATTGGAGCAGGAAGGAAACCGCCGGCAAGGTCGGCGATATCCTCTCCAGGCACGCCGGTTCGACTGGGCTGGGGATCTTCTACAAAAACACCATGCTCAACCGATAAGGGTGGGCGCTAGCGTTCGCCTGGTCGGCGGGCCGGGCGAGCAACGCCAAACGACGCCGGTTCGGCGCATTGCCCCCGGCCGAAAAGTGTCCAAGCTCGGTCGTGCCGGTTTGTCGGCAGCTGCACAAGCTCCTGCGGCCATGCCGGGTCCGTCATCGTTGCTGCGCTGCCGCGATGCGGCCCGCTACAATCATTCTGCGTCGACGTATGGCTCAGGCATTCCACCTGCCCACCGATTTTGTGGCGGACTGGCGACCTCGCCTGCGTGTTGACGAATAAATCAATTAAATCAATGGCGTAGAATGGCGTAGAATCAATATGTTGCTCATGATCGACAACTACGACAGCTTCACCTTCAACCTCGTGCAGTACCTGGGCGAGCTGGGGCAGGAGGTGAAGGTGGTGCGCAACGATGCGTTGGACATCGCCGGCATCCGCGCATTGAAACCCTCGCACATCATGATTTCCCCCGGGCCGGGCACGCCGGACGACGCCGGCATTTCGTTGGCCATCTTGCGTGAGCTGAGCGGGGAGGTGCCGGTGTTCGGCGTCTGCCTGGGGCATCAGGCGATCGGCCAGGCGTTCGGCGGCAAGGTCATTCGCGCCAAGCAGATCATGCACGGCAAGACCTCGCCGGTACGTCATCGGGGCAAGGGTGTGTTTGCCGGCTTGCCGGATCCGTTCGAAGCGACCCGTTACCACTCACTGGTGGTGGAACAGGCCTCGCTGCCGGATTGCCTGGAAATCACCGCCTGGACCGAACACCCGGACGGCTCCATCGACGAGATCATGGGCTTGCGCCACAAGACGCTGGCGGTCGAAGGCGTGCAGTTCCATCCCGAATCGATCCTGACCCAGCACGGGCATGACCTGCTGCGGAATTTCCTTGGGTCTCCGCTGCAAAAGCTCGCCGCATGACGGCGCGCCTCATCACCATTACGCCGCAGGAAGCATTGCAGCGGACGATCGAGCACCGCGAGATCTTTCACGATGAAATGATCGCGCTGATGCGCCAGATCATGAATGGCGAAGTGAGTCCGCTGATGACGGCGGCGATCATCACCGGCCTGCGCGTGAAGAAGGAAACGGTGGGCGAGATCACCGGCGCGGCGCGCGTCATGCGCGAACTGTCGGCGAAGGTGGATGCGCCGCCGCATCCCTATTTCGTGGATATCGTCGGCACCGGCGGCGATGGGGCGTCGAGCTTCAATATTTCTACGGCAGCGATGTTTGTCGCCGCAGCGGCAGGAGCGCGCATTGCCAAGCACGGCGGGCGCAGCGTTTCCTCCAAGTCGGGCAGCGCAGATGTGCTTGAGGCACTCGGTGCGCGCATCGACCTGAAGCCGGCGCAGGTGGCGCAATGCATGGTCGAGACGGACATCGGCTTCATGTACGCGCCCAACCACCATCCGGCCATGAAAGTGGTGGCCCCGGTGCGCAAGGAAATGGGCGTGCGCACGCTGTTCAACATTCTCGGCCCGCTTACCAATCCCGCCGCCGCGCCGAACATCCTGATGGGGGTTTTCCATCCGGACCTGGTCGGCATCCAGGTTCGCGTGTTGCAGGCCTTGGGTGCCCAGCATGCCCTGGTGGTGTGGGGGCGTGACGGCATGGACGAGATTTCGCTGGGCGCCGCCACCCTGGTGGGCGAATTGCGCAACGGCGAGGTGCATGAATACGAAGTGGAACCGGAGGACTTTGGCCTGGCGATGGCCTCCAGCCGCAACCTGCGGGTGGAAAACGCCGAGGAGTCCAAGGCCATGCTGCTGGATGCCCTTCAGAGCCGCCAGGGGGTGCCGCACGACATCGTCTGCCTGAACACCGGGGCCGCCTTATATACCTCCGGGCTGGCCGGCAGCATTGCCGACGGCATCGAGCTGGCTCGGGCCGCCATCGCCAGCGGCGCGGCCCGTGCCAAAATGGACGCGTTCGTGGCGACCACCCAGCGGCTGGCGAATAGTTGATACTAGCCTCGGCCGCGGCCCCGCCGTGTTCTTGAGTTTTTCCACCTGCGCCGATCAGGACCCCATGACCGACATTCTTCAACGCATTCTTGCCCGTAAGGCGGAAGAGCTCGCCGAACGCAGCGCCAGGTTGCCGCTGAAGGAGCTGTGCGCGCGCGTGGCGGACATGCCCGATACGCGCGGTTTCGCCGCGGCGATCGAAGCGAAGATCGCTGCTGGCGACGTGGCGGTGATCGCCGAAGTGAAAAAGGCCAGCCCAAGCAAGGGCGTGATCCGCGCCGAATTCGATCCGGTGGCCATTGCACGCAGCTACGAACTGGGTGGCGCGGCGTGCCTGTCTGTGCTCACCGACAAGGATTTCTTTCAGGGCAGCGAGGATTTCCTGCGGCAGGCGCGCGCGGCATGCTCACTGCCGGTGCTGCGCAAGGATTTCGTGATTGATCCCTACCAGGTGTACGAAGCGCGCGCGATCGGCGCCGACTGCATCCTGCTGATCGTGGCCGCGCTGGGCGATGCGGACCTGCTGGAACTGTCGTTGCTGGCCGCCGAACTGGACCTGGACGTGCTGTGCGAAGTCCACGACGCCGAAGAGCTGGAGCGCGCGCAAGCCGTGCCGGTGCCGCTGATCGGCGTCAACAACCGCAATCTGCGCACCTTCGAAACCTCGCTCGAGATCACGCTCGAGATGCAGCAACTGATGGAATATGACCGCATTCTGGTGGCCGAATCGGGCATCCACTCGCCGCAAGACGTGGCGCGTTTGCGTGAGGCGGGCATCAATGCATTCCTGGTCGGCGAGGCGTTCATGCGCGCGGCCGATCCGGGACAGGAACTGAAGCGGCTGTTCGATACGCACTGATCATGTTTACAGGGGAAAAGATTCACGCGCCGGCGCAAGCCGGCAGCGATGCCGATGCGTCGCGCACAGTGCTGTTCGATTTTGACGGCGTGCTGTTCCAGGGCGATGCTTTCCAGCTGTTCATCCGGCATCGCTATGCCAGCTCGTTGATGTACCGAATGCTGGCGATGTTGTGCATGCCGTGGTGGTTGTTGTGCGGTGTGTTTTCCCAACGGCTCGCGAGCAGGACGCTCATCCACGTGGCGCTATGCGGCCTTGGGACGCAACGCTACCAGGTCGCCGCCGAAGCTTTCGCCGACCAGCTCGTGCGCCAGCCACGCCAGTTCTATCGTGATGGCCTGAGCGTACTGCGCCGGCATCTGGCGGAAGGCGACCAGGTGATCGTCGTCACCGGTTGCGAACGGATCCTGGTCGCACGCCTGCTGAGCCAGCTGGGCCTGCCCGAACTGCGCATCGTTGCCTCGCAGCTCAAGCCCGGCTTGTTCGGTATGCGGGTGCATATGCACAACGTTGGCCGCCGCAAGGTGCAGAACCTGGCCACCCAAGGCGTGACGAACTGGCGGCTGGCCTACAGCGACTCCTTCCAGGACATGCCGATGCTCAAGCAGGCCGCCGAGGCGGTGCTGGTCAATGGCACGCCCAAGCTATGTAAGCGGGTGGAGAAGGCGCTGGGTCGGGCGGTAACCCGGGTGGCCTGGTACTGACTGTCTGGTGGTCATGGCTGTCACTCCCGCGAACCCGGGAATGACGGCCTCATCGGGGAGTTTCGCCCGTCATGGGGCTTGCAGAGGCTGACTAGCAGAGATACGTTAGCGCTTACGTATTTGTTCCGCAGGCACCTTCATGTATTTGGCATCCCTGGGCAAACTGGCGCTCGGTAGCCGTCTGAAAGCTCTCAGTGACCATTTCTATGGCGCCGCCGACGAGGTCTACCAGACCCTCGGCGCGCGCATCGAATCTCGCTGGCTACCGGTACTGCGTTATTTGTGGGATACCGGCCCCAGCTCGGTGACCGAAGTGGCCGCTGCGATCGGCCAGACCCACTCGGCGGTGAGCCAGCTCACCGACAAGCTGGTGCGCGCGGGCATGGTGCGGCGGCGGCGCGATCCGGCTGATGGCCGCCGCTCGGTGTTGGTGCTCACCGACAAGGCGCACGCGTCCCTGGCCGAACTCGGCCCGGTCTGGTGTGCGGTGCGGCGCGGAGTCAGCCGCTCGCTGGAAGAGCATGCCTTGCGGCTGCTCGATGCCATTGAGGCCTGCGAGCGCGCCTTGCAGGAACGTCCGGTGGCCGAGGCCATCCTGGTCGAGCATGCAGTGATCAAGGCAACGCCGCTGCAGATCGTTCCTTACGCGCCCGAATTGCGCGAACACTTCTACCGCTTGAACGCCCAGTGGCTGGAGCGCTACTTCCGCATCGAAGACATCGACCGGGCCGTGCTGAATGATCCGGAGCACTACATCCTGCAGCCGGGCGGGGCGATCTTCTTCGCGCAGCTGGGCGAGGAAATCATCGGCACTTGCGCCTTGCTGCAGGAGTCGCCTGGCGTGTTCGAGCTGACCAAGATGGGCGTGGACGAAACTTTCCGGGGGCTGGGGGCAGGCAAGCGCCTGCTTGAGGCCTGCATCGCCGAATTCCACCGGCGTGATGGCCAGACCCTGTTTCTGGAATCCAACAGCCGCCTCAATACCGCGCTGCGCATGTACGAAAAAGCGGGTTTCGTCTTGCAGCCGTCGGTGCGCCCGGGCTCGCATTACGAGCGGGCGGATGTGTACATGATCTACAAACCGCGCTGATCGTTTTCGGCGACCTGGCTTAGGTCGCCGAAAGGCTTTGTTTTGCCATGCCGTCACTCCCGCGTGCGCGGGAATGACGGCCATCAGGGCCTCGGGAGACAGGCCCTCAGCGAGTGCCGCGCACCACGATAGTCTTGCCCGACACGTCGATCATGCCCTGCTCCTCGAGCTGCTTGAGCACGCGTCCGACCATCTCGCGCGAGCAGCCGACGATGCGGCTGACTTCCTGGCGCGAGATGCGGATCTGCGTGCCGTCGGGATGGCTCATCGCGTCCGGTTCCTGGCACAAGTCCAGCAGCGTGCGGGAGATGCGGTTGGTGACGTCCATGAAAGCCATGCGGCTCACCTGGCGCGAAGTGCGCAGCAGGCGGTGGGTGAGCTGGGCGCCGATGGCGAACAGGATCTTCGGGCATTCGTCACGCAGCGGACCTTCCATCAGCTGGAACAGGCGCTCGTAGCTGATCTCCGCCATCTCGCAGGGGCTGCGGGTGCGCACCATCGATTCGCGCTGCGCCTGCTCCACGAACAGGCCCATCTCGCCGATGAACTGGCCACGGCTGATGTAGGCGAGGATGAGTTCGCGGCCCTGCTCGTCTTCCGTGCAGACGGCCAGCGAGCCTTCGATGACGTAGTAAAGGGTATTGGCGGGGTCGCCCGGACGGATGATCGCGGTCTTGCCCGGGTAGCGGCGACGGTGGCAGAGCCCAAGGAAACGTTCCATGGAAGCTGGGTCGGGCGCGAAGCCTAGCGGAGCCTGTGAACGTTCGAAGGCCTGTTGTAACTGGTATTTCAGTTGCACCACAGAAGTTTTCCCCAAGCTGAGTTGATCTCTAGGGCCGCCCATCCTGCGACCTGGTACGGATCGAAGCGCATCCCTTGCGACTTTCGCATTATGGCAAAGACATGTGAAGCGCAGGGATGTTCTGCGGCACACCGCATAAAGGACGTGAGCATCGGATAAAGCGGCCTCCGCGATCCACCCGATGCCCTGCACCGGACCTCCGTGGCGCCCTGTCACGCCGCACTGCAAAAAATATCGGCCTGGCAGGTTCTGTTTTCAGTCGAATTGCCGCATACTTCGCAGTCTTCCGGACCGCTGGCAGAGCGCTGCCATCGTCCGTACACAAGGGGCGTGCAGGATAAGGGTCCAGCACGCTTTTTCAATCAGCGGGGACCCTTGTAGCTAACCCGCCTCACCTGTCGGCCGTGACCCGGCCATGGAGTGTCGCCGTGGTGAAACCCCTCCCGCGCCTGCGCCTGCAAGGCTTCAACAACCTGACCAAGGCCCTGAGCTTCAATATCTACGATATCTGCTACGCGGTATCGGAAGACCAGCGCCAGCGCTACATCGAGTACATCGACGAGCAGTACGACGCCGATCGTCTCACCCAGATCCTGACCGACGTGGCCGAGATCATCGGCGCGAACATCCTCAACGTGGCCCGCCAGGACTACGACCCGCAGGGTGCCTCCGTGACCATCCTCATCTCCGAGGAGCCGGTGGTGGAGAAGCTCGGCCGCGACACCATTTCGGACGCCGTGGTGGCGCACATGGACAAGAGCCACATCACCGTCCATACCTACCCGGAAACGCATCCGCACAACGGCATTGCCACTTTCCGCGCGGACATCGACGTGGCCACCTGCGGCGTGATTTCCCCGCTGAAGGCCCTGAACTACCTGATCGACAGCTTCGAGTCGGACATCGTGGTGTGCGATTACCGCGTGCGCGGCTTCACCCGCGACGTGAAGGGCAAGAAGCACTTCATCGACCACAAGATCAATTCGGTGCAGGACTACCTGGCGCGCCACATCCGCCAGAAGTACGAGATGTTCGACGTGAACGTGTACCAGGAAAACATCTTCCACACCAAGATGCACATCAAGGACTTCGACCTCGACACCTACCTGTTCGAGGCACATGCGGACGACCTCTCGTTCAAGGAGCGGCAGAAGATCGAGCAGCTGCTGCGCCGGGAGATCGAAGAGCTGTTCCACGGGCGCAACCTGATGTAGCGAAAAACCCGCCGAAAGGCGGGTTTTTTTTGCCCGTCGCCACGGCGACGTTAGATCCGATACGCCACCGTCTTCATCAGCATCGACGATGCATGCATCAGCTGCGGAATCGGAAACGCCAGCTTGATCCCGCCACGCTCCTGCGCATTGCGCGCATGGCGCACCTCATCCTCCTGCATTTGCTTCAACACCGCGCGTGAGCGCTCATCCTGCCCGGGCAGCCGGTCCATATGCTCGGCCAGATGCGCTTCGACCTGCTTCTCGGTTTCCACCACGAAGCCCAGGCTCACCTTGTCGCCCGCCAACGCCGCCAGCGCGCCGATGGCGTAACTGCCGGCGTACCACAGGGGATTGAGCAGGCTGGGTTGGCTTTCCAGTTCATGCAGGCGCTCGGCGCACCAGGCGAGGTGATCGGTTTCCTCAGCGGCGGCCTCGGCGAGGTGCGTGCGGTTCTCTTCCCTGCGTGCCAGGGCGGCTTGCCCGTCATACAGCGCCTGCGCGCAGACTTCGCCGGTATGGTTCACGCGCATCAGGCCGGCAACGTGGCGGCGTTCCTTGTCATCCAGCTCGGCATCGGCAAGGTGGTGCGCCGGGGAAGGGCGGTGCGCTTCCGGCGTGCCGGCCACGGTTTCCAGGGCATGCTCGATGCCGGCGAGCAGGCGGTCGAGCGGAGTAAGCGTGCGTACGTTCATGACGGTATCCATTGCTGTGCAAGCAGGGTCAGCGGGTGCAGCGTGGCCAACCGGGAAGCCTTTTCTTCCAGGCCTGCCGCCAGGTGCAACCGGCAACCAATATTGGACGACAGAAGTCCTTGCACATCCAGCGTTTCGATGTGTGCCAGCACGCTTTCGCGCAATTGCTCAGCTCGTTGCGGAAACTGCAGCACATGGCTGCCGGCGGCGCCGCAACAATAAGGCGGGGCAGGCAGACGCTGCAGCTCCAATTGGGGAATCCGCTGCAGCAGCTTCAGCAGGGCAGCATCGCTGCGCGCCACATTGGCCTGCGTGCACGGCACATGCAGCGCAAGCCGCATCCGCAGCGGGCGAAACGACAAGCTATCGATCTGTTCGACCAGCAGGCTATAGGGATCTTCCACGCGCGCCGTAGGCAGGACTTTGCGCAAAGTGCTCAAGCAGCCCGGCGTCACTGTGACCAGGTAATCGGCCTGTGCTTCCGCCCACGACTGCCGAACACGCTCGGCGGCTGCTTCGGCTGCGCGGGTGGCGCCATCGTGCGCATCCAGCGCCCCGCAACAGAACGCCGGCAGGCGCGCCACGTTATAGCCGGCGGCAGTTAGCAGCGTTTCAGCGGCGCGCTCGGCCTCCGCATCCAGAACGCTGGCCGCGCAACCCGGAAATAGGGCCAACGTCGCTCTTCCCCCTCCCCTGCTTGGCAGGAGAGGGTTGGGGTGGGGGCGTCCGAGCTTGCCGTAAGCGGCAAGGCTTCCGCCATGCTTTACAAAAGCAAGTCCCGCCCGCCAAGCGGCAGGTAGCGCCAGCCCAGGCCAACGCCTGACGCCACTCCAGCGAGCCAGGCGCTGCGCCAGGCGATTGAGCCATGGCCGCTTCACTATCTCCAGTAAAAACCCGGGCCGCCCTGGCGCCGTTCCCAGTAGCCCCCGGGTCTCCACCAGCAATTCCTCATATTTCACCCCCGCCGGACAAACCCGCTCGCAACTCAGGCAGCCCAGGCAGTGATCCAGCGGCTCGCGCAGCTCGGCGCTGGATGAGACCGCACCCCGCGCCAGCGCCGCCGCGATCGCAATCCGCCCACGCGGCGACTCGGCCTCATTGCCGTCCACGGTATAGGTGGGGCAGACGGGCAGGCACAGGCCGCATTGCACGCACTGGTCAGCCAGCACGGCGATCCGGTGGCGGGGGTTCTCAAGAGGCATGTCGTTCATGCTATCATCCGCAGCTCGCAACCCCACCGTGGGCTTGCGCGATGGATGAAAGCTTCGCTATCATCTCGCGCCTTTATTCACCGATTCCGCTTACCGCCCCATCGGCGGCAGACAGGTATTCCGAAATGAAAACGTTCAGCGCCAAGCCGGAAAGCGTCAAGCGCGACTGGTACGTGGTAGATGCCACGGACAAGACGCTCGGTCGCCTCTCGACCGAGATTGCGCGTCGCCTGCGCGGCAAGCACAAGCCCGAGTTCACCCCGCACGTCGATACCGGCGACTACATCGTCGTGATCAACGCCGAGAAGGTGGCCGTTACCGGCGCCAAGCTGGACGACAAGATGTACCACCGCTTCACCGGGTATGTCGGCAACCTCAAGACCACCAGTCTGAAGGATATGCTGGCCACCTATCCCGAGCGAGTCATCGAGATCGCCGTGAAGGGCATGCTGCCGAAGAACCCGCTGGGCCGCGAAATGTACCGCAAGCTCAAGGTGTACGGCGGCGCCGAACATCCGCATACCGCCCAGCAGCCGAAGGCGCTGGAAATCTAAGGAAGCATCATGGCGATTCAGCAGAATTACGGCACCGGCCGCCGCAAGACCTCCGCAGCCCGCGTGTTCCTGCGCAAGGGCAACGGCCAGATCGAAGTGAACGGCAAGAGCCTGGACGAGTTCTTCGGCCGCGAAACCTCGCGCATGATCGTGCGCCAGCCGCTGGAACTGACCCAGAACAGCGACAAGTTCGACATCAAGGTCACCGTCTCCGGCGGCGGCATCACCGGCCAGGCTGGTGCGATCCGTCTAGGCATCGCCCGCGCCCTGATCGAGTACGACGAAAGCCTGAAGTCGCCGCTGCGCAAGGCCGGCTTCGTGACTCGCGACGCCCGTGAGGTCGAGCGTAAGAAGGTCGGTCTGCACAAGGCCCGTCGCGCTACCCAGTTCTCGAAGCGCTAATCCTCGCAAGAGGCAAGCCCTTCACCGTCCGGTGCACGAGGTCAGAGCGCGCCGGCTCGGCACGAGTTTTGGGAGATCGTCTAACGGTAGGACAACGGACTCTGACTCCGTTTATCTAGGTTCGAATCCTAGTCTCCCAGCCAAACACAAAAATGCCCGCCAATGGCGGGCTTTTTTGTGTTTGGCTGGGGGACTTTCCGGACTCCAACCTCGTTCGACAAATTTGTTGGGAACAAATTTGGACAGCGCGCTTGTGCGCTGGCCCTGGAGTGCTTAGCACGGAGGGGTGCACCCCATGGATGGGGTGCGCAATCCTAGTCTCCCAGTCAAAAAACAAAGAGCCCGCCTTTATGGCGGGCTTTTTGTTTTTCGTCGGGAGGGTCAATGAGTCGGGCTCCGTGCGACAAATTTGTCTGGAACAAATTTGTACGGCGCGTAGGGTGAGCCCATGCATAGGGCGAACCACTCCCGTCTCCTATTGAATAAACCGTACGAAGCCTACTATGCGATGCTTCAACGACTATCGGCGCCGCTCATCCCGAAAGGGTCTCTGAACCCCTTTTCCCACATCACACTGCTTGGGCGTACCTATTGCACGGAATCTGAGCCAGATGACCGGTTAACGGCGGGCGATGGAGCTTGCGTTCGAAGATGCGACTTTTCTCGGTATATTGACCGCGGTCGGTGGTGTGGAGAAAGAGCGCTGCTGCACGCAGCATCGGTGCCGGAGTTGCCGGGCTGGCATCAGCTATCGGTGGTCATTACAACCCGAAAGCCCAGCGCATCGCCTTTACGCGGCGTGGGTGTGGACGCGGCGTTTGAACTTTTCGTTGTAATGGCTCGGGCGTTGTTGAATTCCAAGCCGTCGCACGCCCGCTAGCCGGTAAGCTCCAACAGAAGTGGGAGCAGGAACAGATCGTCCCGCTCATTTGCCGGGAGGCCTGTCTCCTCATTGAGGACTGGGCATCGGACGCGACAGGCATTCTTTAGCATTGACTATTGCATCGATGCGTTCTTCCGCTTCATCAATGAGCAGAGCTAGCGCAAGCTCGGCAGGAACATCCATGCGCAGGTAGTCACGGGAAAAACGATCGATCCGAACTTTATCGTGAAGAACCTCGCAGACATGCCCAATCGCGATAATTTGATAGCCGCGATAGTTCTCGCACATGGAATGGCTTGACATACAACAAACCTCGCCCACGCCCCGCAAGCTTGTGCCGGCAGCACCCGGGTGCCTTCCATGGCGTGTTCGGTCGATTTGCTGCGGTGAAATCGCTGCGACAACTTCCTGTTGGTTAGCGCTTAGCGGGTACGATGACGGTGTCGATGGCGTGGATGACGCCATTGCTCGACGCGATGTCCCGTTGAGTGATCTTGGCACCAGCTATGCTAAGTGTTTCGCCGTCCTTCTTTACCGTTGCGCTTTGGCCCTGCATCATGGTTGGTGCGTTCAATTTCTCGACGTCAACGGCCGATGCCCGGCCCGGCAGAACGTGATACTTCAATACGGAAATCAACTCTGCCTTGTTCTCCGGCTTCAGCCAGTTTTCGAGCGTGCCCTTGGGCAGCTTTTCGAACGCGGCATCCGTAGGCGCAAAAAAGGTGTAGGGGCCGGAACTCTTCAGAACGCCAGTCAATTCAGCTGCTTCGAGTGCCTTTCCTAGTGTATGGAAGGAGCCGCTCGCTGCTGCTGTATCAACAATGTTTTTGGAAGAAGCTTGCGAGGTGTTGGAGTCATGAGCTGACATGAGTTTGCCTTGAGTGGTAATCCGCGTGACGGATTTTGGGCGGACAAAGCCGCAACCCCGACGTAGCAATCGGAGAAATACTCAGTTGGCGTTAGGGAATAGGACCGCGTGGCTGAGACGCCTGCCAAGGAGAAGGTTTACTTTCCCGGCGTTTTTCCAGCATGCGCTTACAGTTGTTAGCTGAGCGTAATTTGGTGACGTGATTCCTTGAGCCAATTTTCCAGCATCGTGCGCATCGAGCCTTGATTCGCTTGCTGGCACCGCTTTGGTTGCAATAAAGGAATATGCTCAGAGGTGACCTATCCAAGGGCAACGGCCATGGCCATCGTTTCTGGCAAGACAAAAAATGGATTTACGTATGAAGGCGACTATCAATGTGCGAACTCTGATCGCGTCACATGGACGGCCACCTATAGGCTACGCGGTCATTTCTATGGCATGCGGCATGGGCGCATCGACCAGCTAAAAGGCGTTTCTGTGAAGGACGTTGATGACGCTGTCAGGGACGACATTGAATCGACATGGACCCATCCGATCTAAAAGAGGATGCTGGTTCGAGCTTCTGGTCGAACGACCAGCTTCATTTGAGTCGATATCGTCGTTAGTGGCGTTCTTCGCGCAGATAACGTGCTGCTAAAGGTGATTTTCGTCGGGATTTCCAACAAGTACCTCACTTCTTGGCAACGTCGGCTGTGCCACAGTCCTGTGTGTTCACCCATCCCGATGCGTATCTCTCGTCAATCATGAGATTCGATACTCAGCGGAGGCCGCTTGAAGGATCATTCTTTCCCGAGGGGGTGCAGTCATGTCAGAGATCAAAGGCTCCTATCGGGGATGGATTTACATCGCCATTTACCGGCGAGATCCACTTGGAATTTGCTGGTCGGCAAGCCTCGAAGATGAAGACGGTGCGGTGATCTTCATTGCCGGCTATTTCCTCTGCGATGAGGGAGCGGACGAATGTGAGACAGAGCTTCGGCACAAAATCTTCGGAGACATAGATGCTCACAGTGGTTATGGAATAGCGGCCGTGCACTGATCGCCCGCGGGCGAGGATTTTGAATCAGCACCTTTCCTGCCAGCTCACAATGAATCAGAGAGGGGTTGACATCAAAACGCTAATCCTACGAATAAGGTAAATGTCATGTTCAAGTCCAGAGCTGAGCTCCGGCGCACAATGTGTCAAATAGATACAAACCTTTATCGACTACACGCCAGGAATCCTGTCGACATGGATTTCTTCCGGTCCGCCCATGGCGCTTTCTTGAAAGTGCTGACCCAATGCGATCGAGAAGACGACGAATGGCTATTCAATTTGATCGATGAAGTATGTACACGTCATTGCATGCCTTACCCCATGGGCGCATAAATCACGTCGCAACGGGTCCTGGTCAGACACGAAAGCTACCAGTCGGCACGTGGCTACAGCAGGGCTGGTATCCGGCAGATAGGCTCGCTCTGCTATGAAGAACGATTTCCAGCGCCTGGCCACTGTGATTTTGTTGTGGATTGTCTTGCGATAATTTATTCGAAAATCCAAATGACAATATGAATATTCGCTACGTGTTGGACGGCATGCGGTATGCTGCAAAGTCCTGATTGGCTTGTCGCAGTGCTGTCGTCGACCGGTGAGGTGGTCCATGTCCACTGAGAGCCCTGATTTGTCCGTGATCGAATACAGGGTCATCCGTTCGCTGATGGGGCGGCTTGTTAGTCGTCGGAATCGTGAGCTTATGACGGCCGAGTGCATGTTCGACCTGCAGAAAAAAGGTATGGTGGTCCGCGATAGCGGTCAGTGGAAGCTGACAGCTTTGGGCCTCATGTTCGCATCGACGCCGTTTTAAAGTGCTCTTAAAGTAGCGAATACGCGACATCCAATCGCCGAGGTCCGCTCCCCGTTCGTCTGCAAGTCTCGTCCGCGCCCCCTTCCTCGTTAGGCAGCACAGACTGAGGCTTGGTTCGTTACGCGGGCGAGAAGGAGTTCGTGCCCCTCTGTGTCCGCCCCCTTTGATCCAACTCACGGGCAAGCGTGCATCCACGCGAAAACGAAAAGCCCCGGCATTGCCGGGGCTTGGGATCCGCCATCATCCATGATGATGCCCCGCTCGTCGTATCGCGACATCCCTGTCGCCCTGACATCCGTGCCACCAGCCGATGCGTCGGCGGGACTCACGGGGCATGGGAGTATTCTCTGTGAATGCTTGGGGTCGGGCAATCAGTCGTCTCCCCTTTGAGTTGTAGGCGAATTCCTACAAAGGTCGTCCGACGTCAGCCACTGCGGCCTCCCTCCCGATCGCCGCCTCGCCCAAGCAGTTAGCGACCCGATGCGTGGCGGCGAAACTCTCCCGACCAATCCATCCGCGCCGATCTGAATTCCGCTGTCACGTCATTGGACGAATGCGGATGGATCACGATTTCTCCGTCGACCAGCTCATCGCAGAAGCGTCCACCCCGAGGCGGCTCGATGGCGTAGCGGCTGGTGTGCGGATCTCCGTGAACGAGATGAGCATGCAAGACGCACATGTGAGGCTCATGCACCTGTGCCACCAGGCGATGTGGTTCGAACCGGATTTCGGTGTAAACCCCATGCGGGCCACGGGCATGGAGGACTCCCCCAAACAGATGAGGGGAGGCATGTGGGGCGCACAGTGCCGTGGAGCTGATAGTCAGGAGCACAACGGCGAGCCACGTCTTTGGGCGAATCCACATGGCAAGCGCGTGGCCTTTGGGGCGGGCGGATGTCGGGACAAATTGGGTGGCGGTGGTATCGGGCAGGGCGTTCACAGGTGGATCTCACCAAATCGGCCGACGATTAGAGCATCAGCCGGTCGCATGCGCTGAGATCTGGCTTGCATTGTCGGGCCCGGACGGCATGCAGCTAGGCAGAGCCTTACCTGTGCCTCGGCTAGGACGGGCTCACTCGGGAGCGTCCGGCGGGGCAGGTATACTCAAGTGGCATTAGCGGGGCCAGGGCGCGCCCCAACTCAAGGATTAGCCGAGACACCGTATGGCAACCACCCAGGATTTCGTGGACTACGTGGCGGAACAAATTGGGTTGGGCGATCGCCTCACCCATAAGAAGATGTTTGGCGAGTACGCTTTGTACGTAGATGGAAAGGTCGTCGCCTTCGTGTGCGACAACAGTCTTTTCGTCAAGCCCTCCGCGGCAGCAACAAAGCTGGCGCCAAAGCTTCCCCGGCGACCTCCTTACCCTGGCGCCAAGGACTATCCGGTTGCCGACGAGCTGCTCGACGAATCCGATCTGATTCGCCAACTCATTCTCGAGACTGCCGCGCTTATGCCGGTGCCAAAGCCGAAGAAATCGGCCTCTTCCCCAAAGGCCCGCAAGTGACGGCTTTCGGCCTGCATCGGAGGCCATCGCGACTCTCTGACAGCAATGGGTCAGAGCGTAGCCTTGGGCGCTAACCGGGACGGATAACTACCTCCGCCCCGGATTTCGCATTTATTTGACCATTACACGTGCAGCTATAGCTTGTAGTTCACCCCGAACATGATCGTTCGCCCCCAGGTGACGTAGTCCAATGGTCGTGCCACTGACACGTTATTGGGCAGCTTGGAAATCTGCTGCGTGATGTCCGCCGAGTCGGTCAGGTTGTAGACCTGCAGCAACACCGACAGGCCATTCCAGCGTCCTTCGGGAAAATCGTATTCAAGCTGCAGATCCGTCTGCTTATTGGCCAGGATCTTGTCGTAGCCAAGCTGGTCGAACAGCGCCACCGCCTCGCCGGTGAAGGATGAGCGATAGCGTTCGGCAATGCGGGCGGACCAGCCGTATTTCTCGTAATACAGTGCCAGGTTTGCGACCTTGCGCGACAAGCCGGGCAGGGTGGATGGGCTGCCGGGAATGGAGGAGACCGCGCTTACCGGGAGGGTGCTGTTGGTGAGCGAGAAATTGGCCTGGATACCGAAGCCATCGAGTGCCGGAGTTGCCAGGCCGCCCTCCAGTGCGCCGGAAAGCTCCAGGCCACGCATCTTGCCGCCGGTACCGTTCTGCGGACGGGTAAACGAACCGATGTTGCTGGTGGGGGGGAGCGACGGGTTGTCGTTGACATAGCCAGCCTTGGCGAAGTCGAAGTCCAGGACGGTCTTGTCATAGATGTAGTTCAGCAGGTTTTTGTTGAACACCGCCACGGCCACGTAGCTGGATTTGCCGAAATATTTCTCCCACGACAAATCGGTGCCTACCGCCACGTAAGGTTTCAACTGCGGGTTGCCGCCTGAGCCGGACCACAGTACCTGGCCGGCACCAGGCCCATTGGTGACCAGCGCCACGCTGGCGGAGCTTGCCACTTTTTCATCGTCGATGCGGCCGCGTGCCATGGTCTTGGCGAAGCCGAAACGCAGGAACTGACCTTCACTGAGCTGTGCCACCAGGTTCAAACTGGGCAGCACATTGTGGTATTTGATACCGCCGGTGAGTCCGCCGACCAGCGTATTTCCATCGGTCTGGAAGGCCCGCGAAGATTGATCAGTGTGCACGTATTGCACACCGACATTACCGCGTAGCGGTACGTCGCCAAGCTGGGTGTCGATATTGAATTTGACGTAGCCGACCGGGACTTTTTCCTCCACCGTGTAATTGCGGCTCCAGTCGGATTGGCCATTGCGTTGCGTGAGGTAGAACTGCTCCTGCAGCGCGTCCAGGACGTTGTAGTCCAGGATGCCGGGAATGCCGCCGTAGTCCAGTGACGTCGGTCCGTACAGCAGGCTGGGATCGATCGGTGCGCCGAAGCCCGGGTGATAGATAGAGCCGGAACCATTGCCGTTGAGCCACGCAAAAAACACATCGGCCTGCTTGGTTTTCTTCCGGTCCGAATAGTTCACGCCTAGCGTCACGTCGCTGAAAATCCAGCCCACCGGATGACTCACTTCCAGTCGCACAGCGCGGATGTGATCATTCTGGCGATCGAACTCCTCGCGGCCGTCGTAGCCGTAATTGTCCGGGTCGGTGAACCGGATGACCGAGGGATCAGCGAGGTTCACGCCTGGTGCGAAGTCCGGATAGCCATTGCCGACCGGGGAGTTGAACTGCACGCTGGTGGTCCCGCTGCTTGGCAGGCCGCTGAACAAATACGCGTCGTGTAGATCCTTTTTCGCGCTGGAGTACGACAAGTCGGCCATCGCCGTCCAGCCGTTGCCGAAGTCGTACTGGTTGTTCCAGCCGGCGGCGAACAGCTTGTCATGCTCCTTGGTGTATTCGTTCTGCAGGATGGGCTGGATGCCGGTGACCGTGCCTGAGGTGACGATGGGGTACGGCAGGGCCGGGGTCACGCCCACGCCCGAATAGGAAACGTTGTTGTAGGGACTGCTCGACCACTGTGCGCCGTTCTTGTATTTGCGCTCGTTGAACGTGGAGTAGTACAGGTCCAGGGTGGAGTGGTAGTGGTCGCCCGGCGCCCATTCCAGCACGGTCATCAGGCCGTTGCGCAACTGGTTCTCCGATTGCGCGCGCAGTTGCATGCCTTCCTGCGAGATCACATTGTCCGGCATGCCCGGCGTATGCGGACCGCCCCAATTGCGGTTTATGCCGGCCGGCCCATTGTCCACGCTCCACCACCAGGACTGGTACTGCTTCTCCTGGATCGGCGAGTCGAGCTGGGCAAGACCAATCGCCAGGCCTAGGGTATGGTCGAAAAACTGATCGATATACGAGAAGCTGGCGCGATGCCCCGAATCGCCCACGCCTGTGCCGGGATTGAGCACGCCGTTGGTGGTGAGCTCGCCGCGCAGGTTGGCAGCAATAGCTCGTTTGGGCATGTCCAGCGGACGAATGGTGTGCAAGTCCACCGTTCCGGAGAGTCCTTGCCCCACCACGCTTGCATCGGGTGTCTTGTACACCACCGCGCCGCTGATCAACTCCGACGGATACTGGTCGTATTCCACGCCACGATTTTCGCCGATCGTGGCTTGCTCGCGTCCGTTGAGCGTGGTGCCGGTGAAATCGGGCGAGAAGCCGCGAATGGAAATGACATTGGCGCGGCCGTCCACGCGCTGCGTGGCCAGACCGGATAGGCGGGACAGGCTCTCGGCGATGCTCGCATCCGGTAGTTTGCCGATATCTTCGGCGGAAATCGCTTCGACGATGTCGTTCGAATCTCGCTTGGCTTTCAGTGCGGCCTCGATGCTGCCGCGGATACCGGTGACAACCACCTTGTCCAGGCTATGTACCGAGCCTTGCTCGGAGGCTTTTGGCGTTTTGGCTGACGGTTTGTCTGCCTGCGCAGAATTTTGCCGGGGGCTAGCCTTGGCATCCGGCTGAACCTGAGTGTCCTGAGCCTTTACGCCCACCGCAACCAAGTTGATCATCAACGCCAGCGCACATGCCGCCATCAACGGATTACGCTGCAAACCGGTAAAGCTCACCGTCTTCCGCGGTGACTTGCGACCACTCATTGATCCGCTCCCTAAGAAAAACGCCTTTTGCGCTTGTCAGGCAATACATGCCCCTGGCGCACGCGCGTGGCGCGTGCGGTTATCGGTGAACCCTTGAAGTGGCGCAGAGAATGAGCGACAGAATTTGCCGATGTCATCCTGCTATGCAGCAAGATCGTGCGGGATGGTTCAGCAGCGTGAAGGGGATGTGTTTGGAGGAGAGTGACGTCGATCACGGTTCATCGGTATAGGAGAAAGTCTGAGTGCGGCAAGAGGTGCACGGGCCACCTAAATGCGCAGCCATGCACCAAACCGATTTTCATTTCATGGATGGTGCAGCCAGCATGGACTGCCCATTGAGCCACTTCGGCGGTCCGCTCCGACGCTTGCTGGCCCCTAGGCGCATGCATTTGCGCAAGACGCCGTGCTACGCTAATTCTGTGTCGTCGCCAGCCACGCGACGCAAGGGACCACGGAGGGCCGCAGCCTGGCTCGATCCTGGTGCGAGCGGGTATTGCAGGGATAGGGCTTTGAGCGGGTTACCCAGTGATTTCGACTTGAATGCCGCCTGGTTGCGCAAGGCGCAAGGTGATCTGAAGGCATTCATGGAGGCTTTCGCCGTACGGCTTGAAGGCGCCATTCCGGGAAGGGTCGCGGTGGAGCGGGAGAAGGACGGTTTCTTCTCCAAGGCCAGCCATGCCAGGAAGATCACGGTGGATGGGCATGAGCACGTTTATGTCATCGATCTGCAAAAGAGCCGGCTGGCTACCCAGCGCAGCAAGGTGGTGCATGGCGTGACGTTGAGTACTGAGCACATGGAGGTTCCTGTATGGCTCGCGGCGCTTCATCACGATATTCAGTTGCTGGCCGAGCACGCCGGCCAGGCGCAGAACGTATTGCATGATTTCCTGATGTCCTGACGGAAAGGCAAGTCCGGCGTTCCCGCCGGGGTGTCGCGCCGTCGTTCGACCACGAGTAATGGAATAAGGCCAGAGGTTTCGGATGTCTTGGTTCGATCGGTTCAAGGGAAGTGCGCCTCCAGCCTCTCCAGTCGGCCCTGCCCAGCAGGATTTTGCCGGCGATCCCGCGCAGCGGGCGAGCGAGTGGGAAAGTGCCCTGCAGCACCATCGGCTGCCTGCGTTCGTAAAGCATCGCCTGGGCGAGGCCGGAAGCGGCAAATTGCCGTGGATTGCCACCATGTCGCCGGCGGAGCTGGCGCAAACGCATCGCTATCGCGTGCGCCCCATCGCCATGGTTTCCGGAACTTGCTGGTACCACTACGGCTACTCCTGGACCAATGGGCACGCCGCCGGATGGCACACGGCCTTGCGCAGATTGCAGCAGGAAGCCGCTGCCGCAGGCGCCAATGCGATCGTCGATGTCCGCATGCGGAAAATCGATATGGAGCTGGACTCCAGCATGGATTTCACGCTGATCGGCACGGCCGTTCGCATCGAAGGCATGCCGCCCAATCCGGAGCCCGTCGTTGCCACCGTTTCCGCGCTGGAGTTCATGCGGCTGCTCGAAGCAGGCATCGTGCCGACCGGCATTGCCATCGGCGCGCACTACGAATGGCTCGGTTCCTGGCAGCGGAATCTGGACGCCAAGGGCGGCTGGGTCAATCAGCCCTTGACCACGCTGGGCAATTTCTGGGAGCGGGTGCGCAAGCAGGCATTGCTTCAATTGAAACAGGATGCTCACGCAGCCGGTAACGGCGTGTTGGCGCATACCCACTTCGGCCAGTTGCTGAAAGCGGAAGAGGGCGACAGTGAGCGCTATCTCGGCCGGCACATCGTGATCGGAACGGTAGTGGATGGCGAGCGTTACCGCTCGGTGCCACACGATATCCGGCACGTCGTCGACATGTGCGATGGCGTGTCGCCGCTGTGCGAGCAGCGGCCCAGCAGCCACAACGTTTATGACACCAATCAGGAAGAGGGTTCGATATGAGTGACGGTACGGCAATTCCCCAGCACGCCTTGGAGCGCTTGAAGGGCCTGCGCAGCGAGGGGCATCCGGGCGGCATCTTTACTTCGGATTTCTCGATCAACGAATTCCTGCTGGTGCGCAAGGCGGGCTTCGAGCCGGTGGGCCTGTGCGTCGGCTCATGCATTTACCACCTGGGCATCCAGTACGCCAACTGGAGCAAGAACCAGGAAATGGACGTGCTTTCGCAAGCGATGTATCACGCTCGCGAGCTGGCGATGTCGCGCATGCGCGCAGAGGCCGAAGGGATGGGCGCAGACGGTATCGTGGGCGTGGAACTCACCGTCAAGCGCATGGAGTGGGACGACAAGATCCTTGAATTCATCGCCATCGGCACTGGCGTGGTCCACGCCAAGGGACATCCGGGCTTCAAGGGGTACAATGGCAAGCCTTTTACCTCCGATCTTTCCGGCCAGGATTTCTGGACGCTGCTGCAAGCCGGTTATCGTCCGCTCGAAATGGTGATGGGCTCTTGCGTCTATCACGTGGCGCACCAGGGCATGTTCAAGGCGCTCGGCAACGTCGGCAACAACACTGAGCTGACCAACTACTCGCAGGCCCTTTACGATGCTCGCGAAATTGCCATGGAGCGCATGCAGCATGAGGCGATCCAGGTGCAGGCCGAAGGCGTGGTCGGTGTCGACCTGCACGAAGGCTCGCATAACTGGCAGCCGCATATCATCGAATTCTTCGCGGTGGGTACGGCAGTCACGCCGATCACCACCGAGCGCGACGCCTCGACCATTCCCGATCCGCAGCTGGTCCTGTCGGTCAACAACTGATCTTACGGAGCACACCCATGAGTATCCTCGGACGCGTAGCCGACCTCCTGCAGGCCAAAACCCATGCGCTGCTGGACAAACTGGAAGATCCCAACGAAACGCTGGATCTGTCCTACGAGAAGATGATCAGCGGTCTGCAGGAAACCAAGCAGCATTTGGCCGAAGTAGTGACCGAACAGAAGCTGCTGGAGCGCCAGATGGATCAGGCCAGGCAGGAGGCCGAGCAGGCCCAGGACAATGCGCGTCTCGCTTTGCAGTCGTCCCGCGAAGACCTGGCGCGCGAAGCGCTGCATCTTCGCCAGGCTGCGTTGGATAAGCAGCAGACCTTGAGCAAGGCGCACGACAACATTTCGGCGCAGGTGGATAAGCTGATCAGCTACCAGAAGGTGTTGGAAGGCCGCATCGAGCAGTTCCGCACGCAAAAGGAAGTCATGAAGAGCAGCTACGCCGCGGCTCAGGCACAGGTGAAAGTCACCGAATCGCTGACGGGGGTGGGCGACCATCTTTCCAACGTCGGCGATACCATGCGCCGTGCGGAAGACAAGGTCTCCGGCATGCAGGCCAAGGCCGATGCCATGGATGGCCTGTTGAAGGCGGGTATCCTGAACGATCCGCTGGATCGCCGCAACAGTGTTGAAAAGGAACTCGACAGCATGCGCAAGAACAGCAGCGTTGACGCCGAGCTGGAAAAGTTGAAGGCGGAGCTGGGCAAATCCTGACGCAAGATTTCCCATGATTGCGGACGCGGGCCCGGTTTGACGGCCGCAAACATCTGCACTGGCCCGGGTTTGCCGGGCGTCTGTGCCTTATTGCCTAGTGCTTCGTCTTTGCACCCCTGTCCTTCCCGCGAACAGGGGCGGGCGCGGCTTGCAGCTGGCTTGTCCGGCTTGCCCTGGGTCAGCGCTTTCGCAAGCCGCCTGCTTGCTTCACGTTGTCTACTTCGTTCGATGTCCTTGCCTTGGCATTCCATTTTGGCCGGAGTGACGATTTGCGCTGAAACTTAATCAGCGCGACTGTCGGTTAGTGACAGGGTGACGGAAAAGCTCATACTCATCGGCAATTGGTCATGCTGCGTGGAAGCTTTTTATAAATGCAAACTAAGCTAAGACGGATGTCGTGCAGAAATCCCTACCTGTCATTCGAAAATAAATCTGCTTTTTATTAGAGATCACAAATATCCGCATTTTTCGGATTTTTTTTAGCACAAATAGGCCGCAAGCCATTTGCATAAGAATTGCATCTTTTGTAAATATCCTTGCAGCACGAATCTGCTAAGGGATCATGGCTCGGTTCGTGTAAACGGAAAGTCGTCGTCTTGCTCCTGCTTCGCTGTGCGAAGCCGGACGCCTGCGGCGTACTGGTTGCAAGGACTGCCCGGGAAGGCGTCCGCGGAACAACAAAATCAACCGCATATATGGTCTAGGGAGCCTTCATGCTGAAAACACCTATTGCCGCGGCCATTCTGGCTGCATTGTCGTTTGGGTTTGCCGCCGCTGCGAATGCCGATGCACCTTCATCGGTGACTGTGCTTGGTTCATCCGCTTCGGGTGCCGTGCAGACGTCGTCGCAGGGCGCTTCCGGCCCGTCCTCCAGCACGACGGATGAGAAACCGAAGAATCTCGATACCGTGGTGGTCAGCGGCTCGCTGATCAACAACGCGCAGATCCAGACCGCCACGCCGACCTATACGGTTACCGCCGCCGAGATCAAGGCGCGTGGTTTCAACAGCGTCACCGAAGTGCTGCAGAATGCGGTGCAGGCGACCGGCTCCGTACAGGGACCGCAGAACAGTGGTGGCTTCACGCAGGGCGCGCAAACTGTCAGCCTGTATGGCCTCAGCCCCGAATTCACGCTGCTGCTGGTCGACGGCAAGCCGATCACCAATTTCGGCCAGCTGTACAACGGCCAGAGCAACTTCAACAACATTTCCAATATTCCGATCTCCCTGGTCGAACGCATCGACGTCATGCCGGGCGGCGGTTCTTCGATCTACGGGTCGAGCGCCATTGCTGGTGTAGTCAACATCGTGACCAAGCAGCACATGGATGGCGGCGAAATCGAAGTCCGCGCCGGTGGGTACGATGGCGGCGGCGGCGCCAGCCAGCGCATCACGGGCAGCTGGGGACACGACTTCGGCAAGCTCAACGTGCTGGCCGCGATCGAATTCGACAACTCCTCGCCGCTGTGGGGATACCAGCGCAAGCTTACCGACGGCTCGCTGGGCGATCCCGCGGGGGCCACGCCGGAACGCGTGATCGGCGTGGGCAACTACGGCAACGTGAATACCTTTACCGGCGCGCGCCAAAGCTATATCGAGCCACCGAACGGCTGCGGTGCGGTCAGCGGGCTGTTTGGCGGCACCACGGCGTTGTCGCCTTCGCCGACCGTTCCCGGCCATTTCTGCGGCTCCCCCAAGGTGTACGGCTACACCACCTTCATCAACCAGTCGCGCAGCTATGACGGCTTGCTGAAGCTGCGTTACGACGTCAATCCAAACCTGCGCCTATACAGCGACGTATTGCTGGACTGGCAGCAGCAGAAATTCACGCCAGGCTCGCAGTTCCTGTACTGGGCACCGAACGACTATGGTAGCTATGTGCAGGATCAGAACGGCAATATCGTCAGTCCCACGCACGTGTTCGCCCCCGAAGAAATGCCGGGTGGCTATAACAGCCAGCTGACCCGGCAGGACGACCTGATGTACCAGGCGGATATCGGCGCGAATGGCCATTTCGGCGATTCAGGCTGGGACTGGGACGTGTATTTCATGCGTTCCGGCGATCGCACCACCACCAGCACTCCATCGCTGCTGGATGGGGCGGTCAACCGCTATTTCCTGAACATCATGCAGCCGACCGGACAGCCCAATGCGCTCGGCCAGGGCATCTACAACATCAATTACAACCAGTTTTTCATGCCGGTTTCGCCGGCGGACTTTGCATCGTTCAGCACCAACCTTCCTGGCTCCACCAATACCTGGCTCAACAACACGCGTTTGACGCTCAGCAACAGCAGCCTGTTCAACTTGCCCGGCGGTGATGCGGGTTTTGCGGGATTGATTGAAGGCGGCAACGAAGCCTGGTATCAGCCAGTCAATCCTTTGCTCGCCAACAACGGCATATTCGCCGCAACCGGAACCTCGGGCGGCGGTCAGCGCCAGCATGAGGCCTCGGCGTTCGAACTCAATTTGCCGGTGTTGAAGCAATTGACGGCGGATCTGTCCGGTCGTTACGACCACTACAAGACCAATGGTGGCACGAACCACAAATTCACTTACAAGATCGCGCTTGAGTACCGCCCGTTCGACACATGGTTGATACGCGGCAATTACTCCACTGCGTTCCGTGCGCCTGATATGTCCTCGCTGTTTATCGGACCGAGCGGATTCTTCAACAACCTGCCTGATCCATATCAGTGCGCTGTCCAGCACGGTACCAACTGTGGCGCGCAGCAGTTCCAGTACAACTTCTCCGGCAATCTGCTTTCCAATCCCAAGTTGCAGCCGACCACCGCCACGAGCTGGACGGTGGGCACCGTGTGGTCGCCGATCGACAACCTGAGCCTGAGCGTCGACTATCTGCATATCAACATCACCAACGAGGTGGTGCAGCAGGACATTCCGACCTTGCTGAACCTGGATTCGCAGTGCCTGCTCGGCCAGCTGCCTGCCTCATCGCTGACCTGCCAGCAGACGCTGGGGCAGGTGACCCGCGATGGAGCCGGCATCCTGCAAAACGTCAACACCTACTTCGTCAATATCGCCCACGAAGAAACCAACTCGATCACGGCACAGGTCAAGTACACCTTCCCGGAAACGCGGGTCGGCCGGTTCGGTGTGCAGTTCGACTACAACGACATGCTCAAGCATGCTTACCAGCTGTATCCGGGCACGACGCCGATCAACGAGTTGACCAACTCGTTCTACAGCTCGGAGTTCAAGGACATCGTGGCCGGCTCGGTCAGCTGGAGCCTGCATGACCAATGGGGCAGCACGTTGTACTGGCATCGTTACAGCCCGTCGCCGAACTACATCGGCATTTCGCAAAGCGCCACCGCACCTGGCGCGGGTCGCGTCGGTGTGTGGAATACCTTCAACTACAGCCTGAGCTATTCGCCGGCGAAGAACCTGGACGTGTCTTTCCTGGTCAACAATCTGTTCAACCGGATGCCGCCGAGGGACTCGACCTATACGGTCTATCCGTACTTCAACACGCAGAACTACAACGTCTACGGTCGTGAGTACATGCTGCAGCTCAACCTTCGCTTTGGCGGCAAGACGCACGACTGATCGATCGGAGTGTTAGACCCTAAAAAGCCGGACCCTTGCGGGTCCGGCTTTTTTATGCGGCGGAAAGGTGCTACCTCAGTGTGCCGTCCTGGTTGCGTGCGACGTCGTCCTTCTTCACCGCCCATCCTTACGATCATCCCATCAGCTTGTCGCCAACCAGTACCACATCGGCCGGACGGCGCGCGAACAGGCCCACGGTGACGATGCCGGGAATCTGGTTCAGTTCGGTCTCCAAGGCCACCGGGTCGGCGATCTGCCAGCCGTGGACGTCGATCACCCAGTTGCCGTTGTCGGTCACCACGCCATCGCGCCACACGGGGTTGCCGCCGCGCTTGACGATCTCGCGGCCAACCAGGCTGCGGGCCATCGGAATCACTTCGATCGGCAGCGGGAATTTGCCGAGCAGGTTCACGCGCTTGCCGGAATCGATGATGCAGACGAATTTCTGCGCGGCCTCGGCGATGATCTTCTCGCGCGTGAGCGCCGCGCCGCCACCCTTGATCAGGCGCTTGTGCGGATCGCATTCGTCGGCGCCGTCCACGTACAGCGCAAGCGGGCCGGTGGCGTTGAGATCGAACACGGGGATGCCGTGCTTTTTCAGTTGGGCGGTGGATTGTTCGGAACTGGAGACCGCACCCTGGATGCGATCCTTGATGCGGGCCAGCGCATCGATGAAGTAGGCGACGGTGGAGCCGGTGCCCACGCCCACGATGGCGCCGTCTTCGACGTACTGGATGGCGGCTTCGCCGGCGAGGCGCTTCTCATCATTGCTCATGGCATGGTCCTGGATGGCGAAAGGCGGAAATAATCGTTTATTTTGCGATTTTTCGCATCTTGCGCTGCGTTTTTGCAGGGAAAGCAGCCTCGGCGTTATCGCAAGGTCTGGGCTATAGCCGCCGACAAGGCCGAGGCGCTGAAGGCGCCGGGCTATGGGATTCTTGCCGATCATGCCAGCGCTTCGGTTTTTCACCACACGGCTGACCGGGGCGGCGACAGCTTTGTCTCCTCTGCCTTGACGCTGCATGTCGATCCCGTGCCTGCGCGGGCCGCATAGGGGGCGATCGAGCACTGTTTTATTCCGCCGCTGGCGTCGGTCAGCCTGCAGGTCAAAAATGCCAAAGGCGAAACCCTGGTCGACATGACCGGGTGGGAGATGTCGCCGCATGAGGTGGCGGGTGAAGCCACCTATCAGGTCGGCGCCAGCTTCATGGCACCTGCCGATGAACACTACTACGGCTTGGGCCGTAACCAGGACTCCCTGGTGCGCTGGATCTGCGCGGACGTGTGATCGATTGTCAGCACTGGTGACAATCCGGTCGCGATCTATTCGGCCTACGCCCGCCTGACTGGCAAGACGCCGATTCCGCCCAAGGCGGCTTTCGGCTTGATCCAGTCCAAGGCCCGCTACGACCGCCTGCGCTATCGGCTGATTCCCTATATCTACAGCCAGGCCAAAAGCACCTACGACACTGGCGCGCTCTTCATGCGGCCGTTGTGGATGGATTTTCCCAATGATCCGAAGGTCGCCAACCTGGGTACGCAGTACCTGTTCGGTCCCGCCTTCCTGGTGGCGCCGGTGACCGAGCAGGGCCAGACGGAGAAAGACGTCTACCTGCCCGCCGGCAGTGACTGGTACAACTTCTGGACTTACGAAAAGCTCGCCGGCGGAGGGGCTGGGTGAAGGTGTCCGTGCCGATCGACCAGATCCCGGTGTTCGTGCGCGCCGGCTCGATCGTGCCGCTGGGTGCGGAGATTCAGTCGACCGCAGCGAAGCAGTCGATCACCGAGATTCGCGTCTATTCCGGCAAGGATGGTGATTTTGCGCTCTATGATGACGATGGAACCTCGTATGACTATGAGCAGTGCAAAGGCACGACGACGATGCACCTCAATTGGAGCGACGCAGCGGGTACGCTTGGCGTTACCGGTGGCAACAAGACTATGGCCGGAGCGGTCAAGGGGCTGGTCAAGGTGATCGGCAGGTAGGCGCCCGGGGACGTAGGCTGGGATGACAATCCCGGCATCGCATTGCTTGCATGCATGGCAACGCTGGGTTTTGCAACCCAGCCTACGATTGTCGTCGCAGCTTAGGTGCTCGCCGGATCATTCCAGCGTAAGAATGTACTTCCACTCCACCGCATCCACCGGCATCACCGACAAGCGGTTGCCCTTGCGCAGCAGCGTCATGCCTTCGAGTTGAGGGTGGTTCTTCAGTTCATCCAGCGTGATCACGCGCTTGAGCTTGTTGACGAACTTCACGTCCACCAGCATCCAGCGCGGGTTGTCGCGCGAGCTGGCCGGATCGAAGTACTTGCTCTTGGGATCGAACTGGGACGGGTCTGGGTACGCGTCGCTGGCCACTTCGGCGATACCGGCAATGCCCGGTTCCGCGCAATTGGAGTGATAGAAGAACACGCTGTCACCCGCGCGCATGTCGTCGCGCATGAAATTGCGCGCCTGATAGTTGCGTACGCCGTCCCAAGCTTCGCGCTTCTTGCGCTTGAGGTCGTCGATGGAAAAAGTGTCCGGTTCGGATTTCATCAGCCAGTACTTCATGCGCCGTGGCCTCCTGATGTGTCTGCGCGGCAGTCGATAAGTTCGCGGTCGGTGGCGATGAAGTCCAGCGATACGTCCCAGCGCTCGGGGGCGATCTCGGGGAGCTCCTGGAAATCGTAGGCAATCCCTACCAGCAGGGGCTCGGTAGGGCGCAACTGATCCTTCAGGAAGGCGAAGCTACGATCGTAATAGCCGCCGCCATAGCCCAGGCGGTTGCCTTGGCGGTCAAACGCGAGCAGAGGGACGAATACCAGGTCGAGCTGGAACGGCGCGAACCACTCGTGCGGCGTCACCGGCTCCGGGATGCCGAAGCGGTTGGGCTGGACCGGGTCGCCGGCCGACCAGGGTGCGAAGCGCAGCAGGTTGTCCTGGCCGATGAGAGGGAGCAGGAACTGCTGGCCGCGCGTAGCCAGGGGCGGAATCACCAGGTTGAGCGGCAGCTCACCGTCACAAGCCCAGTAGCCGGCAACGCGCTTGTCAGTATGGTACTCAGGCAGGTGTTCCAGGCTGCGCCGCAGGCCTTGGGCGGCGGCGATGCGCTCGGGAGGGGGGAGGGCGCGGCGGCGTTCGGCCAGGCGCTGGCGTAGTTCACGACGTCGTGCGGCGGTATCCACGTCGCGCGTCTCCTCAGGGTGGGGCGCATCCGGCGCCCCGTTGCCCGGAGGTCGCCTGGACGGCGTCCGGGTTGGAATGGGGTGGCGTAAACCGCGGTGCCGCTGCTCACCAAACGACCTTGATCCAAGCGGGATCAGGTGGGAGGGAAATTAAGGCCTAAAGGCTTTCCGCTCGCGGCGGACGTGCGCAACAACCTTAAGTAACCGTCCCGGGTCGTATATAGGAACAAGGCAATATGTAAGAGTGTGCTGGCGCACACCGCAGAAAACGCCGAGGACTATTTTAGTTGCGCATCCAGTGCGGCTTCAAGCTTGCGGCGCAAATTAGCGAGTCCGTCAGCGATGTCGGATTCAGCAACGTTCACGTTGGTGTCGTTGGCACGCTTCTGCAATTGCAGATATTCATGCGTGATGCTGATCGCCGCCAGCACCGCCAGGCGGTCGAAACCCGGCGTTTTGGCATGTGCACGCAGCTCGCGCATCTTGCGATCCAGAAAACTGGCGGCTTCCAGCAGGCCGTCGCGTTCTTCCGGTGGACAGGCAATCAGGAATTCGCGATCGATCAGGCGTAGCGAAACGGGTTCGTTGGTAGACATGCTGATGACGTCAGCCATTGTTCTCGAGTGCCTTGAGTCGTTGAATCATTGCCTCAACCCGACTGCGCGCCTGTTCGTTGCGGGCCAGCAGATTCGCACGCTCGTTCGCCAGTTGCTCCTGGCTGTGACGCAGACTGCGGTTTTCTTCGCTCAGCCGATGGACGTGGTCGAGCAGCCGGTCAAGCTGTTGGCTCAAGGCGGCAAGCTCGTGCTGGGCGGCGTCGGGTGTCTTCATGCGGCGAACTATATCAGGACGCCGTGGGAAATCTGTGGGCCGGATCGCTTAGGGACTACGGTGCATTAAACTTGCACCTTGAACGTTAATGGAGACCGCGATGACCGCCCCCGAATCCATCGGTCACGACGAACTGGACGAAGTCGTTGCGCACCTGCGATTGTCCATCCCCGCCAGTGAGTTACATGGCTCCCTATGCGGCTTGCTGGCTGCCCATGGCAGGCCGGGCAAGCGCGCGGTGCTGAGTGCCCTGCATCTCGAACCCGGCAGCGACAGCGTGTCCGAACACGACCAGGACGTACTGGATCAAGTGGCCCGGCAAAGCGAGCAGGAACTGGCCGACCCCGAACTTGGCTTCGAACCCCTGCTTCCGGCGGATGACCGCCCCTTGCCCGAACGCGCCGACGCCCTGGTGGATTGGTGCCGCGGTTTCCTGAGCGGCTTTGGCCTGGGCGGTCCGGGCGTGCATGGGCGTCTGTCTGACGAGGGCCGGGAGATTTTGCGCGATATCGGCGCCATCGCTTCTTCGTCGCTCGATTTTGGCAGCGAAGAGGAAGATGAGGACGCCCTGATCGAGGTGCACGAATTCGTGCGCATGGGCGCCATGCTGCTGTTCACCGAATGCCATATCCCCAACCCGTCTTCGCCTGGCAGCTTGCATTGAACATAGCTTCTGAGGAATTCACCCGGCGCCGTCGCCAGCTGATGAAAATGGCCGGGGAGGACGCGGTGGTGCTGGTCGCCACCGCTCCCGAACGCATGCGAAATGCCGATGCGGCATGGCCGTACCGACAGGACTCGGACTTCCATTACCTTTCCGGCTTTCCCGAGCCCGACGCCGTGCTCGCGCTGCTGCCGGGCCGGCAGCACGGTGAAGTGGTGCTGTTTTGCCGCGAGCGCGATGGGGAACGCGAGCGCTGGCATGGCTCGTTCGTCGGCACTGAGCGCGCGGTGGCCGATTACGGCATGGACGACGCGTTTCCCATCGACGACATCGACGACATCCTGCCCGGCATGATCGAAGGGCGCGCGCGCGTCTACTGCCATTTTGGACGCGAGCCGCAATTCGATGCGCAATTGCTGGGCTGGATGCGCCGCCTGCGCCAGCTACGCGGCGGCGGCGTGGTACCCAAGGAATTCGTCGCGCTTGGCCATCTATTGCATGATCTGCGTTTGTACAAGTCGCGCGCGGAGCTGAAGCTGATGCGCGCTTCTGCCGCCATCGCGGCGGAGGCGCACGTGGCGGCCATGGAGATGGCGCGCGCCGGCCGGCACGAATACGAAGTCGAAGCCGAACTGTTGCGCGTCATGCGCAGCCGCGGCGCAGTGGCGGCCTTTCCGCCTATTGTTGCCGGTGGTGTGAATGCATGCATCATGCACTACCAGGCCAACCGCGCGGTGCTGAACAAGGGCGATCTGTTATTGATCGATGCGGGTGCGGAACTGGAGTGCTATGCCTCCGATATCAGCCGCAGTTTCCCGCTCAGCGGCCGCTTCAGTCGTGAGCAGCGCGCGCTCTACGAAATCGTGCTCACCGCCCAGCAGGCTGCGATCGACGAGGTACAGCCAGGGCGTTCGTTCAGCACGGCGCACGAGGTGGCGGTACACGTGATCACCGAAGGCTTGTGCGCACTGGGCTTGATCAAGGGCGACCCTGCCGAAGCCGTCGTGCAAGGCAGCTACAAGCGATTTTTCCCCGCCAAGACCAGTCACTGGCTGGGGCTGGACGTGCATGACGTAGGCGATTACCGCGTCGACGGTGAGCCGCGCATGCTGGAGCCCGGCATGGTGCTTACGGTGGAGCCGGGTATCTACATTGCGCCGGACGATTTGACCGTGCCGGAAGCATGGCGCGGCATTGGCATTCGCATCGAGGATGATGTGGCGGTGACACGCGACGGCAACGAGGTGCTGACAGCGGATGTGCCAAAGCTGCCGGAAGAGCTTGAGGCATTGCTGGCCGGACGATAAATGGAATCTCCGTGTCGTCGCTTGCTTGTTCGCATCCGTGAAAAATCCGTCTTCAATGATTTCGCGCATGCTGTGATCGCATGCCAACTTCTCAAACCCGTCCAGTCAATGTCGCACGCCTGCAACGTTGACACCGCAGCATCGCGCAGCGTCATCACAAGCGCGAAAAAAAGGAACTCAGCATGACCTCGATGAGCCGTCGCCGATTCCTGCAGTTGCTGGGCAGCACCACGTTGGCCTCGATGCTTCCCGCCAGCATCACGCGTGCCCTGGAAATTCCTGCCAACCGGCGGACCGGCACGATCGAAGATGTCGAGCACATCGTCGTCCTGATGCAGGAAAACCGTTCCTTCGACCATTACTTCGGATCGCTGAAAGGGGTGCGCGGGTTCGGCGATCCGCGGCCGGTGAATCTCACCTCCGGCAACTCCGTGTGGTATCAGCCTGACGGTACAGGTTACGTGCTGCCGTTTCATCCGACCGCACCGGACCTGGGGCTGCAATTCCTCGAAGATCTCGCCCACGACTGGACCAGCACGCACTCGGCGTGGAACGCTGGCCAATACGATCAGTGGGTGCCTAGCAAGGGCACCACTACCATGGCGTACCTGACGCGTGAGGACATTCCTTACCACTATGCACTCGCCGACGCGTTCACCATTTGCGATGCCTATCACTGCTCGGTGATGGGGCCGACCGATCCGAATCGCTACTACATGTGGACGGGCTGGGTGGGCAATGATGGCGCTGGTGGCGGCCCGGTGGTCGACAACGCGGAAGCGGGTTACGCCTGGTCCACGTATCCGGAAGCGCTTGAGAACGCGGGCGTCAGCTGGAAGATCTACCAGGACGCGGGTACCGGTCTGGACGCCGCCGGCTCATGGGGATGGACCGACGATGCCTACATCGGCAACTACGGCGACAATTCGCTGTTGTATTTCAACCAGTATCGCCAGGCGCAGCCGGGCAGCCCGCTTTACCAAAACGCCAGGACCGGCACGAATATTTCCGCCGGCGGCTCGCTGTTCGACCAGCTGCGCAGCGACGTGCTCGCCAACAAGCTGCCCCAGGTGTCGTGGATCGCTGCGCCGGAGGCGTACACTGAACATCCCAACTGGCCGGCCAACTATGGCGCGTGGTACGTCTCGCAAGTCCTGGATGCACTGACCAGCAATCCAGCCGTCTTCAGCAGGACGGCGCTGTTGATCACCTACGATGAAAACGATGGCTTCTTCGATCACATGGTGCCACCCTGCGTGCCACCTTCCGAAGCCCAAGGGCAATCCACCGTATCGGTCGCCAATGAACTCTTTCCCGGTAACCTCTATTACCCGGCCGGGCCATATGGGCTGGGGCCGCGGGTGCCGATGATCGTAGTGTCGCCCTGGAGCAAGGGCGGCTGGGTGTGTTCGGAGGTGTTCGACCACACCTCAATCATCCGTTTCATCGAACAGCGCTTCGGGGTACCCGAATCCAACATCACGCCATGGCGCCGCGCCGTTTGCGGTGACCTGACTTCAGCCTTTGATTTCTCCAAGCCAAGCGGCGCGCAAGCATCGCTGCCGGGCACGAGTACCTACGTGCCGCCGGATGCCTTGCGTCACCCCGATTATTCGCCTATGCCGCCTGCCGAGCAGGTGCTGCCGGCTCAGGAACAGGGTGTGAAACCCTTGCGCGCGTCGCCTTACGATCTCAACGCAAACGGCTGCTGTGAGGATGGGCAGCTGCACATGGATTTCCAGAATGATGGGCACGCGGGAGCATGTTTCCATGTCCGCTCCGCCAATGCCGCCCATAGCCCTCGGTATTACACGGTGGAGGCGGGGAAATCGCTTTCCGCCACCTGGCAGGTACAGGGAGCCTACGAATGGCACGTGTACGGCCCGAATGGCTTCATGCGCAGCTTCAAGGGCGACAGTGCATCGCGCAAGTCCACCTTGCAGGTCGGGAGCCGTTATCACCACGAACGAGGCGGTTTGATTCTGGCCATGGTCAACAAAGGCCACGACTTCTGCAATGTGACGGTCGAAAATCTCTATAACGGCGAATCGGCGACCTATATGCTCAAGCCCGGCGAGCATGCCGAGAAGCATTGGTTCCTGGGCGACAGCTACGGTTGGTACGACCTGATCGTGCGTGCCGATGCAGAAGTCGGCTTCGTGCAGCGCCTGGCGGGGCAGGTGCAGACGAATGGGCCTAGCGTCACTGACCCGGCAATCGGGCAGGCGCGTTGGCTGAAATACCAGCAGTTTCCATAGCTGCGTATGAGTCGCGAAGGCTGGGATGACAATCCCAGCGTTTCGTCCGGCAACCAAAAAGCTGGGATTGTCATTCCAGCCTTCGCGGCTTTTTCTCGCCGGCATGGCGGTTGCGGGGCTTATGCGTCGTGCTGCGACAACTCACGGCAAAACTCAGCCGTTTGTTCGTCCATCGGAAAACACGCTTCGATATGCAATTCGTCAAGGGTCACGTCGCGTGGCGTGCCGAACGTTGTGATGGCCGAGAAGAAGCTCAGCTGCCGATCATCCACGCGAAAGATGGTGGTCAGCAGCGGTGAAGGTGCCGTGCCCAGATCCCGGATGCGCCATTGCATCGGCACCCCGGGATAGGCAAGCGCTTCGTCCAGCAAGTCTCGTGCGACCTCATCGGAAGGCGTGGCGGAAACCACGTCATGCAGATGCCGGATCAAATCCCCCGCCACGTCTTCCCAATTGACGATGGCCGAGCGCAGATCGTTGGGATCAAAGATCTGCCGAATCATGTTCGCATGCGGGCTGCTGGCACCGCGTAGCACAAAGCTTGCCACGCGCGCGGCGGCACGGTTCGCCATCAGGATGTCCCAATGGCGGTTGAGCAAAAAGGCCGGATAAGGCTCCTGCTGCTCGAGCATCAATTCGATCGCGCGGCGCACCTGGGCCATGGCTGGTGTGCTCAGCGAAGTCTCCGGAAACTTCGGCGCGTAGCCTGCTGCCATCAGTAAGGCATTGCATTCGCGCAGCGGCATGTCCAGCGCGTCGGCTAGACGCAGCACCATTTCACGGCTGGGCTGCGCTTTGCCGGTTTCCACGCAGCTGAGGTGGCGTGCCGATACCTCCGCCGCCAGCGCCAGATCGAGCTGGCTCAGTCGCCGGCTGGCGCGCCATTCACGCAGTAGCTGGCCGATGTGGGGAGCGTTGGTGCCGAGGGTCTTGGTGTCCAAAGCTGCGGCGCACGTAAGGAAGTGACCGAATGCTAAACCGGGGGCCTGCAGGAAAGCCATGACCTCTTAGGTCATATCGACATGACCTCACGCGTCATTGATCGGCTGCAGCGGTGAGCGAATGATGCCGATGTCCAATCACAGCGGGAAAACGTCATGCAACGCAGAGCCTTCTTGCAACTCACCGCCGGTTTGATCGCTTCCGGCATGCTGGCCAGTTATGCGCCGCGTACCCAGGCAGGCATCCAGGGCACGGATGAAAAGCGCTTCCACGCCAGTCGACGATTCCTGCAGACGTCGTTCGGCCGAGTTGCCTACATGGATCGTGGTACCGGAGAGGTGGCGCTGTTCCTGCACGGGTTTCCGTTGAACAGCTTCCAGTGGCGCGGTGCGCTGGATCGTCTTTCGCCGCACCGCCGCTGCATCGCTCCGGATTTTCTCGGTCTTGGGTTTACCGAAGTGGCCGAAGGGCAGAGCGTCGCGCCTGACGCGCAGGTTGCCATGCTGATCACATTGCTGGATTCACTCGGTATTGCCAGCGTGGACCTGGTTGGAAGCGATAGTGGCGGCGCCGTTGCACAGCTATTCGTAACGCGGCATCCCGAGCGCGTTCGCAGTCTGCTGCTGACCAATTGCGATACGGAGCACGAAAGCCCCCCGCCGGCCATGCAGCCGGTGATCGCGTTGTCGCACGAAGGCAAGTTCGTCGATCAATGGCTGGCGCCCTGGCTGGCCGACAAGCAACTGGCGCGTTCGCCGCAAGGCATCGGCGGCATGTGCTTCGCCAATCCGGCCGACCCGACGGACGAGGCGATCGATTGCTACTTTGCGCCGCTGGTCAGTTCGCCTCGCCGCAAAGCGCTGGTGCATGCCTATGCGATCGCGCTGGAACACAATCCGCTGCACGATATCGGTCCTGCGCTGCGCCGCTGCAAAGTACCTGCGCGTATCGTATGGGGCGTGGACGACACTATCTTTTCCATCGCTGGGGCGGAGTATCTGGACAAGATGCTGGGGAATTCGCTCGGGATACGGCGAGTGGCCAATGCGAAGCTGTTCTATCCGGAAGAGCGGCCGGACGTGATTGCGGAGGAGGCGCGCAAATTTTGGGGCCTTGTGTGATGTTCTGCTCCCTCCCCGCTAGGGGAGGGAGTCACGATGGGTCGCTTGTGGCGGTGTCGGCTCTTTCCTGCGATGTGCCTCGTCCGTTGCATGCACCTCGTACCACATTGCATTCAACACGGCAAAGGCACAGGCCAGCCCCAATCCCAGTATCCAGGTGAAATACCACATGGTTCGCTCCTCAATAGCCGTTATGCGAATGCTTTACGTCTTCCAGCAGCACGCGTCCGCGCATCACGCGGTACACCCAGCTGGTGTAAAGGATGATGATGGGAAGGAGTACCACCGTCGCGCCAAGCATCAGCATCAACGTGCCATGGCTGGATGAAGCATCCCAGACGGTAAGGCTGGAATCCGGATCGAGCTTGGAAGGCAGCAGAAAGGGAAACAGTGAGAAGCCGGCGGCAAGGATGGTGCCCGAGACCATCAGGCTGCTGCAAAGGAAGCCAAGCAGGTTCAGCTTGCCTACCGTCCACTGCACGCCGACCGCGCCCAGGATGCCGACCATCGGCGCTGTCCAGAACCAGGGATGCAGCATGTAGCTGGTAAACCAGCTGCTGCCGATGGCTACATGCTTGAGCAGCGGATTGGATACGCCGTCGGTCACGATGGGGCCGAGAACGGTGAAGCCGGGGATACCGTAGCCCAGCCAGATGCCCGCGCCGACGAACGTGATGGCATAGGTCAGCGCCATCCAGCGGGCGATCCGCGCAGCACGCTCTGCGATGGCGTGATCGGCACGATACGCTGCCCAGCAAGCGCCATGAGTGAGCAGCATGGCAATGCTCACCAGGCCGGCGAGGATGGCGAAGGGATGCAGCAGGTCGAAGAAACCGCCCTGCCAGCTCATGTACAGATCGTCGTCGAAGCGGAACGGCAGGCCAAGGAACAGGTTGCCGAAGGAGACGCCGGTGATCAGCATCACTACGAAGCCGGAAAAGATCAGCGCGCCATCCCACACTGCGCGCCAGCGCGCATCCGGTACCTTGCCGCGGAAATTGAAGCCCACCGGCCGCAGAATGAAGGCGAGCAGCACCAGCGCGAGCGCGAAATACAATCCTGAGAACGCCGTGGCATAAAGGATCGGCCATGCGGCGAAAATGGCGCCGCCGCCGAGAATGAACCACACCTGGTTGCCTTCCCAGGTCGGTTCGATGGTCTGAAGCAGAACGTGACGCTCGTGCTCGTTGCGGCTCAGCACGCGTAGCAAGGCGGCGATGCCGAAATCGAAACCGTCCATGACGGCAAAACCGATCAGCAATGCACCGAGCAAAACCCACCAGATCACCCGCAAGGTCGTCATATCGAACATGGCGTTTTCCTCAATGTGCGCCGGCCGGGCCTTCAAGCGGTGCGGCCGTTGCCGGCCATATGCCGAGTTCGTCCGGCCCCTTGCGTGCGTACTTCAACATCAGCACTGCATCGACGATTGCGAGCAGGGTGTAGAACAAGACGAAGCCGCCCAATGAAGTCCATACCTGTCCGGCGGATACCGACGACACGCCCAGCGCCGTGGGCAGGATGCCTTCGATTGCCCATGGCTGCCGGCCGTATTCGGCCACGATCCAGCCAAGTTCCGTCGAGAGCCATGGCAGCGGCAGGCTGTACAGCGCCAGTCTGAGGTACCAGCGGGAACTGTCGAGCCGCCGTTTGCTGGCCAGCCAGAACGAGTACGCGAACAACGCAATGAAGTAGAAGCCGCAGGCGACCATGATACGGAACGACCAGAACAGCACCGGTACGTTGGGAATGGTGGATTCGGCCGCTTTGTTGATGTCGCTGGAGGTTGCCTGGCGCGGGTCGGCCACGTAGCGCTTGAGCAGCAGGGCGTAGCCCATGTCGCGATCGAATTGCGCCAGGGTCGATTTTGCCTCGGCATCACTAGGATCCTTGCGCAGCGTCAGCATGGCTGCGTATGCCTGGATCCCGTTGCCGATCTTGCCCCTGGTGTCTTCCACCAGGTTGTTGATGCCGAAGATCGGTTTGTCCACCGAACGGGTGCCGATCAGGCCCATCACCCAGGGGATGTGCACAGCGTAGTGCGTGGTACGGTTTTGCACGTCGGGAATGCCGAACAAGGTGAACGAAGCCGGCGGCGGTTCGGTTTCCCACATCGCCTCGATCGCCGCCATCTTCATTTTCTGGTTTTCGGAGACGGCGTAGCCCGATTCGTCGCCGAGTACCACTACCGACAACGCAGCGGCAAGTCCGAAGCTTGCTGCAACCGTCATCGAGCGACGCGCGAAATCGACATTGCGCCCCCGTAGCAGGTACCAGGCGCTGATCGACAGCACGAACATGGAGCCAATCACATAGCCTGCGCTTACGGTGTGTACGAACTTCGCTTGCGCCACCGGGTTGAACAAGACTTCGCTGAATGACGTCACCTCCATGCGCATCGTCTGCGGATTGAATTGTGCGCCTACCGGATTTTGCATCCATGCGTTGGCGATCAGTATCCATAGTGCCGAGAGGTTGGTGCCCAAGGCGAGAAACCAGGTCACCAGCAAATGGGCCAGGCGCGAAAGGCGTTTCCAGCCCATGAAAAAAAGTCCTACCAGCGTGCCCTCCAGGAAGAATGCCATCAGGCCTTCGATGGCCAGCGGCGTACCGAAGACATCGCCCACGTAGTGCGAGTAATAAGCCCAGTTCATGCCGAACTGAAATTCCATGGTGACGCCGGTGGCGACCCCCATGGCGAAATTGATGCCGAACAGCACGCCCCAGAATTGCACCATGCGCTTCCAGACGTCGCGGCCGGTCATCACGTACACGCTTTCCATGATCGCCAGGATCCACACCAGCCCCAGCGTGAGGGGTACGAACAGGAAGTGATAGAGCGCCGTAAGAGCGAATTGCAGGCGAGAGAGGGTAACGACATCCGGATCGATCATCATGGTTTGGCTTCCGATGGGGTGGGCGGAGCTGGCGCGAGGAGCCGCTCGACCGCAGCGGGACGGGTGTCCGCTCGGGGATAGTGCACGGATAGGTACCAGCCGATCAGCGCTAACAGCGCGAGCTTGGCCAGGACGATGAGAATGAGTTCGGTGCTCAGCCGACGCAGCGGATTGTGCGACGAAGTGGATCGGATGCGCTCCGATTGCATGTGCATAGAGCAGGCTTCCTACTAACTATGACATGACGTGCAGCATAACCCTGTTGGTGGCGCGATGTCGTGCGCCACGTCGCCGCACCTGTGCGAATGAGCGGCCAGATCCATTGGCCATGGCAAGGTGTAATCCAGCAGAATGGCTGGGCATGGTGACCTATCCTCCGCGAGGCCTTCAATGCGGAGGATTTATAGATTCACCTGACTGGTGGGGTATTGACGAGGATCAAGATGTCTCGGGGTGCGGCGATTCATCCTGCGGACTAGCTATCGTCGTCGACGCTGTCCGGGCCTGCGCCGGGCGCTCAGTTCAGTGCCGTAAAAGCATTGCGCGTCAGGTTCTCCGGCACTCCATCGGTGCACGCCACATCGTCTTCGATACGAATGCCGCCATACGGCCGGAACGCCTCCACCCTGTTCCAGTCGATGTCGCTGGCGACGGGCTTGGCGCGCAGTTCTTCCAATAGCATGTCGATGAAATATAGTCCCGGCTCGATGGTGACCACCATGCCCGGCTCCAGCACGCGTGTCATGCGCAAGTAGGGATGACCTTCCGGACGTGAAATGAAGCCGCCGCTTTCGTCCCGTTGGAAGCCGGCTACGTCATGGACCTGCAAGCCGATGGGATGGCCAAGACCGTGCGGGAAGAACGCGGAGCTCACACCCGACTGCACGGCGCTCTCCGCGCTCATGCGGATCAGGCCGTGCTCGCGCAGCACCTCGGCCAGCCTATGGTGGGCATGGACGTGCAGTTCCGGATAGCTCTGGCCAGGTTGCACCTTGGCAGCGAAATCCTGCTGGGCGCGCTCCACGCCGTCGATCAGTGCCTGGAATTCCTGGTGACCGGCGGCGGTGTAGGTACGCGTGATATCGCTGGCATAGCCGGCCTTGCTGGCGCCGGCGTCGATCAGGAAAGAGCGATGCTGCTGCGGTGGCGTGCGATCGAAGTGGGTGTAGTGGAGCACGGCGCCGTGTTCGTTTAGGCACACGATGTTCGAATAGGGTAATTCCGCTTCAGTCTGGCTGGCCGCGGCGAGGTAGGCCATCTGGATGCCGAATTCGCTCTCGCCCGCGCGGAAGGCCTTTTCTGCGGCGCGGTGCGCGCGGGCGCCGATGCGATTGGCTTCACGCATCAACTCAAGCTCGTACGGCGTCTTGTAGCTGCGATGCCAGTGCAAGTAATTGACCACGGCCGGTGGGTTGTTGGCTTCCACGCCTTCGATGCTCGGGCACTCCGGCGCGATTACCGCGCGCTTAAGGCCAGGCAGCAGTGCCACCGCTTCGGCATTCGTGCGCACGGTGGTGATATCGAACTGGTCCACCCAGTAGCCGCTCGGCGCCGCGGGCACTACGTGCCAGTAATCGTGCGGCTGCACGAAAATCAGCTTCGGCTTGTCGCCCGGCGTGTACACCACCCAACTGCCTGGCGCATCGGTCAGCGGCAGCCAATGGCGGAAATGCGGGTTGGCGACAAAGGCGTAATCCTGGTCGTCGAGAAATTTTCTGAGGGGCGTACTCGCGGCAATCAGTAGATGGTCGAAGCCGCCGAGCGCCAACGCCGTATCCGCGCGCTGACGCAAGGTGGCTATGTGCTGGGCGTACAGGGGGGCTAGAGCTTGGCTCATGCTTGGGTTCGGCGAGTTGGACTTGAGACTTCTGAGTGTAGGCAGGTTCGGTGCAATCCCCAACTTTCGTCTTCAGCCGTTCTGCAGCCAGCGCTCCAGGTGCATTGCGTCATTGTTGCCAATGGCAATGATCCGATAGCCGGACCATATCTGCCCAGGCGTGGCGGCGGGCTCGTGCCATTGCTCCTGGATGCCGACCTCGATGATCGGCATGCCGCCGTCGTGCGCAGGTAAGGGCAGGCTGACCTGGTAGATGGCTTCGGCGCGCGGCGCGTGCTGGCTGATCAGCAGCATGCCGTTGCTGGAGAGGTTGCCCAGGTGGCCGAGCGGCTGGCCGGTGATCGCGTCGGTCACCGTGACGGCATATTTGGGCCGTTTGCGCGGCGTTCGGCGGTGCTCGTTCATGGGCGGGCCTCCGGCGGCGGCGCGGGCCGCAGCAGGTTGTTGGTGAGCGCATGCCAGGCGCGATCGAGCAAATCGTCCTGCTGGGGCGGTAATTGGCGCACCCGGCCTTCTGCAATCGCGCGTGCCAGTTCCTGCAGGTTCATCACCTCACTGCGTTGGCCGCGGCGATTCACGAACAGGCTGTTGCCGGATACGGGTGAGAACCAGGCCAGCTTGTGTTGGCTGGCTTTGCCGGTGGCCGGATCGGTGAATTCGAACCAGGTGCCGAATGGCAGTTGGCGCAAATGGTTGTGGATGCGCGCTTCGCGCAAGCCCAGTGGAGCCGCTGCGTTGACCTGCGCAGCGGGCGGCGTTTCCGGGCCATGATGCTCACCCAGGCGCTGATGCTGCTTGAGCTTGATGGCGAGACCCGTAGCGCTGGAGCCATCGGCGGCGCCTCGCGGCGGTGCTGATGTGGCCTCGGCAGTGGTTGGCACGACCGGAGGCGGAACAGCCGGCTCCGGTCCGTTGACCGCCGGTTCCTTTATCGATGCTGCGGCAAGATCCTCAGTGACGGGCGACGCCGCCACCGCGTCACGTGCCGGCGTACCGATCAGGCGCTGCGCGACCTGCTCGGCCTCGTCCTCATGCATGCCGATCTGCTGTAGGCTGGTTTCTACTTCCTTGCGCAGCTCCAGCGGATCGTCGATCGGAAATTCGCCCAACAGTTGATCCGTGATGCGCAACTGGTGCAGGAACGCTTCGCTGTGTTCTTCGTGACGCAGCAGCGTCAGCGCGAGTACATCCGTCCAAGCACGCTCAAGCAGGGTGCGCAGCAGACCGCGCGGAGGAGCGGCGGCAAAGCGTTCGGCCATCAATTCGTCCGCGCGCCGGCGCGCCTGCTCCATCCGCTCGCGGCCTTGCATGGCTTCCACGTGGTGGCGCTCGGCGACTTGCGCCTTGCGTAGCAGTTGGGTGAGATGTTGGTCGATGTCTACCAGCAGGCTGTTGTACAGCCCGGCAGTAGCGGGCTCCTGCTGTGTGCGTTCGACGAGCTGGCGGAGTCTGGCCAGCAACGCCTGGTCCAGTTCGCCATTGGGTCCGACCAGCCAGTTGTCGATGGTGTCGGCAAGCTTGCCCAGCAGCTTGCGTGCCGGGTGTTCGCGTTGATTGAAAAAGTCGCGATCCGCGAATGCCAGCCGCAGCAAGGGCAGTTGCAGGTTGCTGAGCAAAGCGTGTGCATCCGGACCCTGGTGCAGCTGTTGCACGAGCTGTTCGAACAGCTGCGACACCAGCTCGACCGTGTCGCCTTGTTCGGGCGTGAGCTGCATTCGCGTGGCGTTCGACGGTAGACCCAGATTGAGTTGGTGCAGCAGCTCATCCTGCAACAGCTGCATACTGTGCAGTTCACGGCTGGTGCGGTCGGTGACCTCAGCCGTGTGCTGCTGAAGGGCACCTAGCGCGATTTGCAGTTCATCCGGCGTAGCGTGGCGACCAGCCGCGGCAGGCATCTGGCCGGATGCCGCCAGGCGTTGCCGTGCAAGCAGATCGCGCAAGGTTTCCAGCACCGCGATCGCTTCACCGTCGCCGCGCGCGGCGGTGGAGGCAGCGCCTGTAGCCGGCGCGGCAGTACGCGCTCGCTCACTGGCATACACGGCGCCGTGAGCGACGCGAGTGGCCGTGAACGCGCGCAGGTTCGGCAGGATACCGTTGGCCTGTAACATGGCGTTAACGCTTTCATACAGCGACATCAGGCTGCCGCTGATACTGCTCTCGAATACTTTCAACAACAGCACGCGATGCTCGAGCGGCAGATTCAGCGGCTCGCTGGCGGCACGCAGGATTCGCGCCAAGTTCTGTGGCCCGAGCGGCGAATGCCCGCCTTCCAGCGGCGCTGCGCCTATCAGCACGGCCAGACGATAGGAAAGTTCGGACAGAATCGGCAGGTTTTGCCCCTCGCCACGCGCTATGAGCGCGTCGAATGCGGCGGTCAACTCATGCTCGTTCCAATCGAGCAGCGTCAGCGAGGGCTGGCCGGGTTTTTTTGAGGCTTCGTTCGTCGCCTCTCCCAGATGTTCGAAGCGCTCACGCAATCCGGCCTTAAACAACCGAACGAACGCCGTGCGTCCCAGTTCCAGTTGCTTGCGACTCTCGAAGTAATGCTGTTGTTCAAGATGGCTGCGGGATTGCTCGGCCTGCTCGTAGAGCCGTTTGTCCAGATGCTCCAGACAGGCCCCCAGGGTACGTTCTGCCCACTGATCGCACAGCTCGCAGGCGGCCTGGATCAACTTGCGGCTGCGCAGCGGCAACCTGCCGATGTCCGTGGAGTGACCTCCGGCGGCAGGTGATGGACCACCCCTCGGCTCGAGATCCATGCGCTGATCTCCCCATCCGTTCCCCATGGAGCAAGTCTATGCCTGTTTCCTGGCGCCGTCATGGGGCATGCTGGGTGTCATGCCGGGCACGTGGAATAGATCAGAGCATCCCTAGGGCAGGAAGCTGCCGATGACATCATTGAGAAAACGTTGCCCCAGCGCAGTGGTGCGCAAGCAATGAGCGTCATTCTCCAACCAGCCTTTGCGGCAGCCAGCGGCGAGACGCTCGGCAATTCGCTCCGCCGGCACCCCAGTGCGGGCGGCAAATTCGTCCAGAGGCACGCCGTGGATCAGGCGCAGGGCATTGAGCATGTATTCGAACGGCAACTCATCGACCGGCACCGTCGCGTGTCCGCCAATGCGGGTCGACTGGCCGACGGCTTCCAGGTAGGCCTTCGGATGGCGGACCTTCCAGCGGCGCCATACCGTGCTGGACGCGGCATCGGTCAGCTTGCCGTGGGCACCGGCGCCTATGCCTAAATAGTCGCCGAAGCGCCAGTAATTGAGGTTGTGCTCGCAGCGCCGATCCGGCCTGGCGTAGGCGGAAATTTCATATTGGGCGTAACCTGCTTCCGCCAGCCGCGTTTCGCAGGCTTCCTGCATGGCCCAGGCGGCGTCGTCGTCAGGCAACGGCGGCGGGTGCGCAGCGAACACGGTATTGGGCTCCAGCGTGAGCTGGTAATGCGAGATGTGCGCCGGCTGCAGGGCCATTGCGCGGTCCACGTCATCCAGCGCACCGGCCAGGGTCTGCTCGGGCAGTGCGTACATCAGATCCAGATTGATGTTGCTGATGCCGGCATCCTGCGCCGATTTCACCGCGGCCTCCGCTTCGGCCGCGGCATGGATGCGCCCCAGGCGCTTGAGCTTGCCGTCATCGAAGCTCTGGATACCGAAGGAAATCCGGTTCACGCCCGCGGCGAGATAGCCATCGAAACGCCCATGCTCGACCGTGCCCGGATTGGTTTCCAGCGTGACCTCGCAGGCATCGCCGAAAGGCAGGCGAGCACGTGCGCCTTCGAGGAAGCGACCGATCAGTTCCGGTGCAAACAGGCTGGGGGTGCCGCCGCCGAAGAATACGCTGATGATCGACCGGTGCTGCAGCGCACCACCGAAGTCGTGCAGGTCGGCGTCCAGATCCGCCAATAGCGCGTCAACGTACCTTGCGTAGGGTGGTTCGCCGCGCAAACCGTGCGAATTGAAGTCGCAATAGGGGCATTTCTTCACACACCACGGCATGTGGACGTACAGCGCCAAAGGTGGTGCGATCAGAGGCATATCAAGAATGCCGTTCGGCGATGCGTGCGTGCAGCTTCACCATGGCCTGTCCACGGTGGCTCAAGCGATTTTTCACCTCGGGCGCCAGTTCGGCGGCACTCAAGGCCTGGTCATGTGGCAGGAACAGCGGGTCGTAGCCGAAACCGCGCTCTCCCCGTGGTCCCTCAAGCACGCGCCCCTGCCAGCGACCTTCCGCAATCAGCGGGGCGGGATCTTCCGCATGCCATAGCAGGGCGAGTACGCAGATGAAGAAAGCGCTGCGTTGTCCCTCCGCTACGCCTTCCAGTTCGCGCAGCAGGCGTGCATTGTTCGCCTCCGCATCGCCGTGCCCGCCGCTGTAGCGTGCGGAATACAGGCCCGGCGCGCCGCGCAAATGCGCCACGCATAGTCCGGAGTCATCCGCCAGCGCCGGCAAGCCGGCGGCGCGTGAAGCGTGGCGTGCCTTGAGCAGCGCGTTTTCGACGAAGCTGAGGCCGGTTTCCTCGACATCCTCCACCCCCAGTTCGGCCTGGGGGACGACCTCGAAGTGGCTGTCGGCGAGCAAGGTGTTGAATTCGGCAAGCTTGCCGCGGTTGCTGCTGGCGAGAACGATGCGCTGCATTAGGACAGTTCCAGCGCGGCACGCTGCAGGCCGACGAGTTCGGCGATGCCTTTTTCGGCAAGGTCCAGCATCGCGTCCATCTCGCTGCGGCGGAACGCGTGGCCTTCGGCCGTGCCTTGCACTTCGATTATGCCGCCGCCGTCGTTCATCACTACGTTCATGTCGGTATCGCAGTGGGAGTCTTCATCGTAGTCGAGGTCGAGCACCGGCATGCCCTGGTAAACGCCGACCGAGACCGCGGCGACCGCGCCGATGATGGGGTTGCGCCGCAGGTTTTCACGCTTCATCAGCACGTTCACCGCATCGACCAGCGCCACGTAGGCACCGGTGATGGCGGCAGTGCGCGTGCCGCCATCGGCCTGGATCACGTCGCAATCCAGCGTGATCACGCGCTCGCCCAGCGCCTGGCGATCCACGCAGGCACGCAAGCTGCGGCCGATCAGGCGCTGGATCTCCATGGTGCGCCCGCCCTGGCTGCCACGCGTGGCTTCGCGCTGGGTGCGGGTGGAGGTGGCACGCGGCAGCATGCCGTATTCGGCGGTGACCCAGCCCTCACCTTTGCCGCGCAGCCAGGGCGGCACCCGGTCTTCGATGCTGGCGGTACACAGCACGCGCGTATCGCCAAAGGCGATCAGCACGGAACCTTCGGCATGGCGGGTGTAGTGGCGCTCGATGGTGACCTTGCGCAACTGGTCACTGGCGCGGCCGCTTGGACGGGACACTGGCATAGGTTCTTTGGGCAACGGGAGGCAGGACAGTTTACCATTGGCCCCTTTCATCTCCTCCCCCAAGGTTCTCCATGATCCGCAGCATGACCGCCTATGCTTCCGCCGAAGCCGTCACCACCGCCGGGACGCTGACGTGCGAACTGCGCGCGGTCAATCATCGCTATCTGGAGCTGAGCCCGCGTTTGCCGGAAGACATGCGCGCCTTCGAATCCGCGCTGCGCGAATCCATTGCGGGGCGATTGTCGCGCGGCAAGGTGGATGTGATCGTGCGCAGAGGGGAGTCGCGTGGTGAATCACTGCAGGTCGACGGCGCGCTGGTGAGCCGCCTGTCCGAGCTGGCGCTGGACCTGGAAGCCCGGTTCCCGCGCATGAGCATCGAATTCACCGAGCTGTTGCGTTTTCCGGGTGTGCTCCAGCACGCCGAAGTGGATCAGGAGGCACAGCAGGTCGCCTTGCTGGGAGTGCTTGACCGCGCCTTGCAGGTGCTGACCGCCACGCGCGAGCGTGAAGGCGCCAAGCTCGCCGACATCCTGCGCGAACGGCTGGACGCGATCGAGCGGATCGTGGCCGACGTGCGCAGCTGGATGCCGGAGATCCGTACCGCCTTGCGCGCGCGGTTGGATGCGCGCCTGGCCGATCTGAAGCAGCCCGCCGATCCGGGACGGCTGGAGCAGGAGCTGGTACTGCAGGTGACGCGCTCGGATGTGGACGAGGAACTGGACCGCTTGAGCACGCATATCGCCGAAACGCGCCGTGTGCTGGGCTTGAAGGAGCCGGTCGGCCGGCGTCTGGATTTCCTGATGCAGGAATTCAACCGCGAGGCGAATACCCTGGGCTCCAAGTCCGTGGATGCACGCACCACCAATGCCGCGGTGGAATTGAAAGTGCTGATCGAACAGATGCGCGAACAGGTGCAGAACATCGAATGAGCGCGCATACCTTCGGTACGGAAAGCGCCATGGGCACGCTATTTATCGTGGCGGCCCCCTCCGGCGCGGGCAAATCAACCCTGGTGAACGCGCTGCTCGGGCGCGAGCCGGGCATCTCGCTGTCGATCTCCCATACCACCCGCCCGCCTCGTCCTGGCGAGCAATACGGGCGCCACTACTATTTCGTCGAGCGCACCGACTTCCAGCGCGAAGTGGCCGAGGGCATCTTTCTCGAGCACGCCGAGGTGCATGGCAATTTCTATGGCACCTCGCGCGAGACCGTGCAGGACCTGCTTGGGCAGGGGCGCGATGTCTTGTTGGAGATCGACTGGCAGGGCGCCGCTCAGGTGCGCAAGGCCAAGCCGGACGTGGTGAGCGTGTTCATCCTGCCGCCGTCTCGGGCAGAACTGGAGCGCCGCCTGCGCGGACGCGGCTCGGACAGCGAAGAAGTGATCGAGCGGCGGCTGCGCAATTCCCGCGGGGAGATTGCGCATGCCCACGAATTTGACTACATCATCGTCAACGACCGGTTCGAGGACGCCCTGGACGGCTTGCAGGCCATCGTGCGGGCGGTACGCCAGCGCAGCACTTTGCAGTGCCAGCGCCACGAGGGCCTGCTCCGGGAACTCTTGATCGAAAGCTGAACGCCAACCCGGGATTACTGTACCGGGTAGGATAGCATTGGAACGTCAGTTCAGTTAACTTCTCCCTTTTCACGCCGTCGCCCAGGCCATGATCGATACCGTCCAAGCCCAAACTGAGGATCGTGCACTGGTGCGTGTCCGTGGCCTGACCACCAGGCTCAACGGCAAGACCGTGTTCGACCAACTGGACCTGGATATCCCGCGTGGCAAGGTCACCGCCATCATGGGTCCCAGCGGCACCGGCAAGACCACCCTGCTCAAGCACATCACCGGGCAGATGTTCGGCAATGCAGGCGAAGTATGGGTGGATGGACAGAACGTGGCGGAGCTGTCGCGGGACGCGCTGTTCGGGCTGCGGGAGCGGATCGGCTACCTGTTCCAGAACTCCGCGCTGCTGACCGATTTTGACGTGTTCGAAAATGTGGCATTTCCGCTGCGCCAGCACACCCGGCTGCCGGAGGTGCTGATCCGCAACATCGTGCTGACCAAGCTGCAGGCTGTGGGCCTGCGGGGTGCGGCTTCGCTGATGCCCAGCGAGCTGTCCGGCGGCATGGCCAGGCGCGTGGCGCTGGCGCGTGCGATCGTGTTCGATCCTATGCTGATCCTCTACGACGAACCGTTCGTGGGCCTGGACCCGATCGCGCTCAACCAGGTGCTGAAGCTGATTCGCACGCTGAACGAAACGCTGGGGTTGACCAGTGTGCTGGTGGCGCACGAGCTGGAGGCGATCAAGCAGGTGGCTGACGTGATCTACCTGATCGCCAACGGCAAAGTGGTGGCTCAGGGCGACCCCAAGACCATTGCCGGCAACGGTTCGCCCTGGACCCGCCAGTTCTTCGGCGGCGAGGCGGACGGCCCGGTGCCGTTCCAATATCCGGCCGACGATTACGCCGAGGCCCTCGGTTTCAAGCAAGGTGCTGTATGAGTGCGCGACTAGGGCACGAAAACGTCGTGATCGGCTCGCTGGCCCAGATCGGCCGCTGCGGCCTGTTTCTGCTGCGCATTCTTTCCGCCGTCCCACGCAGCTTCCAGCATGTGCGTGAGACGGTGCGCCAGCTTTGGTTCGTCGGCGCCATGAGCCTCACCATCATCATGACCTGCGGACTGTTCATCGGCATGGTGCTGGGGCTGCAGCTGTACCACGTACTGTCCATTTTCGGCGGTACCTCGGCCACCGGTTCGGTCGTGGCGCTGGCGGTGTATCGCGAGCTGGGGCCGGTGGTGACCGCACTGCTGTTTGCAGGGCGTGCGGGTACTTCGGTCACCGCCGAAATCGGCTTGATGCGCGCGACCGACCAGATCGCGGCGATGGAAATGATGGCGGTGGATCCGATCGCCTATGTCGTGGCGCCGCGCTTCCTGGCCGGCTTGATCGCGATGCCGCTGCTGTGCTGCGTGTTCTGCGGCCTGAGTATTTTCGGCGGCCACCTGGTTGCGGTGGATTGGCTGGGCGTGGACAACGGAACGTTCTGGTCGAACATGACGGCCAACGTGAACGTCTGGGACGACGTGATCAACGGCCTGATCTGGAAGAGCCTGGTGTTCGGCGCGGTGATCTCGCTGATCGCCGTATTCCAGGGCTACACCACGCCGCCAACCAGCGAAGGCGTGGCCTATGCCACCACCCGTACCGTGGTGGCTTCGTCGATCGCCATCCTTGCGCTGGATTTCGTGCTCACTGCTTTCCTGATGTGACTTTTATGACCCATTGCTTCTTGTTGAGGACTTTGCCGTGAGCCAGAGAAAATCCTATGCCGCCGGCACCGGCCTGTTCATCGTGCTCGGTTTCGCTGCACTGGTTTACCTCGCTACGCAGACGACCTCGGTCGTCAACAGCCACCAGGGTGCGAGCTACACCGTCGAGGCGCAATTCGCCAACGTCGGCCAGCTGAAGGAGCGTGCGCCGGTGAAGGTGGCGGGTGTGCGCGTCGGGCAGGTACAGTCGATCACGCTGCTGCCGGGCAAGGACGTGGCTCAGGTCAGGCTCTCGATCGACCGGAAGTTCGACCAGGTTCCGGCCGATTCGACCGCGGTGATCTACACCAGCGGTCTGCTGGGCGATCAATACGTGGGCCTGCAATTCGGTAACGCCAAGAGCTATCTGGCCGACGGCGGGCATCTGGTGCTGACCAAATCGACGCAGCCGCTGGAAGAAATGCTCGGCAAGTTCTTCGGCGCGGGCGGTACGGCCGATGCCTTCGGCGGCAGCTATAAGGTGAACGCGCACTTCACCAACGTAGGCACGCTATCGGTAGGTGCGCCGGTCAGGATGGCGGGCGTGGCCATCGGCAGCGTGTCCGACGTGAAAGCCGATCCGGTCAAGCTGGACGCCACCGTCACGATGCTCATCAACGGCAAATACAACCAGATACCGGACGATTCGGCCGCCGCCATATTCACCAGTGGTTTGATCGGCAGCCAGTATGTTGCGATCCAGCCCGGCGGCTCGCCGAATTCGCTCAAGGATGGCGACCAGCTCGTGCTGACCCAGTCGGCCATGCAGCTGGAGGATCTGATCGGCAAGTTTCTGGTCAATGGTTCGTCCAGCGGCAACAACGCCGGTGGCAACGGTTCATCCAATCAGCCCGCCGGCAAGCACTGAGCCGGCTTTACTAGGAGTCATCCATGTTGCGTCATCTGGCTATTGCCACCGCCATCGCTCTGGGCAGCGTAGTAACCGTCGCGCCGGCTTTCGCGCAGAGCGCATCCAGCGCGCAGCCCTCCAGCGCATCGACGCCGCAAGCGGTCGTGGAGGACATCACCCACCAGCTCGACACGCAGATCGCCGATCACAAGGCGCAACTGCAGAACAACAAGCCCAAGCTGGTCGCCGTGATCAACCAGATCTTCCTGCCGCATTTCGACACCGACTGGGCGTCGATCCTGGTGCTGGGCATGCATGCGCGTGAAGCGTCGCCCGACCAGCGCTCGCGCTTCGCCAAGGCGTTCTACACCTCGCTGACCAACCGCTATGCGGAAGGACTGCTGAGCTACACCAAGGGCACGGTGAAGGTCCTGCCGTTCAATGGCGAGGTCAATCCGAAGTACACGGTCGTAAAGACCCAGGTGACCACCGACGAAAACAAGCAGATCGCGGTGAACTACGTGTTCCACCAGACCAACGATGGTCAGTGGAAGGCGTATGACGTGATCATCGAAGGCATCTCCTACATCACCAACTACCGCAACCAGGTCGATGCCGAGATCAAGAAGGAAGGCCTCGACAAGCTGATCGCCGACCTGGAAACGCAAGGCGACAAGGCGCTGCAGCAGATGGAACAGCAGGACAAGGGCAACAAGGCCAATGGCGCCGGTTAAGGCAGGCGAGTTTCGGGTGACGGCCGAAGGGCCGGGTACGGTATCCGTAGCCGGCACCCTGAATTTTGCCACCGCCGCCAATGCGCTGGTGGCGATGCGGGATGCGTTCGCGAGCAGTGACCGCAATACGCTGGACCTGGCCGGCGTGGACAGTTGCGATAGCGCCGGTCTGGCCTGCGTGCTGGCGGCGCTGTCTGAAGCTGATCAAGGCGGACGCCGAGTGGCGGTGCGTCACGTACCGGCAGGCATGACGGCGCTGGCGCAGGTTTGCGGTGTGGAGCCGCTATTGCGTTGACACCGGTGTTTGCAGCTTCTGGCCAAAAAAACGGGGCTCGCGGCCCCGTTTTTTTTATGGCCAGAACTCGACGGCTGTCTATTGATTGCCGCTGGGCGGGTTGCCCGAGTTGTTCTGCTGCTTCTGCTTCTGCTCCCACTGCTGCTGTTCCTTCAACAGTTCGGCGGGATCGAAGTTCTGGTCCTGATTGTTCGAGCCTTGACCCTGCTGCAGCTTCAGCATGACGTCCGCGGGCGGGTTGCCGTCGTAAATCTTGTTCAAGCGGTTTTGGCGCCAGGCATCGCGTACGAAGGCGTAAGGGTCGTAGGCGGTCTGCAAAAAGCTGTCGGCGTCGAGCAACTCCGCGCGCATCTGGATGAAGTAGACCACCTCGGGAATGTAGTACTGGCCCCAGTGGAACTTGTGGTTGCGCTCGAAATAGCTGATTGGGTCGAACAGATAGCCGTCCACCGGGTACTGCAAGACGTCGCGGAAAGTCGACGGGCCCAGCAAGGGGACCATCACGAAGTCGCCCTCTGGCACGCCCCAGCGGGCCAGGGTGATGCCGAAATCGGTTTCCTTGTTCGGTATCTGCATCTTCGTCGCCGGGTCGAGGAAGCCGGCCAGGCCCACGGTCATATTGATCAGGAAGCGGCCGGTGTCCGCCATCGCATCGCTGGGACGGGCCTGCAGCAGGTTGTTGGCGATGCTGATCGGCAGCTTGATGTTGGTGAAGAAGTTGCTGACCGAGGTCTGCACCGGCTTGGGCGTGACCTTGGTGTAGCCCACCGCCACCGGCCGCAGCACGTGCTTGTCCAGCGCCATGTTGAAGGCGTAGCTCTTGCGGTTGAACTTCTCCAGCGGGTCGTCGGTACGAGGCGGGGCGATGGAGCAGCCCGCCAGCAGGGCGAGCATGGCCAGCGCAGGTACAAGACGGCTGAGTGCGGCAAGACGGGGCAGGGAAGGCATCAGGGGAGGGGTCCGCTGCAATAGGTTGAGGACGATAAATGTGTACTTTCTAGTTCTATATTGTGCACGTATTCCCCCCTAGTTTCGAGCTGGCGTGCGACGATCGGGCATGATAAGAGTGACTCGCATTGCCAGCCAAGTGCCCGGCCGATAAACTGTGAGGCCGTATAAGGGAAGCTCTGACTTGGTCAGAGCTTCCGGGGTGCACGGATGCACCGCCCACGAATCAAGCATGTAAGTGCTTGATTCATGAGAGCTACGTGCGGATATATGCCGCACGTAGCGAGTCTGAAAAAATCCAGGACGGATTTTTTCAGACCTTCCGAAGTTCATAGTTCAAGGATTTCCCATGGCTCGAATTACCGTGGAAGACTGCCTCGAGGTGGTCGACAACCGTTTTGAACTGGTTTTGATGGCGACCAAGCGCGCCCGCCAGCTCGCCAAAGGCGCCGAACCGGCGGTCAACCCCGACAACGATAAGCCCACCGTGCTGGCGTTGCGTGAAATCGCCGACCGCCGCATCGACCAGGTCACCATCGACGAGATCGATCGTTCCGAGCGCGAGCGCGCTGAACGCGAAGCCCTGGAATGGGCTGCGCAGGAAGTGGACGACGATCTGTCCAAGGGCGGAGACGACTAATGGATGGGGGCGGCTGTCGACAGCGCAGTAAGCGTCGAACCGGCCGCACCGGAGCGGAAGGCCGCGGGTCGCGCCTGAGCTCCCTGCTTACCCGACCCAGCGGGGCGACTGCCTGAACGGGCGTCGTGACGCCATGACGACCGCGGCCACGCATCCGGCTTCCGAGGATACGTCCGCCATGCCCCCCTACGTGCTGGCGCTGAAAGAGCGTCTTGCCTACTTGCCCGAGCAGCAGGTAGCCCGCGTGTTGCGCGCCTACCAGGTAGGCGCGGTGGCGCACGAGGGGCAGACACGCAAAAGCGGTGAGCCCTATATCACCCATCCGATCGCCGTGGCCGGCATCCTGGCCGAGTTCGGCATGGATGCGGAAACCATCATCGCGGCGATTCTGCACGACACGCTGGAAGACACCGAACTGACCCGTACCGAGTTGGCCGGCGAATTCGGCGAGCCGGTGGCGGAGCTGGTCGACGGTGTCACCAAGCTGGACAAGATGCGCTTCTCCAGCCGCCAGGAGGCCGACGCGGAAAGCTTCCGCAAGATGCTGCTCGCGATGGCGCGCGATCTGCGTGTGATCCTGATCAAGCTGGCCGATCGTCTGCACAATATGCGCACGCTCGGCGCGAAAGATCCCGAGTCACGCCGCCGCATCGCGCGCGAGACGCTGGAAATCTATGCACCGATCGCGCAACGGCTTGGCATGAACAAGATCAAGGCGGAGCTGCAGGACCTGGGCTTTCGCGCTTGGCACCCGGACCGGTATCGCGTGATCAGCGAGCGCATTCGCGCGGCGCTGGGCAATCGCCGCGAAGCGATGAGCCGCATCGAAGGCGCGCTCACTGCGCGCCTGGTCGAGGAGCGCATTCCGGTGCGTGTGGTCGGACGCATCAAGTCGCCGTGGAGCATCTATTCCAAGATGCGCAGCGAGCACAAGAGCTTTGCCCAGTTGATGGACGTGTACGGTTTCCGGGTGGTGACCGATACCGCGATGAGCTGCTACATGGCGCTGGGCGTCGTGCACGCGCTCTACAAGCCGGTCGACCGCCGCTTCAAGGACTTTATCGCCATTCCGAAGGCGAATGGCTACCAGTCGCTGCACACCGTATTGCTTGGGCCCTTCGGGGCGCCCATTGAAGTACAGGTCCGTACCGAAGAGATGGACTCGGTGGCCGAACGCGGGGTAGCGGCGCACTGGGCCTACAAGACGGAAAGCGGCCCCGCCAACAGTGCACAGGCGCGTGCGCGCGAATGGCTTTCCGCGCTGGCCGACAGCCAGGCGAACACGCCGTCGGCGGCGGAATTCATCGAGAACGTCAAGATCGATCTGTTCCCGGACGAGACCTATCTGTTTACGCCGCGCGGCGACATTCTTTCGCTGCCGCGCAACGCGACGGCACTGGATTTTGCCTATGCCGTGCATACCGACGTGGGCGACCACGCGGTCGCTGCGCGCGTCGACAAGAAGCTGTTGCCGCTGCGTACCCGACTGGAGTCCGGGCAGCTGGTCGAAATCATTACCGCGCCTTCGGCGATGCCCAATCCGGCCTGGCTGGAATTCGTGGTCACCGGCAAGGCACGTACCGCGATCCGCCAGTACCTGAAGCATCTGCAGCATGAGGATGCGGTGGATTTCGGCCATCGCATGCTCGACCGCGCGCTGGATGCACTGGGCACCAGCCTGGACTCGATCCAGTCGGCGGCGCTGGAAAAATTCCTGCACAAAGCCAAGCTCAAGCGCCTGGAGGAGCTGCTGGCCGATATCGCGCTGGGCAACCGCATGCCTGACCAGGTCGCCAGCCAGTTGGTGGCCGCGCGGGGTAGCAGCTCCGCGCGTGGCGCGCCGATCACGCATCCGACGGAAAAGATCCATATCACCGGCGCCGAACGCGGTGTGCTGAGCTTTGCCAACTGCTGTCATCCGCTGCCGGGCGATGAGATCGTCGGCTACCTGTCGCCGGGCAAAGGCATCGTCGTGCATCGCACCGAGTGCCCGAACATGACCGAGCTGAGCAAGTCGTCGCCGGAGCGTTGCGTGGACATCGAGTGGGATCGCGACGTGCAGGGCGACTACCGGGCCGAACTGCGCATCGAGGTGATCAACCGTCCGGGCGTGCTCGCCACGGTGGCGGCTGCGATCGCAGCTGCCGATTCCAATATCGAAAACGTGGAATACGTCGAACGGGACATGTCCGCCGCCACCTTGCTGTTCACTATCGAGGTGAGGAACCGCAAGCATCTGGCCGAAGTGATCCGGCGCGTGCGGCGAACGGGTGTGGTGAGCGGAGCCTATCGCTATCCGCTTTAGGGAAGCTCTGATCTATTCAGGGCTTCCGCGGTGCAAGGATGCACCGCCCACAAAGCAAGCACGTGAGTGCTTGATTCGTGGTAGTCGCGTGCGGACATGCGCCGCGTCTGAAAAAAACCATGACGGATTTTTTTGGACCATCCTTAAGTTGGGGTGCAAACCCAGCATCGCGATGTGCGTGCATGGCAATATTGGCGCTTGCTCCCCAGCCTACGCCTCGTTTCTCTTTCTAGTTAGACTGTCGCGACTATCTCACGAGGTTGCGCCATGCCCCGCACCATCATCGCCACCGACAAAGCCCCCGCTGCCATCGGCCCGTACTCGCAGGCCGTACGTTCCGGCAATACGGTGTACTTCTCCGGCCAAATTCCGCTCGATCCGTCCAGCGGCGCGCTGGTGGAGGGTGATATCAGCACGCAGGCGCGTCGTGTGTTCGACAATCTCAAGGCGGTGGCCGAAGCCGCCGGCGGTTCGCTGGCGCAGGTCGTGCGCGTCGGCATCTACTTGACCGATCTGGCGAACTTCGCAGCAGTCAATGCCGTGATGAGCGAGTATTTCCAGCAGCCGTATCCCGCCCGCTCCACCATCGAAGTCTCCGGTCTGCCCAAAGGCGCGCAGGTCGAGGTGGACGTTATCATGGTGCTCGACTGAAGCTTTCCGGCGAAGACTGCTGACATTCTGCGCCGGCGTGCTCAGTTAGCCTTACCGCAATGGCCGCTCCGAAACCCCAAACTGCCGTAGTGACGACCGAAGACGTAGGCAAGCTGCCGGTAACGGTGCTCGGTGGTATCGGGCCCGCTTTGCTCGAGTCGCTGGGGCGGCTCGGTTTGCATCGTGCGCAGGATCTATGGTTTCACCTGCCGTTACGCTACGAAGATCGTACGCATCTGACGCCGCTGGCGGATTTGCGTCCGGGCATGCGTGCGCAAGTGGCCGGCACGGTGGAAGCCGTGGAGAAAGGTTTTCGCTACCGCCCGCAACTCAAGGTGGCGATCGGCGACGATGCGATGCAAACGCTGCTGCTGCGTTTTTTTCATTTCAACCGGGTGCAGGCAGAGCAGTTCCGCGTGGGCACGCGTGTGCTTTGCTACGGCGAGGTGCGCCAAGGCAATGGCAGCCTGGAGATGGTGCACCCGCAGTATCGGCGCCTTACGGAAGATGCTCCAGTCGTGCTCGATGAACGCCTTACGCCGGTCTATCCAGCCACCGAAGGGCTTGGGCAGAAGCGTTTGGGTGGCGTCATCGAGAAGGCCCTGCAGCGCCTGCCGGACGAAGCCGAGTTGGAGCTGATCCCGCCCGGGTTGTGCGCGAAATTCGGCTTGACCTCGCTGCGCGAGGCACTGTTGTACGTACATCGACCTCCGCCCGATGCGCGCATCGACCAGCTGATTCAAGGCCACCATCCCGCGCAGCAGCGCCTGGCGTTCGAGGAATTGCTCACCCAGCACATGAGCTTGAAGCGCTTGCGCGCGGCCGTGCGCGAGCGCCGCGCGCCCGTCTTGGGTGGTGACGGCACGCTACGAGAGCGTTGGCTTCGATCACTGCCCTTCCAACTGACGAAAGCGCAACAGCGTGTCGTCAAGGAAGTCGCTGCAGACATCTCGCAGCCGCGCCCCATGCTTCGCTTGGTGCAAGGCGATGTCGGCTCCGGCAAGACGGCGGTGGCCTGCGCCGCGGCGCTGGCGGCGGTCGAGGCGGGCTTCCAGGTCGCTCTGATGGCACCGACGGAATTGCTCGCGGAACAGCATCTGCGCAATTTTCGTCATTGGCTGGAGCCGCTGGGCATACAGGTCGAATGGCTGGCCGGCAAGCAGCAAGGCAAGGCGCGCCAGCACGCCTTGCGGCGCGTGGCCGAGGGCGCGGCGATCGTGATCGGTACCCATGCCTTGATGCAGGAAGGCGTGGCGTTTGCGCGGCTCGGCTTGGTGATTGTCGATGAGCAGCACCGCTTCGGCGTGCAGCAACGGCTGGCCTTGCGTGACAAGGGCTTGGAGGGGGAGCTTGTGCCGCATCAGCTGGTGCTCACGGCAACACCCATCCCGCGCACATTGGCGATGAGCGCCTATGCCGATCTGGATATATCCGCCATCGATGAGCTGCCGCCGGGCCGCACGCCGGTGCAGACGATTGCCATTTCCAATGCACGCCGCAACGAGGTCATAGAACGAATTCGGGCGGCTTGCGTGGAGGGACGCCAGGCCTACTGGGTGTGCACCCTGATCGAAGAATCCGAGCAACTTCGCGCGCAGGCCGCTGAGGCGGCCCATGCGGAGCTTTCGCATGCGCTGGCCGAGCTCCAGGTGGGGCTGATTCACGGACGCATGAAGCCGAAAGAAAAGCAGGCGGTGATGGATGCGTTCAAGACCGGCGAGCTTTCGTTGCTGGTGGCGACTACGGTCATCGAGGTGGGCGTGGATGTGCCCAATGCCAGCTTGATGGTGATCGAGAACAGCGAGCGCCTCGGGCTGGCGCAACTGCATCAGTTGCGTGGGCGAGTAGGGCGCGGTGCAGTTGCCTCCAACTGTGTGCTGCTTTACCAGCCGCCGCTGGGGCAGCTCGCGCGCGAACGCCTACAGGTGATGCGTGAAACCAACGATGGTTTCCGTATCGCCGAAAAGGACCTGGCATTGCGCGGCCCCGGCGAAGTGCTGGGTACGCGCCAGACTGGCCAGCTGAGTTTCCGCATGGCCGACCTGGCACGCGATGCCCACCTGCTGCCGACGGTGCAGCAGGTGGGGGAATACATGCTGACGCACCATGCGGAGCAGGCGGTGCGTCTGATCGAGCGCTGGATCGGTGGCGCGGCGCGCTATGCAGGCGCCTGAGAAGCAGGTAGCTTGAAAGAAATCCAACTGCAGCATTGATGCTTAGATGACCAGACCGCAACTCCTGATCGACACCGATCCCGGCGTGGACGATGCCCTGGCGATCCTGATGGCACACGCCCATGCGGATGTACTCGGCCTCAGCATCGCGGCCGGCAATGTCGGCCTTGCTCATACCACCCGTAATGCGCGCACCTTGGTGGATCTGCTCGGTGCATCCACGCCGGTGTTTGCCGGCTGCCCTACGCCGTTGGTGCGTTTGCCCGAGGAAGACGCGGCATTCGTGCATGGTCATGATGGTCTGGGCGATGTTGGTTTTTCGGAGCCTGCCGCCGCAGCGACCGATGAGCACGCGGCGTTTGCGATACTGCGACTGACGCGCGAGCACCCGGGCGAGATCACCCTGGTGGCGCTGGCGCCGCTGACCAATCTTGCGCTGGCGTTGCGGCTGGATCCTTCGCTGCCGCAGCGCGTGAAGCGGCTGGTGGTCATGGGCGGTGCAGTCACCGGGCATGGCAATACCGGTCGCGTGCCGGCCGAGTTCAATGTCGGTTTCGACCCCGAGGCGGCGCATGTCGTGTTCGAGAGCTTTCCCGACTTCGATCTGGTCGACTGGGAAATCACCTTGCGGCATGCCTTCGACGAGGATGAATTCGACCAGTGGCTGGCTGCTGGTGATCATCGGGCGGAATTCTTCGGCCGCGTGTTCCAGGTGGCCCGCCAGACCAATAGCGAGCGCGGACGGCGCGGCATCATTGCCGCCGATGCCCTGGCGATGGCGGTGGCCATCGACCCCTCCGTGGTGGTGCGCAGCGAGCGCCGTCGGGTTGGCGTGGAACTGGATGGCCGCCTGACCCGCGGCGCTACCGTGGTGGACTGGGGCGGTCGGCTGGGTCAGCGGGCCCAGGCCAACCTGGTGCTGGAGCTCGATCAAGCGAAGTTCGCAGCCATGGTGCGGCGAGCCCTGGGGAGCCTCTGATCGTCCTGCGGCACTCTTCACTGGCCCATGCGCGCCAACTGGAGCAGCTTGACCCATCCTTGCCGCTGTCGATACAATACCGCTCTTTTCACGCACGCTTTGAGTCCGTCATGAAGCCCGATATCCATCCGAATTACCGCCAGGTGGTGTTCCAGGACCTTTCGTCCGACTTCGCGTTTCTGACGCGTTCGACGATTGCCAGCAAGGAATCCATCAAGTGGGAAGACGGCAACGAGTACCCGCTGATCAAGGTGGATATCTCCAGCCATTCGCACCCGTTCTACACCGGCAAGCAGAAGGTGGTTGACGCCGGCGGCCGCGTGGACAAGTTCCGTCGCCGTTACGCGCAGAAGTAATCATTCCGTCAACCTGCCCTACGGGGCGGGGACAGCGATGCCAGACAGGGCAGGCCAGGCGCCTGCCCTGTCTGTTTGTGTCTGTCAATCGGACCATGCGGCCTCGGATGTCACGAGGATGATGTGCGATAATGGTTCGGATACATCGCTAATTTTCCCCAAAACGATGTGCCTTTCCCTCGCCGGCTGGTTGCCGTTTTGCGGTTGCCCCGGTGGCGACCCATGCGTAGGAGGTTTCCGTGTCCGATCCCAAGTCCGTCAAGCTGGTTGATGAGTCCAATGGCCGCAGCAGCGAGCTCCCTCTGCTGAGCGGCACGATGGGCCCCGCCTGCATCGACATCGCGCCGCTGTACAAGGACACCGGGCATTTCACCTACGACCCCGGTTACGGCAGCACCGCCAGCACCAAGAGCGCCATCACCTACATCGATGGCGATCAGGGCGTGCTGATGTATCGCGGCTATCCCATCGAGCAACTGGCTGAGAAGTCCAGTTTCCTCGAAGTGGCGTATCTGCTGCTGCACGGGGAGCTGCCGAATCAGACCCAGTTTGCTTCGTTCGAAAACGACATCACGCATCACACGATGATGCACGAGTCGCACAAGAACTTTTTCCAGGGGTTTCACCACGACGCCCACCCGATGGCCATGCTGGCCGCTTCGGTAGCGTCATTGTCGGCCTTCTACCACGACGACCTGGACGTCGATAATCCGGAAGACCGCCAACTCGCTGCCATCCGCCTGCTGGCGAAGATGCCGACCATCTCCGCCGCCTGCTATCGTTACTCGATCGGCTGGCCGTTCCGCTACCCGCGCAACAACCTCGAATACGTCAACCGCTTCCTGCACATGATGTTCGAGGTGCCGAGCGAGCCGCTGGAGCTCAGCCCGGTGTTTGCGAAGGCCTTGGACCTGCTGTTCATCCTGCATGCCGATCACGAGCAGAATGCCTCGACCTCCACGGTGCGCCTGGTCGGCTCCACCGGTGCCAATCCGTATGCGTCGATTGCCGCTGGCATCACTGCGCTGTGGGGCCCGGCACATGGCGGCGCCAACGAAGCCGTGCTGAAGATGCTCGAAGAGATTGGTTCGCCCGACAAGGTGGAAACCGCGGTCAAGCGCGCCAAGGACAAGAACGACAACTTCCGCCTGATGGGCTTCGGCCATCGCGTCTACAAAAACTTCGACCCGCGCGCGAAGATCATTCGCGAGATGTGCCACAAGGTGCTGGCCGAGCTGGGCGTGAACGACCCGCTGCTGGACGTCGCGATGAAGCTGGAAGAAGCCGCGTTGAAGGACGACTACTTCGTCGAGCGCAAGCTATACCCGAACGTCGATTTCTATTCCGGCATCATCTACAAGGCCTTGGGCATTCCCACCGAAATGTTCACTGTGATGTTCGCCATCGCTCGTACGGCCGGCTGGATCGCGCACTGGATCGAGCAGCACGAAACCCCAGGCTCACGCATCGGCCGTCCGCGCCAGCTCTACGTGGGTGCGACCAATCGCGATTACGTGGCGATGGACAAGCGCTGATCGACGCGTTAGAGCATTCTCATGAAAACGCCCGGTCATTCCGGGCGTTTTTGTTTGCATCGGTTATTTGAGCGCGGCAGCCAATTTGCGCTCGAAATCATCCTGCGCGTCCTCTTCCTCCGCCAGCATGATCTCCACCGAAGCCTGCGATGCGCGTCGCATCGGCTTTTCGTCGACGCGGTCGAGCGGCGCCTGGCGCAGGGCGTTGTGGGGCAGCACGGTAAGGTCGAACGGAAGATTGTCGGCGGCGAACAGCAATACCGGATATTCGACCTGTTCGTCACGCGTGATGCGTAAGCGACGCGTCTGCATTTCGAACGGCACGCCGTGTTCACGCAGATAAATGCCCACGGCTTCAGGATCGTCGCTGAAGACGTGCAGGCACACGGCCGAATGCGTATCAGCGGTGCCTTCGAGCACTGCACCGACCAGGCGCGGTTCAAAGCGCTGCAGGAAGCGCATGGCTTCGACCGCAGCCTCGCGCCTTGCCCTTAACAACTTGGGCTGGCTTTCCGATAGAAACAGGCGCTGATGCTCGCGCAGCGCCTCTTCGATTTCATGGTTGCGGGGAAGCGCCTGCTCGTCTTGCACGCCGAGACGTTCGGCGGCCTTGCGCTTGGCGCGTTGGAAGTCGCGGATGCCGTGCTCGCTCATCAGGCGCGCCGCCTCCTGGGCGACGCGTAGCCGGTTGCGCTGCACACGGTCTTGCGCGTGGATGCGGTGGTGTTCACCTCGTGCCATGCTGCAACCCTCTTGCGAAGTGCAAGGCAAGACTACCGGAAATGATCAAAAATTATCAAAAGATGTCGTTAGTCTGCTGCTGATCCTGGCTCTGTTGCTGCTGTGTGGCCTGGTTGTGCAGGCGGTCGATATCTTCCACCTTGAAGATTTCCTGCATGGCATCCGGGTCTACCTGAGCGGTCGGCAGACCATTTTCGCGGCTGATCGCCATGCTGGTGATGCCTGGCGGCATCGGCAAGCTCTTTTCGGGCGCACCCTTCAGTACCTCGCCCTCGTAGTCGATCCAGATCGGCAGGGCCGCCTTGGCCCCGAATTCACCCTTGCCCAATGAGCTGAAATCGTCGAAGCCAACCCACACGGCGGTCGACTGGTCGCCGTTGAAGCCGACGAACCAGGCATCGCGATGGTCGTTGGTCGAGCCGGTCTTGCCGGCCAGGTCGTTGCGGTTGAGTGCTTTCGCCGCATAGCCCGTGCCCATGGGCGACTGGATGACGTCCTTCATCAGCGAAGTGACCAGGTAGTCGTTGCGGATATCGATCACGTGCGGCGCCAGCACCGGCGGCGCCTTGCCGCCGTTGTGCACGTCGGCAGGCAGGGCCGTTTCGCCTGCCATGGCCACACTCGCGGCGGGGGCAGGTGCGTTCGACGAGCTGGCCGATACGCCATTGGTCAGCATGTTCGCCGGCGGCGGGGCTGGCGGGCTGTTCTGCAGCAAGCGCTCCGAGCAGTCCGCACAGGCACGGGCCGGGTTGGCCACGTACACCGGCTTGCCGCTACGGTCATCGATTTCGCTGATGAAATACGGCGTGACCAGATAGCCGCCATTGGCAAACACCGCGAAGCCGCGCGCCATGCTCAACGGCGATACGGAGGCTGTTCCCAGTGCCATCGAAAGATTGTTCGGCAGCGCATCGGGCGGGAAACCGAAGCGTGTGGCGTAGTCGCGCGTGTAGCGCACGCCGATGGCATCGAGCAATCGCACCGATACGAGGTTCTTCGATTCGATCAGGGCCTCGCGCAGGCGGATCGGGCCCGAGAACTTGCCGTCGTCGTTGCTTGGCGTCCACAGTCCGTTCGGCTGCGAGGGATCGGGCAGGGCGATCGGCGTATCGTTGATGATGGAGGCCGGCGTATAGCCGCGCTCGAAGGCTGCCGAATAGATGAAGGGCTTGAAGCTCGAGCCGGGCTGCCTGGCGGCCATCACCGCGCGGTTGAACTTGCTGCGCTGGAAGTTGAAGCCGCCGATCAGTGACTGGATCGCTCCGCTTTCCGGATCGAGCGATACCAGCGCGACCTGCGCCTTCGGTATCTGCGTAAGCTGCCATACGCCCTTGTCATCGCGAACCACGCGAATGACGTCGCCGGGCTTGAGGACGGTGTCGACCTTGGTCGGGGCGGCACCGGTCCGGCTCTCATTGACATAAGGGCGTGCCCAGTCCATGGCCTTGAGGTCAAGCTTGATCACCAGCTTGCCCGGCAGGAAAACCGAGGCTTCGGTGGCGGAGGAAGCAATGACCAGGCCCGGGGTGAGCCCCGCCACTTCCATATAACTGGAGAGCAGGTTGACATAATCGGCATCACCGGCGTTCGGGGGTAGCTGCTCATGCGCTTCCGGGCCACGCCAGCCGTGGCGATGGTCGTAAATCGCCAGGCCATCGCGCACGGCCGCAACTGCCGCAGTTTGTCGGGTACTGACCAACGTGGTCTTGACCACGTAACCCTCGGTCAAGGCATCGTTGCCGAGGCGATCCAGTGCCTGCAGGCGCGCCATTTCTGCCAGGTAGGGGGCATCCACCTGGATCGGCTGTTCGTGCGGGGTGGCGTTGTCCGGCGCATTGATCGCCTGGTCGTACTGTGCCCGGTTGATGTAACGGTGCTCCAGCATCTGGCCCAGCACCCAGTTGCGCCGGGCCACCAGGCGCTGGGTGTTGGTGAGCGGGTTGACCGCAGAAGGCAACTGGAAGGTGGAGGCGATGGCGGCACATTGGGCTACGTCGAGCTGGTCCAGCCGCTTGCCGTAGTAGTACTCCGCCGCTGCCGCCACCCCATAGGACCGGTGACCCAGGAACATCTTATTGAGGTACAGCTCAAGGATCTGATCCTTGCTCAGGGTGCTCTCCATGCGCAGGGCAATGAACATTTCGATCAGCTTGCGCGAGTAGAGTTTTTCCGGGCTCAGGAAGAAATTGCGCGCCACCTGCTGGGTGATGGTGGAGCCGCCCTGGGTCTTGTTGCCGCCGGAGGCCAGTACGTGCAACCCGGCGCGCATCACGCCGCGCCAATCCACCCCCGGATGCTGGTAGAAGTCGGCGTCTTCGGCCGATAGCACCGCATGCTTGAGCATGTCCGGTACCTGGTCCATCGAGACCGGGACGCGGCGCGTCTCACCGAAGGTTGCGATCAACTGGCCGTCCGTGCTCACCACACGGAGCGGAACTTGCATGTGGTAATCCTTGAGCACGTCCACCGACGGAATGCGTGGGGAGACCAGCCAGTAGGCTACCCCGATGGCGGCGGCGATCAGCAGGAGTCCGCTGAAGCCCAGGATCAGCAGCCAGCGCAGAAGGGCTTTAAAAAATCGCGACATGTGGTTGTTGTAGCGAGACCTGAGTCAAAACAGACCAAAGTATAGATGTAGCAGTATGTGTGCCAGCAGCAGCGGGTTAGCAAATCCTTAATCTCGGCACCGGCGGGTTGGTCCAAATGTGCAGGACATCACGCCAAAAGTCTCGAAGAACATCGCGTAGGCCGTTGCTATTGCATTAATTTTTGGTTTTAATGGCCCGGCAATCCTGCCAGTAACTGGCGGAAGCGCCAGGGGTCAAGGGGGAAGTCATCGTGGGGCTCTTTACACCCAAGAAGCCGCCGCTGGTCGGCGTCGACATCAGCTCGACCGCCGTCAAGCTGCTGCAGCTCAGCCAAGCAGGAGGCCGCTACCGCGTGGAACACTACGCGATCGAGCCGCTGCCCCCCAACGCGGTGGTCGAAAAGAACATCGTCGAGGTCGAGGCGGTGGGCGAGGCGGTACGCCGCGCGCTCTCCCGATCCGGAGCGAGGGTCAAGCACGCCGCCGCGGCAGTGGCAGGTTCCGCAGTGATCACCCGCATCGTGCCGATGCCGGCGGAACTGTCGGATGAGGACCTGGATGGCCAGATCCATGTCGAGGCGAACCAGTACATCCCGTACCCGATCGAGGAAGTAAGCCTCGACTTCGAGGTACTCGGTCCGGTCCGCGACAACCCCGAAATGAACAACGTGCTGCTGGCCGCTTCGCGCACGGAAAACGTGGACATGCGCGTGGCCGCGCTCGACCTGGGCGGGCTAACCGCCCAGGTGATCGACGTCGAGGCCTTCGCGATGGAGAACGCCTTCACGCTGATCGCCGACCAGTTGAACGTCGGGCGTGACGCACTAGTGGCGGTGATTGATATCGGCGCGACCATGACCACGCTCTCGGTGCTGAAGAACCAGCGCACGATCTACTCGCGCGAGCAGGTCTTCGGCGGCAAGCAGCTCACGGATGAAATCATGCGCCGCTACGGCCTTTCCTACGAGGAAGCCGGCCGCGCCAAGCGCAAGGGCGGCCTGCCGGAATCCTACGAGACCGAAGCGCTGCAGCCTTTCAAGGAATCGCTGGTGCAGCAAATCAGCCGCCTGCTGCAGTTCTTCTACGCCGGCAGCGAGTTCAGCAAGGTCGACCAGGTGGTATTGGCCGGCGGTTGCGCCTCCATCGAGGGCATCAACGCGATGCTCGAGGAGCAGCTCGGTTTGCCGTGCGTGGTGGCCAATCCGCTGGCGCGCATGTCGCTCTCTAGTAGGGTGCAGGCGCAGTCGCTGACCCAGGATGCGCCGGCGCTGATGATTGCGGTCGGGCTTGCCATGAGGAGTTTCGACTGATGGCACGCATCAACTTACTTCCCTGGCGCGCCGAGCGCCGCAAGATCCGCCAGCGCGAGTTCTTCATGCAGCTGGGCGCCGCAGCACTCGCCGGGATAGGCGTGATGCTCCTGTGGTGGTTCTGGATGGACATGCGCATCGACAATCAGAACGAGCGCAACACCTACCTGCAGGACCAGATCAAGCAGGTGGATGTGCGCCTGGAAAAAATCAAGGATCTGGAAAAGGTGCGCGCCCAATTGCTGGCGCGCAAGCAAATCATCGAGCAGTTGCAGGCCAATCGCGCGCAGATGGTGCATCTGTTCGACGAACTGGTGAAGACCATTCCCGGCAGTGTGCGCCTGGACTCCATCAAGCAAAACGGCGACCAGATGGTGTTGGGTGGAGTGGCGCAATCCAACGCCAGCGTTGCCGAGTACATGCGCAATATCGAGACGTCACCGTGGATGGGGCAGTCCGACCTTAGCAAGACCGAGAACACGCATGATGCCACGCGCATGCCGTTTGGTTTTGGCCTGACGGTGGCGCTCTCCAAGCCCAAGGAAGAGAGCACCGGGCAGAGTGCGTCCGGCGCTGCACCGGCCTCGGCGAGCACGAGCGCCACCCCGACCACGCCAGTCGCCGCCAAGCCTCCTGTTACAACACCCCCTGCACCTGCGCCCGTCCCGGCCAAGCCGAGCGCCGCGCCAGCCAAGGGAGGGGCTCACTGATGAAACTCTTCGACGATCTGCGCAGTCTCGACCGCAACAACATCGGCGGCTGGCCGAAGTCAGTCAAGACGTTTTTCACGGTGCTGCTGTTCCTGGTGATCATGCTGATCGGCTGGTACATGGTGATCAGCGATCAGCAGGACACGCTGCAGAACCTTGCCGGCAAGGAGGAGGGTCTCAAGCGGGAGTTCTCCGACAAGCAGGCCAAATCGGTCAATCTCGAAGCCCTGCAACAGCAGTTGGATGAAATGAAGGACATGCTGCGCCAGCTGCTGCGCCAGCTGCCCAGCAAGACCGAAATGCCCGAACTGCTGGTGGATGTATCGCAGACGGCACTGTCGGCAGGCCTGCAGCAGGAGCTGTTCCAGCCGGGTACCGAAATTCCAAAGGATTTCTACGCGGAAAAACCCATCCAGCTGAAAATGGTCGGCACCTACCACCAATTCGGCTCCTTCATCAGCGGTGTAGCGTCATTGCCGCGTGTGGTGATTCTCACCATGCATGACGTTTCGCTGACACCGCTCAATCCGCCGGGCAAGGGCGCCGAGCCCGCTTCCAACCAGTTGCTCGTGCTGCAGGGTACGGTGAAGACCTATCGCTACCTCGAAGACTCCGAAACCAGCGAGGCCGGCAACAAGGCGAAGAAGCCCGGGGGGCAGAAATGAGAGCCATGACTGCCATGAAGCCGGCCCGCCTGGCGAAGCTGTCGCTGGTGGTCGCAACCGCGCTCGTCCTGAGCGGTTGCACGCGCGGCATGTCCGATCTGCGTGACTGGGTTGCGCAGGAAAAAGCCAAGCGTGGTGCTCCGATCCCGGCCTTGCCGGTGATCAAGACTTTCGAGAGTTTCACCTACAACGATCAGGACAAGCGCGATCCGTTCAGCCCCAGCCAGGACGAGTTGAATCAGGGCAACGGTCCGCGACCGGACGAAGGCCGCCCGCGCCAGCCGCTCGAGGCCTACGCGCTGGATAGCTTGAGGATGGTTGGCACGATCGGTGCCGGATCCGGCACGGAGGCACTCATCAAGGACCCGGGCGGCGTGATCCATCGCGTGCACATCAATGAATACATGGGCCAGAACTACGGCCGCGTCTCCGCCATCAGCGGTGACCACGTCGAGCTGGTCGAATTGGTTTCCAACGGCAATGGCGGCTGGATGGAACGTCCGGCCAGCATCGCGCTTGAGGCGAAATAGGAATACAGGGGCTGATGCCATGACCAATCCCAACCAAACAGTCCGGAGTCGCGCCATGCACCTGGCCAGCCGTTGCCTGATGACCGTGATGGTGCTGGGCGCTGCAGCCTGGGCGACCACCGCTGCAGCAACCAGCACGCTGCAAAACATCACCTACAAGCCTTTGTCCGGCGGTAAGGTCGAAGTGCGTATGAACTTCGACAGCAACCAGCTGCCGCAGCCCAACATCTTCACGACGGAAACCCCGCCGCGTATCGCGATCGACTTTCCGGATACCACCAATGACGCTGCACGCCATCAGGACATCGGCGTGGGCACCACGACCGGCGTGTCGGCCATTGCGGCCGGCGGACGTACGCGCGTCGTGGTCGAACTGATGCAGGCATCCACGTACAAGTCGCGAGTGGAAGGCAACAGCCTGGTGTTGGTGGTCAACAACGGCACGCAGTCGCAGCCGGTGACCACGGCGGCCAGCATCGATCCTTCCAAGGCGTTGCCGTCGGCGCAGAATGGGCCGGCGATCAGCAACATCGACTTCCAGCGCGGTGCCAACGGTTCCGGCCGCGTGCTGATCAATTTCAACGGTAGCGGCGCGAATGCGAACATGCATCGCGAAAACGGCAACATCACCGTCGATGTCGTCAACGCACAGCTCCCAGCGGACCATGCGCAGCGCTTGAATGTGCTCGACTTCGCCACGCCGGTGCAGTCGATTTCGCCGAAGGCCACGCCGAGCGGTGCGCATATCGACATCGCCTATAGTGGCGACGTGGAAACTTCCTCCTACCAGACCGGCAACCAGTACGTCATAGAGGTGATGCCGAAGAAACAGGAAGCGAAGAACACCAATCCTGCTTCCGAAGCGCAGCCGGTCTACACGGGCAACCGCGTGACCTTCAACTTCCAGGACATCCCGGTGCGTTCGGCTCTGCAATTGCTGGCTGACGTGTCGGGCGTGAATCTGGTTGCTTCCGATACCGTGGGCGGCAGTGTGACACTGCGTCTGGTCAACGTGCCGTGGGATCAGGCGCTGGATGTGGTGCTGCGCGCCAAGGATCTGGACAAGCGCCGCGACGGCAACGTGATCTGGATTGCGCCGCAGAAGGAGCTGGCCGATTACGAGCAGAGCCTTGCCGACGCGCGCTTCAAGGCGCAAGACAACGCGCCGCTGATCACCACTTACATTCCGATCAGTTATGGCAAGGCTCAGGAGATTACCAAGCTGCTGACCACCGGTGCCCAGCAAAGCCAGGGTGGCAGTAGCGGTGGAGCGGGCGGTGCGGCTACCCAGCATCGTGGCTTCCTCTCGCCGCGCGGTAGCGTGACCTTCGATCAGCGCACCAATACCTTGCTGCTCAACGATACGGCCGAAAAAACCGCCGAGGTCCGTGCGATCGTCGCGCAGCTGGATCGTCCGGTGCAGCAGGTGCTGATCGAGTCGCGCATCGTGATCGCGACCGACGACTTCGAGCGTGACCTGGGTGTTCAATGGGGTATCAACGGCCGGCACATCAACCCGAGCGGCCAGACACTGTCACTGGGCAGCGGCTTGCTGCCGGCGACGACCAGCGGCACCACCACCACCACTTACAACGGTTTGCAGAATTACCAGTCAGTCAATCTGCCGGCTACGCCGAGTACCGGCACCGCCTCGACCATCGCCGCCGCGATCCTTGGCAAGAATTACGCGTTGGATCTGGAGTTGTCTGCCGCACAGTCCGAAGGGCGCAGCCAGCTGGTCTCCAGTCCGCGCGTGATCACTGCCAACCAGCAGGAAGCCGATATTCGCCAGGGTCAGGAAATCGGCTACGTCACCTTCCAGAACAGCGTGGGTGGCGGTGGCGGCAGCGGTACGGCCACGGTGGCATTCAAGGATGCGGTGCTGGAGCTCAAGGTCACGCCGACCATTACCGCCGACAACCGCGTCTTCCTGGCCATCAACGTGAACAAGGATTCGCTGCACAACTACATCACCGTGCCGGGTAGTGGCCAGGTGCCGGTGATCGATACTCGCTCGCTCAATACCTCGGTGCTGGTGGACAACGGGCAGACAGTGGTGCTGGGCGGTATCTACGAAATCAGCAAGACCGACAACCTGAACAAGGTGCCGTGGCTGGGCGACATTCCCGGGGTAGGTTTCCTGTTCCGCAGTACTCAGCGCGTCAACAACAAGGGCGAACTGCTGATCTTCGTGACCCCGCGCATCCTCAGCGACAGCCTGCAATAAGCGTGGGATTCACTTAAAGCGAAAAGGGGCGGCCTGTGTGCCGCCCCTTTTGCTTTGCAACAGGCAAGCGGCCAAACTTTCCTACGGCAGCGTGGTCTCAAACCCCACCCAGCGGTACAGGATTTTCGGATGGACATGCCCCACGCCCCCACCCTCGGGCATCTGCAAACAGTGTTTTCCCGTCTCCGCGACGGATTGCGGCAACAGATCATCGGCCAGCCGCGGCTTATCGATTGCCTGCTGATCGCCCTGCTGGCGGATGGCCACCTGCTGGTTGAAGGCGCGCCGGGCCTGGCCAAGACCACCGCGGTGAAGGCTCTGGCCACGCGTATCGACGCCGATTTCCATCGCGTGCAATTCACCCCGGACCTGCTGCCCGCCGACCTCACCGGCACCGATGTATTCCGCCCGCAGTCCGCTACCTTCGAGTTCGAACGCGGGCCGCTGTTTCACAACATCGTGCTCGCCGACGAAATCAATCGCGCGCCTGCCAAGGTGCAGTCGGCGCTGCTGGAGGCGATGGCGGAGCGGCAAATCACCGTGGGACGCAACACCTGGCGCCTGCCGGAACTGTTCATGGTGATGGCGACCCAGAACCCGATCGAGCAGGAAGGTACTTTCGCGTTGCCCGAGGCACAGCTCGACCGCTTCCTGCTGCATGTGACGATCGGCTATCCCGATGCGGCGGCCGAGTTGGCGATACTGCGCCTGGCGCGCGAGCAGGCTGCCAAGCCGGCATGCACATCCGTTGCCACCACGCCATTGCTGTCGCAGGAAGATGTCTTTGCCGCGCGCCAAGCCGTATTGGGGGTGCACGTGGCGCCCGCCCTGGAGCAATACCTCGCGCAATTGGTGCTGGCCACGCGAGATGCTGGTCAATACGGCCCCGAACTCAAACGCTGGATCGCCTGGGGCGCGAGTCCGCGCGCCACCATTGCCTTGGACCGCGGTGCTCGCGCTCACGCGTGGCTGGCCGGACGTGACTTTGCGCTGCCGGAAGACGTGCACGCCATCGTCCATGAAGTGCTGCGTCACCGCGTGCTGCTCAGCTATGAAGCGGAAGCCGAAGGCATCCGCAGCGACAAGGTCATCGATCGCTTGCTGGATCTCGTTCCGTTGCCGTGAACATTGTCGCAGCCAATCAAGTGGATGGCGACGGGCGCGTCCGCGTTTCCCTGGCGGAACTGATCGCCCTGCGCGGTCGTGTGGCACGTTTGCGCATGCCGCCGCAGGATAGTCGCGCAACACGAGTGGGCACACAAACCAGCCGTTTATATGGTCGAGGCATGGACTACGCCGAATCCCGCGCCTACCAGCCCGGCGATGACGTGCGCCGGCTGGATTGGCGCCTGACCGCGCGCAGCGGCCGTCTGCACACCAAGTTGTTTCAGGAGGAGCGCGAGGGGCAATTGCTGATTTTGTTCGATCAGCATCCAGGCATGCGCTTTGGTACACGCGTGCGCTTCAAGTCCGTGCAGGCCGCCCGTGCTGCGGGCTTGGCCGCATGGCATGCGGTCAAGGCCGGTGAGCGTGTGGGAATGATGGTGTTCGGCGAGAGCAGCCACCTGCAACGTCCCCGTGCGGGTTTGCGTGGAGCGTTGGATGTCTGTGGCGCATTGGCAACATCTGATGCCGTGACATCCGGCCAGAGCGAGCCGCTATCGCAGGCGTTGCAGCACGTGATCAAACTGCAGCATGGCGCCAATCGCGTGTTGCTCATCAGCGACGGGCAGAGCAGCGATCCAGCGTCGCGCGATCGTCTGCTGGAAATGCTTCGCCATACGGCAATACGTATTTTGATCGTCGCCGACGCGCTGGAACTGCAGCCGGCACCGGCGGGCAGCTATCCCATTGAACATGGAGGCCTGCGGCAGCGGCTGAACCTACAATCCGAGCCGCAACGACTGGCGTTCCAGCAAAGTCTGGGCGAAGGGCAGGCGAGGCTTGCAGCGATGGCGGCATCGCTCGGGATTCCTCATCGCGTCATCGATACTGCCGCCGATCCACTGGATGCGATCAGTGCGCTGCTGCGCAATGCGGGGGGGCGGCGATGAGTACGTGGTTCCCGCAGCAGGACAGCTTGCCGCTGCGCGACATCCATCTGCCAGCCGCCCCGCCATGGTGGCCGCCTGCACCGGGATGGTGGCTATTGTTTGGCGGGATATGCCTGGCTGTGGCGACCGGCTATCTGTTCTTTCGCCGGGTGCGCAGGGCGCGGATCTGGCGGGCACGCGTGCTGGCCCAAATCAGGCAACTGGCGGGCCGTCACGCCAGCGATGATGTTGCACACGCCACAGCGTTGCATCAGCTTCTACGTCGGGCCGCGCGGTGTTACGCAGCTGACTCCCACCATTTGCAGGGCGAACCCTGGCGAAGAGTGTTGGCACGGGTGCCGGTCGACAACGCTACGCTCGATACGCTGATGACCCTTGAAGCGTGCATGTATCAACCTCGTGCGGGATTCGATCGGGTTGCCGCCGAAACTGCGGTACAGCGCTGGCTGCAGGCAGCATGGCGGCACGTGAAGCCGATGGAGAGCGGAGATGCCTGAGTTCGCATGGCCCTGGGTATTCGCACTGCTGCCGCTGCCGTGGCTGGTATGGCGCATCCTGGGGCCGGTCGCGCCGGGGCTGGCGCTACGCCTGCCGTATGCATCACTGTCATGGAACGCAGGCGGCCAAGTCTCTACGCGCAGCTTAGCCCCCTGGCTGCTGGCGCTCGGTTGGTTGAGTTTGCTCGTTGCCGCTGCGAGGCCGCAGATCGTGGGGCCACCGCAAGCGCAAACGCGTAGCGGCCGAGCGATGATGCTTGCGCTCGATCTTTCCGGCAGCATGCAGACGCCAGACATGGTGCTGGGTGGCCAGCAGCTCAGCCGTTTTGGTGCGGTGGAGGCGATTGCGGGCGATTTCATTTCACGCCGTAGCGGGGACGAACTCGGCCTGGTGCTGTTCGGTACTCGTGCATTTCTGGTGACGCCACTGACCTACGACCTCGGCGCAGTACGTGCGCAGCTAGAGGGCGCCGAGGTGGGACTGCCAGGTACCGAGACCGCCATCGGCGATGCGATCGCCGTGGCGGTGAAGCGCTTGGCCGGCTTGCCGGAACAGGCCCGCATACTGATCCTGCTGACCGATGGCGTGAACAACTCCGGCAGCATCTCGCCGCAGGATGCCGCACGTGCCGCCAAAGCCGCCGGGGTACGCATCTATACCATCGGCATTGGTGCAAACCGCATGGTCGTTCCAGGGTTGTTAGGCGATCGGGTGATCAATCCTTCGGCCGACCTGGATGCGGACATGCTCACTTACATCGCGCATGAAACCAGCGGCCAGTTCTATCGCGCTACCGATGGCAACCAGCTCGCCGATGCTTATCGTGCCATCGACGCCCTGGAACCCATGCCCCAGCAGGGACGCGAGTTCCGCTTGCATCATGAATTGTTTCGCTTGCCGTTGGTGTTGGCCGGCGCCTGTTTGCTGTTCGGGTTGCTTTGGTCTCGCTGGAGAGAGGCGGGCGTATGAGCGAGGCGCTGCACCAATTTCATTTCCTGCAGCCGTTATGGTTGTTGGGACTGCTGGCGTTGCCGCTGTTGGTGTGGCTCGGCACGCGTGGTGACGTTGCTCAGCGTGCGCTTGGTCGACTGGCCGATCCAGCACTGCTGCCGCACTTGCTCAGCGGCCGCGAGCGTTACAGCCGAGCACCCTCGGGTTTGCTCGCCCTTGGGTGGACATTGGGCGTACTGGCTTTGGCAGGGCCGAGCTGGAGCCGGATGACGGAGCCGATGTTGAATGATCGCGCTGCGCAGGTTGTCGCGCTGTCCCTATCGCAACATATGCTGGCGCGCGACGTGTTGCCGAACCGCATTGACCGTGCGCGCTACAAGGCACGCGATCTGCTGGCGGCCAACCCAAATGGTTTGAACGCACTGATTGGCTACGCCGGCCAATCCTTCGTGGTGGCGCCACTGACCAGCGATGCCCACAGCTTGGATGCATTGCTTGAGGCCATGTCGCCGGACGTGATGCCGGTCGATGGCGACAATGCCGCGCAAGCCATTGCCCAGGGCGTGAAACTGATGCACGACGCCAAGCTGGACAGCGGCTCGATCGTTTTGGTGACCGACGATGCCGATGTCGGCGCGCAAGCAGCAGCGCGTGCGGCGTTGTCTGGCGGCGTGCATGTTTCTGTGCTGGGCATCGGTACTATGCAAGGCGCGCCAATCTCCAAGGCCGATGGCGGCTTCGTGCACGACGATCAGGGCAATATCGCCATCGCCCGTCGCAACGACCAGGATTTGCGCGCCCTCGCCGAAGCGGGTGGCGGCCTCTATGTGACGATGGGTGCAGGCAACGAGGACGTCACTTCGTTGCATGCTCAATTGCATCCCGCACAGCACGCATCTGCTGCGGAGGGGCAGCAAGCGGACGCGTGGCAAGACCGCGGCCCTTGGTTGTTGTTGCCGCTGCTGCTGGTTACCGCCACGGCATTCCGGCGTGGCTGGATCTTGCTGCTGCCGCTGGTCTTGCTGCCGCTGCTGCCCGCTCCCGCCAGGGCGGCGGATTGGCGCGATTGGTGGCAGCGCCCGGATCAGCAGGCGGCCAGTGCGTTGCGTCAGGGGGACGCTGGCAAGGCACAGCGGCTCGCTCAGGACCCAGCGTTGCGAGGTGCTGCGGCCTACCGCGCCAAGGATTTCGCTGCGGCAGTAGAAGCACTGCAGCACGTCAACGGCACAGATGCTCAATACAACTTGGGCAACTCGCTTGCCCAGTTGGGTCGCTATCAAGACGCCATCAAAGCCTATGACTACGCGTTGCAACTTGATCCGCGCAATGCAGATGCGCAAGCTAACCGCAAGCTGGTAGAGGCAGCGATGCGCGAACAACAGCAGCAGGCGCAATCGTCTTCGCCACAACAGCACTCGGGCGGGCAGGGCGGCCGGAACAACTCCAGCGGCCAGGCCGGGCAATCGCCAGGCCAGCAGCATGGTCAGTCTGATCAGCCGCCGCCCCCAGCGGGCGACAAGCAAAGCCAAGAGCAAGCGCGGAAAGGGCAAGAACAACAAGCTAATGCGCAAAAAGATAATGGCGCGCAAAACGAGTCGCCTGCAGCCAACGGCAGGCCAATGCAAGACAGTCAGCGCGATATGAATGCTTCATCGCCACAGAGCGCATCGAAGCAAGCCCCTGCTCCTGCGTCGACCAGCGAGCGGGCACGCGCAGCCGAAGCACAGCAGGGGTTGCGGGCTCAAATGGATCAAGCCTTGGTTGGCGCGCAACGCAAATCCACAGCTGCGCCCGCGTATGAACTGGGAGGCGTCGATAGTGACGATCCGCTGTCCAAGCTACCCAACGACGTGCGCCATGACCTGCAGCGCGTGCCCGACGATCCAGGCGGATTGTTGAGAAAGAAGTTCGAGTTGGAATACCGCACGCGCATGAGCGGGCAGGCGGTGGAAGGAGATCGGCCGTGAGGCGGCGTTGGTTGCTGAGTCTTTTCTGTCTGTTGTGGCCGTGGATGGCCATGGCCGCCAAGGTGCAGGCCACCTTGGATCGCACCGACGTGCATCTTGGCGAAACGGTCACGCTCAACTTGCACATCGGGGACGCCGTCAGCGCCAGTACGCCCGATCTCAGCGCATTGGTTCGCGATTTCGAAGTGCTGCGTACTTCCACCAACAGTTCGCTAAGCCTGATCAACGGCCGTCAGAGGGCCGAATTGATCATAGGTGTCGCATTGCGTCCCAGGCATGAGGGCGATCTCAAGATTCCGTCCTTGACCGTCGCCGGCAGCCAGACCAATCCATTGAATTTGCATGTCGGGCCAGCGGATATTTCTGCGGGCGCCGATGCGGGCAAGGACGTATTCGTGGAAGCAACCGCGAGCTCCAATCGCGTCTACGCCGGGCAGCAGATTCTTTATACCGTACGCCTCTTTTACAGCGGCGATCTTGACGGCGGCAGCCTGCCCAATCCGGATGCCGGCGACGCAGAGCTGCGCCAGCTCGGCAACGACATCAGCTACGAATCAGTTCGCCATGGCCGCCGCTACCATGTCGTCGAGCGCCGCTATGCGCTTACGCCGCGACATGCCGGCGCACTGACCATCCCGGCCATCGAATTCCAGGGCGAGATGATCGATCGCGGCAATCCCAGCGATCCGGGCGGCTTTTTCAATCCCGGTGGCCTGTTCGGCAACACGACGCCCGTCAGCGCGGATTCGCCGCAAGTAAAGATCGACGTTGAGGCACCGCTCGCGAATTGGGGAGAAACCAGCTGGCTTCCCGCGCGCTCGTTGTCGCTCAGCCTGCAAGGCCTGCCGGGCGACGACAAAATTTCCGCCGGGCAGCCGCTCAACCTGCGCCTGAGCGTGGATGCGCAAGGCCTGTCGGGCGATGCGCTGCCTACGCTCAGCTTGCCGGCGATCGATGGCGCCACGGTTTATCCCGATCAGCCCAGCACCAGCACCCATGACGATGGCGAATGGCTGATCGGGCATAGCGAACGTGGATTTGCGATTTTCCCGCAGCATGCGGGCTCGCTGACCCTTCCGCCAATCACCCTTACCTGGTTCGAGGTGCAAAGCGGGCAGAAGCGTGTCGCCACTATTCCGTCGCACACCCTGACCGTGCTGGCGGCGAATGGCACCCAGGCTGCGGTTGCCCCAGGTACGCAGCCTGATGTGGTTGCTCCGCCCACAACGACTGTCAGTATGCCTTCGCCAGCCAACGCACAATCCGCGCCAGCAAGATCATCTACGCCCTGGCGCTGGATCGCTCTGGGCAGCATCGCTTTGTGGCTGCTCAGCGCGGCAGCATTCGCGTGGCTTTACCGGCGCAGGCATTCTCCGACGCCGCCTCCGGCAAAACAGCATGTCGAATCGATCGACTCCTCCCGAGCGCAGCGCCAGGCATTCCTTGATGCGGCGCGTGGCGAAGATCGTCCTGTCCAGGCCCAGCGCCTGCTCGCCTGGGCGCGCGCCGAACGGCCGGGATTACGAAATCTGGGACAGGTCGCCAGTGCTCTGGACTCCGGCGAGCAGCGTGCCGCCATTGAACTGTTGCATCGCGCGCAATATGCCGACGTTCGCGTGGAAAAGCGCATCGATCTGGCTGCGGCTTTCGACCATGGATTGGCGTGGCGGCAGGAAGACGAGGCAGAGCCGGAATTGCCGTTGCCGCCGCTTTATCCGTTCAAGCTCGATTGAGCGCGTCTCGCCAAATCGACGCCATACGCTCGTCGAAGCAGCAAAGCTGCACGTCTATCGCAGCGTGGGCCTTGAGCACCTCCCGCAAGGCGGTGACGGCTACGCTTGCGGCCTGTTCCGGCGGGTAGCCGTACACTCCGCAACTGATCGCCGGAAAGCCGACGCTGCGGACCTCGTGTCTGGCAGCCAGTGTGATCGATGAGCGGTAGCACTGAGCCAGCAGCTGAGGCTCGCCGTGATCACCGCCCTTCCACACCGGTCCCACCGTATGGATCACATAGCGCGCCGGCAGCAGGAAGCCAGGCGTGATGCGCGCCTCGCCCGTTGGGCAGCGTACGCCGGGGGCGACTTGCGGCAAGGCCTTGCAAGCCTCCAGCAAGCTGGGGCCGGCAGCGTGGTGGATAGCGCCATCCACGCCGCCCCCGCCCAACAGGGTGGGGTTGGCGGCGTCCACGATGGCGTCCAGGACCAACCGGGTCAGGTCGGAAGTGACAACGCTAATAGGCATATTTGGGCTTATGCTTGCACAACGTGGGCCCGGGCGTTTTCATCATGCCAAAGACGGAAGATATTTCCTTCGGTTACTTGCTGAACGACATTACCTTGCTGTTTCGCAAGCATTTTGATCGGCGGGCGGTGAAATTCGGCTTGACGCGAGCCCAGTGGCGCGCCACCAAGATGCTGCATCACCGCGAGGGTCTGCGCCAGACCGAACTGGCCGAGTTCCTGGAAATGGAACCGATTGCGGTCGGCCGCGTCATCGACCGCCTGCAGGCCGCGGGCTTCGTGGAACGGCGGCCGGATCCCAAGGATCGTCGCGCCTGGCGCCTCTACACCACCGCGCAGGCGAGCGAGGTGATCGACGACATGGAGCGCATCGCCCGCGACTTGCGGCGGGAATGCACCGTGGGTATCAGCTACGAGGAAATGGCGCAGGCGATGAATGTGCTGACGCGGCTGAAGGAGAACCTGCAGGCCCTGGATGGGGCCGAAACGCCGTTCGAGCCGGAGGGGGACGCTGCAGCCATGCCATCGCCCCTCAGCGAGGAAGGCCAGGCCCCCTCTCCCTGATAGCACGACGCCGAATCGAGCACTTGCCGTGCTCGATTCGCGGCAGACCGTCCGTGGCCGGTCCCATCAGGCTGTTTCGCAACAGCCTGTTTGGGGATAGGGACGCAAGGCTCAGTCCTCGGCCCCGTCATGCGCAAACGCACCCGGTGCCGAGCCGAAATCACCGTTAGCCTGCGCTGCCATATACGAGAACACGGCGTAAACCGCCACGTTCTGCGCCAGCTCCTTGGGATCGATCTTGTCCAGCGTGTCGTTGGCGGTGTGGTGCCAGTCGAAGTAGTGGGTGCCGTCCTGGGTGAGGGTCAGCGCGGCCATGCCCTTGCCGTGCATCTGCGATAGATCCGAACCGCCCCCGCCTGGCTGCTTCGGGTCATAGTTCACGCCGATCGGCGCCAGTACCTTGGCGATTTGCTCGATCGCGCCACGTGCCTCCGGCTTCACGCTGGCGGTCATGCGCCACACCGGGCCGGCACCGAAATCCGACTCGGTGCCGAGCTGGAACTTGCCCACGTCCGCCGCGTGCTTGTCGGCGTAGGCGCGGCCGCCCCACAGGCCCATTTCCTCGTTGGCGAACGCGATCACACGGATGGTGCGATCAGGACGTTGCGGCAGGTCGTGGATCAGCTTCGCGGCGCCGACGGCGATCGCCACGCCCGCCCCATCGTCAATGGCGCCGGTGCCCGGATCCCAGGAATCCAGGTGGCCGCCGATCGGGATCACCTGGTCGGGATACTTGCTGCCGGTGATCTCGCCGATCACGTTCGCGCCGGTGTATTGGCCTTCGACACCGCAATCCAGATCGAGCTTCACCGTGACGGGCTGGCCGTGGGCAAGCACTCGCTCAAGCTGGTCGGCATCCGGATTGGACAGCGCGGCGGCGGGAATCGCCTTGGCAGGATCCCTGAAGCCCGTAACGCCGGTATGTGGCGTGCGGCTATCGGCATCCGTACCGGCCGAGCGTAATAGGAAACCTGCGGCGCCTTTTTCCTGGGCCATCACCGGCCCGGCCACGCGGATCGCCGAGCCGATGCGGGGGTAGTCCATGCCATCCTTGTGCCGTTGCATGCGCTCCCCGATGTACACGATCTTGCCTTTCACGCTGGCCGGATCAGCCGCCTTCAGGGCATCCAGATTGGCAAACTGCACCACTTCCGCGGTGAGCCCGCCCTGGGGCGTGCCGGGCGAATAGCCCAGTGCGATAAGCGCAAGCGGTTGCGGGAACGGTGCCACGATGGCGCCATGCTCGCTGCGGCGCACCCACAACGGATAGGTCACCGGTTCGGTGTAGACCTTGTCGAATCCCAGCGCCTTGAATTTCGCCACCATCCAGTCGCGAGCGCGCTGATCATTGGTGCCGCCGGCGAGGCGCGCCCCCACTTCCGTGGTCAGGCCTTCGACCACCTTGTAGGCGGTGTCGTCGTGCATCGCCTTGCTGCGCAATTGCACGGCTGTCTGCACGGCGGAGGCGGGAATCGTGGTAGCGGCATCCTTGGCGCAAACAAGTCCGGAAGCCAGCATGAGGCTGGCGGCGAGCAGGGTGAGGGAGGGGCGATGCATGGGCGGCTCCTGGTGACGAACCTCGCATTATGGGGCTCATCACCAGGCACGCTTAGGCCGAAAGTCATGCTTGTTGCGACAATGGCCTATTGCTTGTTTTTCAATAGGTCGCGGATTTCCGTCAGCAGCACCACCTCCGGTGGCGTAGCGGCGGCGGCTTTGGAGTAGAACCGGTTGATGATCTTTACCAGCATGAAGATCGCGAAGGCGACGATCAGAAAGGCAAGGATACTGTTGATGAAGCTGCCATAGGCGACGGCGATTTCAGGAATCTTGTGGGCGGGATTGCTGTTGTCGGCTTGCCGGATGACCACCTTCATGGCGGAGAAATCGATGCCGCCGGTGACCCAGCCAAGGGGCGGCATGATCACATCGTTCACCAGGGACGTGACGATCTTGCCGAATGCGCCACCGATGACGACACCTACCGCCATATCGACCACGTTGCCGCGCATGGCAAATTCTTTGAATTCCTGCAGCACGCTCATTGTCGTCTCCCGAGGTTTTGCGCCGAATGGCGTTGTGGACTGTCATGCATGGGTGTGTTGAGTATGAGGCAAGAATCGAGGGCCATAAGCCTCATACGATCCTGCCTTCCAACACGGCGATGTCTTGCAGTTCGGCGTGGAAGCGATCGCCGCGTTGCAGTGCCGCTACCCCAGCCGGCGTGCCGGTAAAAATCAGGTCCCCGGGCTTCAGCTCGAACAGCTTCGACAGCGCCATGATGATGTCTGTCACGCCATGCACCATTTCGCCGAGTCGACCCGTCTGGCGCAGCTGGCCATTCACTTGAAGGCTGATGCGCGTATCCGCATGCGGCGAGGCCGCATGCGCCGGCATCAAGGCCGAAACGGGCGCGGAGTGGTCGAAGGCCTTGGCCACGTCCCAGGGATGGCTCTTGGCCTTGGCGGCGGCCTGCAGGTCACGGCGGGTGAGGTCCAGTCCCACGCCATAGCCGAAGATCGCATGGGCTGCTTGCACCGCGTCCAGGTCGTGACCGCCCGCCTGCAAAGCCACCACCATCTCCACTTCGTGATGCAATTCATGGGTGGCTGTCGGATAGGGTACGTCCGCGCCATCAGCCACTACCGCGTCAGCAGGTTTACAGAAGAACATGGGAGCTGAAGCGTCTACCATGGCGCCCATTTCGCGCGCATGCTCGGCATAGTTGCGGCCGATGCAGAACACGCGGCGGATCGGGAAACGCTCTTCGCGGCCGACGACCGGTAGGCTGGGAGTGGCAGGAGGATCGATGAGGTAGCGCATGGCAAAAAGGGTAGCAGCTTCATGCACCTGGCAAGAAGGTGGACATGACAGGTATCTCCATTTCGTCAGCAGTCCGCGCCGGTTTCGATGCGAAGTTAGCGGTACACAAGCAAGAATGTAGACCCTATGCAACTTTTGCGGGTGCCATCGGCATTGTCGATTCCGTGGCCGCCCGCACGTCGTTAGGACATGACAGCTGTCATTGGCATAGGTTGATGGGCGCACGTGGCGGGGCATAGCCCGGGTCGTTATCGTGCATACGTCGGGGACAATAGGACACAAGCGTGAGCAATACCGATCTACTTAAGGAACTGAAGATCGAGCGTCATCAGCGCGAACACCATTCGGGTTCGAGTTCGGCCTCGAGGGTGGGTGGAGGGCCAGGGCCTTGGCCATGGATCGTCGGCGGTGCCGTGCTGGTGCTGCTGGCGCTCGGCACCGGCGGCTGGTGGTGGTTCGCCCATCGGCCCATACCTGTCCACGTCGCGCAAGCCGTCGCAGCGAGCAGCGACCCATCAGCGGGTGCGGTGTTGCAGGCTACAGGCTACGTGACCGCGCGTCGCCAAGCGACGGTCTCCGCGCAGATCACCGGCACCTTGACGGCCGTGCTGATCGAAGAAGGCGATCGCGTCAAGCTCGGCCAGATCCTGGCCAAGCTGGACGACAGTCAATACAAGGCTGCGCTCGACACCGCCGCCGCGCAAGCCAAGGCTGCCCATGCGCTGATCAACCAATACCAGGCGCAATTGGCGCAGAACCAGCGCGATGCGACGCGCAACGAGGAGCTGGCCACGCGTGGGCTGATGTCCAAGCAGGCCGCCGAGCAGTCACACACCCTGGCCAGCAGCACGCGTGCACAGCTGGCATCGCAAGAAAAGCAAGCGATGGCCGCCGACGCGCTGGTGGTGCAGGCGCAGGTCAACTATGGCTATTGCCTCATCCGCGCACCCTTCGACGGCGTGATCACCACCAAGGATGCGCAGGTGGGTGAAGTGGTTTCACCGTTCTCTGCCGGCGGCGGCTTCACGCGCACTGGCATCGGCACCATCGTGGACATGGATTCGCTGGAAGTGGACGTGGATGTCAATGAGGCCTACATCGGTCGCGTCACACCGAACATGCCCGCGGAAGCTGTGCTGGATGCCTACCCGGATTGGCGCATTCCTGCACATGTGATCGCCATCGTGCCGGCGGCCGACCGCGGCAAAGCGACAGTGAAAGTGCGCGTTGCCATCGAAAAGAAGGATGGCCGCGTCGTGCCCGACATGGGCGTGCGCGTATCCTTCCTCGAAGCGAAACCGGCCGTCGCCACGCAACAGGCGCCTAAGGGCGTGCTGGTGCCAGCCAAGGCCATCGTGAAGCGTGACGGTAGCGATAGCGTGTTTGTCGTGGCGGACGGCCAGGCACGCCGGCAGGCGGTGCAGCCAGCGACGCAACAGCTTGGTGACATGCGTCTGATTCCCGCGTCGGTCAATGCGGGTGACAGCGTGGTGATATCGCCGCCCGATGATCTGCACGACGGCTCGGCCGTAAGCGTGCAAGCCCAATAACCAGTTACAGGACCAGCGGAGCGCTCCACTTATGCGCGACCAAAACAGTTCCAATCAGGAGGATGTAGCAATGGGTACGTTGATCGAGATTCGCGATCTTTCCAAGGTCTACGAACGCGGCCGGCAGAAAGTCGAGGTGTTGCATCACATCAACCTCGACATCGCCGAAGGTGACTTCCTCGCCCTGATGGGGCCGTCCGGTTCGGGCAAGACCACTCTGCTGAACCTGGTTGGCGGCCTGGATACGCCAACCGGCGGCAGCATCAGCGTGGCCGGCCAGCGGATCGACCAGTTGAGCGCAGGTTCGCTGGCGCGCTGGCGTGCTTCGAACGTCGGCTTCGTGTTCCAGTTCTATAACCTGATGCCGACCTTGAGCGCGCAGAAGAATGTGGAACTGCCGCTGCTGCTGACCAAACTTTCGGCTGCGCAGCGACGCAAGAACGCAGCCATCGCCCTGCAGCTGGTGGGGTTGGCCGAACGCGCCTCGCACAAGCCGACCGAGCTCTCCGGCGGCCAGCAGCAGCGCGTGGCCATTGCGCGCGCCATCGTGTCCGATCCGGCCTTGCTGGTGTGCGACGAACCTACCGGCGACCTGGATCGTCATTCGGCGGAAGAGGTGCTGGGCCTGCTGCGCCAGCTCAACCGCGAACACGGCAAGACCATCGTGATGGTCACGCACGATCCCAAAGCGGCCGAATACGCCGACCACACTCTGCACCTCGACAAGGGCACGCTGGTCGAGCAGGCTACGGCGTGAGGAACTGGCGATGAAATACTTTCATCTGATCTGGGCGGCGCTGTTCCGGCGCAAGACCCGCACCTTCCTGACGCTGGTGTCGATCACAGCGGCGTTCCTGCTATTCGGCATGCTGGATGCGGTACGCATCTCGTTCGACCAGGCTGGCAAGAGCGCCAATGGCGCACAGCGCCTGCAGACCGGCTCCAAGCTGTCGTTCATCCAGCCGCTGCCGCAAGGCCTGGGCGAGAAGATCGCCATCGTGCCCGGCGTGAAGTCGGTGGCGTACGCCAACTGGTTCGGCGGCGCGTACCAGGACCCGCACAACCAGGTGTTCACGTTCGCAGTGAGCGACAACTACATCGACCAGTTTCCGGAGGTGCAGGTCGGCGATGATGCGCGCAAGGCGTTCACGAACACTCGCACCGGGATTCTGGTGGGCGAAAACCTGCTGCAGAAATACCACTGGAAGGTGGGTCAACAGATTCCGCTGCAATCGAACATCTTTCCGCAGCAAAACGGCAGCAAGAACTGGACCTTCGACATTGTCGGCGTGCTGCATCCCACGGACCAGAGCGTGGCCTTCTATGGCCAGATCATCCTGATGCATTGGAAGTATTTCGACGATGGCGTGATGAAGGGCTACAACAACGGCCAGGTGGGCTGGTATGTCATACGCGTCAAAGATGTGAGCCAGGCCGATCAGGTGGCCAAGGCCATCGACGCGGTGTCGGCCAATTCCGATCATGAGACGCGCACACAAACTGAGGCGGCCGCTACCGCATCATGGATGAAGCAGATGGCTGATATCGGGTTGATCGTAGGCTCGATCATGGGAGCGGTGTTCTTCACATTACTGCTGCTGACAGGTAACACCATGATGCAGGCTGTGCGCGAACGTACATCAGAATTGGCAGTGATGAAGACGCTGGGATTTTCCGACCAAAGCGTACTGGCCACAGTGCTGGCCGAATCCGTGTTGATGGTGTTGATAGGTGGTCTGGTTGGCATCGGAATAGCGGCGGTACTTATTCCTCTTGTCAGCGCCAGCACCGGAGGCATGCTGAATCTGCCGACGGTTGGAGCGGACAGTTGGGCGCTGGGTATCGGGCTGATGCTAGCCATTGGTCTGGTGGTAGGAGCCATTCCCGCATGGCAGGCCATGCGCTTGAATATCGTCGATGCCTTCGCTGGCCGCTGACAGGAGTCTGGATCATGAATTTCCTATTCAATCTTCGCGTGCTGTTCCTGTTAATCCTGGCGCTGGCGGTATGGGCGCTATTGCCATGGTCCGCGGTACTCGCACTCGCCATGGTATTTGCCGGATGGATGCTGCTCAGTCGACGCGGTCAACAGGCTGCATCCGTGACCGGCGTGGGTATCAGTACACTTAGGCAGCGCCTGGGCTCGTCATCGGTGGTGGTGATCGGCATTGCCGGCGTGGTTGGTGTACTTGTAGCTCTGCTCGCGATGGGCGAGGGCTACACCGAGACCCTGAGCAAGACCGGTAGCGCGGATACAGCCATCGTGATGCGCGGCGGCTCGGCCAGTGAGGTCAGTTCCGTGCTGAACCGCGACGGTATCGTGGTCATCGAGCAAGCAACAGGTATTGCCCGTGACAAGCAGGGCAAGCCCCTCACTTCGGGCGAAATTGTGGTGGCGGCCAATCTGCCGGTGAAAGGCGGCGCTGCGGATGATGAAGGCAGCGTACAGGTGCGTGGGGTAGGGGAGCAGGCGTGGGTACTGCGCCCGAATGCCAAGATCATCGCCGGCCGCACTTTCCAGCCCGGCATGCGCGAGCTGGTGGTAGGGCAGGGTGCGCAGCGGCAATTCATCGGCTTGCAGCCAGGGCACGAAGTAAAGCTTGGCACGCAAACGTGGAAGGTTGTCGGCGTGTTCGCTTCCGGTGATGCCTACGATTCGGAGATCTGGGGAGACGAGAGTGTCGTCGCCGACACCTACCGTCGTGGCAGCAGCCGCACTTCGGTGTTCGTGAAGCTTACCGATGCCAAGGCGCTCGATACCTTCAAGGCGGCACTTGCGGGCGATCCGCGTCTACAAGTGGATGTGGACACCACGCTCAATTATTTCAGCAAGCAATCCGAGGGTATGAGCATTGTGATGCGACGTATGGGACTCACCGTCGGTACGATCATGGCGATCGGCGCCATCTTCGGTGCGCTCAATACCATGTTCGCCGCGGTAGCCGTGCGTGCACGTGAAATAGCTACCTTGCGCGCCATCGGTTTTCGCGGCGTGCCGGTGGTGGTGGCGGTGATGCTGGAAACCATGCTGTTGGCCCTGATTGGCGGCTTGGTTGGCGGTCTGTTGGCCTGGCTGATCTTCAACGGATTCACCGCTTCCACCCTGGCCGCCGGTACAACCGGGCAACTTGCGTTTACCTTCAAAGTGACGCCGCAATTGCTGTGGGAAGGCTTGAAGTGGGCGCTGGCGATCGGCTTTGTCGGCGGCTTGTTCCCGGCCCTGCGCGCGGCACGTTTGCCGGTAACAACGGCTTTGCGCGAGCTCTGAACCTGCGACGTAGCCTGAAGCGCAAACCCCGGCGTCGCGATGCATGGCGATGCTGGGGTTGTCATCCCACCTGCACTATCAAGGATGTATTGGCGGCACGTAGGGCAGGCTAAGCCCGAGCAGCCACAGCAAGCCCAGGACGAGCGGTGCATGCACCGCCAACTGGATGAAGGTAAAGCCGACTACGTCGCGGGCCTTCAGGCCCAGCACGCCGAGCAGCGGCAGCATCCAGAACGGATTGATCAGATTCGGCAGCGCTTCGGCGGCGTTATAGACCTGCACTGCCCAACCTAGATGGACGTGCAGATCATTGGCCGCCTGCATCACGTACGGCGCTTCGATCAACCACTTGCCGCCGCCTGAAGGGACAAAGAAACCAAGCACGGCCGAGTAGGCTCCCATGACCAACGGGAAGGTGCCGGTGGAAGCGATATGCACGAACAGGCCGGACAAGCGATGGGCGAGCGTTTGTCCATCCGTCCCCGCCGCGTGCGTCATCAGTGCGGCAATGCCGCCATACAGCGGAAACTGGATCATTACGCCCGCGGTGCTCGGCACGGCGCGAGTCACCGCGTTGAGAAAGCTGCGCGGACGCCAATGCAGCAACAGGCCGACAGTGAGGAACAGGAAGTTATACGTATTGAGGTTGGCGATCGCAGTGACAACCGGCTTGCTGGTGAACTCATAAGCGAGCCAGCCCAGACCGAGCACGCCGATCAGGATGGACAGCAGAGGGCTATATTCGAGCCATTCGCCGGGGCGGCTGCGTGCTTGCAGGACAGGTGTGGACGTGTCCACAACACCGAAGTCTCGCGCGGTACGCGCCTGTGTGCCGGAAGGTGCCGTGAACCAGCAAACCACCAGCGACACCGCGATCAGCGTGGCGGTGAGAAGGACCGACTGCCACAGAAAAATCGTCTGGCTGAAAGGCAGCACACCGGAGATATTTAGCAATCCCGGCGGCATGCTTTGGGGATTCGCCTGCAATTGCGCGGCCGAGGAAGAAAGGCCCATCGCCCATACCGCGCCCAGGCCGAGATAAGCTGCCGCACCCGCTGCGCGATAATCCATGCGCAAGGCTTCGCGGCGCGCCAGCGCGCGCACCAGCAAACCTCCGAATACCAGCGAAAAGCCCCACGACAACAGCGAGGCGAGCATGCTGATCATTCCCACCAGGCAAATCGCGCTGCGGCCCGTGCGCGGCACGCGCGCAAGCAAATCGATGAAACGCGCCACGATCGGGGCGCTGGCCACCACATAACCACCAATCACCACGAAGGCCATCTGCATGGTGAAGGGAATCAGGCTCCAGAAACCGTCACCGAATGCATTGACCGTCACAGCCGGCGGGCAGCCGAAACCCAATACCGCAGCGGCAACAACCATCACGCCCAAGGCCGCGAAGACCCATGCATCGGGAAACCAGCGCTCCGCCCATGCGGCACTGCGCAAGGCCGCACGTGCCATCCAGCCATCGCTTACCTTGCCCATGCGTGCATGCCCCTACGCCAGCAGTGCAGCTATGGTGATGCGCCAATGAGCGCAACGGCAAGAGACCGTGCGTGTGTCGCTTCTATGACAATCAACGCGCGCGGCGCTGCTTGGCCAGGGTGATGATCACCACGCCGAACAGGATCACCGCCATACCCGCCACATCGTAAGGGCCTACCTTCTCCCCCAGCAGCAACACGCCGAACAGCACTGCCACCGGCGGATTGACATAGGCATAGCTGGTTGCGAACGCGGGGCGTGCGTGCTTGAGCGCGTAGAGATAGGCACTGAATGCCACCAGCGAGCCAAACACCACCAGGTAAGCTGCCGCCAAGTTGGCGTGCAGCATGGGATGGGCGGGCAGTTTTTCGCCGCCAAGGAACCCTGCAGCGAGCAGGGCAACGCTTCCGCACAGCATTTGTGCGGCGGTATTCATCATGCCTTGCGGCATCTCCTGGTGCTTGCTCCACACCGAGCCAAAAGCCCACGCCATCGCCGCCACCAGCAATGCCGCCGCGCCAACGTGCGAGCCGGACAACGCATTGCCGAGATTCAAGACGATCACCCCGAGGAAGCCAATGATCAACCCGATCGATTCGCGGCGTGTCGGCCAGTCCTTGTAAAGGCCGGCAAATATGGCCGCGAATAAAGGCAGGCTCGCTACCGCCACCGCCGAGATGCCCGAGCTAACGCTCTGTTCCGCGTAGCACACCAGGCCATTGCCGAAGCCCAGCAGCAGCACGCCCGTGAATGCCGCATTCCTCCATTGGAGTGGGGTCGGCATGGCGGTGCCGCGCAAGCGCAGATAGCCGAACAGCAGGCAGCCTGCGATGGCGAAGCGCACGCCAGCCAGCAAAAACGGCGGGTAGCTTTCGAGGGCGACGCGTATGGCCAAATAGGTGGAACCCCAGACGATGTACAGCGCGAACATCGCTAGTGGCACCCACTTGCCGGCACGGCTCTCGTCGCCTGCCATGGCAAGCGTGTGGTCTGCGGAATCGTTCATGGATAAGTCTGCGGGATGGCAATGCTAACGATACCTGCACAGCCGCCGTTCCAGTAGCGAAAGCCTTGCAAGGTGGCGTTGATCGGGAGTCAACCTGGGCTCGCGGCCCACTTCCCTTCCCCGCAGGGGCTTACGCAGCGCTGTTCGCGCTGCGCCGTTCTTCCCGCTCTAACAAGGCACGTTTGCGCTCCACTCCCCAGCGCCAGCCGCCGAGCGAACCATCCTCGCGCACGATGCGATGGCAGGGGACGATCAAGGCCAGGCGATTGCTGCCGCAAGCCTGCCCGATGGCCTGTGCTGCACCTGGCTTGCCCAGCTCTGCGGCGAGTTCGCCATAGCTCTTGGTAGTACCGGCAGGAATGCGCGTGAGCGCTTCCCACACGCGCCATTGGAACGCCGTGGCGGCAATATCGAGCGGCGGCATGTCCGGTGCCTCCTGTTCGCTCCAGCCCAGTTCGCTGGAGATACGGGCGATCACGGCGTCGAGCCATTCCTCCCGGCCGTTGTCGACGCGCTCACGACTGGCTTGCGGGAATTCATCCCGCAGCCGCTGCTCCAACTCCTTTTCGTTTGCACCCAGCGTGACGGCACAGATGCCCTTGGCCGTCGCCGCCACCAGCAATTGTCCCAGGGGCGTGCTGGTAGTGGTGTAGCGGATATGCGCGCCGGCGCCGCCGGCGCGGTAGCTGGCCGGTGTCATGCCGAGCAATCGATTGGTGTGTTCGTACACGCGGCTGCCGGAGCCGAAGCCAGCGTCGTACACCGCGTCAGTCACCGCGGCACCTTTGCGCAAGGCCGTCTTGAATTGGCCGAAGCGGCGTGCGCGGTGGTATTCGGCCGGGCTCATGCCATAGCGGCGGCGAAATGCCCGCTGCAGATGGCTGGGGCTGAGCTTGGCGGCATCGGCCAGAGTGGTGAGCGTCGGCGCTTCCGTCGCACGCTCGATCATCGCTCGGACGTGTTCCAGCGGGGCTTCAAGGGTGGCAAAGGTGTTACGCATGGCAGTACCCGGAAAGGAACGTTGCCGGCAGCTTAGGGCGCCACCTGATCGGCAGCTATCCGGAATTTGCTCAGTGATGGGTTACCGGACGCGAGCTATGGATCACCACGTACTCGCCCTCGAGCACTTCCGGCTGGTGCGCTTTCCGGGCGGCGCCCGATACGGCAACGCGACCGCGTTTCCACTGCCGCCATACCAGCCAAAAGACACCACCGACGGCCAGCACGCCAGCCACGACCAGCCCGAACACCATCAGCACGCCGACCACGATCAGGCCAAGCACCACGGACAGGGCCTGGGCGAGTGGATGGCGGCGGCGGTGCAGGAGCGGTAGAACGACGCGCATGTTAAAAATCCGTATGGTAAAATCAAGGACTTACGCGCGTAACGATGAGGCCATAAGGCCCATAAGGCAAGTGCCCATGGAAACAGCCATCCCGCCCCGCCACCTCTGCCGACTCAACGATATGCCCGATGGCGAGGCCATGGCGCTGGACGTGAGGCTGCCGGACGGTGAGGAAAGCCTGATCCTGCTGCGGCGTGGTGATCGCGTGAACGCCTGGCTGAACATCTGCCCCCACGCCGGCCGCCGGCTGGATTGGGCGCCGGGCAAGTTCCTGCTTTCCAAAGGCATGCTGGTGTGCGCTGCGCATGGGGCCTGCTTTGGCCTGGATACGGGTGAATGCGTGAGTGGCCCGTGCCGGGGCGAAAGCCTGCGCACCGTGCCGATCCGGGTGGAGCAGGGTGAGGTCTTGCTGGATGGCTAGGCTGGGATGCCCATCTCAGCTTCGCCGTGATCCCATGAAGGGATTGCCACGCCAGCCTATAAGCGTGCGTCGACCAGCTCTTTCGGCAGCACGCCCTTGATGTCGTAAACCACGCCATTGGGCATGGTCAGCGCACGCACGTCATACGCGCCGCCCGATTTGAACTGCTGGTGCGCCACGGCGAGCACTACGGCCGCGTAGCTTCCCTTGGCATCCACGTTTGACAGCAAGCGCAGGCCGTAATGCCGGTATGCCTCCTCGGCGTCCGCCCATGGATCGTGCACGTCGACGGCGGCACCGAAGCTTTCCAGCTCCCGTACCAGGTCGACCACGCGCGTATTGCGCAGATCCGGGCAGTTCTCCTTGAAAGTGAGGCCCAGTACCAGTACGCGACTGCCGCGGATCGCGTGACCCTGGCCGACCATCAGCTTGATCACTTCGGCGGCCACATGCTGGCCCATCGCATCGTTGATACGGCGGCAGGCCAGCAGGATGTCCGGGTAATAGCCGGTCGATTGGGCTTTTTGTATGAGGTAATACGGATCGACGCCAATGCAGTGGCCGCCGACCAGTCCGGGTTGGAAGGGTAGAAAGTTCCACTTCGTGCGTGCGGCATCGAGTACATCCTGCGTGTCGATCCCCAGGCGATGGAAGATCAGCGCGAACTCGTTGATCAGGGCGATGTTGGCGTCGCGCTGTGTGTTCTCGATCACCTTGGCGGCCTCAGCCACTTTCAGGCTCGGTGCCTTGTGCGTGCCGGCGGTGATGATGCGCGCATACAGCGCATCGACGAAATCCGCCGCTTCCGGCGTGGAACCGGAGGTAATCTTCGGAATCGTGGTGAGACGGCGCAGCTTGTCACCGGGATTGATGCGCTCGGGGCTGTAGCCGACGGTGAAGTCGAGGTTGAAGCGCAGCCGGGAAGCGCGCTCCAGTTCCGGCACGCAGATTTCCTCGGTCGCACCCGGATACACGGTGGATTCGTAGATCACCACGTCGCCCTGCTTGAGCACACTGCCGACCATCTGGCTGGCGCGGACCAGCGGCGTGAAGTCGGGACGCTTGTGCTCATCCACCGGCGTGGGCACGGTGATGATGAATACGTTGCGATCACGCAACGCCTCCACCTCGGTGGTGAAGTGCAATTTCGTCGCGGCCGAAAGTTCCTCCGCAGAGGATTCCTGGTTGCCATCCGTGCCCCGTCGCAGGGCGTCCACGCGAGCGGCATCGATGTCGTAGCCGAGCGTGTCGAACAGTCGCCCGAATTCCACCGCAAGCGGCAGGCCGACATAACCGAGTCCGATCACGGCAAGGCGAGGGGCGTGAGGATAGCTGGTCACAGGTGTCTGCTTAGGTCGCTAGAAGGACGGCGCTGATGGTACCGCCAGGACGCATTCCATCAACGGTACATAAGATTGATCGCTACCAGCGTGATCACCAGCACGATAAAGGTCAGCGGCACGCCCGCGCGCAGGAAGTCCCGGCTGCTGTAGTCGCCCGGGCCGGTAACCATCATCAAGGCAGGGTGGCCGGAACTCAGCAGGAAGGTGTTGGACGACGACACCGCCACGATCAGCGCGTAGGCGGAAGGATTGCCGCCCGTAGCCACCGCGACGCTGATCGCCACCGGCACCATCATCACCGTGGCGCCCACGTTCGACATCACTTGTGAGAACAACAAGGTCAGGATCGCCAACGAAAGCTGCAGGATCCACGGTGAGGCACGACCCAGGTGCAGCAGCACTTCCTGCGCCAGCCAGGCGGCAGTGCCGGTGGAATCCATCGACCAGCCCAGCGGAATCAGGCACGCGGTGACGAAGATGGTCTTCCAGTTCACCGCCTTGTAGGCCTCGTCCATGTTCAGCACCCCGGACAGCAGCATGCCGATGGCACCGGTCATCATCGCGATGGACAAATCGAGGTTGGTGAACAGCGCCAGTCCCTTCGCCAGCAGAAAGAAGCCTACCGCCTGCCAGATCTTGTTTGGACGCTGTTCTTCGCGGGGAATGTCGGTGACGACCACCAGGTCTTTGTCCTCGGTGGCGTCCTGCAGGGCTTTCCAGCTGGAATGCAGCACCAGCGTATCGCCGGTGCGCAAGCTCACGGAACGCAAATCGTCGCGGTAAACCTGGTCGCCGCGGGTTACCGCCAGCACCGAGATGCCGTAACGCTTGCGCAAACGCAGCTCGCCGACCGATTGCTTGAGGAAGCGCGAGCTGGGCGGAATCACCGCTTCGGAAATGCCCGCGCGTGTGGGATTGAACAGCTCGCCCAACTGGCGCATGCGCGGCGACACGCGGCAAAGCTGATTGTTGGCGAAGCGGTTCAGTTCCTCGCGCGGCCCGAGCACGCCGAGCACCGAGCCCACCCAGATCACCTGGTCTGCCGGAGGCGCCATGCGCGCTTCGTTGCCGCTCCTGATCGCCAGGATCAGCGGTGCGCCATGCAGTTGTTCCACCTCGCCGATGCTCATGCCGACCAGCGGGCTTTCGGCGGTCACGGTCAGCTCCGCCGTTTCGCCCACGATCCCATAGGTCTCGGCGAAGTAGCTTTCGGTACGGCCGGGCGTCACCTTCTGGCGTTCGTCCTCGCGCTCCGGCAGCAGTTTGCTGGTGTAGAGGTAAAAGAACAGAACGCCGGCCACCGCCAGCGCGAGGCCCACCGGCGTCACGCTGAAGAGCCCGAACTTCGGCACCGTCTGCGCGCCGGGCGGCAGGTTCGCGTTGGCGCTCGCGATCAGGTCGTTGAGCACGATCAGCGGCGAGTTCGCGATCAGCGTGGTGTTGGTGGCGGTGAGGATGCAGAACGCCATCGGCAGCAGCAGGCGCGAGATCGGCACGCCGGTACGTGCGGACAGGCGGCTGGTGACGGGAATCATCAGTGCGGCCAGCGCCTGGCTAGGGATTACCGCGCTGAACAGGCTGGTGACGGAGTTGATCACCACGCCGAGCCGCGACTCCTTGCCGCGCGCCATGCGCATCACGAACTGCGCGGTAAGGCCGAGCACGCCGGCACGGTCCAGCCCGGCGCCCATGATCATGATCGCGATGATGGCGATCACGGCGTTGCCGGCGAAGCCCTGGAAGACCTTTTCCGACGGAATCAGGCCGGTTAGGCCGATCACCACCACCACCAGCAGCGCCACCATGTCGGCGCGGACCCACTCCAGCACCAACATGACCATGGTGAAGCCCACCAGCCCCAGCACCAGGATCATTTCGGGGGTAAGGGTCAGCGCCACTGTAGAACATCCCTGGCGGACGCCTGGCAAGACCGAATGCGATGGGGCGGCAGTGGCTTCACGCGGTGACTCATCCCTGTTTAACGAGGAAGTATAAGCGTGCGTGCGGGGGCGCTGGTTAACCGTTGCCGCACTCTGGGAGCGTCAATCACACCCTCTATGCTCCGGCCAGCGCCACAGCGTAGGCCGGGATGGCAACCCCAGCATCGCCCGTTGCATGCATGGCAATGCTGGGATTGCCATCCCAGCCTACGCGCGAGGTTGATGTCTATAGAGCAAATCCCACACACCGTGGCCGAGTTTCAAGCCGCGCCGTTCGAAGTGTGTCTCGATGCGCCAGGCCGGTTTCTCGGCAAACTGGCCGGGTCCAAGCGGGTTGCGCCAGGCTGGGGCGGCTTCCATCACTTCCAGCATGTGCTGGGCGTACGGCTCCCAATCGGTAGCCAGATGCAGTAACCCACCCGGAGCTACGCGCGAGGCGAGCAGGGCTACGAAATCGGACTGCACGATGCGGCGCTTATTGTGGCGCTTCTTGTGCCAAGGGTCGGGGAACCAGATGCGCACCTCGGCCAGTGCGCCGGGAGGGATCTCGTTCTCCAGCACTTCTACGGCATCGTGCTTGTAGAGGCGTACGTTGCCGGCGTCCCTCGCCGCCAGGGCATTCATCAGCCGGCCCACCCCCGGGCCATGCACTTCCACGCCGAGGTAGTCGCGCGCCAGGTCGTGCTCGCTCGCCCAGGCCAGCGCCTCGCCGTTGCCGAAGCCGATCTCCAGCACGCGTGGCGCGCGGCGGCCGAAATGGGCGTCGAAGTCCTGCGGCTTGCCGCTGTAGGTGATGCCGAACCGCGCCCAATGCGTTTCGAAAGCCCGCTGCTGGGCGGGGGTCATGCGGCCTTCGCGCAGGACGAAACTGCGAATGCGGCGGAGGTGGTGGCTGTCGTGGTCGGGGGAATCAGTCATGCAGAGCGCTCTACTCCCCTCCCGGGAGGGGAGAGGAAGCCAAATGGGTCAGCCAATCGTTCCGTCGATCGGGCTCGATGCGGACGCAAAGCGCTTGCGTGGAATCCGTCCCGCACGGAACGCCGCACGCCCGGCTTCGACCGCCAGCCGCATGGCGTGCGCCATCAGCACCGGATCCTTTGCCCCGGCGATGGCGGTATTCATCAGCACGCCGTCGCAACCCAGCTCCATGGCGATGGCTGCGTCGGAGGCGGTACCTACGCCGGCGTCGACGATGACCGGCACCTTCGCGTTCTCGACGATCTCCAGCAGGTTGTACTTGTTCTGGATGCCCAGTCCCGAGCCGATCGGCGCCGCCAGCGGCATCACCGCTACGCAGCCGATCTGTTCCAGCTTCTTGGCCAGGATGGGATCGTCACTGGTGTAGACCATCACCTCGAAGCCGTCGGCCACCAACTGCTCGGCGGCCTTGAGGGTTTCCACCACGTCTGGAAACAGTGTGCGCTCGTCGCCCAGCACTTCCAGTTTCACCAGCTTGTGGCCGTCCAGCAGTTCGCGTGCCAGTCGGCAGGTGCGCACCGCATCCACTGCGTTGTAGCAGCCGGCGGTGTTGGGCAGCAGGGTGAACTCGCTGGGTGGCAGGGCATCGAGCAGACTGGGGGCGTTGGGATCCTGGCCCAGGTTCACGCGGCGGATCGCGGCGGTGACGATTTGCGCACCGGCGGCCAGGGTGGCGCTGCGCGTTTCTTCCAGATCCCTGTATTTGCCGGTGCCGGTAAGCAGGCGGGAGCGATAGCTTTTGCCGGCAATGACCAGGGTGTCGACGGTGTCTTGAGTCTTGATATTCATGGTTGGGGATGGGGGCGCGCTCAGCCGCCGCCAATGGCATGGACGATTTCCACCTTGTCGCCTTGGCGCAGCGAGTAGGCGCCGTGCTGGCTGCGTGGCACGATCTCCTGATTCACCTCCACGGCTACACGTCGGCCGGCGTAGCCGGCCTCGTGCAGCAGTTCGGTGAGGGTGAGGGTGTCGCCGCAGTCGTGCGGGTGGCCGTTGAGGGTGATCTGCATCGACCTATTGTAGCGCCGGGCCTGCGCTTTATCCCGCCCGGATCAGAGCATCTCTAGGGATGCTCTGATCTATTCCGCGCACCCGGCATGACGTCCAGAAGGCCCGCAGGGTGTGTCGCGCGGCACAGGGCAGACTGGCCGTCTGTTCAAGCCGCGGGGCACGGCCTGCGGGCCTTCTGGACGTCACCCCGTCTTTAAATTCCAAATGTTGGGGCCGCACGCTTTCGGGCGGCACTGTATGCGCGTCTGGCTGCGCCCCAGCGCCTAGACAGACAGCCAGTCTGCCTTCGCCCCTGGGGCGCAGCCAGACGCGCATACAGTGCGGTGACGGGTACGTGGAATAGATCAGAGCATCCCTAGTGCTGCTGGTTATCGCTCCTGGGCGGGGGCGCATGCTGTGGATGCGGTGCAGCCTGCGGGTGAGGCTGCTGCTCGACGGGGCGAGCCATCTCCGGTCGCGCGTACTGCTCCGGCGGCTGATAGCGATACGGCTGCGGCTGGTAGGCCGGCTGGGACGGCATCTCGCGAGGCGCCGGCGCGTACTGGCGTGGCGCTTGCTGTTCCGGTACGTATTGGTGGGTGCGTTGCGCAGCCTCAAAGCGTTGTTGTTCCTGTTCGAGGATCGCCTGCCGCTCGCGCTCTTGCTGCTGCTGCACGGACGGCTGCGGTGGCATGTAGCGTGGCGCCTGCTGCATTGTGGGCTGCTGTGGTTCGTAGCGCGGCGCTTGCTGCACGACAGGCTGTTGCGAACGCGGAGCCTGCCGCACCTCGGGCTGTTCAGGCGGGTAGTGCGGCGCTTGTTGGACTTGCTGCATTTGCTGGGCCGGAGCGAAGTGCGGCACCTGCGGCAGAGCCGGTGCGGCCGGTCGCGGAGCAATGGGTGGCTGGGCCGGCGTGCCATAGCGCGGGAACGATTGTCCCGAGACCACCCGGGGCGCGTTCTGCGGTTGCACATTCAGTACCCTCACATTGGAGGGCGGGGCTGAATGGAATGCGACGCCTGCGGCTGGCGCACGTACCGCCACCACCGGCCGATTGAACCCGGCAGCCGGCAACGGGCGCGCGTTCTCGCCACGCGGCTGGCCGAAGCTGGCCGACGAGGGGCGCTGCAGCGGCGCGGCCGCCATTACTGGCGCGCGTGCGAGCTGTTGCGGGTCCACGCGCACTTGGTTGGCTTGCACGTTCCGTGCGCTGGCGAAGTCCTGCGCGGAGACGGCAGTGAAGGCATGCGGCGCGGCGCGGTTGACATAGTTCACACCGGTCATCGGCCGGCCTGCGCGATAGAGGTCGTACTGGTTGTGGATGTTGTTGATCACCGTCACCTGGTTGATGTTGCGAGTGACCTGGATATTGGTGACGTTGACGTTGGTGTAATAGTTGCGTGACGCGCGATACCACGGGTTGTAGACCTCATGCGGACCGAGCGGAAACCAGCCCACCGGACCGCCGGTGCCGATACCGACGAAGGCAACCAGTGCCGGTGCATAGACCGGCCGTACGCGTGGCGCGCACGGGACCCAGCCCCACCGCTCGTGCAGATACACCCAGCGGCCATAGTGGTAGGGCGCGAAACCCCACGGCATCTGATCCACCCAGGTCCAGCCCCAGGGACCGATCCATACCCAGTGGCCAAGGCGATACGGGGCCCAGCCGGCGACCACCGTTGTGGGATACCAGACGGTGCCGTAATCCTCGTCCTGTTGCCAATCGCCGTATTGGTTCAGGTCCTGCGAACCGACCACGTCGGGCGACACGTACTGCGTGCCGGCGGTATTGGCGTATTGCGCATCACGATCGTTGCACCAGGCGTCGAATTCGTCGCGTCCCTCGATGTCGCTTACCGTCATGTCGTTCAACGAGGAATCGCCAAACTGATAGCTGCGTCCGCTGAAAACTTCCCGCTGGGCGTTGTTTTCGCCGTAGACAATGCCGCCTCCGTCGATCACGGTGAGCGAGGTGCCGTTGCCGTTGGCACCGACGTCGACGCGGAATGTGCCGGGCTGATTGATCACCAACGCAAGGGTTGGCGTATCGATTTCGTAGCTCGCGCCCTGATCGATGTTGCGCACCGTGATGCTGAGCGTACCCTGCGTCAACTCGAACTGACCGATCTGGTCGCTGAGATTGAGCACCCCGATGTCGGTCTGGTTGCTGATCCGCAACGCGGCCCCGCCCAGTTCCAGCTCGGCGCGCGCGTCGGGTCCGCTGGACAGCTTGTCGCCATTGGTCAACGGCCGGTTCATGTCGGCGGCAGCCCATTCGGTACCGCCCGCCGGCATCAGCCCCAGGTCGCCGGAAGTGTAGGAAAGCCGCGCCACCCGCGCCGGCGGGTCCGCGCTATCGCTGCCTTGGCCATCGTCGGACTGGGCGAGGGCCAGTCCGGTCCACAACAGCAATAAAACACCCATGAGCGCGCGCCAGCCGCGCACCGATGACACGACACCATTGAGCCTACGCATAAATCACTCCAGGCCGCTGCACGCGAAACGGTCGCGCCCGCCGTCATCCCTGTATGTGGGGATCATCTTGCGCATGGATTATGAGCGCCCGCTTAGGGCGGGAACGGCCGTTGCCTGCGGTTTAACTGCGAGGTCGCTGGTATCGATGAAAAGCACGCGGGGCGCTGCCCAGGATTCCCAAAGCCGCATTCGCCGGTTACCATCGCCCGGCGCTGCGGGTGTAGCTCAATGGTAGAGCTGTAGCTTCCCAAGCTACTGACGAGGGTTCGATTCCCTTCACCCGCTCCATCCCCCCTCTCCGGTTCCCTCCGAGACTTTCCTAACCCGACAGCGTGAGCTGACATGGCGGACGTGATCACCCTCGGTTGGCGGGAACGCTTGGCATTGCCGCAGTTCGGTATTGCCTCGCTCAAGGTCAAGCTCGACACCGGCGCGCGCAGCAGCTCGTTGCACGTGGACGAGCTGGAGGCCTTCACCCGCGATGGGCACACCTGGCTGCGTTTCGTGGTCGGACTCGGCCGTCGCTCGATACGACAGGTGCGGTGTGAGGCACAGGCGTGCGACCGGCGGGTGGTAGTCGATACCGGCGGTGGACGCAGCGAACGCTGGTTCATCCGCACCGAAGTAATGCTGGCTGGTGAGCGTTTCGAAGTTGACATAAACCTGACGGATCGTCGGCACATGCTGTTTCCCATGCTGTTGGGGCGCACCGCCCTGGTCGGGCGCTTCAAGGTCGATCCGGCGCTTTCCTACACCCTGCCCAAACCTGCGCATACGCAAACGATGGTGCCCAAGCCATGAAAATCGCGATCCTCTCGCGCAATGCGCGCTTGTATTCCACCCAGCGACTGGTCGAGGTGGCACGCGAGCGCGGACACGTAGTGCGCGTGCTCGATCCGCTGCGCTGCTATGTGCGCATTGCGCCGGGCGAGGTGGAGATCCGCCACAAAGGCAAGGCTTTGCACGATATCGATGCGGCGATCCCGCGCATCGGCACGTCGAGTACGTTCTATGGTACGGCGGTGCTGCGCCAGCTCGAGATGATGGGGGTGTATACGCCCAATTCCTCCGACGCGGTGTTGCGGGCTCGCGACAAGTTGCGCTGCTTGCAGATTCTTGCCGCGAAAGGTTTGGACATGCCGGTGACGGTGTTTGGGGACAACCCGGATGACACCACTGATGTGCTGGATCTGCTGGGTGATCCGCCGCACGTGATCAAGCTCAACGAAGGCAGCCAGGGTACCGGCGTGGTGTTGGCGGAAAAACGCAGCGCCTCGCAAAGCGTGGTGGAGGCATTCCGTGGCCTGTACGCCAACTTCCTGGTGCAGGAGTTCATCGCCGAAGCCAAGGGCAGCGATCTGCGCTGCTTCGTGGTGGGTGGACAGGTGGTGGCGGCCATGCAGCGCGAAGCGGTGGCTGGCGAATTCCGCGCCAACCTGCACCGTGGCGGCACCGCCGTGGCGGCCAAACTGACCGCGGCCGAGAAGCGCATCTCGGTAGATGCCGCCGAGGCCCTGGGGCTGGGTATCGCGGGGGTCGACCTGCTGCGCTCCAAGCGCGGTCCGCTGGTGCTGGAAGTCAATGCATCGCCGGGGCTGGAAGGCATCGAGGCGGCTTCGAGCGTGAACGTGGCCGAGCACATCATTCGTCATCTGGAGCGGCATGTCGCCAAGACATCGAAACGCGCGTAGCCGTCTTTTCACGTAGCGAATACAAAGTCACGATGCGTATCGCCATTAAGCAAGCTGTGAGTGCTGGGACGGTATTTAGGTTTTGAGAAAGTGCTGTCCTGCACATTCTCAACGCGCCGCGTTCGGCACATGTGCTTGCTCCATCCCTGGAGCAAGCCCTGCGGGCCAGCCTACGGCTGTCCAAATCCGCTCCATGCGGATTTGTCCGAACGCGGCTACGCTTAAATCAAGCACTTGCAGTGCTTGATTCGCGGCAGGCCATCCATGGCCTGCATTAACGGGCTGTTTTCTCAACAGCCCGTTAACTACCGCGTAACCGCCTCGCCCCTATAAAGGCGTCACTGTTCGTTTGCTCGCCACTTCAAATCGCAAGTGCGACAGCAGACGACGGTATCGGGGCAGTAGCTTCAGCCCGGATGCAGCGACGTCCAGTCGCCGTATCCGGGCTTTTTCTTGGGTTTGAGCCCCATCCCATCCCCTCCCGCAGGCCGACGTTCAGCCTGGCGCTTAACAATTGCGCCGCGCACTCGTTAAGCTTGGCCCCATCCCCGGCCTGTGTGCCGGTTGCGTAGCGGAGAGACGCATGCGCGTTCTAGTGATTGAAGACAACAGCGACATCGCGACCAATATTGGCGATTATTTGGAAGATCGTGGCCATGTCGTGGATTTTGCAGGAGATGGCGTTACCGGACTGCATCTGGCCGTGGTGCATGACTTCGACGTCATCGTGCTCGATCTGACCCTGCCGGGCATGGACGGGCTGGACGTGGCCCGCAAGCTGCGCCACGAAGCCCACAAGCAGACCCCGGTGCTGATGCTGACGGCCCGCGATGCCCTTGAACAGAAGCTCACTGGCTTCGAGTCCGGGGCGGACGACTACATGACCAAGCCCTTCGCCTTGCAGGAGCTGGCGGCACGCCTGGAGGTGCTGGCACGCCGCGGCAAGGGCCCGCAGAGCCGGGTGCTGAAGGTGGCTGACCTGACCTACAACCTGGACACCCTCACGGTGACCCGCGACGGCAAATCCATCCAGCTCAATCCAATCGGCCTGAAGCTGCTGCAGGCGCTGATGGAAGCCAGTCCCTCGGTGGTCACGCGCCAGGACCTGGAACAGAAAGTATGGGGCGAGGAGTTGCCCGACAGCGACAGCCTGCGTGTGCACATCCACGGCCTACGCGCGGCGATCGACAAGCCGTTCGAAAAAGCCCTGATCCATACCAGGCACGGCATCGGTTACCGCATGGTCGATCCGGATGCAGTCCCGGCGTAAGCTGCGGTTCCGCCTGTTGATTTCCTTCGCGCTGTTCGGTTTCGGCCTCAGCGCGCTGTTTGCCATGGCGTCGTTGTACGTGCGGGCCAAGGTCGAGAATCAGCTGGTCAATGCCAGCCTGCAAAGCGACGTCAACCAGGCGGTGGAGTCCACGCACGCGGACCCCAGCAAACCGGTTGGCTCCAGGCTGATCGATGCCTGGATGTTTAGCGACCGTACCGTTTACCGGGCACCGCTTGGCTGGCAAAACCTCGCCCCCGGCGTGTATGACATGCACGACGTGGACAAGGATGGCCGCGCCAGGCATTACAAGCTGGCTGTTTCACGCAAGTACGGTCTGATCGGCTTCATCAGTTACGACATCAGCCGCGAGGATCTGGGCAAGCGTCAGCTCGTCACGTCGCTGGTCGCATCCGTCATCTTGTTCAGCCTTTTGTCGCTGGCGATCGGCCTGTGGCTGTCGCGCAAGGTATTGAAGCCGGTCACCGAACTGGCGCGGCGCTTGCGAGATTTCCGCAAGACCGGGCGCGCCGAGCCGCTGGCAGCCCATTTTGCCGACGACGAGGTGGGGGAACTCGCCTTGGCGCTGGACGAATACTCCACGCGCCTCACGGCGATGGTCGAGCGCGACCGCGAATTCAATTCCGATGTCAGCCACGAACTGCGCACCCCTTTGGCAGTGATTTCCAGCACCACCGAGCTGCTGCAAGGTTCGCCGGACCTCACTGAAAAGCTGCGCGAGCGCCTGAAGCGCATCGAACGCGCGTCGCGCCAGGCGACGGAACTGATCGAAGCGCTCTTGCTGCTGTCGCGTGCCGAGCGCCGCGGTCCGACTCGTGGCGAAACCACCGAGGTCGCCAAGGTCGCTGCCGACGTGATCGAAAGCCAGCGTCCGCAGATCCGCGACAAACCTATCGAGGTGGAGTTGGCGCAGAACGCTCCGGTCACCGTCAATGCACCCGCGTCCGTATTGTCGGTGGCGCTCACCAATCTGATCGGCAATGCGATCAAGTACACGCTGGAGGGCCGGGTAACCGTACAGGTGGAAAAAGGGCGCATCGAGGTGATCGACACCGGCCCGGGCATCAAGCCCGAGGATGCCGAACGTTTGTTCCAGCGCGGCGTCCGTGGTGAAGGTGCCGGCGGCAGCGGCGCCGGTTTGGGACTGGCGATCGTGAGGCGCCTGTGCGAACTCTACGGCTGGGATGTTTCGATCAGGCCGCGCACGGATGCCAATGGGGCAATTGCCAGTATCGTCTTCGAGCGCTGAAAGCAGGTTGGGGTGTGCCCCAACACCCCCCTAATCGCACGATTGCTGCATTTCGCTGATGGCTACATTGCCTGCGGCGCTTTCGGTCGCAAGCGACCGAGTCACTTTTCTTTGCTGGCCCAAAGAAAAGTAACGGCAGATTCAACCTCCAAGTGCATCAGCCGGAGCGAGGCCATCGCGAGCCTTGATG
>NZ_RYYV01000008.1 GCF_003977665.1 Dyella choica | reverse complement strand
GGACTATCACTGCCCGGCCGAGATGTTTATGCGAGCGCTTGGGCGAGACGATCTGGCACAAAAGATCGATGATGCACTTCTAGATTGACTCCGCCAGGCAAAAAAGCCGACGGCTTGCGCCGTCGGCAGATAGACAAACTGGGGCGTCTTACCAGGCTTTTACGTCGACCACGCTGAGCGAGTAGTTCTGCATGTCCGACTGGTAATGCATCAGGCGGCCCAAATCGAATTCCACCGACTGGCCGGGGCTGACGTTGGTGGTCCCGGCGGGCCAGCCCATCTTGGAGGCGAGCACGTTGCCGGAGCCGTCTTTCGCATCCAGGCGGACCTGGGCGGCGGCGGCGGAAGCGCAATTGTTCACGAGCTTGCCCTTGACGCTCAGGCGGGTGGCAACGCCCGAGCCGACCGCGGAAACCTTGACGTCCTGGATGGTGAAATCGCTGGCTGCGCAGGCGGCATGGGCGGCGATGGGGGCGACCAGCAGCAGGGTCGCGGCGAGTACGGTTTTCATGGATGAGTCCTTAGGGGGAAAGGGCATTCGCTTCAAAAGAGCGACCAGCAAGCTATCGGCCTCAATGCGACAAACTTTAGGGACGCCGGATTTCTTCTGAAAACCCAATCCGATCCAAAAAGAAAACCCCCGGCAAGCGGGGGTTTTCCAGCAGCTCACATTTGCGTGCCGCGTCTTATCAGAAGCGGTATTCCACCAAAGCGGAGTACGCCGCCACGTTCACGTGCTTGCGGTCGAGGAAGTTGCCGCCGCCGTTGTCGGTGTTCAGGCGGTAGTTGTCGTAGTTCAGGCCGAGGCTGAAGTTCCTGGTCAGGTCGTAGCCCACGCCCAGGCCAGCGTACAGGCCATCGTTGTAGCGAGTGCCCTTGGCATTCATGCCCAGCAGCGTGGCGTCGAGCTTGTATTGCGCACGCAGGTAGCCGGCGTGCCCGGTGACGAACCAGTTGTTGTAGAAGTTGTACTTGGCATTCACGCCGGCCGTAAGGGCGCGCGTGCGCACCGACAGCGAAGCGATGTCATTGCCAGTCTTCGGGTGGCCGAGGTAGGCATAGCCGATTTCAGGACCGACGATGCCGTTCCAGCGCCAGCCGAAGCGCACATTCTGGAACGTACCCTTGTCGTGGCTGAAATCGGTGCGGTACTTGGTCTGGCCGAGCTGGCCGGCAACGAAGAAGTTGTCCTGCCAGTTGGGGTTGATGTTGGCGCCAAAGGTGGCGGGGGCGACGGCGTCAGTTTGAGCGGCCTGGCTCAGCACGGGGGACAGCGCAACAGCGGCCACAACGGCCGAGAGGACTAGCTTGTTCATGGGGGACTCCTTCTCTCTTTTTTTAAGGCTTCGCCGCGATGGGGAGGTCGGGGCGAAGGATCGTGCGGGGGACACGATGTAACAATTTTGTAACGTCCGTGCTGAACCAAACTTTTCCGAATGGTTCGCACGGCGATTGCTATTCAGGTTTTGTTGTTGCGCCGCAGCGAAATTCTGCGGATCCCAACTCAAGGCGGCGCTGGGCTCGCGCGTGACCTCTGGCAGGGGAGCAGGGCGTGTGAGCATGGCTAGGATCGTGACTTACGCCGCCTTCACATTCCTGTTGGTGGCCTCGCCGCACCCAGGAGACTCCCTTGAAACGCACCCCGCTTGCCGCCGCCCTTCTCGCCATCGCGCTGGGAGGCACCGCCATCGTCGCTTTTGCGGACGACGTGCCTGCTCCGCAAAATGCTCCCTACAGCGCTGGTGCGCTGAAGATCGAGGTGGACGCCACTGACATCGCTCATCGCGTCTTTCGGGTCCATGAAACCATCCCGGTCGCGGCGGCCGGTCGGCTCACGCTGCTGTACCCGCAATGGCTTCCGGGCAACCACGCGCCCAGCGGCCCGATTGACAAGTTCGCCGGCCTTACGGTGAAAGCCAACGGCAAGGTGCTGCCGTGGACGCGCGATGAGTACAACGTGTACGCCTTCAACGTCGACGTGCCGCAGGGCGCCGGCGAAGTCGAAGTGGATTTCCAGTTCCTCTCGCCGCAGGACACCCGCCAGGGCCGTGTTGTGATGACGCCGGAAATGCTCAACCTGCAGTGGAACACTGTCACCGTTTATCCGGCCGGCTACTACGCGCGCCAGATCAAGGCCGAGCCCAGCGTGAAGCTGCCGGCCGGCTGGCAGTTCGGCTCCGCGCTGGAGGTGGCTGCGCAAGATGGCGACAACGTGCATTTCAAGCCGATCAACTACGATGACCTGGTCGACTCACCGATCTACGCCGGCAAATACTTCAAGCGCCTGGACCTCGATCCCGGGGCGAGCACGCCGGTGCACCTGAACCTCGTGGCGGACGATCCGAAGTATCTGGAGGTTACGCCGGAGCAGCTGAAGATCCATCGCCAGCTGGTGCAGCAGATGTACAAGCTGTATGGCGCGCATCACTACGACCACTACGACTTCCTGCTCTCGCTCAGCGACAAGATGAGCGGCAATGGCCTGGAGCATCACCGTTCCAGCGAAAACGGTACGCCGCCGGCCTATTTCACCGAATGGGAAAAGGGTTGGGTGATGCGTGACCTGCTCTCGCACGAGTTCAATCACTCCTGGGACGGCAAGTATCGCCGTGGGGCGGATCTGGCTACGCCGAACTTCAATGTGACGATGGGCGATTCGCTGTTGTGGGTGTACGAAGGCCAGACGCAGTTCTGGGGTCAGGTCGTGGCCGCACGCTCCGGCCTGTGGAGCGACAAGCAGTACCTGGAGATGGTCGCCGCCGTCGCCGCCACCTACGACAAGGGCCGCCCGGGCTTGGCCAGCTGGCGTAACGTGCAGGACACCACCAACGATCCCACCATTGCGACGCGCCGCCCGCTGCCGTATCGCAACTACCAGGGCAGCGAGGATTACTACTCCGCCGGCGAGATGATCTGGCTGGACGTGGACGGCAAGCTGCGCGAACTCACCGGCGGCAAGAAGACCATCGATGATTTCGGCAAGGCGTTCTTCGGCGTGAATCCGGGGGCGTGGGACGTCGATCCCTATACCTTTGAAGAGGTGGTGAAGACCCTCAACGACATTTCGCCCTACGACTGGGCGAGCTACCTGCGCACGCGCCTCGACGGACACGGTCCACTGACCGGCGGCCTGGCATCGCACGGGTGGAAGCTGGTCTACAACGACAAGCCTTCCGACGCGATCAAGGCGATGGAAATGTTCCGCCACGTGACCGACCTGACCTACTCGCTGGGCGTTTCGATCGGCAAGGAAGGCGCCATCAACGACGTGCTGTGGGATGGCCCCGCCTTCAACGCCGGCCTCTCGCCCGGCATGACGATCGTCGCAGTGAATGGCCACGGCTTCGATTCGGATGCGATCAAGGAGGCGGTCACCGCCGCAGCCAAGGACAGCGGCCAGTCGATCGAGCTACTGGTGAAGAATTTCGACGAATACAAGACCCTGCGCATCGACTACCGCGGTGGCCTGAAGTATCCGCATCTGGAGCGCGACAGCAGCAAGCCGGATACCTTGAGCCAGCTGATCAAGGCGAAGTAATTGCCGCAGTCCCTCGGACCCGCTCCCTCCCCTACGTGTAGTAGGGGAGGGCTGGGGTGGGGTGAAGCAACCTTGAGGGGAGCTCAAACACTGCAGCAAGTTCGTGCAACCCCACCCTAGCCCTCCCCTGTGTGAGCTGGGGAGGGAGCCGCCTACCGTGCAGTTGAGATGCGAATCAGCCGAGCCGATGGGCATCCCCATCCGCCTCCGGTATACTTGCCCTCCGCTCGGCGCCGTCCCCCTGGGATCCTTCGCGCTAGCGCCTACCACGCGCCCGTAGCTCAGCCGGATAGAGTAGTGGCTTCCGAAGCCATTGGTCGGGGGTTCGAATCCCTCCGGGCGCGCCATCTCTCTCCTGTGTAGCGCTTCCTGCGCCATCCAGCATGGTTTGTCCGATTCGGACAAACTTCGATGGACATCCTGCAAGTTTGTCCATTTTGACCGGTTACACATAGTTATAGACGACGCTTGCCTAAGCGAATGGCATTTATCAGAGATACGGTCCGCTTAACCCAAACCGGACATGCTAATTTTTGCCTGTGCTTTTGGGGAATGAGCATGGGAATTCTAAAGGGCATTGAGGAAAAGCTGGTTCAATATTGTTTGGATAAGCGGCCCGTACGGGTCATTCAGCGTGCCAGGATCGAACACGACATGGATCTCGAAAAGTTCGTTGCGATCGCTAACCAGCTGGCGAGGCCAAGCGCTCAGCTTCGCTTGGACGGGCAAGGTGATCCGGTGGCCTATTGGCATGGAATGTCAATGCAAGGCGCCCCGGTCATTACATTTCTTGACGAGGGACGTTGGCGCGAGGTGTCACTCGACCGGGAGCAAAAAGGTCGAGTCATCGAGGTAAGCGAGCCGAATCGAAACGGCATTCCACTGTTCGAATCAAGACATATTTCATTGCCGCCGATAGACGCGATTTTTCTCTTGGGTGGCCCCGAAATAGATGCCTACCTCATGGCGTGCGGCTGGAATGCAATGGCCGGATACAACGACAATTTCCCCGATTCAATACCCTCAAAATACGAAAAGTTGTACTTGGCAGCAAATTGCCCGCTTTACCCCGTAAATGGGCCTGAAGCAGTCCGGGGCGGTTGGAACGCGACTTGGCCCGATACGGAGTGGGATGATTTCACGCACAACGAACTTGTTCTCTGGACCTTCCGAGAGGCTGAACCGTGGATTGAGGTTTATCGGAGTGGCGCTGGGTTTCAAGTTAAGCAGCGCATTACTTGATGTACGCAATGTCCGCTTCCCGTAGCGGACCTTCCTTCGACCAAAAATAGCAAAGTAGTCGGAGAGTTCTCTAGGGGGACATTTTCATGCCACGGCTTCCGATATACGCGTCAAAGTCTGATCAGGCCGAAATCTTTGCGTATTTGAATAGCTCACCGGAGCTCGCCTTCCTCAGGTCCGATGGAGCGGGGCGTTGGAGGGCATTCGAATCGCTGTGATTCCTTTACACGGAGCAAGGTAAATCCCGGAGGCGACGGAACGACGTCGCGATCCACGGCACTCTATACAGGGGTCATCATGCTTGCCATGACATGACATGATGTCGCGCGAAAAATGTGCTTCGGAATAAGCTATTAAATTAATATTATCAGGCGCTTATGCTGGTGCACGTGCAAAGCGGACAAACCAGGTAAGATCGATCCGCACAAACTATGCTGGACCGCGCAGCACTTGTTGTGTGTTTAAGCATGAATTGGCCGCGCATAGTGAGCGGAAATCACAGTGCAGATTCCCGGCGGCCGCTGCATATCCAAATATGGATAGTTCATGCGCGGGTGGTGGGCCTGCCGCCCAAAGTGGCAGGCCTTGATGTGACAAAGCCTATTGAGTAACAGGCAGTGTCCGCTTCCAACCGAAGCCGGCACCATTGTTTGTCCGGCGGCGAGATCGTGTTTGGACCACTCGGGGTGCTGAGCGGGGAAGGCCAGCTTTCGACAGCCCAGAAGTAGGCTCTACAGATAGAACGGGTTAGGGACAAAGGGGGAACGGATGTTCAGTAGTCGAAGTGAGCGGTGCTCGATCGCCCTGTTCGCTCAATGCCTATTGTTCCTGGGTATAACGGGGTCCGCTATGGCGGGTGGCGTCGAAATTCCACCTGATTCGCCATCCGCGGTAGCCTGGAATAACGTTCTTAACTGGACGTGGGTTGTCGAGACAGCCATCGATTTACTATTGCCGTTATGGCTATTGCTGTCCGGTTGGGGATCACGGCTCGCTCGACTATCCGAGCGCTGGTCAAGCCGGCGTCGCTATTTGGCGTGGATCATCTTTGCGTTGATTTACATGCTTATTCGCTTTGTGCTGAGACTTCCGGTTGAATTTGGCCGCCATTTGGCGTATCCGGGAAGAGACGCGGACACTGCGCTGGCATGGTTGACTGGGCAGCTTCAGTCGCTGCTTCTTCCGGTTTTAGCCGCCTTGCTGTTGCTGTGGCTACCGCTGTTGCTAATCCGCAAAAGCCCACAACGATGGTGGCTGTGGCTCACGGGAATCACCGCTCCCATCGCTCTTGTAGTCCTGATTGGACAGCCGCTGTGGATGTCTGCGGGCAAAGGTTACAAGCCACTTGAAAACGGTGCGCTGCGTTCGGCCATCGTGACGATGGCTAGTGCGTGTGGAATCCCTCACATCCAGATCGTTGTCGGAGGAGATGACACCAGCGTGTATGGTCTGGGCCCGACCAACCGCGTCATCCTCCAATCCGACTTGCTCAAGGTCGAAAGTCCCGATCAGGTGCGCTTTACTGTTGCGCACGAGTTGAAGCATTACGTTCTAGGCGACAACTGGAAGGCATTGGCAATCATTGTGGCGTTTGTGCTCGTTGCGTCGTGGATCGTGGATAGGGCGGCGCGCTGGGTCTTCAGCCGGCATGGAGAACGCATCGACTGTCGGGAGCTGTCCGACGTACGCGCGTTTCCGTTGGTGCTGTTCAGCGTGATGGCGCTATGCGTGGTGATTGAACCGGGGTTTTTGGCGTTCAATCGGCATATCGAAAGGGAGGCCGATCGATTCGGTCTCGAGCTTAGCCATGAGAACGTGGCAGCGGCGGCGTTATTCAAGGGATGGCTCGGTGGACTCGAAATGGCCGACCCAGGAGTATTCGCGAAGTTGACGCGTAGCACCCATCCGTCGCTGGCAGAGCGGATCCGGATGGCACAGAACTACCACCCTTGGGAGAGCGGCGAAGCATTGAAATATGACGCAGTGTGTCGAGCCAACAGCAGCCAGCTGTCCAAATGAATATCAGCGACAGTGTGGATGTCTGTTGTTGATCATCGCATGCGGCCGAATGGTGTTGTTGTCCGCGAAAAGAAAGAACAGGGTCTGTAACTCCGTAACGTCTTCTTTCACCATGGCGGACTCGCCCAACACAAAAGGACCAAAAATAAGTGAGCAAAGATCCAGTCGCCACGAGTAAATTCTTGAGTCTCGTGCTCCGGCACAAGCCCGAAACGATCGGGTTGGCGCTGGACGCGAATGGGTGGGTCAACCTGGAGGAACTCGTGCGCCAGGCAAACGAGTGTGGCTATGGGTTGACCATCAAGGACATCTTCGACGCGGTCGCAAGCAGCGACAAGCAACGGTTCGCCCTGGACCCGTCAGGTCAGAGGATTCGGGCAAACCAGGGGCATTCGGTCAAGGTCGATCTGGCGCTGGCGGCGTTGCAGCCTCCTACGCTCCTCTATCACGGCACTGCGACGAGGTTTTTGACGTCCATTCGCCATGCTGGATTGCTGAAGCAGGCTAGGCACCATGTCCACCTGTCATTGGATGCGGGCACGGCAGCGCGGGTCGGAAGCCGCCATGGCCAGCCTGTAGTTCTCATCGTGCGTGCCGAGCAAATGTCGCATAGTGGCCACCTGTTTTATCGGTCGCAGAACGGTGTCTGGCTCACCGACCATGTCCCGCCCACGTTCATCGAGTTTCCTCTCTGATAGGTGTGGCTGCTCGTTTCCTATCCTATTGGAATAAATGGAACGATACGGCGAGGAAAAGCAGGTCCTTTACCAGAAACGCTAAGCCACCTGCTTTTACTGCCCTGCCTTCGAAAGGTTCGTGCTTGACGAGAACAAGTTTGCCCACCCAAACTAATTTGAGAATTCAGGGGAAATGGAATGAATGACACGAGCAGGGATCCGGCCCAGGAGCGCCGCCGCTTGCGCGCCGCTCTGGAAAGCATGAAGCAGAAGAGGAATTTGGCGGTAGGCGGCTTCGTGGTCGCCTTGGGTTGTCTGTATACGTCATCGCGTATGGAAATGCTGCCCGATGCAGTACGTTGGAGCATGCGTATAGCCGCGCCTTTGATATTTGTGCCTCTTGCGTTGCCTTTTCTGCGTTCGCCGTGCGCACAATGCAAGCAACGATATCACTCTGTAGCAAGCCTGTTCCGGCATCCGGACCGAACACTGCCATGCAAATCCTGCGGCTTTCAGATCGACAAGCACGTGTCGATGTATTGACCAGCACGCAGCGGCCTCGGCTATTCACTGACCAAGATCCTGGCCTCTGCCGCCTTTCCCTCGTCAAGGTTTGCCAACGCCACTCTGTTGCGACCGGCCTGCTTGGCTTGATACAGCGCCTGATCCGCCAACCGAAGAATATCGCTCGCGTTCAAACCCAGTTCGAATTCGGCAATGCCGCAGCTGAAAGTCGTGGTGAAGGTGAGGTTGCGGTTGGCGCGTTGGCGCACCAGGGAAAATGCGTCGCGCAACTCGTTCAGCAGAGCAAGGGCTTGTTTGGCGTCGGTATCCGGTAGGATCACCACGAACTCTTCGCCGCCAATGCGGCCGACGATGTCGGTCCGCCGCAGGCGTCGCTTGAGCAGCTCGGCGAGATTCTTCAATACGCCGTCACCGATCAAATGGCCGTAGGTGTCGTTGACGTTCTTGAAGTGATCCAGGTCGAGTACGGCAACGCAGAATACAGCCTGCTGCCGAGCAGCCCTCGCCGTTTCTGTCGCCAGGCGGTCCTTGGTTGCGGCGTGATTGAGAAGGCCGGTGAGGCTGTCCTGCTCGATGTGGGAACGCAATACGCGGTAGCGCCGCAGGCGAGTGGAGACGGCGGAGACCAGGTGTTCGGGCGTGATGGGCTTGGTGAGAAAGTCATCCGCCCCCAACTGCATGGCGATCAGTCGGCGGTCGGTGTCGGTCTCCGTCGACAGGTACACGATCGGCACCAGCACGTAGTTATGCAATTGACGGATCACGGCAGCGAGCTCGGCGCCGGTGCATCCTGGCATATACATGTCCATCAGCACGAGGTCCGGCTTGAAATCGTCCAGGTGCGCGAGGATGGTCATGGGATCGGTCACGATGTCGGTGCTGATGCCGATCGACTGCAGGGTGACGGCATTGTGGCTGGCCAACGGACCATTGTCGTCGACGATCAACACGCGGTAAGGCTCCGGCGGCAAGTCCGTGATCAGACTGTCGAGCCTGGCGATCAGTGCGCCGACGTCGATCGGCTTCACCAGGTATGCGGCGCCGCCCGCCCGGGCGACAGCGAGCCTCGCCGTAAGATCGTTGCGGGAGGAAAAGAAAATGACGGGGGTACGTAATTGTCTGACTATGGATAGCTGGATGATGGCTTCGGGCCCGGCGAGATCGCCTTGCGGGAATACGATGTCCATCAGCACCGCGGCCAGCAACGGATCGACCGGTGTTTCAAGCAGCTGCTTCGGTGACTCGAAGGATTTGACGATATAGCCGAAATGGCCAAGCTGCAGCATGAGGTCTGTGGCCAATGCAGCGTCGTCTTCGACCAGATAGATCAGCTTGCGCTCGGCTTCCGGCACGTTGCTGGCAGGTAGCGAGGGAGTGGGGGCGGGCACCATGGGCTTGCGCGCTTCCCGGCCGAGTGCTTCGATCAATCGCGCGGCGCAGTCGCCTTCGGTTGGATTGAGCGGACGCCCATCGCATAAGGCGGCATCCACGAGTGTCTCCAACTGGCGTGCCGCAACGGAGAGGGCAGGGTAGCCGAAGGTGGCCCCGGAACCGGCAAGGCTATGCGCAAGGTGGCGCAGGTTCGTCAGCTCGAGCATGTTGTCGCGCTGACGAAATGCGTGTTCTATTTGGGCGAGTTTGGCGGGCAGCTGCTGCGCATAGTTTTCCCGCAGCAGGCGCAACTGTTCGGTAACGTCAAGAGCGGCTTTCATGGCAAGGCTTCAACCATGATGCTTGCTCCAGATGTCACGCACGGTGGCGGACAGCGTCATCGGGTCGAAAGGCTTGGCAATCACGTCTATCGCCCCCTGCTGCCGATAGCGCGCCACCTCGTTGGCCTGCACCTTTGCGGTCATGAACACGACCGGGGTTTCTTGCACATCCGGTAATTCGCGCAGTGCGCTGAGCGTGGATGGGCCATCCATTCCCGGCATCATCACGTCCAGCAGGATCAGGTCGGGGCTGAAAGCCTGTACAGCATCCAGCGCGGCCTTGCCCGAGTCACATAGGCATACGTCGAAACCGCCTACCGCCTCAAGCGCAAGGCGCGCCACGGCCCGTATATCGGGCTCGTCCTCGACATAGAGAATGCGTTCCAGGGACTTGACGACCATGTCTTGCTCCCTCTCTCTAGATTCTGCGGGTAAGGGACTGGATCGCGTCCAGCAATTGGGGATTGGTGACATGCGACTTCACCATCGCCGCCGCGACACGACCGGATTCGTCGACGGACAATTCGTTCGCCGAAAAGACCAGTACCGGCGGCGGGGGTACCAGTTGCTCGATGTAGGGAATCAAGTCCCAGCCTGTACGATCCGGCAAGCTGAGGTCGAGCACCACCAGATCGTATTGACTGGTCGACAGCAATACGGTCGCCTCCTGGAAGGTGGCAGCGCTGTTGAAATCGGCGATATCCGCACACAGCGAAGCGACGATCTTGCGGATGTCCGGATCGTCTTCGACATGCAGTACACGGCTTTTTCCATCCGTGCTGCCGGCGATGCCGGAGCGAACGGCATTGATCAGGCGCCCTTGATCGATCGGCTTGGCAATCCAGTCGACGACGCCAAGGCCATCACCTTCGCCTTTGCTAAGGCGAGGAATCTTGCGCAAGTGGCCGGAAACCACCACCACGCAAAGATCCCTGAGCGCGGGGTCGGCGCGCATTTCGTGCAGAAAAGCCCTGCCGTCGAGGCCGGGCATCTGCACGTCCAGCGTCATCGCGGCAAAATCTTCTTCAGCCAGCAAGCGCCTAACCGAGGCACCATCATAGGCGGGTACCGCTTCGTATCCGGCCTGTTCGAGCATCATGCAGAGCAAGGTGGAGACGTCGCGATCGTCTTCACAGACAAGAATTCTTTGCAGTCGCGATACCGCTTTCGGAAATTCGGGAAGCGTGGCTGGGACGGTCTCGGTCCATTCGGGCAAATCAAAATGGAAAGTGGTGCCCTGTCCTTCCTGGGTATCGAATCCGACACCGCCGCCCATGGCTTCCATGATGGCTTTGGAGATGGACAGCCCAAGACCGGTGCCGCCCTTCGGACGGGTATCCGAGGCGTCGGCCTGCGAAAACTTTTCGAATACCTTGTGGCGGAACGACTCAGGGATGCCCGGCCCCTTGTCGGTCACGCTCACGCGTATCAAACCCTCGTGGCGGGTGATCTGCAAATCCACGCTGGCGCCTTGCGGGGAAAACTTGGCGGCATTGCCCATCAGGTTGGTCATGACCTGCATCAGGCGATCTGCGTCGACGCGCACCCAGATGCCGGGCAGGGGAGCAGTCAGCTTGAACGTCACGCCAAGCTGCTCGGCATACGCGCGATTCACAGCCATGGCCTGTTCGACCAGCGGCTGCAGCTCGTGCGACTTGAGGTCGAACTGCATATGCCCCGCTTCGATCTTTTCGATGTCCAGTATGTCGTTGATCAGCCGTACCAGCCGCTCGCTGTTCTTGCTCGCCAGCTCCACCAACGCTTTGGTTTGTTCGGAGAGCGCTCCGCCTACGCCTCCCGCGAGCAAGCCGAGCGAGCCCATGATGGAGGTGAGCGGCGTTCGCAGCTCGTGGCTCACGGTGGAAATGAACTCGTTCTTCATGCGTTCCACTTGCTTGCGCTCGCTGATGTCTTCGAGCGTGCCGACATAACCCAGAAGCTGTTCGCCGTTGCGCATGGCAGCGGCTTTGCAACTTACCCAGGTAATCGAGCCATCGTGGCGGAGGAAATGGCAGTCGGCGGTCAAGTTGCCGTTCTTGTTCTGCATTTCGCTCCACAAGGAAAGCACACGCGCCTGATCGCCGGGATGGATGCCGAAATTCCACGGCTTGCCACGCATGGCCTCGTCGGAGTAGCCGGTGATCTCCTGATACATTTGATTGACGCGCAGGCACAAGCCATTGGGATCCGTCACGAACGTGCCCAGTGGGGAGGCTTCGTTCATGGCCGAAAAGCGCGCGGTACTTTCGACCAGACTGGCTTCGACGCGACGCCGTTCGTGGATCTCCTCGGCAAGCCCGCGGGCTTGGCGGCGCTGCCTGCCGAGCACCAGGCCGATGGCGGCCAGTCCGGAGAGCGCAACGAACGACAACGAGCCGAAGGCCTGCTTCAGCGATTGCCGCGAAGCCGTAGCCAGTGCCGATACCGGTCGAATGACCTCCAGCACACCGCGTACGTCGCCCACCTTCCAGTCCTTCTTGGGGCTGTCTGGGCGGGAGTTATGGCAGCTGATGCATTGCGGCAGCATCCGGTCCGCCACGGCGTACCGGTATACGTACTGGCCCTGATAGGTATCAAAGCGGCCAAGCGGCTGGTCCGGATGCAGGCGCAGTGAATCAAGCGCCTCGCGTTCGAATGCGTCGTGGGGGCCGCCATCCTTGCGCCAGGGGAACGGATAGGCGCTGTAGAGGCGCACTTTCAAGCCCGTTCCGCTGCCACCGAGTTGCTGGCCAAGCTCGATGGTGAAGGTGGCCGGCAAGGGGATGGCGGCATCCTTCTTTTGATAGTCGGGCGTCACCTCGATGCCATGGCTACGCACGCGTTCCACGACATTGGAGGTGTAGAGCGCACGGATTTCCGAAATCGTCCTGCTTTGAAGCTGCGCCCCTTGCTGGGCCAGGGCTGCCACCAGCCTGTCCTGAAGATGGCTCATGTACCAGAACGTCACCCCGGTGGCGGTGACGACCAGCACCATCAATACCACCACGATGTGCTCGAACAGGAAGCGCGTGATGGCGTTGCTTGCGACGGACAGATGGCGCGTTACAGCGTTCAATTTACCCCTCCCCCTGTGTTGGAAGGAAAACCGTCAGCCCGACATGCTCTTCTGCAATGATTGCCTTCGACTGGAAATCTTGTGATCCGATACATCGCCGGCGGACTTGCCGCCGCTGCGACTTGTCGCCTGGTGCGAAGTGGAACCGTTGCCCCCGACGCCCCTGAGCGCCCCTTCCATGCGTTTTTTTCACATAAGTTTCGTGCAATTCCGGTGAAGGACGTTCACACCGTATGCGAGTAGTCGCGATTATCTCGTTGGAAAATCTACTAATATCTGAAAAGTGGCCGAACCTTATCGGCTGGCCGGCGACGGCATGGAAGAGGTCGTGGCATGGGTAGGCGCCCAACGTCCGCGTTCATCCATCGCGGACGGGTTGCGGACGTCCGCGGACGGGGCGCAATCGCGCAAAGTACGGGGTTTTGTGCTGGTACGAGTCTTGCTGCGAGCAGTACAGCTTGATGGAGATGGAGAGGGGAGGTTACTTGGACATGTCAACTCGTACCGGAGCCAGGCAGGGTAATGATCTGGAGCGTCGTGCCGGCAGGAGAGACCTGGTAGTGATCAGGTCTTCGCGCAGAACCCTGCTGTCCGCGATGTTCGCAGCCGCGGCACTATGGTCTTGCTCGGCAATCGCCCAGGATGTGAGCAGTGTGGTTCCGCCTTCCGGCGTGATCGGGGTGCAGGAGCCGATGTTGTCGCCGGGCTTTTGGATCGCCCGGGCTCAGGCGCCCGAAAGTGTCCTGATGACCACGGAACAAGTCGCGGCGCGCAACCAGATAACCGCGACCCGCGATGCTGCGTTGGTCGATCTGCTCAGTCTCCCGCCGACCATGACGCGCGAAAGGGTTCTTCGTTGGATCAAGGGCGCCGCAAGTCCCTTGAGCGGGCCGTTGGTCGATGCGCAAGGTCACTCGCTTTCTCCGCAGAGCCTGGCTGAGATCCAAGCCAACATCGGGATGGACCGGATCAGTGCAAGTGAGCCGACCCGATACGGCATGGCGGTACGGAGGGCGCAATTGCACACCTATCCGACCGCCGTGCGCGCTTATGCTTCAAAGGACGCTACCGACTTCGAGAGCTTCGAGGCCGGTACGCTTTTCCCTGGCGATCCGGTGGTCATGGTTCATCCCAGCGCGGATGGGAAATGGTGGCTGGTGGTCAGCTATCAGGGGCCAGCTTGGGTTGCAACGGTGGACATTGCGCAGGGCGACGCAAGGGCGGTCTTCGGCTATGCGCAAAAGTCACCCTTCCGCGTTGTCACGGGCGACGAGCTGCGCACGGTCTTTACGCCGGAAGCCCCGGGGCTCTCCGAGCTGCAGCTCGACATGGGCACGCGTCTTCCGCTTGCGAGCGTGCCGCCCGACCAGCCTGTGAATGGTCAGGGCCCTTATGCATCTTGGGCAGTCGAGCTGCCGGTGCGAGGCGATGATGGCGCATTGAGCTTCAAACCTGCCTTGCTGCAGAAAGCACGAGACACTTCGCCGGACTATCTGCCGCTTACGCGGACCAACATCATTCGCCAGGCTTTCAAGTTCCTGGGTGAGCGCTACGGTTGGGGGCATGCCTACAACACCCGTGACTGCAGCGGCTTTACCAGCGACGTTTATCGCAGCATGGGTCTGCTATTGCCGCCCAACTCGGGTGCACAAGGAAAGAGCCCTGGCTTCGCACATCAGTTCTTCACGGCTGCGGATTCCCATGACGCACGGGTCCAAGCCATCTTGAACGCGGATGTGGGCGACCTGATTGTCGTGCCGGGGCACGTGCTGATGCTGCTTGGCAAGGTCGATGGGCAGCCCTACGTCATCCAGGACGTGCCCTTTGTCATCTTCCGAGACGGACACGGTACCGTTCACTGGACCAAGGTGAACGAAGTTTCCGTCACGCCGCTGCTTCCGCTGTTGGCCGACGGACGCCAGGGCTACGTTGATGCGATGACCAGCCTGGTGCACGTCACAGCCTTACGCTGAGCAGTCGCCTTGACCGGGAGTGGGCGTGAAAGAATGCCTATCGACACCTGCTCGCATCAATCATTATCGGCGTGCCCGCCGAGCGGGCAAACTAACACAGGGAATGACCATGGATTGCATAGGTTGCAAGTTACGAGCCGCTCTGTTGACCATCTCGCTGCTTGGCGCGACTCTCCCGGTCGCCGCATCGGAAATTTCGCAGCTTGCACCGGTTGCGGATCAAATCCTGTCTCACTCCACGCAGCAGGATGGGCCGGGTATCTCGGCACTGGTTTCCAAGGACGGCAAGGTGATCTACCGTGCCTCGCGCGGAATGGCCAGCCTGGAGCTTCATGTAGCAACGGCAGACGATGACGTCTATCGCGTTGGTTCGATCACCAAGACAGTTACGGCGGCGACCATCCTGTTGCTGAGCCAGCAAGGAAAGCTATCGCTGGCTGACCCTCTATCCCGATTCCTGCCGGACTTCCCGCATGCGTCCGACGTCACCATCGCCGAGCTGCTGAATCACACAGCCGGCATAAGCGATGCCTGGAATGTCGATCCGACCCTGAGCATGGACACCAGGACACTGGTCGGCCAGATCGCGAAACAACCGCTGGACTTCAAGCCCGGGAGCGAGTGGCGTTACAGCAATTCGGGATACATGCTGCTGGGTGCCGTCATCGAAAAGGTGACGGGGCGCCGCTGGGATGAGGTCGAACATGACCTGGTATTCGCCCCCTTTGGCATGGCCCATACGGGCTACTACCCCGACGATGCCGTGGTAAGCCATCTGGTGCAAGGCTATAGCGCCGACACGCACGGCGCTGTAGCCAGGCCGCCCTTTGTCTCCATCAATGGTCCCATGACCGCCGGAGCGCTCGCTTCAACTAGCGATGATGTACGCCGCCTGGTGGAGGGCCTCAACGATGGCAAGACGTTTCCATCCTCGCTGCTCAAGGAAATGACGACGCCCGTCAGGCTCCCGGATGGAAGCACCGCTCCTTATGGCTATGGCGTCATGCCGGATCGGTTGCGCGGTGAGCAGGCTTTTGAGCATAACGGTGGCATCGAGGGGTTTTCATCGCAATACGTGTACATGCCTGAAGAAAAAGTAACGGTGGTCGTACTCACCAACTCGGACGCCGGAAAGCCGAACGCACGCAGCATCGCGCATCAACTGGCCGCGCTGGCCATCGGCAAGCCTTACCAGCGCTTCGACGACGCAAGCCTGTCAAGGCGCGAGGTGGAAGCCCTTTTGGGAAGCTATGAAATTCAGGGGGAATCCAGGCATGTCATAACTTCCCAGAGCGGGCAGCTTTATATCCAACGGGCGCCTGGACCCAAACGACCCTTGACGCCGGCTCGTGGTGAGCTTCTTTATTATTCCGGTGACGGCACCGACTACTTTCATGTCGTGAGGTCAAAAAACGGAGAGGTCACCGCGCTGGAGTTTTATCCGGACGGCATGGGCCCTTCACGACTGGAAAAGCGCGTAGGCGCTCCATAACCGGCAGACGGGTCATCCAAGATCCGTAAGGCTCGGCCTGCGCGAAGCCACCTCGATTTGGCTATTTTTCGCGCCTGCCGTTCGCCGAGCGTACCGATAGGTTAGTTGATTCGGCCAAAGGAGGGCTTCTGCCACGTAACGCTTACGCGGCCCGAAAGTGCTGCGTGCGGTGGCGATCGCCCGGGCAAAGAGTAGCCTGTCGAACCTTGATCGGAGCGGATAAGCGCACGACGTGAACAAGTTCTCCCGTTCAAACTCCATTTGCAGCCCTTTCGAGAGTGCGGTCATGATCTCGCCATGGGGCTGGGGTCGTGTGTGTTCTTGACCCGGGCGATAGTCTTACTTTTCGGTTCTATCCCCCGGCTATCAGGCTAGCCGAAGCACCATCGCGCCCACCGCAATAATGCAGATGGCCGTGAGCCGGAGCAGCCCCAAGCTTTCTTTCAGTACCATTCCTGAAAGGACGGCTGCAAAGAGGATCGACGTCTCTCGCAAGGCCGCAACCATGGCGATCGGCGCTGTGGTCATGGCCCCTAGCACCAGAGCATAGGAAGTGGTGGTTCCGATGCCGCCGGCGAGGGCGGCCCGCCAATGGCTTGCCATGTAACGGCAATAAGCTGCTCGACGTGCGAGCAGCGCCCATGCGGCAAGCGGAATGCCGGTCAACAAGAATATCCAGAGGGTATACGCAGCCGGCGCGCCGGAGAGCTTTACGCCGATGCCGTCGACCAAAGTATAGCCAGCGATCAGCACGGCATTGAGCAACGCGAGGCCGATTCCGCGTCGACCTCCTTCAAGTTGCCGTGGCAATGCCAGGCTGAGAATGCCGATGCAGATGACCGCTATGCCCGTCCAGGCTATCGGTCGCAGCGATTCACGCAGAAAACATGCGCATGCCACGGCCACGAGCAACGGTGCGGTGCCGCGCATGAGCGGGTAGGCCTGGCTCAGGTCCGCTACACGGTAGGCCTGGGCCAGCAGAACAAAATAGCCTATCTGCAAGATCGTTGAGGAAAGGATAAATGGCCAACTCGCCCGTGCAGGAGGCGACAGAACGGGGAGGAAGAACGCAGCCAGCAGGGCAGCCGAGTTCGCAACAAGCACCATTGACAAGAGCTTGTTGCCGCCCTGCTTGATGAGCGCATTCCAACTGGCGTGAAGCAAGGCTGCGAGCATCACCCATTCGAAAACATTGAATGACATGAGGTGGATATCCCATTTCTTCGCTATGGGACTAGTGTGAGCGTCAAGACTCCACTATCTCTATGAGGTTTTTCTGTAATGCCAGCCATCTGGGCTCGCTCAGGGGGATGCTAAGACGGAAAAAAAGCCTTTGGCTTTCAATCAAACTGACCGTGCTGTGCAGCTTTCCTCTGATGCGCATCTCATTCAACTTCGTCAATGATTGCTGATCGGGTGGCAGAACGATATAGGGGAGGGCGGGGTTGTCAAAATAAAGCGTATGTACGCCACAAGAACGCAGCATGGACTTCATCAAGGGCTTTCTACCTGATATGTGTTCTCTGATAGGGGCCGCAATGTCCCCTAGTGACCACAAACGGGATGCCAGCGCCAAACTCAAACTCGACACCGCTAAAGGGGGCATCACCATTTCCAATCTATGGCTGAGATCAGAAGAGCAAAATGCAACGCCTACACGAATCGATCCCAAACTGTAAGCCTTGGAAAAGCCTCTTAGAACAATCAGGTTTTTCTCTTCGAGAACATGTTTGACCCAGCTGTTCCGCGGCGGAAGATAATTGGCGTTCGATTCGTCCACCACAACGATGGCATGGTGGTCGCTGGCCAAGCGGCAAATCGATGGTAAATCTTCCTGGAATTCCTGGATGAAGAAGCCTGGATTTTCCATGAGCCATAGATCGCTTGTGTCCAACCTTCTCGATTCAGTGAAATGGTCGACCCGAAGCCCCTTCCGAGCGATCCATGCAGGTAAATCTACATGGGTTGCGCCGAGACATAGGAGCCCCTTTCGACAAAGGGAGGAAAGGGAGTAGAGCAGGCCAGTGACACCCGCCCCGCAAAATATTTGCGTTGAATCCAGCTCTAGGCCAAAGTGTTTTTCAGCGGCCGTCCTCAAACGTTTTCGGCCGTGACCGTCATCAACCGCATAATGACGAATTGACGGAAAGTCGCCATCCCGTTCTTCAAGTAGAAGACGTTGCAACACCTCACTCAGGTTGACACCCAGTAGCTTGGTTTCATCCAGTGTCCAAGCCAAGTTCAACCATGCTCCATCCGCCGGCTCGAACGCCTTTCCATAAAGGTCGACACCCAATCGAGTATCAGTGGCAGTAGTCATGGGTGGCATACTCCGTGAGGTACGATCGTTCCAGTCGACAGTTTGGAAGCAGCTTTGGACAGCAAAGAAATGCCGCACTTGAACCGCCAGTGAAATCCCTGCAGTGTTCGACTGGCCGTGGCGCGACATGAGGGCCGCAGCATGGTGGCAAGATGAATTATTACGTCATGGGCAGACCGGATTTGATCCATTTGTTGAATTTCGCTCTGACATCGGTCGAGACAGCAAAATCCAGTTCGCCTGGAATATCGATTCCTACCGAATGGTCTGTTCTGAGTGCCTGAAGGCCGCGAAGAAAGGGCTCTACACTGCCAGGAAATTGAGACTGCAGCGTATAGGCCATCATGTAGTACAAGTTACGGCCAACCGAAAAGCAGGGGTAACGCATCGCATAGTTTTCAACTGAAAACCTTGGAAAGCACCCGTCTATGATCTTTTTGGGGCACATCCACAAAGGATAGGAAAATTTCATGCCGTCGATCCGCCGCACGGGAAACGGAAGTGGCTTCTTTCCATGGGAAACGTGCAGCAGGCTTTCCGACAGGATATCTTCCAGATTCAAGCCCGTGACGACCGATGCATCGGCTTTTTTGGCAATGGCAGTGAGTACTCTACGAATGATCAGCGTGCCAAGGAACTCGAAATCGTCACCCGGGAAGATGGATTCGTAAGTCCTGATGAGGTCTTCTTCAGCCGGCAGGCCGCAGATATGACGGACTTCATGTTCCGGTACAACCCTCAAGTGCAACTTGTATTTTTCGCATAGCGCTTGCGCACGAGGTACGCCTGCATCCCAATCCGGGATGCTCTTCATGATGACCGGTCGAATATCGATGGGAAAATCCTTGAAGCTGGTCAAGCCAAGCAGCAAGGAGTTGCTATCTCCACCGCCGGATACACCTACCACGAGTCTTTCGTGAGGCGAAATGTTTGCCTGGACGAAATCATGCACGTTGCGGCATATGATTTCCTGGCATTCCGCCTGGGACAATCCCTTCATGACATTCTTGATCGTGCCGGCGTCATTGTTCACGTTCTGAAAAATGAAACTGCATACTTCCGAGCCGCCGCTTGCCCGGGCCTTGTCGTATTCAAGGATATTGAACATCTGCGGATTGATGTTTCGATTGAAATGGGCCTCCAGATGGCTTGCGCCCCGTAGTTCGTCAAAATTTACGTCCAGACTACTGAGCGAAAAGCCCTGTTCTGCATTCTGAAAGCCAAATATGGAAACGGCGCTCCAGGGAATGCGTGAGCGTACGAGCAGCTCCAGCAGCGTTTCGCGGCCGCTTAGTGGGGTAAGTACGAGCTTTCCGTGTGCGGTAACGACATGTAAGCATGGCAGTGAACTGATTGATTGGACGTTCATGGCTACCTCGCGTCTGGGGGAGTCGATTGACCACTGTGAGGGCATGGTCGAGTTGCGCGGCCATCTTCAGGAGTCGTGCCGGTGTTGGAAGGTTCAAGCTCCGTTTGGCTTGATGGGTATTGCGCATGCGGCACGGTAAATCGCTTGAACTCTTTGCAGCTTTATGCCTGTTTCGATCGATGATTGGACCCGTTTCGAATGGTCCAGCATCAAGTGATGCCATCCACCGATAAACAGCCAAATTCGTACGCTTCAGATCAATCTTGTGGGTGTGACATCGGCAATTTTTTTTACATAGCGCTCCATGGTGGTGCGGTCTGTATCTGGAAAGACATCGATGATCTTCTCCATGATCGTCTTGATGGAAGTTTCTCTTTGAAAAAGCAGCCAGATGTACTGCAGATCGCGAAAGGTCGTTTTGCGTGACGCGAAATTGTTCTCCACGAATTGGCGATCTTCCTCATTTAGCATGGGCAGTAATCTGCGAATGTTGAAAGGCGCTTGGTAGGTTTTGTTCGCTAGCGTGCAAGAAGCAGGTGGCGGATCATGCGATGACGCTTCTTCGTGTAGATATTGTGTGATCAGCGCTACAAGCCAGCGCAACTGCGGCAATGATAGGTTGTCGATCCGATCAAGGTCGGTATGGTTGTAGGGATCCGAAGATTGTCCAAATTGAACCGCGGGAACGTTTATGCCATGGGATGCGAATAGTGCGTGATCGGAGTAGCCAACAAAAGGGATGGTTGTGCATGTCTGCGGCGACAGGGCGATAGCATTGGCTTCAATGAGTTGCCGAAGTCTCACTTGTTGAGGGGCGGACATGAAATTCGGCGCAAGTTCCAGTTCCAGCTTGGCGCCGGTAGCGCCGATGTCACCGCCCACAGTGTCGATATTGATGACGAAACAAGGTTTTTTGGAGATCGTCGACAGATAAGCCGCCATCCCAACGAACTCCGGCGACAACAAGATCCTTATGCTGGGGAAATGGAAGCCATCGGCTTGTAAAAGGCACAGCATGCGATAAATTTCAATCGCTACGGCCACTCCTGATGCGTTGTCATTGGCGGACGGCCTCGGGTGGCATACATGGGCGGTCAGCCAATACTCTCTCGGATCATCACTGTCCAGGCTTAGCTCAACGACGGGCATCCAGCCGGTTTGCCTGGCGTCGATATCAACATTAAAAACTACCTTCGCGTTCTCCAGGCCAAGCTCCAGTTGCCGCATTTCACTCGGTAGCAAGCTCAGGGCAAATATTTTCGAATCGGGAGGGAGCTCGATTCGACCGCGGGCTTGCTTGCCTCCCACTGATTTGCTGAAGCATGAGGTGGCGATTCCAGTGGCATGTGAATCGACGGCTTTGGCGATCACCTTTGAGAAATCCGTCCTGGTTCCTGCGTAAAGCACTACCCTTCCTTCAAAATTTTGATGTGATTTGAAGTCAACCAGATTTGCTCTTCCGTGATGGGCAGCCGAATGGGTTGCGATAAGCATGGGGTTGTTTTGCTGGGTCAATGTCAGTAGTTCTTCAGGCCCGTATAGGCTCACTCGTGCACTGGATAGCGTCCACATCGGTGGAAGGTCGAATCCCAAGCATTGCGTGCGCCTGTCCAGCGGAAACTTGATGATGCGCGCGCTGCAGCGCACATTTCTTTGGGTAACCATGGCCAGCAGCACATGGCAAGCTTCACCAATCGTCACCGAGCCTTGGTGTCGATCGATGTCCTGCAGCACATTGATGATCGATTCGATGTTCTCGACATCGACCAGTTCGGTTATGGATGGGAGAGTTTGCATGATGTCAGGAAGTCCATCGGCAGCATCCTTTCGCATTGCTTGAAGGCAAACGATAGGCGCGACGTGCTTGTTTGACGTCGATTCGCTTTATCGCTGCATTGGAAAGTTCGGCAATCTGCCTGATCTAGGCGATTTCCGCCGCCGCAAACACGATGTTTGCGCGCGGCGGTCGAGGCCGGGCAACAGACCCGCTACGCTGCAGGATATTCAAAAGGCGCCAATGGCACCGCTGGCGCCACAAAGCCCTTCCAGCGAAAATTTCGAGGCGGGAACGGGGCGGGCCGACGTGCGTGCCTTATCCAGCTCAGGAGCAGAAGCCGTAATCCACTGCTTTACAGCACTTCGATCGATCATTTCAGTGGTTTTTAGTTGATAGTTGGAAAGGGAGGAGGCTGGGTGCTTCAGCTTTGACGTATCCATGGTGTCGCTCCTTGGTAATGCAGACCTGTCGTCCGCGAAAACGTCTGGCACGGATTGAGCGTTTTTATGCTCAAATTTTTGAGGCGCGTCCAAATCTTCTTCTTACCCATTGAAGAGGAGATTGTTGAGCGCAAGGCGAATGGGGTGCCGTTCCATTTCTTGATACTGTTTCCCTGTTTCCAGCTCGGCGCATCGATTGTCAATCGTGGAGGCTTACGTATCGGCTTTTACCTACGACGAAACGTGATCTCCTTCTCGTTTGGGTCGCATTTCCAGTGGAAGGTTCGTGGCCTTGACCTGGCACGCCGAACCTGCCTCGAATTGGCCATCTTTCGCGCCTGCCTTTCGCCGATCGGATCGATAGGATGATCGTTTCGCCCAAGGAAGGCTGCTGCCATGCAACGTTTACGCGGTCTGGATCTGCTGCGCGCGGTGGCAATCGTCTGGGTGATGCTGTTCCACTCGTGGACGGTCGGCGGGCTGAGCGAGTCTTTCCGGTTTTTACAGGACACGGGCTGGATGGGCGTGGACCTGTTCTTCGTCCTGAGTGGCTATCTGATCGGCGGACAACTATTGCGGCCGCTCAGCGAAGGCAAGCCGCTGCAAATTGGCGAGTTCTATCTGCGGCGCTGCTTTCGCATCCTGCCGGCCTACCTGGTGGTGCTCGGGCTCTACTTCCTGCTGCCAGGCTTCAATCGCGAAGGCGGTTTATCGCCCCTGTGGCAATACCTCAGCTATACGGTCAATCTTTTCGTCGATTACGCCGCGCATCCCGGCTTTTCTCATGTCTGGTCGCTGTGCGTGGAAGAGCACTTCTACCTGCTGTTCCCCTTGATGGCCTGGTTCCTCGTACGGCGCGGGTCACCCGGCTTGGTCATCACGCTGGCCTTGGGGGTGCTGGCAAGCGGCATGCTGCTGCGTGGCCTGCTCTGGTATCACAGCCAGGACCGCTACCTGGAGGTGATCTACTACCCCACCTACAACCGCCTCGACGGACTGCTGGCCGGGGTGTTGCTAGCGGCGGTCGAGCTCTATCGGCCGCTTTTCTGGTCAGCATGCCTGCGCCGCGCGAATACGTTGCTGCTCCCGCTAGGCATCGCGTTGTTGCTTTCGGCCATCCTCATCTTTCGTGACAAGACCAGCCATTTCGCCGTGGTTGCCGGCTATCCGGTGCTGGCGTTGGCGATGGCTCTGCTGGTCTGGGCCGGAACCCATCCTTCAGGGCTGCTCGCAAAGCTCTGCGTGCCGGGCGTTCGGTGGCTGGCGATCACTTCCTACAGCCTGTATCTCATCCACAAGGCCGCCTTCAAGTGGGTGGAGCACGGGCTTCCGGTTTGGACCCAGGGACATGACTATCTGAGGTTTGCCGCATACACGGTCGTGGCACTGGCCGCCGGAGCGGCGCTGCATCATGCGGTTGAACGTCCGTTTCTGGTACTGCGCGACCGTGCCATGGTTGCTCACCCAAAGACGGCGGGCTCGAACGAACTTGTCAGTGGAGGATAAGCATGATCAACCGATATCGGGGTATGGCGGGCGCGGTTTTGATGTCGCTGATCGGGGCGTCAGGGCCGGCTTGGGCTTCTTCCGACGATCACGGCGCGATGGAAAAAAAGCAGCTCCAGCATGCCTTGCTCAACCTTGCGCAACGCGCCCGACCTGGCCTTCTCGGCATCACTGTGCTTGATCTGGATACCGGCGTGCAGGTGCGGATCAATGCCGATCGTGCCTATCCCATGATGAGCGTATTCAAGGCACCTGCCGCGGCAGCAGTACTTGCGCTGGTAGACGCCGGGAAGCTTTCGCTGGATCAAACGGTGACGTTGACTCGTGCCGACGTTGTGGACGGCTCCGCGATTCCTTCCATCGGGGCCCACTTTCGCGGCGACAGCATGGCATTCACGCTGGCGCAGCTGCTGACTGCGGCGGTCAGCGAAAGCGATAACACGGCTGCGGATGCTCTCGTGCGGTTGGCGGGCGGGCCCAGGGCTGTTACCGGCTATCTGCTGGCGCATGGCATTGACGGCCTGCACGTCGATCTGGACGAGGCAGGTATCGACCGAATCTTCGAGGGCGCCGATCACGGCGATCGCCCGTCTGCCCACGAAACTGAACAGCAAAGGCTGGAGCGCCGTCGCCGCGGCTATCGCGCCTACCTGAGCGATTCGCGCAATCGCACCACGCCGGATGCCGCGGCCGATTTCCTGAACAAGCTCTGGAAAGGCCAGCTGTTGTCGCCTAGCTCGACCCGGCGCTTGCTACAGCTAATGTATGCCCAAACAACGCCCAGCCGCCTACGGGCGGGCCTGCCTGAAGGCGTGCGCCTGGCCGACAAATGCGGAACCTCTGCTTCTCTGGAAGGAGAGACGGCCGCCTATAACGACATAGGCATCATGACCTGGCCGGACGGCCATACGGTTATCGTCGCCGCCTTCTTGACCGCCTCCCACATGGACCGGGCGGGGAGGGACGCCGTATACGTCGATATAGCTCAAAGCATTGTCCAGGCGGTCAAGTGATAACAGCAGGCCCAAGCCAGTTGCCACCCCTCCTGGCAGGAATGCTTCAAAACTGCCGGGCGATTCCGGCCTGTTCAGGAATGTGAAAGCGCGCCTGGCGACCAGGGGTCGCCGGGGTGACGATAATCGTCTTAATTCATTCGAAATGGGTCATCTTTGAATAAGCCGAAAGCTATTCAGGCGGATTTGGCAGCGCATTCGCAGTCTGTCATCGTGCTTGTTAAGCCGGTAATGCCACGCATGAGTGTTAATTTTTGTCTCGCTAATGGACTGTTTTAAGGCAAAAGTGAAGATAATGTTTTATTGCTGATCCTATTAAGCTAACAAATGGGCCTTCCATTTGGCGCAATCCCATAAATTGTGATCAGGCTCTCATTCGACATATCCCGCGTGGCGTGCTCGATGCAGCACCTATGTCATGAGAAACCTAATCGACCTGAAAACTGCGAATAGACGCATTCATCAGCGAGCGATATCTCACGCGTTGATGTCATGCGCAGGAATCGGCCTTTTGGCTGCCACGCTTTCGTGTCTGTCGTTTGGCGTGAAAGCGCAAACGGGAACGATCACGTTTGTGGGTGCCATTGTAGCGCCCACTTGCCAGGCTCCAACGGATACATCACCCGCGGCAACTGTTCACTACGTTACGACCGATCAATCCTGCGGGTCGCAGAAGGATAAATCGGTACGCACCTATCAACTCACCGCGCAACCCATTCAGGCCGATTCCAACGACAAGGTGCTGAAGTACTTTTTCAATTACGTCGCAGGCGCGGATAACCATGCCCAACAACCTGTGTTGATGACGCTTCAGTACGATTAGCGCATTTATAGCTTCATAAGTAGTTGCGTGCCGTTCTATCGCCGAAACAATGAGCCCTGGCGTTACATGCATGCTGCCTGACGCGCGGTAGGACTTTGCGTGCGGGGGGATCAAGACGCGGCCGGGCAACGATCGGGCGATCTTGCGAAAACCATCGCATTCTTGCGACGAGTACCTGCGCCATAGTGCGCCGGCTGTCCCGCCTCCCCGTCGCCCATGGCGACCTTCCTCTTTTGTAAGGATACGGAAAGTATGAGCACGCTCCCCAAGATGCGCATGACTGCACTGGCCGTGTTGATGGCCTCCACGTTCTTCGCGACAGCGTCTGTCTCGGCGGCAGTTACGGTCGCCGTATCGCCCTCGCAAGTATCGCTGCCCGCCAATGGCACGCAGCAATTTGCTGCCACGGTGTCCGGCAGCAGTGATCAAAACGTAACGTGGCTGGTCAACGGCGTGCCTGGTGGCGCGCCGAGCCTGGGTACGATTTCCTCCAGCGGTCTGTACACGGCGCCCGCGGGTGCTTCGTCATCGTTCACCGCTACGGTGACAGCGCAGGCTGAGGCGTCAGCGCTCGCTACCAGCGGAGCATCGGTGGCGGTGGCGGCGTCTACCTATATCGGCCCGGTGTATTACGTTTCGACATCCGGCAACGACAGCGCCAACGGCAGTGCGAGTGCGCCATGGCGGACCATCCAGTACGCAATGAATTCGGTACCCGCCGGCGCTACGGTGCAAGTGGCTGGCGGCACGTACCACGAACTGGTGACCATTACCCATTCCGGCTCGGCTACCGCCGGCTATATCACCTTGACGTCCGCGCCGGGCCAGACGGCCACCCTGGACGGCACCGGCCTTGGCATACCGCAAGGACAGCAGGGTTCGGTCACCCTGCAAAATGTCAGCTACGTACGGGTGATCGGCCTGCAATTGCAGAACTACACGTCGAACTCATCAAGCCTGGTGCCGCTGGGCCTTTTCGTCGCGGGTTCGGGTGACCACATCGAGATCCGCAACAACCATATTCACAACATCGTTACCACGGTGACGACCTCACAGGGTGACGCGTTTGGCCTGGCGGTCTACGGCACCGCGACGACGCCGATCAGCAACCTCATCATCGACGGCAACGAGCTGGACCATCTCACCCTCGGCTACAGCGAATCGCTGTCGGTGAACGGCAACGTGCAGAATTGGCAGGTGACCAACAACCGCGTGCACGACAATAACAATATCGGCATCGTCGCGATCGGCTTCGAAGGTACGGCGCCCACGACCAGCCTGGATCAGGCGCGCAATGGTTGGATCGCCGGCAACACGGTCTACAACATCAGCTCCACCACCAATCCGGCCTATAACAACCAGCCGAGCGCCGACGGTATTTATGTCGATGGCGGCACGCATATCACCATCGAGCAGAACAACGTGCAGGCCGCCGACCTGGGGATAGAGCTGGCCAGCGAGCACTTCGGACGCGTCACCAGCTATGTCACGGCCCGCAACAACCTGGTGCTCTACAGCAATGTCACCGGTATCTCCATTGGCGGTTATGGCTCGTCGGTAGGTGGCACGGACCATTGCACCATCGTCAACAATACGCTGTTCGAGAACGACACCACGCTGTCCGGCAGTGGCGAATTCCAGGTGCAATACCATGCCAGCAACAACCTGTTCGCCAATAATGTCTTGTATGCCAATGGCCAGGGGCTGCTGGTGAACAGCCCCCTCTCATCGTCAACGACACCCGTGACGCTGGAAAATGATCTGTTCTATACGAGCGACAGCGGTGCGTCCGCGTATTGGGTGTGGAACAACGTCTCGTATACGGGCTTGAGCGACTTCCAGCAGGCGAGCCAGAGTGAAGCCAATGGCTTGCTGGCCGATCCCTCGTTCAACAACACGGCCACGCCTGATTTGCGGCTCTCGGCCGCGTCGCCCGGTATCGGCAGTGGCGTGAACCTCGGCCTGGCTATCGAGGGAGCCTATGATTATGCAGGCTCACCGCGCTCCGTCGGCGCTGGGGTGATTGATCGGGGCGCGTATCAGCAGTGACGAGGCCTGATGCTTAGGCGCTTGTCGTGGGGAGCAGTGACGACGCTTCGTCACTGCTCTTTTCCTGCGGATCGGCTCGGAACAAGCTGCTGGCTTGCGATACCGTGAGCATCCGGCTGGCCATTGTTTCGGAACGGCCTTCGGCTAGCGCTTCTCTCGCAATGCGATCCAGGTGCGCCAAGCTTGCTTGGGCGGTGCCACAACCCAAGCTGATTCGTCGCACACCCAGCGCCTTGAGTGCGGTCGAGTGGTGTGCCCCTGCATAGCCCGCGTAAATATTCAGCGGTACGGGCAGCAGTTCGGCCAGCTTCGCGATTTGGCCCAGGTCAACCAGGCCAGGCACGAAGATGCCGCTGGCGCCGGCCTCGATATAGCCGAATGCACGCTTGTACGTTTCCTCGAAACGCGCCTTCGCATCGAGACCGGGAGCGAAATAGGTATCGATACGCGCATTGATGAAAAGCGGCAGTTCATGCCGCCGTGCCACTGAGCGAGCGCCTGCGATGCGTTCTCTGAGCACGCCTGGAGAAGCTAGCGTTTGGGTGTCGTGCACCACGCCATCTTCAATGTTGATGCCGACGACACCGCAGCGTATCAGGGCATCCACCAACTCGCAGGTTTCCTGCGCGTCGCGGCCGTAGCCCTGCTCGATATCCACGCTCACTGGCACGCTCACAACGCGGCAAATACGGTGGCAAGTAGCCAGCAACTCTTGCACCGTCATCTGCTGGCCGCCGGAATAGCCCAGCCCCCACGCCATGCCGTCGCTGGTCGTGGCGATGGCTTTGGCGCCGGCGCTTTCGATGATTCGCGCGCTGGCGGCATCCCAGGCGTTGGGTAGCACCAGCGGATCGGGGCCGGCATGCAGTTGCTGAAAATATTCGGCGCGACTTCTTTGATCTGGATTCATGCTCTTGGCCCGGATGAACGCCCGTAACTCGGGCGGGCAGATCAGACCATGGCCCGCGGCCCCGGTGCTATCAAAATCTTTAGGTGCTGCCGCACAAGCCCGTTCGCCCTGAGCCTGCTAAGCTCGCGTCCCCCTCGAAGGCGCGCCCGCCGGCGCAATCGTCATGTCAGACCTTACCGTCAAGACCTTGTTGTCGACACCTTCGTTGACGCTGCGGAATGTGCGTTGCACGGGTATCTGCCGCCATCGCAGTGCCGAAGAGTGTGTCTCGGCGACGCAGCTGAACTTTCCCTACCGCGGTCTTTACCTTCGGCACCTGGGCAACGATCGGGCGGTGGCGGATGCCAATCACGTTATGTTCTTCAATGCCCAGGAGGGGTATCAGGTCAGTCATCCCGTGGAAGGCGGGGACGACTGCCTGTCACTGGACCTGGATCAAGGGCTCCTCGGTGAACTGGCGCCGAAGGCGCTTTTGCAGACGAGCGCCGACATCGCTTTCCGTGCGCAATCGCAACGCATCGACGCTCGCTCGCAGGCTCTGGTTGCGCTGCTGCATCATGGGCTGGAGCACGGCACGATCGAGCCGCTGGAGGCGGAAGCTTTGGCGCTCACCCTGGTCAGTCGCAGCCTGGGGCCGCGTACAGCCAGGCCTTTGACGGCCACGCCTGCGCGCCGGCGCCTCGCCGATCGCGTGAAGATTCTTTTGGCCGGCGATCTGTCGCGACGCTGGGCACTGGCCGAGATCGGCAAAGAGATCGGCAGTTCACCTGCCTACCTGACCCAGGTGTTCCGGCAAGTAGAAGGCATGCCGCTCTATCGCTATCAACTGCAACTACGTTTGGCGCGTGCACTAGACCTCATCAAACGCTATGACGACCTGTCCGCGCTGGCCGCTGAACTGGGTTTTTCCAGTCATAGCCATTTCACCAGCGCTTTCCGGCAGGCCTTCGGCCGCTCACCTAGCGACTTCCGCCGTGTAACGACGGCAAAAGCCAACTGAAGGATTCGACAGCGCACATCTTAAGTTGGCGATGGCTAATGCACGTAGTTCAACGCGATCGCCGGCGTGAACGTGGTCGCGCTGTTGTGCCCGCCGGTAAAGACACGGACGCCGACTAATACGCCAAGGTTGTTGCGCCAGTTGTACTCGACGGCAGGCGCGAATCCAAAATAGGCACTTGAGCCCGAGCGATTGGCCACACGCATGGAATCTGCTACGCCATTCATGCGAGTGCCTTCCGCGTAGTGATACACCAGATCGAAAGCTAGTACCCAGCGCTGCGTCATGCTGTATTCCCATGCGGCGTTGATGTTGAAGGCCCGGCCCGGCTTGGCGTAACCATGGAAGCCGCCGGGCGTGCCGTAGATGCTGATGCCGTCGACTTCTGTTCGGTGGGAGAAAGAGCCGCCCGCATTGAGCCGCATGCGCACGATGCGCCCATTCGGCATCCAGAAATAGGTTTGCGTATTCAACTGCACCGTAGTGGTGTATGCGCCATCACCCTGGGCATCCACCATGGGGTTGCGGAGTCGGTCGTAGCGACCCGTCGGCAGGGATTCCTGCACCATCAAAGCCATGGCTGGTATGGCGCTATCTTCCCGGAACGGGGTCAAGCTGTACTGCGCCAGGATGCTAACGTCGCCAGTCTCCACTCCAGCACTGCTCGATCCATTCGCCGCGCGGGTGTAGCCGAAGGTGGGAATCAAACCGGCCATCAGCCGGTTCGTGATGCCATATTCCATGTAGGTCAAGGAACCGAAGTTGTCGGCCTGCGGGGAACGTACGTCGTAGAGATAGGGTTCGATCAGGAAGTGGCCTTTCGGCAGGGCAGCCGCCGAATTGGCCATCATCGGCCCGGTCCACCATGCATCGCCGAGGGATTGCCGATCTACGTCCGAGGCTGATGTCTCGCTGCACGCGGCGTAAGCCGAAGTTGCAAGCAAGGCCAGCCCAACTCGCGACAGCGCCCTCCTGCATGTCATCGACGATGCGCTCCTGCACTGGCTTCGGCATAAGACCCTGTGCCGGCCCGGCTATCTGCGAGAGCGAACAAGCCATTGGCTTGCGCGGTCGTCAGCATGGCGCCGGCCATCGTGTCGTAGCGACCTTCGCTGAGGGCTTCTGCCGCCATATTCGCCAGATGCGCGAGCGTGGCCTGCATGGGGCCGCAGCCCAGGCTGATCCGCCGTACCCCTAGCGCGTGAAGCGTTTGCGCCTCGGTCGCACCGGGATAGCCGGCATAGATGTTGAGCGGTACGGGCAGCGATCCGGCCAGCGTGGCGATTTCCCGCGGATCGGCCAGGCCGGGCACAAAGATGCCATCGGCTCCCGCATCGATGTAAGCGAGTGCCCGCGCTCGCGTTTCCTCGGGCCGGACCGCTGCCTCCAGGCCTGTGCTGCAGTACGTGTCAATGCGTGCATTGATGAACAACCGTAGATCGTGGCGCCGTGCGACTGTCCGCGCACAAGCGATGCGTTCGCACAGCACGGAAGGGTGCGCCAGCGTTTGCGTGCCTGGAACGGTGCCATCCTCGATATTGATGCCCACCACGCCAAGCTGGAGCAGGGCGTCGATCAGGTCGCCGGTATCCTGCGCTTCACGCCCGTAGCCGCGTTCGATGTCCACACTGACCGGCGCCGCGACGGCATGGCAAATCCGCCTGCAAGCGGCCAGCAGCTCGTGCACGGGCATCTGCTCGCCATCGGGGTAGCCCAGCGACCACGCCATCCCGGCGCTGGTGGTGGCAATGGCCTTGGCGCCGGCATTTTCGATCACCCGCGCGCTGGCAACGTCCCACGCATTGGGCAGCATCAGCGGCGCCGGGCCGGCATGCAGCTGATGAAAGTATTCGGCGCGGTCTTTTTGTTCACGGTTCATGCTCTTGGCCTGTCTCATGCCCGTCGGCCGGGCAGGTAAAGCAGACCATTGGGGTCCCCTATCGCGCTGTCAGAATCTTTAGCCATTGCGGAGTCGGCACAGGCCGGATCCGCGCGAGCTTGCTAAGCTCAGGCTCTCCTTATTGGAGGACGCAAAGTCCTGCCGATATGTCAGTGCTCAGCTCCAAAGTGCTGCTGTCGACGGAGTCGTTGACGCTGCGAAACGTCCGCTGCACCGGCACATGCCGCCATCGCAGTGAGGAGGAGTGCGCATCCGCCACGCAGCTGGTGTTTCCCTACCGCGGGCTTTACCTGCGCCATCTGGGGCAGGATCAGGCGGTGGCGGACGCCAACCATGTATTGTTCTTCAATGCGCAGGAGGGATACCGGGTCAGCCATCCGCTGGATGGCGGCGATGCCTGCCTGTCCTTGCACCTGGACCAGGCAGCGCTGGCGGAGCTGGCGCCGAAAGAGCTATTGCAGGCGAATGCCGGTGTGGCTTTCCGTGCGCAGTCGCACCGGATTGATGCACGTGCGCAAGCCTTGGTGGCGCTGCTGCGGCATAGCCTGGAGACGGGCCGGATCGAGCCGTTGGAGGCGGAGGCGCTGGTGCTTACCCTGGTTTGCCGAAGCCTGGGGCCGCGTACGTCGCAGCAACCAGCCTCCACTCACGCGCGCCGCCGGCTTGCCGATCGCGTGAAAGTGCTACTGACCGGCGATCTTTCCCGGCGCTGGACGCTGGCCGAGATCGGCCAGGAAATCGGCAGCTCGCCGGTCTATCTCACCCAAGTATTCCGGCAGGTCGAGGATATGCCCCTGTACCGCTATCAGTTGCAATTGCGTCTGGCGCGCTCGCTCGATCTCATCAAGCACTACGACGACTTGTCGGCCCTGGCGGCGGAACTGGGTTTTTCGAGCCACAGCCATTTCGCCAACGCATTCCGGCAAGCCTACGGCCGTTCGCCGACCGACTTTCGCCGGTCAGCGCAGCCCTGAAACGACTAAAGAATTCGACAGCCTACCGGCGCGTGGAATGGTTTCCTATGCCCACCCGCTTACGGGTAGACAGCAGGAGACATCCCATGCAAGAGAAAACCTGCGCCGCGTGCGACTGCGCGCTGGACGATACGGCGATCCAGGTCACCATCGGCGGTCGCGCGGTGGAAGTGTGCTGCGAGGAATGCGCGCAAAAACTCGGCGAAGCCCAAGTCCAGGGAAGCGCGTGAGATGCTCGCTGGCCCTCGCATTGTCATTGCATTGGGCATGCTTGGCGCCTTCCGGCTCGCGTCCGGCGCCGTCACGGTTACGGCGCCGGACACAGTGGCCACACGGGTGCAGACCCTGTTGCATGCCAACTACGTGGGGCGGCAGAAGCTCGCTGTGGTCGATCGCGTAATCACGCTCGAAAAGCGCCTGGGCGCCTATCGTGCCGCGAAGACGAAGGAGCAGCTCGTCCTTCGCCTCAATGCCGACTTGTGGGTGGCGACCAGGGATCGGCGCATAAGCGTGCATGAGCAATCCGAGCTGGCCCCCGCCGGTATCCGGCCAGTCGTCCTCGGCCAGGATCTTCAGCTCTACATACCCGAAGGCAGGCCCTGACGCGAATCGTGATGCGAGCAGGCGGGCGGGAGTACTTCCGGCACACGGAACGGGTTCCGCGTGGGCGCATGCTGAGGGTGGCGAGCTCTCCGGCGCTGATACCACACCCGGCTGCCGCGCCGGCTTGGGGGTCTTATGGCGTATTCCGGTACGGAACGGTTTTCCCCGCTGGTCCTCGCGCGAATCGTCGGTGTCGTATCACTGGTCGGCATCGTCACGGGTGCATTCGACATCGGCTATGTGCGAAGCACGCTGATCGTCTCCGGCGATGCCGCCGCCACGGTGCATAACATCGCGCTGCACGAGGGGCTGTTCCGGCTTGGCTTTGCTGCCCATGTCGTGCTGCTGTTATGCAATGTGCCTGATGAAATCATTAGCTTCCTTCTGTTCAGGCGGGTGAACGGCATTGTCGCGGCGATCGCGATGGGCTGCGGGTTGATCGGCACGGCTATCGAAGGCCTGGATATGCTGAACGCCTACGTGCCGTTGAAGCTTGCGGCCGAGGGAGGCGCCATGGCTGCATTCAGTCCTGCGCAGCTGCAGGGTTTGTCATATCTCTCCCTGCAATTGCAGGATACGGGTTTGCTCATTTCCTTCGTGTTCTACGGGCTCGATGAAATGCTGGCGGGCTACCTGATTTTTCGCTCGGGCTTTTTGCCGCGGCTGCTCGGCGTCCTGCTCGCGCTTTCCGGATTGAGCTATTTCACGGACGGCTTTGTCAGTTTCATTTCGCCATCGCTGCAAAATCGCCTGTTGCCGTATCTGCTGTTCCCTTGCCTGCCCGGCGAGGGCTCCATTGCACTGTGGCTGACCATCGTTGGCTTGAATGTCCAAAAGTGGCGGGCATGGGCGACGGATCCGCGTACGGCGAACTGGATGCCCTAGCCCGGTTCTCAGACCTTCCGCCAAAGGCTAATGTACGCAGGCCAACAAGGGGACTGCTATGCAGCGACAGGCAAGGGTGGAGTCGATGGCCGGTGGCGGCAAAACCAGCGATGGTGCGGCCTGGCTGACCATGGCCGACGGGCAGCGGCTGTTTTTGCGTGACTGGCCACGGCATCCCGCACACGATGCGGTGTTGATCGTGCACGGGCTTGGCGAGCACAGCGGACGCTACGAGGCGCTGGCGCAGTGGTTTCTCACGCATGGCTACGCCGTACGCAGTTACGATCAGCGCGGTCATGGACGTACGCCAGGCCAGCGGGGCGCCTTGCGGCAAGGCGACGATCTGCTACGGGATCTTGCCACTGTCTACGCGCATTACGCGGCCAGCCTGGGTAGGCCGCCGCTCCTGCTTGGCCACAGCATGGGTGGGCTGATCGCGTTGCGTGCGGTGCTCGATGGCCGCGTAGAGCCGCCTGGACTGGTGCTTTCCTCTCCCGCCTTGCGCTCCTATGCTGCGCCATGGCTGCGCCGCCTGGCGGCCGTACTCACGCCCGTGCTACCGAATCTGCCATTGCGCAACGGTTTGCCGTTCGACGGGCTGTCGCACGACACCAAGGTGATCGAGGATTATCGCAACGATCCGCTGTGCGTGCGCTGGATAACCCCGCGCTTGGCCGATTTCATTTTCCGTACCGGCGTATCGTGTATCGCCGAAGCCTGGCGTCTGCACGTGCCGACCTTATTGCTGGCCGCCGGCAGCGATCGTCTGGTGGACCCCTCCGGCAGTCGCGATTTTTCCAATGGAGCCTGGGCCGGCAAGCAGTTGACCAGCCGGTTTTTCGATACCCTGTTCCACGAGCTGTTCAATGAAACCGAAACGGGGCGGCACCAGGTACTGGCGCAATTGCTCGAATGGTTGCGGCGAGCTCGTTCGTAAAATGCGAACAGGGATTCATAGGAACTTGCGGTAGACGATAAAGCCCGATTTTTCCGCGAGTTGGTCGTAAAGCAACATGGCGGCGGCGTTCGATTCATGCGTCTGCCAATACACGCGCCGGCAGCCGGTTTCCGAGGCGGCCTGGTAGACCGCTTCGATCAGCGCACGGCCGATCCCTGAGCCACGGGCCGAATCCTCGGTGAACAGGTCCTGCAGATAGCAGCTCGGTTCGAGCTGGATGGTGCTGCGATGGAGCAGGTAATGAGCCAGTCCAAGCAGGCGTCCATCGCGTTCGGCGATCAGTGCATGTACGGGTTCATAGGCGTCGAAGAAGCGCTGCCACGTCGATTGCGTGATCTGTGCAGGCAGCGCGGTTGCGCCAGTTCTGCCGTAGAAAGCGTTGTAGCTTTGCCATAATGGCAGCCAGCCGGAAAAATCCGCCGGTCGCACCGGCCTGATGGTGAAGGGCTTGCCCACGTTACGTTCCTGGATGGCTTGATGGATACCGGCTTGCAGCAACGGCTTGACGAGATGCTACAGGATCAAAGCTGGCGCGAGCCGCACCAGCTGGGCCGCCGCATCGACATGCAGGAGCAATGGGAGCGTGCTTTCGTGCATGCCGGCGATTGCCTGGAACCATCGCTGCAAAAGCGCGGCGAAGCCTTGATGATCGAGCTGGAGGCGACCAATCGCCGGCTCTATGACGTCATTCGCGCAGACATCCGGCACGGCCAGGGAGCAAACAGCTTGCTGCAATGGGCTGCGGCGATGCCCCGGCATGGCGACGAGGAAAGCTACGACCTGCTCGATGCGTTGGTCAGCGGCGTACTCGATCTTGCGGAGCCGGGCGATGTACCCGAGCTTGGCGCCGAGATGGTTTTCTACCAGCCGACACCGGCGCGCCACATCTTCGACTTCATCGCGCGCGCCTCGATCGGTGACCAGGACACGGTCATCGATCTCGGTTCAGGACTGGGCCACGTCACGCTGCTGACGGCCGTCTGCACACCTGCCCGTTGCCTGGGCATCGAATTGCAAGCTGCTTACGTGGCTAGCGCGCGGCAATGCGCACAGGCTCTGAATCTGCGCAACGCTGCTTTCATCGAGCAGGACGTGCGACTTGCGCGCTTGTCGGAAGGCACTGTGTTCTATTTGTATACGCCGTTCACCGGCACGATTTTGCGTGCCGTGCTGGATATGCTCAAGCATGAAGCCGAAGGCCGCGGGATTCGGCTTTGCACGTTGGGGCCTTGCACTGAGATACTCGCCAGGGAGCCGTGGCTGATGATGGAGGCCGTCAGCCATCGTGGCAGCGTGGCGTTGTTTCGTAGCCGCTAGGGGTGCTCTGACCTGTTCCATGTATAGGTCTGCATGAGTTTCCGGATGCGCGTAGGCTGGGATGAGAATCCCAGCTTTCCTCGCGGCACCTGATGCGGGGATTTCCATCCCAGCTACGAGTTACGAACGAGGCCTCCGGCGTATGCCGCTGACGATCAGCGACAACACGAACAAAATGACGAACAGGATGACCAGGATCTTCGCAATACTTGCCGCCCCGGCGGCGATGCCAACAAAACCGAATACGGCGATGCAGATGGCGATGATGAAAATTACGGCGGCCCAATAAAGCATCGCAATCTCCGTGCAAATCGAGGAAATGGCCGCCGCGGTAGCGCGCTCGGCATTGTCGATTCGACCAGTGCAGCCGTGAACGAGGCGTGCTGTGACGTACTCGCTGTCCAGGCGATACAGATTAGTGAAAATCGTGCGTGTTGTTTGTAGAGGCGCGGTAGGCGACCCGGCGTCTGGAAGGTCAACACAGATGAAGCTTTTGTCCAAAGCCACGCATCAATCCGCTTCCGATGCTTCGCGTTCGGGCATGCCATCGGATCGGAATTCCAGCAGGTCGCCGGGCTGGCAATCGAGATAGGCACAGATGCGCTCAAGGGTGCCGAAACGGATCCCGCGTACTTTTCCGGACTTCAGCAAGGACAAGTTCTGTTCGGTAATGCCGATGTAGGCGGCGAGTTCGCGCGACTTGATCTTGCGGCGTGCGAGCATGACGTCGAGATTTACGATGATCGGCATGGTTCAGACGATGAGTTGATTGTCTTCGGCCAGCTGGCGGGCTTCGCCCAGGATCCACGCGATGACGAAGAACACGGTGCTGATCAACAGCATCCATACGTCCGATGCATCCAAGTCGATCGAGACGGCGTGCGCGTTGCTCAGGCCGGCAAGGCGCGCGATGGCGATTTCCACGGCCGGCAACGCGCAGCCCGCGAGCGTGCCAAGAAGCAGTGCGCAGGCGAAAGCACGCAGATGCCGAGTGGTGCTCAGGCTGTAGAAGTCACCTTGCTCGAACCGGCGCATCAGGCGTACGAGCCGGTAGAGCGCGTACAGGAAAAACAACGAAATCACCAGGGCGTCGAGCAGGGCCAGCTTGGAGTGACCGGCCAGAGCCGTGGGAGTTTCCGCGTGCAAGCTGATCCATGCCAGCTCGTGCTTGCCCATGCCTAGCCAACTCAGGGCGACGTCGGTAGCCGCAACGACCGCCATCATGGCGATGGCGGCATAACGCAGCCAGCGCGCCTTGCGGCTGGCCTTATCACAGTTAATTTTCATCGTAAAGTATCAAAAGTTTAATGTAAAACAATAAACTTTTCTCCCAGGATGGCGCTCTCGCCACCATGTCGGAGAAATCGATGGTTTGCAAGCTGTTATGGCTGATTGCGATCGCCTCGCTACTGCTGAATCCATTTCTTGAGGCCAGGGCCGCGGCGGACGAAAAAAGCGCGGCCATTCTGGCTGCCGTGAAGACTGCGACCGGCGGAGCCCGTTGGGATGCACTGGCCGAACTCGATCTGCAGGGCACGCTAGCGCAAGGCGGACAGTCGGGCGCATGGCGGCAATCGAACGATTTGCGGCAAGGTCGCTATGCCAGCTACGACACGCTTGGGGGCGTCGCCGCCGGTGAGGGTTATGACGGCCGCCTTGGCTGGTTCCTGGACGAAAAATCGATGGTGTCGGTACGGGAGTCGATCCAGGCCGAACGCGAAGTGGCGACCGACGCGTATATCGTGCGTCAAGGGTGGCTGCATGCGACGTCCTTCGATCCGGCCAGCATCCGCTTCGTGGCAGTGCGCGAGGCTGCGGGGCATGCTTACGACGTCATTCACATCGTTCCCCAAGGCGGATCGGGTTTCGAGCTATGGGTGGATGCGCATCGCCATCTGATCGACCACATCGTCAAGCAGACGGACGATGGCGGCACGGAAACCACCTGGTATGGCGACTACCAGCCAGTAGCAGGAGTGCTGCTGCCTTACCTTCAACGTATCGGTAACGGCGATGCGCAGTACGACACTACGATTCACCTGCAGCAGGTGACGGCCTCTGACCAGGCGCAGGACGATCATTTCCAGCGGCCAGCTTCCAGTATGCACGATGCGCATATCGATCAGGATGCCCCCTTCGCGACCGTGCCGTTTACGCCCTATGGCGGCCTGATCATGGTGGATGTTTCCATCAACGGTGAAAAGCCACTGCCGTTCCTCCTGGATACCGGTGGCCTCAATCTGCTCACTCCGGCGGCGGCGCACAAGCTCGGTATTGATGGTGCAGGACATTTGGCCGTGCAAGGCGTAGGTGAAGCCACGCAGTCGATGCAAGTGGCGCAGGTGAAAAGCTACCGGTTGGGCAGGGTGGAGTTGGACGAGCAGCGCTTCCTGATCGTTGCGCTGCCGCCGTTGCTGACCGATCGCGGTGAACGGGAACCCATCGCAGGCCTGATCGGTTATGAACTGTTGCGCCGTTTCGTTACGCGTATCGACTACGACCACCACACGCTTGGCTTTACCGCGATTCAGGCATTTCAAGCTGTGCCGGAGCAAGCCTCGCTGCCGCTGGTTTTCAACGAGCGCACGCCGCAGCTCAAGGCGAAAGTCGACGGTGTGCCCGGTGTGTTCTCGCTTGATAGCGGCGATTCCGGCGGCTTGACCGTGTTCGAGCCTTTTGCGAAAGCGCATGGTATTGGCAAGCGAGGGCCAGTGATCGCTTCGCAAGCGCGTGGCGCGGGCGGCAAGATCGGGCTGTCCGAAGCTTATGTGGACAGCCTGGCGCTGGGGCCTTTCGTGATCTCGCACCCGTTGACCAGCTTCGCGGCTCCCGCAAAGGGCGTGTTCGCCTCCAGCGTACTGGCCGGCAATATCGGTTACGACGTGCTTTCGCGCTTCGTACTCACCTTTGACTACGAGCATCGGCGGCTCTACCTGGAACAGGGTCAGCGTTTCGCCTCGTCGCCTCGCCATGGCTATTCCGGCATGGGGCTGGATCGGATGAGCCACGAAGCCTTGGTGGTTTCCAGTCTGGTGCCTGGCTCGCCGGCCGCCGCAGCAGGCTTGCGGACGGGCGATCAGGTTACGGCACTCAACGGCGAGCCGGCCAGCCGTATCGATCTTGATCAACTGCGCCGGATTGCGGAGCAGCCCGCTGGCTCGCGTTTGGTGTTGAGCGTGATACGTGGCCATGCGACACGCACGTATACCCTCGTTTTGCGCGAAAGCCCGTAGGCTGGGGTGCAAACCCCAGCATTGCCATCTCCATGCCGCGCGATGTTGGGGTTTGCACCCCAACCTACGGATTACGGCGAGGATGGATTCTTCGGCAAATCGGCGATCATCTGCATCGCCAGCCCGTCGTAGTTGTAGTCGAAGTGATGGTCGCCCGGTTTCACGTACACCTTCACCCACTTCGGCAGCTTCGGATCGTTGCATACCGTGTCGTCGCCATCGTCGCGCCCGTAATAGCAGACCAGCGGCGGCTTCGCTTGCAGCGCATCGATCGGCGGCAGAGCCGGATAGTGCTGCACCGGATGGACCCACTGCTTGATTTCCTGCAGGTGCGTCTTCAGCCAGTTCTCGCGCATCATGATGTAGCCTTCCATCTCGATCTCGAAGTTCACGTCCTGGCTGGGCGAGAGCAGCACCAGCTGCGTGATGCGCGCGCGGTTCTCAGGACTGAGCTTGTTGATGATGGTCGGCAGTACGTCCGCGCCGAACGAAAAGCCGATCAGCCACACCTTTTGCTTGTGCCACTGGGTGGCGTACCGGGTGATCAGGGCATCCAGGTCGCGTGCCGATTCGTCCGCCGAACGCAGGCGCCAGTAGTAGTCCAGGCAGCTGATGCCGAGCACCGGCACACCGTGCGCTTGCAGGCGCTTGCCCAGTTGCTGGTCCAGATCGCGCCAGCCGCCGTCGCCGGAATAGAAGATCGCCATCACGTCGTCGTGGCCGGCCGGCGCCGGCGTGTCTGGCATCAGCTTGACGGAAGCATCATCCAGGCTGGGATGGGGAAAGGGTTTCCAGATGATCACGGCTGCGATGATTGCCAGCACGGTTACCACGACGGCAATACGCAACTTCATCGACGCACGACTCCGCTCAGGCCGCCCGAGATCAGGCTGGCGACATTGGTGAGCACCACCGGCAAGGCAATTCCGCCCGGAGCAGCCAGGTAACGCGGCTCCCACTCCGGGTCGAACTTGTCCTTGTAGCGATGCAGGCCCTGGAAATTATAGAAGCGCTCGCCACGGCCGAAAATGAGCGCGCCGAAACGGTTCCACAGCGGTGCCTGGCGGCGGCTCTGCAGGCCCGACAACGGCGCCATGCCGAGGTTGAACCAGCGATAGCCCTGCGCCTTGGACCACTGCATCAGTTCCACGAACAGGTAGTCCATCAGGCCTGGCGGCGCATCGGGCAGAAAACGCATCAGGTCCACCGAGGCTTCTTCCATGCTTTCGGTGAGGAACAGGTTGGCAAAGGCCACCGGCTTGTCGTCCTGCCACACCACGGCCATCGGTGTGCGTGAGAGATACCGTTCGTCGAAGGCGCCGAGCGAGAAGCCTTTTTCGCGCACGCGCTTTTCGCGCAGCCACGCGTCGGAGATCGGCTTCAGTTGCCGCAATAGCGCAGGCGTTTGTTCGAGCGGCACGATCTCAAGCCGCATGCCCTCGCGCACGAGCTTGTTCACGGTGTTGCGCAGGACTTTCTTCGATTTGCCGTCGAGGTTGAACTGTTCCAGCCGGACGCGTGCCTCTTCGCCGATCTTCAGCAAGCTCATGCCCACTTCGAGATACAGATCCAGATCGTCCGGGTTCACCTGGTAGAACACCGGCCAGCCGCCGGCCCGCTCGCAGCGCTCGCGGAACGTCCACACCAGTTCCTGCCGTGCGCGGTCATCGCAGCCGACCGGGTCGCCCATCGCCACCCAACTGCGTCCCTCGATGCTATACATGATGAAGGCCTGAGCTTCGGGATCGAATAGCAGGCTCTTGTCGCCCATCAGCGCCAGATGCGCCTGTGCGGAATGGAACTGCTTGATCAGCGGTATGGCGCGCGCCAGTTCCGCGTCGCCGGGCGGGATGGGACGGGAGCGTGCGGAGCGGATCAGCGTGGTGAGAGCAAACAGGAACGCCACGCCGGCCGCACCCACCAGGGCGCGCAATGCGCGCGGCGCATTGCCGTGATAGAAGCTGAATTGCCACCACAGATCGTTGCGGTATTCCACGTGCTGGTAGCTGAAAAGCACCAGCCACACCGTGCAGCCCAGCACCGTGGCGCAGGCGAGCAGCCAGCCGAACGAGAAGGTCATCTCGAATAGCGACGCCCGGCGATAGAACAGGCGATGCGCAGGCGCGAGCGCTACCGCCAGCAGAATCAGCAAGCCGGCCTCTTCGTAGTCGATGCCTTTGAGCAGCGAAGCCACCGCGCCGGCCAACAACAGCACCAGCGTCAACCAATACGCCGCATCGAGCCGGCGCTGCAGGCCGCGCGCCAGAATCAACAGCGACATGCCGATCACGCTGTTGAGGAAATGCGAAACCTCCATCACCTGCAGCGGCAACAGGTCGCTCAACAGCTCCAGGCGCCCCGGCAGGACCGCGGTGGCGCCGGAGAACAGCAGCACCGCGCCGGATACCAGCGTGAGACCCGCGAAGAACGGTGGCAGGATGCCGTTGAACCACGGTGTAAGCAGAGCTGCCTGCCGTAGTCCTCGGGCTTCGCGAATCACGACGGCCACCGTAGCCGCACACAGCGGCAGCAAGTAGTAGACGCCGCGATAAGCTGCGAGCGCACCGAGGATCGGCGCGGACAAGGCCTGGTTGCCGGTGGCACCGAAGCCCGCCAGCATCATGGCCTCGAAGACGCCCAGGCCACCCGGCACGTGGCTGATCAGGCCGGCGATTTGTGCCAGCGCGAAGATCGCCAGGAACGAACCGAAATGCAGCCCCAGCGAATCGGGCATCAGTGCGTACAGCACGGCGGCCGCGAGGCCCCAGTCAAGTGCGCCGACGAACACCTGGCGCAATCCCACCGAGAGCGACGGCAGTTGCACTTTCCAACGCCACAGTTTGACCGGGCGACGCAGCAATGCACTGCCTGCCAGCCAGAGCAGGGGGATCAGGCACAACCCAACACCCAACAGCAGACGCCAGTGGGCAAGCGGCAAGCCCAGCGGAATCGGTACCAGCAACAGGGTCACACCAGTGATGGCGAACAGGCCGAGCCAGAAGCTGATCGTGCAGAACAGCACCACCTTGGCCACGTCCAGCGTCGACAGGCCAGCCTGGATATAGAAGCGATAACGGATCGAACCGGACACCAGCATCGCCATGCCCAGGGTATTGCTGAAGGCGTAGCTGATGAAGGAGATCAGCGCCACGCGCGGTTTCGGCAGCTTGCGGCCGATCGCGCTAAGCGCAAATAGGTCGTACAGGGGCATGACCGCATAGCCGAGCGCGGTCAGCACGATGGCCTGGCCAATACGCCCGCGGCGCAGGCGGTGCATGTACTCGCCCACCTGGTGATAGCTTACTTCGCCGGCCAGCCGGTACAGCGCCCACAGCGCCAGGCACAGCATCAGCACCGACAGGATCGGGCCGATGAACCGGCGCAACCATGCCGGACCGGGCCGGCTCAGGGCGTCTTCTTGGCTAAGGACTTCGGCCCCGCCTTGCTGCTCCACGTACCGCGCCTCTCAATTCCCCAGACCGCGATGGTGCCATACATGGCGTGACAGGCAATAACTTGCGACCTGCCATCGCGGACGTGTCGATGACACGTTCCAGTCAAAACAAAGGGCGCTCCGTTGGGAGCGCCCCGTATGCATCGTGTTGCCGCGCTCAGCTTTTCTTGATTTCGAAGGTCTTGCTCGCGACCGGCTTGCCGTCTACCGAGATGTCCACCTTGTACTTGCCTTCCGGCCACAGGTCCGGGTTCTTCATGCTGAAGGTGGTGGTGCTCGGGCTGTCGGCGACGATCGACTGGCTGGTGCTCACGATCGTCTGGTTCTTGTCCAGATAAGTCCACTTGGCGTTGAGCGTGGCGCCCGGCGTGCTGCCGGTGGTGTCGACGCTCACATAGATGGTCTTCTGGCTGGGCGAGAAGCTGGTGATTTCCTTCTTGACCTTGTGATCGGTGGTGACCGTATCGCCCAAGGTGACGTTGCTGACCTGGAAGCCTTCCGCGGCGGCGGGCGCGGAAGCTGCGGCGGCGGTGCTGGCCGGGGCGGCCGGCGCGGGAGCGGTCGCCGAATGGGCTGGAGCAGCCGCGGTGGCGCTCGGCGCCGGCTGCGCGGCGGTGCTGGCGGGGGCCGGTGCGGTACTGGGGGCAGCCGGCTTGTCGGCGGGCTGCTGCTCGTTCTTGCCGCAGGCGCTGAGTAGCAGCAGGCCAGCAAACATCAGGCTGTAAGGAGCGGCGGAACGTGCGGAAAATGTCATGGGATGGAATTCCGAGTGATGAGGAACGTTACCGGTAGACCGGTTCTATCGGGGTAGCTGCCGAGGTTAGCGCTGGCGATCTGAAGTGCCGATGACCGGGCGCGGAGTGTAGCCTTTCCGTTTGCCGATGCCGACATCCCTGCATCGGCAAGGCTTCGGCATCCCTCTTCATAAAGAAGCGGTCCGGGGTTAGCGACCTGCCCGCCGAGGCACCGGTCGGACCAAGGGCGCGTGATCTGTTCTCTCCCCTGCACACTGAGGGGACCTGACCGGCTCAGTCAGGCCGGCATGGATGTGCCGCCTGCCCGGTCTGCGCGCCGGCATGAATGAGGAGGGGCAGCCCATCGGACTGGCGCGCGGGCAGGCACACGACATTGTCATTTTCTTGCGGCAATATTTTGCGGTCCTGCGGCTGCCCATCGAGCACAACCTGCCGCGGGTGCAGGGGCCATCAGATAAGCGCTTCGCCTTCCACGCCTTTTCACAAGGAGAGGAGCTTTGTGGCTATTCCATCAACTACTGGGGTTTTACATGTCATGACGACGGCGACACACAAGCGGCTTTCGCTGGCCATTGCCTGCCTTTTGCTGAGCTCACCCGTTCTTGCGCAGAACATCACTACGTCCGGCATGACCGGTCGCGTGGTGGATGGAGCCGGTCACCCGGTGTCCGGCGCGACGGTCACCATCCTGCACCAGCCCTCGGGCACGCGTAAGGACGTCACGACCGATACGGATGGCCGCTATACCGCGCAGGGGCTGCGCGTGGGCGGCCCGTTCGAGATCACCGCTACCAAGTCGGGTACGACGACCGCCGAAGCGCACGATGTCTATCTGCAGCTGGGCCAGGCGTCGTCCATCAACCTGGTGATGGGGGCCGAGCAGGCCAAGACGGCGGCTACGCTGGCCGGAGTGACGGTCAAGGCATCGGTCCTGGCGCAGATCTTCAGCAGCGAGAACAAAGGGCTGGCGACCAATCTGTCGCAAGCCGAATTGCAGGCGAAGCCGCAGGGCAACCGCTCGATCGACGACATCGTGCGCCTGGATCCGCGCATCAGCGTCATGGACCAGGGCGTGGGTTCGTTCTCCGCCGCGGGCATGAACAACCGCTACAACCTGCTGTCGGTGGACGGCGTGCCGCAAGGCGACCCCTTCGGCCTCAACGCCAACGGCCTGCCGTACCTGAAGTCGCCGATCTCGCCCGAAGCGATCGCCGAATACAACATCGCCACCGCCAACTATGACGTCGGTTCCGATACCGTGGGCGCGGACGTGAATGCGGTGACCAAGTCCGGCACCAACCAGTTTCATGGCTCGGTGTACTACTCCTACCGCAACGCCAACCATCTGGTCGGCGACGCCGGCTGGCTGCCCAGCAACGACCCGGGCTACCACTATCACGGCTACAGCAATGACTGGACCGGTGGCTTCAACGTCGGCGGCCCGATCGTGAAGGACAAGCTGTTCTTCTTCGTGTCGGCCGAGCACGAACGCACCAACGGCATCGGCGCGGACTCGGCCAACGGCCTGGACTCCACCCTGGGCAACGGTGCCTCCACCAGCAACAAGGTTTCGCCCGGCGATTTGCAGAAGGTCATCGATATTGCGAACCGCTTGGGGCTAAAGCCCGGCAACTTCGGCGGCAGCACCGGCTTGACGTACGACGACAAGCGCTATCTGGGCAAGATCGACTGGAACATCAGCAACGACCATCGCGTCAGCTTCGTTTACCAGCGCACGCGCGAAAGCCAGCCGGCCGTCGGCGGCAATGGTCCCAACAGCGTGGGCTTGAGCAGCTACACCTATACCAAGGCGATCAGCACGGACAACTACGTGCTGCACTTCTTCGATGACTGGAGCGAGAACTTCTCCACCGAGACGAAGATCGCTTCGCAGGAGTTCACGCAGGCAACCACTGCGCCTGTGCAGCAGCCGGCAGTGGCGGTCAACCTGTCCAGCAACGGCCGTGGCCCGGTGGTCAACCTGGGCGAAGAACAGTTCCGCCACTACAACTACATCAACACCAAGACCCTGCTGCTGTACTGGGCCGGCACGTATGTGCTGGGCGACCACACTTTCAAGGGCGGGTTCGATTACCGCCGCGAGAAGATCGACAACCTGTTCGGGCGCACCGAATTCGGCCAGTACACGTTCTGGGGTCTCAACAACTTCGCCGCGGGCAATTACCAGCAGTACACCTTGTTCCATCCGGCGCCGGGCTACGCCTTGGGCGATATCGCCGGACGCTGGACGTACGGCCAGTTCAGTCCCTTCCTGCAGGACACCTGGCAGGTCAACGACCAGCTGTCGGTGCAATACGGCTTGCGCGCGGATATTCCGCATGCCACCGGTACGCCGGCGTACAACCCCGCCTTCAGCCAGGCGTTCGGCTACGCGAACAACAGCACCATCAACAGCCGCAGCACCTTGATCGAGCCGCGCCTGTCCTTCAACTACCTGTTCAATAGCGAACTGCGCACGCAGTTGCGTGGCGGCATCGGCTTGTTCCAGACCACGCCACCGGTGGTGTGGCTGACCAATCCGTACCAGAACAACGGCGTGACGCTGTTGCAGTATCAGTCGTTCAATCCGGGGGCGGCCCCGTTCAGCCCCAATCCGTTCGGGCAGAACATTCCCCGCGGCGGCGGCGCAGGTTCCGTCGACGTGGTCGATCCGAACTTCAAGATGCCCAGCGCGTGGAAGTTCTCTCTGGCGCTGGATCGCGAATTGCCGTGGTGGGGCCTGATGGCCAGCGCCGAATACGAGCACATCCAGGTGAAGGACGGCATCTTGTACCAGGTGCTGAATTTCGGTGCGCCCACCGGCACGTTGCCGGATGGCCGCCAGGAGTACTGGCGTACGCCGGGTGAGGCGGGCAAACCCGCCGATGCCCTGGCCAACCAGAATCGCGCTTTCAGTCCCGCATCCACCTTGCTCAAGAATACGAACAAGGGATCGTCCGATACGATCACGCTGGCCTTGAGCAAGCCGTTCAATGCCGACCTGTCCGGCAGCTTGTCCTTCAGCTACAACCGCGCCAAGGATGTCGACCCGGGCACCGATACCATCGCCATCAACGGCTATTCGCGCATCGCCCGCGTCAATCCGAACGATCCGGAAAGTGCGACGTCGAACTACGAGACCGGCAAGAGCGTGAAGCTCGCCCTGGACTGGCAGCACGCCTTCTTCGGCGACTACAAGAGCAAGGCCTCGTTGTTCTACTCCGGCCGCGATGGCAATACCTACACCTGGACGTTCGGCAACGACGCCAACGGCACCAATGCTCCAGGCCTGGCCATTGCCGGCTTCGAACCGGTGTACATCCCGGCGGTGAACGATCCGAAGGTGGCGTTCGCTCCGGGCACCACGGCGCAGCAAATCCAGCAGTTCCAGAATTTCCTCGGTTCGAATGACTACCTGAGCCATCACCGTGGCGAAATCGCTGGCCGCAATGCGACCCGTACGGCGTGGTTCAATCAGCTGGACCTGAGCGTGGCGCAGGAGATTCCCGGCCTCTTCCCTGGCAACAAGGGTGAGATCCGCCTGGATGTCTACAACGTGCTCAATCTCTTGGATTCGAAGTGGGGACAGCAGAGCACTACGGGTATTTATCCGACGCGCACGCTGGTCAACTATGCCGGCGTGAATGCCCAGGGCCAGTACCTCTACAGCCTGCCCACCGACAAGAACGGCAACTACCAGCCGCAGCCGCTGCAGACCTATGACGGCGGTTTCTACGATCCCAGCCGTGTGGTGTCACGTTGGTCGGCGATGGTGACGGTGCGGTATACGTTCTAAGGGTGCATGTCTGGAGGGGCATGGCTGTGTCCTGCCCCGCCAGCTACGGATAGAACGCTTTGTGGATTGGGGGCGAAACGCGCCCCCAATCCTATTGGCGAGCGCCTCGAAGATTGTCTGGCGCGGCCCGCTCCGTGCTGCGAAATGGATTGATATCCAGTCCGCCGCGGCGGGTGTAGCGCGCGTACACGCTGAGCCGCTCCGGCGCGCAGTGCTTCATCACGTCGATGAAGATGCGCTCTACGCATTGCTCATGGAATTCACTATGAGTGCGGAACGACACCAGGTAGCGCAACAGACCTTCGCGATCGATCGGTGCGCCACGGTAAGCGATCTGCACACTGCCCCAATCAGGCTGTCCGGTCACCGGGCAATTGGAACGCAGCAAGTCTGAAACCAGCGTTTCTTCTACGACGCCGGCACTGTTATCTGCATGCAGGTACTCAGGTCGCGGTGGGCCGTAGTGATCGATGCTTACGGGAAGATCATCGATCGACTCCCCCTCCAGATCGGTGAACGCATGCTGGGCGGTACGCGGCGGACGGATCGTCACCGTCACCACTGCGCCGGCAGCGCGAGTGAGATCTTGCTGCAGCAACGCGCTCAGCGCCGCCACGTTGGCCAGCGGCTCCTGCGCGAAGCCGTTGAGGTACAACTTGAACGACTTCGATTCGATGATATTCGGCGAATGCGCGGGCACCTGGAACTCCGCCACGCCCGCCACCGGCTTGCCGTGCATGTCCAGCCAGGACAGCTCGTAGGCATTCCAGATATCCACGCCTTGGAACGGCAGCGGCTCGCGCACGCCGATTTCGTCGCGCTTGACCTGGCGGGGGATCGGGAAGAGCAGGGCGGGATCGTAGCGGTCGGCGTAGACGGTGTGCTTGCCGAGCGGGGAGTGTTCGGGGGTGGTCATCCGCCCATTCTAATGGGTGTGGGCACCCTTGGGCCTTCCTCGCCATCCCGAAGCCAGCGGCAGGCTGCCAATCCGGACCCTCATGGGAAGGCCCGGAATGGCGAAGACGCCTTCCAACTGGATGGGCTGGATCGCTTCCTTGGCGGTTTACCGACCGATGTGCGTCATGGCTGCAGCAGCGTAGCGTGCGCCCGCTATGGCTTGCGGCGGGAAGATGCGCTCGATCGATTCCAGCTCTTCCTTGCTCAGCTGTACATCGAGTGCGCCGATGTTTTCGTCCAGGCGCGAACGGCGGCGAGTACCCGGAATCGGCACGATATCCCGGCCTTGTGCGATCACCCAGGCCAGGGCGAGTTGGGCCGGCGTACAGCCCTTTTCTGCCGCCAATGCTTCCACCTGCTTCACCAGTTGCAGGTTGCGCGTGAAGTTTTCGCCCTGGAAACGCGGGTTGTTGCGGCGGAAATCGTCGGCTTCAAAATCGTCGGGACTGGTAATCGCTCCGGTAAGAAAGCCGCGGCCCAGTGGCGAGTACGCGACCAGCGTGATGCCCAGCTTGCGGCACGTCGCCAGCGTGCCGTTTTCTTCCACGTCGCGCGTCCACAGGGAAAGTTCGTTCTGCAGCGCAGTGATGGCGTGCACCTTGGCGGCGCGCTCGATGGTTTGCGGCGCAGCTTCCGACAAGCCCAGATAGCGCACCTTGCCGGCCTTCACCAGCTCGGCCATCGCGCCGACGGTCTCCTCGATCGGCACGCCGGGATCCACGCGATGCTGGTAATACAGGTCGATGTGGTCCACGCCCAGGCGCTTCAGGCTGTTGTCGCAGCTGGCACGCACGTAATCCGGGCGACCGTTGACGCCGCGCGCCGCAGGGTTGGCGGGATCGCGCACGATGCCGAACTTGGTGGCCAGGAACACCTGTTCACGGCGACCCTTGATCGCTTTGCCGACCAGTTCCTCATTGGTGTGAGGGCCGTATACGTCGGCGGTGTCCAGCAGGTTCATGCCGTGGTCCAGCGCATGATGGATCGTGGCGATGGATTCGGCGTCGTCGTGCGCGCCGTAGAACTCGCTCATGCCCATGCAGCCGAGGCCGATGGCGGAAACCTGGGGACCGTGCGTGCCGAGTGTGCGTGTCTGCATGATGAAAGCCTCATGGGGTAGGGCGGTTGGGGAGCACGCGCATCATCGGCCACTGCGGCCCTACGATAAATGCTCAATAATGGCCTTCACTATTTCATCAGGATCAACAATCCATGGATCGCCTCGACGCCATGCGCCTGTTTACGCGGATCGTGGAGCTGGGCAGCTTTACGGCTGCCGCCGATCACCTGAACCTGCCGCGCGCCACCGTTACGCACACCATCAAGCGCCTGGAAGCCAGGCTCGGTGCGCAGCTGTTGCAGCGGACCACGCGCCGCGTTCGAGCTACGCGCGAGGGCGAGGCGTATTACAGCCATTGCGTACGCCTGCTTGCCGATGTGGATGCGGTGGAGACCGATTTCCGCCAGGCATCGGAGCAACCACGCGGCCGATTGCGCATCGATCTGCCTACGCAGATGGCGCGCTTGTGGCTGACTCCGACGCTGCCCGCCTTCTTCGCGCGCTATCCGCTGATCGAACTGGACATCAGCACCAACGACGGCATGGTGGATCTGCTGCGTGAAGGCGTGGACTGCGTGTTGCGCGTGGGCCAGCTGCCCGATTCCAGCCTGGTCGGACGCCATGTCGGACGCCTGGAGCAGGCCAGCCTGGCTAGTGCAGCTTACTTGCGTCGGCACGGCATGCCGCGCACGCTTGCGGATCTGACCAAAGGGCACTACGCCGTGAACTGGGCGTCGCCCACTACCCACCGCGTGGAGCCGCTGGAGTTCATGCTGGGACGCAAGCGGCGCGAAGTTATGCTGCCCGGACGCGTGACCGTCAGCGGCGTCGAAGCCTACATGGGCTGCTGCGAGGCCGGGCTGGGCATTGCGCAGTTCCCGCGCTATCGCGCGGCGGATGCGCTGGCGAGCGGCCAGCTCAAGGAAGTCCTGCCCTCTTCACCGCCGCCGTCCCTGCCGGTATCGGTGCTGTATCCGCCGCATCGGCAGATGCCGGCGCGCTTGCGGGTGTTCGTGGATTGGCTGATCGAAGTGATCGGCAAGCAACTGTAGGCTGGGTTGCCAAACCCAGCATTGCCATGTTCGCAACTCGCACGATGCTGGGTTTCACAACCCAGCCTACGATTGCCGTTCCACGCCAAGCGCGAAAGTTTAGCCCCGTGGTAGCCCGCGCCGCGGTGCGCAGGTACCCATAGTTTCGTGCGTAAGCGGCGCACCCGCCGCGGCCAATGCATTGCGCTGCTCTGCCAAGGGTATCTTCAAGATGCTTTCCTCCAGCCGCGCCAGCTTCTGGAAGGGCGGGAGCGCCAGCATCCTCTGCACGAACGCGGCGGTGCGCGGCCAGCGCTCCGCATCCACCGCATAGCGCACGAACGAAGCCGTGCGAAAGTAACAGGCGATGCTGATGTCGGCGATGGACAGCTCGCCGAAAATAAAGCCTTCCTGCGGCAGCTGCGTTTCCAGGTAATCGAGCGCCGCCGGAATTTCCACTTCGCGCGCACGTTGCACGATGGCCTCGTCGGTGGGTTCCTGGAACAGGTATTTGCGTATCGTCAGCTGATAGAACAATCGCCAGATCAGCACGTCCGCCAGGTACGTATCGGCATATTCCTCCAGCCAGCGCGCTTTGGCGCGATGGCCGATGTCGCTCGGATAGAGCGAAGGCTGCGGTTGCTTGTCTTCCAGATACTGGCAGATCACCGAGGAATCATTCAGCGCCAGCTCGCCGTCGATCAGCACCGGAATGCGCCGCAGGGGGCTGAGGCGGCTGAAGTTCTCGTTGCCGCTGAAGGCCGAAATGGGATCGATCTCGTAATCCAGGCCCTTCAGGTCCAGGCACACCAGCACCTTGCGCACATAGGGTGAAATGTAATTGCCGATGAGGGTGTAGCGCTGCGACATGTTATTGCTCCGAATCCATGGCCCGGTACCGTGCAGGATACACACCCGTATGTTTTTGTGCTGCGCACGCACAAATGGGCAAGCTGTCCTAAGCAAGCTCTGATTTATTCAGACCATCCTTGAGGACCTTTGGCAGGGGTGACGCTCCGTCGCAACCATTACGATCAAGGGTCGTGACAAGATGGGGGGAGGCCGCTCGCGCGGCCATTCGTTTTTCGATGGGAGCAAACATGCGTTCGAGAATCGGCACGTCGCGCCTGCACGGCGCACTGGTCTGTGGGCTGCTGGCCATGGGGATGGCAAGCAGTGCAATAGCCGCGGGTCAGGCGCTCACCGCGCAGGATTACGCACAAGCTGAGCGCTACATGGCGTACAACACCGCGCCGCTGATCGACCACATGGTGCGCAGCGTGCACTGGCTGGACGGCACGCATTTCTGGTACGTCGATCATGATGCCAGCGGGGACCATTACCTGCGCATGGATGCCACCAACGGCCAGGCTGCGCCGCTGCTCGACCAGGCGAAGCTTGCCGCGGCACTGGCCAAGGCCGGCAAGAAGGACATCAAGGCGGACAAGCTGGGCATCACCGATTACCGCGTCGCGACCGACGGACGCGACGACATCGAAGTCGGCGGCAAGCATTACCTCTGCAATCTGCATGCGGCCGGCGAGTGCGTGGACAAGAGCACGCTGGTGAAGAGCGACAAGGAACCTGGCGTGCTGTCGCCCGACCGCAAGCAGGAAGCCTTCATCCGCAACTGGAATCTGTGGGTGCGCGACGTTGCCAGCGGCAAGGAAACCCAGCTCACCACCGATGGCGTGGAGAATTTCGGTTACGCCACCGACAACGCCGGCTGGAAGCACACCGATAACGCGATCCTCGCATGGTCGCAGGATTCCAAGCAGATCGCGACCTTCCAGCAGGACCAGCGCAAGACCGGCGACATGTACCTGGTCACCACCAAGCTCGGCCATCCCGAGCTGCAGTCGTGGAAATATCCGCTGGCCGGCGATGAGCACGTCACCATGATCGAGCGCGTGATCATCGATGTGCCCGCGCACAAGGTGGTGCGCCTGAAGATGCAGCCGGACCAGCACCGTTCCAGCTTGTGCGATGACGTAAGCTGCGGTGAGGACGGTGGTTGGGACGACGTGAAATGGGCACCGGACGGCAAGACGCTCGCGTTCGTTTCCACCTCGCGCGACCACAAGCACGAGACCTTCCGTGTCGCCGATGCGAAGTCCGGAGAAGTGCGTACGGTCTTCAACGAAGACGTTGCCACCTACTACGAAAGCGGCAACGGCGCGGTGAACTGGCGTTACTTGCCGGAGGCGAATGAGGCGATCTGGTTCAGCGAACGCAACGATTGGGGCAATTTGTATCTCTATGACCTCGGCAATGGCCAGCCCAAGCACGCCATCACCACCGGCGAAGGCAATGTCACCGAAGTGCTGAAGGTGGATGCGAAGACGCGCACCGTATGGTTCCGTGGCGTAGGCCGTACTCCCGGCGTCAACCCGTATTACCAGCAGTTCTGGAAGGTGAGCCTGGACGGCGGCGAGCCGGTGCTGCTCACGCCGGAGCCGGCCGATCACACCATCACCCTGTCGGAGGACGGCAAGTACTTCGTCGACAGTTATTCCACCACGACGAATGCGCCCATCACGGTGCTGCGCGACGCCAATGACGGCCACACCATGGCAACCGTAGCCAAGGCCGATATCAAGCGCCTGCTTGCCACCGGTTGGCAGCCACCGGAGCAGATCGTGGTGAAGGCGCGTGACGGCAAGACCGATCTGTACGGTCTGCTGTTCAAGCCCACGCATTTTGATTCAGGCCGGAAATATCCCATCGTCGACTATGTCTACCCGGGTCCGCAGACCGGCTCGGTGCGTACCTTCGGCTTCGCACCGGCGGAGGGCGACCATCAGGCCTTGGCCGAACTGGGCTTCGTTGTGGTGGCGCTCGATGGCATGGGTACGCCATGGCGTTCCAAGGCGTTCCACGACGCATGGTATGGCCAGACGGGCGACAATACGCTGCCCGACCAGGTTACGGCGATCAAGCAGCTCGGCCAGCGCTATCCATGGATCGATCTGGATCGCGTCGGCATGTGGGGCCATTCCGGCGGCGGCAATACCACCGCTGATGCCATGTTCCGCTATCCGGATTTCTTCAAGGTGGGTTGGGCCGAAAGCGGCAACCACGACAACCGCGAATACGAGGACGATTGGGACGAGAAGTGGCAGGGCTTGTTGGTCACCAACAAGGACGGCAGCACCAATTACGACAACCAGGCCAACCAGCTGATCGCCAAGAACCTCAAGGGCAAGCTGATGCTGGCGCACGGCTCGATCGACGACAATGTGCCGCCGTACAGTACGCTGCTGGTGGTGGATGCGCTGATCAAGGCGAACAAGGATTTCGACCTGCTGATCCTGCCCAACCAGCATCACGGTTACGCTGCTGACACGCCATACGTGACGCGTCGCCGCTGGGATTACTTCGTGCAATACCTCGCTGGCGATACGCCGCCGAAGGACTATGCGCTCAAGCCCTGGCCGTGGCGGTGATGTGATGAAGGCGATCAGCAGCAAGACCGTGTACCTCGCGCTGCTGCTCGCATGCACCTTGCCTGCGTCCGCGGCGGAAACACCCCCGATCGGCCAGTCGTTTGCCGAGTTCTGGTCCGCCGCGGCGGGAAAGCCCTTCCAGCAGCAGGAGCACGCATGGAATCGCGACATCGAAGCATTGCGTCGCGACGTCTACGACACGGTAGTGTGGGAAAAACAGCACGATCCGTACTGGCAGGCGCGCCGGCAGATGTGGTTGCGGGCGCGCTTCGCGAAATACCCTGCCCTGGCGGCTGACATTCCTGTCGAAGTACGCGCCTTGCAGGATGCGCTAGCAAAGCAGTCGCTACGCTTCAAGGCACTGTTTCCCGATGCCGATGCGCACCCGCCCGTCGCGATCCTGCTTGCGCCCAACTTCGACGCCAAGAGCGGTGTGCTCGGCAATGGCAAGCCGATACTGGTATTCGCCGCCGATTCCTTGCTGCTGGAGCACGCCCAGCTCGATATCGTAGTGCCGCACGAGCTGTTCCATCTCTACCACGCTCAGCACGCCGGCATTCGCAACGATGGCGTGATGCCGGATGTACCGCTTACCGTGCCGCTATTCGAGGAAGGCCTGGCCACCTATGTGAGTGGCGAACTTGCGCCGGGACATACGGATGGCGAGCTGCTGCTGGAAGATGAGCTTGGAGCCATTCCTGCAAGCCGTTTGCCAGAGATCGCCCGGCGCTTCCTGACGGATGCGCGCAACAAGGCGATCGATCCCGAGCATCCGGACCGCTTCCAGCGCTGGTTCAATGCCGCACCCAAGCCCTACCAACAAGGCCTGCCCAATCGCAGCGGCTACTGGCTAGGCTTGCAATTGATTCGCTACCTGCGCCATACGTATACGCTGGCACAGATAGCCGCATGGTCGCCGACGCAGGCCGATGCGCAGGTAATGGCGGCATTGCAGCAGATCAGTTCGTAGGCTGGGATGATAATCCCAGCATTGCGTGACTTACGCGCATGGCTATGCTGGGTTTAGCAACCCAGCCTACAAATGGCATCCCTACCTACGCGGCGCGTGTCGCCACCACCGGCGGTACGGAAGCAGCACGCAATGCGGGGCCGAGCACCGCCAGCTGGCCGAGCAGCCAAAGCGCCGTGGCGCCCATCGCCACATAAGGCATGGGCAAGCGGGGCTGTTCGTAGTGCCACATCAACAGCAAGTTCAAGCCATAGGCGAGCATGGCCCCCAAGATGACGCCGGTCCCCACGATCAGGAAGTTTTCAAATTGAAAGTAACGCAGGACGTCTCGGCGTGTTGCGCCCACGGCACGGCGAATGCCGATGGAATGCCGGCGCTGCTGCACCCAGAAACTGGCCAGGCCTGCAATGCCCAGCGCCGTGACAATCAGCAAACCCGCAGCCGCGGCAACGAGCAGGCCGATCATGGTGCGGTTGCGATGGAAGAAATCGGCGCGCAGTTGCTCGAAGGTCTGCGCGTACCTGAGGATGCGATTGGCGTGCAGATGCTCGAGCACCGCAGTGGCTTGCTTCAGGACGCGTTCGCGGTCCCGGGGCGCGGTGCGCAGCACGTAGGTCACATCGTTGGCATCCGGTAGTAGCGGAAGCACGGTGGCGTACTCGTTGTCGGCGCTTTCGTGTGCCTGTGGACGTAGCAGGTGATCGACCACGCCAACGATGCGGATCGGATTGTCCCCCGGATAGATGTTCTTCCCAAGCGGATCCTGGCCCGGAAACAGCTTTTCGGCCAACGCGCGCGTGACGATGGTGGCGGGTACCTGGTCGATGCCGTTCCAGTCATGCGCGCTGCCCATCGGCACGTATTCGTCGGGCAGGAAATCACGTCCTTCGACCAGATGCAGGCCGAGCACGGCCAGTTCACCCGCGGTGCCGTCGAACACCGTGGCAGTGGCGCGGGCCGGGCCGTCCGGTGCGAGGGTTATGCCATTGCTCCAATCGTGATGATTGAACGGCAGCGCATCGGCCGCTACTGCCGATTGCACTCCTGGAATGGTACGCAGGGCCGCCAAGTCGATTTGGTGGCGAACCAACGGTTGCGCGTCCTGGTCCAGGTCGGTGCTCTCGATCATCGCCAGTTCGCTCTCTGCGACGCCGCTGGGTTGACGCAATTGCTGCACGCGGTCGACGATCATGAAGGCGACGTTGCACACGATGGCGCAGGTCAGCCCGACCTGCAGCACCAGTAACAGGGCGGTGAGCTTGTGGCGGGTAAGGCTGGCGATGATCGGCGGTAGTGACATGTATGCCTCACTGGGTCTTGAGTTGCAGGGCGGGTGCGACATGGCAGGCACGCCAGGCCGGTATTAGCCCGGCACTGAGTCCCGCCGCGATGGCGAGCGCAAATGTGCCAAGCAGCATGGCGGTATCCATTTGCGCCAGATGGGCGTAGCCGTCGGGCTGTCGGCGCACGCTCCAAAGGCCCATCTCGGCCAGGCACAGGCCGAGCGCACCGCCGACCAGACCGACCATGCCGGCTTCGACGCCCAATTGCAGAAATACGTCGCGTCGCCGCGCCCCCAGCGCGCGTCGCACACTGATCTCGCCGCTGCGGCGCAGGAACTTGGCCAGCAACAAGCCGACGATGTTGAGCATGCATACGCCCAGAAAGCCCACCGCCAGCCACAGTTGCAGGCGCAGATCGCCGGGCACTACGTGCTGGTTGCCGAGCCAGTCGATCAAGCCATAGAGTTGCGCGTTCACGGGTCGCGGAAAGCGGCCATGCGCTTGTTGGTCGCGCCAGTAATCGGCGAGGAAGTCACGGTATGCGTGGGCTTTGGCCGTGCTATCGAGTTCCACCCAGAACTGTAGCCAGGCACAGTGATCGCTCAGGCGCGCATCGCCGCCGTTGCCCCAGCACTGCATGCGGCCGGCGATGCCGAAGTTGAGTTCCTGCGCCGTCTTGAGCGGTATGAAGAACTGGTCGGTGCTGCCGAAAGCGGCATTGTCGATCTGCGCATAGAAGGTGGGTTGCGGTTGCCAGTCGTCCAGCACGCCAATCACGCGGAAGTCGGTGTTCTTCAGGCGCACCGTACGGCCGATGCCTGACGCATTGCCGAACAGCTTGCGATTCAAACCGGCATTGAGTACCGCCACGCGCGCATGGTTTTCGTCTTCCCGTGCGCTCCATCCGCCCCCGGCGCGAAACGGAGTACCGAACATGGGAAAGAAATCGGCGGTGACGTAGTGCCCGGATTCGAAGAACGGCCGCAGCGATCCTTGCGCCGGATGCACCGGCAAAGAGCCGGCAGCCATCGCGGATTGCCGGTCTGCGCGCGTGGTATGCAACAGATACATCGCATCAATCCAGGTCAAGGCGCCGTCCACGACGTTGTCCTTGGGTTTGACCGGGCTGACCGGATGCGGATCGATCACGGGCACATACAGATGCGCACTGCGGCCAGGCAGCGGGTCGCCGGACATCACGTGCAGCACGGTGATCATGGTCATGCTGGCGCCGATACCGAGCCCGATGGCAAGTGTCATCAAGGCCGTGACGGTTTTGCTGCGTTTGAAGCTGTACAACGCGAGCATGCAGTAATAACCGAGCATCGTGGGTTTTCCTTGTACGTAGGGCGCAGTAGGCCATCCGCCCACGTCGGAGGGCGGTGCGTGCATGGCTGGATGTGCTGCCTGGACGACGGGTGCGCGTGCCTGCGCACCCCAACCGTTACTGATCCACAGGCTTGGCCAAGCCCTTGGCGATCGCGCTGCGCAGCATTTCGTCAAGCCGCTTGTTCATCTGTTGCGAACTGAGCTGTTGTTGCCTCGACATCGCCGTTTCGTGCCGGGACAGATCGGTTGCCTGCCTGGACAAGGCTGCCGCGGCCTGGTCGATGGCCTTGCTTTGGCGCTGTACCTCGGCCTCTTCGGCATCGATGCCACGCAATTGTCCTGCAAGGCTTGCCTCGTTGCCGATGCTGTCAGGCGATGCCGGTGCTGTGCGTGATGCCTCGCGTTGCGCCTGGATGGCGGCGCGGCGGCCTGCAATCTCGGACTGTCGCGATGCCAGCGCTCCCTGGCGCGCGGCCAGGGCCGCCTGCTGGCCGGCAAGCTCGCCTTGTTTGCCCGCCAGTTCGCCTTGAGCCTGAGCGAGTTGTGCGCTCTGTGCGTAGATGTCCTTGGCTTGCCGAATCGTGTCGGCGTTGCGGATCACATAGGATTTGCCGTTCTCGCGCAGCCATAGCAGCGAGCCATTCGTTTTGCTCAGGCGCCGCGCCAGGGCGAGGTCTGCGTCGCTGCCATCGACCACCACAGTGTCGCCATCGAGCAAGACGAAGCCGCGATCCGTATGGGGCTGCGTGTCGATATCCACATGATGGGCATGGAAGCTCGGAGCGGGCGGCGCTGGTGGCGGCGGTGGCGGTGGCGCAGGTACGGCTGGTGGAGCAGGAGGCGGTGCGGGAGGCACGTAGGCGACGCCGCTGGTAGCTGGCGTGACAATGGCCGCCGCGCCCGTTTGTCCCGCACTGGCTGTGGTTATGCGATAGGGCAGCACGCCGAACAATGCGATCGCCGCGACCAGCAGCCAGCTACGCATGCGCGGCGTCGTTTCGCTTTGCTGCAACATGAGCAATCGCCTCTTCAGGTTCTGGAAGGTGGAGGACGCACCGGCGAGGCTGGCGTGCATAGGATCGACCACGCCAAGGCGTACCAGCAGATGTCCGTAGCTGCGCGGTGCAGCGCCGTGATGCTGCAGTACTTGCGCATCACACGCGGCTTCGCGGTATACCGCGTATTCACGCATGGCCCAGCGCACCAGGGGATGGAAGAAGAACAGGCGCTGCGCGATGGCCGGTATCCAGCCCAGCCACAAGTCGCCGCGCCGGACATGCGCCAGTTCATGCGCCATCGCCATCGCCAGCTCCTCCGCGGACAGCGTTTGTTCGGCGGGCAGCAGCACCACTGGGCGCCACAGTCCGCTCACTTGCGGCGAAACGATGGCGTGCGAGATGCGCAATGCTGGTAGCCGGCGCAGGCCCAGCACGCGTGCCTGTCGGGCACACACCGCTTGCAGGCCCGCGTCAGTCACCGGCGTTGCTTGACGCACCAGGGCGCGGCCTTCCAGCCCCTGTCGTGCCGCCATGTACAGCTGCAGCAGCACGATGCAAGCCCAGGCGAACAGCACGGCAAGCGGCCATGACCAGGGCAGCTGTTCAGACACTGCAGGCATGATCGCTTGGGGTTTGGCGAACAAGACTTCCGTGCCGGCATGCACATGTGTATGGATGCTCGCCTGCTCAAGCAATGGGGAAGGCACGGGCGCCTGGGCTTTCAGCCAATGCAGTTGCACCGGTGTACCGACCACGGCACCTAGCACGAGCTGGGCGCCGACCAGCCACCAAAGCGTGCAGCGCACGGCGGGCGAAAGCCGCGGCAACGAGCGCATCACCAGCCACAGCACAGCGATCAACAAGGCAGCCTGCACCGAGCTCCAGGCGAGGCGGGCAAGCAAACTATCGGCGAGCGTGGTGAAGCTGGACATGTCAGGATTCCTTGCGCCGAGACTGCAATTGCGAAACCAGGGCTTCCAATTCGGCCAGTTCGTTGTCGCTGACTTCTCCTTTTTGCGACATCCAGGCCACGAACGGCGAGAGCGAGCCCGACAAGGTTTTCTCTACAAACTGCCCCACAGCGTTGCTCAACGCTTCGTTCGGCCCGGTTGCCGTGTTGTAGCGGTATACGCCCGCAACGTGGTGGCGCTTCAGGTAGCCCTTGGTGCGCAGGCGCTCCATCATGGTCAGCACGGTGGAGCGGGCCAGGCCGCGCGCCTCGCCGAAATCGGCGGCGACCTCGCCTACTGTGCCGTTCTCGTGTTCAGCCAGGTAATGCAGGAGCGCGAGCTCCTGGTCTCCTATGGATGCTTTGGCCATGACAAGCCTGTGTACGTGACTACAAGTGTAGTCAAGTTACTCTTTGACTACAGCTGTAGTCAATAGGCCGACCCCAACGCTTTCGTGAACCGGCGGCAAGGGCTAGGACGACTGGCACTCTTGAGGTCACACTTCCCGCGCATACTTCCACCCTTGCCGGCAGCGTGCCGGCACTAGCAACCCGGTGACCTCATGACCCCCCAGGAACAATCCCTCCTCGACGATTTCCTCCAGCGCCTGGCCGCCGTGAACGGCGTGAACAAGGACGCGCAGGCCGATGCGCTGATTCACCAGCGCCTGGCCGGCCAGCCAGACGCTGTTTACCTGTTGGTGCAGCGCTGTCTGTTGCAGCAGCACGCGCTGGATGCGGCCAAGGCGCAAATTGCGCAATTGCAGGCGCAGCAGGCCGGGCAGCAAGGAGGCGGCAGCTTCCTCGGCGGGCAGCCGCAGTCCGCGTGGGGCGCGAATCCGCCGCCCCCGCAGCAGCAGGCCGCTCCTGCGCAGGCGCCTACCTGGCGTGAGCGTTTATTTGGCAGCAGTGCCCCGGCCGCTCCCGCCCCGCAGCAGGGCGGTGGCTCCAGCTTCCTTGCCAATGCGGCTACTACTGCGGCCGGTGTAGCAGGTGGCATGTTCCTGTTCGACGGCATCGAAAACCTGCTCGGCGGACATCACGGCGGCGGCCTCTTCGGCGGTGGTTTAGGTGGTGGCCAACCGGAAATCATCGAGAACGTCACCGAGAACAACTTCTTCGACGACGGCAACAACAACAACCTGCCGAGCGGCGGCGATCGGGATTTCGCCTCCAACGATCTCGATGATGCGAACTTTGATAGCAGCGGCTTGGACGACGACGACAACAGCTGGACGTAAACCGCGGCCCATTTCAGCAAAGTATCGTTCCAGGTGCCTAGCCCTGGATGCCATCCATGCGGCGAGCTCGTGCAACCCCACCCCAACCCTCCCCTGCTTTTTGCAGGGGAGGGAGCCGTTCTGCGCAAACCCATACAAGGTCGGCAAAAACATGCAAGTAAGGAATGCGCAAATCAGTGAAACGGCCATGCTGGCGCAGCTCTGGTTCGACGGCTGGCAGGATGCGCACGCCGCGATCCTGCCGGTGGAACTGGCTCGATTGCGTACGCGGGAAAGTTTTGAGGAAAGGCTGTTACGCGGGCTTGCCGAAGTGCGGGTCATCGGCGCGGTCGGCACACCGCTCGGCTTCTGCATGCTGAAAGAGGACGAGCTTGACCAGTTGTTCGTCTCGGCCCAGGCGCGAGGCTCGGGTGTTGCGAACGCCCTGATGGTCGACGCAGAAGCAAGGCTCGCCGCCAAGGGCGTCCAGACCGCATGGCTGTCCTGCGCCATTGGCAATGATCGGGCGGCCCGGTTTTATGCGAAGAATGGCTGGCACAACACCGGCAGGTTTCTTACCGCGGTGGAAACGACCAGCGGGCCGTTCGAACTGGAAGTGTGGCGATTCGAGAAGCGCCTGATGGCGTAGGTTGACCCATCCTGCACTCAGCCAAGCTCTTTGCTGAAATAGATCCGGCTGGTGCCCGGCGGGTCGGTGGCAAAGCGACCGAACTCGCGCCAGCCGTGTTTCCGGTAAAAATCGGGCGCCTGGAAATTATTGGTGAACAACAGGCCGGAGCGGCACCCACGTTGTAGGCCTTCTTCCTCGGCCATGCGCAACAGTCTGCTGCCCAGGCCGGTGCCGCGCATCGACTCGGGCAGAAAGAACACGTCGATGAACAGCATGCCGCGCGAGGTACGGCCATTAAGCCCGCCCACCACGTCACCCGTGGCGGGATCGCGCACCAGCAACGCCAGCGGACGCTGGTCGCTGATGCCGCAGGCGGCGAAGTTGAATTGATCGAGCTGGCGGCGGATCGCTCCCAGCTCGTCGGTAGTGGGGGTGTCGGTAAGAATGATCGATGGCGAATCCATGGCCGACGATTATGCGTCAGAACGCCATGTCGAAAGCCACTTCGCCTTCGACGCCCACCTGATACGCCGAGACACGCCGCTCGAAGAAGTTGGTGACTTCCTGGACGTCCTGCAGGTCCATGAAATCGAACGGGTTCTTGGCGCCGTACTTCTTCGGCAGATCGAGCTGGGCAAGACGCTGGTCGGCGCAGTATTCGAGGTATTGGCGCATGTCCTTGACCGACAGCCCGGCGACACCGCCGGAAAGCACGTCTTCGGCAAATTGCGTTTCGCAGGCGATCGCTTCTTCCAGCATGGCCTCCACTTGCGCGCGCATGTCCTCATCGAACAGGTCAGGTTCCTGCGCGCGCACGGTGCGCACCACCGCGAAGGCAAAGGCCATGTGGCCGGATTCGTCACGGAACACCCAGTTGGTGCCCGAGGCCAGGCCGTGCAGCAGACCGCGCGAGCGCAGGAAGTACACGTAGGCGAAGGCGGCAAAGAAGAACAGGCCCTCGATGCAGGCGGCGAAGCAGATCAGGTTGAGCAGGAATTGCCGGCGCTGCCCGCGCGTTTCCAGCTTCCGCAGGTTCTGGATCGAGTCGATCCACTTGAAGCAAAACGCGCCTTTCTGCCGGATGGACGGAATGTTCTCGATCGCCGCGAAAGCTTTGTTGCGTTCGTTGGGGTCGGGAATATAGGTATCCAGCAGGGTGAGGTAGAACTGCACGTGCAGAGCTTCCTCGAACAGCTGGCGCGAAAGGTACATGCGCGCTTCCGGCGCATTGATGTGCTGGTACAGGTTCAGCACCAGGTTGTTTGCCACGATGGTGTCGCCGGTGGCGAAGAAGGCGACCAGGCGATGGATCAGGTGCCGATCCGCCTCGGTCATCTTCGCCTTGAGGTCGGTGACGTCGAGCGAGAAATCCACTTCCTCCACCGTCCAGGTGTTCTTGATCGCATTGCGATACATCTCGTAGAACTCGGGGTAGCGCATCGGGCGCAGAGTGAGTTCGAAGCCGGGGTCGAGGATGTGCTCGGACATGGGTGTTCCTTGATCAGGCTTATGCAGCCTGGCGAATGGTTTGGTCTCGCTCAGTCGTCATCCCAGCTTGTGCTGGAATGACGGTGGAGAGCTGACGATTACTGGCAGGCTTCGCAGTACTCGGGGTTTTCCAGCGAGCAGAACACCGCGGCCGTGGCCGCTTCTTGCGCGTCGGGTACGGTGGCCGCAACAGCCGTAGAGGTGACGGTGGTCTTCGCGATCTTGGTGGCCGGCCGCGAGCGCAGGTAGTAGGTGGTCTTGATGCCTGCTTTCCACGCGTACATGTACATGGAGCTGAGTTGGCCGATGTTCGGGTTTTCCATGAACAGGTTCAGCGACTGGCTCTGGTCGATGTAGGCACCGCGTGCGGCGCCCAGGTCGATCAGCGCTTTCTGCGGCAGTTCCCATACCGTGCGATAGATCGAACGCAGGCGTTCCGGAATCGCGCTGATACCCTGGATCGAGCCTTCCGCCAGCTTGATCGCATCGCGGATTTCCGACGTCCACAGCCCCAGCGCCTTCAGCTCATCCACCAGGTGGCGGTTCACCACCAGGAAGTCGCCGGACAGCGTCTCGCGCTTGAACAGATTGCTGACCTGCGGCTCGATGCATTCATAGCAGCCGGCGATGGAGGCGATCGTCGCGGTGGGCGCGATGGCGATCAGCAGCGAGTTGCGCAGGCCCTTGGCCTTGATCGCCGCGCGCAGCGCATCCCAGCGTTCGAGATCATGCGGCTTGGCGTTCGGCCAGTAGTCGAACTGGAGTTCGCCGTTCGCCGCGCGGCTTTCGGCAAAGCCTGGATGCGCGCCATGCTGTTCGGCCAGCGCGTTCGATTGCGCCAGTGCGTTGTAATAGATCTCCTCGGCGATGCGCGTGGACAACTCCTGGGCTTCCGTCGAATCGAACGGAAGGCGCAACTTGAAGAAGACGTCTTGCAGGCCCATCACACCCAGGCCCACCGGGCGCCATTTGCGATTGGCGGTGGCGGCGGTGTCGATCGGGTAGAAATTCAGGTCGATCACGCGATCGAGCTGGCGCACCGCCGTGCGCACGGTGGCAGCGAGCTTGGCAAAATCGAACGCGCCATCGACCACGTGACGGGAGAGATTGACCGAGCCCAGATTGCACACCGCCGTTTCGCCGGCGTTGGTCACTTCCAGGATCTCGGTGCACAGGTTCGAAAGATGGATGACGTTCTCGGCCTTGGCCGTCTGGTTGCTGGTGGCGTTGGAGCGATCCTTGAAGGTCATCCAGCCGTTGCCAGTCTGCGCCAGCGTGCGCAGCATGCGCGCGTAAAGCTCGCGCGCCTTCACCGTCTTGACCGCCAGGCCTTCGGCTTCCGCCTTATGATAGGCACGCTCGAAGGTTTCGCCCCAGCTGTCGACGAAATGCGGTACCACCTTCGGGTCGAACAGCGACCAGTTGCCGTCGTGTTCCACGCGGCGCATGAATTCGTCCGGAATCCAGTTGGCCAGGTTGAGGTTGTGCGTGCGGCGGGCTTCGTCGCCGGTGTTGTCGCGCAGTTCGAGGAATTCCTCGATGTCCGCGTGCCACGGTTCCAGGTACACGCAGGCCGCGCCCTTGCGCTTGCCGCCCTGGTTCACAGCGGCGACCGAGGCATCCAGCGTCTTCAGCCACGGCACCAGGCCGTTGGAGTGGCCGTTGGTGCCCTTGATCAGCGAACCGCGTGAACGCACGCGCGAGTAGGCAAGGCCAATGCCGCCGGCGAACTTGCTGAGCTTGGCCACGTCGCCGTACTTCTCATAGATCGATTCCAGCGAATCCTGCGGCGAGTCGAGCAGGAAGCAGGAACTGAGCTGTTCGTGCGCGGTGCCGGCGTTGAACAGCGTAGGCGAACTGGCGATGTATTCCAGCGAAGAGAGCAGGCGATACAGCTCCAGCGTCTCGCCGATGTCGTTGCCGCCGAGCGCGCAGGCGATGCGCATGAAAAAGTACTGTGGCGTCTCGATCACCTTGCGTAGCTGCGGGTGACGCAGCAGGTAGCGGTCGTAAACCGTGCGCAGGCCGAAGTATTCGAAGCGGCGCGAGGCGTGTGGGTCGACCGCGTCGTTGAGCTTGCGCGCGTTCTCGGCCACGAAATCGCGCAGGCGCGCGTTGGCGATGCCGAGCTCGGCGCCCCGTGCGATGGATTGCGAGAAGCTCTGGATTTCCTGTCCGCTCACTTCCTTGTCGATGAAGGCGTTGAGCAGTCGCGCAGCAAGCTGGCCGTATTCGGGCTCTTCCGCGGTCAACGCGGCGGCGGTGCGGATGGAGAGCTGATCCAGCTCCTGCGTGGAGGCGCCGTCATATAGGCCGCCGATGGTCTTCAGCGCGACGCGCAACGGATCCACCGCGTGCAGGCCTTCGGCACTGCGTGTTACCGCGCGGACGATCTTGTTGACATCGACGACTTCGTGCCGGCCGCTGCGCTTGGTGACGCGCATCTGGCCGGGGTTGTGCGGGGGTGTCAGGGTGAAAGGGGCTTCGGCAGTTGCGGACATCGTGACAGAGGTAGTTAGGGCCGACGGGCTGGCGTCGGCGGAGAAGACGGCTGTATCCGCGCGGTCGGCTGTGCGCTCGCGCGATTCGGTATCGACAGGCTGCATGACGGAGGCTCCGGGTTGCGGAATCTGGCCGGACCGGAGGATCCGGTGATGGCGGGCAGACTCCTTCGACTCAACCACCTGCTCCCGCGCGCAGGGCTGAGGTGGCGGTAGCCGCGGTCGCGCGCCCGACACGTGTGACTACCACGTCGTGCGTACGCCCCTCCCACGGAGGCCGTCACCGGCGGCATGGCACTCCGGCCAAGCCGTGTCGGCAGGTCTTCGGACTTGCGGATGTGGGCCTCGCGACCCGCCTACTCACCCGGCTTCCCGGCCGATGAAGGCCAGTGCCAATTCGGGCTTTCGTCTCCGCCTACCGCTGCGGGGCAGTTCCGGCTTCGCACCGGATTCCCTAGCCACCTCGAAAATCCGGGGTGGCGACCGACGGGGCACAACATATCGGGGTCGTCCTCGCCGGTCAACCCAATAATTTGTGGATAAGCCGGTGGATAAGCGGTGCGAGTCCAGCCGCCATGCGGCCTGCGGGAGGTGCGGTTTTTTTTCAGTCCGACCGCTCACCCAGGCCGGTTGCCTGTGCGCAGGTGCTCGATCGCCTGCCGCAACAGCGTGGGGGCGATATAGCGCCGGTGAACACGCTCGATCAGCGCCATATAGATGTGTCCGAACGGGTTCGCGCAGCGAACGCGGGTACCTAGCGTGAAGTCGATGCGATCGCCGGTGACGGCCACTCCCACGCACGAACGAAACAGCAGATGCCTGTCGTTGGCGCCAAGTACGACCTGACTGTGCGCGTCGTGGGCGTCGGAAGCTTGTTCGCGTACGGGAAATCGGCCAGCGTAGAGGCTGGGACCGGGCGGGGCGAGCAGTGACGACACAGGGCATCCCAGCGGCGATGTTCGCAAACCCAGCGGTCTTACCAGAAGGTTGCGCAACTGCATCAGGAAGCTGACGCTCATCGGCGGGCTTTGCACGAATGCTTCGAGCAATCCGGTCAGCAGTTGCGTTGCGCCAAGTCGCGCCAGGGTCGGGTCGACCAGGCTGACCAGGCAATGATCCTCATGGTGGACGGGCCCGTCGTTCAATTGATGATGCAGAAGCGAACCGGCAGGAGCTTCGGTCTGCGTGACGGCCGCCAGCTCGCTGCTCCACCAGTAACCGCGGCTGTTTCCCAAGCTAGTGATGTATCCACGTAACCTGCCCAACGTGCGACGAACCACGTTGCAAAGCGCGCTTTGCAACGTGCCGGCAGGTTCATCCAGCGACAGGGCGATGGTAGGGATATGCCGATGATCCAGCGGCGTGCGGCGCAGGAGTTCCGCGACGCTGGAAGGCGGCAGCTCGGTCAGCGTGTGGAGCGTGGCATCGTTCGTCAGCACTTGTTGCCTCAGCGCATCCGGCAGGTCGCCGCCCAATTCATTGGTATGGCAGGAAACGGCGAACAAGGCCGGGTGCCCTGAGCGTTCTTTCAATGGCGTGAACTGATGCCAGGTGCCGCCGCCGAAGCGGACGGTAAAAAGACAATCCGGTGGTATCTCCACGCAGCGCAAGGCTTCGATGAAACGGGACGGATCACGTGAGATCTCGGCATCGCTCGCCGTGGAGAAGCGCAGCCGGGTGCCGCCGCTGCCGGATACGGCAGTAAACACGCGATGCCCGGCGTGCCGATGAAAGGGATGCCCGTTGGCGCCAACAGTGAACGTGTACAACGCGGTAGCGTCGCCATTCTGAAAATCCGTGTCGCCGATACGCGCAGACGGCTCATCCAGCTCATCTTGGAATTTGTCGTGATGGCGCTGCCTGGCCAGCACGCCGACGAACAGCTGATTGCCGGCGCCATGCCCGAGCTGTCCGATCAGGGAAACTTCGACGGGCAGGCCGCCGTGCGGGGAGGGCAGGCGCACCGACGGAAAACTCGGTACCGTGCGCCGGAATGGCAAGCCCGGCAAAACCCATGCAGCTTGTGCGACCGACATGTTTCCCCCTTTGGCAAACTTGACGTTCAGGATTTGTGCTTGGCAGCGCGCAACTGACGCGATTCGCGCTTCAATGGCCGCCCGCGCGGGCATATCTCGAAGGCAAAACTGGTAAGCGTGTTGACCAGGTTGTCGCTGTTGAGGCTGTAGTAGACGTATTGCCCGCGCCTTTCGCTCTTCACCAGGCTGGCCGTTTCCAGGATCGACAGATGGCGGGAGACGGCGGGGGCACTCATGGCGAACCGCCCGGCGATTTCGCCTGCGGTCAATTCCTGCTTGGACAAATAGGCGAGGATCTCGCGCCGTGGACGCGAAGCGAGCGCTTCGAAGATCAGGTCGATGGCCATAAGTATTTAAGCAATTAACATATTAGTTAATTATTTGCCCACGCTCGGCCGAGCGTCAAGTGCCGGTGCGCCGTTAGGGCGAGGCCCGCCTACATGCTTACGTCGATTTCGACCGGGTAATTCACCGAGCCGGTGAGCTTCGGCGGAACGGGAAACGTCCATGCCGAGAATTGGCCGGCAAGGCACTTGGCGACCGGCGTCGGCGCGCGCACTTCGACGTTCAAGGGATGCCCATCGGGCGAGATGTCGGCAACCAGCGTGAAAGGCGACTTGTCAGCGGGAGCGTTGCTCGCCAGACAGGCTTTCAGCGCGTCGGTCATCGGGTTGCCGGTCTTGGCCCAGAATTGCTTCTGATAGGCCGGTCCGCTGGCGCCGGCTTCGGCCATCTTGGCGCGCTGTACGCGTGCGGTGAAAGTATCCGTCGCTGCGGCAGGCTGCGAACCCGCCAGCAGGGCGAAGGCAATGCTGGTCAGCATGGCGGCCATTCCATCGCAGGGTGAAGACGCCAACGTACCAGCAGAGGCGGTGGGAAGTGAAGCTGCTCGGGGTCGTATCCTGTGTGGGTTTGAGCCTGCTTTTTGGCCCGCCATCCCAACAAATCCTGGGGCTGTCCATTTAGTGGGGATGTTTCAAACCACCTTGCCGTCATCCCAGCGAAGGCTCAATGGTGTCCGGGGAAAATTCGACACGTGATCGCAAGGCCTTGTGGTCCCTCACCGTCATTCCGGCGCAGGCCGGAATCCAGTCTCAATACGTGTCCGAAGGACACAAAACCAGGCTTTGAGTGCTTTGCACGATGTATTGAAACTGGATTCCGGCCTGCGCCGGAATGACGGCGAGGCAAGAGGAGAGGGTAGGTAAATATAAGCGCGTAGGCTGGGATGAAATCCCAGCATCGCCGTCTGTATGAAGCTGGGATTTCATCCCAGCCTACGGGCGATGCTCCAGCGCAAGATATTCCTCGCTCTGCATCTCGATCAAACGGGATTCAGTGCGCCCGAATTCCGCACGAAGACGTTCGCCGTCGTACAGCTCGGTAATCGGTGTGGCGGCCGAAAGAATCAGCTTGACGTGGCGATCGTAGAACTCGTCCACCAATTGCACGAAGCGCTTGGCCGGGTCCTCGCTGTAGACGGTGAACTGCGGTACGTTGGAAATGATGATGGCCGGCGCCGTTTTCGCCAGCGCGATGTAGTCGGCGACGGCGCGGGGGCCGTCGCATAGGGCGGCGAAGTCGAACCAGAGAATATTGCTTGTGCGCTTGCGTACGGGAATCGGGCGATCGTTGATGACGATTGTGCCGCCTTCGACACTCTCTCCCTGCGTCTGGCTGGCAAAGATACGGGCCAGTTCGCGCTCGGCTTCCGCACCGGGCGGCGTGTGATACACGGGCGCATGGGTGAGCGCGCGCAGGCGCCAATCGTGGGAGGAAACCATTTCCAGCACCTGGCAATGCTGCTTGATCGAGGCAATGGCCGGCAGGAAGCGCGCACGCTGCAGGCCTTCTTTGTAGAGGTTGTCGGGTGCCGTGTTGGACGTGGTCACCAGGGTGACACCGCGTGCGAACAAGGCCTCCAGCAGCTTGGCCAGAATCATCGCATCGCCGATGTCGTTGACCAGGAATTCGTCCAGGCACAGTACGCGGCAGCGCTGCGCAAGGCCTGCGGCGACCTCGACCAGTGGATCCTGGCGTTCGCCGAGTTCACGCAGGCTTTCGTGCACTTCGCCCATGAAACGATGAAAGTGACGCCGCAAGGCGACACCATGCGGCAGGCTGGCGGCAAACAGATCCATCAGGAAGGTCTTGCCGCGACCCACGCTGCCCCACAGGTACAGGCCGGGCACGGCTTGGCGCTCCTCGCCGCCGAGCAAGGATCTCAGGCGGCCGAACAGGCCGTTGCCGTTGGTGGCAGAGGCGCACAGGGCCGCTTGCATGCGGTCGAAGGCCGGCAGCACCGCCAGCTGTGCAGGGTCGGAGTTCCAGCGGTGGGCGGCTACGCCTTCCTGGTAACGCGCGCTGGGGGAGAGTTCGGTCATGGGGCTGTCTTGCTTGGAAGTTGATCTGCAACGTCAGCGGCCGCCATCTTCTCGAAGGCGCGCTGTAGTCCGGGGGAGGCCTTGTAGGCTGGGATGACAATCCCAGCTTTCCATCCGGCAACCCGAATGCTGGGATTGTCATCCCAGCCTACCCATTGCCGGCATCACTCGCGCGCGGGGGGGAGATAATCCTGCGCCCAATGCTTCACCGCGCCGCGCAGGTCCATCAGCCGCCGATGGAAGAAATGTCCGGTCTCGGGCATGCGGACCAATTCGGGCGGCGGCTCAAGACTGTCGATCCAGTCGAACACGGCTTGCGGTTCCACGATTTCGTCTTCCTCGCCCATCACCACCAGCCAAGGGCAGGCGGGCAGGGCGAGTGTTTCGTGCGACCAGCGGCCTACCGGCGGCGCGATGCTGATCAGCGCATCGGCTTGCAGTTTCACCGCATTGCGCAGCGTGACGTAGCTGCCGAACGAAAAGCCGGCCAGCCACAAGGTATCGTTGGGACGCAGCTTGCGTACCCACGCTACCGCAGCGGCAAGGTCGTCGCTTTCGCCGCGGCCTTCGTCGTACTCGCCGGCCGATTCTCCGGCACTGCGGAAATTGAAGCGTAGAGTGTCCAGTCCGCACTCACGCAAACTGCGTTCCAGCATGGTCACCACTTTGTTGCGCATGGTGCCGCCGTCCTTGGAATTGGGATGGCAGATCACGGCCACGCCGCGGCGTGCGCAGGGCCGTTCGGCCGTGTCGCTGATGGCCTCGAGCGGGCCGACGGGGCCTTGCAGGGTGAATTCGGCGAGGGCGTCCGGGAAGGCGGACGGGGTGGGAGAGGGGGCAGCTTGGGTCATGCGGCGAATGATAGCTGCCCAGCTCGGTTCGCGTTTTCCAGGGGGCTCGCTGCCAACCTTTGCGTAGGTTGGGATGGCAATCCCAGCATCGCGCGTTTGGCATGTATGGTAATGCTGGGTTTCGCAACTCAGCCTACGGGGCTGCCACCTGGCGGCGGTGTTCAGCGCGAACCGTAACTTATTTCGCCTGATCCACGATCCACTTCACCGCCGCCTGTACCTGCGCATCGGTCAGCGAAGGGTTGCCGCCCTTGGCCGGCATCGTGTTGCCATCCGGGCCGTGGTAGCCGTCGATGGCGTGCTTGACCAGCGTGTCCAGGCCCTGCGCGACGCGCGGCGCCCAGACAGCCTTGTTGCCCAGTACCGGCGCGCCAGCCACGCCGGCGGTATGGCAGCTATGGCAAAGGTTGTCGTAGATGGTCTTGCCGTCGGTGGTGCCGCCGTAGGCGACCTGTGCGGCGGCGGCTTTGGCGGCGGCTTCCTGCGCGGCCAGCATGGCGGCGCGACCGGTGTTGCCTGCATAGACGGCGCCGTTCGGCGCGAGGCTGGTGGAAAGTTGTTGCGCGGCGTTCGGATCGGTTTCCTTCGGCTCGTGCTCGTAGATCGTCCATGCGGTAAAGATCAGGACCAGGGTCAGTACGCCGAGGCCAGCGATCAGCAGCGAGAACTGACGCAGGAAACTCTGGTCGGATTTGCTCATGGAACCGCTCACGCAAGTACTCCAGTCATCGAATGATTAGTCTGGAAAGCCGCCACGCTTCCCCCGTGACGTACCTTGGCGCCCCTGGCGACCCTGCCGCGGCAGCCCGGATCGCTCCGATTACCGCGCGCAACAAGGCTTGGAGTATAGACGAAGCCCGCAACAAGTTGAGCTACCGGCCCGCCGTATCCCCGCTGCCGCACCGCGGCGATTTGTCCGGGGACGTAAAGTTGTGTAGCGCCGCGCCAATCCGGAAGGCATACCGTCACGCCCGGCTGCTACCCTCCCAAGACTGTGCCGCCAGGACTATGCCATCGGTCATAAGGCACCCGTGTCGACTGGCATTGTCCAAGTTCGTTGGGCAGCGCCTATGCTTGTTCGCAAGCTATAACGCAAGAATGCATCGTTTGCGCCGGCGGAGTCGGGTGGTTTCGCCGTTTTATTGCAGGAGTTTCACATGTCGCGTTTTTGGAAGATCGCGTTGACCGTCATCGTCGTGCTTGTGGTGGGTGGAGTGGGCTACCGCCTGCTGCATAAGCCCGGCGCGGAAGCCGGAGCCGGCGGCCATCACAAATCGTCGGCCCAGGACGGCGGCGCCCCGGGAACGTCAGGCGCCAATGGCCAGGACAAGGACAACACGCCGGTGCCGGTGACGGTAGAGCCCACCGTCAAGCAGAGCGTGCCGGTGTATCTGACCGCCCTTGGTACCGTTACTGCGCGCAACAGCGTCACGATCAATCCGCAGGTTGGCGGCCAGCTGTGGGAGATCAACTTCCAGGAAGGCCAGGCGGTGAAGAAGGGCGACGTGATCGCGCAGATCGACCCGCGCACCTATCAGGCTGCCTATGACCAGGCCGTGGCGAAGCAGAAGCAGGACGAAGCCTCGCTGGCCACCGCCATCAGCACGCTGGACCGCAACCAGAAGCTGGTGGCCAGCGGCTATGTGGCGGCGTTGAACATCGATACCTACCGCAACAACGTCAACCAGCTCAAGGCGACGGTGGTGGCTGACGAGGCCAGCGTACGCTCGACCAAGGTGCAACTCGATTTCACCAAGATCATTTCGCCGATCGATGGCGTGGCCGGCATCCGCCAGGTCGACCCGGGCAATGTCGTGACCACCAGCACGGCCATCGTCACGCTCACGCAAGTCCAGCCGATCTACATCGTGTTTCCCCTGCCGGAGCAGAACCTCGAGGCGGTGCGCGATTCCTTCCAGAACGGCAGCAACAAGCTGGAGGTGATCGCGCTGGACCGCGCCGATGCGCATCCGCTGGATACGACTGGCACGCTGCAAGTGGTCGACAATCTGATCGATACCTCCACCGGGACCTTCAAACTGCGCGCGATCTTCGCCAATCCCACCAGCGCGCTGTGGCCGGGCCAGTTCGTGAATGTGCGGCTGCGCGTGCGCACCGTGGCCGGCGGCCTGGTGATTCCCGCCCAGGCGGTGCAGCGTGGTCCGGATGGCGATTTCGTCTACAAGCTGCAGCAGGACCAGACGGTGGCGATGCAACCGGTGAATATCGCTGGCGAAGTGGGTGATAGCCACGTGATGGTGAGCACCGGCCTGAACGACGGTGACCAGGTGGTGACCGAGGGCCAGTTCCGCCTCAAGCCAGGCAGCAAGGTGAAGGCGCTGAAGCCGGGCGAAGTGCCGCCGGTGCAGGTGACTTCGGATGGCAACAAGGGCAAGCAGGGCGGTAAGCGCGGTGCCAGCGCCGGTTGATCAAGCCCCGCGCCATTCCATTCCCTCTCCCGGAGCGGGAGGGGCTTCGACTAGGCTTTGATCACGGATAGTGCGACGACCATGGGATTCTCAACCCTTTTCATCCGCCGCCCCATCGCCACCTCGCTCCTGATGGTGGCGGTGATGCTGCTCGGCGTGCTCGGCTATCGCGAGCTGCCCGTCTCCGCGCTGCCGGAAATCGAAGCCCCCAGCCTGGTGGTGACCACCACGTATCCGGGCGCCAGCGCTTCGACCATGGCTTCGCTGGTCACCACGCCGCTGGAGCGCCAGCTCGGCCAGATCTCCGGCCTGGACATGATGACCTCCGATTCGTCGGCGGGCCTGTCCACCATCGTGTTGCAGTTCAATATGAACCGCGATATCGACATCGCCGCGCAGGACGTGCAGGCGATGATCAACCAGGCGCGCGGCACGCTGCCCAGCACGCTGCCGTATCCACCGGTCTACAACCGCGTGAACCCGGCCGATGCGCCGATCTTGTCCCTGATGCTCACCTCGGACAGCCGTCAGCTGCGTTACGTGAATGATCTGGCCGATTCGATCCTCGCGCAGAAGCTTTCGCAGGTGCCTGGCGTGGGCCTGGTGTCGATCGCCGGCAACGTGCGGCCTGCGGTGCGCATCCAGGTGAATCCGTCGCAGCTGGCCAATCTTGGCCTCACCATGGAAGACGTACGCAGCGCGCTGGCCCAGGCGAATGTGAACGCGCCCAAGGGCACGCTCAACGGCGCCACGCAGTCGTACACCATTTCCACCAACGATCAGCTGGAAAAGGCGGCCGAATACAAGAACATCATCATTTCCTACAACAGCAGCAAAAATGCGCCGGTGCGCCTGTCCGACGTGGCCAAGGTGATCGATGGCGTGGAGAACGACCAGCTCGCCGCATGGGCCAACGGCAAGCCGGCGGTGCTGCTGGACATCCGCCGTCAGCCGGGCGCGAACATCGTTGAGACCGTGCAGCACATCCGCGACATCATGCCGCAGTTGCGCAGCGTGTTGCCGGCGGACGTGCATCTGGACGTGTTCGCCGACCGCACCATCACCATCCGTGCCTCGGTGGAGGACGTGCAGTTCACCCTGCTGCTCACCATCGGCCTGGTGGTGGCGGTGATCTTCGTGTTCCTGCGCCGGCTGTGGGCGACGGTGATTCCGTCGATAGCGGTGCCGCTGTCCCTGCTGGGTACGTTCGGTGTGATGGCTTTTGCCGGCATGTCGCTGGACAACCTGTCGCTGATGGCGCTGACCGTGGCCACCGGCTTCGTGGTGGACGATGCGATCGTGATGATCGAGAACATCGTGCGCTACATCGAACAGGGTAAGGACGGCAAGGAAGCAGCGGAGATCGGCGCCAAGGAAATCGGCTTCACCGTGCTGTCGCTGACCGTGTCGCTGATCGCGGTGTTCCTGCCGCTGTTGCTGATGCCTGGCGTCACCGGCCGCCTGTTCCACGAATTCGCCTGGGTGCTCGCCACCGCGGTGGTGATCTCCATGCTGGTGTCGCTGACGCTGACACCGATGATGTGCGCCTACCTGTTGAAGCCGGATGCGCTACCCGAAGGTGACGATGCGCACGAGCGCCATGCGGCTGCCGGCAAGCGAACGGTGTGGGCGCGCACGGTGGGCTTGTACGAGCGCACGCTCGACTGGGTGCTGGATCACCAGCGCCTGATGATCGTGGTGGCAATCTCCGCCGTAGTGGTGACGGTATTCCTGTACGTGGCGATTCCAAAAGGCCTGCTGCCTGAACAGGACACCGGTCTGATTACCGGCGTGGTGCAGGCCGACCAGAACGTCGCCTTCCCGCAGATGGAACAGCGCACCAAGGCGGTGGCCGACGCGCTGCAAAAGAATCCCAACGTGGCGGGCGTGGCGGCGTTCATTGGCGCCGGTACCATCAACCCCACGCTCAACCAGGGCCAGCTCAGCATCGTATTGAAGGAGCGCAGCAAGCGCGGCAGCCTCGATGACGTGGTGGCGAGCTTGCAGAATGACGCGGTGAATATCCCGGGCGTGGCGTTGTACCTGAAGCCGGTCCAGGACGTCACGCTGGATACGCGCGTGGCCGCCACCGAATACCAGTACTCGATGTCCGACGTGAGTACCCAGGAACTCGCCGATGCGGCAACCAAGATGACGCAGGCGCTGCGCCAGCGGCCGGAGTTGGCGGATGTGGACAACAACCTGGCCGACCAGGGCACGGCGCTCAAGCTGACCATCGATCGCGACAAGGCCAGCACGCTGGGTGTCCCGGTGCAGGCCATCGACGACACGCTGTACGACTCCTTCGGCCAGCGCCAGATCTCCACCATCTTCACGCAATTGAACCAGTACCGCGTAGTGCTGGAGGTGGAGCCGCAGTTCCGCACCAGCACTGCGCTGCTCAATCAGATCACGGTAAAGAGCAATGGCGGCGGTGCACTGACCGGCAGCAACGCCACCACGTTCGGCCAGGCGGCCTCGAGCAACTCGGCGACGGTGACCGGCATCGCGACCGCCAATACCGGCATCATCATCGGCGCCGGCGGTACCATTCCGCTGGCCTCGTTGGTGAATGCGCAAGTGACTACCTCGCCGCTGGTGATCAGTCACCAGCAGCAGTTGCCGGCCGTGACGCTGTCCTTCAACCTCGCACCAGGCTATTCACTGTCCGAGGCGGTAGAGGCGATCCAGCAGGTCGAGCAGCAGCTCAACCTCCCTCCGCAGGTCCGCGGGCAGTTCATCGGCAAGGCGGCGGAGTTCTCCTCCTCGCTGGGCAACGAAGCCTTGCTGCTGCTGGCCTCGATCATCGTGATCTACATCGTGCTGGGCGTGCTGTACGAGAGCTACATCCACCCGATCACCATCATCTCCACCTTGCCCCCGGCCGGCGTGGGTGCGCTGCTGGCGCTGATCCTGTGCAATATGAGCCTGTCGGTCGACGGCATCGTCGGCATCGTGCTGCTGATCGGCATCGTGAAAAAGAACGCGATCATGATGATCGACTTCGCGATCGAGGCGCAGCGCACCGGCATGACGCCGCGCGAAGCGATCCGCCGGGCCTGCCTGTTGCGCTTCCGTCCGATCATGATGACCACCGCCGCGGCGATGCTTGGCGCGTTGCCGCTGGCGCTGGGCAACGGCATCGGCGCCGAGTTGCGCCGTCCGCTGGGCGTGTCGATCGTTGGCGGCTTGTTACTGTCGCAGTTGGTGACGCTGTACACCACGCCGGTCATTTACCTCTATATGGAGCGATTCTCGGAGTGGCTGCAGGCGCGCAGGGAGCGGCGAGCCATGCGTCACGCCGCGCGTGACGCTGCATAAAACCCCATATGACGGCGTAGGCTGGGATGGCAATCCCAGCATTGCCATGCACGTCGCATCGCGATGCTGGGATTGCCATCCCAGCCTACGCCATCGTGCGATGTGCCGCCCCCTCGCTTCTTTGCAGGGGCAAACGAGCCTCAACCTTTTTACCCGTCGCACGTTGTTTCCCGCATGAACCTCTCCGCCCCCTTCATCCGTCGCCCGATCGGAACTTCGCTGTTGGCGATGGGTGTGTTCGTGCTCGGTGCCATCTGTTACTCGCTGCTTGGCGTCGCCGCATTGCCGAACATGCAATTCCCGGTGATCTTCGTGAACGCCAACCAGGCCGGTGCCAGCGCGGAAAACATGGCAGCCACGGTGGCGGCGCCGCTGGAACGTCACCTGGGGCAAATTCCGGGCATCGACACCATGCGTTCGGTCAGCTCATTGGGCAGCACCCTGGTGTTCCTGATCTTCGACGGTAGCCGCAAGATCGACGACGCCGCGCGCGACGTGCAGGCGGCAATCAACGCGGCGCAACCGGATCTGCCGCCCGGTCTCAACAGCCTGCCCAGTTATGAAAAGGCCAATCCCAACGACGATCCGATCATCGCCTTCGCGCTGACCTCCGAAACGCAGTCTGCGCGCGATCTGTATGACGTGGCAGACTCACTGCTCGCGCAGCGGCTGCGTCAGCTTCCGGGTGTTTCAGAAGTGGATATCCTTGGCGCTGCTACCCCGGCCGTGCGCATTGATGTCAACCTGCGCGCACTCAACGCAATGGGGCTTTCTCCCGATCAAGTGCGCAATGCGCTGACCGCCGCCAACGTGTTCCAGCCCAAGGGCTTTCTTTCCGACGGCAGGACCACCATGGCGGTGGAGGCCAACGACGCGCTGCATACGGCGAGTGATTTCGCCGGCCTGGTGATTTCGACCAGCGGCAAGGGCGTGCCGGTGCGCCTGAAGGATGTGGCCCGAGTCTATGACGGCCAGCAGGACGCTTATCAGGCTGCCTGGTTCCAGGGCAAGCCGGCGGTGCTGATGTATGTGTTCCGGCAGTCGAACGCCAACATCATCGGCGTCACCGACCGCGTGAAAGCGGAAGTGCCGTTGTTGCGTCGTTATTTGCAGCCCGGCACCACGCTGACGCCGTATTTCGACGGTACCCCGACCATTCGCGCTTCGCTGCATGAAGTACAGGCCACGCTGCTGATCAGCCTGGCCATGGTCGTGCTGGTGATGGCGCTGTTCCTGCGCCGGCTGGCGCCCACGTTGATCGCCGCTTCGGCCGTGCCGTTGTCGCTGGCCGGCGCAGCCGTGGTCATGTATGCGATGAATTTCACGCTGAACAATCTCACCTTGCTTGCGGCGGTGATCGCCATCGGCTTCGTGGTGGACGACGCGATCGTGGTGATCGAAAACGTCGTGCGGCATATCGACCAGGGCATGACGCGCATGCAGGCGGCGCTGGCCGGCGCGCGCGAGATCGGCTTCACCATCGTCTCCATTACCGCCTCGCTGGTGGCGGTGTTCATCCCCTTGCTGTTCATGCAGGGCATCGTCGGCATGTTCTTCCAGGAGTTCACCTTGACCCTGGTGGGCGCCATCGTGGTGTCCGCCCTGGTTTCGCTGACCCTAACGCCATCGCTATGCGGACTGTTCCTGCGCGGCCACCCGGATACGCGCACGGCATCAGGGCTCGGCCGTGCGATCGATCGCCTGCACGAGCGCATGCTCCGGATTTACGAGGTGTCGCTGGATTTCTCGCTGCGCCATGCCTTGCTGTTGTCGCTCACGCCGCTGATCCTGATCGGTGTGACGGTGGCGATCGTGATGTCCGGCCAGATCAAGACCAGCCTGTTTCCCATGCAGGACACCGGCCTGATTCGCGGTCGCGCCACGTCCGGTGCCACGGTTTCGTTCCAGGATTCGGCCAACCGCCAGCAGCGGCTGATCGACATGCTGCTGCACGACCCGGATGTGGCGGTGGTCGGCTCCCGCCTGGGCAGCACGCGCATTGGCACGGCCGGTTCGTTCGACATCCAGCTCAAGACGCATGCGCAAGGCCGCACCGAGGACACCTTCACGGTGTTGACGCGGCTCAGCAAAAAAGCGGCGCAATACCCTGACCTCAATGTACGCTTGCGCGCGATCCAGGACCTGCCCAGCTTCGGCGGAGGCGGCTCCAGCCAGGGCGCGCAATACCAGATGTCGCTGCAGGGCGATGACCCCGCCAAGCTGCGCGAGTGGCTGCCCAGGCTGGTCGAGGCGTTGCGCAAGAACCCCAAACTGCGGGACGTGGGCAGCGACCTGGATGACGCCGGCCTGCAACAGAACCTCGTAATCGACCGCGACCGGGCGGCACGCCTCAAGGTGGACGTCGGCAATATCGACGCGGCCATCTACGATTCCTTCGGCCAGCGCCAGATCAGCAACATCTACGCCGATCTCAACCAATACAAGGTGGTGGTCAACGCGCTGCCGGGGCAAACCGCCACGCCGCGCTCGATCGACGACCTCCTGGTGCGCTCCAGCAGCGGCAAGATGGTGCGGCTATCCGCCTTCGCGCACCAGGAGCCGGGTCTGGCCCCGACCCAGGTCACGCATATGAACCAGCACACCATCATGAGCCTGAGCTTCAATCTCGCTCCTGACGTGAGCATGAGCGAGGCTTTGCAGGTGGTACAGGCCACGGCAGACAGCATGCGTATGCCGGGCGATATCAAGCTCGACATCGGCGGCGACTTCCGCCGCTTCCAGCAAACGCAAAGCGGCGGCCTCTTGCTCATCTTCGGAGCCATCCTCACCGTGTACATCGTATTGGGCATTCTTTACGAAAGCCTGATTCATCCCGTCACCATTCTGTCCACGCTGCCTGCTGCCGGCGTGGGCGCATTGCTGGCGATGTGGCTCACCCATACGGACCTGTCGGTGATCGCGCAGATTGCGTTGGTGCTGTTGATCGGCATCGTGAAGAAGAACGCGATCATGATGATCGACTTCGCCCTGGTCGCGCAGCGCGAACACGGCAAGACGGCGCTTGAAGCGGCGCGCGAGGCAAGCCTCGTGCGCTTCCGCCCGATCATGATGACCACCATGGTGGCGATTCTCGCCGCCCTGCCGATCGCGATAGGTCTGGGCGAAGGTTCCGACCTGCGCCGTCCGCTAGGTATCGCCTTGATCGGCGGGCTGCTGATTTCGCAGAGCCTGACGTTGCTCAGCACGCCGGCGCTGTATGTGATCTTTTCGTGCCTGAGCGAGCGTTGGGCAGCGTGGCGTCTGCGCAAGCTGGAGCGAAAGGCAAGCAGGCCGCGCGCTCTCGCGCGCGAATCCTGATCGCGCAGGTTGGGCGCTTGCATCCCAGCCTGCGCTGATTTTTTTGATCTCAGAACAGCTTCTGTTCGTACTTCAAATACACCACGCGGCCAAAGTCGTACTGCGGGTTATACGCATACTGCGTAAAGCCATCCGTGCCGGTCGGGCCCAACGGGCCTATCACGCTCTCCGCGCCGGTATAGCTGAGTGGGGCATGGCGGTTGAAGAGGTTGGTGGCGCCCACCGAAAACTGGCCGTGCCAAGGCGCTTTCCAGCTGATCTGAAGGTCATTGAAAGCCAAGGCGCCCTGGCGATACGCGCCTTTTTGCCCCTGCACGAAGGCATTGGGCTCGTTGCACGGGAAGGTCTCTGCCAGGTTGGGCGCACCCGCGCGACAGGGTTCCTTCAAGGCCGAGAAATAGCGGACGGTCCAGGTGGCGCCGAAGTTGCCCCAGCTCCAGTTGATATTGGTGGTATCGCGGAAGCGCCACACCGGTCCGAGCACCGGGTCATACGTGCCCACGTTCCAGCCGACCACGGGGCCGCCGGTGACCGCCTGTTCCTTCAAGGAATTGATGTAAGTGCCGGTGGTGTCGATCTTGAATTTGCCGACTGGTGTCTCAGGAAACAGATAGCTCAGCGACACGTCGGCGCCGCGTTCGTCCACGAAGCCCTCGTTGACCAGGGCTTGCAGCAGATTGACGACTTGGCCGTTGGCGGGCGAGCGCTGGAACTGCGAGCATTGCTGTGCTTCGCCCAGCTGATAGCAGTTGTTGAGAATGCTGTTGGCCGCCGGCAGCGTGATGATGTCGTCGACGCGAATGCGGTACCAGTCCAGCGTGAGGTTGAGGCCGGATAGCCAGCTTGGGCTGTAGACGATGCCGGCGGTGTAGTTCTTGGACGTTTCCGGTTTCAGCCTGGCGTTGGCGCCGGTGAAGTACGGCGTCGTGCTGGTGCTGTTGGGGCCGGTAACTGGTACGCCGGTGGTAGTGAGCTGGGTGAAACCTGGACCAACGGGAGGCAGGCCGGCGAACCCGTTCAGGCAGCGCTGCGCTACGACCGGATTGCTGGTCAGGCCGTAGTTAACGTCGCATGGATCGGTGTAGCTGGTAAAGCTCTGCATCGTGCCACCGTACAAATTGGAGATCGACGGTGCGCGAAAGCCGGTGCCATAGCTGGCGCGAATCAGCAGGTCAGTGAATGGCTGGTACGAAAGCTTGTAGGAGTTGTTGTTGGTCGAACCGAAGTTGGAGTAGTGCGACAGGCGATGCGAGACGTCGAAATTCAGCAGTTGCGCCCCCGGCAGACCCTTGAGCAGCGGCAGGTTGATTTCGGCATAGGCTTCGTTGATGCCGTATGCACCCCGGCCCGGATTCTGCTGCAGGTTGGTGTTTAGCCCCAGCTGGGTATAGGAATCGGGCGTGACGCCGCCGGAAACATTGCGGTGTTGCCCGCCTACGGCGAAAGTCACATCGCCCTCGCCCAGCGCCTGCGGCAGGGTGAACATGTCTCCGCTGATATTGGCTTCGAGGTTGCGCGTCTGGCTCCAGGCGTGCGTGAAGTAGTTGAAGTTGAGGTAATTGATCTCATCCGGGGTCAGGCCGCCCGCACCCGAGAACGGATTCAGCGGTACGCAGCCGGCGATCACGCTGCCCGGCGTTCCGCAGTGCACGACGCCGTCCGCGCCCAGGAACGACGGTCCGACCGCATTGTACAAATGCACCAGGTTCAAATTGCCGGGGCCGCCGGTGTCCTCGATGTAGCGGTAGAGGCTGTAGCCCACGTCCCAGTTGAACTCGTTCTGGCCCAGCGAGAACTCGCCTTCCAGCCCTACCCGGAATCCATACTGCTTGATCTTGTTGTGCACCACGCGGTTGGGCTCATACAGCGGCAAGCTGAATGAGAGGGTGTTGCCCGGCAGCGGGTTGTAGTAGCTGTTCGGCGAGAGCGTGGGGAACCACGCCCCGCCGAGGCTGCCTGCCGGCAGTCCAAGTGCCGCGGCCAGGTTGGCGCCATTGGCCGGGGTGAGCGAACTGAGCGGGTAGCCGCCGATGTAGTCGGTGGCGTCGTTGCTGTTATAGGTGCCGGTGAACACGGCCTTGATATGGTCGGTGATCTTGTAGTCCCCCTTCAGCGTGTACGACTTCAGGCGATTGTTCGGGACGAAGGTTTCGAACGCCGCCTGGTTGGCGTAATCGTTGGCGTAATACGGAGTGGGGTAGATCACGCCAAACGTATTGGGGTGATAGTTGGCGATGTTCAGGCCGTCCTGGCCCGCGTTCACGGTGAGCGGGAAGGTATAGGCGGTGCCGGCAGGGCCGGTGGCGCTCAGGATGGTGCCGTAATCAGAAGGCTGCACGGATTGCGGATACTGGGGAAAGCTGATGTATCCGTAGTGGCTTACCCACGTCTGTGGCGCGAGAATCTGGTTCTGATTCTGGATCGAGATGTTGAAGGTGAACGATCCGCGCGAAAACTTCTTGCCGCCGGTCAGGCTGAACTGGTTTTGCTTGCCGAAGTTACCTGGAGCGTAGGTGCTGTTGTAGGTATCCAGATACAGGCCGTCCACGTTTTTGGTGTGAATGTTGATCACGCCAGAGATCGCATCGGAGCCGTAAATCGATGAAGCGCCGTCCTGCAGGATATCGATGCTGTCGATCAGCGAGCTGGGAATCGTGCTGAGGTCGGTCTGGCCGAAGATGTCGGTGGTGTAGCGTTCGCCGTCGACGAGGATCAGCGTGCGCGGTGCGCCCAATCCACGCAGGCTGGCGTACTGGCCGACGATATCGCCCAACGAACTTTGCGTACTGGTGCCGGCCGAACCCACCGAAGAAACATTCTGCAGGATCTGTCCGACGCTGACGAAGCCTTGTTGCTGCAAGGCTTCGTGCGAAATGGCGGTAACCGGTTGCGCCGTTTCCACGTCCACGCTGCGTATCATCGAACCGGTGACGGTAACCGTCTGCAAGGTTTTTGTGCTGGGTTGCTGAGGAGTTGCCGGTTGCGGGGACGCTTGCTGCGGGGGCGTCGACTGCTGTTGCGCGTTGCCTTGTGTCGCCTGGTTGTTTGCCGGCGGCGGTGTGGTGTCTTGCGCGGTGGCCACTGTCGCCAGTGCGCCCCCGCCCATTACCAGGGCGATACGAATCGCCAGGACGATGTTTTGATGCTGCAAGTTCATGTTCATATCCCCTTTCGTTATGGGCGGAGCCATTACCTGCAGGCATTTCCGCGCCTGTATTCAGCCCTGCATGCCAAGCCGCACGTGTGGGGTGCTCATGCGCTTGGGTTCTTCCGAATCTGGCCGAAAGCCATGTTTGCAGGCGGTCAGGTGATGCATAGAGCCAATGCGTGTTTTGTTGCGAATCAGATCAATCGTCGCAATTTATTTCGCTGGCCTCGCGTCGGCTAATCATTTCGCGGTAGGCGTCATGCGCGAATAGCCGCATGCCGAAGCTGGTATAAGAAATCGAATGAGAATTTCATGTGTTTTTTGCAGGAAAGGGATTTAAGGAAACTCTGAATAAGTTCAGAGTTTCCGCGGGCCAGGGAGGGCTCGCCGCAAATCAGGCGCGTTAGCGCTTGATTTGGCATCCTTAATTCACCGCAATCGGTTATCGCGGAGCACAGGTGTGAATCAATGCTGTGTTTGACCGGTTGCAAGCCATGCGCTGGCCCCCGGCGGCGCAGCGCGTAGGCCGGGACGGCAATCCCGGCTTCGCGTGGCTTGCATCCATGGCAATGCTGGGTTTAGCAACGTAAGCCTACGAATTTCATCCCCGCCTGCGTCCCGGACCCGATCGCCGGGTACGCAGCATGCGTCAGCGCATCCCTAGGAGCGCAGCATCGTTTCGAAGCGTGGCAGGCTGCCACAGACCGAGCGCAGGCGCGCCAGCAAAATTTCACGGTGGGTGGAAACTTCCCACGGCAGTTTCCCGATGCCATGCAGTTCGGCACAGCGCAAAGCTGCCTGATAGGCGAGCAGCGGACCGGGCAACTCCGAGCGCCGGTGAGCATCGCCTTGCCAAAGCACGACCACCCAGCCCTCTTCCTTCTCGTGGCCCGATTCGTCCACCGGCATGTACAAGCTGCCGTCCGTCAGCGACAGTGCACAATCGTGGCCGTCGGCGAACTGGAAGGTAAACAGAGGCGTCAGTTCGGCGATGTAATCGACGATGCGCTGGCTCAATCCGGTCATGCGGCTTCCCTGTGGCACGAGAGGGGGCGGATGGTAGCGGCAAAACCTGTCAGGCATCTGAGATGCCGCCGGCAATCCGGGCGAGCGGGAGCCACAAGGATGCCTGATCCTCGCGCTTCCGCCAGCTGCCTGAAAACGCGACAATGGGCGGATTGCCTGTCCCGCCGGGCCGATGGCTTGATTTCGGCGGGTTTGACGCCACTAGCGTGGGGCGCGCCGCCTATCCCTTGCCTGGGCTCGGCGGCGTTTCCCTTACGCACCATGCCGTAGCCAAAGAGGTTGCCCGTTCCATGTCCCAGACGCCGAAGATCATCTACACGCTGACGGATGAAGCTCCTTACCTTGCCACCCAGTCGCTGTTGCCCATCATCAAAGCCTATACGGCCACCGCGGGTATCGAGGTTCAGACGCGCGACATTTCGCTGGCGGGCCGCATTCTTGCGCAGTTCTCGGACACCTTGAAAGACGGCCAGAAAATCTCCGACGACCTCACCGAGCTGGGCCAGCTGGCGACCACGCCGGATGCCAATATCATCAAGCTGCCCAACATCAGCGCCTCCATGCCGCAGCTGAAGGCCGCGATCAAGGAGCTGCAGTCCCAGGGTTATGCCCTGCCGGACTATCCGGAAGATCCGCAGGACGTGAGCGATTGGAATATCCGCGCGCGCTACGACAAAGTGAAGGGCAGTGCAGTGAATCCGGTGCTGCGCGAAGGCAATTCCGATCGTCGCGCACCGCTCTCGGTGAAGAATTACGCGCGCAAGCACCCGCATAAGATGGGTGCGTGGAGTGCCGAATCGAAGACCCACGTGTCGCATATGAGCGGTGGCGATTTCTACGGCAGCGAGAAATCCACCACGCTTGAGCAGGCCACCGTGGCAAGGATCGAATGGTTCGGCAAGGACGGCAGCAGCACCGTCCTGAAGGAAAAAACCAACCTCGGTGCCGGCGAAATCATCGACGCCGCCGTGATGAGCAAGAAGGCGCTTGCCAGCTTCATCGACGCGCAAATCGAAGAGGCCAAGCAACAGGGCGTGTTGTTCTCCCTGCACTTGAAGGCCACCATGATGAAGGTCTCCGACCCGATCATGTTCGGCCAGGTGGTCAATGAGTTTTACAAGGACGTACTCGCCAAGCACGCCGACACGCTCAAGAGCATCGGCTTCAACCCCAACAACGGCATCGGCGACCTGTATGCGCGCATCGGCTCTTTGCCGGCGGACAAGCAGGCCGAAATCAAAGCGGATGTGGCCGCCGAATACGCAAAGCGCCCGACGCTGGCGATGGTGAATTCCGACAAGGGCATTACCAATCTGCACGTACCCAGCGACGTGATCATCGACGCATCAATGCCGGCGATGATTCGTGACTCGGGCAAGATGTGGAACGCCGAAGGCAAGCTTGAGGACACCAAGGCGGTGATTCCGGATCGCAGCTACGCCGGCGTCTACCAGGCGGTGATCGAGGATTGCAAGGCACATGGCGCCTACGACCCCACCACCATGGGCAGCGTCCCCAACGTGGGCCTGATGGCGCAGGCAGCGGAGGAATACGGCTCGCACGACAAGACGTTCCAGATCGCAGGCGATGGTGTGGTGCGCGTCACCGACGCCGGCGGCAAGGTATTGCTGGAGCACCATGTGGAAGCCGGCGACATCTGGCGCATGTGCCAGACCAAGGATGCGCCGGTGCAGGACTGGGTGAAGCTGGCTGTCAGCCGTGCTCGCCTAAGCAGCACGCCGGCCGTGTTCTGGCTGGATGTGAACCGTGCTCACGACGCACAGCTGATCCGGAAGGTGGAGCGCTATCTCAAGGATCACGATCTCCACGGCCTGGACATCCGCACGCTTGCGCCGGTGGACGCTACCCGGTTCTCGCTGGAGCGCATCCGCAAGGGACAGGACACCATTTCGGTGACCGGCAACGTGCTGCGCGACTATCTCACCGATCTGTTCCCGATCATGGAGCTGGGCACCAGCGCCAAGATGCTTTCGATCGTGCCGCTGATGGCCGGTGGCGGCCTGTTCGAGACCGGCGCCGGCGGTTCCGCGCCCAAGCACGTGCAGCAGTTCCTGGAAGAGAACTATCTGCGCTGGGATTCGCTGGGCGAGTTCCTGGCCATGGCCGCGTCGCTGGAACATCTGGGCAACCGTTACAGCAACAAGGCGGCCGGCGTACTGGCCAGGACGCTGGATCAGGCCAACGGCAAGATCCTCGACGACAACCGGTCGCCGGCGCGCAAGGTCGGCGAACTTGACAATCGCGGCAGCCACTTCTACCTCGCTCTGTACTGGGCGCAGGCCCTGGCCGAGCAGAACGACGATGCAGCGTTGAAGGCAAAGTTCGCGCCGCTGGCCAAGACGCTCACCGAAAACGAGGCCAGGATCGTGGCCGAACTCAACGCTGCGCAGGGCAAGCCGGTGGAGATCCATGGCTATTACCACCCGGATCTCGCGCTGGTGAGCAAGGCGATGCGGCCGAGCGAGACGTTCAATCAGGCATTGGCGGCGTTGTAAGCCAATGTTTATGCGCAGGGAAAAGGGACCTTCGGGTCCCTTTTCCATGGAAGGGTGCCTGACGTCGCGTGTCACAGGAAGCATTAGAATCACCCGGACGACCCATCATGCGGGAACTCCCATCATGCGAGTTTCATTGGCCATCGGATGTCTGGTCCTTGTAGCGGCCGTGCAAGCATGGTCTCAGTCGACGCCGGCTTCATCCGGCAGCGCGGCTTCGCACGCAAACGCTACCGTACTCCCCACTGTCACGGTCACCGGCGAGCAGCCCGGTCCGGGATTGTGGAAGGTAAGCAAGGGCGGTCACGTGATGTGGGTGTTGGGTACGCTGACGCCCTTGCCCAAGGGCATGGAGTGGCGTTCCAGGGAAGTCGAGCAGACCATTGCGCGCTCGCAGGAGGTGCTGGAGGCGCCGTCAGCCGAAGTAAAAGTGGAAGCCGGATTCTTTGCCAAGCTGGCCTTGCTGCCCTCCGCCTATAGCGTGCGCAAGAATCCCGGTGGCGAAACGCTTGAGCAGATTCTGCCGCCGCAAATGTATAACCGCTGGGAGATGCTCAAACCGCAGTATTTCGGCAGTGATCGCAAGGTCGAATCCTGGCGCCCGATCGTGGTGGCCTTGAAGCTTTACCAACGTGCGCTGGAAAAATCGGGGCTTACCGCCAGGAACGATATCAACAAAGCGGTGTTCAAGCTGGCCGACAAGCATGATGTGAAACGCGTGCCGGTGAAATACAAGCTGGTGGTGGAGCATCCGCGCGAGGCACTGGACACCATCAAGCAGACCAACTTGCATGATGTGAGCTGCTTCAACCAGACGCTGGAAACGGTGCAGAACCAGATGGGCAACCTGACCGAGCGCGCCAATGCCTGGTCGACCGGCGACATCCAGGCCCTGCGCGGTTTTGCCGTGAACGATCGCGACCGATCCTGTCTGATTGCGGTGATCAATGCGGACTTCGCCGAGCAGCTGGGACTGCACGACCTGCCCATGCTCATGGAGCAGGAGTGGTTGCGGGCTGCGGAAACCGCATTGGCCGGCCATGCGCAAATCTTTGCCGTGCTGCCAATGGAGCAGGTGCTGGCTCCGGACGGCTATCTGGCCCATTTGCAGGCTCGTGGCTATACGATCGAAGCGCCTGAATAACCGGGTAGGTTGGGATGGCAATCCCAGCATTGCGCTTGGATGCAAGGTAATGCTGGGTTTCACAACGAAAGCCTACTCAGAATTCCGCACTGGCCTGGTTCAACGCAGACATCTCCTCCAGCGTCAGCGAAAGCCCCGCTGCACCAAGCAGCTCGCGCAGCTGCTCGACGGAGGTCGCGCTGACGATCGGCGCGGTGACGCCGGGACGCATGATCTGCCATGCCAAGGCAACCTGTGACGGCGTTGACCGATGCGCCGCAGCCACTTCGTCCAGGGCGGTCAGTACTTTCAGGCCTGCTGGCGTCAGGTATTTCTGCACCGCAACGCTGCGTGCTTTGCTCTTGGCAAGATCGGCTGCACTACGGTACTTGCCGCTGAGGAAGCCGCTGGCTAGCGCGTAGTAAGTGATCACGCCGACGTTTTCCCGGCGGATCAGCGGCTCGAGTTCCCGTTCGTAGCCGCTGCGGCTGACCAGATTGTATTCGGGCTGCAGGCTTTCGTAGCGGGGGAGCCTGTGATCACGGGAAATCTTCAGGGCTTCGGCAAAACGATCGGCGCTGTAGTTGGAGGCGCCGATCGCGCGCACCTTGCCTTCCTCGATCAGCCGGGCGAACGCGCCCAGCGTTTCACTCAGCGGGACGCTGGCGTCGTCTTCGTGTGCCTGATAGAGGTCGATGTGATCGGTCTGAAGGCGCTTGAGTGAAGCTTCGACTGCTTGCCGGATGTTCAGCGGGGACAAGCCACGATGCTCCACCCATTTGGCCACCTTGGTGGCGATCAGTACGTGGTCGCGTTTGCCGCTGCGCTTGAGCCATTTGCCGACGATGGTTTCCGACTCCCCACCACGGTTGCCCGGCACCCAGGCTGAGTAATAATCCGCGGTATCGATCAGGTTGCCGCCTGCTTCGACGAAGGCATCCAGCAGTTCGAACGAGCGTTGCTCGTCTGCGCTCCACCCGAACACATTGCCGCCCAGGGCAAGCGGGGCGACGGAAAGCTTGGAACATCCCAATGGCTGCAGTTGCATAAAAAACCTCGACAGGCGCTGCGAATAGGCCGCCTTGCGGTGGCGTGCATTCCCGCCGAGGTGGGTGCAAGCAGGCTTTAATCAAGCGCAGCAGTTGCAGTCGCCCTGAGATTCAGCCGGCAGCGGCAGCTCTGCGAGATCTGCGCTGACTTCGTTTCCGAGCTTTGCCTTACAGCGACAAGCTGGCGCATCGGTGAGCCAAGTCAGCGTGGAGGGGGTTATGTGGCCGTGCAGGAACAACAAATCGACCCATGGCGAACGCATGGTGGCGGATTCCTGGAGGAGTAGGGGTAAATGCAAAGTAATGGGCTGAGCCCACAAGAAAAAGCGATATATTCGCAAGCCAGATTTGAGGGATATTCAACATGCTCCGGGTGCCGCTCAGTCTTTTGCAGCAATTCGTGCAGGTGGCGCGCTTGGGTAATCTCTCGCGCGCGGCCGAGCAGGCCAATCTCACCGTCAGCGCCTTGAGCCATCAAATGCGCCAGCTGGAAGAGCGCCTGGAGCGGCGCCTGTTCGAGCGCGGTCCGCGCGGTGTAACGTTGACCGTGGAGGGTTGCAGCCTGCTTGAGGCGGTTGGTGAGCATTTCGACGGCATCGAACACGCGCTGTCGCGCTATCGCCAACGGCGCCACGACGCGCTATCGCTCAGCGCCAGTCCCGGCGTGATTTCCAGCTGGCTGATGCCGCGTTTGCCACGGCTGTTGGCGGCGCATCCGGAGTTGGAACTCAATCTGCAATCCACCAACCTGCTGGTGAACTTCGAGCGTGAGGCCGTCGATGCGGCCGTGCGCTATGGCAAGGGCGACTGGGAAGGCTTGCGCAGTGAATACCTGTTCGGCGAGTGGATTGCGCCGGTGGCGGCGCCATCGCTGATCGAGCGCATGGCCGGGGCCGATCCGCTGGACCTGGCACGATGGCCGTTGATCGGCGATCCCAATCGCAACAATCGCTGGATCGATTGGTTCGCGCACTACGGTGGCGAGCCGCCGCAGCGTTATGTCGCGCATGTGGATACGATCGACGCATTGCGCCAGGCCGCACTGGAAGGTCTTGGCGTGGCGCTCGGGCGCATGATTACGACCAAGTCATGGATCGATGCCGGCCGGCTGGTGGTCCTGGGCGATCGCTACCTGCCGGTACCGGAAGCGTATTACCTGGTGTATCCGCCGCGTTCGGAAGATCACCGCGGCATGGCCACGTTCCGCGGCTGGCTGCATCAGGAAGCCGAGGCGTATTGCCGGGAGATGCCGCAGCCTCAGCGGGACGCGGCCAAGGCATAGCGATTTCACTCGCATCGACAGACGGACCGTTCCGCCCACACTTGCCACGATGGCTTCGTGCGGATAAGTGGATTGCGAGCGATTTTTGCAGCTGACGTGTTTGGTGGGCTGTTCGTTTGGCACGGTTACGCAGTTCTTGCACTTATCGTAGACTGCCGCTCGCCGAACCCCATCGATCGGCCCTACATTCCGTTCTTGCTGCAATTCATAAGGATTCCCTATGCCAAGCACCGCCATCCTTGTCGACGGCGCTTTCTTCCTTGCTCGCTATCGCAAAGTGTGGGGCGATCGCGACGCCAATGACGCGCGTACCGTCGCCAAGACGCTGTTCGGCATGGCGCTGGAACACCTCAAGTCGCTCGACCGACCACGCGAAGCGCTTTACCGCATTTTTTTCTACGACTGCCCGCCGCTGGAAAAAGTGCTGATCAAGCCGATCAGCGGCGAAAGCATCGACTATTCGCGCACCGGCGCCGCCGCTTTCCGCCGCGATCTGCACGACCAGTTGCGCCGCCAGCGCAAGATGGCGCTGCGCCTGGGCCGCCTCTCCGACCGTGGCGAGTGGAAGCTCAAGCATCAGGCCTATCAGCAACTGCGCGACGAGTCGCTGTACTGGGATGAACTGACCGACGAACACTTCGAGCCGGACATGCGTCAGACCCAGGTGGACATGAAGATCGGCATCGACATCGCCGCACTGGCCTACAAGAAGCAGGTGGACCAGATCGTGCTGGTGGCGGGCGACGCCGATTTCATCCCGGCGGCCAAGCTGGCCCGCTATGAAGGTATCGATTTCATCCTCGATCCGATGTGGCAGGGCATTGCGCCGGATCTGCATGAGCACATCGATGGCCTGCAGTCGGTGTGTCCGCGGCCTTTCTAGGGCTACTCCAATCCATGACCGGGTACCCGTCAACGCACGGCATGCCCGTGTGGCTGCGCGTAGGCTGGGTTGCTAAACCCAGCATTGCCATGCACGCAAGTCGCGCGATGCGGGGATCGCCATCCCAGTCCACGGACCGTGCGCAATTCGTAAATTAATTGTAAAATGTCGACGCGCGTTGTACGGCGCTTGCGGCAGGCTGTCGCGCACCTTTAAAAGGAGTCGTCATGAAGACCCGCTTCGCCTTCGGATTGTCCGTTGCCCTGTTGCTTGCCGGTGTGGCGCACGCGCAACAGGCGGCGCAGGATCAGCCCGCTGGCGACCTGGTCCCGCCGACCAGTGCCAGCGACTTCACGGCCGGTCAGCTCGACTCGGCCTTGGCCGGTTCCTGGCGCTCCGCTCCCAACAAGGCGCGCGATGTCTACCGCCATCCCAAGGCCACCCTGCAGTTCTTCGGGCTGCAGCCGGACAAGACCGTGATCGAAATCACTCCCGGCGGCGGCTGGTACAGCGAGATCCTGGCGCCCATATTGCGCGATAACGGCCATTACATTGCTGCGGTGCCCGCAGGCAACGGCGCCGAGGAAAGGCAGGATGCCGACGCGTTGCGCGCCAAATTCAAGACCGATCCCGCCCAATACAGCAAGGCCAGCGTCATCACCTTCAATCCCAAAGCGCCCGTGCTCGGGGCGCCTGGCTCGGCGGACATGGTGCTGACCTTCCGTAACGTGCACAACTGGGTGATGGCCGGCAATGCCGAAGCCATGTTCAAGGCGTTCTATGCCGTGCTGAAAACCGGCGGTACGCTGGGCGTGGCGGAGCATCGCGCAGCGACCGGCGCCACTCTGGATGCCGTCAAGGGCAGCGGCTATCTGCCGACCGATTACGTTATCAAGCTGGCTACCGATGCGGGCTTCAAGCTGGACGGGCAGAGCGAGATCAACGCCAATCCCAAGGACACGAAGAACTATCCCAAGGGCGTGTGGACCCTGCCGCCCAGCTTGGCCCTGGGTGATCAGGATCGCGACAAGTATCTTGCCATCGGCGAATCCGATCGCATGACGCTGCGTTTCGTAAAGACCGGCGTCAATAAAGCGCCGGCCGTCCCGGCGGCTGCGACCACCGCCGCCAATCCGGGCGCGCATTGAAAAGGGTAGGCTGGGATGACAATCCCAGCATCCCGCCGTGAAGCTGGGATTGTCATCCCAGCCTACGATCCTTAGAACACCATGCTCATTGCGCTGAACAAGCCGTTCGGTGTGCTATGTCAGTTCACCGCCCATGACGACCGCCCGACGCTGACCGACTATGTGCGGCAGAAGGATGTTTATCCTGCCGGCCGCCTGGATCACGACAGCGAAGGCCTGCTGCTGCTGACGGATGATGGCGTACTCGCGCACCGCCTGACCGACCCGAAACACAAGCAGCCGAAAACCTACCTGGTGCAGGTGGACGGCGCGCTAAGCGACGAAGCGGTACGCGCGCTGAGCCAGGGCGTCGTATTGAACGACGGACCGACCTTGCCGACGCTGGCCGAACACGCGCAAGAGCCCGCTTGGCTGTGGCCGCGCGATCCGCCAGTGCGTTTTCGCAAGAGCATCCCCACCAGCTGGCTGTCGATCACCTTGCGCGAAGGGCGCAATCGCCAGGTGCGCAGGATGACGGCGGCGGTAGGTTTTCCGACCCTGCGGTTGATACGCGTGCGGATCGGAGGTTATGCCCTGGATGGGTTGGTGCCGGGTCAAACGCGCGTGCTTTTGCGCTGATGGCAGGTTGGGTTTTGTACCCCAGCCTACAGGCCGAAGAATGCCCGTGCCGCCGCGGTGCTGTTGGCCGCCGTCGCTTCCACCGGTTCACCGCGATCGCGCGCAATCTCTTCGCAGATGTGCCTCAGGTACATCGGCTCGTTGCGCCGGTGGCTCGGTTGCGGGCGTACGCTACGAGGGAGCAAATACGGTGCGTCCGTTTCGATCAGCAGACGGTCGGTGGGGATTTCGCGCACGAATTCGCGCAGATGGGTGCCGCGACGCTCGTCGCAGATCCAGCCAGTGATGCCGATGTGGCAGTCCAGCGCGAGGTAGTCACCGAGCGCCTCGTGCGTATCAGTAAAGCAATGCACCACGACTGCCGGGACCTTGTCGCGATAGCGTTTCAGCAGGGCGAAAAAATCGTGATGAGCATCGCGCTGATGCAGGAACAGCGGCTTGCCGACGTCCGCGGCGATCCGTAATTGCCGTTCGAACACTTCGAGCTGCACGTCGCGCGGAGAATAATTGCGGTGATAGTCCAGTCCGGTTTCGCCTACGGCGCGCACTTCCGGCATCCGCGCCAACTCGCGCAGATGAGCGTCGGTCACATCGTTGTAATCGACCGCATGGTGCGGATGCACACCTGCCGTGGCATACAGCATGTCCGGATGGCGGCGGGCGAGTTCCAGTGCATGATCGCTACCGACATGTGACGCGCCGGTGACCACCATTTGAACCACCCCGTGCGCCTGTGCTCGCTGCAGCACAGCATCGAAATCATGCCGGAAGGATTCATGGGTGAGGTTGGCGCCGATATCGACGAGCTGCATGGAGAACCCTTCAAAGCTTCTATTGTCTCATCCGTGAAGGGCCTGATCCATGCCGGCGCCTGCGTCTTCACAGTCTCTTAGCACGTGAACAACGTCTCGAAGTTAGGCTCGCCAGCCCCTTTGGTGATGTGTTACCAATGGGAGTCGCTTTTCGGCGCAGGGCGCGAGACGGCGCGCGGCCATTGTTATTTAAGTGAAACCTAACGGGGTGGAACCATGTCGGCAGCCTTGAAGCCGGCGTCCAGCGGGACGATCCAAGCCATGGAAGACCACGAGGCAGCCGTGTGCGCGCTGCTGGTTACGCGTGGTCGCCTGAAGGACAACGACCTGGCGCGCGCCAAACGGCTGCACGAGGAGGCCCCGGAGGGCACCTTGACGGCCTTGCTGGCCCGGTTGGGGCTGGTGTCCGAGCGCGACCTGGCCGAAGCCTGGGCCGAACTCCTGCATGTGCCGCTGCTGGCGGCGCGCGAGGCGCCCGATATGCCGCCGGCCGATCTCGATGTGTCGGCGCGTTTCCTCAAGCAACAGCATGTGGTGCCGGTGCGCATGGGCGAGGAGGGCCTGGCCCTGGTCGTTGCCGACCCTGCCGATCCTTATCCGCTGCATGCCGTGCAATTGGCCTCGGGCAAACCGGTGTCGCTGTGCGTCGGCCTCCGTTCGGAGATCGATGACCTGATCGAGCGCTACTATGGCCAGGGCCGTTCGGCGATGGGCGCCATCGTGGAAAACCTCGACGGCAGCGGCGCGCAGGAAGAAGACGTGGAGCACCTGCGTGACCTGGCTTCCGAGGCGCCGGTCATCCGCCTGGTGAACCTGATCCTGCAGCGCGCGGTGGAACAACGCGCTTCGGACGTGCACATCGAGCCCTTCGAGAATCGCCTGAAAGTGCGCTACCGCATAGACGGCGTACTGCATGAAGTGGAAGCGCCGCCTTCCAGCTCGACCGCGGCGGTGATCAGTCGCGTGAAGATCATGGCCAAGCTCAACATCGCCGAGCGCCGCCTGCCGCAGGATGGACGCATCCAGTTGCGCGTACAAGGCAAGGAGCTTGACCTGCGCGTATCCACGGTGCCGACCAGTTTCGGCGAATCGGTGGTGATGCGCATTCTCGATCGCGAAACGGTGGTGTTCGATTTCGCCTCACTGGGCTTCACCGATCATTTCCAGAAGCGTTTCATCGACGTGCTTGAGCGCCCGCATGGCATCCTGCTCGTCACCGGCCCCACGGGTTCGGGTAAAACCACCACGCTCTACACGGCGTTGTCGAAGATCAACACGCCGGGCGTGAAGATCATCACCGTGGAAGACCCGGTGGAATACCAGCTCGAAGGCATCAACCAGATCCAGGTGAAGCCGCAGATCGGTCTGGATTTCGCCAACGCGCTGCGTTCGATCATGCGCCAGGATCCGGACGTGATCATGATCGGCGAAATGCGCGACCTGGAAACCTGCCGCATCGCCATCCAGTCCGCGCTGACCGGTCATTTGGTGCTGTCCACGCTGCATACCAACAGCGCCTCCGGCGGCGTGACGCGTCTGCTCGACATGGGGGTGGAAGATTACCTGCTCGGTTCCACCGTCAACGGCATTCTTGCGCAGCGCCTGGTGCGCCGGCTCGATCCGGAAACCGCCATCTCTTACGAAGCGCCGCCGGAAGTGGTCAAGGAATTCGAGCTGGAGAAGTACACCAGCGAGCGGCCGATTCGCTTGTGGAAGCCGGGCAGCAGCGTGACCAATCCCACCGGTTATCGTGGCCGCCGCGCCATCATGGAATTCCTGGTGATGAGCGATGCCCTGCGCCGCCTGGTGATGCAGCGCGCCGATGCCAGCGAAATCGAGCGCCAGGCTCGCGCCGAAGGCATGCGCACCATGTATGAGGATGGTATTGCCAAGGCGGTGGCGGGTATCACCACCATCGAGGAGGTGTTGCGTGTTACGCAGGAGGGTTGACGCCGCTGTTGCGCAAGATTCGCCCCTCACCTCAATCCTCTCCCCGGAGGGGAGAGGGGGCGAATACAAAGAGCTATTGTTCCCATGAGCCAGTTCCGATACCGCGCGGTCAGCGCTTCCGGCGAAATCGTGCAGGGACAGATGGAGGCGTCGAGCCTGGACGAAGTGATCGTGCGCCTGCAGGACCAGGGGCACACGCCGCTGGAAGCCAAGCCCGCCGATGCGCAAGGTGCCAGCAGCGGCTTGGCCGGCCTGCTCAAGCGCGGTCCTTTTACCGGCGATCAGCTGGCGCAGTTCACACATCAACTCGCGACGCTCCTTGGCGCGGGACAACCCTTGGATCGTGCGCTTGGCATCCTGATGGATCTGCCCGAGGGCGAACATGCGAAGAAGCTGATCGAGCGCGTGCGCGATCGCGTGCGCGGCGGTACGCCGCTGTCACAGGCCATGGACGAAGAGCACGGCGTATTTCCCAAGCTGTACATCGCGCTGGTGCGCGCGGGCGAAGTCGGTGGTTCGCTGGAAGACACGCTGCGTCGCCTCGCCGATTACCTCGAACGCACCCAGGAATTGCGCGGCAGCATCATCAATGCGCTGATCTATCCGGCGTTCCTGATGGTGGGGGTGTTCGGCTCGCTGTTGTTGCTGCTTACCTACGTGGTGCCGCAATTCGTGCCGATCTTCCAGGACATGCAGGTACCGATTCCCTTAATTACGCGTGCCGTGCTGGCCCTGGGCACGACGTTGCAGGACTGGTGGTGGCTGATTGCGGTCATCATGGTCGGTGGCGTCATGATATGGCGTGCACGCATGCGCGATCCGGCCCTGCTGCTGGCCTGGCACGAACGGCTGTTGAAGATCCGCATGGTAGGGCCGTTGGTGCTGAAGGTGGAAACCGCGCGCCTTGCGCGCACCCTGGGCACGCTGGTGAAGAATGGCGTGCCGCTGCTTTCCGCATTGGGTATCGCGCGGATGGTCACGTCCAATCGTGCGCTGGATGAAGCCCTGGTGCAGGCCACCGACATGGTCAAAGGCGGCAATGGCCTGAGCCTCGCGCTCGGACAGTCACAGCGCTTTCCGCGCCTGGCGATCCAGATGGTGCAGGTCGGAGAGGAGGCCGGGCAACTCGACACCATGCTGTTGAAGGTGGCCGATACCTTCGAACTGGAAAGCCGGCGCGCCATCGACCGCCTGCTGGCTGCGCTGGTGCCCACCCTTACGATCGTGATGACGGTATTCGTGGCCATCATCATGGCGGCCATCCTGCTGCCGCTGCTCAGTCTTACCAGCAACATCCAGTGATCGGTGTTGTCCCATGTCATGGCATTACATTTCGCTTCGCAACGGAGAAACCAACCTATGCAGTACAGAACCATAAGGATCCGGCAGCTGCGCCCCCCCCGTCGCAGCGCGGGTTTCACGCTGCTGGAAATGCTGGCTGTGATCGTGTTGATCGGCATCGTCGGCGCCATCGTCGTGCGCCAGGTAGGCAGCAGCGTGGACAAGGGCAAGTTCGGCGCCGGCAAGGCCCAGCTCACCACGTTGAGCCAGGCGGTCGACTCCTATGCGCTGGACAACGGTTCGCCGCCGGCGCAACTGACTGACCTGGTCGCCAAGCCTGCCAACGCCACCAACTGGCAAGGCCCCTACGTCAAGCCGACCCAGCTGAAGGATCCCTGGGGCCATGACTTTGGCTACAAATATCCCGGCGAGCACGGCAATTACGACCTGATTTTCTATGGCCGCGATGGCAAGCCCGGTGGCGAGGGCTATGACGCGGATGTGGGGAACTGGCAATGAAGAGCAGGGCACGGGTAACGGGGCAGGGGAAGCGGGAGGGCGCGTCGCGGCGTGCCGTCTCGCGTATTCCCGACCCCGTTTCCGGTGGCCGCTCACCAAGCGCTGGCACCTCCCGTTCTCCTTTCCTCGTCCGCCGCTCCCTGCAAGGTTTTACCTTGCTGGAAATGCTCGCCGTGATCATCCTCATCGGCGTCGCCGCCGCGGCAGTGTCGATTTCGGTGGCGCACGGCCTTGCCAGTGCGCGCATCAACTCGGCGGCAAGCGAACTTGCCGCGTCGCTGCGCGCCACACGTACGCAGGCCATTGTGCTTGGCAAACAGAGCGTGTTCGAAGTGGATACCCGCGGCGAAACCTACCGTGGCGCGGACAGGCGCGACATGCGCCTGCCGAAGGGGCTGGAGCTGTCGGTCACCAGTGCTACCAGCGATCAATCCGGCGGCGAGCTGGCGCGCATCCGATTCTTTCCGGATGGCAGTTCCACCGGCGGGCGGATCACCTTGCGCAGCGGTCAGCGTGAATGGCATGTCAATGTGTCATGGCTGACCGGGGCCATCACCCTGTTCGATACGGCCAAGCACTCGTGATCGCTTCGGCCCGCCAAGCACGTGGCTTCAGCCTGCTGGAAGTGATCGCCGCCATCATGCTGCTGGCTATCGCCTTCGCTGCGCTGATGGAAGTGGCGGGCGGTTCGATCCGGCTTTCACAGAAGGCGTCCGACTATACCCAGGCGGCGTTGTGGGCTCGCTCGGCGCTCGACTCACGCTTCGTGCTTGAGCCCGTGCAGCCCGGCCTGACACAGGGAAGTTTCGACAACCGCTACCGCTGGCGTTTGCAGGTAACGCCGTGGGCAGTGTCGAACGCAACGCCGCCGGGTACGCCGTATGCGTTTCGAATGTACAAGCTCGATCTCGACGTGATGTGGGGTTCGGCGCCGTTCGAACACACGGCGCGTTTCAGCACCTTGCGCATTGGTAGCAACGCGCCATGAAGCGTCTCGCCACTGGTTTCACCCTGCTCGAAGTGCTTGCTGCCATGGCGCTGCTCGCTCTGCTCCTGCTCGGCGTGTACTCCGGCGTGCGCTCGGCCACGCATACCGTGCAAGCCGGCAGCATCAAGATCGAGCAACTGGATGAAGTCCGTTCCGCACAACAGTTCCTCAGCCGTGAACTTGCGCAGGCCATGACCCAGCCCATGGGGCACGACGACAACGGCAACGGCATTTTCTTTGTAGGCGGCGGCGAGACCATGCGGTTCGTTGCGCCCCTTCCTGGTTACCTGGGGCGCATGGGGCCGCAGCTGATCGAACTGAAGCTGGCCAAGGGCGAGCACGGCAAGCAACTCGTGGCGAGCCTGGCCGTGTTGCCCCCGGACGGCAGCGCACCCAAACCCGTGGGCGAACCGCAGGTACTGCTGGATGGCGTAGTCGACGGCAGCTTCAGCTACCGCGGCGTGAATCAGCAAGGTCAGCCGATGGACTGGCAGGACCATTGGAATGCTCCGGCCACCATGCCTAACCTGGTCACGATCAAGCTGGCGCTCGACCAGGGCCGCCCGTGGCCGATGCTCAGCGTGCCGTTGCGCGTGAATGCCGCGGCGATCCAGGGGCCGGGCAATCTGCTGCGCGGCTTGCGCGGGCCGGGAGTCGGGCCATGAAACGTGGCTCGCGTCGAAGCCAACGCGGTGTCGCCTTGCTGCTGGTGATGTGGGCATGCACCCTGCTAGCGATTCTGCTTGGCGGCTACGCAGTGCTGGCTCACACCGAAGGCCTGCAGTCGAACTATCAATTCGAGCAAGCGCGGGCGCATTACGCGGCCGAAGCTGGCGTGATGCGCGCGGTCTATGCATTGCAGGCGCCTAGCGTCAACGACCGTTGGATTGCCGACGGGCGCGTGTATCCGATGTTGTTCGAGCAAGCCAAGGTAGGCGTGTCGATCACGGCGGAAAGCGGCAAGGTGGACATGAACTCCGCTTCGCCCGATGTGCTCACCCATCTGTTTCAGAACGTCGGTATCGATAGCGTGCATGCGGGCCAGATTGCCCAGGCGATGGTGGACTGGCGCAGTTTTCCGATTTCGCCGCAGCAGGTTGCGCAGCGCAATGCTGCCTACGCCGCGGCAGGCCGCGACTACGGTCCGCGCAACGGCCCCTTCGCCAGCGTGGAAGAGTTGCAGATGGTGCTTGGCGTGACTCCCGAGCTGTACGCGAAAATTGCGCCCTACGTCACGATCTGGTCCGGTCGCGCCAGTCCCGATCCGAATACGGCACCGCTGCTGGCACTGGCTTCGAGTCCCGGCATGGATCTGCAACATGCCGCTGCCATCATCGCCGCGCGCCCCAGCTCCGCAGGGGGTAACGCTGCGGGCGGGCTGGTCGCCAATAACGGCATCACGCATAGTATTCGTTCAGAGGCCGTGCTTGCCGATGGCACGCGCGCGATCTTGCGTGCCACGGTACGCTTGCAAGGATATCGGCCCGGTTCGCAGGCTTTTGCGGTGCTGCGCTGGCAAGAGGGAGAAGGGGAGTGAATTCCGCTACGCAGACACTGCGACCACAGCTTGAGCGCGCACGCCGCGCATGGCGCGGCTCGCCTTTGCCGGGTTTCCTCGCCTGGTGGTGGGGAGAGTTGCGTACGCTGCTGCCGGCTCGCTGGCAAATGTTTTTCGGCGGCGGCAACGTATGGTGCCTGCTGCACCACCACGACGGCCAGTGGTCCGTGCGCCGCAGCGGCCGGCCTGCCACTTCCATGCCCTGGAGCGATGCACTGGACGTGCCCGAGCAACAGGCCCTGTTGAGCGCCGCAGTGGCCGACGTGGACCGCCAGGATCTGCGGCTCGCCTTATGCCTGCCGCAGGATGCCGTACTGCGCCGGCGTCTGCTGCTGCCGGAAGCCGCACGCGAAAACCTGCGCCAGATCGGCGCCTTCGAAATGGATCGGCAAACCCCGTTCCGGGTCGACCAGGTTTATTACGACCTGCGCGAGCTGGCCGGCCCGGTGCCGTCCGGGCGCATCGCCGCTGAGCTTGTCGTGGCCCCGCGTGCCGCGGTGGACGCCAAACTCGAACATCTGCGTGATGCCGGCATCGCCATCGATGCAGTGGATTTGTGCGATGGCGACGCGCGGCTCGGCGTTAACCTGCTGCCGCCGGAAATGGCGTCCGCGCATCGTGATCCGCGTCGCCGGCTCAACCTGGTGCTTGCCATTGCCGCTGCGCTGCTGTTGCTGCTGTGCCTGGGCCAATACATGCACAATCGCCAGGAAGCCTTGGCCGCCATGCAGACCCAGGTCGATGATATGCGCGCCGATGCGCAGAAGATCGCCCAGTTGCGCAAGCAGTTGGAGGAAAGTACCGGCGCGGCTGGCTTCCTGGCCAAGCGCAAAACCGACTCCGTGGCAGTGGTGGATGTACTGCAAGATCTCACCGCACGCATCCCGGACGACACCTGGTTGGAACGCTTCACGGTAGACAGTGCAGGACGCGTGGGCATCCAGGGACAAAGCGCGAAAGCCGCATCGCTAATCGACGTCTTGCAGGGCAGCAAGCTGCTCACCGGTGCGAATTTCCAGGGTGTGATCCAGCGCGATCCGGCTACCAACAAGGAACGCTTCTTCATGGACGCGCAGTTGCGCAAGTCCGCTACCGGAAAACCTGCCGCCAACAGCAGCACCGGAGGCGCGCTATGAAGATGAGGCCGATGAAACCGGCCGAAAGCCGCATGGCCGCGATCGGCCTGCTGGTGCTGGTCCTGTTGCTGGCGTATTTCCTGTTGCTGCACTGGTGGTTCGTTGCGCCGCTGCGCGACATCGACAGCCAGATGGATGATTTGCGTGGCACGCAAAGCCGTTATGCGACCGCCATTGCCCAGAAGCCGCAATTGCTCAAGCGCATCGAACAGCTTGGCCAAAATCAGAGCGACAGCAGCACCTTTCTGTCCGAAACCGATCCCAACGCGGCTTCCGCTGCGCTGATGCAGCGCGTGGTGGACGATGCCGCCAAGTTCGCGCAGCAAGGCAGCTGCGAAGTCAGCCAGAAGATGCCGGTGAACAATCTGGGCACGGCGCCCACCGATCCTTATCAGAAGGTGGTGGTCAGCATCAGCCTGCATTGCGATATGCAGCCGCTGGTCGGGTTGCTGTACACACTCGAAAAGGGCAAGCCGTACCTGTTCGTGCAGGACTTCAGCGTATACCGCAATCCGCTGGTGAATACGCAGAAGAACGTCGCTCCGCTGGAAGTGCAATTCACTCTGGCCGGCTATGTGCGCGCATCCGGCGCGCCGGGGGGCTCGCAGGCCAATGCGCAGGCACCGACCGAACAGACCCCGGGAGACGACAACGAATGAACGCCGCCGCCCAGCGCCGCCTTACCCCCGTTGTTGGAGCCACCGTGGCGGTACTCGGTGTCGCCCTGCTTTCATTGCTGTTCGGCGCGGGACGCGGCGTGAACTGGGAAGCGCCACGCCCGGTGCCGTCGCTCCCCGCGGTACGTGCCGTGACCCTGCCGACGCCTGCGCCGCTGCAAAGCTTGGCGCAAACCTGGGACCACCCCTTGTTCAGTGCCGACCGCAAGCCCATCGTCACCCAGGGGGGCGGCAGCGAAGGGGTGAGCCTGGGTGATCTGCAGCTCACCGGCATCATCCTCACGCCCAAGCTGCACATGGCCTTGCTCGGTCCCGTCAACGGCAAGGGCGACGAGGGCAAGCAGGTAAGCGTGCGTGAAGGCGCAAACTTGCCCGATAGCAGCTGGAAGCTGCTCCAGGTGCTGCCTCGCTCGGCGATTTTCGCCTCGCCCAGCGGGCGCACGGAGCTGAAGTTGCCGGCCGGCGCTCCGATCGACCAGCAGGCGTCGCCGAACCCGTCGCAGGGCAACCCGCCGCCCATTCCGATGAATAACCCAGGGCAGCCGCCGGAAGCGCCCCAGCCTGGTAGCGGGCACATGATCGAGCCTTCGCCGCCGCCGCCACCTAACGATGCGCAAGCGGAGCGCTTGCAAAAACTCAGGGCCGCCATTCTCAAGCAGCGTTCCCAGCGACAAATGGGGAATCAGGGAGATCACTGATAAATGTCACACTCGCGTATGCAATCCCATACCCGCCCCAGCCTGCGTATCGGCGCGATCGCGCTGGCGGTCTTCCTGAGCGGCTGCGCGGCCAACAAGCCGCTGGTGCCCGAAAACCATGATCTGGAACGCGAAGCGATCGCGGGAACGGAAAAACCAGCTCCGCAGCCGCAGCCACTGAACAACAACCTCAGCAATACGCCGCCAGCGCCTGCCGTGGCCAGCATAGCGCCGGGTACTGGCCAGTTCGTGCGGCCGACCGGGCCGGCCACGCCACACCGCCCGGCTTCAGGCGCCGGCGCGGTGACCTTCAACTTCGAGAATCAGCCGGTACAGGCGGTGGTGAAGGCGATCCTGGGCGACCTGCTGCACGAGAACTACACCATCGTGCCGGGTGTGCAGGGTAACATCTCTTTCTCCACCTCCGAACCGGTGGACAGCAGCCAGGCGATGCCGATTCTGGAAACGCTGTTGTCGTGGACGCACAACGCACTGGTGAAAACTGACGGCCGCTATGTGGTGATGCCAGAAAAGGATGCAGTCGCCGGTAATGTTGCTCCGAGCCTGGGGGCTGCGGCGCCCGCAGGTGGCATGCAGGCGCGCCTGTTTCCGCTGCATTACATCGCCGCCGACCAGATGCAGAAACTGCTGAAGCCGTTCGCACGCCCGGATTCGATCCTGCTGGTCGACAATGCGCGCAATGTGCTGGTGGTGGCAGGTACGCCCGACGAACTGAGCAATTACAACCATACCATCAGCACCTTCGACGTCGACTGGCTACGCGGCATGTCGGTGGGCGTGTTCAACCTGCAGCACGCCACGGTCGAGGACTTGATGCCGCAGCTGGATGGCATGTTCGGTCCCAAGGGCGATACGCCGCTGGCTGGCATGTTCCGCTTCATCCCGATCAAGCGCACCAACGCGCTGGTGGTGATCAGCACGCAACCCAGTTATCTCAATGAAGTGGGCAACTGGATCGCCAAGATCGACCTGGGCGGCGGCAATGAACCGCAGCTCTATGTGTATGACGTGCGCAACGTCGGCGCAGCGGATCTGGCGCATTATCTGGCGCAGATCTACACCGATGGTGGTGGCGGTGGCGGTTCCGATCGTGGCGGCAGTGTTGCGCCTGGTGCGGGTGGCGCCAGCACGCTGGGCATGGGCAACAACGCCAGCGGCAACGGCAGCGGCATAGGCAGCACAGCAGGCGGCTTCGGCAGCTCCGGCACGGGTACCAGCGGCGGATTGTCGAACGGGCTTTCCAGTGGCTTGGGTGGCACGGGTGGCAATGGCTATCCGAGTGGCGGCATCGGCTCTTCTTCGATTGGTGGCACCGGTGGCGGCACCGGGGTGAGTGGCGTCGGTATGAATGGCGGTCTGGCCAATGCGCAGAGCCAGGACCAGGGCTACAGCTCCAAGGACGGCAGCATCCGGATTGGCTCGGTGAGCGGCAACAACCAGTTGCTGGTGCGCGCGCGTCCTGCGCAATGGCAGGAAATGGTCAGCGTGATCAAGCAGCTCGACGTACCGCCGTTGCAGGTGCAGATCGAGACGCGCGTGTTTGAGGTGGAGTTGACCGGTGACTTCCAGTTTGGCGTGCAGTGGTACCTGGAAGGTTTGGCGAATGCCACCACAGGCAGCAATGGCGGTATTACACCAGGCAATCCGTATGCGCATCGCATGATTGGGTTGGGTGGGGGAGGGAATACCTTCACGGGCCAGCCGTTCTTCTATTCCTTCCTGAATTCGAACCGGACCTTCCAGGTCGCTGTCTCCGCGTTGGAGACCAATGAAAATACCAAGACACTTTCCGCGCCCTCCCTGGTCGTGCTCAACAACCAGGTGGCGCACATCGCGGTGGGTGACCAGATTCCGGTCAACCAAACCTACTACACTGGCCTGGGTACGGGCACAGGCACCACTGTGGGGCAAGTGCAATACATCCCCACCGGCGTCATTCTCGACGTGCAGCCACGCGTGAATCCAGGTGGTCTGATCTATCTCAATATCGATCAGCAGGTCAGTACCACCGGCGCACAGAATGCGCAGGGTAATTTCACGATTTCGCAGCGCCAGATTGCCACACAACTCGGCGTGCAGAATGGTCAGACGGTGCTGCTCGGCGGCCTGATTTCGCAACAGGACACCAGTTCGAATACAGGTATCCCAGGCTTGAATCGCATTCCTTTGCTGGGCAAGTTGTTCGGCACCACGAATCACAAGAAGACGCGCCAGGAGCTCATTGTGCTGATTACGCCGCGCGTCATCACCAACAGCGACGACGCCAAACAGATCACCGACGAGTACCAGGAAAAATTCCAGTCCTTGGCGCCGCTGCACGGCGGATCGGCGCCTGCACTGGAATACCCGCTGCGGAGATAATGCCCGTATATGCTCCTTCCTTGCGTGAAGGATGCCTTGGACGCCGGATACGAGCTACATGCGTCACCCGTTATCATCGTGCGTATGATTGCGCCGATGTTCCCCATTACTCCGCTGTTGCCGGAGCTGCAGACCGTACTGGCCTCAAAATCCAGGCTGGTCCTGGAGGCCCCTCCCGGCGCCGGCAAAACCACGCAGGTGCCCTTGGCTTTGCGTGATGCGCCGTGGCTCGACGGCAAAAAGATCGTGATGCTGGAACCGCGCCGCATAGCCGCACGCGCCGCAGCGCAGTTCATGGCGCAGCAACTGGGTGAGCCGATCGGCCAGACGGTGGGTTACCGCATTCGCTTCGAATCGAAAGTCGGCGCCGCCACGCGTATCGAAGTGGTGACCGAAGGCATCCTCACGCGCCTGATCCAGGCCGATCCCGAGCTTACCGGCATCGGTGCGATCCTGTTCGACGAATTCCACGAACGACATCTGGCCGGCGATCTCGGGGCAGCGCTGGCGCTGGACATCCAGCATACCTTGCGGCCGGACCTGCGTATCGTGGTGATGTCCGCCACGCTAGACGGCGAGCGTATCGCGCAGTGGCTGGACGCGCCGCGCATCAGCAGCCCGGGGCGCAGCTTTCCGGTTCGGATCGAATATCCGCCTGCGCGCACGCAGGAAAGCACGGAACAGCATCTCGTGCGCGTCACGCGGCAGGCGCTGGAGGAAAACGAAGGGGACATCCTGGCGTTCCTGCCAGGCCGTCGTGAGATCGCGCGCGTGCAGGGCATGATGCACGCGCTGCAGCGGGACGACCTGGAAGTGGTGGCGTTGCACGGCGAACTCTCGTTGGCCGAGCAGCAGCTTGCGCTGGCGGCGGCGGAAGGGGGCATGCGGCGCATCGTGCTCGCCACCAACGTGGCGGAATCCAGCGTGACACTGCCGGGTATTCGCGTGGTGATCGATGCCGGTCTTGCACGCGAGCCGCGTTTCGATCCCAACTCGGGCTTCACCCGGCTGGAAACGCTCAGCATTTCGCAGGCTTCGGCCGATCAGCGCGCCGGCCGAGCAGGCCGCGTGGCGGAAGGCGCTGCCTATCGGTTGTGGCCGCAAAGCCGCCGGCTGGATGCTTCGCGTACGGCAGAAATCATGCAGGTGGAATTGTCCGGCCTTGCCTTGGAGCTGGCGGCATGGGGCAGCGCGGAGTTGCCCTGGCTAGATCCGCCGCCAGCGGGGGCACTGGCCCAGGCCCGAGAACTGCTCATCCGGCTGGGCGCACTCGATGCGCAGCAGCGCATCACGGCCTTGGGGCGCCGCATGCTGGAGCTTGGTGCGACGCCGCGCCTTGCGGCGGCCGCACTGCGCGCACCGGAAGCGCTACATGCGCTGGTCGCTGATCTGCTTGCCCTGATGGACGCGCGTTCCCCACTGCGCGGCGAGCAGGCGCGCAGTGATGACTTCCGCACGCGCGTTTCAGCCCTGCACGCATGGCGGGACCGGCGTAGCGCCACTGGCTCCGGCCATGCTGCCGATGCGGGGGCGCTGGCCGCCATCGAGCAAGCCAGCAAAGGCTGGCGGCAACGCCTGAACCTGCGCAGCGCGGCCAGTGGCATGCCGCATAGTCACGCGGTAGGTGACTTGCTGCTGCACGCTTTCCCTGACCGCATCGCGCGCCAAGATGAGGGCAACCCGTTGCGCTACACCTTGGCGAACGGTCGCGGTGCGCGCTTGCATGAACAAACGGCCTTGCTGGGTGAGCCTTGGCTGGTCGTACTGGATTTGCGCCACGAGGCGCGCGACAGCCTGGTTCTCTCCGCCGCGCCGCTTGATCCGCGCGTGCTGGAACAGGACTATCCGGAGCAGTTCCGGCGTGTGCGCAACGTGCGCTGGAGCGAAGGCCGCGCTGCGGTGGAGGCGTTCGAGGAGCATCGCTTCGGCGCCATTGTGCTGGAGCGCCGCAGCGTTCCGGTGCAAGCCGAAGACGCCGTGCCCGCCTTGCTCGCCGCCATTCGCCAACGCGGCCTCGATGGATTGCCATGGAGCGAGGCCGCGCGCCGCCTGCGCCTGCGTATGCAATCGCTCCGCGAATGGATGCCGGAACTGGGTCTGCCGGATGTTTCCGAAGCGCATTTGCTTGCAACGCTGGAGGACTGGCTTGGCCCCTATCTGCAGAACAAGCGCAAGCTGGATGCCTTGTCGGAAGATGAGCTTTCGCAAGCCCTGGCCGCCTTGTTCGACTATGAGCAACGCAAACAGCTCGATGCCCAGGCGCCCGATAGTCTTACGGTGCCCAGCGGCCAGGCGCGCCGGCTTGAGTACAGCCCAGGCGAACCCCCGGTGCTGGCGGTAAAGCTGCAGGAGCTGTTCGGCCTGGCCGACACGCCGCGCGTGGCTGGCGGGCGTGTTCCCGTCACCCTGCATCTGCTCTCCCCTGCGGGACGTCCGATCCAGGTCACGCAGGACCTGCATGGTTTCTGGGAGCGCACTTATCCGGAAGTGAAGAAGGAGCTGAAAGGCCGCTATCCCAAGCATCCCTGGCCGGAAGATCCATGGACGGCGACGCCGACGCATCGGGCCAAACCAAGAGGAACCTGACTCACCCAACTGCGATCACGTAGGCTGGGATGACGATCCCAGCTTTCTCTCGCGGCTCGTGACGCAGCCTACGGTGCGCTCATGCAACCGAGGCCCTTCAACGTTATGAGCAGCGCCTTGTCAATGGGCGTATAGGGCCGCTTGCCAAGAAATGCAATCAGCTTGGCATCATCCAGTTGGATCGTTTCTTTCCATAGATAACGCATCTTGCGTAGCTCGCGCAGGGTTTCCATGAAGGGGGCGAACAGGGCAGTTAGCCACCAGGGGAAGCGCCGAAGCGCGATGTTCGGGCTGTTGGTTACGCGGCGAACCGCATCCGCCATCGTGTAGCCATCCAGCCAATAGCCGCCAAAGTTGTAAGCGGCGAAATCGGCCAGTTCAGGCTCCCGTTCAAGCAGCAGGGTGATCGTTTCCGCCACGTCGGGCAGATAAGCCCAGGCGTGCTGGTGCGTGTAGTCGGCAGGATAGCGAAGCACCTTGACCTGCTTGCCTGCTTGCACCAGTCCCTGCCCAAACCAGTTATTGCCCGCATGCGGCCCGATGAAGTCGCCGCAACGCAGGACCAGGGCGCGCACGCCGATGCGCGATGCTTCGGCCAGGCGCCGCTCCATCTCGGCGCGGATTTCGCCTTTAACCGTGGCTGGATGCTGCGGCGAATCCTCGTGCAGCAGCGGGAATGCGTCGGGGCCGAAGTTATAGATCGTGCCGGGTAGCACGATGCGCGCGCCCACTGCTTTGGCGGCGGCGATCGTGTTGTCGAGCATCGGCAGCACCAGGCCGCCCCAGTTGCGGTAACCGGCCGGATTGACCGCGTGCACGATCACATCGGCGTCCTGTGCAGCGGCGAGCACATCGGCCCGCTGCATGGCGTCACCCTTGATCCATTCAATGCCATCGCGGTCAGCGGGCAGGCTGCGCACCAATGCACGCACCTGCCATCCATGCCGCTTGAACGCCAGGCAGGCTTCGCGGCCGATGCCGCCGTTTGCACCGATCACCAGTACCGTTCGGGATGTACGCATTGCTCTTTCTCCGTTGGGATGGGCAAAGTCTGGCTCCGGTACACATAAAAGAAAATTGCCTAATAATTTAGATCTGCTATACAAATATGCATGGCTGACAAAGACCCCGGTTGGGAACTCTATCGATCCTTCCTTGCCGTCATGCGCGAAGGGAGCCTGTCCGGTGCTGCGCGGTCGCTGGGCATGACCCAGCCCAGCTTGGGCCGCCATATCCGCGAGCTGGAAGAAACACTGGGCGTTTCGCTGTTCGCTCGTTCGCCGCAAGGCCTGTCACCCACCGAGCTGGCGCAGGCCTTGCTGCCGCACGCCCAGGCGATGGCGTCGGCATCAGCCGCCCTGCGTCGCGCCGCGGCCATCCGGGAGGACACGATGTCCGGTGTAGTGCGCATTGCCGCCAGCGAAGTGATCGGCGTGGAGGTGCTGCCGCCCATGCTTGCTGCGTTCCGGCAGCGGCACCCGGGCGTGGTGCTTGAGTTGTCCCTATCCAGTCGAATGGAAAACCTGCTGCGCCGGGACGCCGACATTGCCATCCGCACTGGGCGCCCCACCCAGGATGCACTGGTCGCACGGCGCATGGGCGAGATTACGCTGGGCATGTACGCGCACAAGCGCTACCTGAAATCACATGGCCTTCCGAAAACGCTGGCGGATCTCGCCACGCACGCGCTGATCGGTTTCGATCACGAAACGCCCTATGTCCGCGCGATGCGGCCGGCAGGGCTGCCGTATACGCGTGAGAACTTCGCGTTGCGCACGGATAACGACCTGGCCGCACTGGCTTCCTTGCGTGCAGGCTATGGCATCGGCTTCTGCCAGTGCGGCATCGCACAGCGCGATCCAGCGCTGGTACGCCTGCTGGCCGACAGCATCGAGCTATCCATGGATACATGGCTGGTGATGCATGAAGACCTGCGCCGCAACGCACTGATGCGTGAACTATACGATCACCTCGCCATCGCGTTGGTCGACTATGCTGAAACGGCGTCGCCGTCGGAGGCGCCGCGTGGCCGCACGCGCATGCTTCGAGGGTCAACGAAACGTTGATGGCTACTGGCGATTAGACTGAACTCATGAACGAAGCCAGCCCGCTCAACCGTTACCAACTGGCCGAACTAGGCGCCTTGCTGGCGGAACCGGCGCGCGCGGCGATCCTGCTTGCCTTGATGGATGGCACCATGCGTCCTGCCGGCGAATTGGCGGACGTCGCCGGCGTAAGTGCCGCAACCGCCAGCGCCCATCTCAAGCGACTGCTCGAAGGCGGCCTGCTTGGCCTGCACGAACAGGGGCGCCACCGCTACTACCGCTTGGCCAATGATGATGTGGCAGCATGGCTGGAAGCGATGGCGCTGCCGCATGCGACGCTCACCACCTCCAAAACGGCACCGCGCGATGCCGCGTTGTGCCGGGCACGTACGTGTTATCGCCACCTTGCCGGACAGCTGGGTGTGGCCCTATGCGAAGCATGGCTGCAACGCGGCTGGCTGCACGCGGAAACCGACGGGCTGCAGCTGCTGCCCGTGGCAGCGGACGCGCTGGTGCGCGCGGGGTGCGAACAGGCACCGGCACACCAGATGCTGCATTTGCGTGGACGTGGCTGCCTGGACTGGACCGAGCGCCGCCTGCATCTGGGTGGGCCGCTTGGCGTTGCGATCACCAGCGTCATGCTCGAGTCAGGCTGGCTGCGGCGCGCCCAGCGCAACCGCGCTTTGCTGCCTACACCGGATGGGCTGCGCCGACTCGCTGAACTGGGCATACGCATCGATCCCTGAGCGGACGTCCTTAAAGCGCGCAGGCTGAGATGGCATTCGTAGGCTGGGATGAAAATCCCAGCGTCGCGCGGTTTGCACGCGTGCAATGCTGGGTTTAGCAACCCAGCCTACGAAAATTTACCACTGCGTGCGATGGGGCAGCAGCCCTTTCAATTCCGCGTCAGTGAGATTGCGCCATTGCCCCGGTTTCAGGTGGCCTAGCTTGACGTTGATGATACGTACCCGGCGAAGTTGGGTTACGCGGTAGCCGAACTCGGCAGCCATCAAACGAATCTGCCGGTTCAGGCCTTGGGTGAGTACGATGGCGAAGCCGAACTTGGCAATCCTGCGCGTGCGACAAGGCTTGGTCATCTGGCCGCGAATGCGAACACCTTTGGCCATGCCAGCGAGGAATTCATCGGTAACCGGCTTGTTCACCGCGACGAGATATTCCTTTTCGTGATGGTTTTCCGCCCGCAGGATCTCGTTGACAATGTCGCCATTGCTGGTCAGCAGAATCAGTCCTTCCGAATCCTTGTCCAGTCGCCCAATCGGGAAGATGCGCTCCTGATGGTCGACGAAATCGACGATGTTGCCGCTTACGCTTTGATCGGTGGTGCAGGTGATTCCCACCGGCTTGTTCAACGCGATATAGATCGCACGTTTGGCTGCAGGCGTGCTGGCAAGAATGCGTGCGCGGACGATCTCGCCGTCGACGCGTACCTCGTCGCCTTCCAGCGCCTTGGCACCCGTGGAGACGACCTCACCATTGATGGTGACGCGGCCTGCCAGCAGCAGTTCGTCGGCTTCGCGACGCGAGCAGAGCCCGGCTTCGCTGATGTATTTGTTGACGCGCATGATTCCAATGGTAACGCCGCGTTGCAGGTTGGAGTTCCCTCGAATCAGGTCCGGCGGAACTCCCGTCTATGGTTACGAACGCAGCCCCACGCCGCGCTTGAGTAGATTCAGCGCAACCCAAGACAGCCCAATCACAAACAGCAGCATCACCCCGAACGCCACGCCGATGTGCACATCGCTGATGCCGAGAACCCCGAAGCGGAACGCGTTGACCATGTACAGGATGGGGTTGATGCGCGAGATCGACTGCCATGGCTCGCTCAACATGTTCACCGAATAAAACACGCCGCCGAGATAAGTGAGCGGGGTGAGTACGAAGGTGGGGACCAAGGCGATGTCGTCGAACTTCTTCGCATAGATCGCGTTGACGAAGCCGGCCAGCGAAAAGATCGTGGCGCCGAACAGGACTGAGAGCAGCGTGACCAGGATATGCGCCACCTGAAGATGGGTGAAGAACAGTGCAATCAGCAGCACCAGCAAGCCCACCACCAGGCCGCGCGCCACCGCGCCGGTCACGTAGCCGAGCAGGATCACCCAGTTCGACATCGGCGACACCAGCATCTCTTCCACCGAGCGCTGGAATTTCGCCCCGAAGAACGAGCTGGATATGTTGCCGTAGCTGTTGGTGATGATGCTCATCATCACCAGGCCCGGCACGATGTACTGCATATAACTGAATTCGCCCTGGATGTTGCCGATACGGCTGCCGATCAGCTTGCCGAAGATCACGAAGTACAGCGTCATCGTGATCGCGGGCGGAATCAGGGTCTGCGTCCAGATACGCATGATGCGCACGATCTCGCGCCGCACTATGGTCTTGAGCGCGACGAGGTTGCCGGACAGGTTGCTCATGCTGCCTTCTCCTTGGAATCCTGGCGGCCCGGCTCCTGCCGGCCATTCTCGACGAGGCGTACGAACAGTTCTTCCAGGCGGTTGGTCTTGTTGCGCATCGAAAGCACCGTGATGCCGTGCGAGGTGAGGGCGTCGAACAGGGCATTCATCGCCTGCGTGCGCGGCATTTCGGCTTCCAGCGTGTGCGCGTCGACGCGGCGGAAGGTAATGCCCGGAAGTTTGGGCAACTGGTCCGGCAGGTTGTCCACGTCAAAGACGAAGGTTTCCACGTCGAGCTTCGACAGCAGCAGCTTCATCGAGGTGTTTTCCACGATGGTGCCGTGGTCGATGATCGCGATGTTGCGGCACAGCTGCTCGGCTTCCTCCAGGTAATGCGTGGTGAGGATCACCGTGGTGCCGGCGGCATTGATGCCGCTGATGAATTGCCACATGGAGCGGCGGATTTCGATATCCACACCGGCGGTAGGTTCGTCCAGGATCAGCAGGCGCGGCTCGTTCATCATCGCGCGCGCGATCATCAGGCGGCGCTTCATGCCGCCGGACAGCATGCGTGCCTGGTCCTGTGCCTTGTCCCACAGGCGCAGCTCCTTCAGGTACTTCTCCGCGCGCTCGGCGGCGGTCCTGCGCGGGATGCCGTAGAAGCCGGCTTCGTTCACGCAGATGTCGAACGGTTTTTCAAACTGGTTGAAGTTGATTTCCTGCGGCACCAGGCCGATCAGCTTCATCGCTTCGTTGCGCTGCTTGTTCACCGACATGCCGAAGATGCGCGCGTCGCCCTCGGTGGAATTCACCAGCGAGGAAAGAATGCCGATCAGGGTGGATTTGCCGGCGCCGTTCGGGCCCAGCAAGGCAAAGAAATCGCCCGGCTGGACCGTGAGGTTGATGCCCTTGAGGGCCTGAACGCCGTTGCCGTAGGTCTTGCGCAGGTTTTCGACGACTAGTGCGGGGATAGGGGAAGGCATGGCTGCACCGTAGGGTCTGAGCCCATTATTATAGCGGGCCTTGTCCCGACGACCCGTTCGGCCGGGCGTACTGACTGTTTCTTGCCGGATACCCCATGGCCGAACACTTCACCCTCCGTCTCGTCGACAGCCGCATGCTGGCGCCTGCAGTGCGTCATTTGGGCTTTGAACGCGCCGACGGGCAGCCGCTTGCCTTCATCCCTGGCCAGTTCCTGCAGATCCACTTCCACTACGACGACGGCACTGCCACCAAACGCAGCTACTCCATCGGCACCGTGGGTGACGGCCATTCGCCGGTGCAGCGGATCGAAATCGCGGTGAGCTATGTGGAAGGTGGTGCGGCCACCAAGCTGCTCAGTGGCCTGGAACTTGGCGATACCGTCGAGGCCAGCGGCCCTTACGGGCGCTTCTGCCTGCAGGACAGCGACACGCATCCGCGCTATCTGCTGCTGGCCACGGGCACGGGCGTAACGCCCTATCGCGCCATGCTGCCGGCGTTTGAAAAGTTGCTGGCGAAGGGCGAGCGGGAGGTGGTGCTGCTGTACGGTGCCCGCAATGAAACGGAATTACTGTACGGCGAAGAGTTCGAAGTATTCGCCCAGGCCCACCCGGGCTTTTCGTTCTACGGCTGCCTCAGCCGGCTGCCGCGCGCCGTACCGCGGCCCCATGACCGCCCGGGCCACGTGCAGGGCGTACTGGCCGAGCTGCAGCCTTCCGCGGGTCGGGATATCGCCTATCTGTGCGGCAATCCCAACATGGTCGACGCCGGATTCAATGCCTTGAAGGAATTCGGCCTGCCGATTCCGCAGATCCGTCGCGAGAAGTACATCTCTTCGCGCTGATCGTCTGCAAATAATTTTACGAACGTAGCTAAAGCGCGTCGGATTCTTGCCGATAAAGCTACTGCGAGGATGCAGCGCACTGCGCAGACGTCGGAGTCATGACGTTCCGAGCCTCCTTACGATGACTGCCAGCCGTCCAACTGCCCCCTGGATGGCCGAGCAGCGCGTCGGTAGGCCGGGTTCCTCGCGACGAACCGCCGGCACTCGAAAATGCCGATTCAAGCGCTTGTTTCACATGGAGTTTATGCCACTTGACCAGTTGCCGCCATGAAGCGCCCACGCAGGTTTCTTGACGGTCGTATTGCATGATTTATGTGATGTACTTGGCATTTCCATAACAAGCGCTGGCGAGAGCTCTCAAGTGCCGCTACACCGCAGCCGATGGTGCCTTCAGGTACGCGCGATTTGCGCTGATACCGGTGGAGGGCAGCATCATGCGTGGGATGCGTTTACTCGTTCTAGTGGGTTGTTGCGCCACGATGGCGCTGGTCTCGCTGGCCGCGAAAGCGAGCGGGGGCGGAACCATCGAAGGCGGCACGATCACCTTTGTCGGCGCTGTGGTGGAGCCGACTTGCAGCGTTGCGGCGATGCCCGCTGACGTAAACCAGGTCGTTGGCGCTGCGCAGGCGCATCAGTCAATGCAACGAAGCTGTTCCGACACCTCGGCTGTGGCGGCCATGGCGAGTGCGTCCCGGCCTTACTTGGTGGATGTGGTGAGTCTGTCCGGCTCCCAATCCGATCGAGTGCTCCAGTACTTCGCCAATTATGTTCGTGCCGCCCAGCCCGAATCGGCGAATCCCGTCCTGGTAACGCAAACTTACGAGTGATGCCGGTATTTATCGGTTCGTGGTAGGAATACTTGAGCATTTAAACATGCCCGACGTACGGCATGTGTGGTTTGCTGGTCGGCCGGTCACTGATAGGACATCGTAAAGGTGGCGGTCCCGCAGACGAAGCCCGCGCCTATGGGTGAGCCGGTCGCGTAGTATTGTGCGTAGTAATTGAGCGAAAAGTTGCCGCTGGACGGCGGATTGCCGACCGATTGGGCGGTATTGAACGGCATCGGCTGCAGATTGCCCTGCAGCAATTGAATGCCGACATTCGACGCCGGCGCGCCAGCCGAGCACGAAGCTGATGGCATGATCACGCCAGTGGCCGTACCAGGATTGGCCGTGCTCATGGTCATGTAGAGCGCCCAGTTTTTGTTTGCCGACTGGCAGCTGTATTGGATGCTGAACGCCGTCCTGCCCGCTACGGACCCGCTCGACGGCAATGCGTTGCTGACAATCGTTGGCAAGGTGACGCTGAGATTGCTTGAGCCTGCGGTGACATTGCAGGTGCTCATGTTCAACGTCACGGCATTCAGTGTCAGCGTGCTGAACGAATTGGACGGGCTGGGGTAGGTCTGAGGATCATTCGGATCCGCAGGTACGGAATCCGAATTATAAATTTGCAGCAATTGAATGCTGTTTATCGTGCCGGGAGCAACCGGACCTGTTTTGACCAGTTGCGCGGTAAATTTCACGCTAAGAGGGTCAGGTGTGCAGCTGTAGTTGTTGGTATAGCCCTGGCAGCTGATCTTTCCCATCTGCCAGCCGGATGTGCCATTCGGGCCAGTGCTGGTGCTGCTGGCTTGCGTCTGTTTTGCGGTGAGCAGAACGTCGATGCCTGGCACGTTGGTCTGGAACATGATACCCGCTCCGCCTGGAGGGGCGCTCGTCGAGTCCAGGGCCGCGAGATTGCCCGTCCAGGCGAAAAAGTCATCGTAAAGGTTAGGGGTAATCAAAAAGGCGTTGACGCAGCTGATAGTCACCGTCACGGATCCGGCGCTGCCGATCAGCCCATTCGGGGCACCCGGTGCAATGCTGATGGGGGAGGGTATCGTGATGGTGGCGTTGCTTGTCGATGGCGTGCATTCAGGGGACTGGTTAGCACTTGCGGCGAGGGCCGTCAAACGCATCGGGCTTCCGACTTTTTTTACGGAGGCCCCCTTGGTGGCAACGGCGGCGCAGATGCTGGGAACAATCAGGGCGATGATCAACGACAGCACTGCGACTTGGCTTGCCAGACGCGAGGCAAATGATGCCGATTTCATGTGCCATCCCTCAAGGCGAGTGCGTCAGAGCCGGCTTTTGTGCATATAACATTCATATGATCGTAGCCTACGGCTGTTTGTGCATGCTTGCCCTTGGGCGCGAGCCGGTAATCGAACGAGCAAGACTGCTCCGCGCCGTTGTCATTCTGCCAGCGCGCGGTCAACCGGCCAGCCTGATCGACGCCACGCAGCAGGATCTGCCCCGCCTGGCCGACTACGCCCAGTGAATTGCCCTTTTCGTTGAAGACTTCAGCGCCGAACGGCAAGGCCTGGCCGTCGTTGAGGTGGGCTTGCACGATGAGCGTACGACCGCTTTCGGTCTTGAACTTCAGCATCACCACCGCACCGGCATAGGGTACGACTTGCGCGCTGGTTGTATCGAGTTGCACATCCAGCGGCAAGCCCTTGGGGTCGACCTGGATGGTGTTGAGCTGGTAGGGCGTCAGATAGGGCACGATCGCATAGCCGAAGTGGTCGACTCGGGCACCGGGGGCGTTGGCCAAGCGTGCACCCGCGGCGTTCGGCAAATAGACAATGCCGACCGTATCACCGAGTGGCTGGCCAAAGGTAACGCCGCCCTGATGCGCTATCACTGAACCACTCATGTTCAACGATGCCTGCGAATAGCCGTTGCCGTTGCCGTAGCTGGCATTGAATACCGCATACGGACTGCGATAGCCCACGTTCACCGAGCCGGCATTGCCGCCGCCATTGCCACTGTGCGTTGCCGCGGCACTGTAGTTGAACTGGCTGTCGCTGCCGAGCGTACCGCTGAGCATCGTTTGCGCTTGCGAGCCGCCGGCATGGTCGTGGCTGAGGTTCAGTGCAAGGGTTGGCGAGTGCGTGTTGCGGCCCAGCGGCAAGCTGAGACTCACGAAGTACGCATTGTCGTAGCGGCCCAGTGGGTCCGCCGAACGTGTCGCGGAAACGCTGTAGGCGAGCTGATGGAAATGGTTGTTGTAGCCGATCTGAAACTGCGTTTCGTTGCCGCGCCGGTTCCAGTAGTTGCTGGCGGTGACGTTGGCGTAGATCGAGCCGCCGGTACGTCCCAGCGGCTGGTTGAGCGAGAGCGTGAAATTGCTGCGCTGCCGCTGCACGCCCCGCGCGGACAGAATGGGATTGCTGGTGAACGCGCTACCGGCGAGTGTCGCCTGTTGGGCACTCGTCAATACGCTTTGGACCGGTACGCCATCAATCGTCGGCACGGCCTGCTGGGTGACTACATTGAAGGCATTGATGCCCTGGCGCGCATAATATCGCGCTTGCTCGGCCTGGGTCAGGCTTAGAAAACCGCCAGTGGAATAGCGATAGGTAGCGACCGACAGGACGGTCTGTGTCGAGGGGATGATCTTGCTATAGGTCAAACGCAGGCTTTGTCCCGACTGAGTCGAGTAGCCAGGGATGCGAGCATTGGCGTGGGTGACATCCATCGCAAACGCGCCGTAGTGCGTGTTGATCGCGGCGCCCACCAGCAGCGCGCCGTAGCCTTGCGAGCCTGCGATGCCGGCATAACCTGTCAGCAGATTGTTGAAACCATGCTGGACGGTAGCCTGCATCACGGCCGGCTTGTTCTTGATCGTGGCATCGCGCAGTTGACCGGCGGAGATATCGAAGCGCGTGATGCCGGGACGCAACAGCTGCGCCACTGAGGCATATGGCACGCTGAAAGTACTCACGTGACCGTCGGCTTCCGTTACCGTCACTTGCAGATTGCCGCCATAACCGGTCGGGTAGAGGTCGCTGAGCGAGAACGGACCGGGCGATACGGTGGTTTCGTAGATCACCATGCCGTTCTGCCGTACGGTGATCTTGGCGTTTGTCTGCGCTACACCCCGAACGACGGGAGCGTAGCCTTGCAACGACTGCGGCAGCATGCGGTCGTCAGTACCAAGCTGTACGCCACGAATACCGTAGCTGTCGAAAACGGCGCCATCGGTAAAGCTGTCACCCATTGTCAGGTTGGCGCGCAGCGAAGCCAGATCCCGCTCCACGTAGGTATTAATGTTTTGCCACCTGCGGCGGGCCGGCGCACCTGCGGTCGCCGATTGCCAGTCTACAGTGGCGTCTTCGCGAAAATGCCAGGGACCCAGGTTGAGACCGCTGTTCAGCCCCAGATACGACGTGGTTTGCGTCTGGCCACGGCTGCTGCTGCGGTAGCTGTTGAAGTTGTAGTTCAGCAGTGCGGCGGGCACGCCGGCATCCCAGTATTCCGGATTGACATATCCACGCGCGGTCTGGCCCAGGTAGGCCTGCGGAATGCTGACGTCAATACGCAGCTGCGACATGTCGAATGTGACCGTGGCGCCGGTGATCAGGCTGCCCATGCTTACGCAGGATTTCGGATCGCTCAGACCTGCCAGGGTTTCAACGGACAACTTGGCCGGATGCAGATTCAGCTGGTCGAGCAGTTTGCGGTCGATACACGCTGTGGCGCTGACGTTCGCGGAAGGAGCGGCGAAGCGCACATCGCTGCGGCCAACCCAGACATTGTTGAGGTAAATGTCGGCGTTGTAGCTGCCCGGAAGCACAGGATTGCCGTGTTCGAAACGGGACAGGTCCGTAGTGTTCTGGCCGGCCCCAGCCAGCAGGCTGCGGTCGAAGTCTGCATAACCACTGCTGGCACCGGCATCCGCACCCGTTGCGGCAGCGGATGCTTCAGGTGAAGCGGTGGCGGGAGCGGCCGTCGCGCTCGCCCAACTGCTCAGTGCGGCGGCAATCCCCGCGCACAGCAAAATCTGGCGGCACACACCATGTTTGGCCACATGAAGTGTGTGCCGACGACGCGTCACGGCGAGACGCTGCCCTTGAAGGTTGCCGTCGCGCCGTAGTCGTTGACGATGTCATAGGCGACGGGGGTGCCCGCTACCGGCGCCGCCGTCAACCCTTTCACCTTAAGGCGCAGCGAGCCGAACGGATCGACCATGCCCGCGTCTGCGCTATACGACTTGCCGCTGACGTCCAGTGATGACTTGACGATGGTGACGTGGTACGGCGTGGGATTGCGCACTTCCAGTGCATAGCCCTGGCCATCGGCGACCGCCTGCCAAGTCACTTGTCCAGGTGCCGTCTGTGCATTGCCGGGTAGATGCACGGGACGATAGAAGAGCTTGAGGCGCGAGCGGATCGCGAACTGCAACAGGTTTTTGCCAGCCGCTTCTTCCGTGCTGGGCTTGGGCGGGATTTCCAGTACGTTGAGCCAGAACAACGACTCACGATCGCTGGGCAGCTGTGCCGGCGTGGAAATGATGCGCAGGTTCTGGTCCTTGTACGCCTCCATGCGGAAAAGTGGCGGGGTGATCAGAAACGGTACATTGACCTTGTCCGGCGTCGACTTCGGGTCGCCGCTGTCGATCCACGCTTCGACCAAAGCCGGATGGGAGTTGTCGTTGGTCAGCCGCACCGTGACTTCACCATCCTGGGCGGGGAACACCACGCGCGTCCCGGCGATCAGAACGCTGGCATTCGCGGTACCGGTAAAAAGGCACATGGTCAGCAGTCCCACGCGGACGGCGCGGTTGAAGGCATTCATGGATGGGTTCTCAGGGAGTAACGAATGGCGGGACAAGCGCGAACAACGCTGCGGCTGCCGTGGCGCGCCGCAGCGTGTCCGTTCTGCGACTTATTGATACTGCGTGGTGTACGTAACGGTCGTGCTGACCAGGCCGGCCGTCGCGGCGGCGGTGGCGTAGTACTGTGCCTGGTAGTTCAACGTAACGCCGCCACTGGAGAGAGTTCCCACCGGCGAGTTGGTGTTGGTGTTGAGGTTGATGACCGTACCGGTGCCGCTAAGCAGCTGCACTTCGACATTGCCGGCGACCGTCTGCGGAGCCGAGGCGGTAGCGATATTCTTGAGGTTGCCATCGGTAGCATTGATGTTGCTGCCGCCGAACTGTTCTTGCACGCTGGTGAGGTTCGGATCGCAACCGCTTACCTTGATGTTGAACGGGGTATTGCCGGCGACTGCGCCTGACGATGCCAAGGCAGTGGTGAACACCACGGGCAGTTGGACGGTGTTGCTGGCGCTGCCGCCGTTTACGCTAAACGTGCAGGTGTTGGCGACCACCTTGCCAGTGATCGTGATGGTGCCGTCGGCAGCAGCCACCGAGGTGGAGAACAATGCTGCCGCACCGAATGTGGCGGCGAGGGCAGCGGACAAAGCGATCTTCTTCATGCGGATTCCCTGGTTAACGGGTAGGTGAATTACGGGGCTTTCGGTAAAGCGCTTGCAGTGGGCCGGCGTTTTCCCGCCCCCTCACGGGCAGGCCCACGCCTTGCGAGGCGAGTGAGCAACATTCAGGCCAAAGCGTGACCCCCATCACATTGTCAGGGAAATCTGGCCTATTTCCTATACATGGCTTACACGCCTAGAAAACTTTCCCCTACATATGTCGGGAAAAAGTGTGAACTGTTTCTCCCGACTGGGCGGGGTCCCGTCAAAATGTGACGTGCAACGTCAGTGCATCGCGCGAGTCACATGCTCAAGCCGCCATCTTGTAAAGCATGCTTGACACAAAGCCACGGGCTGCGTAGTCTTTATGTCAAGCACGCTTTACATCACCGGGGAGTAACGATGAGCCAGCGGAGCAAGACCCGTGCCGACCACAAGGCCGTCTTGCACGACCGGCCGTTCTCCTGGGCAGCTTGAGGGTTCAGGCCATGCCGCGCTTTTCAATGAAGCAATACCAGTTGCGGGTAGTGGTCGCGATGGCGATCTATACCGCTTTCATGTTGCTCGTCTGGCCGCTGGTGGCCAAAACAGCCAGCTTGCCGCTCAAGGTTCTGCTGACCATGGCGCCGATTGCGCCGGTGCTCTATGTCATCGCCCAAATGGCGCGGCTCATCCGCAACAGCGATGAGTTCGAACGCCATACCCATTTGGTTGCGCTAAGCACGGCGACAGCGGTGGTGAGCGCGCTGACCTTCGTTGCGGGTTTTCTGGCCACCGCCGGCGTGGTGAAGCTGGATGGATCAAGCCTGCTGCTGGTGTATCCAGCGGTGGTGTTCTGCTACGGCCTGGTCCGCTGGAGGCTGATGCGCAGTTATGGAGGAAGCATGCAGTGCGAAGAAGAACTCAGCATCAAGCCGTTCATGCTGCTCGTATTGTTTGGTGTCGTTCTGATTCTTGCTGCCGCGTTGCTTAAGGGGCATACGGGTGAACGCCAGTTGGGATTCGTGTATGGAACAGGCGGGGGATTCGTCGTCGGAGGCCTCGTGTTCATTGCCATGCATGCGTATAAGCGCAAATACCGTCGTGAATAAGTCGCATGAACAACTCTGTGCGTGACTTGCGCAGCGAGCGCGGCTGGTCGCAAGCCGAACTTGCGCAAAAACTGGATGTGTCGCGGCAAACCGTCAACGCTATCGAGACCGGAAAATACGATCCGAGCCTGCCGTTGGCGTTCAAGATCGCACGCCTGTTCGGCATGCCGATCGAAATGATTTTTGTGCCTGGGGAGGAGTGAAGGAGCCATGGCCTTGAAGGCAAGAACCGTTTTGCGCGTGACCGCTGTGGTGATCGTGTTGGGCGTTCTGGCGTACCAACATTGGCATGGTGCTGAGAAGTCGGGCACCACAAATGCGGATGTGGCACCCGTCCAAGCCAAGCAACCGTCCCAGCCCGTGCGTCCTTGGCGGCGTGGATCACTTACATTTACGCCGTGCGAACTGGCGCGCCCCGGTAGCGGTGCGCGAGCGCAGGCGTGGTGCACCAGGTTTGAAGTGCCGGAAAATCGTGATGATCCGCATGGTCGGCGCATCGGTCTGAAGCTCGCGATCGTGCGCAGCGACGCGCAAGTGCCAGAGCCGGACGTGGTGACGCTGCTCGCAGGCGGTCCCGGCGAAGCGGCAACCGAGGCTTGGGTGCTGGAGGCGCCCGCGTTTGCCGAAGTGCGCAAGCATCACGACTTGCTGTTGCTGGATCAGCGCGGCACCGGTGGCTCTAATCCGTTGAGCTGCAAGACTGCGGAGCAAGCGTCCGACCAGAATGCGCTGACGCTCGACCTCGACAAGATCCGCAAGGACGTCGCCGCGTGCTTGAACGAAGTAAAGCAAAAGGCCGATCCGCGCTACTACACCACCACCATCGCCGTGCAGGATCTGGAAGATGTGCGCAGGGCGCTGGGGTCGCCCCCGTTGGACCTGGTCGGCGTGTCGTACGGCACACGCATGGCGCAGCATTTTCTCAAGCATTATCCCGGTAGCGTGCGCAGTGTCGTGCTCGATTCGGTCGTGCCGAACCAGGCGGTGCTGGGCGAGGACTTCGCCACCGACCTCGACGACGCGCTGAAGAAGAATTTTGCCAGCTGCATGGCAGCGGCCGCCTGCAAGCAGCGTTTCGGCGATTCAATGCAGACGTTGTATCAGCTGCGCGATGCCTTGCGAGCGAATCCGCACAAGGTCAGCTTTCGCGATCCGGAAACCTACCAGACCGTGGAGCGCCCCTTGAGCGAGTTTGCGCTCGCCAGCGTGGTGCGCATGTTCGCGTACGAGCCGGAAACGGCGGCGCTGCTGCCGCTGTCGATCAACGCCGCGGCGCATGGCGACGTTGGCCCCTTGCTGGGGCAGGCCAAGATCCTCAGCGGCGATCTCAGCGGGGACATGAACAACGGCATGTCCATGAGCGTGATCTGTAGCGAGGATGCCGACTTGCTTGCGCCGCGTCCGCAAGACCAGAACACCATCCTGGGCAATCATCTGATCGATGCGATCAAGGCGCAATGCGAGATCTGGCCGCATGGCGCGCGCCCGGACGATTTCCACGCGGCGCTGAAGAGCAACAAGCCGACCCTGATGCTTTCCGGCGAACTGGACCCGGTCACGCCGCCACGCTATGGCAAGCTAATCCTGCCCGGTTTGTCGAATGCGCGGCAACTGGTCTTCATGGGGCAGGGACATTCCCTGCTTGGCCGCGGCTGCATGCCGCAATTGCTCGGCAGGTTCATTGACCAACCCGATCCCAAGGCGCTCGACGCCAGCTGCCTGGACAAGCTGGGGGGGACGCCGGCGTTCATCGATTTCAACGGAGCTTCGCCATGATCGAAGTGAGGGATCTGCACAAGCATTTCGCAGAAGTGAAAGCTGTGGACGGCGTGAGCTTTACGGCCCGCGATGGTGAAATCACCGGGCTTCTGGGTCCCAACGGCGCCGGCAAAACCACCACGTTGCGCATGCTGTACACGCTGATGCAGCCGGACCAAGGACAGGTGCTGGTCGACGGCATCGATGTGGCGAAAGACGCCCTCGCAGTCCGTCGCAAGCTCGGCGTGCTGCCCGATGCTCGTGGTCTGTACAAGCGGCTTACCGCACGCGAGAACATCGACTACTTTGCCAGGCTGCAAGGCATGGATGAATCACTCATCCGGTTGCGCTGCAAGCAGTTGATCACTGCGCTGGACATGGCGGACATCGCGGACCGCCGCACCGAGGGCTATTCGCAAGGGCAGCGGGTCAAGACGGCGATTGCCCGGGCGCTGGTGCACGATCCCAGGAATGTGATCCTGGATGAGCCCACCAACGGCCTCGATGTGATGGCGACGCGCAGCATGCGCCGGTTCATGCGGCAGCTGAAGGAAGAGGGTCGCTGCGTGCTGTTTTCCAGCCACATCATGCAAGAGGTGGCGGCGCTGTGCGATCGCATCGTGGTGATCGCGCATGGCCGCGTAGTGGCCGATGCAACACCCGACGCATTGCGTGCACAGACCGGTGAGACCAATCTGGAGGATGCCTTCGTGAAGATCATCGGCAGCGAAGAGGGGCTGGCGGCATGAAAACCACGCTGACGGTGTTTCTCAAGGAAGTGAAGGAAAACCTGCGTGACCGGCGCACCATGATGAGCGCCTTGATCCTGGGGCCGCTGCTAGGCCCGGTCATTTTCATCATGATCATGAACGTGGTACTCACGCGTGAGTTGAACAAGGCCGATCATCCCGTCAAGGTGCCGGTGATCGGCGCGCAATATGCGCCGAACCTGATGGATGCGCTCAAGCAGCAGGGCTTGCTGCCGCAACCGGCCATCGCCGATCCGGAAAGCGCGGTCCGCAACCGCGACGCCGATGTCGTCGTGCGCATTCCGCAAGGATTTGGCGAGGCCTGGCGCAAGGGCCAGGCCTCGCAGGTGGAGCTGATCTACGATTCCTCGCAGAGCGACACCGCTAGTACGGTTGGGCGCGTGAAGGGCATGCTGGAAAACTACAGCCGGCGCCAGGGCGTAATGCGGCTGGTGGCGCGCGGCCTTGCACCCGCCATGATGGCGCCCGTGGCGGTTGACGAGCGAGACCAGTCCACGCCGCAGTCGCGTGCCGGACTGATGTTCGGGATGCTGCCGTATTTCTTCGTGCTCACGGTATTCATGGGCGGCATGTACCTGGCGATCGATCTCACCGCCGGCGAGCGAGAACGGCAGTCGCTGGAGCCGCTGTTCGCCAATCCGGTGCCGCGCTGGAAGATCTTGCTGGGCAAGCTGGCTGCGACCTGCCTGTTCTCCCTGGTCAGCCTGCTGATTTGCGTCGTCGCATTCGGCTTCTGCGGCAAACTGATTCCCATCGAACGGCTAGGCATGCGCATGGACCTGGGCATTTCGTTCGCCGCGCAGGTGCTGTTGATGATGTTGCCGCTGGTGATGCTGCTGGCGTGCCTGCAGACGCTGGTATCGGCCTTCGCGAAGAGCTATCGGGAGGCGCAGACGTACCAGTCGGTGCTGATGATCGTGCCGATCTTTCCGTCGGTGCTGTTGAGCGTGACGCCGATGAAGATTGCGGATTGGATGTTCTACGTGCCGTTGCTTGGGCAGCAGGTCGGCATCATGCAATTGTTGCGCGGCGAGCAGGTTACGGCTGTGCAACTGTCCAGTTGCGTTGTAACGGGACTGGTGGTGGCGCTGTTGGCGATGGCGCTGACGGCTTGGGTGTATCGGTCTGAGCGGTTGGCGATTTCAGCCTGAGGCTTCGTGGGCAGGGATAATCATCCCTGCCTACAAGGTGCTGAGCAGCCATGCAGCTACCACGTCAGGATGCTCCAGATGCAAATGATGCCCCCCGTCCAGGTGAGTCACGGCGATATTCGGTACCTGCCGGGCACGCGCTTGCATCATTGCGCTGGGCAAATAGGGCGTGACTGGTCTTGAGAGCAGCAATGAGGTAGGTGCCTCGATGCCCGCAAGCAGCGCACGAATCTGCTCTTCGGCGAGCCGCAGCGCGCTGGGGCGCGTAAGACGCGGATCGCTGCGCCAGCGGTAGCCGCCCGCGATCCCGGCAAGTCCACGCTCCACGATCGGCCGAGCAAGGTCCGCGCGCAGGCCGCTGGCCAGCGTGCGTGTGCTGACTGCCTGGTTCACGTTCGCGAACACCCGCAGCGACTTGCCGCTTGACGCAGGTGCGGCATAAGCATCGCGAAAGCGCCGCAAGGTATGCGTGCCGTCATCGCCGAGCGGACCCAGTCCTTCGATCAGGAACAGGTGTTCAAGGCGCTGCGGAACGGCCGCAGCGGCAAGCGAGGCGATGCCTGCGCCTAGCGAATGGCCGAGCAGGGTATAGCGCTCCAGCCCCAGCGCATCCGCGGCGCTGAGCACCGCGCTTACATAGTCGACGAAGTGATAGCTGATGCCGGCGGGAAGATGGCCGGAATGCCCGTGTCCAGGCAGCTCCAGCGCGATGACGCGAAAGCGCCTGGCTAGTTTCGGCGCGAGCAGGGCGAAGCTGCCGGCGTTGTCCAGCCAGCCGTGCAAAGCCAACAGCGGAGGGGCGCCGGCGTCGCCCCAGATCAAGGCCGTAAGCGAAAGATGCTGCGACAAAACGATGCGCTGCTCGACCGGCGCAGCTTCGGCAGTGTGCTCGTTCATGCCGCTGCGCCGGAGGTGAATTCCGGCCATCCGTGGGCATGCCGCTGGATCAGCGCAGCCAGGTTGGCGACCTGCGCATCGCTGTCATTGAGGGCTGGAATGTAGCGTAGTGCTTCGCCTCCAGCGCCGGTGAAGAATTCGGCGTTCTGCATGGCGATTTCTTCCAGCGTTTCCAGGCAGTCCACCGCGAAGCCGGGGCAGGCGATGTCCAGCCGCCGGACGCCTTCAGCGGCGAAGCGACGCACGGTCTCATCCGTATACGGCTGCAGCCATGGCTCACGGCCTACGCGTGACTGGAAGCTCATGCTCAGTTGCGAGGCATCCAGCCCCAATCGCTCGCGCAGCAAACGCCCCGTAGCCTGGCATTGATGCAGATAGGGGTCGCCGGCTGCCACGTAGCGCTGCGGAATGCCATGAAACGACAGCAACAGCCGGTCCCCGCGGCCGTGCTCGGCCCACCAGCGTTCGATCGATTGTGCCAGTGCATCGATATGCCCGGCATCGTCGTAGTAGCCATTGATGATGCGCAGTTCCGGTGGCCAACGCAGTTGCCTGAAGGTATCGGCCACTGCGTCGATCACCGAGCCGGTGGAGGTGCCCGAGTATTGGGGATACAGCGGGAGTACCAGCAATCGGCGCACGCCTGCGCGCTGCATCTGTTGGATCTGTTCGCGTACCGAAGGCTTGCCGTAACGCATGGCCAGGCCAACGCGTACGGGTCCCGGTGCGCTCCGGCTCAGCCTGGCCTGGAGGGCGGCGGCGAGTTTTTCCGAACCCACCCGCAGCGGCGAACCCTCAGGCGTCCAAACCCGCGCATAGGCATGCGCCGAACGGGCCGGCCGGTGGCGCAGGATGACGCCGTGCAGGATCAACCACCACAGCCAGCGCGGATACTCGATGACGCGCGGATCGCCCAGGAATTCGGCCAGGTAGGAGCGTAGCGCCGGCGCCGTAGGTGCGTCCGGTGTGCCCAGGTTCACAAGCAGTACGCCAGCCTGAGCGGGTTGGTCGTAGGATTGGCCGGCAAGGCCGGTATAGTGATGGGCTGGCATGGCGGCGCAGGCGGCAGGTGAGCAAGGCAAGTCTGCCATAAGCGGCCACGAGCTTTTTGCGCAAGACGGCTATGCTTGCCGCCGTTTGCGAACGTGATCGAGTCATCCAAATCGGGAGCCATCCATGATCAAAGCACTGCGTCGCCTTTCGTTCGTCGCCCTTGCACTGCTGCTGCCTGTCGCTGCCGTGCATGCCGAAGACGACACTCCGGAGCAGCGCGCCCAGAGTGCCGTGCGGGTGCTCAACGAGATCGAACAGGCGCCGGACAAGTCCATTCCCACCGATCTGCTGCGCGACGCGCGGGCGATCGCCGTCATTCCCGACGTGCTCAAGGTCGGATTTGTTTTCGGAGGCCGCCGCGGCGAGGGCCTGGTATCGGTCAAGAATCCGGACGGTACCTGGTCCAACCCTAGCTTCATCTCCTTCGGAGGCGGCAGCGTGGGCTTCCAGATCGGCGTGTCCAAGACCGACGTGATCCTGGTGTTCCGCACCCAGCGCGGTGTGGATTCCATCGTCAACGGCAAGTTCACTGTAGGTGCGGATGCTTCGGCCGCGGCCGGCCCGGTTGGGCGCACGGCCTCGGCCGCGACTGACCAGCAGTTGAAGGCGGAGATCTATTCCTATTCCCGCGCCCGTGGCCTGTTCGCCGGGGTGGCGCTGGATGGTTCGGTGATCAAGATCGACTACGATGCCAACCAACAGGCTTACGGCAAGGGAGTTACGCCGCGGCGTATCTTCGAGGGCGGGGTCAGCAATGTCCCGGCGGCGGTCGTGCACTTCCGTGACGCCCTGGAGGAGTACACTGCACGTTGAGGTCGCGCAGGGCGCGCTTTTCACTTGACGGAACGCCGGCGCCTGTACTCCCGCAGGCGCGATGGCAGGCTCCGCAACGAGGTTACTCATGGGTTTGGACAGCATTTGGCACTGGGCGATCCTGCTCGTCATCATCCTGCTGGTGTTCGGGACCGGCAAACTGACGCGGGTCGGCTCCGACCTCGGCAACGCCGTGCGCGGCTTCAAGAAGGCCATGCAAGGCGACGAGGACGAAGAAAAGCGCAAGGCGCAGGAAAAGCTGCAGGCCGATCCGGCGCCCGGCGCCGGCAACACGGCCAGCCAGCAGCAGCGCGATTCCAGCGAATCGAAATAAGCGCATAGGAACGCCATATGATCGAGATCAGCCTCGGCAAGCTGGTGTTGCTGGCGCTGATCGCGCTGATCGTGCTCGGCCCGGAAAAACTCCCCCATGCCGCGCGCACGGCAGGCGCGCTGATGCGCCGCTTGCGCCAGGGCTGGGACAGCGTGCGCGCCGAGGTGGAGCGCGAGCTGGAAATCGAGGAACTCAAGCGCACCGCGCGCGAAGCCGCGGCCCGCGCGGAAAGCCTGCAGGCCGATATGAACAGGGCCGCACGCGAGACACGCGAACAGGTGACAAGCACGGCCACTGAGGTGCGCGACAGCATCACCGACACGGGCAAGGATTTCGCATCCGCTCAAGCGTCGAAGGAAACACCCCATGGCGGCTGAGCCTGAAATGGAATCGCAGGAAGGCTTGTTTTCGCACTTGCTGGAGCTGCGCACCCGGCTGATCAAGGCCATTCTTGCGCTGGCCGTGGTGCTGGCGGCGCTGGTGCCGTTCGCCAACCGCCTGTACGCCTGGCTCGCCGCACCGCTGGTCTCGCGCCTGCCCGAAGGTGCCCACCTGATCGCCACGGAAGTCGCTAGTCCCTTCATCACCCCGCTGAAGCTCACGTTCTACGCGGCGCTGTTCATCAGCATGCCAGTGATCCTGTATCAGCTGTGGGCGTTCGTAAGCCCCGGCCTTTACAAGCATGAGAAGCGCTTGGCGCGGCCATTGCTGGTATCGGCGCTGGTGCTGTTCTACATCGGTTGCGCGTTCGCCTATTTCCTGGTGCTGCCGGCTGCGTTCCGCTTCCTCACGGCGGTCACGCCGCAGGGCGTGGAGATGATGACGGACATCACGCATTACCTCGATTTCGTCATGTTGATGTTCTTCGCCTTCGGCCTGTGTTTCGAAGTGCCGGTGGCGGTAGTGGTGCTGGCGGCGGTGGGTATCGTAGATCTGGACAAGCTGCGCAAGGGACGACGCTACGCTGTCGTCGGCGCCTTCGCCATCGCAGCGGTGGTTACACCGCCGGACATTACTTCGATGATCATGCTGGCCATTCCAATGTGCCTGCTCTACGAAGTCGGTCTGCTCGCCGTGCGCTGGCTGCTGAAGCCCAACGCAGTCGACGCAGCTTCCCATTCATGACGAGGTCATCCCAATCTTCGCGCCTGCCTGAGCCCGCGGCCGAGGAACTTGCGCATTCCGAGCGCCTGCTGCAGCACCTGCGCGAAACCATCGCTGCGCACGGACCGATACCGTTTTCGCAATACATGGAGCGCTGCCTGTATGCGCCGGGTCTGGGCTACTACAGTGCCGGCAAGACCAAGTTCGGCAAGGCCGGTGACTTCGTCACCGCGCCGGAATTGGGTGAGCTGTTTGCGCGCTGCGTAGTCCAAGCTGTGCAGCCGGTACTGGCCATGCTGGGTAGCGAGGCGAATTTCCTCGAACTCGGCGGGGGCAGCGGCTCATTTGCCGAAGCGGCGCTGCTGGCACTGGCCGGGAACGACGTACTGCCGCGCAGTTACCTAATCCTTGAACCCAGCGCCGATTTGCGCGAGCGGCAACGCGAGCGACTCACGGCGGCGTTGCCGGCGGACATCATGGCGCGCGTGGCGTGGATTGACCGTCCGCCCGAGCAAGCTTGGCGTGGCGTCTTGTTCGCCAATGAAGTGATCGACGCCTTGCCGACCACGCGCTTCGTGCTGCGCCATGGCGAGGTTTACGAAGAATACGTCGCGCTCGATGGCGAGGCGCGCCTCATGCGCGTGGATCGCCCCGCCGATGCCCTGGTTGCCGGTGCCGTGCGACACGTCGAACGCGACCTCGGCAGAAGCTTCGAAGACGGCTACCGCTCGGAGATTCTCCCGCAGCTGCCGTACTGGATGCAGGCCATTGCCGGTTCGCTTGAGGCTGGCCTGATGCTGTTCATCGACTACGGCTACGTGCGGCGGGAATATTATTTACCGGAACGGCAAGACGGTACCTTGATGGCGCACTATCGTCACCGTGCGCACAACGATCCGCTTTACCTGCCAGGGCTCAACGACCTTACCGCCTCCGTCGACTTCACCGCCCTGGCCGAAGCGGGCAACAGCGCCGGCTTCGGCGTGGCGGCCTATCTGCCGCAGGCCCACTTCCTGATTGCCGCCGGTTTGCAAGCCGTCTTCGAACATGCCTACGAGCAAGCCGCGGACGAGCTTACGCGCCACCGTCTCGCCCAGCAGGTGAAGAAACTCACCTTGCCCGACCAGATGGGTGAGCGCTTCCAGGCAATGCTGCTGGCGCGTGGACTGCCGGCGTTGCCGCTGCCTGCGGAATTGCTGGCGGCCGATCTAGGTGGGCGTCTTTAAGCGAAAACAAAATGCAGGATGCTGATGAACTCTGTTGACATCGCAATGGCTTCGGCTCAGCGCTCTCCACTCCAGCGCATGGCCGATGCCGTTCCCAAGTGCCTCAAGCGCGCCTTGATGCCGTTTGTGCTGTCCCGGCTGGTCGTGATCCTCATCCTTGCCGTTGCTCCAATGATTGCCCAGGTGCCGGTGGAGCGCTGGGGCAAGGACGACAGCGTCGCGATCAAACTGTCCGGCCAAGCCATCGCCGATGGGCTCCGCCGCGTGGCCATCGGAAACGATAGTGGCTGGTATTACTCTATCGCCCATGACGGGTACGAACGACGCCTGTTCGATACATCCAAGCAGGCGAATTGGGCGTTCTTCCCGTTGCACCCTATTTTGTGGAAAACGGCGGCGGCGCTGACGGGTGAATGGGTATGGTCCGGCATACTGTTGTCCAACCTGCTTTGGCTTGCTGGATTGAGCTTCCTTTGGCTCCTTACGCTTCGTCTCGCGCACTCGCAGAGGCTGGCCGATCAAGCCACGCTATTTGCGGCTTTCTGGCCGACTAGCTATTTCACCATGTTGCCCCACACCGAAGCGCTCTTCTTCGCGCTCGTGACGGCCTCGTTTCTCGCTGCGTTGGCGCAGCGCTGGTGGTTTGCCGGGCTCTTAGGGCTGTGCGCCGGCGCCACCCGTTTGAACGGGTTGTTTCTTGCTCCCGCGCTGTTCATGCGATGGCTCAAGGGGGACCGCCAAGTGGCTGACCTGCTGAAACTGATGCTGGCCGCGGGAGGCCTGGCGGCGTTCGCGGCCTACCTATGGCGGATCACAGGCAATCCGTTGGCGTTCAAGGACATCCAGGTTGCATGGGGGCGCGACTGGCATGCGCCTTGGAGCGCGTTGCTCGACTACATCAACCGCCCTCACAAGATCATTACGCCGTGGAATCCGAGAATGCTCCATTTTGGGATCACGCTGCTGGCCATCTGCAGCTCGGTGACTTGCTGGCGGCACGGCTGGCGCGGGCTGACGGTCTTCACGCTGCTGACGCTCTTGGCGCCGTTGTGTACCGGCACGCTGGTCTCAATGACCCGTTACGCGGGGGTGGCGCCGGGGATCTATCTGGCGCTGGCCCTGTGGAGCGAAAGGTGGCCACGATTCGGCCAGGTTTGGATGGCCATGTCGGCCATGTCCCTAGCGCTCCTGGTGACACTATTCGCGCTCGGCATCAATGTGGGGGGAGCATAGAGGTGACCTTGACTCCCCAATCTGATGGCCCTGATGACGTGAAGGCGTCTTCTGTCATTGCGGTTGGTTCTGCCACAGGGTTTATCTCAATTCGTTGATGGCCTGCACACGCGCCTTTTCCATCGCAGCGCCGATGGCGGGCCCTGTTAACCCTTGCGACACGAATGGCGTAGAGGTGATCGACTCGGCAGCATCGCGTGCAAGGCGTAGCCAGTCCGCCTGCGGGTAATCGTCCTGTTCATGGCCGAGCCTGCCGCGCTTGTCGGCCAGGCAAGCGGTCAGAAAAATTTGCAGGCGTTCGGGGCGGCGCAGGGCATCGAGCGCCGTGAGCAGTTTCAGTACGGTAGCGGCCTTCAATTCGAATGCGCGATGCGCATTGAGGTGCTCACGACAGACCAGTTCGGCGAGTTCCGCGTATTCGGTGGGGACTTTGATGCGCGCGGCGAGCGCGCGCAGGGGTTCTACACCGCGATGCTCGTGGCCGACATGGCGTGGCAGTTCGTCTTGCGGAGTGAGCGCCTTGCCAAGGTCGTGGGTGAGGGCGCAGAAGCCTACCAAGTCGTTGCCGGGGGCGAGCCTGGCGGCGGCATCCAGGACCATTTCCAGGTGGATGCCGGTATCGATCTCGGGATGGAATTCGGCGCGTTGGGGCACGCCGTACAGGGCGTCGATTTCCGGAAACACCACGGCCAGCGCGCCGGATTCGCGCAGCACGCGCAGGAAGGCCGAAGGCTGTGCTTCGCTCAGCGCCTTGCGCGTTTCCGCCCATACGCGTTCGGGCACCAGATGGTCGACTTCGCCATCGCGCACCATCTGTTGCAGCAAGGCCATAGTTTCGTTGGCGACCGTGAAGCCAAGCGGTGCAAAGCGCGCGGCGAAACGGGCTACGCGCAGCAGGCGCACCGGGTCTTCGATGAAGGCCGGCGAGACGTGCCGCAGTAGGCGCTGTTCGATATCGCGTTCACCGCCATAAGGATCGACCAGCCGGCCTTCCTCATCTTGCGCAATGGCGTTGATGGTGAGGTCACGTCGTACGAGATCCTGTTCCAGCGTCACGCTGGGATCGGCGTGAATGGCGAAGCCGTGATAGCCGTGTCCCGTTTTGCGCTCGGTGCGAGCGAGGGCGTATTCCTCGCTCGTTTGCGGATGCAGAAACACCGGAAAATCCTTGCCGACTGGCTTGTAGCCCAGCGCCAGCATGTCTTGCGGACTCGCACCCACCACCACGTGGTCGTGGTCGGTCACGGGGCGTCCTAGCAGTTTGTCGCGGACTGCGCCGCCGACCAGATAAGTTCGCATGCCTTATTGTGCCATGGCCTTCTCTAAGGACCCTCTGATCTATTCCTACGTACCCGTCACCGCCCTGTATGCGCGCCTCGCTTCGCCCCGGCGGCGCACGCGGGGAAGGCACAGGGACGTGCCTGGTTTGAGGAGCGAGGAAGGCAGGGAGTATGTCTAGACGGCGGGGCGAAGCGAGGCGCGCATACAGTGCCGCCCGAAAGCGTGCGGCCCCAACCTTTTTGAATTTTAATGACGGGGTGACGTCCAGAAGGCCCACAGGCCGTGCCCCGCGGCTGCCAGTCTGCCCTGTGCCGCGCGACACGCCCTGCGAGCCTTCTGGACGTCATGCCGGGCAGGTAGGAATAGATCAGAGGGTCCTTAAGCTCTGCGATGTCGGAAGTTCTGGCGCGACAAGTCCAGGCGGTGCTGTCGAGGTGTGCCCAGGATGATGCGCGGGAGCCATGCGGTGAACAGCTGCGGCACGATGCCCAGGGCGGCATAGCCATCCGCGCTGCCGACCGAATCGGTACCCAAAGAGAGGAAGTTGTCGAACGAGAAAGGTTTGCCTGGGAGCATGCCGGCGATCTGCGCCTGCCATCGGCCAAGGCTGTCGGGCAGCGGCAGGATGGAGGTGCGTAAGCCGGCGGCATCGCGAATGGCGCGCACGATCTCGCCCAAGGTGAGCACTTGCGGCCCGTACAATTCAAAGCTGCGGCGCGTGGCGAGGTTGTCATCGGCTACACAGCGTGCGATGGCTTCGACAACATCGCCCACATAGGTGGGAGCCATCCGCGACGTGGCACGCGCCAGCGGCAGCACGGGCATCTTGCGCAGTAGATTGGTGAAGCGTGTAACCAGGCCGTCGCCGGGTCCGAAGATCACGCTGGGTTCGTAGATCGTCCAATTCAGCGACGACACCTTGACCAATGTTTCCGCTTCGCCGCGTGTCTTGAGATATTGCGACTGTCCCGCGCCGGCATTCAGCGAGCTCATCTGATGCAGTCGCTGCACGCCGGCTGCCTTGCAGATCCCGACCAGGCGTCGCGCCATCTCCACATGCGCACGTTGAAAGGTATGGCGGCCGCTGTTGTTGAGGATGCCGATGAGGTTGATCACGCTATCCGCGCCGCCGCAATGGCGACGCAACACGGCATCGTCGTAGACGTCCGCGCTGCGGATGACTATGTCGGGCAGCACGGTCAGCTCACGATGCTGTTCCCGATTGCGGGAGAGCAGGATCAGGCGATGCCCATCGGCGGCAAGACGAGGCGCCAGATAGCTTCCAACGAACCCGGTTCCACCGAGGACGACGATGCGTTGCGGGGTCATGGCAAAGTCCTCCTGCCGCTTGGGAGGGAAGCAACCCTGCGTGAATTTTACTCTTTTCGCATGGTAACCCAGTGAACACGACACGATAGGACGGGATGGAATCCCAGCATCGCCATCGACACGAACGCTGGGATTTCATCCCAGCCTACGCAGGCTCAGCGCAACTTGGCTCTGGCCGGTGCAGCGGTTGGCGTAGCTGCCGTCGCCGGCACCGCCGCTGACGAAGTCGCCGTCGCTACAGTGGGCGCTGGGCAAGTCAACGATTTGTGCTCCTCAGGCGGGTCCAGCCGGCTATACGGCTGCCCGATCGGCAGCATGCGGGTGGAGATGGGTGCGGCCTTGCCGTGCAGGCGCCAGTCGTAGATGACGCTGTAGTACATCACGCGCGCCACGTATTCACGGGTTTCCTTGAAGGGAATGGTAGCCACGAACAGATCGGGCGGCAGCATGCTGCGTGCCGTGACCCACTGGTCCACACGCGCCGCACCGGCGTTGTACGCAGCGCTGGCCAGCCACAGCGAGCCGTTGAAACGTCCAGCCATCTGCGCTAGGTAACGCGTGCCCAGTTCGATGTTGGTGGCAGGGTCATACAGGCTGTCACCGCCGTTCCAGGGCAGGCCGTTGCGGCGCGCTACGGTAGCGGCGGTGCTAGGCAGTAACTGCATCAGGCCGCGCGCGTCGGCGCCGGATTGCGCGTCGCTCATCCATGCGCTTTCCACGCGCAGAATGCCGTAGGCCCAGGACGGGTCGATGCCGGCCTGTTGCGCCTGCGGCACCAGGCCATCCTGGCTGGCGAGCGGAAAACGCAGCGCGTAATAGCCCAGCGCGTCGCCATTGTTGAACGCGAACACCGCGCGGTCGTACCAGCCGCGCTCATTGGCAAGGATGACCGCCTGGCGGACGGTCGGGGCATCGGCATTGGCCAGCGCCAGATTCCACTCGCGACGCGCCTGCTTAGGGTTGCCGATCGCGAACAGTTCGAAGGCGCGGCGGATGCCGGGGATTGCCAGCACGGCCTGTCGAGTTAGCGGATCGGCGGCAGGCTGGGTGTTGCACAGCGCATACGAGGCGCTCTGATGGTCGGCGGCCAGGTAGCCAAAGTAGCTGGATTGTCCGGCAACGCTGGCATACACGCGCTGCGCCTCCTCCGCGCGGCCCAGTTCGCCCAAGGCGCGTGCACGGAAGTACTGCCACTCATCGTCCTGCTGCTGGGTGGGCCCCATGGCGGCAATCCCATCCAGCACGGCCTGCCAGTTCTTTGCCGCCAGCGCCATGCGGACGCGCCATTCGCGGCTGGTCGGCGTTTGCGCGGAGGGCGGCAGCTCGATCAGGCGCGCGAGCGCATTGCTGTCGAAATCGGCGGCGTGGAATACGGCGAGCGCATTCAACACTCGATCGCGCTGCGCGGGAGTGAAATGGAAGCGACCCTGCAGCTGCTGCCAGGCGTCGTCAGCCGTGCCGGATTGGCGCCGCGCCAGGCGCGCCAGTGCCAGGGTGACGGCTTGGCGGGAGCGCGTGTTGTCGGGCCACTGCTTGGCGGCGAGCAGGGCCGCCGCGGGATCGTTGAGCGCCTGCGCCAGGTTCTGCGCCGTGCCGGCCTCTTCAGGCGGCAGCCATTTCGACGAAGCGGAGATCGTGGCGGCCTTGCCGGCCTCTACGGCCATGTCGATGCGCGACCAGACGCGCGCGGGTGTCAGCAGCCCCTGTTCGAAGGCCGCCTGCAGCACCGGATCGCAGGCCGAAGGCAATGCGGGCTCAGCCCATAGCGCAGCCAGGTCGCGATTGAAATCCAGCTTGGCGCCCCCGGCGAGCTGCGCTTGCAAGGCGTTGCAGCTCAGCGCGTCGCCAAGGCCCGGCTGGTACATCGCGACGAAATCGGTCCAGTCCTGGCGACGCGCCAGCTCCTGCAGGAAATCGCGCTTGAGGTCGCTGGCCGGAATCAGGTCGGGAAACTGGCGCAGGTAGGTTTCCACGGTGGGGCGATCCACCTGTTGCAGGTCGTGCTCCAGCGAAGCCGCCTGCAGATAGGGATAGAGCGGATAGTTAGTGAGCCCCCTGGCCTGCTCTCGCCAGCCATCGCCGCCGCGGCTGGCGGCGGCATAAGCCTGCTTGAACGCAGCACGTTGCGCTTCCAATGAAGCGTTTTCCGTTTGTGCGAAGGCAACACCGGCCAGCATCCCACTGGCCAGAACAGTCAACAGATAGTGGCCGATACGCGATACAGCTAGCGGGGCCATGGGCACTCCACTCCTTCGGGTGAACCGGAGAAAGTGTAAAGGGATGAGTTTTTGCGGGTATGAACGGAGCTTCACCTGCGGGAACATGCAGCGTTTTGCATCCAGCGACCCTCGCTTCGAGTCGAGTGCAAAGCAGCCCATCCTGACTCGCGGCCCCGTTCTGTTCTCTGTTCGCCGTTCCCTGTTCCCCTTTATCCTTCGACGTCCTGCCACCTCACGCGCCCAAGGCCCGCATGCCGCCCAAGCCAAAAAATGTCGCCCACTACGGCCTTGCCTGGCTGGCGCTGATCCTGGCCACGCTGGCCGGCCTGGCCTGGTGGTGGCAGATCGGCAGGCTGATCGCCTTGCCGGATGCTCCGTCGGCGCGTATCGCCTGCGTGTCTTATGCGCCATTTCGCAAGCCAGGCGAGACACCTTTCGATACGCAATTCGTGATGACGCCCGAACGTATCGATGAAGACCTGCGCGCCCTGTCGCAACGCTTCGACTGCGTGCGTACTTATTCGCAAGGCAATGGACTGGCCGCGGTGCCGGCGATTGCTGCGCGTTATCACATGCAGGTGCTGATGGGTATCTGGCTGGGCGGGGTGGCGAAGACCAATGAACGGGAGATCGAGCAGGGTATCGCCACAGCCAAGGCGAATCCTGGCGTGATCCGCGGCGTCGTGGTCGGCAACGAAGTGCTGCTGCGCGGCGAACTGTCGCCCAAGCGCCTTACCGAATTCATCCAGCGCGTGCGATCGGCGGTACCTGCGGCGATTCCGGTGACCTATGCCGACGTGTGGGAAAACTGGTTGCGCTATCCGCAAATGGGCAGTGCGGTGGATTTCGTCACCATCCACATCCTGCCGTACTGGGAAGACAATCCGGTGGCTGCCGTCGATGCCGTGCATCACGTCGAAGAAGTGTATCAACGCATGCAGCGCATGTTCCCCGGCAAGCAGGTGATGATCGGCGAAACCGGCTGGCCCAGCGCTGGACGCCTGCGCCGTTCGGCCGAGCCCAGCCTGGTGGATGAGGCGTTCTATCTGCGGTCCTTCCTGCGCTACGCCGCCGAAGTGCGCATGCCCTACAACGTCATTGAGGCCTTCGACCAGCCGTGGAAGCGTGCGCTTGAAGGCACCGTAGGCGGCTACTGGGGCATTTTCGATTCCGACGCAAAGCCGAAATTTCCGATGCTCGGCCCGGTGAGGGAGGAGCCGCACTGGTGGTTGGGCTGGTTGGCGGGCATGTCGGGCAGCATTGCCTTTGCTTGCATAGGTGGACGGCGCCGCAGCTGGCAAGGCTTGCGGGGCTGGATTGCTCTTGCGCTGATGGGCTTTGCTGCAGGGACTGCCGTGGCCTGGCAATTGCGACAAATGCTGTTTGCTTGCGAAGGGTGGTGGGAATGGCTGCTTTCATCCGTGTGTCTGGCCGGTGCTTGGGTGATCGCGGCAGCCCTGGCGCGGCGCATTGCAGCACATTTGGCGGATCGTCATGACCACACCGAACCCTCTCCCTGGTGGCGTTATGCTGCGTTGTTCGCGCTGGTGCTGTACGACATCCTGCTCGCGTTCAACGGCCGCTACATGGATTTTCCGATGGGCTTGTTCGCGCTGCCATGCGTTGCCTATGGCTTGTTCGGCCTGCTGACGCACGAGTTTTCCATGCCGTCGGCCGAACAGCGGTTCATGGCGTGCGTGGCGCCTGTGCTGGCAATCGTTCCGGTGGTGCAGGAGGCTGGCGTGAGCAAGGTCACGTGGCTATGGCTGGGCTTGAACCTGGCGATCTCAGTGCCGGTGTGGGTCGCCTGGCGTTGCCATCGCTTGCAGGCGTACCAGACGCAGGCTGCCGACTAGCAGCGCGATCGCACCGGGGATGTAGCAGTACAGCGTCAGTGCAAAAACACCAAGCGCGGCCGCGAGGCATGCCAGCCATGGCTTGCTCCGGATCAGCGCCAGCGCGGCCGCGATGATCGCGGCGATGCCGTAGCCATAGGTATTGAAGCCGATCACGATCGCCTCGCGTGCGCCGCACCACGCCGGTCCCTTGCCGTCGTCACACAGATGCGCCAATTCGGGCGGCTGGATGAAGCCGTAGCGCAACCATACCGCCGTTAGGCCGGCCGCAACGAGCAGGAACCAGGGGAGGGCGATGGGAAAGAAACGTCGTGCGGTCATTTATGCGCTTTGCGTGGAGCGGAGGGAAGCTGGATTTCAGCGGCCAGCGCCAGATGATCGGAGAACGCTTGCGGCAACGTCCACATCTTGTCGATCCGGATGTGCGACGACACCAGGATGTGATCGAGCGCGCGCCGTGGTTTCCAGCTGGGAAAGGTAGGTACGGCGTGTTCCGGTGCTTGCAGGCTCGAGTGGGCGAACAGATGGCGCATTTCAGGACTGCGCGAATCGGTGTTGAGATCGCCCATCAGCACCGCATGCGGGTGGTCCTGCAACACCTCGGCAATGAAGGCCAGTTGTCTCGCACGCGCCTGCGCACTCAGTGAGAGATGCGCAATCACCACCGCCAACCCATGGGCTTCGTCGCCAAAGCGTGCCAACAAGGCACCTCGCCCGGGAATGCGGCTGGGCAGGGGATAGTCGACCACCACCTCTGGTTCCAGTCTGCAAATCAGGCCATTGGCGGTGTGCGAAAGCTGCGCGACTGGCCGGTTGGGCTGATGGCTCCAGAACGGCATGCGAGAGGTTTCGGCAAGATAGCGGGTCTGGTTGAGGAAGCCGGAGCGCAGGCTACCGGCGTCCGCTTCCTGCAGGCCGATCACGTCGAACTGCGGCAGCAGTTCCGCCAGACGATCGAGGTTGTCCAGCTTGCTGCGCGCAGGCAGTACGGCGTTGATGCCACGAGTGACGTACTGGTGGTAACGCTGCACACTGGCGCCCGCCAGGATATTGCAGCTGAGGAGGCGCAGCCGTTGATGCTTGCCGGGGGCGCGTGTCATGGCACGATGCCGGGATGCTCGGGGAAAGGACCGGGGCATCCTAAAGGTTCCCGATGCGGTTATTGTGAAAACCGCATCGTAGCCTATGGCGGCTTACTGGTGCCCGGCGTTCAGTTCCCGCTGCACCAGCCACTTGGTGAGAGCCGCCAGTTCCTGGAAGCTCTTGACATTGGCGCTGCGGTACTTGCCGTCGACCACGATGGTAGGCGTGCCGTCCACGCCCCAGGTCTGGATCAGCGCGAGATCCCGCTTGATCTGCGCATCTACTTCCGGCGCCTTGGCATCACTCAGGAATTTGTCGCGGTTGGCGCCGTGCCGTGCGTAGAAATCCGCAATCTCGTCCATCGAATTGATCGGATACTGGTCCTTGAATTTCGCCTTGAAAAACTCATCGTGCGTCTGTTCGAGCAGACCCAGCTTCTTCGACGCATAGTAGGCGCGCGCAAACGGCACCCAGCTATCGTTGAACGGTGCCGGCACCAGCTTCAATTCCACGCCCTTGGGCAGCGATTTGCGCAGTTCGTCGACGTAAGGGGAGAACTCGGCGCAGTGGATGCAGCCGTAGGAGAACACTTCCACCACCTCGACCTTTCCGCTGCTGCTGTAGCGCTGATTCGGCGCCGGCAGGGTGACGTACTGGTCGCCGTCGGTATACGGGGCGGCGGCATCGGGAGCCGCCGCGCTGCAGGCCGTGGTCAGCAGCAGGCCGCAGAACAGGGTGGCGAGACGCAATCGGGTGGTCTTGAACATGGTTCTTCCTAATGACGAAACTCGTCGGACATCGGGATCCAACAAAAAGCGCCCGGCGAACCGGGCGCTGCGCATGCTTGGCTTACTTGCCCGCCGCTTCCTTGGCGACGAGCCATTTGGTCAGCTCGATGGACTGGGCGTAGCCACCGGCGTCCCCCGGCGTGAAACGGTATTTGCCATTGACGATGATGGTGGGGGTGCCTTCCACACCATAAGCTTTCACCATGTCATCGGCCCGCTTCATCTGCGTATTGATGCTGAAGGAATTGGCCACCGCTACGAATTGCTTCGGATCGACGCCGTACTTGCCGTAGAACTTCGCCACGTCATCGATGGTCGGCCAGGCGGACTGCGGCTTGGGGCGGCCGGTGGCGAGATCGTCGGAGGCCAGCTCGCCGCTTTTCCACGCAGCGTCGAACATCGCATCGTGCGCCTTTTCGGCCACGCCCAGCGCCTTGGCGGCGTAGTAGGCGCGCTGGAACAGCGGGAAGTTTTCATCCGGGCGGAACGAAACCGGCAGATAGCTCATCACTGCATTCGACGGCAGGCTCTGCTCAAGCTGATCGGCCGAGGTGTGGTAGGCGTTGCAGGCCGGGCAGGCATAGGAGAACGCTTCGGTTACCACGATCTTGTCCGGAATGCCGGTGGGCTGTTGCGGCTCGATCGGGAAGTAGTTCTTGCCTTCCACCCATTTGCCGTTGTCCACGAAGGGTTCGGCCGGCGCAGAGGGTTTGCGCGGTGCGGTTGCCGTGGAAGCTGCGGCGGGCGTGGCTGCGCTGCTGGCAGGTGCGGCCGTGGAGGCGGCAGCCTGCGCCTGTGCGGTGCTGGCAGGGGCAGGCTGCGCGGCCGAGACTGGGGCGGCTGGCGCGGAGGTCTGGGCCGGTGCGGGCTGCGGCGCCGTCGAATCGGAGCCGTTGTGGCTACAGGCGGCAAGCGCGATCAACGCTGCGCAGAGGAAGGGCAAACGCTTCAGCATGGCTGGTCTCAGGACAGGGGAAAACGGGAAAGCTTAGGACAACATGGCCGGCCGGAAGTTACGGCGACTTGGCGGCCGCGACGTGGTCGGTAACGTGCAGGCCTTCGATATAGCTGGCCAATGCGGCGATATCCTGCGGGTCAAGGTTTTTGGCGACGGTCGGCATGATCTGCGCATGCGCCTCCTGGCCCCAGACCGTGCCGTCGTGGAAGTCCTTCAGCTTGGCCTCGACGTACTGGGCATGCTGGCTGGTGAGCTGTGGGTACATCGCGCCCGGATTGCCGCGGCCATCGATGCCGTGGCAAGCCATGCATGCCGGAATGCCGCGTGCGGGATCACCTTCGCGATAAAGCTTCTGGCCGTGCTCGACCAGCGCCTGGTCGGCAACGCCCGGCAGCGGCTGTTTGCTGGCGAAATAGGCGCCGATGTCGCGCATGTCCTGGCCGGAGAGCGCCGTGGACATGCCCAGCATGATCGCGTTCTGGCGCTCGCCGGATTTGAAGCTGTGCAGGGAATGCGCGATGTACATCTCGTGCTGGCCGGCGAGCTTCGGATACTGCGCATCGGAGGAGTTGCCGTCCATGCCGTGGCAGGCGCCACAAGCGGCGGCCTTGGCCTGGCCGGCGGTGGCATCGCCGGGCTTGGTGGTCATCATCCAGTTGTCGTCGTGCGGCGTGGCTGTGGCTGCCGGGGCGGCGCTGGCCACGAGCGCGGGTTTGGCGGTGGAAGCGGCCGGAGCCGGTGCATTCGGTTTGGGCGCGGCTTTGGGGTTCTGCGCAAAGGCGACGCTGGAGGAAAGAGCAAGAACCAGGGCTACTGCATTCACGACAGCGGGCCGGCAACCGGCGAGCCGAAAACTCATACACTTGCCTCCAGAAAATACTGCTGTTGGATGTACGGTACGCACTCTCAGGGTACCGTGACTGGCAGAACTTCGAAATTATCCTTACCCCATCTTAGCCGGTCAAACCCAGGACTATGCCTACCAATCCCCTGCAGGGTGCACAATTCGTGCTTGCCGCCCATCGCGTCCAGCAACTGCCCGCCGACGAGGGCGCCGAAGTGGCATTCGCCGGGCGTTCCAATGCGGGCAAGTCCAGCGCGCTGAACGCACTGACCGGCCAGAAGGGCCTGGCGCGCACCTCGAAAACGCCGGGGCGCACCCAGCAGATGGTTGCTTTTTCGCTACCCACAGTGCTGCGTGGTGAAACGTCGCAGCCGTTGGAGACGCGCCTGATCGACCTGCCCGGCTATGGTTATGCCAAGGTGCCCGATGCCTTGCGCGAACACTGGCGGCATGAGATCGACCGCTACCTGCACGTACGCCGCAGTCTGCGTGGGGTGGTGCTGATCGTGGACATCCGTCATCCGCTCAAGGACTTCGACCGGATGATGCTGGATTTCTGCCTCGGCACCGTCCTGCCATGCCACGTGCTGATGACCAAGGCGGACAAGCTTTCGCGCAATCAGGCGAGCCAGGCGCTGGCCGCCTTGCGCAAGGACATCGGTGCGAATACCCCGGTGACGATGCAGGTGTTCTCGGCACCCGACGGCACGGGGGTGGAAGAGGCGCGTATAGCTGTCATGCGCCTGCTGGAAGGGCAAGAACGCAACACGTAGATTGCGGTTTGCACCCCAGGCTACGCGTTGACGCTTTCCATAAAGGCTGCACACAACGCTTCCATGCCGGCGCGATCCTCCTCGTCGAAACGGCCGATCGACGGGCTGTCGACATCCCATACGCCCAGCAGCGTACCGTCCGCCTTCACCAAGGGCACCACGATCTCCGATTGCGATGCGGCATCACAGGCAATGTGGCCATCGAACTCGTTGACGTTGCGTACCAGTTGGCTCTGGCGCGTCTGCGCCGCGGTGCCGCATACGCCACGGCCCAGTGCGATGCGTACGCAGGCCGGCTTGCCCTGGAACGGTCCTACAACCAGCTCCCGCCCGTCAAACAGATAAAAACCGGCCCAATTGAAGTCGGGCAGGCTGTGAAACACCAGGGCCGAGAAGTTGGCCGCGTTGGCGATCATATTGGGTTCGCCGGCAAGCATGCCGCGGACCTGTTCGGTCAGGTCGGCGTACTGCTCGGATTTGCTTGCCGTGGACAGGTTTTGGATCTGGAACATGACGGCTGGACTCGATTGCTGCAGACTGATAGGGCAAAGATGGGTCATCTGCAGCACAGTCACAAGGGGCGTGGACCATGAGCGAGCAGCACGATGCTGCGCAGGGCGGGCGTGTCGAGGTGCACCGGCTGGATGGATTCATCGATGCGGCCTTCGCTTTTGCGATAAGCGTACTGGCCATTGCAGGGGCCGAGGTGCCGCATAGCCTGCACGATTTCGCGCTGGCGTTGTACCGGATTCCGGCCTTTGCCTGCAGTTTTGCCTCGTTGATGGTTTTCTGGCACCAGCAGGTACGCTGGCGCGACCGCTTCCGGCTGCACGACAAGACCAGCATGCTGCTGAGTCTGATGCTGGTGTTCTTCGCACTGATATTCGTGTACCCGCTCAACCTGCTGTTCCAGGGAATGTTCAGCGCGCTCTATGCGCTGTTCGCCCATCAGGAATTGCCGGGTGCGCCGAGCATTGATAGCCTGCGCGACGTAAAGGAGCTCTACCTGTGCTACGCCTTGGCCTACGCTTGCATGGCAGGCTGCATTGCCTGTCTTTATCACCATAGTTTGCGCACGGTAAATATGCCGCATGCGGATCGGATCGATGCGCGCAAGCTTTTCTACATGTGGGCGATCGCTGTGTGCGTGGCCTCGCTTTCGATTGTCGTGACGCTGGTCGTTCCCGACACGCCGTGGGGGGCGTCTTTGCCGGGGTTCGTGTATATGTTGCTGACTCCGCTGTATTGGCTGCTCGGGCGTTGGGCGAAACAAGCCAAGCTGAGGGCAGCATGAGCTCGGCGCTGTTCGTGGCCGGCACCGACACCGGCATCGGCAAAACCCACGCGGCCTGTACCTTGATTCATGCGCTGCGCGCGAAGGGCTTGCGCGTTTGCGGCATGAAGCCCGTGGCCAGCGGCTGTGTCGAGACGGCACAAGGTTTGCGCAACGACGATGCACTCTCATTGCAAGGCGCCAGCAGCACGCCGGTTCCCGCTTACGCCGAGGTCAATCCGATCGCCCTGCGCGAACCGCTGTCACCGCATCTGGCAGCCGCGCACGCAGGTGTGGCGATTGCATTGCCACCGCTGCAGGCGGCTTTCCATGCTCTGCACACACGCTATGACACGGTGGTGGTCGAAGGCGTCGGCGGCTGGCGCGTGCCGCTCTCGCCGGGCCTGTTCGCTTCGGAGATTCCTAAGGCGTGGAAGCTGCCAGTGGTGCTGATCGTGGGCTTGCGGCTGGGCTGTCTCAGCCACGCGTTGCTCACTGCCGAAGCCATCGTCGCGGATGGCTGCCGGTTGATGGGCTGGATTGGGAACTGCATCGACCCCGAAATGGCGGCGGTCGGGGAGAATATCGACACGCTGCGCGCGCTGCTGCCGGCGCCTTGTCTAGGCATCCTGCCGCATGGCCTGGCGCCTGAGCATGCTGCGAGCCTGCTGGAGCAGGGCGCGCTACCGTTTTAAGGGGGTTACAGAAATGGTCACCACAAAGGGAGTCAGAGATGACCAGTCGCAGTCATTACTATCTACAGATCAAGGATCTCAAGCATGCGCGCGGCCTGGAACTGGCGCTGAGCTACGATGGCGCCGGCCCGAACGACTTCGCGGCCGCCTTGCAGGAAGCACTGCGCAGCCCATTGCTGTTCCAGCGGTGGCGCGCCATGCAACCTGATCCCGAGGACGTGGACGAGCGCCTCGGTGTCACCGATCAGCTCGCCAGCGTGAGCGCGAAACTCGTGGATCTGCACACCGAAGTGGATGTGATCAGCAGCCTGCCGATGAGCATCATTCGTCAGCGCCTGAACTGGCTGATCGGCGCCAATTGGCAATTGCACGACGTGCGGCCGGCATAGCCGCGCGTTCCTGCGTGCAAAGGATTACCTCAACGAAACGTAGCTTCAGTGGTCACGCTGCTGGATGAAGTCGGCCAACCACAGCAGCGCTTCGGCCTGATCGGAAATGCCGCGCGCCGCGTCACGCGCCTCGTCGAACAAGGCATCGGCACGCTGTCTGGCCTGCTCCAGCCCGAGCAGGGAGGGGAAGGTGGATTTGTGTTGCGCGACATCCTTGCCGGCCGTCTTGCCCAGCGTGGCGGTGTCGGCGATCTGGTCGAGCACGTCGTCCTGGATCTGGAACGCCAGGCCGATGCACTTGCCGTAACGCTCCAGCGCTTGCTCGACAGCTTCGGAAGCATTCGCGGCGATGCCGGCGAGCTGGCAGGTCACCAGGATCAGCGCACCGGTCTTGCGCGCATGCAGAGATTGAAGCTGCGCGAGCGTGAGGGTCTTGTTCTCGGACGCCATGTCGACCGCCTGGCCGCCGACCATGCCGAGTGAGCCGGAAGCGTGCGCAAGGACGCGGATCATGCGCACCTTCTGCTCCGCGTCAAGCGCCGCGGTATTGGCCAGCACTTCGAACGCCGAAGTTTGCAGCGCATCGCCCACCAGGATGCCGATGGCTTCGTCATAAGCCTTGTGCACAGTGGGGCGGCCGCGACGCAGATCATCGTTGTCCATCGCGGGCAGGTCATCGTGCACCAGCGAGTAGGCATGAATCAGCTCCACCGCGCAGGCGGCTGCATCGAGCTTGTCGATGGCCACGCCCAGCGTTTCGCCGGTGGCATACACCATCAGTGCACGCAGGTGCTTGCCACCTTCGCAGGCGTAGCGCATGGCCTGGTGCAGCCGCTCAGGGTCGGTGGAGGCAGCGGGGAGGAGGGCGTCCGTCGTGCGTTCCAGCCGTTGCAGGTAGGCAGGCACGCGCTGGGCAAACGCAGAAACCTCAGGCGACGTCAGACTCATGGGCAATCCGGGCAGAAAAAGGGGAGCAACCGCCCAGGCGCAGGGCGGGATCTCGGATTTTAGCATGTGGGCTGGGACGGCAATCCCAGCACCGCGCGCGCTGCGGCATGGCAATGCTGGGTTTTGTAACCCAGCGGTGCGGGTGGACTTTAGGCTTCGCGGTACCAGAGCAGGATCACGCCGACCAGCATGAAGCAGCTCGGCCACGCCCAGCCCGCGATGCGGCCGCCGCGCCCTGGCAAGCGCAGCTCCAGCCAGCGCGCCCAGCCCGAGGTCACGCCGGCAAGCGCCAGCGGCGTGTGGGTCAGCTCGATCAGCAGTTGGTCCTTCACGTTCGAGATCTGATGGCTGTGCGTCAGCAGCATCGCGCCGCCCACCGAGACCAGCAATGGAAACACCAGACCGGCTTTCGCGCTGCGCAAGCGCCCGGTCCGCACCGCCCATTCGAACAGGCCGAACAGAATGATCAGTGCCACGAAGAAGCGATGCTGCGCCACTTCCACGTCACGCCATGCCACCCAGAACCCCTCGTGGCCCATGGGCCACACTTCGGGGTCCGAGCGCACCAGCAGGAATCCGGCCATCAGCAGGAACAGCAACGGCCAATGCTTGAGCCAGCCCACGCCAGCACGATTGAGCAGGGCCAGGAAGCCGATCAGCAAGACGAAGATACCGGCCCAGTGATGGTTGTATTCGGACCAGGCGATGTCTTCGGCATTGCGCGGCGGCAGCACGCCCGAACCGGGAACGATGGCCTGTGCAGCGGCCTGGTGGCGTTGTTCGGCCTCGCGATCCAGTTGTGCCTGCGCTTGCGAGACCGCCAGCTGATCGTGGTCGGGCGAAGTGAGCCGTGGCCAGGCCGGTGCATTGCGCACGGCAATCTCGTGCAAGGTGACGCGATCGGCGCTGAGGTCGACCGCGGGCGGTACCGACGTCAGCGATGCGGCGGCAAAAAAGATGGTGAAACCGATGCCGATCTCCACTTCGGCAAACCGACGCAGACGAATCACCGAGGTATTCTGGTTCTTGCGCATCCGCTCGGTCACCAGCAGGTTGCCGAGGCCGAGCAGCAACAGCGCTACGAACATCGCGATCTTCGCCCCCACCATCACGCCATACGCCGTGCCGTAGAAGCCCTGCACGTCGCCGATGTAGAACAAGCTCATGACCGTGCCGGAAAGGATGATGCTGGCCACGCCAACCATCGACATGCGCGAGAAGCGTGCGCCAACCACGCGCCAACCGTTCTCGTCATGCAGCTTGCTCAGCGCCAGCACGAAGCAGGGAATGGCGCCGATCCAGATCGCTGCGCCGAACTGGTGCAAACCCTCCACCAACAGCAGCAGAACATTGTTGTCCAGGCGCGCGTACGCATGCGTAGTGAACGTCGCTGCAATCAGTTCCACTGCGCCAATCAGCAGCGGCAGCGCGGCGCCAAGCAGCCCTGCGGACATGCGTCTGCTCAACGCGGGAATCAGCAATAGTGCGCACAGAATCTTGATCGTGCCGGCAATCGCGAAGGGCGCTTGCATCACGTCGAGAAAACTCAGGCCCACCGTGGATTTCACGACCGACACCTGCAAGCCGACGCCGGCCAGTTCGGCGATGACCAGGCCGATCGCGCTCAGGATGGTCAGTCTTGCGATGCGCCGTTCCAGGTCTGCGCCTTGCGCAAGCAGGTGCATGAAAGGGCGGACCAGGAAAACCAGGAACAGGATGCCACCCAGCGTCATCGACTGCGCGACGATCGTGAAGCCGTGCAGGATGATGCTGAGGTAGCCGAAGATGTCGACGAGAAGTTCCACTTAGGATGCTCGGCAGGAAGAGTGATCGGGGCTGGTAACCCTTGCGACAGTCATTCCCGCAAAAGCGGGAGTGACTGCGATGGAGGTCATGGGTGACGGCGATTCGCTCGTGGCGGCTCGTTACTGCTTGGCCACCACCGTAAACGGCAGGTCGCCGCGCGTGATGTGGCCATCCAGCGCCAGTGCCTGCCAGCGCAAGGTGTACGAGCCGGGTGCGAGATCCGCGCTGGTGTCGATTTCGTTGCTCTTGCTGTCGGTGGCGATGGTCAGCACCGTTTCGCTCTTATCGGGGCCGATCAGCAGCATGCGCGAGCGGTGCTGGTCGATCTTGCTGTTGTATTTGAACACCATCTGCACATGGCCGGCGGCGACCGTGCCGTTCAGCTTGGGTGAACTGGCGACGAGGATGGCGTGCGCGGACGCGGCCATGCTGGCGAAAGCGCAAAGGCCGGCGATCAGAATCGATCCAAAACGATGACGCAGGGACATGCTGAGGTTCTCCTAAAAACGCTGCCGCCTGGCGGCAATTCGAACACGTTATCGATGCCAGCCCAGGCTAGGCCCCGCGGCGGCGGTGACGGCGCGAAGCGCCTGGGTGGCTTTTTGCATGCGTGAGTATAGTCGCGGCAGCTCGCCCCATAGCGACGGATGCCTGCCCAGCGCGGCGATCAGGTTCAGCGTGCGCGGGCGTCCCCAGGCGTCCACGCTGCCGTTCAATGCCTCGGGAATGGCGTCATCGCTTTCGTCGACGATGGCACGCAGCACCAGGAACGGCAGGCCATGTTCTGCCGCCACAGCCGCGACAGCGGCGCTTTCCATATCCACCGCGAGCGCGCCGCAGCGTTGATGCGCGGTGGTCTTGGCCATCCCGGTCAACAAAGGAGCGGCAACGCTGAGCAGGGCCCCTTCGGTTCGGACCGGCAAAGTGAGCTGTTTTCGCAGGCTTGCGCGCCACGCGGGATCGGTGTCGCGCTGGTGTCCTTCTTCATCCAGTACGCGTTCCGGACAAAACAGCGTGCCATTGCGCAAATTCGGGCTGAGCGCACCGGCCACGCCGAACACGGCGAGCGCCGGTGCACCTGCTTCGACCAGCATCTGCGCCGCGCGTCGGGCCGCCGAAAGCCCCATGCCGCTGAGACATAACGCCGAGCCACCGGCCAGAACCGTGATGCGCTCGGGCTGCGTAGTGCGCGAGGTCAGGGCGCGGGCTTCGGATGCCAACGCGACGACGATGCCAGTCGCGCGAAGGGTTGCAGGCGTGCTCAAGCCTGGGCCGATGACAGCAACTGGCGATAGCGCGACAGCGCCCATAGCGGAAAGTACGCGGTATAGCCGTGGTACTTCAGGTAATACACGCGCGGGAAACCGGGCGCATTGTGCGTGGGGTTGGACCAGAAACCATCCGGCTGCTGGTGGTCAAGCAGGAACTCGATGCCGCGGCGTACCGATTCCGTACGCACCTCGCCGACCGCCATCTGCGCCAGCAACGCCCACGCTGTCGATTGCGAGGTGCTGATTCCGCCGTGGGTGCCGCGCAAGGCTGGATCGATATAGCTGTCGTTGGTCTCGCCCCAACCGCCATCGGCGTTCTGGCGCGAACGCAGCCACTGAACCGCCTTGCGAATGGCTGGCTGGGAGGGATCTTCACCGGCCAGCGCAAGGCCAGCCAGGACGCTCCAGGTGCCGTAGATGTAGTTGCTGCCCCAGCGGCCCCACCAACTGCCGTCCTCGAGTTGCGTGTCGCGCAGATAATCGACGCAGCGACGCAACGCCTGGGCGTCTTGCGGACGGCCCAGCACTCCAAGGGCCGCGGCAACGCGACCCGATACGTCCTCGGTCGGAGGATCGAGCAGGGCGCCGTGGTCGGCGAACGGAATTGCGTTGAGGTAGTAGTAGGTGTTGTCCGCGTCAAAAGCGGCGAAGCCGCCGTTCCTGGACTGCAGGCCGATCATCCAGTCTGCGGCGCGATCGACGTTCAGGCGATGCCGGCCGGGTTCGCCGCGGCGGCGATCCTGGATGTGCAGCAAGGCGGCGACCACCGCGGTGTCGTCGATGTCGGGGTAATAGGCATTGTTGTACTGGAATGCCCAGCCACCCGGTTTGAGGTCCGGCGCACGAACGGCCCAGTCGCCCTTGAGTTCCAGCTCCTGCTTGGAGACGAACCAGTCGATCGACTTGTCGATGGCGCCTTGCGTCTGCGCGTCGTCGCTGGTGTGCATCAGCGTAAGCGCGCTCCACACCGTGTCCCAGATCGGTGACACGCAGGGCTGGCAATAGGCCGAGCCATCGGCGCGATGCACGACCAGCTTCTGGATCGAACGCAAGCAGGTTTGCCGCGCGGGATGATCCTTGGGATAGCCGAGCAGGGCCATCGCTTCGAGGCTGTTGACCATCGGCGGGAAGATCGCGCCGATGCCGTCTTCGCCATTCAGGCGCGGCATGAACCAGTCGACGGCCCTCTTTACGGCACGCTGGCGCAGCGACTTCGGAATGAGGCGATCGCAGCTGCGGCCGAGTTTGTCCAGCGCCAGGAAGCAGCGATTCAGCAGGCCGCCGCGAACGAAGTAATGGCGTTCCTGCTCTGGCGCCGTAACGAACAGCTCACGGATATGCACTTTGCGCGGATTGGCCGCCTTGGCCTTCAGCGAACAAAGGATGGTGAGCGGTACCAGCGTGGTGCGCGCCCAGTACGAAATCTTCTCGATGTGGAACGGAAACCAGCGCGGCAGCAGCATGATTTCCACTGGTACATAAGGCGTGGCGCGCCATGGCACCTGCTCGAACAGCGCCAGCAGGATGCGCGTGAACACGTTGGCCTTGGCCGCTCCACCGTGCGCGAGAATGGCCTCGCGCGCGATGCGCATGTGTTCGGCTTGCGTGTCGTCGCCCGCGGCCTTAAGGGCGTAATAGGCCTTCACCGTGCAAGACAGGTCGAGGTCGCCGCCGTAATATTGCGACCAGCCACCGTGCTTGGCCTTTGCCTGCGTGGCGCGCAGGTAGCGCGCCATTTTCTCCTGCAGTACGTCGTCGATGTCATCCATGAAGTGCATCATCAGGATGTATTCGGCGGTGATGGTGCAGTCCGATTCCAGCTCGAAGCACCAGTGGCCATCTTGGTGCTGGCGCGCCAGCAAGGCGGCACGGCCGCGCTCGATCACCTGGTCCAGCGTGCTGCTTTGGGCAGCCTGGAACAGATCGTCGGAGGCGACGGCAGCGGTCTTGGGCGTGAAAGGATTCATCGCTGTCCTGCTTCCTCGACATCGGCCGGCTCGCGCCAGGCGGCGGCGTCGGCAATGTGCGGAATGGAGCGCTTGGGCCAGGTGCGGGCGGGTGTGGAAGGCTCGCTCCATTCCGCCGTCAGGGGCGTCAGCGGCAAGCCGCGCGCGCTCATCGCGAACAGCCAGCGCAGGCCGGAGTTCGACTTGCACAGCACGCGCGTCAGCAGGATGGTGCGGGCGACATCCTTACGCGAGATCTTGACCTGCACCCCCGCGGAAAAATCGAGGTTCTGTTGCAGCTTGCGCAGCGTCAGCACTGCCATGCCAATGGCCCACAAGCAGAAGCGCCGGATGCCGGCGTGCTTGGTGGGAATGAGCAGGGTGTAGTCCAGCGCCTGGCGCAGATGCGCGTGGGCGATGCCGACCAGCTCGGACATGGTGGCGGCGTAGCCGGCGTTCTGCGTGCCGGATTGCAGCGTGGCGAGCTTCACGCCGTGACGCGCGAACAGGTCTTGCGGCAGCCAGCAGGCGCCGCGTGCACGGTCTTCCCACTGGTCCTTGAGGATGTTGACCATCTGCAGGCCCTGGCCGAACGACACCGCCAACTGCAGCATGGCGTTGCGGTGGGGGGCGAGCAGCGGTTCGAAGTCGACGAACAGCTCCGTCAGCATTTCGCCGACGACACCGGCCACGCAATAGCAGTAACGGTCCATGTCATGCAGCGTGGGCAAGCCATGCAGGCCGGCTTTGCGCTGAAAGTCGTGCATGCCGTGCGACATGATGCGCAGGCACTTGACGATCGACGCCTGCTGCGACGGCGAGAGGCTGCGCGTGACTTCGAGCACCAGCGGCAACTGCTGCATGAGGTCGCGTTCGGCATCCAGCGTGCTGCTCGAAAGCAGGGGGGCGATTTCGTCCGCCACCTCCTGCGGATCGGCGTCCCCGATCACCGCCTGGACGAAGGCGTTCTCGAACGAGCGCTTCTGCTCGGCCGAGAATACCGGTTCGTCTTCGATGGTGTCGGCGATGCGGCATAGCAAATACGCGTTCGCAACGGCGCGGCGCAGCTCCGGCGGGAGCTGCGGGATGGTCAGCGCAAAAGTCCGGGATACCTTCGGCAGGATCGCATCCTGATAGGTGTCGGCCTCCCCGCTTCCGTTACCGGCGGTGGCATTGTTGAATTCGATCATTGGGATGCCTCGAGCGCCGGAATTATGACATATCCATACGGGTACGAATCCGGCGCGGCGGTCGATGCGGCCGTGCAGGAAAGCACCATATGCGGTGAGCGCACGCTGGCTTGGGGCTGGCGGGGGGGAATGGGCATCGTAATATGCTGAAGCACATCAGGTGCTTGGACAAGCCTGTGCGATGAACGGATAGGCATCGGGCCATGCTGTGAAATGCAGATGAAAGGAATACGGGGCGAGAGGCAGAGCCCTGCTGGCGGATTTCATCCATAATCGCGGGATGACAATCCCCACTTTTTCGAATGCGCGCGCCTCGCTCTGGATGCGTGCGGGCGTGGCCCAGGTAGCGGCATCGTGAGGGCGCTGGTTACCGGCGCCACCGGCTTCGTCGGCTCGGCCGTGGCTCGTCGCCTGTTGCGCGACGGCCACAAGGTGCGTGTGCTGGCGCGAGCGGGCTCGGATCGCCGCAACCTGCAGGGCCTGGACGTGGAAGTGATGGAAGGCGATCTCACCAAGCCGGCCAGCCTGCTGCCCGCCTGCGACGGCTGCGATGCGTTGTTCCACGTCGCCGCCGATTACCGCCTGTGGGCGCCCGATCCGGCGGAGCTTTATCGCGCCAACGTCGAGGGTACGCGCGCGATCCTGGAAGCCGCCAGGCGTGTCGGAGTCACACGCATCGTCTACACCAGCAGTGTTGCGACGCTGGGCATTCCCAAGGACGGCACGCCCGGCAGCGAGACCACGCCGGTAACCGTGGACGACATGATCGGCCACTACAAGCGCTCTAAGTTCCTGGCCGAGGAAGTGGCCAAGCAGTTCGCGAAGGACGGCGTACCGATCGTGATCGTCAATCCTTCCACGCCGATCGGCCCCTACGACATCAAGCCCACGCCCACCGGCCGCATCGTGCGTGACGCGATGGCGGGGCGCCTGCCCGCCTACGTGGATACAGGCCTCAACGTCGTGCATGTGGAGGACGTGGCCGAGGGCCACTGGCTGGCCTATGAGCGCGGGGTCGTCGGCGAGCGCTACATTCTCGGCGGCTTCAACATGAGCCTGCGTGAAGTGCTCACCGAAATCGCCGATATCGCCGGGCGCGCGCCGCCGAAAGTGCGCTTGCCACATGCCGCCGTGATGCCGGTGGCGTATGTCGCCGAAGCCTGGGCGCGCCTCACCGGCATGGCACCGGTCGCCACGGTGGAAGAAGTGCGCATGTCAAAGAAGCGCATGTTCTTTTCCAGCGAAAAGGCGCAGCGGGAACTGGGCTATACGGCGCGTCCGGCGCGATTGGCGTTGGAAGACGCGGTACGGTGGTTCCGGCAGCAGGGCTAGCGCGTTTCGTGCCTACTTACGTCGGTGCCTGTATTTGAGCAAAAAGGTATGCGCCGGATAAGGCGGCTTCGGCTGCTATGGTCGCGGAATCGATTCGATGATTTCCGCATTCTAGGCGTAAAGATGCCTTCCGACGGCCACGATGGAGCCGCTTTCGATGAGCACATCGGCATCCAGAAGGATGCCGGCGTTTTCGAGCGTTATGACGGTGCCGCCTTGGATTAGCAAGGGACGTGAGCCTCGCGCGGATATCGTCTGGTTCGTCGCTGTTGTTGCGGTCCGTCCTGCTGCCATTTCTACCGCCAGGAGTCCCAGGCCGGTGGTCGAAGCCGTCTGAAAGTGTCGCCTGTTCATCGCATGAATCTCTCAGCCTTTGTCGGACAGAAACGAGAGAACAGCCGCATTGAATGCCTGCGCGGAATCCACGTTGGACAGATGCGCGGCATGCGGCAGTTCGACGTAGTGCCCGCGCGGAGCGGTCTGGGCCATCTGTCGAGAGAGTGCGGGGGGCGGTACTGCGTCCAGGGTGCCGGCGACAAACAGGGTTTCGTGCTCAAGGCGGTTCAATTGGCCATCGGTGCCGAAGCCCAGGGCACCCTCAGCCGCATGTGCCAAAGAAGCGCCATCCGCTGCAGCGGCGAGCCCATGCAGCATTTGGTACACCCGCATGCCCTCGGCGGATTGCCGGAACGTTTCGCTCGCGTTGACCGGCCAAGTGTTTTCGAAACGTTTCACCGCTCCATCCGGCTGGCGGAAAGTTTCCGTCCAGGTCGCCACCATGTTGCGAACATCATCCCCCTTGAACGCTGGAAAGCTGTTGGCGACCACCAGACGTTTGACCCGTTCGGGTGCTTCGAACGCAAGTTGCATGGCGACGAGCCCGCCCAGCTACAGCCCAACGACGTCGGCGCTTCGTATCGAAAGCGCATCGAGCAGCGTCAGTACGTCATCGGCCAGGTCCTTGACGCTCACCGGGCGGTGGAGCGGATCCGATGCGCCATGTCCGGCATGATCTGGAATGATCAGCTGGAAGCCGGCGGCGACAAACGGTTCCAGTTGCGCGCCCCAGGCGCGGCCGGTGTTGGTGATGCCGTGTAGCAGGACCAGCGGGCGTCCCATACCGAAAGTTGCGAAATAGTTGCGACGCTGCGGGGATGCTTTGAAATAAGCCATGGGAATGCTCCTTCTATTGAGGGCTAATTCCGTCTGTTCATTACGCCTTGACCTTGATCAATCCGCGCATTTCATTGATCGCCAGGGCGGCGACGATCAGCGCCAGCGCCCAGCCTTGCCGCGCTCCGAACGCCTCGCCTCGCACGGCCACGCCCAACACCACGCCGACCATGGGAACGATGAAATTCGACAACGAAGTAAATACCGGACCATTGCGGTGGACCAACGAGACATACATCAAGTACGCAGCCCCCGAGCCCAGCGTCCCGAGCAGGATCAGCGACAGCACGCCCTCAAGGCTCCAGTGCAACGACCACGGCTTGTCCAGCACGAGTGCGGCGACCGTCAGCGGCACTGACGCCATCCACAGCATGTCCCGGGTGGAGCGGATCGGTTCGTCGTGCGGGACTCTTTCCCACAGGTTCAAGCCAATCGCGAAGCATATCGCGCCCATAAATATGGCCAATTCGTAGACCAGGCTTTGATTGTTCATGCCACCGCCGCTTGGGGCGACCAGAACGACGATGCCCAGGAAGCCCACCAGCACGCTAAGTCCCGAATAGACCGTGAAGTTATGCCGCCCACCCATGAATAAAGAAAACAGCAGCGTGATGATGGGCACACCACCGACCACGACCGCCGTGATGCTGCTCGCCACATGCTGCTGGCCCCAGGTGACGAAGAATAGCGGTAAAACAGCTTCGAACAAGGCGATCAGGCCGAGCACGATGGCAACGGACCACGAGCGTTTGCCGCGGCGGCCTGAACCTTCCGGAACGAAGCATGACGCGAGGCTCAGTGTGAGCGCGCCCAGGAGTACACGAATGGCGGTAACGGTAATCGGCGGAAAATCCTTCACCGCCTGGGCATTGAACAGGAACTGTCCGCCCCAGATGAGACCAAGGCCAAGCAGCAGCAGGTAGCTGCGCCATGAGGTTGGGTTTTGCATGAAACGCTCCTTTTTTCTGATCTCGCATGCGGAATCGAGTGCTTCTGCGCACATGCGGTCTGTCCTATAATGCAAGTAAGTACTTTTAATATTAGTCGATCGGCCATGAATTACACAAGAGAAAACTTGTTTAATGGGATTGCACGTTCAGCGAACCAGTTGCTGATGTGCTTGAAGACCCATCCGTCGTGCAGCACAGCGAGTCTGGCCGAGGCTTTGGGCACGACGACTGAGGCCGTGCGTCAGCAGATCGCGAAGCTGGTCGAGCAGGGGCTCGTGGAGGGTGTGGTGGCTCGCACTGGGGTGGGGCGGCCCAAGCAACTTTGGCAATTGACAGCCGCCGGCCACGGCCGCTTTCCCGATACCCACGCCCAACTGACCGTGCAGCTCATTCAATCTGTCGGTGAAGTGTTCGGCCAGGATGGCGTAGCTCAAATGGTCGAGCACCGCGGCGTGCGGCAATTGGCCGAGTATCGAGAGCGGATGGCGTCCGCAACGTCCCTGCCGCAGCGGGTCGCTCGATTGGCGCAGATACGCACAGAGCAAGGGTATATGGCGTGGGCGGAACGTGACGGCGCTGATTTTCTGCTGATCGAAGACCATTGCCCGATTTGCGCAGCGGCCACGCTGTGCCAAAGATTGTGCATGTCCGAACTGCAGCAGTTCCAGGCGCTCATGCACGGATTGGCGCAAGTGTCACGCGAAGAGCATCTGCTGCGGGAGGGGCGGCGCTGCGTATACCGTATGCAGCCAATCAAGCCGTCCAAGCCAGGCAGCAACGCGTGAACGGGATTGGATCACGCGAACAAGCCGGAATACATCCCAAAGGCCTTTGACGGGCCAGCGACGCTTGCAGGGACTTGAACGTCGTTGTGCCTGCGAAAGCGAGCAACCGTTGCATCCGTGCAAGGTAGACTCATGCTTTCGCGAAGGTGATGGTCCAGTGAGACGCCGTGGATTTATTTGCGCTTGCGTCGCTCAAAGAACCTGAGCACCGGCAACGCAAGCTTCACCAAGAAAGGCATGGTGGCCGGTCGCAGCAGGCGCGGATCGTAGCCGGAAAACCGGCGATCGTTTTCGCTGAGGCAGGTGGCCATCAGTTCGGCCACACTCAGGTCCTGCGTGGTGACCGATTGCGCACCGGTGACGGTAAAGTTGTTGTCCTGCGCGTGCTCGTTGCCGTCCGCATCGAGGCTCTTGGCCAGCTCCATGCGTTCCAGCCCAAGGAAGCACCAGACGCGAAACACTTTCCACTCGAAGGCAATGCGCTGGAGCAGGCTGAGGTTGCGGCGATGCCAAGCCACCCAGTTGGCGAACAGCAGGATGTGCCGGCATTCCTCCTGCATCACCGGTTCGAAAGTGTCGATCAGCTCGGGCGGGAACAGGCCCGAATCATGCGCCACCTTGAACAAGCCAAAGGCAAAAAAGCTGTCGATGCACTCGCTGTAGCCGGTTACCAGATAGGCCCATTCCGGATCTTGCGGGTATTCGTAGGGAGGTTCGGGCACCAGCGCAATGCCATAGTGCTGCACCATCTTCGACAGCACTTCCTTGTGCCGGTTTTCCTCCCATGCGTTCTGTGCGAGAACGTTGCGCATGTCAGGATCGGCAACTGTGCGCGCATAGGCGGCCATGCGTAGGCGCGCCTTGCCTTCGGTCTGCACGGCGATATCCCAGATCGGCAGCGAAGTGATGCGGTGCAGGGCCGCCTCGTCCAGCGTTGGCCACCTGAGCACGGACGGGCGATAGGGATTGAAGGTTTCCTCGAACATCCGGCACATCATCAGCTTGTGCTCGGCCGAGCCATACCTGACGCGTTTGCCCTGCTGCTTGCTCGACCAATGCCGGGTGCGTGTCTCGGAGGCCGCGATGGTGGCTGCATCCGGCTCGCTTTCCGGCAACACCGGTTCGCGATAGCCCGGCACCAGTGCTTCGGGGTCAAAGGCGTCGTGTTCGAACGTCATCAATCCATTCTCTTCAGATGGGCGGCTGACCGGAGTCCGCGCGCACGGAGGAGCCCGCATACAGCCTGCGTGCTTCGGCCCACTGCCAGGAGATCAGCGCGGGCACACCGAATCCTACTTCACGCATGCGCTTGACCAGCGACAGTGCGACGCTGGCTTCTGGCGGCAGGCCGATCATGTTGCCGAACAGCACCAGACCGCCTTCCTGCACGCCCAGACCGGCCGGCACTACAAAGATGATGTGGCGCAGCGCTTGCGTAACCGCTTCGATGGCAAGTGCATCCCACACGCTGATCGGGTAGCCGAGCAGGTGCAGCGCGAGCCAGGTTTCGAAGCTGCCTACCACGTAGCCCGCGAACTGCCAGCCGGTGGCGAATATCAGGCGCAGCGGTCGCGAATACTGTTCGCGGATCTCCTGATCCAGGTTGGTCCCGTCGATCAGCTCGGTAAGCTTGGAGCGCCCGCCAAGCAGTTTCTCGGCGAAGCCTTCCAGGCGCGAGAACACCTTGCCATGGCGCAGCAGGATGATCAGGAAGATCGGCAGTGGCACGCTGGCCGCCAGGGCCGAAATCACTGTGCTGAACGCACTGATGTTGCTGGTCAGTTCGATCAGCAGAATGATGCCCAGGGCGGTGAACAGGTATTGATTCACCAGGGTGAGCAGCACTTCCATGATTACGCTGGCTGCCGCGGCGGCGCCGCCGATGCCGCGCCATTTCACCAGGCGGATGCCGATGATCTCGCCGCCGATGTTCGCCACCGGCAACAGGCGATTGCTGGCTTCGCGAATGGCCGCCACCCAGAACAGGAACGGCAGCGTGGCCTGCCGCTGCGGATCGCGCGGTGCGATCAGCACGCGCCAGCCGATCACATCCAGCAACAGCGGCAGCACGTGGAACGGCAGCAGCCACAACAACGGCCAGCCGGCGCGGTCGATCGCCGTGACGATCTCGCCCCAACCCTGGTGTGCCACCAGGGCGATGGCGACGCCCAGGCCGAGCAGGCCGGCGATATAACTGACTAGCTTCATGCTCATATGGCGAGCGCCGCTGGATCGGAGAAGCCGTCGCATAGGCGATAACGATCGGCGATGGTCTGGCGTACGCGCGGCGACAGCAGCGCCGCGAGTTCGTCGGAGTGCCGGTAGTTGGCCATGCTGTCGGAAAGCTGGCCGTGCGAAGCTGGATGCAGGTAGACCTCCGACAGGCCGTCCGGCAGCTGTTCGAGGATTTCCAGCATCACCGCTTCATCCATGCCGCCGCTGTGGCGAAGGCCGAACACATGATCGTTATAAGCGACGCCGGCGCGGTCCAGGCGCCAGCGCATCAGCGCCAGCCACGGCCGCAGCCAAGGGCCCATGCCTGGTTCCGATGGTAGGCGAATGGCGCGCACGCCGTATTCGCGGCCGATGCTCAGCATCAGGGTCAGGATCGTGGGATGCAGGTGAAAATGCTTGTGCGCGTTGACGTGATCGAGCTTCAGGCCGGTCGCCGCGAAGGCTTCGAACTGTGCGCGAATTTCGTCGGCCAACTGGCGGCGCACGTGAGGCAGGAAGAAGAAGCGGAAGCCATTGCGCACCATGTTCGAATCGAACATGCCTAGTCCATCGACCAGATCGGGAATGCGAGTGGGCGGTAGCATCGCGCGGCCATCGGCGAGCACCAGGTGCAAGCCCACGGCAAGACCGGGGCTCTGCTTGGCGCGCGCGACCGCGTCAGCCACTGCGGGTGCAGCCACCATCAGGCTGGCGGCACGCAGCACGCCGTCACGGTAACCGCTTTCGACGGCTTCATTGACGGCCTCGTGCAGGCCGAAGTCGTCGGCTGTGACGATCAGTCGTGGGCGGTGTTGGGAGGGTGACTTCATGCGGGGATTCATGGGTATCCGGGCGACGCTCAATCTTGCCCGCCCGTCACGCCGGCGTTCGCTGGCATGGCGGGCGGGGAAAATTGGGCATTGCGAATGTCATGCAGACACCCATGCCCAAGCAAGCGGGAATCAGGCTTCGTGCGCGCGCAGGAAGCGGAAGAACTCCACGCCTTCGCGCAGACGGCGCTTCATCATGTCCCAGCTCATCAGCATTTCCTTGACGATTTCCCAGATCTTCGACGGGCGGAAATAGAAGGCCCGGTAGAATTTCTCCACGCCGTGGAAAATTTCCTGCTTCGACAGATGCGGGTACTCGATCAGCGCCAACTGCACGCCCTTGTCGTTGACCAGGTTGACCGCTTCGTTTTCCTTCAGCCAGCCGTTCTCGACCGCCTGCTTGTACAGCGAGGTGCCCGGATACGGTGCCGCCAGCGACACCTGGATGGTGTGCGGGTTGATTTCCTTGGCGAACTGGATCGTCTTTTCGATCGTTTCCTTGGTTTCGCCCGGCAGGCCGAGGATGAAGGTGCCGTGGATGGTGATGCCCAGCTTGCGGCAGTCTTCGGTGAAGCGGCGCGCGATGTCGGTGCGCAGGCCCTTCTTGATGTTGTGCAGGATCTGGTCGTCGCCCGATTCGTAGCCCACCAGCAGCAGGCGCAGGCCGTTTTCCTTCATGATCTTCAACGACTCGTAGGGCACGTTCGCCTTGGCGTTGCAAGACCAGGTCCAGCCCATGGCGCCCAGGCCGCGCGCGATCTCGTGCACGCGCTCCATGTTGGAGCTGTCGGTGAAGGTGTCGTCGTCGAACATCAGCTCCTTCACTTCGGGCATGTTCTCCTTGATCCACTTCGCCTCGGCCAGCACGTTGGCGGCCGAGCGCGTGCGGTAGCGATGGCCGCCGACGGTCTGCGGCCACAGGCAGAACGTGCACTTGGAGCGGCAGCCGCGGCCGGTGTAGATCGACACGTACGGATAGTTGAGATACCCGATGAAATAGTTGCTGATCTTCAGGTCGCGCTTGTAGATCGGCGCCACGAACGGCAGGTCGTCCATGTTCTCGATCATCGCGCGCGGCGGATTGTGCTGCGCGGAGCCGTCGGCCAGCTTGTAGCTGATGCCGGTGATGCTTTCGAACGGACGGCCTTCGGCCACTTCCTTACAGGTGTAGTCGAATTCTTCGCGGGCGACGAAATCGACCGCGGGCGAAGCCATGAGCGAGCCGGTGGGGTCCACTGCAACCTTGGCGCCAACCAGGCCGATCAGTACGTTCGGCTTGCGTGCCTTGAGCAGCTCGGCGAACTTCGCGTCGGTCGGGAACGATGGCGTGCTGGTGTGGATGATCACCAGGTCATAGCCCTCGGCGATCTTCAGGCTGTCTTCGACCGAGATCTCGTCGGCCGGCGCATCGAGCACGCGCGAATCGGGCACCATCGCCGCCGGCTGCGCCAGCCAGGTCGGATACCAGAAGCTCTTGATCTCGCGTTTGGCCTGGTAGCGCGAACCCGCGCCGCCATCAAAGCCATCGAAGGAAGGAGCTTGCAGAAAAAGCGTTTTCATTACGAATGACTCCTGCGGGGCGGTCGGTGCCCGTGGACAGCAGATGGTTCAGAAATTCAACCCGTTATTATGGTCTACGGCGCTGAACCGTCGCCTCGTGCGTGCAGTACCTGCCCGCGCCATCTTACCTGCCAACCAGCCAGGGCGGCTGCCCATTCCATCAGCAATAAGGTGTCGCGGAGGGGAATCAACAGGACCTCATGCCAGGCGAAGGCTCGATCGCTGAAGCGCCGCTGTAAAAAGTGTAGCAAAACCCGCGCTGCGCCACCGAGCAGGGCAAGGCTCCCGCTCGTAGGCCCTGGCGCCAGGCACAGGCCCAAGCCCAGCAAGGGTGACGCAAAGCACACGAAAGTCATGGCAAAGCCCGCGGGCGCGATCGAGCGTATGGTGCGCAGCCAGCGCAGCTCGTGCGACCACAAATCTTTCAATTGGCTTTCGCCGACATCGGTGCCGACCACTACGTCCGACAGCACCGTGCGCAAGCCGGCGCGACGGGTCAGCTCGCCCAGCCAGAAATCATCGGCCAGAGTGTCGCGCAGGGCGGCAAACCCGCCGATGGCTGCAAGCGCGTTGCGGCGCAAAGCGATGGTCGAGCCGAAGGCGAAGCGAGTCGAGCCGAAGGCATGGGAAAGCTTGACGGAAGGGGCGAACCAATCGTCGATGAATAGACGGCCAAGCCGCGACCACAGCGAAGGCCCTGGCCGGCCGTAATACAGGCAAGTGACGATGCCCACGTCGCTATCGGCCAGTGGCGTAGTGACGCGCGTCAGGTAATCGGGCTGTACGTGGATGTCGGCATCGGCCAGCACCAGGTGGTCGTGCCGCGCATGCGGCAGCATGTTGATCAGGTTGCTGACCTTGAAGTTCGCGCCATGCACGCGCGAATCGATCGCCAGTGCCATGGGCAGCTGCGGGAATTCCCGGCGCAGACGTTCGACCACGGCAATGGCCGGGTCGTCGGCCTCACGCACGCCGAATACCAGTTGATAATCCGGGTGCGTCTGCTGGCAAAAGCTGCGCAAGTTTTCATACAGCCTCGGCTCGGTACCATGCAAAGGCTTGAGTACACTCGCCGGTCGCGGTGTGCCAGCTGGAGCAGAAACGGGGTGAGTCTTTCGTGATCCTTTCGTTACGGCCCAAAGCGCGACGCAGGCATAGCCCGTCGCGGCGAACGCAAGCGCGATGCCTAGTGCATGAACCAGGGTGTCGACCAACCAGTTAAAGGACATAGAGGCTTATGCTAGCGGCAATCCGTCGACACGAAGCGCGCACATATGGGGGCGACCCCGAGCGCGTGCAAGAGGGCGTGCGATGAAGGGCTGGTGCCGTGCATGGCTGGGCGCGCTGGCTTGTTTGCTGTGCTGGGGACTCGGTGGCCAGGCCATGGCTGGCCGTGCCAACCCCTACGCACCCACTCCATCCGATATCGTCGGCGACTGGCTGGTGGAGAGCCGCGATGCGGTCATCCGGATCGAGCGGGTCGGCGACGAATACCAAGGTCATATCCTTTGGCAGCTGCATGAGACCTATGGTCCGGAGGATGGCCCTGAGCTCAACGGTAAGATCGCTACCGACCGGCGCAACCCCAATCCTGCCTTGCGTGACCGGCCGCTGACGGGGTTGCGGCTGCTTACCGGCCTGAGCTTCGACCCGGAAAAGGAAAAGTGGGAACACGGTCATGTCTATAACTCCGACGATGGCCGCACTTATAATTGTTGGGTTCGGCTGCGCGGCCTGAACCGATTGCAGTTGCATGGCTACATCGGCATCAGCCTGTTCGGCGGCAGTACGGTGTGGAGCAGGGTCACGATGAGAACGCCGGCCCCGGGCGAATTGCCTTTCGTGATGGACGAGCCGGACCAATAATTCGGCAGCCCGCGCGATACCCGTACCGATCCCCTTTCCTCAGCGAGATGTTATGAATCGCAAACCGAGCACCGGCGTATCCGGTGAACTGCGTGCTGCATCCCAGGCACAGCCCAACATCGCCCTGGTCAAGTACTGGGGCAAGCGCGACGCCGCCTTGAACCTGCCGGTCGTCGGCTCCCTCTCCATTACGCTGGAAAGCCTGTGGACACGTACGGACGTGCGCTTCGTGCCGGGGCAACAAGGCGATCGCGTCAGCCTCAATGGACGCAGCGATGAGGCCGAAGCCAAGCGCATCAGCAAGTGCCTCGACCTGCTGCGCGCGTGCGCTGGCGTCGACTACGGTGCAGAGGTTGCGAGCCGCAACAACTTTCCCACGGCGGCGGGGCTGGCTTCTTCCGCCTCCGGCTTTGCCGCACTGGTGCATGCCGGTGCGCGTGCGCTGGGTCTCGAGCTGAGCCTGGCGGAGCAGTCCGTGCTGGCGCGCCGCTGCTCGGGTTCGGCAGCACGTTCGATCTTCGGCGGCTACGTGGAATGGGCGCACGGCAAGCTGGCCGACGGCACCGATTCGGTTGCGCGCCCGCTGCTTGACGCCGAGGCGTGGCCGCTGCGTGTCGCGGTGGCGATCACCTCCACCGCGGCCAAGCAGGTGGGCTCCACGGAAGGCATGCGCCGTACGGCGGAAACTTCGCCTTATCAGTCCGCATGGATCGAGACCCAGGAAGCGGACCTCGGCGTGGCACGTGATGCGATTCGTGCGCGCGATTTCGACGCGCTGGCGCGCATTTCCGAATACAGCTGCCTGAAGATGCACGCGCTGGCGCTGGCGGCACAGCCGGGCCTGCTCTATTGGAACGGCGCCACGGTGGAATGCATGCATCGCGTGCGTGCCCTGCGCCAACAAGGTGTGCCTGTGTTCTTCACCGTCGATGCCGGTCCGCAGCTCAAGGCCGTGTGTGCACCGTCGGCGATCGAGCAGGTGAAAGCGGCCCTGCGCGATGTGCCGGGCGTGCTGGAAGTGCTTGACACTGGCCTCGGCGAAGGCGCCCGCGCGATTGCCTTGGACTGGGTGGAGGCGTGATGGAAGTCACCGCCGAAGCACCTGCCAAGCTGGTGCTGCTTGGCGACTACGCCGTGCTGGAGGGCGCGCGCGCCCTGGTGCTGGCAGTGGATCGCCGTGCCCATGTACGCATCGTTTCGCGCGCCGATTGCGTGTGCAATGTCAGTGCGCCGGACCTTGACATCAGTGAGGCGCGGGCCCTTGTCGGCAGCGATGGGCGCCTGCAATGGCAATGCGACGAAGCGACCAAGGCCAAGCTTACGTTGGTCGATCACGTGTGGCATGGCATGCTGCGCGAAGACCTGGCGCCAGTATCGGCGGCCGGTTTCGACCTGCAGTTGGATACGTCCGGTTTCTTTCATACGGATGGAGGCGTGCGCTCCAAACTGGGGCTCGGATCCAGCGCAGCACTGACCGTGGCGCTCGCTTCCGCCCTGGCCACTTATGCCGGCCATGGCGATGTCATGACCGATCGCCTGGGCTGGATGCGGCGGCTGCTGCACATGCATGGGGGCTGGCAAGGCGGCCGGGGCAGCGGAGTGGACGTGGCGGCCAGCGTGGCCGGTGGCTTGATCAGCTACCAGCTGGTGGGCTCCGATCGCGAACCCGCCTACGAGTCGATTTCAGCGGACGGTCTGAACTGCCTGTTCGTTTGGTCGGGGCAGTCGGTTTCCACCAGCGATTCGCTGCAGCGTTTGGCGCAATGGCGCCAGGCCCATGCAGGCGATTACGCCGCACATATGAGCGAACTGGGCATCGTTTCCGCTGCTGCGATCGACGCGCTGAAGCAGCGGCGCATGCCATCTTTCATAGAGCTTACGCGTGATTATGCGCGGGGCTTGCAGCGCTTCGGCGCCGCTTGCGGACTGGAAATCTATTCCCCCGCACAAAAACAGCTCGCCGATATGGCTTCCGGTAGCGATGTCAGCTATAAGCCTTGCGGCGCCGGCGGCGACTTCGGGGTGGTGTTTGCCCAGGACGCGGAAAGGTTGGCGACATTTGAACGAGCCATTGTGTCGGCCGGTATGCACGTCGTTCCCCTGGGCCTTGATTCCCGCGGTGTGAGCTGCCATATGCGCCCGGATGCGATTCCCTCCCCCGCAAGGATTTTGACGTGATCACAGTCCGCTTGAACGTCATGGCTTACCGGCCGCGTGCCAGGTCGTGACGCGGCCTGTGACTTTTGACCCATCACGGAGTGCTTAAGGCTATGAGCGCCGAACCATCGAGTGCCGAACGGTCCCGATTTCCCGCTTTCTACAAACTCTCGGTATCCGACCGTGTACGCATCATCCATGAGCGCGGCTGGTTGTCGGCCGAGGATTATCAGGCTCTGGTCTCCGGTGATCACACGCTGAAGATTCACAAAGCCGACAAGATGATCGAAAACGTCGTCGGCGTGATGGGGTTGCCGGTGGGGCTGGGCCTGAACTTCCTGGTCAACGGCCGCGACTACATCGTGCCGCTGGTGGTGGAGGAGCCCTCGATCGTCGCGGCCCTGTCGTCGGCGGCCAAGCTGGTGCGCGGTACCGGTGGCTTCACGGTCGAGAGCACCGAACCGGTGCTGATCGGCCAGGTGCAAGTGGTGGACGTGCCGCATCTGGCGCACGCCAAGGCCACTCTGCTCCAGCGCAAGGACGAACTGCTCAATCTCGCCAACAGCCTGCATCCGCAGATGGTGGCGCGTGGCGGCGGCGCGCAGGATCTGGAAGTGCACGTGCATCCGCGCCCCGAAGGCGGCGACATGCTGGTGCTGCATCTGTTGGTCGACACGCGCGACGCGATGGGCGCCAACCTGGTCAATACAATGTGCGAGGGGATTGCCTCGCTGGTCGAAACGATGACCGGCGGGCGCGTGTTCCTGCGCATTCTTTCCAATCTCACCGATCGCTCGATGGTGCGCGCGCGCTGCGTGATCCCCGCCGACCAGCTCACCGGCAAGGGCTTCGAGGGCGAGGAAGTGCGCGACGGCATCGTGCTCGCGAACGAGTTCGCCAGCATCGACCCGTACCGTGCAGCGACGCACAACAAGGGCATCATGAACGGCGTTGATGCCGTGGCGTTGGCAACCGGCAACGACTGGCGCGCGATCGAAGCAGCTGCGCATGCGTATGCTGCGCGCGGTGGCCGCTACACCTCGCTCACGCGCTGGTACAAGGGCGAGAAGGGCGAGCTGATCGGCGAGCTGGACATTCCGATGAAGGTCGGCACGGTTGGCGGTCCGCTGCAATCGAACGCCACCGTGGCACTGAATCTGCGCCTGCTCGGCGTGAAGACGGCGCGCGAACTGGCCGAGATCATGGGCGCGGTCGGTCTGGCACAGAATTTCTCCGCCCTGCGCGCGCTGGTCACCGAAGGTATCCAGCAAGGCCACATGACCCTGCATGCGCGCAGTGTTGCCGTGGCGGCAGGTGCCACGCCGGAAATCTTCGACACCGTGGTGGAGCGCCTAGTGGAAACCGGCGAGATCAAGATCTGGAAAGCGCAGGAGATTGTCGAGCAGGTGCGCAAGGAGTCGCGCGGAGTGCCGGCAACGACGGCGGAGCAACCTTCGGTCGACCATCGGGCCTGCGGGCACGGCAAGATCATCCTGCTCGGCGAGCATGCCGTCGTCTACGGTAGCCATGCCGTTGCCGCGCCGGTGCCGCTTGCCGTGCGCGCGGTGGCGCAGGACACCAAGTCCGGCGGCGTCGACATGTTCATCCCGCGCTGGGGCGTGGAATACCGCTTGCATCGTGATCCGGCGCATCGCGATTCGTTCCAGCGCTCGCTCGGCATCATTTTCGACGAGCTGCAGCTGACCGATCGCTCGATGCGCATCGAAGTGTTCCCGAATGTGCCGCGTGCGATGGGCCTGGGCGGTTCGGCGGCGATGGCGGTGGCGGTGATCCGCGCGCTCGACCAGCATTACAAGCTGGGCTTGAACGATGAAGAGATCAACGCACTGGCTTTCCGTTGCGAAGAAGTGGCGCATGGCTCGGCCTCCGGCATCGACAACACAGTGGCCACCTACGGCAAGCCGTTGCTGTACAAGCGCGCTGGCAAGAAGGGCGAGCAGCCGATGGTGCGCGAGCTCCATCTGCCCAAGCGCATTCCACTGGTGATCGGCATCAGTGGCAAGGAAAGCCTCACTGCCGTAACGGTGGGCAAGGTGCGCACGGCATGGCAGCGCAATCCGGCTCTGTATGACGGCATTTTCCAGCAGATCGACGCACTCACGCTGCAAGGCGTGGATGCCATGCAGCAATACGATCTGGAACGCCTTGGCGATCTGATGAACATCTGCCACGGTCTGCTCAACGCGCTGCGCGTGTCGAGCTGGGAAGTGGAAGAACTGGTGCAGATCGCACGCGAACACGGCGCCCTGGGCGCCAAGCTCACGGGCGGCGGCGGCGGCGGCTCGATCGTCGCGCTGTGCCCGCAAAACCGCGAAAAGGTAGTGGCCGCGATTCGCGACGCCGGCTATCAGGCGATGGAGGTCGAGATTGGATAACACAGAACTCGAGCGCCAGGAGTGGCGCGATTCGAACGAGGTGGTGTCGTTCGACGACGAACCGCTGATCCTGGTCGACCATGACGACCGGGATGTCGGCTTCCTCGACAAGGCAGCCGCGCACGTCGGCAAGGGCACCCTGCACCGTGCGTTCTCGCTGTTCGTGTTCAATGCGAAAGGCGAGCTGTTATTGCAGCAGCGCGCAGCGGGCAAGCGCCTGTGGCCGGGTTACTGGTCGAATACCTGCTGCAGCCATCCTCGCCGCGGCGAGACGGTGGATAGCGCCACTCATCGTCGCCTGAAGGAAGAGCTGGGTCTGGCTTGCGAACTGAACTATCTGTTCAAGTTCGAGTATCAGGCGCAATTCGACGCGGACGGGGCCGAGCATGAGTTGTGCTGGGTGTATGCCGGCCGCAGCGACGCCGCGCCTACGGTGAACGTGAACGAGATTTCCGGCCTGCGCTACATCGCTCCGGATGCGCTCGACGCGGAGATGGCGGCTAAGCCCGAAGCCTTCACGCCCTGGTTCAAGATCGAGTGGCAGCGGATTCGTCGCGAACACCCCGAAGTCTTCGCGCCGCGCCAAGCTTAAAGGCCGGACGCAAGCCAAAAGCATGGCTGACGTCCGAGTGACTTATACTGTACCGAACAGTTAAGATTTCCAAACGCCGTGCTGCACGGGCGTCCTGACATTCCGGAGAAATCCCTTGGGTATCCCTCTTATTCAGCAAACCACGATCGCCAGCTACATCCTCAAGAAGAAGCTGAGCGGCCAGAAGCGCTACCCGCTGGCGATGATGCTGGAGCCGCTGTTCCAGTGCAATCTGGCTTGCGCCGGTTGCGGCAAGATTGATCAGCCGAAGGAAATCCTGCAAAAGCGCATGAGCGTCGAGCAGGCGCTGGCCGCGGTGGACGAGTGCGATGCTCCGGTGGTGTCGATCCCCGGCGGCGAGCCGCTGATCCACAAGGATCTGCCGAAGATCGTCGAAGGTATCGTGGCGCGCAAGAAGTTCGTGTACCTGTGCACCAACGCGATCCTGCTGCCCAAGCACATCGACGAGTACAAGCCGTCGCCGTACTTCACCTGGTCGGTGCACCTGGACGGCCTGGAAAAGCAGCATGACAAATCCGTTTGCATGGATGGCGTGTTCGAGAAGGCGGTGACAGCGATCAAGCTTGCGCTGTCGAAGGGGTTCCGCGTCACGGTGAACTGCACGCTGTTCAACAGCGAGCCGCCGGAAGAAGTGGCCGATTTCTTCGACTACGCGATGGAGCTGGGCGTGGAAGGCATCACCGTGTCGCCGGGCTACAGCTACCAGCATGCGCCGCGCCAGGACGTGTTCCTGGGCCGCACCGAGAGCAAGCAGCTGTTCCGCGACATCTTCAAGATCGGCAAGGAACGCAAGCGCAAGTGGGCGTTCAACCAGTCGGCGATGTTCATGGACTTCATCGCGGGCAACCAGGCCTACCAGTGCACGCCGTGGTCCAACCCCACCTACAACATCTTCGGTTGGCAGAAGCCGTGCTACCTGCTGGTCGACGAAGGCTACGCCAAGACCTACAAGGAATTGATGGAAGATACCGAGTGGGACAAGTACGGCGTGGGCATCAATCCGAAGTGCGACAACTGCATGGCGCACTGCGGTTTCGAGGGCACGGCGGTGGACGACATGTTCGCCCATCCGCTGAAAGCGCTGAAGGTGTCGATGTTCGGTCCGCGTACCGATGGCCCGATGGCGCCTGATCTGCCGGTTAAGTATGGCAATCGTGCGGACGCCACGGCGATCCACATTCCGATCAGCTCGATTCAGCGCCGCAGCGCTGAGACCGGTACCGAAGCGAACCACTAAGCGCCAAGGCGTCGACTTTCGATGGGCACAGTGGGATGGATTGCCGCGTCGCTGCCGGCGCTGATGTGGGTAGGCCTGCTACTGACACCGTGGCGGGCCTGGAGCACGCGTGAACGCATCGAGGCCGACCCGCGGACCGGGCCGGCCGATCTGAGCCAGATCACCGTATTGATTCCTGCGCGCAACGAGGCCGATGTCATCGGCCTCACGCTGTCCGGCCTGCAGGCGCAGGGCCATGGCTTGCAAGTGGTCGTGGTAGACGATCAGTCGACTGACGATACGGCGAAAATCGCCGCCTCCTTCCCGAACGTACGCGTGATCCGTGGTCAAGCGTTGCCGGCAGGTTGGGCAGGCAAGCTGTGGGCGCTGGAGCAGGGCAGGGCGCACGTGCATACGCCGATGACGCTGCTGTTGGACGCGGACATTCAATTGCAACCGGGATTGCTGCCCGCATTGCTGGCACACAAGCAGCGCGAAAACCGCCAGTTCGTCTCGCTGATGGCGGACCTGAGGCGCACCAGCTTCTGGGATCGCCTGCTGCTACCGGCGTTCGTGTACTACTTCAAGCTGATCTATCCCTTCTCGATCTCCAATTCATCCTCGCGTCTGGTCGCCGCTGCGGCAGGCGGTTGCATCCTGGTCGACTCAGAAGCACTGCAGCGTGCCGGCGCCTTTGCCAGCCTGCGCAATGCGTTGATCGACGACTGCACCTTGGCGCGACAGGTGAAAAATGCCGGCTATCGCACCTGGCTGGGCCTGAGCCGCGGCGTGGTAAGTCTTCGTCCCTATGGCAGCTTGCGCTCGATTCACGACATGGTGGCGCGCTCGGCCTTCACCCAGCTCGGCTACTCCACCCTGCTGCTGCTGGTGGTAACCGTGTTGTTTGCGATTTCCTATGGCCTGCCTTTCCTGCTGTTGGCTTCGCCGGCTACCTGGCGCATGGGCCTGCTCGCGTTGGTCGCCATGATGCTGAGCTACCTTCCGATGCTGCGCTACTACCACATGCGGCTGGCCTGGGCGCTGCTGCTTCCGTTCGGCGCCGTGCTGTATCTGGGCATGACCTGGAGCTCGGCCATCCGCTACTGGCGGGGTGTCCGTTCGCGCTGGAAGGATCGCACCTACAGCACGTGACGGGGTGTTCTGAAGCCCTGTGTCGTCCGGCAGGCTTGGAAGATGGGGGCGCTGTGGCTAGAGTCGGGGGTCCAATCCTTCCTATTCCTGCCCCCGGGCAGCCATCTTCGGGAGCCTCCATGCCTCGTCTCCGCCTGCTTGCGATCGCCATGTCCGTCGCGCTTGCTGCCTGTTCGCAATCCCCCAATGAAAGCCACAACGCGCCGGCTACCTCCGGTAGTGCCCCGGCCAAGGCTTCCACCGCCGCCGCCGAGGCGCAGGCCAGCAATCCTTTCTTCACCGCCAGCACGCTGCCCTATCAGGCGCCGCCGTTCGACAAGATCAAGGACAGCGACTACCAGCCGGCGATCGAAGAAGGCATGCGGCAGCAGCTGGAGGAGGTCGAGAAGATCGCCAACAACCCCGAGCCGCCCACCTTTGAAAACACCTATGTGGCGCTGGAGAAATCCGGCGTGCTGCTGAACCGTGTGTCGGAGGTGTTCAACGCGATCACCGCCGCCAATACGAACGATGCATTGCAAAAGGTGCAGGAAGAGGAAGCGCCCAAGCTGGCTGCGCATGCAGACGCGATCCATCTCAACGGCAAACTTTTCCAGCGCATTCAAGCGGTCTACGACCAGCGTGATTCGCTCAAGCTCGATCCGGAATCGCATCGCCTGGTGGAAGTGGTGTACCGCCAGTTCGTGATGGCCGGTGCGAAGCTTTCCGACGCGGACAAGGCCAAGCTCAAGGACTACAACAAGGAAGATGCCGCGCTTGAAGCGCAGTACAACAACAAGCTCCTGGCCGCCGCCAAGAATGGCGCGCTGGTCGTCGATGACAAGGCCAAGCTAGCCGGCCTTTCCGACGAAGACATCGCCGCCGCCGAGCAAGCGGCCAAAGACCGCCACCTGGACGGCAAATGGGTGCTCACCCTGCAGAACACCACGCAGCAGCCGGCCCTGCAGGATCTAACCGATCGCGTCACACGCAAGGCGCTGTTCGATGCCTCGTCAACTCGCGCTGAAAAGGGCGACGCCAACGATACCCGGGACATCATTGCGCGCCTCGCTCAGCTGCGCGCGCAAGAGGCCAAGCTGCTTGGTTTCCCCAATTACGCTGCATGGACGTTGCAGGACCAGATGGCCAAGACGCCGGAAACGGTCATGAGCTTCATGCAGAAACTTGCACCTGCCGCGGTCGTGCGCGCCAAGACGGAAGCGCAGGACATCCAAAAGCAGATCGACAAGGACCAGTCCGCGCTCAAGCAACCCAGCTTCAAGCTCACGCCGTGGGATTGGGAGCACTACTCAGAGGAAGTACGCAAGGCCAAGTACGATCTGGACGAGTCGCAGATCAAGCCGTACTTCGAACTCGACAACGTGCTGCAGAACGGAGTGTTCTACGCGGCGAACCAGCTTTACGGCCTTTCGTTCAAGGAGCGCAAGGACATCCCCGTCTACAACCCGGACGTGCGCGTGTTCGAAGTGTTCGACAAGGACGGCAAGTCGATGGCGCTCGCCTACTTCGACTACTTCAAGCGCGACAACAAGAATGGCGGCGCGTGGATGGACAACTTCGTGCAGCAGTCCGGGTTGCGGGGCACTAAGCCTGTGATCTACAACGTCGCCAACTTCACCAAACCGGCTGCCGGCCAGCCGGCGCTGCTGTCGACCGATGACGTGATCACCATGTTCCACGAATTCGGCCATGGCCTGCATGGTCTGTTTGCCGACGCGCAGTACCCCACTTTGTCCGGTACGCAGACCGCCCGCGACTTCGTCGAATTCCCCTCGCAGTTCAATGAGAACTGGGCGTTCGATCCGAAGGTCTTCGCCAACTACGCCAAGCATTACCAGTCGCACCAGCCGATGCCGCAGGAGCTGGTCGAGAAGATCAAGAAGGCCCAGCTGTTCAACAAGGGCTATGACATGACTGAGCTGGTTTCGGCGGCCATGCTGGACATGAACTGGCACATGCTGTCGGCCGACGAGTCCAAGCAGGATGTCGACGCGTTCGAAGTGGCTGCACTGAAAAAGGATGGTACGGATCTGACCTACGTACCGCCTCGCTACCGTTCCAGCTACTTCCTGCACATCTGGAGCAACGGCTATTCTGCGGGCTACTACGCCTACCTGTGGACGCAGATGCTCGCCGACGATGCCTTCGAGGGCTTCAAAGAGAAGGGCGGCCTGACGCGCGAAAATGGGGACCATTTCCGCGCCATGGTGCTCTCGCGCGGCAATACCGAAGAGCTTGCGAAGTTGTACAAGGATTGGCGCGGCGCGGATCCGAGCATCGAGCCGATGCTCGAACATCGCGGCCTGAAGCAGCAACCGGCCAAGTAAAACTTCGCGTTATCGATGCAAAGGGTCGGCTACATGCCGGCCCTTTGCTTTTCGGACGCTGCGTAGGTTGGGATGGCAATCCCAGCTTTCCTTGAATATCGACCAGGCCGGGATTGTCATTCCAGCCTACGCGCTACCCGAACTGTTCGCGCAAATCGTCCGGGGCCATGAACAGCTATGCCTGGTACGCGTTGTCTGAGTAGCTCCGCAAGACGACTTTGTTGCCGGCCGGTGGTGCGCCGGCCGGGAGCTTCCCTCTGAAGATGTAGAGCTGAATCAGCGGCCGATGTCGCGCAGCCGCTTGCCGCTCATCAGATTGCGCTCGATCTGTTCTAGCGTGATGCCCTTGGTTTCCGGCACCAGCCAGAAGGTCAGTACGATGAAGACCAGATTGAGTCCTGCGTAGAGCCAGAACGTGTTGGTGTGACCAAAACGGTTGAGCAGGGTGAGGAAAGTGAAGCCAACGATCATGTTGGCAATCCAGTTGGTCATGGTGGAGCAGCCGATGCCGAAGTCGCGCCCCTTCAATGGCTGCACTTCCGAGCAAAGGGTCCAGATCAACGGGCCGGCGGACATCGCGAAGCCGACGATGAATACCAACAGCATGCCCACGGTGAACAGCTGCATGCCGTGCGAACTCGCGCCGACGCCCATCATGCTTCCGACCACACCGAGGCCGACGGCCATCACCGCAAAGCCGGTATAAAGGATCGGCTTGCGGCCCCAGCGGTCGATCAGGCCGATGGCGATGAAGGTAGCCAGGACGTTGGTGAGGCCGACGATGGCCGTAAACCACATCTGTGCCGTGGGGTCGTAGCCCATGTCCTGGAAGATGCGCGGCGCGTAGTACATCACCACGTTCATGCCGGTGAACTGCTGCATGAGCTGCAGCAGGATGCCCAGCCCCACGGAACGGCGAAAGTTACTGTTTTCCTGGAACAAGTGCCAGCCGCGTTGCGGCGTGCGCAGTTGTTCGCGGATATCGTTCGCTTCTCGCTCGACGATGGCTGCATCGCCGCGCAGACGTTGCAGTACGTCCAGCGCTTCCGCTTCGCGTTGCTTCATCATCAGCCAGCGCGGGCTATCCGGGAGAAACAGCACGCCGACCAGGAACAGCGCGCCGGGGATCGCGATGATGCCGAGCATCCAGCGCCAGTTGCCGGTGTAGCTGAAAGCCGTATCCGAGAGGAAGGCGACCAGGATACCGATGGTGATCATCAGCTGGTAGACCGAAATCATCGCGCCACGAATATACTCAGGTGCGACTTCCGCCAGATACAGCGGTGCGGTGAAGGTGGCGAGGCCGATCGCCAGGCCCAGCACCACGCGCGCCGCGATCAACGTATCGGGCGACCAGGCGAGTCCGCTCAACAATGAGCCGACCACGAACAGCACCGCACCAAGAATCAGCGAGCGTTTGCGCCCCAGTGCGGACGACATCCATCCAGCAAACAGTGCGCCGACCGCGGCGCCGAACATCATGGCGCTGACAATCCATTCGATCTGGTGATCGGAGACGCCGAACTGTTTCTGGATGAACTGGGTGGCGCCCGAAATCACGCCGATGTCCAGGCCGAACATCAAGCCGGCCAGCGCGGCGAGCACGCAGGTGAAGATGGCAGTGGCCTTGGCGTGGGGCCTGGCATGCGAATGGCTTGTGACAGGTGCTGGAATGGTATTGACACTCATGAATGACTCCCCGGTCGTTCGCGTCAAGCGGATGTTTTCGGCTACTTCCCAATGCCTAGAAAAAGCCGGCTCACATGGGCCGGCCTGCAAAACGTGGCTCGGGCATGCCGGTGAAGGGCACCTCGACGGCAAACAGCCCGCCGGCATGCGGCTCTTGCGCCAGTGCTTCGGCGCTGAGTCCGTCCCGAGCGCTGGTAATGTAGAGCGTGTTCAATCTTTCGCCGCCGAAAGCCACGCGTGTGGGCTGGCTGGCAGGCAGCGTGATGATCAAGTCTTGCTTGCCGTCGGGCGTATAACGCACCACGCGGCCGGAACCCCATTCGGCATTCCATAAGCCGCCTTCGCTATCCACCGCGGACCCGTCCGGCTCACCTTGGGCTTGCGATAAGTCGATATGCACTTCAGGCTTGGTGATGCTGTCGCCGTAGCTGCAGCGACAAACTATGCGCGTGAACGAATCGCAGTAATACATCGTGCCGCCCTCGGGACTGAACGCGATGCTGTTACTGATCGCGACCGGTCCAAGTGGTAGCAGTTCCAGCGTCAGATCCGCGCGTAGCCGATAGAAAGCACCGGCAGCACGCCGTGCTTCGCCGCTGGCAGGTTCATGCAGCGTGCCGAACACAAAGCGCCCGTGGCGGTCGCAGGCGCCATCGTTGAGCCGCGTAGGCAGACCGGCTTCGACTTCAGCCAAGCGGATCAATTCGCCGCTTTCCAGGTGGAAGTAGGCCAGGCTGCTGGCCAATCCCAATAGCAGCCAGTCAGCCGCATCGCACAAAGCGAACGAAGCAAGGCGCTCGGGCATCGTCCACTGGCGCGTGCTGCCATCGGCAGGGCGATAACGCCACAGCATGGAGGCATGGATATCCGTCCAGTACAGCGCCTGGCTGCGCACGCACCAGGTCACGCCTTCACCCAGGGTGTTGCGTGCGTCCAGCACCAATGTTGCTTGCAGGCTCATGCCCAGCCGCCATCGACGATAAAATCGTGGCCGGTGCACATGTGGCTGTCATCGGCGGCCAGGAACAAGGCCGCGCGTGCCAGATCATCCGCGCCCAGATATCCGGGCATGCATTGCTTGCTGCGGATTTCCTGCTCGCCGGCTTCATCCAGCCATAGCTCGCGCTGCTTCTCGGTGATCACCCAGCCGGGCACCAGGGCGTTGATGCGGATGCGGTCCTTGCCCAGCTCGCGCGCCAGGCCGTTGACCAGGCCGCGCACAGCCGACTTCGCCATCGCGTACATCGGGTAGCCGGCGTTCTTGATCATCCAGCCGGTGGAGCCCAGGCAGATGATCGAGCCGCCGCCTAGCTCGCGCATCCCGGGCACTACCGCCTGGGTGGCGAAATACTGGTGGCGCAAGTTGACGGCGACGCTCTGTTCGAATTCTTCCGGCGTCGTGTCCTCAAGACGATGTCGCCGATCGTTGGCGGCGTTGTTGACCAATACTCCGAACGTGCCGATGCTCTGGCTGGCCGTTGCGATGGATTTGCGCAGAGCCGCAATGTCGGTGACGTCGCAGGGAAGGAACAGCGGTGCATGACGTACTTGCGGCAAGGCGTCGCGCAAGGCTGAGGCGCCCTGCTCATCGATGTCGAGAAAGGCCACGCGAGCGCCTTGCTGCGCAAAGTGCGTAACGAAGGCGGCGCCAATGCCGGTTGCGCCGCCGGTAATCAATACCGCGCGATCGACCAGGCTGGGGTAGGTGGCGAACATGGGCATCTGGGGTCTCTTCGTGGACATTACCATTCCGCCACGCTGCCGTCGTCGTGGCGCCAGACCGGATTGCGCCAGCGATGGCCCACGGCGGCGCGTTCGGCGACGTAGGCCTCATTGACCTCGACGCCCAGGCCAGGGCCGTCCGGCATGGACACGTAGCCATTTTCGTAGGCGAACACGCTGCGATCGGTAATGTAATCGAGCAGATCGTTGGTGGCGTTGTAGTGGATGCCCAGGCTTTGTTCCTGGATGAATGCGTTGTGGCACATCGCATCCAACTGAAGGTTGGCTGCCAGCGCGATCGGTCCCAACGGGCAGTGCAACGCCAGCGCTACGTCGTAGGCTTCTGCCATCATCGCAATCTTGTGCGTTTCGGTGATGCCGCCGGCATGCGAAGGATCGGGCTGGATGATGTCCACGCCGCCGGTAGCGAATACGCGCTTGAAGTCATAGCGCGAGTACAGGCGCTCACCCAACGCGATCGGTGCGGGGGAGATGCTGGCGAGTTCCGGAATGCATTCCAGGTGATCGGATAGCACTGGCTCTTCGATGAACATCAGCTTGAATGGCGCCAGCTCACGCATCAGCACCTTCGCCATCGGCTTGTGCACGCGGCCATGGAAATCCAGCCCCAGGCCGATGTCCGGCCCCACCGCATCGCGCACGGCCTGTACGTTCTCCAGCACGCGCTGCACCTTGGCGTGCGTGTCGACGAAATGCATCTCTTCGGTGGCATTCATTTTCACTGCGGTGAAGCCGCGCGCGACCGCCTCCTTGGCCGCCTTGGCGGTGTCCGACGGACGATCGCCGCCAATCCACGAGTACACGCGGATGCGATCGCGCACCGGTCCACCCAGCAGCGCATGCACGGGGACGCCCAGATGCTTGCCCTTGATGTCCCACAGCGCCTGGTCGATGCCGGCGATCGCGCTCATCAGGATCGGACCGCCGCGGTAGAAGCCGCCGCGGTACATCACGTTCCAATGATCCTCGATGTGGCGTGGATCCTTGCCGACGAGATAATCGGACAATTCGTCGACCGCCGCCGCGACAGTGTGCGCACGGCCTTCCACAACCGGTTCACCCCAGCCGCTGATGCCTTCATCGGTATCGATGCGTACGAACAGCCAGCGCGGCGGAACGAGGAACGTGGTCAGACGGGTGATCTTCATGCAGGATTTCCTTGGAGACTCGATTTCCAGGCTTGCGCGAAGGCGTGGGCGCGACGACCGACGTCGTCCGCATCGCGGCCGGGTGCGTACAGGGCGGAGCCGAGGCCAAAGCCGTTGGCGCCCGCGGCGATATAAGAGGCCATGTTTTCCGGCGTGATACCGCCTACCGGCAGCATCGCCAGCTCACGCGGCATCACCGCACGCCAGGCCTTGAGTACAGGGGGCGCCAGCAATTCGGCGGGGAACAGCTTGAGCGCATCGGCACCGGCCTGGATGGCGGCAAACGCCTCGGTAGGCGTGGCCACGCCTGGCACGCAATACATTCCTGCGCGTTTGGCGGCGGTGATCACACGGACATCCGCGTGCGGCATCACGATCAGACGACCTCCCGCGGCGGCAACCTGCGTGACCTGTTCGGGCTGCAACACGGTGCCGGCACCGATTAGGCAGTGCTGGCCGAGCTGTGCCGAAAGCAGGCGGATGCTTTCGAACGGCTCCGGTGAATTCAGCGGCACTTCGATCAGGCGGAATTGGGCCCCGGCCAGCGCGTTACCGATATCGAGCGCTTCCTCCGGCCGAATACCGCGAAGAATCGCCACCAGGGGAAGGGCATCGAGCCACGCACCTATCATGCTGTTACTCCGGAATAAGAATGAAGCTGGGCCTTGACCAGCAGTCCAGCAGCGCAAGCCAGCTGCCACAGCCCTTGCGCGGCGGCGTCATCGATGACGGCCGGCAGCGCGTAATGGAAGTGTTGCGCGGCCAGGGCATAGCGTTGGCACAACGAAGCCTCGCCAATCAGGCACAGTGGCGAAAAGTCGCCATCGTCACGCAGGCGTGCAATACGGAATTCCTCGCCTATCAGCAGGCCGGACAGAAAATCCGGCACATGGGCCGGCAGCAGCTCACCGGCCAGCATCAACGCCCGGATGGAAAACAGGCGGCTGAAAATGCCCTCGCCGCCGCTGTCCCTGGCGGCGAGCAGGCCGCGGACGAAGGCTTCCTGCACAAACGAGGATGGCGTGGACTCGGCGGGAAGGCCGGCGCCAAGGATGGAGTGCCTGATCAGCAGCGCATACATTTCACCGGTCATGACCGTATCGAATGCGTTGATGCGGCCATTGACGACCGTGGCCCATTTGCTGTGCGTGCCAGGCAGCACGAAACGCCTATTCGGCTGATGCAGCGACTGCGGTGCCAGGGCGCCGATGATCTGTGTTTCCTCACCGCGCATGACGTCGGCCGGTTGGCGCCGCTGCAGGCCTGGCGCGATCCATAGTTCGTGGCTTGCGCAATCCTCCACGCGCAGCATGCCTTGAGCAATGCTTGCCACGTCGGCGGGCAACGCCACGTAAGGCACTTCGTGCCAGCCTTGCCGGCTGCCGACCATGCCGGCGGCAACCGCCACGCAGGCCGGCCAATCGGCGGTGATGGCCCGCAAGGCCGCTGCGAATCCGCCTTCAGGCAATTGACGGATGCCCCAGGCTTGCTGGCGCGAAGCCACCACCTTGCCATCGGCATCGTAGAGGTAGGCACGCAGGCTGCTGGTACCCCAGTCCAGCCCGATCAGCCGCACCTGGGCCATCATGTGGACTTCCTCGTGCGGCGCTTGCCGGTCATGTGGGCACTCGAATCGAGAATCATCTGCTGCATGGCGCGGCGGGCCACCTCGGGCTGGCGACGCCGTATCGCCTCGAACACCTGGCGGTGATACGGCAGGGAATACTTGAAGTCGCCGCTCCTGCGAGCGGACTGGACAAAGAACGAGCCCAGGGCGGTTTCCACCACGGAAAAAAGCGAAATCATCAGTTCGTTATGCGTTGCGACGAGCACGGCCTCGTGGAACTGCAGATCCGCTTCGGCCCACTCATCGGTATCTTGGGCCGCTTCCATGGCACGGTATGCCAGCTCGATCTGCTTCAGCTGTGAGGCATCGCAGCGGCGCGCGGCCAGGGCGGCTGCGGCGGGCTCGAAGATTTCGCGCATCTGCGCCAGCTTCTGCACGAAATCCGCCGGGGGCATCGAGGCGCAGCGCCAGGCCAACACGTCGGCATCAAGCTGATGCCAGTAGCGTTCTTCGCGCACCCGCGTACCGACCTTGGGGCGTGCCTCGACCAGGCCCTTGGCGGACAGCACACGCATTGCTTCGCGCAGGGCCGTGCGGCTCACCGCCATTTGCTCGGCAAGCGCTTCTTCACGTGGCAATGCCTCCCCGGGCTGGAGCTGGCCGCTGACGATCCGCACCCCCAGTTCCTGGGTGACATGGCCGTGCAGGTTGCGGGTGTTTGCGACTCTCATCGGCGCTCTACGGAGTGATGGGAGATAGATGCTCGTGTTGCATTGCGAAATTTGCTCCTGCGTACGGATGATGGCTGTCGGGTGCGGACGTTCTGTTTGTCACGTTGCTCGCCTATAACATGCGTCTTTTCCACTTCGCCTTTGGTCACCCTCCGCTCATGCCCCTTGCCACGATCATGTCCCGGTTCTGCTTGTTCGAAGCCCGTGCTGCGGCGCGTAAAGCCCGGACGGCCATGCGTCTATATAATCATACAATATGCTCAGAAGCGACAGGGCCCTTGGCTGGCCGATTTCATAAAGGGAGTTGCTTGAAATCTGCAGGGCTGCTCGGCTCGATCTTTACGGCAACCGTGCTGTTGCCGCTGGTCGCGACAGCCGGCCAGGCGACGCGTGCCTCATTCGGCCACACGGCGGATGGGCAGGAGGTGGAAATCGTGACGCTTACCAATAGCCATGGCATGCGCGCGCGTATCATGAGCTATGGCGCGTCGCTGCAGTCCTTGTTGGTGCCGGACCGCGACGGCAAGCTCGCCGACGTAGTACTCGGCTACGACACGCTGCAGGGGTATCTCGACCGGCGCCAGTATTTCGGTTCGACCGTTGGCCGCTATGCGAACCGCATCGCGCACGGCAAATTCACGCTGGACAGCAAGAGCTACAGCCTTGGCTTGAATGACGGCACGAATACCCTGCATGGCGGCACGAAAGGCTTCGACGTGCAGGTGTGGAAGGTGCTCGAGGTAAAGCCGGGTCCGACGCCCGGCGTGATGATGGAATACGTCAGTCCCGATGGCGACCAGGGTTATCCCGGCACCTTGACGGTGAAGGCGACCTACGCCTTGAGCGACGACAACCAGCTGAAGATTGCCTACACCGCGACTACGGACAAGCCCAGCATCGTCAACTTATCCAATCACACCTATTGGAACCTGGGCGGTGAAGGCTCGGGCTCCGTGATGGAGCAGGAACTGATGATCCCCGGCGATGCGATCACGCCGGTGAGCGATGCCGCTGCGATACCGACGGGAGCAATCGTCTCCGTATCGGGCACGCCGTACGATTTTCGCGTCGCCAAGCCGATCGGCCGCGACATTCGCGATGGCCGCTCGCAACAGCTGCTGTTCGGCCACGGATACGACATGAACTGGGTGCTCAGCCGCAAGGAAATCGAGCCGCGCGTGGTGGCGCGGGCGGAGGATCCGCATTCGGGCCGGGTGATGACCATCTGGTCGGGCAAGCCGGGCCTGCAATTCGATTCGGGCAACTTCCTTGACGGCGCCACCGTGGGCAAGGATCACCATATCTATCGCCAGGGCGATGCCTTCGTGCTGGAGCCGCAGCTGTTTCCAGACACGCCCAATCATCCGGACTTCGGCTCCGCGCGGCTGGCGCCGGGCGAAACCTATCGCAACGTCATCGTTTATCGTTTCGGTATCGACCAGGCCGCGAAGCAACAGTGAGTCGAGCCGGCGGTTAGGGCGCAGCTAAGCCGCGTAGGCTGGGATGACAATCCCAGCATTTGCAATGCCGAACCAAAAGCTGGGATTGTCATCCCAGCCTACGCGGCTGTACTCAGCAAAATTTACCCAGGGCCGTGATGGCAGCATCTTCGTTCCAACTCACGCCTTGCGCCGCTTGCTGCTCAGGTTTTCCTTCGTATCCGAAATCACCTTGACCATGGCCTTGTGGGCTGCTTCCGGATCTTTGTCGCGGATGGCCTGCAGCACCGTGCGGTGTTGCGGCAGCGAATATTTGAAGTTCACGGCCGTATGCGCCGACATCGTGAAGTAGCTGCTGAGCGCCGTTTCGATCACCGAGAACAGCGAGATCAGCAGTTCGTTGCCGGTGGCGGCCAGAATCGCCTCGTGGAAGTCGATGTCGGCAGTGGTCCATGACTCCGGATCGTGTGAGGCTTCCATGGCATCGAAGGCGACCTGCATGCGCTTCAATTGCGTGACGCTGCGATGCCGTGCGGCGCTCGCCGCGGCCGCCGGCTCGATGATTTCGCGCATTTCCGACAGCTTCTGCACGAAGTCCGAAGTGGGCATCGAGGCGCAGCGCCAGGCGAGTACGTCGGCATCCAGCTGACTCCAGAACCGCGCATCGCGCACGCGCGTGCCGACCTTGGGGCGCGCTTCCACCAGGCCTTTGGCCGAGAGCACCTTCATGGCCTCGCGCAGGGAGGTTCGGCTCACGTCCATTTCTTCGGCCATGGTCGCTTCGGGCGGCAGTACCTCGCCCTGCTTGATCGCGCCGCTGACGATGCGCTGTCCAAGGACCTGCACTACGTGCCCATGCAGGTTGCGCGCGGCCATGGGGCCGGCGCCGCTGCGGATGCGCCGCGCGAGCACAGGACGGGCAGTCTTGGTGGCCCCATCCCTGCCACTTCGAAAGGTTGCCATGCTGCCGTCTCCTCCAATCCCACCCCATGGAAAGACCTGCCCGATAGAAAACCTGATCGTTCACTAATCGCAGCAGGACAACGTGAATCCGCGGCGCCGGTCAACACGCCGTGGGAAATGATGCCACGTTTCAGGAAGGAGACTAGAGGCTGCGGCCGGGCAGGATGTTTTTGCCTCGTGCCAAGTCGTGCCGCGACCACGGCGGAATCGAGCCGGCACCTGGATGGAATGCTTAGGCGTGACGGCTGCCCGAGCGGATGCGGCCGGGGCAAATGCCGCTCACGCGTTTGAACAGGCGGCGGAAGGCGGCCTCGCTGCTATACCCCAGCCGCTCGGCGATCGACGCCACCGACATTTCAGGGTCATGCAGCAGACGTTCCGCAACATTGACGCGCCACTGTGTGACGTACTGCATGGGCGGTACGTTCATCAGTTGCGCGAAGCGTTCGGCAAATGACGAGCGCGACATGCAGGCCAGGGCAGCCATGTTCTGCATCGTCCACAGGCGTCCGGGCTCTTCGTGTACGGCCTGCAGCACCTTGCAGATGCGATTGTCGGCCAGGGCGGCGAACAGGCCCTGCTGGTCGGCGTGGCGGTGGGCGTAATCGCATACGGCGAGCGTGAACAGCGTATCGGCCAGCTTGTTCAGCAGCACCTTGCGGCCCGGCACCTCGGTTTTCGCGATCTCGACCATCATCGTCGACAGATGGCGGAACAGGGTGTGGGCTTGTGCGTCGCGCACCACAAAGCAAGCCGGCAAGGCATGGCTGAGAGGGTGACGAGTGTGGCTGGCGTAACGAAGTTCGCCACAGATCAGGCTGGTGTCGATATCGGCCCCGGCGTCGCGAGCACGCAGCCGATGCGGGTCGCCATGCGCAAACACCACCAGGTCTCCGGCTTGCAGATGCCAGGTTTCGGCGAGGGATTCGCTTTCAATCAGGCATTCGCCCGAACCCACCAGATGGAACAGTCCATGGCCATTGCACGGCGCATCGGCGAACCAGGAACCGCAGAATTTCGGCTCCGCCACCACTTCGACACGCAGCATCGACTGGTTGAGCAGGGCTTCCAGGGCCGGCGCGACGGTAGGCGGTCGTGATGCCTGGGTTGGTTTGGCGTAAGCATCGACGTACATGGACAGACTTCCTTGGACTGCGCTTTGACAATCATTCGCCGGGAAGTCGGCTCGGGTTACGTGCTGAAGCAGAATGTTGAGAAAGGGCTTCCCTGCCTTTCTCAACGCGCCAAGTCCGGCACGGGTCCGTACTTGGCTACGCTTAAATCAAGCGCTAGCCGGCTGTTTCTAAACAGCCGGCTAGCGGTTGCGGCACTGCCACATCAATCAGAAGGCAGCAGCGTTCGCTCAGGCGAATGTCCAGCCATGGATCAGTCCGGCTGACAGCCAGCCCTGCAGCAACGTCACCATGTGCGCCATGGCGGCTGCACCATCGTGGCGCGCGGCCAGGCATTCGCACAGGCCAGCCAAGGTTTCACCCCGCAGGGCGGCGCTCAGCACCTGCCATTCGGTGTCGTCCAGGCGCCGGTAGTGCACGGTGGTTTCCTTGCGCCATACCAGGATCTGCCGCGCCGGCGCGAGCCTGCGCAGGCGTGGCCGAGGATGTCCATGGTCCGCTGCCCGGCGGAATGCATCGACATTGCAGCGGCAGTCCAGCACATGCAGGTTACGCAGCAGGGAAAGCTGCAGCCGCGGCCATGCATCCGGCGGTACGCTGGCGAGATCGGCGGCGCTTGCGCTGGTTTCATCGGCTGCGTCGAAGGCGACGGAAATCGCCCAGTCCAGTCGCGCCATGTCCCCGAACTGGGGCTGGTCGCGCCACGGACGGGCATAGTCGAGAAAGGCGGCAAGGCCGGCGCCGTACCAGCGAATATTGTAGTGCTCGGAAGGGTGTGCGCTGATGTATTTGTCCAGCATGACTTCGAAGCGCGCGCCGGCCATGCTGCGCAGCCCGGAGAATTCGGCTTGCAAGGCGTCGCGCAGACGCACACGGTAGCCGTGCCGGTAGATCTCCAGGCGGCTACGGGCATCGGTAAGATCGCTGCCACGAATGATCGGCGGTATCTGTGCCGATTCCGCCAACACGGCCTGCAGCATCTGCTGTTGCGTGGCCTGCAGCGAGGTCATGCGGCATCTCGCAAGAGCGGTTCGGCGAGCATGCGCGCATGTTCCAGTTCCGCCTTCAATTCGGCCAGCGGTGGGAAATGGTCATCGCGTTCGATCATCGTCGATACGCGGCCAAACCGACGCACGGCTTCGGTGTACAGGTCCCACACTGCGTTGGAAACCGGCGCGTCATGGGTATCGATGATCAAACGCTCGCCCTGTTCGTAGCCGGCTAGGTGAAACTGCTGCACGCGCGAAACCGGAATGCCGTGCAGGTAATCCAGCGCCGAAAACCCATGGTTCTTCGCGCTGACATGCACGTTGTTGATGTCCAGCAGGATCATGCAATCGGCGCGTCCGGCCACTTCGGCCAGAAACTCCCACTCGGTCAGCTGTGAATCGGCATAGCTGACATAGCTGGAAACGTTTTCGAGCAAAATGCGGCGCTTGAGCCGGTCCTGTACCTGTTGGACACGGGCAACGACATGGTCGAGGGCTTCCTCGGTATAGGGCAGCGGCATCAAGTCGTGCAGATTCACGCCCTGCACGCCGGTCCAGCAAAGGTGGTCGGAAACCCAGGCCGGTTCGATGCGCCTGGCCAGCGTGACAAGGCGGGCCAGGTAATCGTCGTCCAGCGGGTCGGTGCTGCCGATCGACATCGACACGCCATGCATCACCAGCGGAAACCGTTCGCGGAAGCGGTCCAGCCAGGTCAGCGGCAAGCCGCCCTGCACCATGTAATTTTCTGAAACAATCTCCAGCCAATCGACACCGGATGGCTGGGCACGCAGCGCTTCGTAGTGCTCAACGCGCAAGCCCAATCCGTAGCCCAGGTAGGGCAAGGCATCGGAGCGCTCGGCGGATTGCATGGCCATGGCGAGAGTCTCCTGGAGAAGGCGGGACGCATGCGGCGTGCGTGCATCCCGCCGTGTGCATCACTTCGCTTTGGCTGCGGCCTGCGCCTTTTCGCAATCGGCCTGGGTCTTCTGCATGGTGAAGCCTTGACCCTTGCACGAGTTCTGGCCCTTGCAGGAATTGGTGGCCTGCTTGCAGGCGCCCTGGCCCTTGCAAGAGCTGGAGTTCACGCACTTGACCTGGGCCTGGTCGCCGGCGGCGGCACCGGCAGGCGCGGCGGAAACCGTGGCGGCGGCGAACAAACCGGCCACCATCAGGGCCATGGCGCTGGCATTGACTGTCTTGACGTTCATATCTATCGCTCCAAGATTTGTGGGTCGCCGCAGGGCGGCACAGGGATACTTGCCCGGTGCCATGAGGCCACCCGGACAAGGGCGATTGTGCTGCTTCGCTCCATCGGTCGCTGCATCCGTGCATCCTGCATTTATGCCCAACAGTCCGGCGGATGCCAGGCAAGAAAGTCTGGACGTCTGGACATTGAGGCAATGGGGCAGCCCGCGCATCATGCGCCTACTCCACGTGTGGGAATAGGTGCAATGCGTCATTTCTTGGCGACGACAGCTTCGCGTTGGCTCGGCATCCTGCATGCGGGACGCTCGCTGGGCCCCTTGGTGATAAGGCTGGTGTTCGGTTACTTCTGGCTGGAGACGGGTATCGGCAAGGTGCAGAACCTGGACGGTTTTACCCAGCGCTTCATCGGCTGGGGCATTCCTCACCCGGCGTTCAATGCAGCTTTGTCGGCCTGGACGGAGCTGGTTGGCGGCCTGCTGCTGATGCTCGGACTGTTCACGCGCCTGGTCAGCATTCCGATGATCATCAACATGCTGGTGGCCTTGGCCCTGGTGGTATCGAGCCGCCTGATGGGGTTGGATGACTACGTTGAAGCCGACGAAGTGCTCTACATCACGATTTTCTTCTGGCTCCTGATAGCGGGGCCGGGCAAGTTCAGCCTGGACACGCTGGTCGCGCGCTGGCTGAATATTCAAACGCGCGATTGATGTGCGCTGGGGACCATCGTAAGCCGGGGTGCAAACCCCGGCATGGCCATGCATGCACTGCGCTCGATGCTGGGATGGTCATCACAGCCTATGTGTGCGGGCCGTTCCTGCATAGTCGGCAGGATGGGGTGCACGGGCGCCGCGACGTGACGCCGGGGGGCCAAAAAGGCACTGCCGCTTTGCGGCAGCTAAGGAAACTCTGAATGAGTTCAGAGTTTCCGCGGGCCAGGGAAGGCCCGCCGCGAAACAGGTGCGTAAGCGCTTGATTTGGCATAGCCGCGTCCGGGCGTGTACCGGACGCGGCGCGGAAGTCCGTGACGGACTTTTTCAGACCGTCCCTAATGGAGCATGTGGGAGTCCGGCGCAGCGAAGTACATGTCGAATTCTCCCTGTACGCCCGCCTGGGCAAAGCCCAGTTTCAGAAGTAGCGGACACAGGAAATCCTGCAGCGACTTCTCCGCGCCGTGAAAGAATTTTCCGTGCCCTTCCAATTCTTCCAGCAACTCTTCGCTCCTGCCCATGTAGAAGCTTTCCGCGCGATCGCGAAAGAATCGTTTGGTCAGGAAGTCCCGGCGAGATTTCGCCTGGTCGAGCATGCTTACGAGCGTCGCTGGCACAAACGTGAGCCCGCTCAGGCGCTTGACCAGGGTGTGCAGGCCGACCGTAAATGGCTCGTCCGACGGCGGATCTTCCACCTCTTCCCCCGCCGTGACTGGCTGCTTGAGGCCCGGCGCAAGAGTGATGCATGAATTGGCGTTAGCCACTTCGTTCTCGAATGCCTGTACGAGATACATGACGGCACCGTACTGGGCGCACAACTCTTTGAATTGCTCGTCGCGGTTCTCGATCATATGCATGATCCTCTCGTCAGGTCATCAAACGATCACCGGCGCATGGGATTGCGTCGACCCGTGCCTCGCTCTATCCGAAGCAACCTGTGTGCCAAGATCTTGGGCGGCAGGGATGCCCATCGCCGCCTGAGATGTTCCGCCCGAGTCGCGTCCAGGCGATGACGTCAATGCGCCAGGAAGGAAAGCATTAGCTTGCCGGCAATACCCCACATCACCAGCGCGATCGACACATCCAGCACGCGCCATGCCAGCGGTTTGCGGAACAGCGGCGCGAGCAAGCGCGCACCATAGGCCAGACCGAAGAACCAGGTGAACGAAGCCGTTGCCGCGCCGATGGCGAACAGCGTGCGCGGTCCCGGTACCGGCCAGGCCGAGGCGAGGCTGCCGATCAGCAGCACGGTATCCAGGTAAACGTGCGGATTGAGCCAGGTGAAGCCGGCACAGGCGGCAAGCACCCGCCACTGGCTGGCAGTGGCGCCGTGCGTGTCCGGTGTAAGCACCTCGGGATGCAAGGCGCGGCGCAGTGCCTTGATGCCATACCACGCCAGTACCAACGCGCCTGCACAAGCCACGACGGCCAGCATGCGCGGGTGCTGGCCGATGGCGACACCCAGCCCGCCGACGCCCGCCGCAATCAATGCCGCGTCAGAAAGTGCGCAAAACAGCGCCACCGCAAAGCGGTGCGATCGCAACAGTCCTTGCCGCAGCACGAAGGCGTTCTGCGCGCCAATGGCGATGATCAGCGAGGCGCCAAGCAGCAATCCGGAAAGGAAAGGTGCCTGAACGGGCGTTGTCGCGATCAATAGGCGAATTCCTTGAAGACGGGATCCACGCTGCCGTTCCACACACCGTGGAACAGCTCTAGCTTGCGTTCGGCGGGCGTCTGATTGGCGTCGACGATTTCAATCAGCGGTTCCAGGAAGATGCTCTCGTTCGCGCCGTTGCGATTGAGCCGGTTGCGGCGTTTCAGGCCATGCGCAGCGATTTGCAACGCCTCGCGGGCCAGGTCGCGCACGGTGCCGCGGCGGAATGGCAGCTTCAGTGCATGCTTGGGCACGCCATCGCGCAAAGCATGGCGTTCTTCGCGGCTGAAATCCTTCACCAGATCCCACGCTGCATGCAGCGCTTCATCGTCGTAGAGCAGGCCGACCCAGAACGCCGGAAGCGCACAAAGGCGATTCCACGGACCACCGTCCGCGCCACGCATTTCCAGGTATTGCTTCAGCCGTACCTCCGGAAAGGCGGTGGTCAGATGATCGCCCCAGTCCTTCATCGTGGCGCGCGTGCCGGGCAGTTCGTCGAGCGCGCCTGACATGAAACGCTTGAAGTCCTTGCCGGACAGGTCGACGTAGCGGCCGTCCTGATAGCTGAAATACATCGGTACGTCCAGCATGTAGTCGACATAGCGTTCGTAACCGAAACCCGCTTCGAATACGAAGTCGAGCATGCCGGTACGATCCGCATCGGTATCCGTCCACACATTCGAGCGGTAGGAGAGATAGCCGTTGGGCTTGCCGTCCGTAAATGGCGAATCGGCGAAAAGCGCGGTGGCGATCGGTTGCAAGGCGAGGCTGGTGCGGAACTTGCGCACCATGTCGCCTTCGCTCTCGAAATCCAGGTTGACCTGCACGGTGCAGGTGCGCGTCATCATGTCCAGGCCGAGCGAGCCGACCTTGGGCATGTATTCGCGCATGATCTTGTAGCGGCCCTTGGGCATCCACGGCATCTGGTCACGGGGCCACTTCGGTTGGAAGCCCATGCCAAGGAAGCCCAGGCCCAGCTCGTCGGCTACGGAGCGCACTTCTGCCAGATGCGTGTTCACTTCGAGACAGGTCTGGTGGATGGTTTCCAGTGGCGCGCCGGACAACTCCAGCTGGCCGGCCGGCTCCAGCGTGATGTTGGCCTTGTCGCGCATCAGCGCCACCGGGGTATCGCCTTCGCGGGCAATCTCCCAACCATAACGTGAGGCAATGCCTTCCAGCAGTGCGCGTATGCCGCGCTCACCCTCGAACGCCGGTGGGCGAAGATCCTCTGTACGGAAGCCAAATTTTTCGTGCTCGGTGCCGATCAGCCAGGCATCACGCGGCTTCTCGCCGGCGGCCAGGTAATCGATCAGTTGCTGGCGGCCGTAGATCGGGGTGCTTTTGACGGCACTGGGTATGGACACGGGGCAAGCCTCACGGGGATAGCCCCCGACTATGGAGGCTGCGCATCGTCGCGAAAAGGGGGTATGTGAAAAAATTTGTACGTGACAGTACAGCTACAGCCAGGGAGCATGCGGGGACAGGAAATAGCAAAAACCCCCTGGGCTACGCAGTCAATACCTGTTCCTTCATGCCTTCGGACGGAAACGCCACGCGCATTCGCGCCCCCGTCCCTACCCGCGCATCGAGGATTTCGAACCGCGCGTGGTGGCTGCGAGCGATCTCCTCGACGATCGCCAGCCCCAGCCCGCTGCTCTGGCCATCGCTGCCGGCCGCACGATAGAAACGTTCGCGCACGCGTTCGCGCTCTGAGATGGGAATGCCGGGGCCGTTGTCCTCCACTTCCAGGTAGGGCGCGCCGCCATGCAATCCGCAGCGCAGCGTGATGCGGCCGTCCTCGGGCGTGTGACGGATGGCGTTGTCGAGGAGGTTGATCAACAGCTCGTGCAGCAGCCAAAGGACGCCATGAACGTGCGCCGGTTCGCACTCCGCGCCCAGATCGATGTTGCGCGCTATAGCGCGATCGAGCATGGAGTCGGCCACCGTGCCGATCAGTGCTTCCAGCTGGACCTCGGTGAAGTCGCCTGGGCTGTGCGCCGAAGGCTCGGCACGCGCAAGAGCAAGCAGCTGATTGGCAGTGTGCGCCAGGCGATCCACGCTGTCGTGCAGACGTGCGATGCGTTCCTGCTGCGCTCCATCGCGGGTTTCGCCAGCCAATACTTCCAGCTGCGCTTTCAAGCCGGAGAGCGGCGTGCGTAGTTGATGAGCGGCATTGGTAAGGAAGTGCTGCTGAGCTTGCGCGGCATTGCGCACGGTGCCCAGCAGGGTATTGAGCGATTGCACCAATGGGCGCACTTCGCTGGGTACAGGCGCCACCGGCAACGGTTGCAGCGATTGCGGTTGCCGATGCGCGATCCGTTCACCCAGGCGGTTGATCGGACGCAAGGCAACCGTAATGCCGAACAGGCATACACCTAGCACCAGCAACAATTGGATGCCGTCGCTCAAGCCGATAAGGGTGTCCAGCCGCCGCACCGCCCGATCGCGCCGATGCATGGTTTCGCCCACGCTGACGATGACTGGTTGGCCGCTTACTTGCGTGTGGTAGCTGACGATGCGCAACGGCAATTGCTTGTAGACGGCGTCGTTGTAGCTGAAGCCATTGCCGCCGCCACCCCGGGCGATCGGCAGGCCCTGGTCGCCGGCGACAGCCTGTCCATCCGGCAGGTTCACGCGATAAAGAAAGCTTTCCCGTCCGCCTGGAAACAGATGCGTCCAGAGCGATGGCCGGTTGCCATACTCGAAGCGCAGCGGCGGTTTGTCGTGTTCACCGAGCGGGTCGGATGGCGGCGGGGGAGCGGTGCTGTTCGGGGGCATCGGCGGAATGCCGGAGTCGGGCTTTTCCAGATGAACCTGTCCGTCAGGTCCGCGGGTCAAGTGAGCCGCAATCGCCAGCACCGTGTGGGAAAGCGCACGGTCGAAGGCGTTATACAGGGGCGTCACATAGGTACGGTGGTCCGCCCACACACTGGCCACCAGCAGCAGCACCAGCGGCAGCAGCAGATAGCCGAGCAAGCGTCCGCGGATGCTCGGCGCACGTCGGGGTCTGGACACTGCGGACATTCTCAGATCAACAGCTATGCGTCATCCAGGCGATAGCCGAGGCCGCGTATACCGCGTACCGTAGCCGACTCGCCCAGTTTTGCGCGCAAGCGCGATACATGCACCTCTATCGCGTTGCCGGAAATTTCCTCGTCCCAGCTCACGATGGCCTGGATCAGGCGTTCCTTGCTCACGACACGACCGCTGTGGTGGGCAAGGCATTCCAGGATCGACCATTCGCGCCGGGTCAGTTCCAGCACGCGCCCCGCGTTGTCGATCGCGCGGCGGCCGGCCAGATCGATGCGCAGGCGTCCCACCTGCATTTCGTTGGCGGCGGCGGCGGTGGCGCGGCGGATCAGCGCACGGCACCGAGCGGCCAGTTCCGGCAAGGCGAACGGCTTGACCAGGTAATCGTCCGCACCGATATCCAGGGCGTTGACGCGATCGTCCAATCCGTCGCGTGCCGTGACGATCAGCAGCGGCAGCGAGCTGCCATCGTGGCGCAAACGGCGTACCAGCGTGAAACCGTCTTCGCCCGGCAGGCCCAGATCCACGATGGCAAGGTCGTAATGGGTGATATCCAGGCGGGATTGGACGGATTCGGCATCGCCCACCGCATCCACCACGTAGCCGGCGCCGGCCAGGCCGCGCACGATGGCATCGGAAACCAGCGGATCGTCTTCAATTAGCAGTATGCGCATGCGGCGGGACGTGTGTGGAATCGGAGGATCGTATCAGCTAAAGACGTTCTGTTCTGTCATGCAATATGGCCAGATCCAGCCTGTAATCGGCAGTCACGCTACACTGTGCAGCCAGCATTTTTTTGGCGCCAGTTCCCATGTCCGATATCCCCGCCTGCCCGATTTGCAGCATGGAGCATACCTATCCTGACGGCGATCTCTATATCTGCCCGGACTGCGGACATGAGTGGCCGCAGCAAGCCACAGCCACCGAGGAGGCCCGGCAGGTCGTGCGGGATGTGAACGGCAATGTGCTGGAAAACGGCGACAGCGTCACCGTGGTCAAGGACCTTAAGGTGAAGGGAGCGTCGATTCCGCTCAAGCAGGGCACGCTGATCCGCAACATCCGCCTGATCGACGGCGACGCGGAGCACATCGAAGGTCACTCCGACAAGATCAAGGATCTGGTGCTCAAGGTCTGTTTCTTGAAGAAGGCGTGAGCATACGCCCTGTCGGCAAGGCAAGAACTTTCATTGCGCTCAGACGAAAAAGCCGCCCTTGGGCGGCTTTTTCGTTGCGGCTTTTGCGCAACGCTCAACGCTTCATCGAATTGAAGAACTCGTCGTTCGACTTGGTGTTCTTCATCTTGTCCAGCATGAACTCCATCGCCGCCAGTTCATCCATCGGATGCAGCAGCTTGCGCAAGATCCAGATCTTGGCCAGCAGATCCGGATCGATCAGCAGATCCTCGCGGCGCGTCCCGGAGCGGTTGATGTCGATCGCCGGATAGACGCGTTTCTCGGAGATGCGGCGGGACAGGTGCACTTCCATGTTGCCGGTGCCCTTGAACTCTTCGTAGATCACCTCGTCCATCTTGCTGCCGGTATCGATCAGCGCGGTGGCGATAATGGTGAGCGAGCCGCCTTCTTCCACATTGCGCGCGGCGCCGAAGAAGCGCTTGGGACGCTGCAACGCATTGGCATCCACGCCGCCGGTGAGCACCTTGCCGGAGCTGGGCACCACGGTGTTGTAGGCGCGGGCAAGACGCGTGATCGAATCAAGCAGGATGACCACGTCGCGCTTGTGCTCGACCAGGCGCTTGGCGCGTTCGATCACCATTTCGGCGACCTGCACGTGGCGCACGGCCGGTTCGTCGAAGGTGGAGCTGATCACCTCGGCGCGCACGGTGCGTGCGATTTCCGTCACTTCTTCCGGACGTTCGTCGACCAACAGGATGATCAGGTGCACATCCGGGTGGTTGTACTGGATGGCATGCGCGATGTTCTGCAGCATCATCGTCTTGCCGGACTTCGGCTGGGACACGATCAGGCCGCGCTGGCCGCGGCCGATCGGCGCGACTAGGTCCAGGATGCGTGCGGTGATGTCCTCGGTCGAACCGTTGCCGCGTTCCAGGTGGAAGGCCTTGCGCGGAAACAGCGGTGTCAGGTTCTCGAACAGCATCTTGTTCTTCGATGCTTCCGGCGGGTCGCCGTTGATGTCGTCGACCTTCAGCAGCGCGAAGTAGCGTTCGCCTTCCTTCGGGTGACGCACGCGCCCGGTGATGTAGTCGCCGGTACGCAGGTTGAAGCGACGGATCTGGCTGGGCGACACATAGATGTCATCCGGGCCGGCAAGGTAGGACTCGTCGGCCGAGCGCAGGAAACCGAAGCCGTCCTGCAGGATTTCCAGCACACCTTCGGCCCAGATGCCGCCGCCTGAGCGGGCGTGGGCTTTGAGGATGTTGAAGATCACGTCCTGGCGGCGCTGGCGTGCGACGCCTTCCTGGATACCGAGTGATTCGGCGAATTCCAGCAGTTGGATCGGGTTCTTGCGCTTGAGCTCGGTGAGGTTGATGACGCGATCGTTGCTGCCGATGTCGGCATTTTCGTCGTCCACCGGCAGGCCGTGCGGGTTGCGCGGCTGACCGCCGCCCTGGCCCGGCGGCCGCTGGCCGCGCTCGTGACGGCGGCGGCGATTGCGGTCGTTGCGGTCATTGCGGCGCTCGTTGCCGCCCTGGTAGCCCTGGCCCTGGTTCTGCGGCTGGCCGCCGGCATTGCCGTTGCTGCCTCCGCCTTGCGCGTTTTCGCGCGCCTCCAGCGTCTCCCCTCCGCTCTGGCTGCCGCCATAGCGCAGTGGCTCCTGGGTGGGAGCGGACGCTTCGGCAGCCATGGCGGGACGCTCGGCGTACTCGGTCCGCGCTTCGGCAGACCTTGCGGGGGCTGGATTGGCCTCGCTGGCCGCTGCGCTCGACCGGCGGGGCGAACGGGTACGGGTAGGGGTTTCACTCACAGGTTTGGTATCGGCGCGGACAGCGTCGGAAGAATCTTTGCTTTCGATATCGGACACGGGCAAACCTCACGGGGCGCCGTTGGTGACAGGAGGGAAGACGAGCGTTGCGCGGAATGCGCGAGGGGCAGGACAGCCCCAACTGAGGAAGGAATCTAACACCCGCCGCGCAGCGCCGTAAAGGGCGGCTGCAGCGACGGATTATACAACGATATCAGATGGCTTTATCGATCATCTGCTTGAGCTGGCCCTTGCTGACGGCGCCGATCTGGGTCGCTTCCACCTTGCCGTTCTTGAACACCATCAGGGTCGGAATGCCGCGTACGCCGAAATTGCGGGGGGTCTGCTGGTTATGGTCGATGTTCAGTTTCACCACCCGCAGCTTGCCCTGGTAATCCTTGGCCAGCTCGTCCAGCGCCGGGGCGATGGCCTTGCACGGCCCGCACCATTCAGCCCAGAAGTCGAGCAGTACGGGGGTTTCGGACTTCAGCACTTCGTGGTCGAAGGTGTCATCGCTCACATGGGTAATCAGTTCGCTCACCGTGGGTCTCCGGGATAGGGCGGTGTGGGGTTAAGACCGCGTGCCGATCATCAGTTACACTAGTCAAGTGCCTGTGGGGCGCGGGGTCGATCCGGTCGTGGTTCAGTGCCGTTGCGGCATGCGTTCCATTCCAGCCTAAGTCGGGCCTCGATTCAAGCGATTCAAGGGCACTCTTGGCAGTCCGGCTGGCATAGGTGAAGCCGTTTCACCAGCCGTTTCACCTATGCCAGCGGGCGTTGCCGCGCTTCCGGCGCCAGGCATTCAGTGCGCCGCATCCATCCATCCGTCCCAAGGTTGCAAGACTAACTGCGGGACCGGGCCCAAGCGCTTGGTCGCCGGTCCATACCAGATTCCCTATAAATGTCCCAAACCGTACTTACCGAAACCTTCTTTACCCAATTCGACTTGCATCCGTTGCTGCAGCAAGGCCTTGATGAGGCAGGTTTTGCACGCTGCACACCGATCCAGGCACTGACCCTGCCGATGGCGCTGACCGGCCGCGATGTCGCCGGCCAGGCACAGACCGGCACCGGCAAGACCTGCGCCTTCCTGGTGGCCATGATGAACCGGCTGCTCAACCAGCCGGCCGTGGCCGAACGCAAGGACTCCGACCCGCGCGCCCTGGTGATCGCCCCCACGCGCGAACTGGCGATCCAAATCGAAAAAGATGCCAAGAACATCGGCCGCTACACCGGGCTGCGCACGGCGCTGATCTATGGCGGCGTCGATTACGACAAGCAGCGCCAGCTGTTGAAGGACGGTTGCGACATCATCATCGCCACGCCCGGCCGCCTGCTCGACTACTACAAACAGAACGTGTTCGGCTTCAACGGCGTGGAAGTGATGGTGATCGACGAAGCCGACCGCATGTTCGACCTCGGCTTCATCAAGGACGTGCGCTTCATCTTCCGCCGCCTGCCCGTACGCGAGCAACGCCAGGTGCTGCTGTTCTCCGCCACGCTTTCGCACCGTGTGCTTGAACTGGCCTATGAGCACATGCACAACGCCGAAAAGCTGGTGGTGGAAACGGATAACGTCACCGCCGATCGGGTGCGCCAGCAGGTGTATTTCCCGGCCAAGGAAGAAAAGATGCCGCTGCTGCTCAACCTGCTTGAGCGCACCAAGGCCGAGCGCAGCATCATCTTCGTCAACACCAAGGCCGCCGCCGAACGCATTACCGAGCGCGTGAAGCGCCAGGGCTACCGCGTCGGCGCGTTGTCCGGCGACGTGCCGCAGCTCAAGCGGCAGAAGCTGCTGCAGCGCTTCCAGGACGGCCAGCTCGACGTCCTGGTGTGTACCGATGTCGCCGCGCGTGGCCTGCATATTCCCGCGGTCAGCCACGTATTCAACTACGACCTGCCGCAGGATGCCGAGGACTACGTTCACCGCATCGGCCGCACTGCGCGCCTGGGGGCGGAAGGAGACGCAATCAGCTTTGCTTGCGATCTCTACGCGATGTCTCTGCCCGAGATCGAAAGCTACATCGGTCAGAAGATTCCGGTGGCCAACCTCGAACCGGAACTGCTGGTGATGCCTTCGCCGAAACAGATCGATCCGCAGTTCGCCGCCGATGCCGCTGCGGACAGTGCGGAGTTTGGCGACAAGGTGACGCCTCGCGGCGACAGCAAGCCCCAGGGCCCGCGCGGGCGCCGTGGCGGACGCCAAGGTGAACGTTCCGGTTCGTCCGAGCAACGCCAGCGTCGCGAGGATCGTCCGCGCAGGCCGCGCGAGGAACATGCTGCGGCCGCGAATGGCAACGAAGTGACTGCGACCCCCGCAAAAGCCGCCGCAGCGGCGGGGCCGGGGCAGGAAGGCGTAAGTGGCGAAGGCAAGCGCCGTCGTCGCCGCGGCGGTCGCGGCCGTCGTCCATCAGGTGCGGCGCCGGCAGCTGAGGCGGCCGTCAATCAGGTTGGTGCGACCGGCAACGGTCGTCCTTCGCGACAAGTGGTGGCGCAGTCGCCCTCGAGCGAGCCGGCTGCGCCGAAGAAAATTGGGTTCTTCCGCCGACTCGCGCGGCTGTTCACCGGTAGCTGAACGATCAGCATGCGTCGTCACACTGTTGGTGGCGACGCCCTCGTGGGAGCTGCGCAGGAGCCGGGTGCATCCCGTATCCTTGCGGCCATCCAATCAGGGACTGGGACGGGGAACGCGTGATCCGCTTCGATCAAGTCAGCAAGCGCTATGAAGGGGGGCACGAAGCCCTTTCACAGCTCACGTTCGAAGTCGCCAAGGGCGAGATGGCGTTCGTGACCGGGCATTCCGGTGCCGGCAAGAGCACTCTGCTCAAGTTGCTGGCACTGATCGAGCGCCCCTCGCTTGGGACTGTCTCGCTCGACGGCCAGAATCTTTCCAAGATCGGCCCAAGCGGCATACCTAAGCTGCGCCGCAGCCTGGGGATGGTGTTCCAGGATCATCGGCTGCTGATGGATCGCACCGTCTTCGCCAACGTCGAATTGCCGCTGGTGATCGGCGGCGTCGCGCCGCTGGAGCGCGCACGCCGCGTGCGCGCAGCGCTGGAAAAAGTCGGGCTGCTCGATTACGAACGGCAATTGCCCGCCTCGCTGTCGACGGGCGAACAGCAGCGCGTGGGTATCGCACGCGCCATCGTGGCCAAGCCGAGCGTGCTGATCGCCGACGAGCCCACCGGCAATCTCGATCCGCAGCTCGCTTTCGAAGTCATGAGCCTGTTCGCCGAGTTCCAGCAGGTCGGCACGACCGTGCTGATCGCCAGCCACGATCTACCATTGATCAAGCGCGTAAAGAAGCGTGTGGTCGTGCTCGATCACGGCCGGCTTGTTGCCGATGTCGCTGCGGAGGAAGTGCTATGAGCACATCGACCGAAACGCAGGCCCCTGTGCCCGTCCGCAGCGAGCGTAGCCATCGCCGTCCGTTTTCGAGCTGGCGCGAGCATCATGGCTGGAGCGCGGGAGCAAGCCTGCGCCGGCTTGCCGCCAGGCCGGTGGGCAGCCTGCTCACCATCGCCGTGATGGGCTTGGCGCTGGCTTTGCCGCTGGCGTTCTATTTATTGCTGTCGAACGTGCAATCGCTTGGGTTGGCGTTGGGGCGCAACCAAGTGATCAACGTGTTCCTGAAAACCGACCAGGTGGCAGGCAATGCGCAGCTCCTGGCCAAGCAGATCGGGCAGCACGATGGTGTGACGAACGTAGTGGTGAAATCCCCGCAGCAAGGCATGGACGAACTGAGCAAGATGCAGGGTTTCTCCGATGCCTTGCACGCGCTGGACGACAACCCGCTGCCATTCGTGCTTGAAGTGCAGCCTCAGGAAGGGATTTCCGCCGATGCGGCCAGCCGGCTGGTGGACGACCTGCGCGGCATGCGGGGTGTTCAGATGGTGCAGGACAGCGGCACGTGGCGGCAGCGCCTGGATGCACTGCTCGGCGTGGGCAACCGCGCAGTCCTGATCCTGGCGGCCTTGTTTGCGCTGGCGGTGCTGCTGGTCGTGGGCAACACGGTGCGCGTGGACATCACCAGCCGTGCCGAAGAGATCGGCGTGCTCAAACTCATCGGTGCCAGCCGTGCGTTCGTGCGGCGCCCCTATCTATATGCGGGCATCTGGTATGGCCTGTTCAGCGGGATGCTCGCGGTGGGGCTGGCGCTGGGTATCGAATTGGCGCTGGCCGAGCCGGTGGCGAAGCTGAGTCAGGTTTACGAAGGGAAGCTGCGCGTGGGCGGTTTGCCGCCCTGGTTGCTGCTGGCGGTGCCGGCGGCGGCAGCCTTCCTCGGCTGGTTGGGTGCGCGGCTGGTGAGCGCCTGGCAGTTACGCAAGGCTGCCTGATATATCTCCTGTAAGCCTAGGGATGCTTTGGCGGTGAAGCCGGTCGCAGCTCCTTTGCACCCTTCCGGGTCAATATATCGGCCATTGGGCCGGATAGAATGGGTGCCCTACAGGCGCAGGGGGCGCCTGCCGAATGCCTATGCAGGGAAGCTATGCAAGACCGGGATGGTGGGGTTCTTTGATGAATGCAAGCATCAGCAATCGCGATTTGAACGCCGCACTGCGCGTGCTCGTGGTGGACGGCTCCAAGGTGGTCCGCCAGCTGATCACGCGCGTGTTGCGGAAAGAATTGTCACAAGCGGAAGTGGTCGATTGCGGTAGCGGCGCAGAGGCGCACAAGCTGCTCGAGAGCGGCGTGTTCGACTTCATCACGATCTCCTTGCGCTTGCCTGATATGGACGGGTTGGAACTGGCGCGCTATGTGCGCGAATCCGCACCGCAGATCTACGTGCCGATTGTGGTGGTTTCCGGCGACGTCGATGACCGGCTGCACCGCCGTGCGCTGGGCGAACATGTCACCGACTACTTCGACAAGTCGCTCGGTTTCCAGGCACTGGCGGAGTTCATCCGCGGCTACGTGCGTCCGGAGAGCGCTGCCGAGGGTGTGGTGCTGTACGTCGAGGACAGCCGGGTAGTTGCATTGGCGACGCGCCGAATGCTGGAGAAGATCGGGCTGACCGTCCGCCACGTGGTGAGCGTGGAAGATGCGCTTGTCCTGCTCGAAGCCGAGCGTGCGCAAGGTGGGGTCGGCGCGGATGTCGTGCTCACCGACGTGAGCCTCAAGGGCGAATTGACCGGCGGCGATCTGTTGCATCGCATCCGCACCGAATTCGGCTACGGCAAAGGCAAGCTGCCGGTGCTGGTGATGACCGGCGACGAGAATCCAGAGAACCAGGCCGCGCTGATTCGTGCCGGCGCCAACGACCTGGTGGAGAAGCCGGTCGAAGAAAAACTGCTGATCACCAAGCTGCTGTTCCAATTGCGCGTGGCGCAGCATCTGCGTGCGCGGGAGAGCGCGGGAGAGCTCTGATCTCCTATCATGCGGGGATGGCTACCGAACCACCCGCAGTCCCGATGAGCGACGAAGAACGGATCAAGCTCGAACCATCCTGGAAAGGCCACATCGGCGATTACCTGCAGCGCCCCGACATGCGCGCGCTGTCCGAATTCCTGCGCACGGAGAAACGCGCCGGCAGGGTGATCTATCCGCCGGGGCCGGAAATCTTCAACGCTTTCAGCCACACGCCGTTCGAGGCTGTGCGCGTGGTGATCCTGGGACAGGATCCCTACCACGGAGCGGGCCAGGCGCACGGTCTGTGCTTCTCGGTGCGGCCTGGCGTGCCGTCGCCGCCATCGCTGGTCAACATCTTCAAGGAGATCGAGCGCGACCTGGGGCTCCCCTTTCCGGATCATGGCTGCCTCACTCCCTGGGCGGATCGCGGCGTACTCCTGCTGAACGCCGTGCTTACGGTGGAGCACAGCCTGGCCGCCTCGCATCAGGGCAAGGGCTGGGAAGGCTTCACCGACGCGGCCATCGACGCTCTCAATCGTGAGCGCGAGGGCATCGTGTTCATGCTGTGGGGCTCCTACGCCCAGCGGAAGGGCCAGCTCATCGATACCCGCCGCCATGCCGTGCTGAAGTCGGTACACCCATCGCCCTTGTCCGCGCACCGGGGCTTTCTGGGCTGCGGGCATTTCTCCGCCGCCAATCGCTATCTGCAGGCCAATGGCCAGGCGCCTATCGACTGGTCCCTGCCGCCCAGGGCCGCGCTAGGCGCGGCCTGAGATGGAGGAGGGCTGCGCTTGGTCGCGTCCCGTTCAAACCCGGGTTTCACTCCCCACAAGTCATACTTGAAACCGCTATCCCCGGCAGCCACCCCACATGGACAAGCTCCGGGGATTCATGTACTATGCAGTACATAAAAGGTGCCGGAACTTGCTGGCGCCTTTAGCACTCCAAGTACCAGAGTGCTAAGCTCATCCCCACTTTCTGGAGGTTCCAACATGTCCCAAGCCTTGGTGACGGCCAATCTGCCGGTTCCCAGCGTCGTTGGCAGCCTGGATGCCTATATCTCGGCCGTGCATCGCATCCCGGTGCTCAGCCAGGATGAAGAGCAGGCGTTGTCGCGCCGCTACCAGCAGGAGAATGACCTCGCCTCAGCCCGCAAGCTGGTGATGTCGCACCTGCGCTTCGTGGTGCACGTGGCGCGCGGCTACAACGGTTACGGCCTGCAGCTGTCCGACCTCATCCAGGAAGGCAACATCGGCCTGATGAAGGCGGTCAAGCGCTTCGATCCCGACCAGGGCGTGCGCCTGGTCAGCTTTGCGGTGCACTGGATTCGGGCGGAAATGCACGAATTCATCCTGCGCAACTGGCGCATCGTGAAGGTGGCGACCACCAAGGCGCAGCGCAAGCTGTTCTTCAACCTGCGCAAGAGCAAGAAACGCCTGGGCTGGATGAATGCCGAGGAAGTACGCCTGGTCGCCAAGGACCTGGGCGTGCCGGAAGCCACCGTGCGCGAGATGGAATCGCGCCTGTCCGGTCGCGACATCGGTTTCGAAGCCCCGGCGGATGCCGAGGACGAGGCCAAGCCCGCGCCGGAGGCGTTCCTGGTCGACGAGGGCGCCGATCCGTATGACAACGTGGCCGAGGCTGACCAGACCGACAACCAACTCGAGACCTTGTCGAGCGCGCTGCAAAAGCTGGACGGGCGTTCGCGCGACATCATCCAGCGCCGCTGGCTGAATGAAGAAAAGGCCACTCTGCAGGATCTTGCCGACGAGTACGGCGTATCGGCCGAGCGTATCCGCCAGGTCGAAGCCAATGCCATGAAGAAAATGCGCTCGCTGTTCGCTGCCTGAAGCGACGCTGACGTATCCACCCCAGACGGCCTCCCGCGCGGAGGCCGCTTTGTGTTTAAGTGCTGCGCGGGACTTTTTGCCAAGGCGGTCCATGCCTCACATCCTGGTCATCGAAGACGACGAGATCACCGCACGTGAAATCGTGCTGGAGCTCGCTGCGCACGGCATCAGCGCCGATCGCGTGCACGATGGCCAGCAAGGTTTTCAGCGCGCGCTGGAACCGCACTACGATGCGATTACGCTCGACTTGATGCTGCCCGGTATGGATGGCCTTACCTTGGTCAAGCAATTGCGCGAGCGTGGCATCGCCACGCCGGTGCTGATGATCAGCGCACTCGGTGACGTGGACGAGCGCGTGCGGGGCCTGCGCGCCGGTGGTGACGACTACCTCACCAAGCCATTTGCGCCGGACGAGATGGCAGCACGCATCGAGGTCCTGCTGCGCCGGCATCAGCAGCAACATCCTGCGCAAACCAAGTTGCGTGTGGCTGACCTGGAACTGGACGTGATCACGCGAACCGCGCGCCGGGGCTCAAGGGAGCTGACTCTGCTGCCAACCGAATACCGCCTGCTGGAATTCCTGATGCGCTATCCCGGTCAGGTGCTGACGCGCGCGATGATCTTCGAAAGCGTGTGGGGCTTGCGGTTCGATCCAGGGACCAACCTTATCGACGTGCACATCGCGCGGCTGCGCCGCAAGGTCGATAACGAAGGCGAGCCACCCATCATCCGCACCGTGCGTGGTTCGGGGTATCGCCTTGGCTAGCCCGGCCAAAGGCTGGTCGATCCACTGGCGCAACACCACCTCGCGCCTGCTGCTCGCCTACGGCGTTTTTTTCGTGATCTGGGGCACGGTGCTGCTCGGTTCCATCTACTGGGAAACCCGGCATTACCTGGAGAAACGCACCGATACGCAGCTCAAGCAACAGGTGGGCTACCTGCGCAGCCTCGATGAAGAGCACTTGCTGGTAGCGCTGAACGATTATGTGGTGCTGGAGGAAACCAACTACAACGCCTGGGGCCTGTTCGATGCCGGCGGCAGGTGGTTGTATGGAGACATCCTGCAGATGCCGCCTGGCGTCCAGCCGAATCTGCTGACGCTGCGCCTGCCCACCGAGCAGGTAGTGAGCGGTCCGTTGGCGCCGAAGACCGCGACCCTTTCGGTGATTGCTACGCGTCTTCGTAACGGTCAGATCCTGGTCCTGGCGCACACCACGCGTATCGCTGCGCAGGTCGGGAACATCATCTGGCACGCACTGGGCTGGGGGCTTTCGTTCACCCTGGTGCCGGGCCTGATCGGCGGCCTGATCCTCAATCGGGCACCGCGCCGGCGCATCCGGCAAATTGAATCGGCCACGCAACTGATCATGCTGGGTGACCTGCACCGGCGCCTTCCGGTCAGCAACCGGGGCGACGAGCTCGATCGGCTGGCTGCCATCGTCAACGACATGCTCGACCAGATCGAACGCCTGATGGGCGAAGTGAAAGGTGTCTGCGACAACATTGCGCATGACTTGCGTACGCCGCTTACGCGGTTGCGTTCGCAGCTGTATCGCGTCGAACAGCAAATGGATGAGCATGATCCGCACGCGACGCTGGTCGAACACTGCGTCAGCGATATCGACGAGGTGCTGGCGCGCTTTCGGGCACTGCTACGCATTTCCGAACTGGAAGACAGGCGGCGCCGTGAGGGGTTCATTGCCGTGGATCTCGGGCAGACGCTGCGGCACGTGCACGAGCTCTACGCGCCACTGGCCGAAGATCAGTCATTGCACTTCGCGCTGGAAGCCGAGCCGGACCTGCTTGCCCAGGCGGACCCGGATCTGTTGTTCGAAGCGATCGGCAACCTGGTGAGCAACGCCATCAAGTTCACCCCGCAGGGCGGCAGCGTAGTGCTGAGCGTAAAACGCGTCGGACCTGACACGGCACAACTCGAAGTGGCGGACAGCGGTCCCGGCATCCCTGAAGAGCAACGCCAGGCGGTGTGGCAGCGTTTCTATCGCGGCGAGAGCGGGCTCAATACAGCGGCAGGCCACGGGCTTGGCCTGAGCATCGTCGCAGCCATTGCGAAGCTGCACGATTTCGAGTTGCGCATCGAAGGCGGGCAGGGCGGTACGCGGATGGTGACGGCGTGTCGTTTGCTTTGATGGAGCTCGAGACGCCACCGCGTCCCGAGCTCCGTTGGCCTGCCCTCAGGTGCCGCAGAAATGACAGTCCCTCGCATACGCCGACCAATGCTTCGCACAGGGAACATGATGATGGACAACATGGTCTTGTGTCGCCGGTGTAGCGAAAAAAAGAGCTATCAATTCAAATTTTGGATGGCTGAGCGCTATTGTTGACAGGCAAATAAATGCCCGGTTGCTCTATCATTTCCTGGCTGCTTGCATTTCCATTGCCCGTCACCTGAAAATAAATAGCTGGCGCGTCATGATAAGTTCCTCCGAGCATATAGGTGGATGCTCGTAGATTTATTCCAGCCCAGCTCTTATCATATGAAAATGCATACGAGCCGTCTTGTTGATTTTTGTCAATAAGCAAATGAAATCCATCTTTAGATAGTGTGTTGTTCACATTCCACGCGTCTGCTAGATTCCAGTAATCGTAATAATATCCAGACCAATAGCCAATTCCATATTCATCTCCGTTGTTAGTGATGAAGTAGGAGTCGGCGCGTAATATAGAGCCTAGTGCTCCAAAATAATATGTAACATTCCAATCCGCTGCCATTACACGAATTGGAGCGTTGTTATATATGCACCAATAGTTTCTGGAAGTTGTGGAATTCATGTAATTGGTGGGCTGCTCAGTCCACTTGCCGTCTATGTAAGCGTACAATGTTTTGCATCCATTGGCGTTGATGTGGAAGCTGCTCCAGTCATTCGCAATGGCGCTATGCGTTGACAGCAAGTTCATTGATATCAATGCCATTGTTCCGGTGGTTGACAATTTTAAAAAACATTTTGTTCTCATAATATATTCCTTGGTTTTGATGTTTTTTTTGCGGTTATTGAGCGAGATAAATGTATTTTGTAAGACGTTTTTGTCAATTTGAAAAATGTTGAAAGTAATTACACGCATGAATTGCCGTTGGACGATGGTTCATATGATTATTTTCATGATGAAACAGCCTCTTGATTAGCTCCGAATCTCAGGCACTCGTCGCGTGATTTGCGACGGTGCGGATTGACGATGACACCATCGTCTCGAGCGGGGTCGCGCGTCATGGTCATCAACCCTGTGCAGTTTCAGCCGGGCCTGTCGATGATGGAGTCCATGCAACAGTACGGTACCGAGGCGAAGTGCTATCGTGCGCTCTATCGTGTGCGTTGGCCGCAGGGTTTTCGTTGTCCGAGCTGTAACGAACGCGCTACCGGCGCGGCAGCCAGGTCTACTGCCAATGCCGTGCGTGTCGGCATCAGACGACCCTGCTCAGCGGCACGATCTTCCAGGCCACCAAGTTGCCCCTGCGCACCTGGATGCTGGCCATCCATCTGCTGACCTCGATCAAGACCAACATGGCGGCGTTGGGGCTGATGCGGCACCTTGGGGGTGAACTACAAAGTAGCCTGGCGCATCAAGCACAAGGTCATGCAAGCGATGGCTGAGCGGGAAGCGTAAGCTCCCCCGTCAAGTGGACATTTCAGAAGTAGAGCTTCTGGCGTAGTGGTAACGGTACTCGGCGGGCGTCATACCGCCGAGCGCATCGTGG
>NZ_RYYV01000007.1 GCF_003977665.1 Dyella choica | reverse complement strand
CGTTCAGGCTTTTACTTTACCCATGCCAAGAGCCTTTTAGGCCATTTCTTTGGGTTACTTTTCTTTGGGCCAGCAAAGAAAAGTGACTCGGTCGCTCCGCGACCGAAAGCGCCGCAGGCAATGTAGCAAGCTACGACATGCAGCACCCCTGCGACCAGGGGGCCGTTGGGGCAACACCCCGACCTTCGATTGTCACCCCCGCTTGCGAGCTGCTAGCCTGAGCTGATATAGATCGATTTAAAAAGGGGCGCGTCTGGACCTGCCCGTTCTCGCGCAAACAAATATCCACGCAGACACGGCTTGAGCAGCATGCTTCCATCCCTTCGCTGGTTCCCAGGCGCAGCCCGACCCTACTCGAAACTCCTGCTGCTGTCGCTGCTGCTGCCCATGGCGACCAGCAACGTTGCCGCGCAAACCACGACGCAAGCTTTGGACAGCGGTTGGCGCTTCCGCCTGCTTGAGGGCGATGCGCTGGCCAAGCAGCATCACGACGCCACCCGCTGGCATGCCGCGACGGTGCCTGGCACGGTGCAGACCGATCTGCTGGCGGCGAAGCTGCTGCCCGATCCGTTCTATCGCGACAACGAAGCGCGCGTGCAATGGGTGGGCCTGGCCGACTGGCAGTACGAAACCACGTTTACCGTCGATCCGGCCACGCTTGCCCGCGATCATGCCGAACTGGTGTTCGACGGGCTGGACACCTACGCCGACGTCTATCTCAACGGGGAGAAGCTGGCATCGGCTGACAACATGTTCCACCGCTGGCGCCTGCCGGCGAAAGCCGCTCTGCACGAAGGCAGCAATAAGCTGGAAGTGCGGCTGTATTCGCCGATCAAGCGCCTGCTGCCGTGGCTGCTGAAGCAGCCTTATGCGCTGCCGGGTGAATTCGATTCCGCTTTCGGCGACGAGCCGAAGGGCAAGCAGACTGCCAATTACGTGCGCAAGGCCGGCTATCAGTACGGCTGGGACTGGGGTCCGCGCATCGTTACCGAGGGCATCTGGCAGGCGGTGCACCTGGACAGCTGGAATACGCTGCGCGTGAATGGGTTCCACCTCCAACAGAACTACGTAAGCGCCGAAGCCGCCCAGGTGGCGGCGCAGTTCGAGGTGCTTGCCGACGCCTCCAAGCAGGTGCACGTGAACGTGGACGCGGTCGGTCCGGATGGACAAGTCGCCGCCCACGCGGAGCAGGACGTTACGGTCGATGCGGGCAGCAACACGGTCAGCGTGCCGCTGCGCATTGCGAACCCCAGGCGCTGGTATCCGGCCGGTTACGGTGCGCAGGACCTGTACACGTTCAAGGCCAGCCTGCGCGACGGCGGCACCGAGTTGTACAACGTGCAGCGCGCAACTGGCCTGCGCAGCGTCGAGTTACGCCGCGAAAAGGATGCCTGGGGCAAAAGCTTCGCTTTCGTGGTCAATGGCATCCCGGTGTTCGCCAAGGGCGCGGACATGATTCCGTTCGACAGTTTTCCCCCGCGCACCAGCAGTGCGCAGATGGAACGCGTGCTGCAATCGGCGCGCGACGCCAACATGAACGCGGTGCGCATCTGGGGCGGCGGCTACTACATGCCGGATGCGTTCTATGAACTGACCGACCGGCTCGGCCTGATGGTATGGCAAGACTTCATGTTCGGCGGGGCGATTCCGCCGAGCGATACCGCCTTCGTCGAGAGCACGAAACAGGAAGCGATCGAACAGGTGAAGCGCCTGCGCGATCATCCCAGCATCGTGCTCTGGTGCGGCAACAACGAAGTGCAGACCGGCTGGGACGGCTGGAGCGACCGCCTGGCGCTGAAGAAGGCGATTTCCGGCGACGAGCGCGAAAAACTGGTGACCGGCATGGTCAACCTGTTCAGCAACACGCTGCGCAATGTCGTCACGCAATACGATCCGGCCGTACCGTATTGGGCCAGCTCGCCGAGTACCGATTACGAAGGCGCGGCCAACGTGCTGGATGACGGCGACTATCACTATTGGAACGTATGGTCCGGCGAAGCCAAGCCGGTCACCGAATACCTCAACGTGACACCGCGCTTCCAGTCCGAATACGGCCTGCAGTCGTTCCCGGAAATGCGCACCATCCGCGCCTTCACCCAGGCCGGCGACCTCAAGCCGGAATCGCCGGTGATGCGCGCGCACCAGAAGTTCGACAGCGGCAACGGCAACAAACGCCTGTTGCTGTACATCACGCGCAGCTATGGCGAGCCGAAGGATTTCGCGTCGTTCGTGTACCTGAGCCAGGTGATGCAGGCCGAGGGCATCCAACTGGCGGCTGAGCACCTGCGTGCTTCGCGGCCACAGGCGATGGGCTCGATGTACTGGCAGCTCAATGACGTGTGGCCGGGCGCATCCTGGTCCAGCATCGATTATTTCGGACGCTGGAAGGCGCTGCAGTTCCATGCACGGCGGTTCTACGCGCCGTTGTTGATTGCGGCCCTGCGTAACAACGGCAGCACGACGGTTTCCCTCGTCTCCGACAGCACCACGCCCACCACGCTGCGCTGGCGCATGCGTACGATGGATTTCTCCGGCAAGGTGCTGGGCGAGCATGAGGAAGCAGCCAATCTTGCGGCGCTCAGCAGTACCAAGGTTGCGACCTATACGGATGCGCAACTGCTCAACGGTGCCGATCCGCATGCAACGTTTGCGGTGTTCGAACTGCTCGACGGCGGCAAGGTGGTTTCGCGCAACCTGGTGTTCTTCGACGAGGCCAAGGCCCTGGCTTTGCCGGTGCCACAAATCAAATCCAGTTTGCGGGCGGGCGCGGATGGCTACCAGCTGACGCTGTCCAGCGACAAGCTGGCACGCAATGTGTGGGTTTCCTTTGGCGACCTCGATGCCGAGGTGTCGGACAACGCGCTGGATCTGTTGCCAGGGCAGAGCGTGACGCTGACGCTGCGCAGCAAGCTGGGGCTGGATAAATTGCAGCGGGCTTTGCAGGTGCAGGATTTGGCGGGTGCGATGTCTGCCAAGCATTGAACCCATCTGCTCCCTCCTCTACGTGTAGTAGGGGAGGGAGTTCCACTCCCGCGAAGAGATGCTTTACGCCATGCCCACACGCCGCGACTTTCTCAAGCTGATCAGCACGACTGCCGCCGCAAGCGTGGCTGGCGTTTCGCTAACCACCCGGGCCGGCGACGTTTCGAGTTACACCAGCAGGCGCCCGCCCCTGGCCAAGCGCAAATTCACCAGCCAGGCGGTCGAACGCCAGCTAGCCCGGGTCAAGGCTTCCATCGCTGACCCCAAGCTCGCCTGGATGTTCGAGAACTGCTATCCGAACACGCTCGACACCACGGTGGAACTCGGCACGTTCGACGGCAAGCCGGATACCTTCGTCATCACCGGCGACATCAATGCGATGTGGCTGCGCGATTCCTCCGCGCAGGTCGTGCCGTACCTCCCCTGGGCGAAAACCGATCCCGCGCTGCAACGGCTGTTCCACGGCCTGATCCGCCGCCAGGCCCGCAGCATCCGCATCGACCCCTACGCCAACGCTTTTTTGCCTGGTCCGCAGGCCAAGCCGCTGGAGTGGTCGGTGCACGACGTTACGGAGATGAAACCCGGCGTCGGCGAGCGCAAATGGGAAGTCGATTCGCTGTGCTATCCGATCCGCCTGGCGCATGGCTATTGGCAGGCAACCGGCGACACCACGCCGTTCGATGACGAATGGCGTGCAGCCATGCAGCTGGTGGTGAAGACCTTTCGCGATCAGCAGCGCAAGCATGACCACGGGCCGTATCACTTCCAACGCACGTCTGACGCGCCTAGCGAATCGCAGATGCTGGGGGGTTACGGCAATCCCACACGGCCGAACGGCATGATCCACTCCATGTTCCGTCCGTCCGATGACGCCTGCCTGTATCCGCTGTCCGTGCCTTCCAACCTGTTTGCGGTGTTGTCGCTGCGTCAGCTCGCACGGATCAGCCGCGCCATGCACGATGCGGCGTTTGCAGCGGAGTGCGAGGCGCTGGCGGACGAAGTGGAACAGGCGGTGCAAAGGGACGGGCGCATGCGTGACGCGGATGGCCAGCCGTTCTGGGCGTATGAAATCGACGGCTTCGGCAATCAATCGTTCATGGATGACGCCAACGTGCCAAGCCTGCTCGCCCTGCCCTACCTCGGATGCTGCGATGCGAATGATCCGGTGTACCGCCGCACGCGTGAGCTGGCATGGAGCGGGCGCAATCCGTATTTCTTCCGCGGCAAGGCCGGCGAAGGCATCGGCGGCCCGCACGAGGGCCTGCGCATGATCTGGCCGATGTCGATCATGATGTACGCGCAGACCAGCCAGGATGTCGCGCAAATCCGGCAATGCCTTACGTGGCTGCGCGATACCGATGCGGGTACCGGCTTCATGCATGAAGCCTTCGATCAGGACGATCCGGCCAAATTCACCCGCAGCTGGTTTGCGTGGGCAAATACGCTATTCGGCGAGTTGATCGTCGATATCCAGCGCAAATATCCGCAGCTGCTGCGCGGTTAGCCTCGCAGGCTAGGGGATCGTAGGCTGGGTTGCCAAACCCAGCTTTGCCATGTCTGCAGCGCACGCGATGCTGGGTTTGCCATCCCAGCCTACGATGCGTATCCGCTACGGCGGGCGGCGAGCGCTCCTATGCCCGACAGGATCATCGCAAGCAAGGCAGCGAAGCATCCGTATGAAAACTGTGCCCACATCACCATGGCGGTGGGTACATACAAGGCGGCCAGCAGGATGGAGGCGACGAACCCTAGCATCGGACGGCGGCGCAGCCATACGAAGGTGGCGGCACCGAGCAGTCCGCACAGCACCCATGCCGCCTTCCATGCAGGCCCGATGCCGTGCATGGAATGAAAGGCCGGGTATCGGTCCGGGAAGACATGGAACAGCCAGTCCAACGGAAAAGCCAGCGGCCCGATCGACAGGAATCCGACTATCCAGCGGGCGGCGTCGAGCGTGAAAGGTCGGGAAACGGATCCGTTCATGGGGCTGTCCTAGGCCTGCGAATCAGGGGATTTTCACAAAAAATTCACGTCGCTGGAGGTGATGTTACCACTCGCCATGGATGAGCTCCCCGGTCACGGTCGGCTCCTCCCCCCTTTATCGCTTCCGATAAAGGGGTAGCATGGGGCGTTGCTGCGTCATCTCGTGCACAGGAAAACAAATCGCGGGTTAGTTAATAGGGGGGGCTAGCTGTGGCGAAGCGACCTGTTCCGGCCGGCAGTGCGATCCGTTTCACGGGAATTTCCTGCCTTTTCATCAGCTTGCCGCTGCTCGTAAAGCCCTCGAACGCAGGCACGATTGCGCCGTCCGGCGTACTGCCAGGCGGGGAGCAGACGGTCGAAGCCGTGCTGCTGTTGCTGCTGATACTTGCCGCCTGCCTCGGCGTCCTGCTGTGGCGCTTCTATCTGGTGCGGCAGAAGTTGCGCGTCGGCGTGCGCCTGCTCGATGACATCCTCCTGCACTCCAACGTGGCGATGACGGTGAAGGATGCGGATGGCCGCATCCTGCGCATCAATGATGTCGCCGCCAAGCTGATGGGCAAGCCGGCCCAGGAACTGCTGGGCAAGACCGTCGACGCCGTCGCCATGCCGGAAACCGCGGAGCTGGTACGCAAGCACGATCACGAGGTGATCGAGGACCAGGACGTCACCGCCTGCGAGGAGCAGGTCCATTACCTGAGCGGCTCCTATACCCTGCTCAGCCGGCGCTTTCCCGTCACCGACGCGCGCGGCGCGGTGGCCGGCGTGGGCGTGATCTCGATGGACATCACGCAGCGCATTCACATGGAGCACGAACTGCGGCTGGCCAAAGTGGAAGCGGAGTCGGCCAATCAGGCCAAGTCGCTGTTCCTGGCGAACATGAGCCATGAACTGCGCACGCCGCTCAACAGCATCATCGGCTTGAGCGAACTGACCTTTGAACAGTCCGAGGAACGCGAGGACACCGAAACCGCCGAGATCATGCAGCGCGTGGTCAATGCCGGGCGGCACCTGCTTTCGTTGATCAACGACATCCTGGATATCTCGCGCATCGAATCGGGCCGCGTCGAACTTCACGCCGAGGTCGTCCATGTGCAGACGCTGGTCGAGAGCGTGATCAATTCGATGCAGACGCTGGCCAGCGCCAACGGCAACAAGCTGGTGTTGGAAGTGGCACCCGATGTGAAGCTGGCCAGCCTCGACGTGACGCGATTGCGGCAGGTGCTGCTCAATCTCATCGGCAACGCCATCAAGTTCACCCGCCATGGCGAGGTGAAGGTGAAGCTGTCCTGCCGTGACGGCCAGCTGTATGTCGCGGTATCGGATACCGGCATCGGCATGACGCAGGAGCAGATGCAGCGCATTTTCGAGCCCTTCGAACAGGCCGACCGTACGATTGCGCGACGTTTCGGCGGCTCCGGCCTGGGCCTCACCATCTCGCGCCAGTTGCTGGGCCTGATGCGCGGGCGCATCGACGTCAGCAGCGATATTCAGGCCGGCAGCGTCTTCACCATCACCTTGCCGATGGGCGATGTCGACAAGGCCGAAGTGCGCCCCGCCCCCCCCGCGGTGGATCCCAAGACCGCCCGTGGCCGCAATCCCGTGGTGCTGGTGGTGGACGACGATCCCGATGCGTGCGAACTGGTCCACAGCGCGCTGCATCGCGATGGCATCAACGTGGTCAGTGCTTCGTCCGGCGAGCAGGCGCTCGCCCTCACCCGTTCGCTGCGGCCGGCCGTCATGGTGCTGGACATCCAGCTTGGCGACATGACCGGATGGGACGTGCTCGCCGCGATACGCGCCGATCCCGAACATGCCCAATTGCCGGTCATCCTTTGCACGGTCACGGACCTGGACCGGCGTACCGGGCTGCTCGGTGTGGTCGAACACCTCACCAAGCCCTTCGACCACGATCACCTGAGTCACCTGGTGCAGCGTTTCGTGGGCGGTGGAAAGAACCGTTCCCTGCTGGTGGTGGACGACGACAAGTACTACCTCGACTCGATCGCCACGGTGCTGCGCCAGGCCGGCCACCGGGTGGATACCGCACCCAACGGCGAGCATGCTCTCAGCATAATGCGCCATCATCCGCCGGACCTGCTGCTGCTGGACATGGTCATGCCTGGCATGGATGGCCTGGCGGTGATCGAAGCGATGCGGATCGATCCGGCACTGGCTCCCGTGCCGATCATGCTGGTGACCGCGGCCGACATCACGCCGGAAGTGTCCAAGCGCCTGTACGAACGCGCCGTGCTGCTGATACGCAAGGGTGAGTCCGATCTTGCGGACGTGGTCCAGCACGTGCATCGCCTGCTGCAGCGGTTGCAGATTTCGACGAGCCAGAGCGAGGTGGAACAAGCAACATGACCACCCTGCTCTGCGTCGAGGACGATGACGACAACGCGTTCATGCTGGGACGCCGGCTGCAGCGACACGGCATCCAGATACGCCATGTCGAGGACGGTGAGAAGGCGCTCATCGCCGCGGTCTGGAAGCGTCCCGACGCGGTGCTGCTGGACATCAACCTGCCCGGCATCAATGGCCTGGAGGTCTTGCACAAGCTGCGCGCCAATCCGCTTACGCTCGACATCCCGGTGATCGTCCTGTCCGCGCACGTGATGGAGGACGACATCCTCAAGGCGATGCAGGCCGGCGCCAATGCCTTCGTCCCCAAGCCGATCGATTTTCCGCAATTGCTCGATGCCCTCCAGCGCGTGGTAAAGCGCGACAGCCTGGAGGACAGCGCATCGTGAGCCTGGACGCTCGTATCCTCATCGTGGACGACGACGAAAACAGCCGCTTCATGCTGCGCAAGCGGCTCAAGCAATTGGGCTTCCAGCATGTGACCGAGGCAAGCGACGGCGATGCCGGGCTGGAACAGGCGCGACGGCTGCCGCCCGACATCATGCTGCTGGACGTCATGATGCCTGGTATCGACGGCGTGGCGGTCCTGCGCATCATGCGCGACGACGAGCATCTGCGCGGCATTTCGGTACTCATGATATCGGCCCACGATACGTTGACCATGGCCGCTCAATGCATCGAGCTGGGCGCCGATGATTACCTGGCCAAGCCCGTGCTGATGCCCTTGTTGCGGGCCCGCATCACGGCCTTGCTCGAACGGCGCCGCCTGCGCAACGTCGAGCATGCCTTCCTGTCCCGCTTCGACGCGCAGACCGGCCTGCCCAATCGCGCCGCGCTGCTCGAACGCATCGAGTGCACGATGTCCTCCGGCCGTCCACTAGCGCTGGTGGCGGTCGCCTGTAACAACCATGCCAACATCGCGCTCGGCGCGGACGAAGGCCAGGCCGCAGCGCTGCTGAGCGAATTGGCCTCGCACGTGCGATCGTGCTGGGAACAGGTCGACACCATTGCACGTGTCGCCGAAAACATGCTGGGATGGCTGATTCCCACCGCACAGGCCGACCAGCAGCTGGTGCTGGAAGTGCAAGCCGTGCTCGGCATGACGGCGCATGCTTCGATGCATGGGCTCACCGCCAGCATCGCCACATGGCCGGTCGAAGGGGCAGCCGCCGAAGCCACCGAGCTGCTACGCCTGGCCATGAACGAAGCTAGCCGCATCGACCCCTTGGGCGAAGAGCGCGTGACGCTGGCCGATCCGGCCCTTCGCACACGAACGCGCGCAGCGCTGGCCATCCATGAACAGCTCGAAGACGGACTTGGGCGCGGCGAACTGGAGCTCTACTACCAGCCGATCTTCGCGGTACGGGACGGTACACGCCCGGTCGGCGCCGAAGCCTTGCTGCGCTGGAACCATCCGCAACGCGGCGTGCTTGCGCCCGGCGAATTTCTCGAGGCGGTCGAGCATACGCCCCTGATGAACCGCATCGACGCCTGGGTCATGGAACAGGCCATCGCCAGCCTCGTGGCGTGGCACCGCCACCTGCCGGCCACTTTCCGACTGCATGTGAACGTCACCGCGCGCAGCCTCGCATCCGGCCGGTTGATGGAGATCCTCAGCACCCATCTGTCCGAACCGGTGCGCCAGCATCTGGCGCTGGAGCTGACCGAACGCCTGTACGTGTCGGACATGCCCGCCTGCGTTTCCGTGCTGCATTCCCTGCGGGCCCTGGGAATCCATGTGGCGCTGGATGATTTCGGAACCGGCTTCTCCTCGCTCAGCCACGTCAGCCTGCTGCCCTGCGACACGATGAAGATCGATCGCAGCTTCGTCAGCGGCGTTTACGCCAACGAACAAATGCGTCGGCTGCTCAAATCCATGGTGAGCATGGCCCAGTCGCTCGGCCTGATGGTGATCGTGGAAGGCGTCGAGCGGGATGACGAGCTAGCCGTGCTGCGCGAACTGGGATGTCCGTTCGTGCAGGGCTACCTGCTTGGGGCGCCGAGACCGGAAAGGGATTTCCTGCAGCGTCTACATTGAGGCTGACGCCCTGTTTGCGCGTCAGGCGTAACGTAGGCTGGGATGACAATCCCAGCATCGCGCAGAAGGCATGCATGGAAATGCTGGGATTGGCATCCCAGCCTACGATCGGCATCGCGGTCCGCGCGATTATTGCGCGGGGCAGGCCGCCAACCGCTCCGCCAGGCTTGCTTGCGTAAACAGCCCGTGGGCAACCAGGCTCGTGCGTTCATCGGGCGTAAGCGGCCCGCAGGTATAGGCCGCGGCGAGCAGCCATTGGGTCTTGGGGTGCGCAGGGTCATGCAGCAAGCCGAAGTTCGATTCGGCGGCGTTCTTGCCGGGCTCATCGTACAGCTCGTAGAACTCGGCGCCTTCGATATTGGCCTCGTGCTGGTGCAACAGGTATTCGATGTGCGTTTTCAGGCTGACGAGCGCTTTCGCATCGTCATACGGCCGGCCTTTCAGCGGAGCGTAGATTTCGGCGGCGTTGAGTTCGTTGACAATGACGGGTTTGCCGATCTTCTTCATTTCGGCAAACACATCGAAGACCCCGCCAGGCGCAGTGATGCGGTAGGGGCTGGTGTCGGCGCCGTAATAGTAGTGATAGGCCAGCTTGTCGACTTGGACGCCTTGTGACTCCAGGAAGGGGATCAGGCCGAAGTCCGCGTAAACCGTGTCTACCACCACACGCAACGGCTTGCCGGTTCGTGCACTTACAGCATGGACGGCGCGTGACATGCCGCGCAGTACCGCGGCCCATCGATGCGCCTGATCCGTGGCGTAATCGCTGGCCGAAGCGCCGGTTCCGCTCTTGAATCCCTGGCGCAGGCTCAGCTCGTTCTCCAGCTCCCAGTCGCGGATGTCGTTGGCGAATTGCAGCACGACCGGATACGTGCGGTCGTAGCCCTGGGCTTCGAGCCCGGCCTCCGTGTCGGGATAGCGGCCATGGTCGGTCGCGTCGTTCCAGGTGAACGGCACGTACAAAATGGGGTGCAGCGTGATGTGATGCGCGTGCGACAACACAGCCAAGGGCTGGAGCAGTTGCGTGGCGGCGGTGCCGTCGCCGGTCAGCGAAACGTCGAAGCGGTAACTTTTCAGGCCCTGACGTTGCAGGGTGGAGAATTGCGTGGCGTAGTCGCTCCATAGCCCCTGGCTTGGGCCTGGGTGCCCGCAAATGCCCCAGACGAAGGGGGACGCGGCCGCGGCGCCAGCTACTGGCAAGACCGTCGTCAGCAAGCTCAGCGCGATCCGGATCAGGCGTGTTTTCATGGGCTTGGCGTGTTTGATGGGGAAGGAAGGTGGAGCAGGCCCAGCGCACCCAGTTGATGCTCAAGCGCCTCCACCGAATGCCATGGCAGGATCGGCGAATTGCGCCTTTCGTCCGGTGGGTTCTGCGGCAGGCTGTCGGACCAGCCGCCACAACCCACGAGCGGCAGCAGTGGCCGGTGGTGCAGCCAGGCGAGGCAGACTTCGGAGATGGTGCCGGCACGGCCGCCGATGACGATGCATGCGTCACCGGCGAGCGCCATCAGCAGATTTCTTGCGTCACCCATGCCGCAGGGAATAACGACTGTTGCCGGCCAGTCCGGCTCAGGGCTATCCGCGCCGGGAATGATGCTGACCACCACACCGCCAGCCAACTGGGCTCGTTCGGCCGCAACACGCGTGGCCGGGCTGCCGCATCCACTGATCACGGTCAGCCCCAGGCGCGCAAGCCGCTCCCCCGCCTCGCCGGCCAGCTCGTAGGCCTTCGATCCCGGTTCTGCACTTCCCAACACGCAGACTTGGGGCCGGCGATGGGTAGGGGTCATGGCTAGGTCCTTATGACGGGTAGTGAAGCAACCTCGCGGTGAACTCAAACACAGAAGCAAGCTCGTGCAACCCCACCCCGACCCTCCCCTGCAAACAGGGGAGGGAGCACGCGATGCCTACTTGCGTGGCGCGATGATTTCATCCAGGTAATCGGGTGTGCCTTCCACGCGAACCAGGTGCGGATACTGCAGGCCGTCGTGGTAGTCCACCGCCACCGTGCGATAGCCGCCCTGGTATTTCAGCAACAGCTGGATCGGCTGCTTGCTTCCCTTCGCCGCCACGATCGCGCCCTTCAGCGCATCGTTCGAAAAGTTCTGGCCGTTTACCGCGACTAGCGTGGCGCCGGTGCTGACGCCGGCCTTGAACGCCGGTCCATTCCAGCGCACGTCGTTGATCTCCCCCTTGTCGGTCACGGTCAGTCCGATCGACCAGACGAAGTTGAACAGATGACGGGAGGATTGCGGACGGCTGTTGTACTGCTTCTCGAATTCGCTTTCCTGATCGGTATAGACGAGTTTCCAGCCGGTTGCCGCAAGGCCATTCTGCAGCGGCGGATTCAGCTCGTTGACACGCTCACGCAAGAAGCTTGCCCAATCGTACGCAGCCACGCTGTTCAGCGTCGACACCACGTCATCGAAGGTGTAGGTCTTGGTGACGTAGCTGCCATTGTCGACGCCAAAGAAGGCGCCGGCGAAATCGTCCAGCGACTTGTGGTCGTGGGTGAGGGAGCGCAGCTTGGCGTCCACCTCCAGCCACATCATCTGTCCACCGCTGTAGTACTCCTCGCTCATCTGCCAGCTGCGATAGGGCAGGCTCGAACGGCGGGCTGCAGTGGGGTCGTTGGTGGTGTCTTCGAGTGTGCGCCACTGGAAGCCCTCGCGGTTACGCTCGTAGGTGGCCGCCACCATCGCCAGCGCATCGCGGAATTGCTGCGATGACCACATGCCGGAGCGCGCGGTCAGGATGTATCCCCAGTACTGCGTTTGCCCTTCATAGACCCACAGCAGCGAATCGCCCATCGGCACGTTGAAGTCCGGTGTCCACAAATCGGCGGGGCGGCGGAACTTGCCGTTCCACGAATGGGTGTATTCGTGGGGGAGCAGGTCGCGATCGGGCGCGCCCTCGTCCCAGGCGGTGAAGTAGTCGGCGCCCAGGCCGTTCTCGCTGGACTGGTGATGTTCGGTGCCGTTGCCGCTCAGCTGGTCCGAGAGCGAAAACAGGAAATCGTAATGGTCGTAATGATGCGAACCGAACAGTTTCGTCGCCTGGGTGACCAGCGCGCGGTGCACCTTCAGCTGCTCGGGCGTCATCACCAGATACTTCGGCTCGTCCGCAACGATATCCAGGTGCACCGAGGCATCGCCGCCCGGGTTGAGGTCGACGCGCTTGAAGTGTTCGCCCGCATAGATCGGCGAATCGACCAGGTTGTTGAGCGTCACCGGCTTGAAGCTGGTGCGGTCACCAGACTGCGAAGCCGTCTCCAACGCGGTGCCCAGTTGCCAGCCGTGCGGCAAGGTCACGCTGGGCTCGAAGCGGATGCCGCGTGAGAAATAGCCGGCCGGATAGAGCAGCACCTTGCTCCACTCCATGTCCATCATGCGGTCGGTCATCTCGAAGCCTTCGCTGTCGGTGCGGCCGGACAGGTACTGGAACGACATGTCGATGGCCGAGACGTCCGCGGGCACGTCTACATGGAAGGCGTACACATTGTATTCGTCGCGCTTCCATTGCAGCGGCTTGCCGTTGGCACTGAGCTTGAGGCCGGCGAGCATGTTGATCGGGCCGGTCGGCGAGTGGTCACCGGGTATCCACTGCGGATACAGCAGCGTCAAAGCGCCGGCCTTCACCGGTATCGTTTCAGACACGCGAAAGATGCCCTGTGCCGTGTCGTTGGCATCGACATGCAGGCTCACCGTTCCAGGGTACGGCGTGTCCTGTGGTGGCGGCACGCTATCCGTGTGCGCTTGCTGCGCACCGGCAACGCCGGCTGCAAGCACCATCGCTACCGCCAGGGCAAGGCGCGAAAGCCTGCGTTGCGCAGCAACTGCAGTAGCGGGGGCACGGACATGGGACATGGGGGGACTCCGTCGAGCAAGTGGACAGTCCCTCAAATTAGCATCTGCGGCATCCGGCTGGGATAGGACACCAGTCACCCATGCAGTCCGTCCGCCTTAGGGAAACTCTGAATACGTTCAGAGTTTCCGCGGGCCAGGGAAGGCCATCCTCAGGTTATGCCCAGACGCGGTGGCAAATGCCAAGATTACCCATTAGGTTATCGGGTCGGCCACTTTCGATGCGGGCAAGGCCCGCACACCGCGTGGAATGGATGCAATCCAACAGGGATCAGGGCAAGGCATGAGCGAAGCAAGTGATCTGCATTTTTCGAACAACTACCACGATCTGTGCCAGCAACACGGCACCGGCGCGGGCTTTCAGTTCGAGTTTTACTGCCAGTGTTGCAGCGACACGTGGCGCTCGCCGTTCGAGCCGTACCGTAGCGGCCAGGCATCGGGATGGATGCAGCAGGCCAGCGGGCTGCTCAGTGGCCTGTTGGGCAGCATGGGCTCGCAGATCGACAACGCGGCCGAAGGCTTGGCCCGGGCCGGATGGGGCACGGCGCGCGACGACGCTTTCCGGCATGCGATCGCCGCGGCGCAGGCGCATTTTCATCGCTGCGCGCATTGCCACAGCTATGTCTGTGAGCGATGCTGGAACATCGACAGCGGCTTGTGCCAGCGTTGCGCTCCGGACCTGGCCGCGGAGATCCAGACGGCCAAGCATGCGGGGACGATCGAAGTTGCCACGCAACAGGCCCGCCTCGCCGGCAACAGCGCCGCGGCCAACCTCGACACCGTGACGTCACGCCAATTGGTTTGTCCGTCCTGTAACGCCGAGACGCGCGGCGCCAAATTCTGCCCTCAGTGCGGACACAATCTTGCAGCACCCGCCAATTGCCGCGCTTGCAACCACACCCTCCCCGCCGGCAGCCGCTTCTGCCCTGAGTGCGGGCAAGGCGTTGCTGCGTGATCAAGAGCCGGAAGTAGCAGGTAGGCTGGGTTGCGAAACCCAGCATTGCGATGCCGCTGCGCACGCGATGCTGGGATTGTCGTCCCAGACGGACGCATGTATTTGGTCACGGATTGTCCCCAACACCCAGTCTCACCAGCCACTGATGGAGCTAATGCCTGCGAGCACCTCATACCGCCCGTATCGTCAAAGTCGTCGGGGCGACGAATCGGCAGGATTGGATCTGGTGGTAGAAATCCCGCCCTACGCTGGTATGGCCCGTTGACTCCATCACGGCTAGGCGTAGCATATGTCTCACTTCCTGGGACAGACCTGGGATGACCACTAACCGTGAGGGATTCTCATGGATTTCGATTACCTGGTCTTCATCGGCCGCTTCGAACCTTTTCATATCGGTCATGCCGCCGTTGCGCGCCACGCGCTGGGTCATTCTCGCAAGCTGATCCTCCTTGTCGGTTCCGCCGACACCCCCCGTTCGATTCGCAATCCCTGGACCGTCGCCGAACGTACGGTGATGATTCGTGCCGCTCTGGAGGAATTGTCCGATCGGCTGATCATCCTGCCGCTGCGCGATCATCTCTATAACGAAGCGCAGTGGGTAACAACCGTGCAACGCACGGTGGCTGACGCGGTGAAGGCCGATAAAGGAGCCGCTGACGCACGTATTGGCCTGATCGGACAGGAAAAAGACGCCAGCAGCTACTACCTGCAGGAATTCCCGCAATGGCCATTGATGGACGTGCGCCACACCGAGACGCTCTCGGCCACCGAGCTTCGCCGCTACCTGTTCGAGGCCGGGCAACTGGATTTCCACGGCGGTTTGCTGATGCTTCGCGCCAACGTGCCGGCGCCGGTGTTCGAGATGCTGGAAGCGTTCCGCAAGAACGGCGCGGCCTTTGACCAGTTGCTCAGGGAATATCATTTCATCCAGGACTACCGCAGCGCCTGGGCAAAGGCTCCCTATCCGCCCATGTTTGTCACCACCGATGCCGTGGTGGTGCATTCGGGACATGTGCTGCTGGTCCGCCGCCGTTCGGAGCCAGGTAAAGGGCTATGGGCGCTACCGGGTGGCTTCGTGCAGCAGGATGAACCGATCCAGGCGGCGTGCTTGCGCGAACTGCGGGAAGAAACCCGTTTGAAGATCCCGCTGCCGGTGCTCAGGGGCTCGATCAAGAGTGAGCATGTGTTTGATCATCCCGATCGCTCTTTGCGCGGCCGCACCATCACGCACGCTTTCCACTTCGACTTTCCCGCCGGCGAATTGCCTGTGGTCAAAGGCAGCGACGACGCCGACAAGGCCCGCTGGTTCCCGGTCAGCCAGGCGCTGGAGATGGGTCCGCAATTGTTCGAAGACCATCTGCACATCCTGGCGTTTTTCCTCGGGCGGGGCTGATCCCCCACCACTTCTTGCCTGCGGATAGACCGCCGGCTTTCCACGACGCGAAGGAGCTTCCGTCATGCAACACCTCGAAAACCTCATCCTCAACACCGACAGCTATAAGGCCAGCCATTGGCTGCAGTATCCGCCCGGTACCGACAAGACCTTTTTCTATGTCGAGTCGCGCGGCGGCGAGTTCGACAGAACGGTGTTCTTCGGCCTGCAGGCCATTCTCAAGGAGTATCTCGCCCGTCCCATCACGCATGCGCAGGTGGACGAAGCACGTGATTTCTTTGCCGCCCATGGCGAGCCTTTCCATGAAGCCGGGTGGCTCCGCATTGTCGACGTCCATGATGGGCGGCTGCCGCTGCGCATCCGCGCGGTGCCGGAAGGCAGCGTGGTGCCCACCCACCAGGCCCTGGTGACGATCGAATCCACCGATCCGGAGGCGTTCTGGCTGCCGAGCTATCTGGAAACGCTGTTGCTGCGCCTGTGGTATCCGGTAACCGTGGCCACGATCAGCTGGCAGGTAAAGCAGACCATCAAGGATTTTCTGGAAAGGACCAGCGAAGCGCCTGAAGCGCAACTGCCGTTCAAATTGCACGACTTCGGCGCCCGCGGCGTGTCGAGCGCCGAATCCGCAGCGCTAGGCGGCATGGCGCATCTGGTCAACTTCCAAGGTACGGACACTGTGCTGGGTGTGCTGGCGGCGCGTCGTTATTACGGCGAGCCCATGGCGGGTCATTCGATTCCAGCGGCGGAACACAGCACGATCACCAGCTGGGGACGCGACCATGAGGTCGACGCCTACCGCAATATGCTGACCCGGTTCGCCAAACCCGGCGGCCTGGTCGCCGTGGTATCGGACAGCTATGACGTCTATCGCGCGATCAAGGAACACTGGGGACAGACCCTGCGGGAAGAGGTGATCCGCTCGGGTGCCACGCTCGTGGTCCGCCCCGACTCGGGCGATCCGGTCGAGGTCGTGCACCAGTGCATGCTGCTGCTGGACGAGGCGTTCGGCAGCACGGTCAACAGCAAAGGTTACAAGGTGCTCGACCACGTACGTCTGATCCAGGGCGACGGAGTCAATCCCGACAGCATCCGGGCGATTCTTGAACGCGTTACGCGAGCCGGCTACGCCGCTGACAACATCGCGTTCGGCATGGGTGGCGCACTGCTGCAACATATGAATCGCGATACGCAGAAGTTTGCGCTCAAATGCTCGGCCGCACGTATCGATGGCAAATGGATCGATGTCTACAAGGCACCGGTCACGGATCCGGGCAAGGTGTCGCAGCGCGGACGCCTCACTTTGCTGCGCCACCGTGATTTCGGCAGCTATCGGACGGTGCCGGTGCCGGCCGACATCACCAACATCGAAGAAATGCCCCTGCCGCACGGCTGGGAGCACGCGCTGGCCACCGTCTGGGAAAACGGCGTGCTGCTGTGCGACTGGAGCTTTGACGAGGTGCGCGCGCGCAGCCAGCTCATCTGACCGGCCTCAGGTAGGATAAGAACCGAGCTTAGCGCCAAGGTTGGTAGCGAGACGCAAGGGATGCACATCAAGCCATGACAGAAAAGATCAAGCTTTACCACGTAACCGTGTTGTCAAACTTTGCACGCGGCTTCGACAAGTACGCGCATGCGTATTCCAAGGCCGGCATATCCGAGAGCACTTTTCCGGATCGGTTCTTTCTGCTCCACCGCCATGAATTGGCGGTGGGTGTGGAGAAAGCCTCGAAGCTGCTGCATAAGCTGGGAATCCATGGCGACCGGCTGATCGTGCTGGAGACCGAAGTCGATCCCGCGCAGTTGCATGCGCACACGGTGAGCGGTCGAGGGCAGTTCATCCACGATCGGCAGATCGCACTGACACGGATATACGACTGGAAACCCGGCGCAGATGACGGCCAATTGCGGGCGCGCCAGGTCGAGGATGTCATGGCCGATTCGCTCGGGCTCGCCCATCAGCGCATGCATGCCTATGCTGACGTCAAGCCTCGTACGATCTCTTTTCTGCCCGTCGCCAGCGCCTGCCAGGCTCGCTGCACCTTCTGTTTTTCGAAGGCTTCGATTTCGCACGATCAAGTGCATGCCAAACCGGATTGGCGAATGATCGAGGATTGGCTGGACCTCGCTGCGACACGCGGCGCCGAGCGTGCGGTGATCACCGGCGGCGGCGAGCCTACTTTGCTGCCAGCGAACTCGTTGCAGAAGCTCATCACCTTTTGCGGCCAGCGTTTCGACAAGGTTGTGTTGATCACCAATGCCCATCAGCTGGCAAGGCTGCCTGAGGCAGAGCGGTCGAGGCATCTGCGCGCGCTTTATGACGCGGGGCTGCGCGTGCTCGCGATCTCACGCCACCATTTCGACGCTGCGCGCAACGAGCGCCTGATGGGCCTGCACACGCCGGTGGAAGCGGTCATCCACACCTGGCGCGAACATCGGGCGCGCTGGCCGCTGCTGCGCTTGCGTCTGATCTGCGTATTGCAGCGCAGCGGCGTGGAAAACCAGATCGAAATCGAACGCTATCTGTCATGGGCCTCCCGCCTGGGCGTGGAAGAGGTCTGCTTCAAGGAACTGTATGTGTCGACCAGCACCGAGTCGGTGTATCACGACCACGCAGCGAACGTGTGGAGCCGCGAGCATCAGGTACCGCTGTCATGGGTAACCCGCTTTGCCGAAGAACGTGGTTTCGCCCTCCAGGAAACCCTGCCGTGGGGCGCGCCGGTTTATCGCGGCGAATGGCTTGGCGCGCCGCTGCGCATTGCGGCCTATACCGAACCGAGTCTGTATTGGGAACGCACGCATGGCATCGCAAGGAGCTGGAACATGATGGCTGACGGGCGCTGTTACGTTTCGCTGGAAGACCATGCGAGCGAGATTACACGCGAGCAACTGGCATGAATTTCCACGACTTCCAAAGCTGGCGCGAACAAGCGCTGAGTACCGATCCCGATCTGCTGGACTGCGGCGAAACCAATCTGTATCGCGCGCTGGCTGCGTGGCAGCCGCGGCCGGAGAACACGGGAGGCAACCGGTCCATTCATCGCTGCGATCTGGCGCGGATGTGGTTGGCGCGCTACGGCTATGCCAGCACGCTGTCGCGCAACGCATTGGTATGCGGCGGCGTGCGGCATGCACTATCGTTGATATTCCGGGAGCTTGCGGCCAAGAACGGAACCCTACTGTGGTTGCCGCAGGACGTGTACCCGACGTACGGAGAACTTGCTAAAGCCGCTGGTCTCACCCCGCGCACCTACGCCACCCTGCCCAGCCCTCTCTTGCCTGCGTCCAGTCCAAGCGCCGGCAGCGAATATCTGCTGATCGCCAATCCGTGGAAGCCGCTTGGCCGATATGTCAACGAAGACGAGCAATCGCATCTGCTGCGCTGGTTAGAGGCTTCGCCCTCGCGCCGTCTGCTGGTCGACAGCGTTTACGACTTTGCTGCGCCGTTTCACGACAGCACGCAGCGCCTCTATGCGACCGGACGCACGGTGTTGTTGCATTCGGTGACCAAAGGATGGTTGTGGCCGAAGACATTCGGCATCGCCCTGACCGGTGAAGGCGACACGCGGTTCGAGCAGGTGTTCCGGGATCATCCCCCGGGCCCGGACGCGTTGCGTCTTGCCGATGTGCTCCTGTCGAAGGCACCGGCACTTCCGGCCCAGGTCGCGGATGAGCTTGACCGACGCTCGGCCAGGTGGATGGGGGTCATGCCTGATGAGCTTCGTAGCAGCCTCATCCATGCAGGGAGCCGTACACCCGGATGTTATTTGTTTCCCGTCGATTTACCTGCGGAAGTAATCCATGCGCGTTACCGGATACTGGGTATCCCTGCCAGCGCATTCGGTGCCGTGGACTGGAACGGAAGCATCCTTACCAGCCTGTCAACATCCTTTGCTTCAGCCGAAAACGGAGTTGCAACATGAAGCCGCTCGATTGCATGGACGTCTACGCGGATGCTGCGTTCTATGACCAGGAGTTCGCAACGCGCAGCCACGATATCCCGTTTTTCGTACGTCAGGCCAAGCAGGCAGACGGCCCCGTGCTCGAGGTGGCCTGCGGTACCGGCCGTATCACGCTGCCCATTGCACGGGAAGGCATTGGCATCACCGGCCTTGACGTCTCACGCCCCATGCTCGAGCTGGCCGAGCGCAAAGCGCAGGCAGAGCGATTGGCCGTAACCTGGCTGGAGCAGGATTGCCGGGATATCCGGGTGGATCAACCGTTCTCGCTGATTTTCTCCGCCACGAATGCCATGCAGCATCTGCAGGACCTGGATTCGGTCCAGGCGTTCTTTGGCAGCGTACGCGGCGCCCTGCGTGCGGATGGCCTGTTGGTACTCGATGTTTTCAATCCCGACATCGCCAAGCTGTCCCGCCCCGCTTCGCAGCGTTACCTGCATAAGACCATGGCGGACGACCAGGGCCGCGAACTTCGCGTGGAAACGGCCAGTCACTACGAACCAGCTACTCAGGTGCTGGTCTTCACGCTGTTCTACATGCGCGGCGCGCAGTCCCTGCGCACCAAACAGGTTCGTATGCGCTGCTTTTTTCCTGAAGAACTGCTCGCCCTGTGTCGTCTCGGCGGTCTGGAAGTCGTGCACCGCTATGGCGACTACGACGAGCAGACGTTTTCGGCGACCTCGCCCAAGCAGATTTTGCTTTGTCGCGCTGCATCCGATGCCGCCAAACGCTTCGCCGTGTAATGAATAGCGAGCAGGCTGGGTCAGCGACCCAACCTGCTCGACTGTTCATCGTCGCCGCCCCTTCGATCAGCTCCGCGGCGGGAACCAGACATTCTGGATCTTGCCGTCGCGCACTTCATAGACCGCGATGGCCTCCGGCTGTCCCTTGCCGGCAGGAAGACCCATCACACGCTCATGGTCGACCACCGTGGGGCCGGTGACGGTACGCTGGACGATATCGACGTGATAGTCCTTCGGTACCTTGGCAAGGAAGGCAAAGGTCGTCTTCAAGGCGGCGATGCCGGTAATCACCGGGCGTTTGCCGCTGAGGTCACGGATCGTGGCATTGTCCGCGTAGCATGCGGCAAATGCATCGATATCGTGGGCGTTGTAGGCATCCACCTGTTCCTGGACGACCTTCACCGGATCGGCCGCCTTATTGCCGCACGCCATGGCCGAAAGAGGGAGCAGCATCAACAGTGCGGATAGCGAAACAAGCTTTGCGAACGTAGCCATGGGTTTCTCCTTGTCGGTGAAATAACGCTACCGGGATAGCGCTGGTTGCGTAGGCTGGGATGCCAATCCCAGCATCGCGTGCGTTGCAGCATGGCAATGCTGGGTTTCGCAACCCAGCCTACGATTGGCATCCCAGCCTACGTGATCGGAGCGGCGAGCTTAGCCGTGCCTGCTGGTGACCAGGATCGGCCGAAGGTCATGAATGCCTGAGGTCTGGCGTATCCGCTTGGGCTTGGCCAGTAGCCACGATCCATTTCTTGGTTTTGCGGGAAAATTTTCGCGATCGATGCGGACCCAGTGACTTGCGATGGCTTGATGCCGCAGGTAGCTTCTTCACCGACTCGCGCTAGGGAGCCACTTCGGAGGTAGGCAGTTGTGGCAAGTGATATGAAGGGTACGAGCAGTCTGTTCGAGATTGCTTTTACCCCGCCGCCCAAGGGAAGCCGTCGATCCGCGCAATCCGTCTACGCGCAGCTGCGGGCCGCTATCCTCGATGGACGCCTGGTTCCCGGGTCGCAGCTTCCGGTGGAGCGTCAGTCGGCGGCCTTTTTCGGTGTATCGAGAAATACCGTGGCCAGGGCTTATGCAAAACTCGCGATCGAGGGACTGGTGCAGTCCAGGCAGGGGTCGGGAACGTATGTGGCGCCAAGGCAGACTCGTCCGCCGCGCGAACCCTTCCCGACACGGCAGACACCCGATCCGCGCCTGAATTCGCTGTGGCGGCGCCCCGAACTCGTGCAGGCGCTCAGCTTCTGGCATGACAGTCGGCGTGCAAGCATGTCACAGCCAAGTGCATTCCTGGATTTTCGGCCCGCGCTGGTCGATCCACGGTTGTTTCCGTTCGAAGTGTTTCGCCGGATCAGTGCCAAGCAGCTGCGGCGCATGGAATTGAAGCCGCCCACATTCAAGAGTCCGCAAGGCAACCAAGGGCATTTCCCGCTGCGGACCGCCATCGAGACGCACATTGGTGTCTCGCGCGCGATCGTGTGCCAACCCGACGACGTACTGGTTACCGCCGGCGCACAGCAAGCTTTCGACCTGCTTGCCCGTGTCCTGGTGACGCCCGGGGTCACGACGGTGGCCATCGAAGATCCGGGCTACCCACCCATGCGCGCCGCCTTTCTTGCCGCCGGGGCCAAGCTCGTGCCCATACCCGTGGATGCACAAGGCCTGGTGGTCGATGCCCTGCCGGTGCCGGTGCAGATCGTCTGCATCTGCCCTTCCCACCAATTTCCGCTCGGCGTATCGATGTCCGCGCAGCGGCGATCGGCATTGCTGGATTTTGCGCGCAAGCAGGGGGCGGTCATCGTGGAGGACGATTACGATGGAGAATTCCGCTATGACGGCACTCCGTTGCAGGCGTTGCGATCCACGGCGACCGCGGATGACGTGTTTTATGTCGGCACTTTTTCCAAATGCATGTTCCCCGCGTTGCGACTGGGATTCTTGCTAGCGCCCCAGTGGGCGATGCCGGCGCTGATTACGGCGAAGAACTGTCTGGATTGGCATTGCCCGACTTTGACGCAGATGGCTGTGGCCAGTTACATCGCGGAAGGGCATCTGGCGCAACACGTGCGCAAGCTGCGTGACGTATACAAAAAGCGACGAGACCGCATAAGCGAGATCCTTCGCTCGGACTTCGCCGAGGAATTTGCGCCGATGCAGTCAAGCTACGGCATGCATATAGCGGCGTCCTCGACCCAGCCCGGGCGCCTGGAACGCGTCAGCGCAAAGTTGTTGGAGCGCAACGTGCATCTGCATTCCTTCGAGCGCTATTTTTTCGGCGCGGCCACCTCGGAAGGCCTAGTTTTCGGCTACGGGGCGGTGGACCTTGAGGGTATCGAGCAGGGTCTGGACGCTTTACGGCGCGTGCTCTAGTCGCCGCAAATTGGCCCAACCTAAATTTCTCCGATTGGCCCCGCTCAGGCGGCTGGTTTTTCCTAAAGTTTCGGCCTGAATTGCCCCTGCGGAGAATGCGATGAAGTGGAAACTGCTGTTACGTGGAGTCATGCTTGCTGGCGTACTTGCAGGCTCGTCCTTGAGTGCAAGAGCCGATACGCCCCGGGACGGCGCGCATGATTTCGATTTCGCCCGCGGTGTTTGGCATACCCATGCCACGCAAGTGCTCGACCCGTTCGATGGTGGGAGCCACACGGTGGTCATGGATGGCACGAAGACGGCACGGCCGGTCTGGAATGGTCACGCCTGGCTGGAGGAAATCGAGGCCGACGGCCCGAATGGCCATTGGGAAGGCGCGACGCTGTTCGTCTACAACCCCAAGGCCAGGCAATGGAGCCAGACCTACATCGACGGCGACTCGGGGGAGATGGAAGCTCCGACCATCGGCAGCTTCAAGGACGGTCGCGGCGAGCTGTTCGGCACCACGGTTTATAAGGGCCGCACGGTGCTGGTACGCGGAGTCTGGTCCGACATCACGGCCAACGCCCACCGCTTTGAGATCGCCTACTCCCAGGACGGCGGCCAGACCTGGGTGACCGCGTTCAAGGCTTCTCTGACGCGGCTCAAGTAGGACGATAACGCGTCGGATGGCAATCCGTAGGCTGGGGTGCAAACCCCAGCATTGCCATGCATGCAACCCGCGCGATGCTGGGATTGTCATCCCAGCCTACCGGCAAGAGAAGTGTGGGGCGGTTGCAGCGCCTGGCTAAAAACCTTCGTCTTCTCGCTGCCAGCCACTACTCAGAGCATCTTTTCTTGCGTTGGCATACCTGGCCCCGTTGTACTTGAGAGCTTCGCCATGCGATGGGGTGGTTGCTTCATCCTTGTCTGCACCTGCTGCTTCCGGCTTGAAGGCGAGGAGCAGATCATGCAAGCCGTTGGTCTGGCTAGGCAGTATGCGAATGATGGCCCTTTCCTTGTCCACCGAGACGATCGCGCGCCGGTTTTTTTCATCCCTGGAAAAACTCTGGTAATACATGAACTGCTTCAGCACAGGGCGCAACGTGTTTCCCTGGCGGATAAACAGCGTCAAATGGTTTTCGAGTATCAAATCGGGGTCCGCAGCAGACGTCATATGTGCCGCGTTATCGAACCGAACGCCAAAGGCATAGACATTTTTCGCCAAGGGATAGCTTGCTGTATCCAGGGTCAGGCTTTCCGGGCCCACTTTCGTCGTGGCATCCTCGCCAATGGCATAGTTATAGGCATTTACCAGCTTGCCCTGTCTGCTGTCATAGACCGAAACCAGGATGTTTACCCATTGATCCGGAGCATTGCCACCTTGGCCCTGGCCTTCATCATAAGCAAAGACGGACAGAATCAAATTCGTGTCGTGCGGCCATATTTTGCAGCTCTCGCCAATAATGCGTGGGTCTTTGTCCGCACTGAAATTGGCAAGATGGAAATGGTCCGCGACCGCATCGCGCAATGCGTCTGGACAAGTGACGGAATCCGATGCGTAACCGGCAACGGCGTATGACAGCAGGGTAAAGAGAATAATGGCTCGGCTGATTCTTTCCATTCGTGCTTCCTCCTATCCATCCGACCTCTCAATATACCATTCCAAATCGGGTCACTCGTCGATGGCGCCAGGGGGCATCCGCTGGTCATGCTTGTGGGCGAGCCAGTTGGCGGCGTGGCACGGTACCGATAGCCCATTGGTCACCGTTGCGTTGTAACGATGGTCAAGTATACGCTGTATACATGACTCGCCTCACGACCCCTGAAAAGATCCTCAAGGCCGCCCACGCGTTGTTCGAACGCGAAGGCGCCGATGCCGTGACCATGCGTCGCGTGGCCGATGCGGTAGGTATCACGCCCATGGCCATCTATCGCCATTTTCCCAATCGGGACGCGCTGTTGAAGAAGCTCTCCGACGACAGCTTCAAGAGTGAGGCGCACGAATGGGAGTCGCGCTCACGCAACCCGGATGTGCTCAAGCGACTGATAGCCCTGCAGGAACCTTACCTGGACTACGCGCTGACTCATCCGCATCTGTTCGATCATGCGTTTTCGGTGCGGCGCGATGACGCGCGGCGCTATCCCGAGGATTTTCACGCACGCCTTTCGCCCACCTTCAATGTCGCACTGGACGCGGTCATCGAAGGCATGGCCCAAGGCGTGCTGAAACAGGACGATCCCTACGACGTCACGATGACCCTGTGGGGGCATCAGCATGGCTTGATCGCACTCTATCGGGCCGGACGCTTCAGCTACGACGAGGCGCAGTTCCGCGCCTTCTACATGCAGTCCTTGAGGAGATTGCTCGATGGCATCCAAGCGTAACGATTTCGCGCTGCCGGCCTGGCTGGCGGCGACAGCGTTGTCCGCTCTGTGCTGGTGGTTCGGCAGCGGCTTGCAGCCGCTGTGGTGGCTAACATGGCTCGCGCCTTTGCCGGTGCTGTGGCTCGCACCCCGGGTCCGCGCGCATTGGGCGGCATTGGCGGCCTTCGTGGCGTATACCGTGGGTGGGTTCAATCTCTGGACCTACCTCCACACGTATATCGGCCTACCTCTGTCGGTGGAGGTGTATGGCATCTGTTTGTCCAGCGCCATACTGACGCCATGCGTACTGCTATACCGGCGATTGCTGCTACGCGGACATACGTTGGCTGCCGCATTGGCGGTGCCGACGACCTGGGTCGCCGCCGAATACGTAAACAGCCTGCTTTCGCCGCATGCCACGTTCTTCAATATCGGCTACACGCAGATGGATGCGCTTGCGGTCATTCAGGTTGCCGCCGTCACGGGAATCTGGGGGATCGGCTTCCTCCTGCTCCTGTTGGCGGCCGCCATCGCCTTGCAGGTAGCACCACAAGCGACGAAACGTGGCCGAGTCACGGTGGCCTTGCTCACGGCATTTCTGATCATCAGCACTCTCGCCTATGGCGGCTGGCGACTTCAGGCACCGTCGACTGGAACGGTGCGCGTCGGTCTGGTATCGCTGCAAAGGCCGACCCAGGCGGCATTGAACAGCCAACGTGGGCAGGCGCTGGAGACGCGTTACCTCGACGCGTTCGGCCGCTTTGCGAATGACGGAGCCCGCATCGTGCTGGCTCCGGAAACGACCTTCGCCACCGCTGAAGCGACCATTCCCGCATTCGCCCAGTTGGCGAACCAGCGCGATCTGATCGTAGGCACCGGCCTCGACTTCAAGGGCGATCCGCGTGCCCCTCGCAATATGTTGCTGGCGTTCCAGCCAGGTGCCATGTCACCGGCCACCTACAATAAACACCATCTGCTGATCGGCATGGACCCGTTCACGCCGGGCGATAGCTACACCATGCTTGAAGGTACGCCGCGCATCGGATTGGCGATCTGCAAGGACATGGATTTCCACGACATCGGCAATGCTTATGCAACGCGCCATGCCCAAGCGCTGCTGGTACCCGCTTCGGATTTCATCGTCGATGGCTGGCTGCACAGCCGCATGGCGATCATGCGTGGCGTGGAAAGCGGTTTCGCCATCGCGCGCGCCGCCCACGGCGGCCGCCTCACCCTGAGCGACGACCGTGGTCGTGTCGTGGCGGAAGCTTCCAGCGAACGCAGCGATGCCGAATTGGTGGGCGATCTTCCGCTGCGCGAAACGCACACGCTGTATGCGCAATGGGGGGACTGGTTCGCGTGGCTCAACCTGATCGCCTTGGCGGCATGGCTGATCTTGGCCTTTCTGCCACTCGAGGTTTCGACGCGATGAGGATCTATTGCACAAAGCAAGTAGGCTGGGATGACAATCCCAGCATCCGATGCCGCATGGAAAGCTGGGATTGTCATCCCAGCCTACACGTGGAAGGACGATATACGTACGAAGCCTGCGGTCGCGACACCGGCATGGAGCAAGGACGACGATGCGCTGGTGCCGGCCCCCGCGGGCGCACCCACTCCGTAAAGCCGAGGGTTGGCGTCAATCAATCTCGTCTGAATATCGGTCCAGCAGCTTCGACCATTTGCCTTTGTCACAGTACAGATAGAGGTCGTAATAGCCGACGTATGCAAGGGCGTCATGTTCGATCGGCGGAACATCCTTGGCATTGATCCGCCATTGCTGGGGCGCGGTTTCCATGAAACCTGCCCCATACAGTTCATCTACATCTCCAAGCACTTCCTTGGCAGGAAGGACCCGCAGGGAGTCGCCATAGTAGTCATGCTGCAGGCCGTGTTCCTTGAAGAACATCGAGTGCTCGCTCAAAAGGAACTTGCCTGGGCATTGCTTGCTTCCAGCCCATTTGACCAGGAAGAACTCTTCCGGGCTATTCATGGCTTTGCAGTAGACGGCAAGGTCGTTCTGGCCTTTTGCAGCGAGCTCGCCACGCGCCAGCAGCATGATGTCATTCTCATCCGGTGCAGCCGACTTTCTCGGAGCCATCGAATCGTCCCGATAGGATTCGATCATGCAATGGGTTTGCTGAAGATATGCCACTTCGCTGACCGACAGGCCGGGCACCTGCTCAGGTCTCCAATAAGAAAGGGAAGATCCAGGTGTCATGGCCTGCACTTCGCCGCTTGACGCCAGAGTCAGCGCCACCATGGCAAGAAGACATCGCCGCCAAGCAAAAGCAAAGCGCCACTCGAGCGAGCTGTTCATTCCATCACCCCTGATCGCGGATTCGCCTTATTGGCATACATCTGCAGTGTATCTATCCCGGGAGGATGGATCGGGGCGATTCATGGCATTTTTGAAGAGATACCAGGGCCATGAAAAGCGCTTCTTGCTAGGCGAAGACAGGGGGAGTGTGCAGCGTTTTGATAGGTGTTCGACTGCTTGATCGGATCAACCGATCAAGCTCGTGAGCACGGCCTCTCGATCATGCAAGCTCGCCTGGATAGCAGCCAACCCGCGTTCCAAATCAGGGAGTGCGGCCAGCAATGCGGTGCTGTCTGCGTCCTCAGTCAGCGAGCGCAGCAGCTCGGCCTGGCCGATGAGTTGTTCATCGCGGCTGATCAGTGCTACCAGCGTTGCCGCTTCGGTTCGGTAACGCTGGGTCATTCGATCGTTTTCGGGTACGGGCAGCGCTTCAATCCTGCCCTTGAGCGTGCCGATGGCTTGGGCCAGACGCTCCAGACTTTGTGCGCCTGCCACGGCTTGAGGTGATGGAAAGGGATGTTCTCGCGTGGGTGGCGGCAGTTCCGTCCTTCGATAGGCCGACTCTGCCGCTTCCACACCGGCCCTGGCTCTTCCAAGCAGCCACGCGGCCTTGCTTCGCACCAACAGGTCGTCGGCGCGAAGCTGGTTTTCCTTGCGATAGAAGTTGTAGCCCCAACCGTGGAAAAGGTTGATCGCAACTTGCCGCAGGGGGCCGGCATTGTAGAAATCGGCGCTCAAGGGGAAGGAGGGCTGGCGGGAAGACCTGTGCCGCCATTCACCGAATACATGCCCGTGGGTTGCCCACCAATGTTGAATGGCATGCCTGCGGCGGCATTGGGCGCGGAAACCAGGCCCTTTTCGGCCATGCGCAAAGCCAGGTAGTAGCGGACCGCTTGCACTGGCGTCAGGCCAAGTGCCTGCAACGAGATCAGTTCGCGCATGCGATCGTCCTTGGGCAGGATCAGGACCTTCAGGTCGTTCAGCATGATGCCGTAGATCTTCAGGAAGTCGGTCAGGTGGTTTTTCACCAACTCTCGGATATCGTTGATGTGTTCGTTGATGTTTTCCATCTTGGTGACTTGCACCACCTGGTTGATCGCCTGCTCGATGGCCGGACCGGCGTAGTCAGCCACTTCGCGGGTATCGATGAAGTTGCCGTTGAAGGGAAGATGGGTAATCAGGTCAAGCGCCGCCTGCTTGCTGTCGACGTGGATGTAGTAATCCACCTGATAGGCCATTTCGGCCATTTCGGCGCTCGTGGCGATGCCGGTGTTGCGCACCAGCAGCTTGGAGCGATTGATGTAGATGACCTCGTAAACCCAGGGCGACGAACCACCGAAAAAGCCCTGGGCGATGGACCCCAGCAGCGGCTTGTCCGGCGTGGTGAGGGCGTACTGGCCCGTTTCATAGACATTGAGCACCGCGCCGCGCGACTTGAGCACGCAGAAGTGATTGCTTTCCACGGTCAACAACGAACCGGACACGATGCTTTCGTCAACAATCTTTACCGCCAGCGCCTTGGTGCCCAGCATGTCCGTGCCGTCGCGCTGCAACGAAGTAATAACCTGGCGTGTGATGGCCATCCCTTCCGCTCCCTGAATTGTGTCTATGAAGAACTCAGAATAGCCCTGGCCATGGCGGTGATCCAGTGCCGATCGGTGGCTCACGCCTACCGCCATCGAAAGCCCGGACAACGCGGCTATCGCTGCAAGATGTTACGATGTGACAGACTCGTTTCATTTCCCGAATCGCTTGGGCGGTTGATGTAAGCACTCGGATTCCAGCTTGTGCCCAACTCTGATCGTGCACCGGCACGTACCAACGTCGACCTACGACCGCGCTTGATCCATATGCCAGTGACGCTGCCTTGGGCAGATGGCTCCCGATCTCGCCCTTGCGGACTTTGTTGTCGACTCCAAGGTGCGCTTCGTCATGGAAAGGAGCCACCTTTGGCCAGGAGACTTTCGCGCCTGGCGCATGGATTAGTTCGAGCTGACCACGCCCACCCTAACTCCAATGGCCCGACCATTTCGCGGTAGTATTTGTCGAACGGACCAACATGGCAGTAGTCAATGGACATGTACGATTGGGTTGAATTTGAGGACGGCAGGGCGCGCTTTTCCGGCGGCATACGAGGTTGGGACGAGCTCGGCCATGAGACGTTTTGCGCGGAATTGAACGGTGGATCCTGGTACGGAGAGGCCGTTCAAGTTTTCGAGCCGGAAGGGAATAGCTTTAGCTTGGAAATTCTCTCTTTCGGCTACAAGGAATCAGGTTATGTCGGCATGCCAGTGTCTACACGAGCCGCTTATTCGGCGGTCGATATTGAAAAGATCAAGACCATGGTGACGCGGCTGGCTAATATTGTGTCCCAATGTGATCATCCCCCATTCGTACTTTCCCGCGGCAAGACATCCAGGTTCACGGGAAAAGTGGTGTTTCAGGACGGCTGGATCAATACGATTGCCGATTGATGGAACACGTGCAGCAAAAGACATAAGGACGTGGCGATGATTGACTATTCGCAATCCATAGCGAAGGTATCCAAGGCTTCTTCTTTGGAGGATATTCAGAAGATTGCCGCCGGTTATCCGGCAAAAGGCACAGGCAAGTGCGGCATCCTGTACAGCGGGCGCGTTGGCGAGGTGAAGTCGGAATCGATTGCCCTGGCCCTTGCCGACAAGACTGGATACAGCGTCATCAATAGCACCCCCAGAGCCGGTTTCCTGGTGGCCGCCGAAGAGGCGATCAAGGATCGCGCGGCAGACATCCTGGAATCGCAGGGCATGCCGTGGCCAGAGGCGAAAGCGGCAGCATCCAACTTTCTTTACGGCAGCGGGAGCGCCCCGGCAGCTAGCCCTACCTCCTTGAGAGGCTGTTTATGGGGGCAGGCATCGCATGAATTCGCCACGTCTTTGAAGGGCGATGTGGTGTTGGTGGCCTCCGCGGCCAGCCCGGATCGTGTTTTTGGTCAGGTCGAAGTGCCGGCCGTATTGAACGATAGCCACGTGGCCAGCCTAGGCAAGCAACCGGTAACGGATTTGCGCGCAGCGAATGCGCATGGCGGTACCAAGGCGGTATTACCGAAAGTGCAAGCGTCGTTCGTTCGCGCAGCCCCCCGCGGTATTTTCAACGCCAAAAGCGGGTCAGGCGTAGTTCTATCCAAAGAGGTCGCGGACGCATTGGGCGTCGATTCGTCCCCTATGCCAAGTTTGTCCGACGCACTTTCTTCCGGCATGACGCTGGCCCCGATCGGCATGGGGCGCCCCGCCGCGCGTCTGACCGATATGCATACCTGCCCTATGACCACCGGGCCGGTACCGCACGTCGGAGGCCCGATCTGCGCTCCCGGCGCACCCAAGGTACTGATCGGTGGCTTGCCCGCGGCACGCGTTGGGGATATGGCGATATGCGTGGGGCCGCCGGATTCCCTGTCGGCTGGCTCATCCAAAGTGAAAATCGGCGGTCAGCCGGCTGCTCGATTGGGGGATGCAACGGAACACGGGGGCGTGGTCGTGCTTGGATCCTTTACGGTGTTATTGGGTGGTTGACCGGTTACCGGTTCACCTCGTCCAGCAAGACCTTGGCCGGAACCTGCATGGTCATCGAGTAATAGGGCGCATAGCCGGTGATGGTCATGATCACTTTGCACGGGATGCTGGAGCGACCTGCAAGCAGGCTGTTGACGTCCGTCTTGCTTAAAGCATGATCGGATGTTCCCCCATCCAGCGTTTCGCTGAAAGTCAGCTCTGATGAATAAGCGAATAAGGACTGCTGCCCTTTCCCTACATGATCTGCTGAATCGGTGATGCCTCGCATGAACCGTCGCAAGGAGAACGCATGATCGATGGAGAAATCCGTATCTCCATCGAGGGAGCAGATCAGCCAATGTCCTACGACGGGTAACTTGTCGGTATAGGAAGCAGCAAGAAAACCGGCTTTTGAATTGAACGTGAGTTTGTAGGTGTAGCTCGTCTTTTCAAACCGAACGAAACTTACGGCTGCGGGCGGCTCTTGCAGGTGCTTGACGCAGCCCGCGCAGCTCAGCATCAGCGGTATGGGCAGTAGCCATTTCATGCGATCACTCATCGGAGTCGATATCTGCCGGGGGCCCACCCGTGTTGCCCCGAATGGACAGGTACACCATGCCCGCCACCGACTTTCCGTCGCTGGCCGTGGTGTTGAACAGCCCTCCGGCGTCAGCGTGGTGCGTATTGGAATCTACATTGATATCGGGCCCGGACGGTATCACCCAGCGCTCGCCAAAATCCGCGACTCCATCTGACGCATCGGAGGTTGCCGGCGTCGCATGGACGTTGATCCAGAATTTGGCTTTGGGCGTGTTTTCCGGATGGAAAGGGATGGCGGAAAAAAGCTCGACCAGAAAACCTTTACCCACCGGATCAAGCGTCACCAACATCTGCACGTTGTAGCCCGCATCGACAAGCTTCCTCGAAAGATGCGCCCCGTTCCAGCCTCCCAGGCTGTGCCCGATGATATACACGGGGTTGGACCTCGTGGGAATGACATCGATGACGAACTTTTTTATGTCTGAGTCGCTGTGTATTTGGTAATACCCAAGGTCATACGACATATAGAGGTCTTTGCTTTTGAGACCACCTTCCCAATTATCGAGTATGGTTTTGGGTACCTCGATATTGTGATAGGGCCCCGCGCCGTAATAGGACTCCTTGTCGCCCGCGCCTCCAATAAAGAACGCTATGGCCTTTTGCGACTCGGTGGGGGCACCAGTACCCGTCGTTGGACCGCTTACTTCATATCGGGGATCAAACTCGCGCATATCGCTGTGCCATCCTTATGCCATTGTTGTGGGCCTTTTTGGGGAAAGGCGAAAACATGTCCACTCATCGTACGGCGGTGCCGAACCCGATAGGCCTCTCAGGCATCGACTCCCCTTGCCGGGTATGGTAGTGATCCCGTCGAAAAATGCTACCATCGGATCATCTATGGGGACGATATCTAATTTACAGGGAGCGTAGCCGCATGACCGTAGCCATGACGATCACCTCGGCCAAGTGCGACGAGTTGTATTTCATTGAATTGAACGCGGAAGAGCAATTAGGCGAACTCTTCAAGTTCCGCGTCAAGTTTGAATCCCAGGACCCTAATATCGACCTCAGCTCACTGCTCGGTTCGCCGATGACTGTGACGTTGACTACCGAGAACGGCTTCGTCCGCTATTTCAACGGGATGGTCTGCGAGGCGGCGCAGACCGGCGTCACATCGATCGAAAATCTGGTGTATGCGCAATATTCCGTCACGTTGGTGCCTAAGCTCTGGCTGCTTGGACAGATCGTGGATTGCCGCATTTTCACCAACATGACCACGTCGGACATCATCAAGCAGCTGTTGACCGAGTCCGGCTATAGCGACGTGAAGCTCAGCCTTACCGGCAACTACACTCCCCGCGAGTATTGCGTGCAGTACCGCGAGGATTGCCTGAGCTTTATCCATCGTCTGATGGAGCAGGACGGCATCTATTACTACTTCACCCATGACGAGAGCACGCACACCATGGTGCTGGCTGATGGTCTGGGCGCTCATTCCGCGACAAATGGCTTCGCCCTGGTGCCCTATGCATCCCAGGTCGATAGCGTGCTGCGTAAACAGGCGACGATCAACAGCTTCGCTTCGGCGCGGGGCGTGGATGCGGCCACCTTCAAGCTGACCGACTACAACCCTTTGAAGCCGAAGGCATCGTTGCTCTCGTTGGATACCACCGAGGGCCATCAGCCGGAGGTCAGCTACAGCGTCTTTGATTTCCCAGGCGCACACGGTGACGCGGCCCTGGGCCAGCACTATGCCAACGTGCGCGCCGAGGCGTTTACCGCTTCCCGCTCGAAATACATGGCGAGGACCGAGGCTTGCAGTGCGCAGATAGGCGGCCTTTTCACTCTGACTGATTTCCCGCGCCCGGAACTCAACCAGGAATATCTGATCATTGGGACCAAGACGTATATGCATGGCGGTGGCCGTGCTTCGGGTAGTGGCAGCTCGCAGTCCTTCCAGTGCTATTTCGACGCGCTCGAAAGCCGCATTCCTTTTCGCAAGGAAATCGAGACCGAAAAGCCGAAGATCGTTGGCCTGCAGACCGCAGTGGTCACCGGCAGCGAAACCGAAGAGGATATCGCGGTCGATCAATACGGCCGAGTGGAGGTCACTTTCCACTGGAACATGCCGGACAAGAAAAATGCCAAATGCTCCTGCCCGGTACGCGTGGCGTCGTCTTGGGCCGGCAAGAATTGGGGCGCTGTCAGCATTCCGCGCGTAGGCCAGGAAGTTGTGGTGAGTTTTCTGGAGGGTGACCCTGAACGCCCGTTGATTATTGGTAGCGTCTACAACGCCAGCAACATGCCGCCATACAGCCTGCCCGACAACAAGACCCGCAGCGGCGTCATCAGCCGCAGCCTGCTTGGCACGGCAGCAGACGCCAATGAATGGCGTTTTGAAGACAAGAAAGGAAGCGAAGATTTCTTCATGCATGCACAGAAGGACATGCATCAAGAGGTTGAAAACGATCTGGTGGTTACTATCGACCACAACGAAACAGTCACTATCAAGAGCGACCGCTCGCATTCGATAGGCAACAACGACACGCAGAACGTCAAGCAGAACTACACCCTGACCGCGGGCTCACAGCTAAAGCTGGTTTGCGGCTCGGCAAGCATCACCCTGAAGAGCAGCGGCGAGGTCGAGGTCAACGGCGTCAACCTCACGTTCAACGGACAATCGCAGGTCGGCATCAAGGGGGCGATGACCAGCATCGAGGGCAGCGGTGAGATGCAGGTTTCCGGCGGCCTCATCATGATCGGCTGAGGACGTCCCATGCTGACGGTCATGCAAGGAGCGCTGGATATGGAACTGTCCGCGCCCGCTTTGGGTTGCCTCCAATCCGGCATGGCTCCGCGGCCAGCCGTGCGCACTTTGCTCGATCGCGGACATAGCTTTGACGCTTTGAAGCTGATAGCGCGACTATTGCCAAAGGTCTACGTGGTGGCCTGGTTGTGCGACTGCACGCGTGACATTCCGCTGGAATGGAATGATCGGGCTGGTGTGGCCCTGGCGAATGCGTGGGTGCGCGAACCGAATGAAACGCATCGTTATGCAGCGCTGAATTTCTGGACGGCGGACCCAAAGCGCACCCTTGGTGCCTGGTTGGCCGCTGCGACGGGCTGGTCCGGCGGAAGCCTAACGCCGCCTGGGGCGGCGGAGGTGCCGCCGCCGGACAAAATGACCGCGCTAGCGGCCATGGCGGTCATCAACAAATTGTCCATGTTGGATAGCGCGACCTTTGAAAGCCGCCGCGAAGCTTTTGTAGAGCGGGTCATTCATTTGTTGCCCAACGCGTAGGCCAGCGCGCAAACCTTCAGATATCCCCACTTCAAGGCGGCCGCCACAGCTTCGATGCCAACTTTCGAGGTGCTCGGTGCGTCCGTGGTGACCCACCTTGATAGCTGTGCCTGCGACAGGGTTATGTGGTCGCGACAAGAATAGGGAAAAAACGACACCGTATAACAACACCGGCAATCGGGCGGCAGCAGAATCATTTTGCATCGCCGCAAAATTTCGATAAAAGTGTTTGATATCAGCCAATTGTATTTGGCAAAGAAAAATTTGGATCGAGGCAAATTTTTCGTTTACAGTCGCCCGGTGGGCAGGGCTCGCCATCGGGCCGCTGCTCTCTAGCAAGTGAGTGCGTTGCGCACGCTATGCGTTGACGCTCCACTTCACCACAACAAGAACATCCGGGGAGTAGCAGCATGGTGTCACGTAGACGGTTCCTGCAGGGCATGGGTGCGCTGGCCGCGATGGGTGGTCCGTTGCCCGCGCTAGCCAGGCTGGCTGACAGTCCCGCAGCACGCTCCGCACGCGCGACAGGTGCGGCGGCGAAGGCCGGTGGCGTATCGCGGTATGTGGATGTCTTTGTCGGCACCGGTGGCCACGGCCATATGTATCCGGGTGCGACGATGCCGTTCGGCATGGTGCAGTTGAGCCCCGATACCAATGACACCGGCTGGGATGCGTGCTCGGGCTACCATCTGAACGACGGCTCGATCATGGGTTTTTCGCATACCCATCTGAGCGGCACTGGCGCCTCGGACATGCTGGACGTGCTGGTGATGCCGGCGCAGGGCGAAGTGCTGCTGCAGCCGGGTGAGCGCGGTTTGCCGAACGTGAACTATCACTCGCGTTTCGATGGCGCGGCCGGCTCCGGACCGCAGCTGACGGAGCAGAGCAAGGCGCAGCCTGGGCATGGCTATCGTTCGCGCTATACGGCGGAGCACGCGCATCCTGGCTACTACAGCGTGCACCTGACCGATCACGACATTCTTGCCGAACTAACCGCGACGACGCGTGCGGGTCTGCACCGCTACACCTTCCATAAGGCGGGAAGCGGGCATCTACTGCTGGATTTCACGCATGGCTACCATTTCGGCAAGGACCCGCTGAAGGTCAGCGACGTGCAATTGCGCCTGGTCGGCAATGACACGATCGTCGGCGGACGACGCGCCTATGAATGGGCGCCGGGGCGCTATCTGTATTTCGCACTGAGGGTTTCGCGGCCGTTCTCACAGGCCACGCTGTATTCAGAGGATGTCGCCGCACCCAGCGGCACCGGCGAGCTCAAGGGCATGCATCTGAAGGCGGCGTTGCACATCGATGACGTGGCGAAGGAACCGCTGCTGGTGAAGGTGGGCATTTCCGCCGTGGATATCGACGGCGCGCTGCGCAATCTCGAAACGGAAATCCCCGGCTGGGATTTCGGGCAGGTGCAACAGGCCGTCGCCGATGCATGGGAACACGAGCTCAGCCGCATCCGCGTGCAATCTTCTTCGGAGCGCACGCTGAAGGTGTTCTACAGCTCGCTGTATCACACCATGCTGGCGCCGACGCTGTTCAGCGACGTGGACGGACGATATCGCGGCATGGACTTGGGTATCCACCAGTTGCAGCAAGGACAGCACAACTACAGCACCTATTCTTTGTGGGACACTTATCGCGCGCTGCACCCGCTGTACACGCTGTACCAGCCCGACCGCGTGCCGGACCTGGTCAACGGCCTGGTGCGCATGGCCGAAGAAAGCCCGGAGGGTCCGCCGGTGTGGCCGCTGCAAGGCGTGGAGACCGGCTGCATGATCGGCTACCACTCGGCCGTGGTGATTGCCGAAGCGCAGGCGAAGGGCTTCACCGGCATCGACTACGCCCGTGCCTGGCCGATCTACCGCAAGCGCGCGATGGAGGACGATTACCGCGGCCTGGCTTATTACCGCAAACTCGGCTACATCCCCAGCGACAAGGAAGGGGAAGCGGCCAGCAAGACGCTGGAATACTCCTACGATGACTGGGCCGTGGCGCATATGGCCGATGCGGCGGGAGAAAAAAGCCTGGGCGATGCGCTGCGTCGCCGTTCGCGCAACTACCGCCATGTGTTCGATACCAAGATGAACTTCGTGCGCCCGCGTGGCGAACACGGCGAATGGCTGGAGCCGTTCGATCCGCGCGGCATGGGCCACTCGCAGCAGTGGCGCGACTTCACTGAATCCAATTCGTGGCAGGCCACGTTCCTCAATCAACACGACCTGTACGCCTACATGGGCCTGTTCGGCGGCCCTGAGGTGTTCGAGCGCAAGCTGGACGAGTTGTTCACCACCAGCTCCAAGCTGCCAGCCGATGCGCCACCGGATATTGCCGGCATGGTGGGCCAGTATGCGCACGGCAACGAGCCCAGCCATCACATGGCTTACCTGTATGCGTACACCGGCGCACACCACAAGACGCAGGCACGCGTACGCATGCTGGTGGAAACGATGTACCCGCCCGAGCCGGATGGCCTGGCCGGCAACGAAGACTGCGGCCAGATGAGCGCGTGGTACATCATGAGTGCGCTGGGCCTGTACGCGGTCGATCCGGTGAGCACGAACTATGTGTTCGGCAGCCCGATCCTGGATCACGCGGAAATTGCGCTGGGCGGCGAGCGTAAGCTGGTGATCCGCACTTTCAACAATGGGTCGAATCGTCCTTACATCCAGTCGGTCACGTGGAACGGCAAGCCGTGGACGAAGAGCTGGATCAGCCATGCCGAGCTCACTGCCGGCGGCGTGCTGGAGTTCCACATGTCGGAGTCGCCGAACCTGCAATTCGGCGCGAAGCTGGAAGACCGGCCACCGTCGTTCGGCATGGCGGCGAGCGAGGTGGTGGCGATCGACGCAAGCTGAAAGCGTGGGCCGGGATAACTATCCCGGCATCGCGCAGGTGCGGAGACGGCAGTGCTGGGTTTGCAACCCAGCCTACGACGGCCGTATGGAAGTGCGCGGCGGGCGAGATCCGGTCCGCTCGATCCATGGAGTAGGCTACAAGCTGCGATAGAGAGCCTCACGAGGTGGACACGATGCGCTGCGATGTCCTGATCGTCGGAGCAGGCCCGACCGGGCTGGTGCTGGCGTTGTGGCTGACCAAACTCGGCATTCGCGTGCACATCGTCGACAGGACTTCCGCACCGGGCACGACTTCGCGCGCGCTGGCGGTGCAGGCGCGTACCCTGGAGCTTTACCGGCAGCTCGATCTGGCCGACGCGGTGGTGGCCGGCGGTCACCAGGTGCCCGCGATCAATCTGTGGGTGAAAGGTGCCAAGAAAGCCCAGGTGAAGTTTACGACACTCGGTTCGGATCTCACGCCGTTCCCGTTCCTGCACATCTTTGCGCAGGACCAGCACGAACGCCTGCTGATCGAACGACTGGAACAGCTGGGCGTCGCCGTGCAAAGGCAGACCGAGCTGGTTCGCTTCAGCGACGAGGGCCATCGCGTTGTGGCCTATCTGCGCGGCCCCGATGGCAGCGAGCAGGTCTGGGAAACGCAATATCTCGCCGGCTGCGATGGAGCGCGTTCGCGCGTGCGCGAATCCCTCGGGCTGGGTTTCCCCGGCGGTACCTACAAGCAGGTGTTCTATGTGGCCGACGTGGATGCATCCGGGCCAGCGCTGGATGGGCAGTTGCACGTCGATCTGGACGAAGCGGATTTCCTGGCCGTTTTTCCCTTGGGCAGCACCGGCCGCGCGCGCCTGATCGGAACGGTGCGCGACGAGCGCGCCGAACATGCCGAAATGCTGCGCTTCGAGGATGTGAGCGACCGCGCCATCACGCATTTGCAGGTCTCCGTGCAGCAGGTGCATTGGTTTTCCACCTATCGCGTGCATCACCGCGTGGCCGGGCAGTTTCGTCATGGCCGCGCGTTTGTGCTGGGCGATGCGGCGCATATCCATAGCCCCGCCGGCGGCCAAGGCATGAATACCGGCATCGGCGATGCGGTGAATCTCGCCTGGAAACTTGCCGCTGTCCTCGCCGGCCAAGCGCCTGACGACCTGCTCGACAGCTATGAGGCGGAGCGCATCGGATTTGCACGTCGCCTGGTCGCTACGACCGACCGTATATTCAGCTTTGTCAGCGCCGAGGGCCGGATGGCCGACATCGTGCGCACGCGACTGGCGCCCGCAGTCATTCCGGCCGTCCTTCATTTTGAAGGCCTACGTGGGTTTCTGTTTCGCACCGTGTCGCAAATAACCTTGAATTATCGCGGCTGCCCGCTGAGCACTGGTTCGGCCGGCGACGTGCACGGCGGAGATCGCCTGCCATGGGTGGCGGTGGGCGGCAACGACAACTTTGCCAGCCTGACATCCATGCTGTGGCAGGTTCATGTGTACGGCCGTGCAAGCCCGGCGCTGTGCGAGTGGTGCGCTGATCGCAACCTTTCGCTGCATGTCTTCGAATGGCTGCCACAGCACCAGGTTGCCGGCCTTGCGCGCGACGCGCTCTATCTCATTCGTCCGGATACCTATGTAGCCCTGGCCGATCCCGCAGGAAGACCGCAATCCCTAGACATTTATTTTACCCGTCACGGCATTAAGCTGAGGACCAAACGCGCGATCCCCGCCGCCCAATCCGATCGCGCTGCGCAGTCAGGGGATTTCCATGAATCCTGAAGAATCCGTGCGCACCAAGCGGTCCGCATCGGCCAGCGACGATACCATCGGTACTTCAACCAAGGCAGCGAGCGTCGTCGTCGCGCTCGGCGGCTGGGCGTTGGGTATGTATACCGGCTTCAATCTGCTGGTGCCCTTGGTGGCAAGCACGGTGGTGTGGTTGGCGGGCAAGAGGCTTTTCAGCGCACCGAAGCAGATCATGCTTCCGGCGTTCTGTGTGCAGGCCGGACATCTGGTGTGGTTCGTACTGGGCATGGCCATCAGCCGGCAGCTGCTTGGGGCCAGCCTGATCGATATCGTGCTGCTGTCGATCGGATTGACCTGGCTGGGGATGCGTCCGGGCAGGGTTGCGCTATACGTGCTGACCATCTACCAGCTGCTGTCGTTGCCGTACACCTTGTTGCAGTTTTCGCAGACGGATTTCGGCAGCCCGCAAAACAAGGTGTTGCTGGTGCACTGCATCTGGCGGTGCCTGGCGTTGTTTTACATGGTGCGCATGTATTACCGCATGGGCAAGCCGGAGCGTTCGTAGGTTGGAGCGCAAAACCCCAACATCGCAACGCGTGCGGAGGATGCTCGGGTTCACAACCCAACCTACATGATCGCTGCCATGATGCGGCCTACCGAGGCCAGTACGGCACTGCGTTCATCTATGTCCCGCGCCGCATTTTCATAATATACGGCCGCCAGTAGCGGCTTGCGTCCCGGCGGCCACAGGATCGCTACGTCGTTGGTCTGGAAGTTGCCGCCGCCGGTCTTCTCCGCAATCTTCCAACCGGCTGGTACGCCTGCACGCACCAGCTTCTGGCCGGTGACCGCGCCGAGCATCCACTCGGTCAGCTGCTTGCGCGATGCTTCGGATAGTCCATTGCCCAGCAGCAGCTTTTGCAGGTTGCCCAGCATCGCGTTGGGCGTGGTCGTGTCACTGACGCCATCCGGAGCCGGCCGGTTGAGTTCCACTTCGTAACGATCCAGGCGAGTGAGCGGATCACCGAGCTGCCGCGCCAGGTCCGTAATCACATGGGGGCCGCCCAGGTGCTTGAGCAATACGTTCGCCGCGGTATTGTCGGTCACGCTGACCGCTGCTTTGCAAAGTTCGGCGATGCTCATGCCCGGCGGCCCGATATGCAGGCTGGTGACGGGCGAATGGTCGACGACGGCGTCCTTGCCGAACTCAAGACGTTTATCCAGTTGCTCCGTGCCGCGATCGACACGTGCCAGCACTGCGGCGGCCAGCAGCATCTTGAATGTGCTGCAGAGAAGAAAACGCTCGTCCGCGCGATAGCTCGCACGGCTTCCGTTCGCGGTATCCAGGATCGCCACGCCGAGGCGTCCGCCATATTGCCGTTCCAACGCCGCCAGTCGTGCGTTGGCGTCATCCGTGCCGGCCAGCAACAGCGAAGGGCTTAGACCCAACGCAGCCGCGCCGGCCAGCATGCCTTTGAGCAAGTCTCGACGATCCATGGCTTCAACTCCCTGAAAATCCGTGTAGCCGGATAGGCTAGCCACGCCGTCGGCCGCCAGGCTGCGAAAATCATGGCAAAACCGGGCAAGCGCTTGTCCAATGGCTTGCTCGGCTGCACTGCGATTGGCTCTTGCTCTGCGCGCCGTGGCGGTTTGAATGGACGTACCGACTTTTGGGGGAGACTTTTATGCGTACAGCCGATACCGGCCGCGTCGTGTTCGCTCTGGCGTTCCTGGCATTGGGCCTGCTCAGCCTGTTCTCACGGGACTTTGCTTCCGTGTGGCAACCCGTTCCGCAGGATCTGCCGGGCCGCGCATTGCTGGCGATGCTATCCGGCGCCCTCCTGACGGCAGGCGGCGCGGGACTGCTGCTGAAACGCACAGTGGTGCCGGCTGCATTGCTGATGATCGCCTACACGCTGTTGTGGCTGCTGGTGCTGCATGTACCCCGCGTGATTCTGGCGCCGATGCATGAAGTCACCTGGGGCGGCTGCGCTGAAATCCTCATGCTGGTGGCTGCGTGCGGGGTGCTGTATGCCTGCACGGCAACACCTTCGGACAAACCTTATTTTGCCGCGTTGGCCAGTGCGGATGCGCTGCGCCTTGCGCGTATCGCGTTTGCGCTGGCGCTACCGCTGATCGGACTGGAGCACTTGGTCTATGCGAAGGAAACGGCCGAGATGGTGCCTGGCTGGCTGCCCTTTCACATGGGCTGGGCGTACCTCACCGGCATCGCGCACATCGCCGCCGGCTTGGCGATTGCCTTGAATGTCTGGCCGCGGTTGGCCGCGACGCTGGAGGCGTGGATGATGGGCGGCTTCACCGTGTTGGTGTGGATTCCCATGGTGATGAACACGCCGTCGCAACGGTTCGCCTGGACCGGGTTGATGATTTCGGCGGTGCTCACGGCAGCCGGGTGGATCGTGGCGGCTTCGTACGGGGAGCTGCCGTGGCTTTCATTCAGCCAGCCGCGCAACGGGAAGGTTGGACTGGCGACTTGATCGTCACTTTTCGTCATTCCCGCTGCCGCGGGAATGACGGATAGTTGGGCGATGTGCCTACTCGGCACCGCGGCCCGTCTCGAACAGGAACCACACGCGCTTTTCGGCCTCGTCGATCCAGTTTTCCAGCAGGCTGGCGGTGGCCACGTCGTTGTATTCGTCGCACAACTCATGCGTCTTGCGCATGTAGTCGGCCAGGCGCGCATTGTCTTCGCGCAGCTCCGCCAGCATGTCCGCGGGCGTGACGAAATCCGCGTCGTTGTCGGCTAGCCGCTGATGGCGCGCGATGTCGCCGATGGAGCGCAAGCTGGTGCCACCGAGTTTACGCACGCGTTCGGCGATCGGATCGGTGGTGGCGTAGATCTCGTCGGATTGCTCGTCCAGCAGCAGATGGTAGTCGCGAAAATGCGGCCCGCTCATGTGCCAGTGGAAATTCTTGGTTTTCAGGTAAAGCGCGAAGACGTCGGCGAGCAGGGTATTGAGCTCGGCGGAAATATCGCGGCGTGCGTCATCGCCGAGCGCGCTCGGCGTTTTTAGCGGCGCCTTGCGCAATTGCTTGCCCTTGTCGGCCTTGTTGGCTTTGGCCATGGAGACTACTCCTTGCTGCGGGGTGGATGGGAGATGGGCTTGTAGGCAATAGGGGCCTGTGACCATAGGCCAGCCGGGCTAAGCAGGCAACAGGCGAGCGCGCCATTGCATGACGCCGATGTCATCATTCGCGGCTAGACTGCGCAGCAAGCTTTGGGAGGAGCCACGCAAGCCATGCCGGAAACCGCGACGATCTCGTTGAAAAAATCCGCTTTGCTCGGCGTGGGCGCGCTGGGCGTGGTGTTCGGGGACATCGGCACGAGCCCGCTGTATACCTTCAAGACCGTGCTGGACATGACCGGCGGGAATACGCCACAGACCATCCTCGGCGTGATTTCACTGCTGGTCTGGACCCTCATCATCATCACCTCGGTGAAATACGCCGGCTTCGCCATGCGCATCGACAATGACGGCGAAGGCGGCATCCTGGCCCTGATGGCCCTGCTCGGAGTGAAGCGGAACAAGCGGCCGGTGATCGTCGCGGCGGGGCTGTTCGGCGCCGCGCTCATTTATGGAGATGGGGCGATCACGCCGGCCATTTCCGTGCTATCGGCGCTGGAAGGGCTGCATATCGCCGCCCCTTCCCTGCAGCCTTACGTGCTGCCGCTGACGGTGCTGATCCTGTTGGGGCTGTTCGCGTTTCAGCCGATGGGCACGGCGCGGATCGGGCGGATGTTCGGACCGGTCATGGCCTTGTGGTTTCTCACCATGGCGGTGCTGGGGGTATGGGGCATCGCCAGGCATCCGGGCATTCTGTGGGCGCTCAATCCCTACTACGCGCTGCACTATCTGCTGCACGGAGGCAGCGGCGGCTTCCTGGTGCTGGGCGGCGTGTTTCTTTGTGTGACGGGCGCTGAAGCGCTGTATGCAGACATGGGCCACTTCGGTGCGGGCCCGATCAAGCTGGCGTGGTCGACACTGGTGTTTCCCAGCCTGGTGCTCAATTACGCCGGCCAGGGTGCGATCGTGCTGGCCGGGGCGCCGACCGAGGGCAATATTTTCTATCGGCTGTGTCCGACGGCGCTGACCTTGCCGCTGATCGTGCTGTCGACGGTAGCCACCATCATCGCTAGCCAGTCGATCATCACCGGCGCGTTCTCCATGACGCGCCAGGCGATCCAGCTTGGCTGGATGCCCCGGCTGAAGGTGTCACAGACTTCCGAGGAAGGTTACGGCCAGATCTACGTGGGGGCGGTGAACTGGCTGCTGATGCTGGTGACGATCGGACTGGCGCTGGGTTTCGGCAAATCCGACAACCTGGCCGGCGCCTACGGCATAGCGGTATCGGCGACCATGCTGATGACGACGGCGCTGCTGTTCATCGCCATGCGCGAGGTATGGAGATGGCCCATGCCGGCTTGCCTGGCGGTGGCGGGCGCTTTCTTCGTCGTCGATGCTTCGTTCTTCGCTTCGAACATGATGAAGCTGTTCGAGGGCGGTTACGTGCCGCTGCTGCTCGCGGCACTGGTGTACCTGGTGATGTACGTCTGGCATCGCGGCGTGATGGCAGTGGCCGCGCGCGCCAGCGAAGACCCGGTGCCGGTGGACGTCTTCCTGGATGAGCTTACACGCACCGGCGTTGCGCGCGTGCCGGGCACGGCGGTGTTCCTCACCCGCGCAAAGGCCATCACGCCGCCGGTGCTGCAATGGTACGTGAAGCACAGCAAATCACTGCACAGGCGCGTGCTGGCGGTGACGCTGGAGATCGCTTCTACGCCGTGGGTGGCGCCCAAGAGCCGCCTGAGCATGGCCGAGACCGGACCGAACTACTGGTCGATCACCGCCTCCTTCGGCTTCATGGAACGGCCGGACATGCCCGCCTTGATGACGCAGATCGCCACGCACGGCTGCCCCATTCATCCCGGTGAACTGACCTATTTCGTCGGCATGGAGAAGATCGTCGCGCGCGAAGACGGTCACGGTGTGCCGCGCTGGATCCGTATTCTGTACGCCATGCTGTTGCGCAACTGCGCGCGCGTAACCGACTACATGAAAATTCCCGCGTCTCAGGTCGTCGATATCGGCCGGCAAATTTCGATCTAATCGGGTTTATTCACGAAGATGAATGCCACGCCTGCCGTATGCTCGGGCGTGGCAGACATCTCATCGTCTCCTTTCATGGCATGGTCTTTGCCTTCCTGCTCATAGACAGCGCGGGAAAGTTCAAATCTCAGGCATTCGCGCGCACCTGCCAAAGATGCGGACCAGCCGTTTGCGGAAAGGAGAGGCACAGCCATGTCGGCCATGACGATTTGCAATGCGCGATAACGCTGGCCGCTTCGGCGGCGCCGGCGCGCGAATCGACGCTGCGGCCTGGCCGAGACGCACCGGGCCGAGGTTCTCCGATGCCGGGAATCCGCGATGCATTTGAATGTCGAGACGCTAGCGCTGATCAATGGCGGCCAGGCCTTGGTGCTGGCGTTGTTGCTGTGGTTCGGCACGCGCAACGGCAGCAACAATGCCGTGCAGGGTTTGCGTATGCGCGCGACGGCGCTGCTGATCGAGGCCTGCGGCGATTTCATACTGGCGTTCGATTTCAAGCTTTCGTCGCTGACCGTGCTGCTGGTAGGCAATACCTTCAACCTGTCGGCGCAGGCGCTGACCATCGTGGCGCTACGCATCGTGCTGAACCGCACGCTGCGCTGGCGCGAAGCGATCGCCCTGGGCGTGGCCGGCTGGCTGGGCGTGACCTACTTCGCCACCGTGCACCCGGATTACCTGTTGCGCGTGCTGTGGGGATCGGTTTTCCTAAGCTGCAATGCCGCGCTCAATATTGCCGCGCTATGGGGTGGATGCAGCAAGCGCGATACACGTGCGCAATGCCTGCTGCTGTGGGCCTATCTCTTGGCGGTGGCCTTGCTGGTATGGCGCAACGTCACTTTGTGGACAGCCGTTACGCCACCGCAAGGCATCGGCGCACCGACTGTCGTGAACGTGGTGTACGTGTTCCTGTTGGGCATGCAGCCACTGATGGCCAGCGTCGGCTTTCTGCTGCTGTACAACGAAATCCTGCAGCGCGAGCTGCATGACCTGGCGCGCATCGATCCGCTCACCGGCGTCACCAATCGGCTGGGTTTGTTGGAAGCTTCGGAAACCCTGCTTGCGCGGGCACGCAGCAGGCGGGAGCCGATCGGCGTGCTGCTGATCGATGCCGATCACTTCAAGAGCATCAATGACCGCTTCGGCCACGACGACGGAGATCGCGTGTTGCTGGAGCTGGTCTACAGCATCCGGCGCATGCTACGAACCGGCGATCTGGTCGGACGTGTGGGTGGTGAAGAGTTCCTGGTGCTGTCCCCGTCCGTGAAGGAAGCGGATCTGCTGGCGCTGGCCGAACGCATCCGCAATGCGGTCGAGCGCACCTCGTTCCATATCGCGGGACAGGCCTATACGCTGACCGTCTCCATCGGAGCCGCGATTGCCGATCCCGGCGAGCTGGACATGATGGGCGCACGGCGCCGCGCGGATACCGCCCTGTACGAGGCCAAGCGCGCGGGGCGCAATTGCGTGATGATCTCAGCCACTGCGTGATGCACGGCGTGTGCCATTCGCTCCGGCGAAGGGTATTTAATCGGGAGTTGCCCCTATGACTAAACCTGTCAATCGCCTGCGCCCTGTCCACCCCGGTGAAATTCTGCGGGAGGAATTCCTGTCGTCTCTTGGCATGAGCGTCAATGCGCTAGCCATGGCACTTGGCGTGCCCTCAACGCGCATACGCGAAATTGTCAATGAGCGGCGCGCCGTTACAGCCGATACCGCCGAAAGGCTCGCGCGTTACTTCGGGGGAGACGCTGCAAGCTGGCTGGCCCTGCAGGCCACCTATGACCTTAAAACCCTGCCTACCCGTGACGACATCATGCGGCGTATCACACCGCGAGCGTCATCCGTTGTCGCGACCTGATCGGCCTTCACGTTGTACCGCCGCAAGACACCGCAGCATAGATGGCGCCAGGGCCTCCGATCGGATTCATTGCGACTAGGGACGACAAGCATGAGCCTGTTATACGACCTGTCCGCCAATGCAGTTCGCCGTCTCTACGATGCGCGCATCGATACGCCGCCGGTGCTGGACGCGAGCCTCTACTTTCCCGCTGCAAGCCGCTTTGGCGATGCGTGGCAGGCCATTCGCGACGAAGCGCTGGCGGTGGCCACGCAGATGCAGGCGATTCCACGCTTTCACGAGGTGATGCCCGCGCAAACGTCGATTTCGGCCAACGACGGCAAGGACTGGCGCGTGTATCTGCTGAAGGTCTATGGCACCGGCATTGCCCGGCACCTGGCGGCCTGCCCCACGCTGGCGCAACTCATCGCCTCCACGCCGGACGTGCTTTCGGCCACTTTGTCGTTCCTCGCGCCCCGCAAGCATATTCCTCAGCACCGCGGTCCGTTTCGGGGCGTGCTGCGCTTCCAGCTCGGCTTGTCGGTGCCGGTGGACGGACAAGGCAGGCCAGCGGCCGTGCTTTCGCTCGATGGCCACGAACATCGCATTGGCCAGGGCGAATACCTGCTTTGGGACGACACCTACCCGCACGAAGTGTTCAATCACAGCGATGAACCGCGCATAGCCTTGCTGCTGGACGTGCGGCGCCGGCATTTGCCGATGGACATGCGCCTGCTCTCGGGCGCGCTGATCGCTTCCGTCGGCGTGGTCGCGCGCTTGCGAGGTTTCGACTAGACGCCTTTGGTTTTTCCCGATCCTGCCGATAGGGCATTCCGCCCCTTTGGACTTTTTGTCCCAAGGCCAAAAAATTCAGGGATGCCTCAGCCGTCTTGCGACCATGATGGACCCGTCCGGGGTGCCATCAATGGGGCCGAACGGGTGATGGGCGCAAGCGTGGTGCGGAACGGGTATCGATGCAGCTACAGGCACAGCTAAGGGTGGGGGCAGCGCTTTTGCTGGCGGTGGCTGCGGGCATTTCATCCTACGTATTCGCCGGGTACGCCCAAGGCTACCGGCAGAGCACGCGCAACCTGCAGGCGCTGACCTCCTTTGACCAGGCGCTGAAAGCCGGCAATGCGGCGTCCACCGAGCGTGCCCCCTCCAACATTCTGCTCAGCCTGGATCCGCACTCCGCCACTAGCTATGCCTCCATCCAGGCGGAAGTCGCCGGGTCACGCCAACGTACCGATGCCGCGCTTGGCCAACTCCAACAATTGATACGCACACAGCCGCAGGCCGATGCGGAGGGCAGCCAGCTTGCGCGCGCACGGGCTTCGCTGACCCAGGCCCGAGCCGCTTACGACGCCCTGGCGCGCCATATGCCTGCCGAACGTTCGCCGCAGGATCTGCAAGCGGCCATCGACAAGCTGATCGAGGCACGCAGCGAACTCGATCCGCTGATCGGCGATTTCTACCACCAGGCGCAGCAGCTGGCCCCGGATCAGACCGGCATCATGCAGATGGCCCGGATCCTGAGCGACCTGCGTGAATACGGCGGCCGGCTCGCTTCGATGCTGGTGGTGCCCTTGTCCACGCCGCAGCCCATCGATCCGATGCGCCGCCTCGGCATGGCTGCGTTGCGCGGTCATATCGACGAATTGCATCACCTGATGCCAGGCGACATGCACCTGCCCGGGCGGAACGACGACGATATCCAGGAGGTACGCTCACGCGTCGAGCGCGGCTTCTTCGGGCACACGCTGGCCATGACTGATGCGCTGGTGGCCTCCCAGGGAGCGGATTACGGTATCCGTGCCGCGGCCTTCACCAGCCAGGTGCGTCCGGACCTGATGGCGCTGGAGGACCTGGAAGACCTGTTCATGCTTCGCGCCATGGCCCAGGTGGCCGATACGCAGCGGGCGGAAGGCCGGCACATGCTGCTGATCGGCGCCTTCCTGGTGTCGTTCATCGTGTTTGCGCTCAGCGTGCTGCGGGCGGCGCAAAACCTGGTAGTGCGTCCGCTGCTGCTGGCGAAGCGAGAAATCGTGGGGCTTGCCAACGGCGACCTGCGGCGAGCGCCGCGTGCCGGCAACAGCATGGAGGCGCGCGCCTTGCATGAAGCCATCGATACGCTGCGGCAACAGCACATGCGCGGCATGCAGCTGGCCATTGAACGTGATGAATTGAGCAAGGCGCTGCGCCGGCAGGCGCATACCGATGCACTCACCGGGCTGCACAATCGCCATGCCTTGGAGGAGATCACCGGCGATCTCTCGGCCGAGCCGGTACGCCTTTCCAAGGGTCGCGGCCTGGTCCTGATCGACATCGATTACTTCAAGCCAATCAACGACGAGCATGGGCACATCGTCGGCGACCTGGTGCTGCGTGAAGTCGCCGGACGCATCCGGCATCTGGTGAAAGAGCCGCATATGGCCTTCCGCTATGGCGGCGAGGAATTCGCGGTGCTGACCAACGGTTTGTCGATGAAGGAGCTGTGCCAGCTGGCGGAAGACATTCGTCGAGCCATTTCGGGCGACAGCATCAGCGCACCGGGCGTCTCGGCCTTGAGCGTGACGGCGAGCTTCGGCGTGGCGAAAGGCAATACGGTGGTGATTACCTGGCTGGATCTGCTCAACGCCGCCGATACGGCGCTGTACCAGGCCAAGGCGCAAGGCCGCAATCAGCTCGTCGCAGCTCCGCAGTCAACGGACGACATGCTGCGCGCGTAAACGTGCTCGCGCAGGCTGGGATGGCAATCGTAGGCTTACGTTGCTAAACCCAGCGTTGCCATGCGTGCTATGCCGGATAGTCGAGCTTCGGATACCAGTCCGTGCCGCGCCCCTCGGGCGTCATGTCGAAAACGGTCCATATCGGCATGGGATCGGGTGCGCCCCGCGGATCCTGGCCGGGGTCGACCGTTTCAAAACCCATTTCCGCGGCCCAGAACAGCCGGATGCGGCCGTCGCGCCGGGTGAAGACATTGATCGCCGGCACGTCGCTGCCGTCTTCGGCAATGCCGTGATAGTCGCGCGTGAAGCTGCCATTTAAATCGGAGTACAGCGGCAGATCGCGCCAGCCGCGCTCTTGCTTGAAGGCTACCAGTCGCTCGATCGGCGAACGCGCCACCACCGCCAGGGCAATGCGCTGTTGCATGTCGCGCGCCTCGCCTTCCCATGCGCTCAGCATCGATGTGCACATCGGGCAGGGCCGCTCGCGTTGCGGGCCGAACATGTAGCTGTAGACGACCAGGGTCTGCTTGTCGCCAAACAATCCGGCGAAATCGCTGGGGCCGTTTTCACCCCGGAAGCGATAGTCGCCGATCACCTCGCCGCCCGGCGGCAACGCACGCCGCATCTGGGCTACGCGTTCGATATGGCGGCGCAGTTCGATTTCCTCGCGCAGCAGTTCGTTGCGGGCGTGGCGGTATTGCTCACTTTCGTTCGGCTGGGTGGCGGCGTTACGCCTGACCAGTTCGGCAGCGGGGACGAGGGTGGGATTCTGGGTCATGTTCGCTTCTCCTGACGGGTGCCCTAAGTGAGTGACGAACGGGGGGTGTGGAAACAGACAAGTGGTAGCCAGGAATGGCCACGCCCGCCCGCGGGCTTGCATCCGATACAACTTCGATATATCGTTTCTTCCACGATTTCGATATATCGGAGTTATATCATGCACAGGCATTTCCTGTTCCATCGCTTCATGCACCGCCATCATGACGGCGGCTGCGGGGGCTGGCGTGAAGGTGGCTGGTTCGGCGAGGAGGAGTTCGAATTCCACGGCCGGCGCGGCCGGCATGGCGGGTTCGGGCATCCCGGCGAAGCGTTTGGCGAGTGGGGCGACCTGCACGGCGGCGGGCGTCGCGGCGGCGGCCGCATGCTGGGTCACGGCGATCTGAAGCTGCTGCTGCTGGCCCTGATCGAACAACAGCCACGGCATGGCTATGAACTGATCCGCACCATCGAGGAGATGTTCCTCGGCCAGTACTCGCCCAGTCCCGGCGCCATCTACCCGACCCTGACCATGCTGGAAGAACTGGGCTACGCCTCGGTGGAGAACGAGCAGGGCGGCCGCAAGCTGTATGCCATTACCGGCGAAGGCCGTGCCTTTCTTGAAGCCAATCGCGCGACCGTGGAGGCCATCATCGAGCGCACGCGCGAAAGCGCGCGCCTGTTCGCCAAGCTTTCGGTGCCGATGTCGGTGCGCAAGGCCATGCATGCGCTCAAGCACGCGGTGCTGATGCGCGGCAGTGACTGGAAGGCGGAGGCGCAACGCGTGGCCGAGATTCTCGAACGCGCCGCGGCTGAAATCGCCGCGGGACGCAAGAACCACGACAAGTGATGCGCAGGCGCAAGCCGGGATGACAATCCCGGCATCGCGTGCGCTGCGGCATGGCAATGCTGGGTTTTGCAACCCAGCCTACGGTTTCACCCAGGTCTCGAACAATTCGTTGATTCGCCGATACTCGTCATACCACGCATCCGCGTGTTCGAATTCATGCCGCTCCAGCGGATACAGCGAGATCCAGAAGTTTCGCTTGTGCAATTCGACGAAGCGCTGGTACAGGCGGACCGAATCGCTGGCCATGACGTTGTCGTCGATCAGACCGTGATTGATCAGCAGCGGATCACGCAGGCTCTCCGCATAAGTAATCGGCGAGCTGACTCGGTAAGCTTCCGGGTCGATCTGCGGATGATTGAGGATGGCCGAGGTATACGAATCGTTGTAGGTCGCCCAGTCGGAAGGCGGGCGTTGTGCCGCGCCGGCCGCGAATTCGCCGGGTGCGCGCAACAGCGCCATTTCGGTCATGAAGCCGCCGTAGCTGCCGCCGTAAATCCCGACACGCCTGGGATCGACGCCGTGCTGCTTGACCAGCCAGGCCTTGCCGTCCAGCAGGTCTTCCAGTTCGGGATGGCCCATCTGGCGGTAAATCGCCGTCCGCCATGCGCTGCCGTAACCTTCGGAAGCGCGGTAGTCCATGTCCAGCACCACGTAGCCTTCCTGCACCAGCAGGTTGTTGAACAGCTGCTCGTGCTGGTAATACGTGGCGGCGGCCTTTACGTCCTGCAGATAACCGGCGCCATGCACGAACAGTACGGCGGGACGCGAAGCCGGCACATCGCTTTCGTCCGCCGGGCCGTAGTACTTCGCGTAAATCACGCCGGCGCCGTGTGAAGAAGGCACCTGAACCATCTTCGGTTCGATCCACTTGTGCGCGCTGAAGCCGGGCTTCATGGTGCTGGTGAGTTCGCGCGCCGCGCCGCTCTCCGTACCTTGCACGGCCAGCTGCGGCAGGACATAGGCGGATGAGTGCAGCACGGCGAGCTGCCGGTCGTCAGGCGACAGGACGAACTGCTCCATGCCGCCGTACTGTGTCACGCGACTGAGTTCGCCGCCGTTGGATGCCACGCGATAAACGTCATAGCTGTAGGGTGCCAGCTTGTTGGTCCGCAGGTAGAACCAGCGGCCGTCGCCGGCAAGTTGCGGCTGGCTCACCTCGAACTTGCCGGAAGTCAGCGCCTTGGCCACACCGTCCAGCGGCTTCACATAGAGCTGCGAGTAACCGCTCTCTTCGCTGAGATACCACAGCGTGCGGTTGTCCTTGAGCCAGCCCACGTCGTTGAAATTCCAGCTGACCCATGCGTCGTTGTGCAGGCGGTGCTGTGGCACCAGGGCGTGCTGCGTGAAATCGACACTGGCGATCCAGCGATCCTTGCTGTCGATGGCAGTGAATACCAGCGCGGCGTTGCGTCCGTCATCGCTCCACACGATGCCGGCGCTGCCGCTGTCCGTGCTGTACAGCGTGACCGGCCGCAGATCCGGGGCTTTCAGCGCTTTGGCTTCGTCTTCCTTGCCGGCCTTCTTGAGTTCAGCCACGGTCCTGGCGCGGATCGCCTTGAGCGGATCGTCCTTGATGCCGGGCAGGTTGTCGGTGGCCAGCGGGTAGCTCTTGTGCGCGCTCAAATCCAGCAGCAGTACCGACTGCGGCGCCGGTTCGTTGCGTCCTACATAGGGGCGCGAGGGTTCGTTTTCGGTGTAGCCGGATTCGGTAACGAAATGGATCACGTCCGGCGCCTTGCCCTCGTCGTGATGGGCCGGCTGCGTTACCACCAGCATCCAGCGGCCGTCCGGCGACAGCTCGGTATCCACCAGCTGCGATTTGTCGCCCAGATAGAACGGCTGCGGCGCGCGGGTGGGATCGGCGTGGGCCAGCGCCTGCTCGTTGTCATGCACGGCATCCTTGTCCGCCCTGTCTTCGCGCAGAGATTTGAACAGGTCGAGCTGCTGCTGGCCGAGCGCATCGGGTTTCTTGTCGTGCGGATCGTCAGACAATTTCAGCACCGCGGCCGGCGAAGTCACGCCGCTGGCCAGGTCGTAGACATACCAGCTGTTGCCTTCACGGAATTGCAGCGAGCGGCCGTCCGCGGAAAAGCGCGGCGACGATTCCGGCGACGGGCTGCGCGTGACTTGCGTACGGCGGCCGCTGCTCAAGTCCACCAGGAACACGTCGCCATGAAAAAGGTACGCCGCATGGCGATGCGCACGATCGTATACGGCAGGACCTTCCGCCTGGGCGATCTCGGCGGCATCGAGCTTGCTGTTGGTGCCGCTTGCCGGATCCACGCGATAGAGGTCGCGCACCGGGCTGCCATCCCGCTTCAAGCGGTAGTACAAGCTGCGGCCGTCCACGCTCCAGTACGGGTTTTCCACCGCCTGCCCCATCCAGTCCGGATTGGCCATGACGGTTTCCAGGTCGAGCTTGGGCGCGCTCGATGGGGTTTGCGCCGCCACGGGCAGGACGGTGAGGGCGACAAGGCCCGCAAGCAGCAGTCGGCGCATGCAGGAAACTCCTTCAATACGAAAATCGGCCAGCATAGCCAAGCGCATGGGTGTGGCAAGCGCCAAGCGTCCCGTTTCGCTTTGGCTTGGGTCCGATATAGGCTGGCTGGTCCGTCTCTTCCCTTCGCTGCAGGAGCTTGAGGCATGTCTGTTTTCCTACGTTGCCTGCCCGCCGTCGCCCTGTTCGCAAGCCTGGCTGCCTACGCCGGAGACCCTGCCAAGCCCCCCGCTTCGCCTAGCCGATCTGCCGCCACTACCCTACATGGCACCACGGTGGACGATCCCTATCGTTGGCTGGAAAACCCACACGATCCAGCGGTGCAAACCTGGATCAAGGCGCAGAACGAGTACACCGAAGCGGTGCTTGCCGCGATGCCCGACGGCAAGGCCATGAGCGAACGTGTACGGCAACTGGCGATCACCTCGACTACGCGTTCCTCGCCGCTGCTTGCCGGCGGCACGCTGTTCTACCTGCAGGAGACCCCACCACAGCCACAGCCGCAGCTGATGGCGCAAGCCTGGCCGGTAGGCAAGGCCCGCGTGCTGGTGGATCTGAATGCCGGCGACGGCAATACCGCGATCACCGGCTACTGGCCTTCGCCCAGCGGGCGTTATCTCGCGTATGGCACGGCGGAAGGTGGCAGCGAATTGACCACTTTGCACCTGCTCGACGTAAGCAACGGCAAGACATTGAGCGACGCATTGCCCTATGCGGGTGGCGGCACCACGCCGCAAGACGTTGCGTGGGATGCCGATGAACATGGCTTGGTCTACGTGCGCTTCCCGTTGCCGCCGGCCGGTGCGGAAGTGCAACAGTTCGACGCCGCGTTGGTGCACCACACACTAGGCAGTGCAGCGGGCACCGACGAAGCGGTGTTCGGCCAAGGCTATTCGAAAGTGGCCGAGTACCGCTTGCGGACCTCGCCGGGTGCCAGGCAGCTTGCCGTGCTCGCCAACATCGGCGACGGCGGATCGGCCGAGGTGTATCTGCGCACAGGTACCGGGTGGAAGAAGGTGCTGGGCTACGATGCGAATGTGCGCAATGCGGCGTGGGCAGGTTCGCGCCTGCTGGTGACGAGCTTCGCCGATGCGCCACGCGGCATGCTGCTTGCGATCGATGCACAAGGCGAAGTCACCACCGTGCTGCCGCAGCGCGAAGGCGCCCTGCAGGAGGTCGCGCCGATCGCAGACGGCTTCCTGGTCACGCGCAGCTGGGGCCCGGATTGGTGGGCGGAACAATACGACGCGCGTGGCAACTTGGTGCGCCGAGTGCCGCTTCCCCAACACGACATCACCGTCGCAGGCATCGTCGCGGAGCAAGGCCGGGATCACGCGCTGGTGACTTACGGCGGCTGGACGCTACCTGCGCGCTGGGCCGACTACGAGGCGAAAAGCGGCAGCCTGCATACGGTCTTCGAAGTGAAACCCGCTGCCGATTACAGCAAGGTGGAGGCGCACCGTCTCGAAGGCGTCTCCAAGGATGGCACCCGGATACCGGTCACACTGCTGAGCCTGCGCGGCGTCGCGCCGAACGGCCAACGCCCCACGATTCTTTATAGCTACGGTGGCTACGACATTCCCATTGCACCGCATTTCATCGGGCCTGAATTGGCGTGGCTGGAACGGGGCGGCGTGCTGGCCTTCGCCAACATCCGTGGTGGCAACGAATACGGGGAGGACTGGCATGCGCAGGGCCAGATGCTCAACAAGCAGAACGTCTTTGACGACTTCCATGCCGCCGCACTGGCCCTGTTCGATGCGCACTGGTCCGACCGCGCCCATCTGGGAATTCTTGGCGAAAGCAATGGCGGCCTGCTGATGGGTGCCTCACTTGTGCAGCATCCGGCCGATTATCGTGCGGTGGCGGCGATGGTGGGCATCTATGACGTGATGCGCCATGAAACCGACTTTGCCAACGGCGCGTACAACGTGAGCGAATTCGGCACGGTGAGCGATACGGCGCAGTTCAAGGCTACGCTGGCGTATTCGCCGCTGCAGAATGTGCGGCCGCATACCGCGTATCCGGCCGTGTTCATGACGACCGGCGCGAATGATCCGCGCGTGGCGCCGTGGCAGTCACGCAAGTTCACGGCGACGCTGCAGAACGCCACGACGTCGGATCAGCCGATCCTGCTGCTAACGCGCATGAATGCCGGACATGGCATTGGCGCGCCCTTCAGCCAGCGCGTAGGCAATACGGCAATCATGCTCACGTTCTTTGCGCAGGAGTTGGGTTTATCTGCACAATGACGTTCGAGAAGATCGCCGTAGGCTGGGTTGCCAAACCCAGCATCACGTTGCACACAGCATCCGTGATGCTGGGATTGTCATCCCAGCCTACGCATTGGGCCGCCGGTCCACTTTAGCTTCCGCGAAACTCTCGCCTATACGTCGAAGGCGTCGTATGGAACGCCACCCCGAAGTGCTGACGCATCGACAATGCCGTGCCGAAGCCAGTGCGTTCGGCAATGCGCTCGATCGGCTGATCGGTGGTTTCCAGCATGCGTTGCGCCAGGCCGAGGCGTTGGGACAACAACCATTGCCCGACCGTAGTCCCTGTATGCTGACGAAAGTGCCGGGTGAAACTACGCCGGCTCATCAGGGCGCGCGCGGCAAGCGAATCGAGCGTGTGAGCCTGGTCCAGATGCTGCGCGGCCCAGTTCAGCGTTTTCGTGAGCGGTGTGGCTGCCGCCTGGCTCAGCACCGGTTGTTCGATGTACTGCGCCTGGCTGCCCTGCCGGTGCGGTGGCACCACCAAAGTACGGGCGATGCGGTTGGTGATCTCCGCGCCGTACTGCCTGCGCACCACGTGCAGGCAGCAATCGATGCCCGCCGCCGTGCCGGCCGAAGTGACGATGTTGCCTTGATCGACGTACAGCACGTTTGGATCAAGCCGTACCTGCGCAAAGCGTTGCTTGAACAGTTCCGTCCAGCGCCAGTGGGTGGTGGCGAGCTTTCCGTCCAGCACGCCGGCCTCGGCCAACACGAAAGCGCCGAGGCAAAGCCCGACGATGGTGGCACTGCGTCTGTGCGCTCGGCGCAGCGCGGCGAGCAGGGGCTCCGGCGCCGATTCGTGCGGATCGCGCCAGGAGGGCACCACGATGACATCGGCATTCGCCAGCTCGCGCAGGCCGTAACGCGTGGCCAAGCTGAAGCCACTGGTGGTGCGCAACTCGCCGGGCTCTGCGGCGCACACGCGCACCTGGAATAGCGGCTGCGGCGCCCCGGACTTTTCGTCGAAGACCGCGCAAGGAACGGACAGATGGAAGGGGCGAATCTGGTCGAAGGCGACGATGGCGACTTTGACGGGATGCATGGCGAGCGCTCCGGCAGCTTGGCCCGATTCTAACGTTATATGGCAATCAGGCCACTGCCGGGCCTGAGCGCCGAAGCGGAAGATGAGCTCACCGGGAGCACCGTTCGCTCTCTTTCTTCAGAAGGACATGCCGTCATGCACCAGACTCCTCGCCGCGCCCTCGTCGTCATCGATGTCCAGAACGAATACGTCACTGGCGACCTCAAGATCCAGTACCCGCCGGTGGGTACCTCGCTGCACCATATCGGCCGCGCGATGGACGGTGCGCACGCCGCCGGCATTCCGGTCATCGTGATTCAGCAAAATGCGCCGGCGGATGCGCCGCTGTTCGCGATCGGCACGCCGGGCTGGGAATTGCACGAAACCGTGGCCAAGCGTCCGCACGATCACTATCAGACCAAGCTGCTGCCCAGCGCTTTCGCCGGTACCGACCTGGCCCAATGGCTGGCCTCGCAGCAAATCGACACGTTGGCAGTGGTGGGCTACATGACCCACAACTGTGACGACACCACCATCAAGCATGCGTTCGATCGCGGTATGCAGGTGGAATTTCTGCACGATGCATCCGGTACGGTGCCGTATGCCAACCGTGCCGGGTTTGCGAGCGCCGAAGAGATCCATCGTGTCTACAGCGTGGTACAGCAGTCGCGCTACGCCGCAGTGTTGAGCACGGACGAATGGCTGGAGTGCATCGCCACCGGCCGCGTGCCGGAGCGCGACACCATTCACGCTTCCCATCAGCGGGCGTTGGCCTTGTTGGCGCAAGGCGCGGCGGCGTAGGGGACTGCACGACTGCTGCTACGATGCTGCCTTGCCCAGCTTTGTATTGATGCGCTATGACCTTGCTTCCCGCCGTCGAAAACGAAACCGCCGCCAACCCCCTGTACAGCATCATTTGGCTGCATGGCCTGGGGGCCGACGGCCATGACTTCGCGCCGATCGTGCCGGAACTGGTGTCGCCGGACTGGCCGGCGCTGCGCTTCGTCTTCCCGCATGCGCCGGTGCGGCCGGTGACGATCAACAACGGCATGGCGATGCGCGCCTGGTACGACATCTATAGCTTCGAGCCGGGAGCACCGCAGGATGAGCAGGGCACACGCGAGGCGATCACGCAGGTGGAGGCACTGATCGCCCGCGAGCATGCGCGCGGCGTATCCAGCGAGCGCATTCTGCTGGCGGGGTTCTCGCAGGGTGGCGCGATCGCCCTGGCGGCAGGCTTGCGGCACCCGCAAAAGCTGGCGGGCATCGTCGCGCTGTCCACCTATCTGCCCATCGCCCATACGCTGGCCGGGGAACGCAGCGCGGCCAACGCCGGCGTGCCGATTTTCTGGGGGCATGGCAACTTCGATCCGGTGGTGGTGCTGCAGCGGGGCACCAATTCGCGTGCCACGTTGGAAGCACTGGGCTACAAGGTGGACTGGCATACCTACCCGATGCCGCACGCGGTGCATCCGGAGGAAATCGCCGACCTGCGCCGCTGGATCGGCGAGCGCTTGCGCTGATGATTAGGGATGGTCAAATCAAGCGCTTACGCGCCTGATTTGCGGCGGGCCGTCCCTGGCCCGCGGAAACTCTGAACCCATTCAACGTTTCCTTAGGCTCGGCAGCGGGCATACTTGCGTGCATGCCGGGGACCACTACCAAACCTTCTTCAGCGCCGCGCGGCCCGCTGCCGGACTTTTGCAGCCTGCCGGTGATCTCGGCCCTGCTGGTGGTAGGCGCGCTATGCGTAACCCTGGCATGGCTCGCACCGCAGAGCACGCGCGGCTGGCGCGGCTACAGCGTGGGCATGCTATTCGTGGAATGGGTGGCGATGGTTACCGGCGTGGCGCTGTGCAAGCTGCGTCCATGGCTGCTGCGCCTGCCGGGCCTGCTGCCCTATGCCGGCGTGTGGCTGGTGATGGTGTCGCTGGTGGTGCTGGGCAGCCTGCTGGCGCAATGGATGGACCACATGCTGCAGATGCAGCTTGTCCCTGACGGCTCCAGTACCTTCGTGCGTGACAACGCCCTGATCGCCGCCCTGCTCGGCGCGGCCATGCTGCGCTATTTCTACGTGCTGGCCGAATGGCAGGCGCGCCTGGCGGCGGTAGCGCATGCCAAGGTCGAGGCATTGCAGGCACGCATTCGCCCCCACTTTCTGTTCAACAGCATGAACACGGTGGCGGCCCTGGTGCGCGTGGATCCGGAAGCGGCCGAGCGAACGGTGGAGGATCTTTCCGAGCTGTTCCGGGCGGCCCTGGGACAGGACGATGCGCATAGCGGCACGCTGGGCGAAGAGCTGAAGCTGGTCGACCGCTATCTGGACATCGAGCAGTTACGGCTGGGCGAACGGCTGCGTGTGAGAAGGGAAATCGATCAGCTGCCCCAGGATGCGTCGATGCCCGTCCTGCTGCTGCAGCCGCTGGTCGAGAATGCAGTGCGTCACGGCGTGCAGCCACTGCGCGAAGGCGGCGAGGTGATACTGCGCGGCACACGCGAAGGCGCCATGATGCGGATCGAGATCGACAATCCCTTGGCCGAAAGCCCCACGGCCGGCGGCAGCGGGCACGGCCTGAACAACGTGCGCCAACGCGTGACCTATCATTTCGGGCCAAGGGCGAGCATGGAGGCCGGCCCGCAGGGAAGCCGGTTCGTGGTGAAGCTGCACCTGCCCATCGAGATGCGTCATGCGCGTACTGATCGTTGACGACGAACCCCTGGCACGGGCGCGCCTGGATGCCCTGCTGAAGGAATGCGCGGACGTGGAGGTCATCGGCAGCGTAAGCGACGGCGAGGCCGCCTTGGCCGCGATTTCCGAACAGCAGCCGGATTTGCTGCTGCTGGATATCAATATGCCCGGCCTGAACGGCAAGCAGCTGGCCGCTCAGTTGGCCCATCGCACGCGCCCGCAGGTGGTGTTTTGCACGGCCTATGAAGCGCATGCCGTGCATGCGTTCGAATTGGGTGCCGCCGACTATTTGCTGAAGCCGGTGCGCGTGGAGCGGCTGCGCGATGCGCTCCGGCGCGTGCGCCAGCGGCTCGACTCGCAGGCACGCGAACCGCTGGGCTGGCTGCATGCACGCGTGCGCGGCGAGCCCATCCGCATTGCCCTGGATGAAGTGATCTGCCTGCTGGCGGAAGAGAAATACGTGGTGGCGCATCGCGCAGGCGATCAGTTGCTGCTGGATGATTCGCTGCGCCAGCTCGAGGAAACCTATCCGGAGCACCTGATTCGCCTGCACCGCAATTGCCTGGTGCCGGCGAATCGGCTGATCGGCTTGAAGACGCTGGCCGACGGGCGCGTGCTGGCGCGCCTTGCAGGTACTGATTTCAGCCCGGAAGTCAGCCGCCGCAATCTGCCGGCGCTGCGCAAGCTGCTGCGCGTGGGCTAAGGAGTGCGCGACAATAACGGCTGCCGCCGTCTCCGGAGCCGTCATGTCGCCTTCCCTGTTGCGCATCGCCACCCGCAAGAGCGCGCTTGCCTTATGGCAGGCCGAGCACGTGGCAGGCCTGCTGCGCGCGGCGCATCCGGGCCTGCGCGTGGAACTGGTGCCCTTGAGCACGCGCGGCGACGAGATCGTGGACCAGCCGCTGGCGACCCTAGGCGGCAAGGGACTGTTCCTGAAGGAATTGGAAGTCGCCATGCTGGAAGGCCGCGCGGAACTGGCGGTGCATTCGCTTAAGGACGTCCCCGCCGAGCTGGAAGCCGGCTTCACTCTGCCCGCCATACTGCCTCGCGCGGACGCCGCCGATGCCTTTGTTAGCAATCATTACGCCGACGTGCTGGCCCTGCCGCAGGGTGCGCGTGTCGGCACTTCGTCCTTGCGCCGGCAAGCCCAATTGCGTGCAGTGCGGCCCGATCTGGCCCTGCTCGATCTGCGCGGCAATGTCGGCACGCGTCTGAAGAAGCTGGACGACGGCCAGTATGACGCCATCATTCTCGCCTGCGCCGGCCTGGAACGGCTTGGCCTGCACGATCGTATCCGCAGCCGGATGGGCGCGCCCAATTGGCTGCCCGCACCCGGCCAGGCGGCCATCGCGATCGAGGCGCGCGCGGATCAAGCCGATGTACTCGAAGCACTCGCCGTGCTGGACGATGCCGAGACGCGGCTGGCGGTGACCGCCGAGCGGACGATGAATCAGGCCCTGGGCGGAAGCTGTACGGTGCCGGTGGGTGCATGGTGCACCGTGACCGAACGAGGATTGCACCTGCGCGGCATGGTGGGTGACGTGTCGAGCGGACAATTGTTGTTGGCCGAGGCTGTAGGCACCAGCGACGATCCGGCAGGATTGGGCAATGAAGTGGCGCAGGCGCTGTTTGCACAAGGAGCGGCTGCGCTGCTTAAACCGTAGCGCAGCCGCTGGGATGACCATCGTATGGTCCTTAGAGATCGAACTTCTGGTTGTAGCGTAGATAGACGAAGCGCCCGTAATCATAGGACGGGTTGTAGACATACGCGCTGTTGTTGTTGGGCGCGTCATAGAACAACGGTCCCATCCGGTCAAAAACATTGTTCACGCCCAGGGCGATGGTGCCTTTCCAAGGCGCCGTCCAACGCACCTGCAGGTCGTTGAATGCAACAGCACCTACCCTGCGCATTGGCGTGATGCCGACGCCCGGCGATTGGTAGTCCGGCAGGTTGCATGCCTGTGTGTCGAGGATGTAGCCCACGCAGCTTTCCTTCAACCCGGAGTAGTAGCGGATCGTCCAAGTTGCGGCAAAGTCGCCATGACTCCAGTCCAGCGAACTGTTGTTGCGCATGCGCCAGTTGGGATACATCCCGTTTTGATACTGGATCGGATGGCCGTCGCCCTGGTCGAGGTTGAATTTGCTGACGTAGTTGGCGTCCGTTCTGAAGACGAAGTTGCCGATCGGCGTGCCAAAGCCATAGCTGACGCCTAGATCGTAGCCCTCGGTTTCCAGCTTGCCGCGGTTGGTGAGGGTGTGAACGAGGCCGATCACCTGCTGCGTTTTGGGGTCGCGTGAGAACTGCCCACAGGCCGATTGGATGCCGCGTAGATAGCAGTCGTCGAGTACATCGTCCGAACTGATGGCGCTGATGAGGTTGTTGATGCGAACGCTGTACCAATCGAGCGAGATGTTGAGCCCGCGCACATAGCTGGGGCTATACACCAGTCCCAAGGTTTTGCTCAGCGAGGTTTCCGGCTGGAGGTTCGGATTGGAACCGGCAGTGAATTCCGTGGCGGATTGATTGGGCCCGCCTACGGGCTTTCCCGATGCATCCGTCTGGCGGAAGTTCGGCCCGACGCCCGCCGCTTTGCAGTTGGCTATGGCCGTGGGGTTGCCAGTAGCCACCGCGCCGGTCTTCACGTCGCAGGGATCACTGTAGTAATCAAAGGTCGCCGACTGCCCGCCATACAGGTCGGAGATGGTGGGTGATCGGAATCCTTGACCGATGCTTCCACGCACCAGCAGGTCGTCGACCGGCTTCCATTCCAGGCCGAATTTGCTGTTGGTGGTGTTGCCAAACGTGCTGTAGTGGGAGAAGCGTGTCGCCAGATCCACGCTGAGCCGTTGCGCACCTGGCAGGTTGGCCAGCACAGGTACGTTCAACTCCGCATACGCTTCATCGACCTGGTAGCTGCCGGAGAATGGCTCGTTGGACAGGTCGGTGGAGTTGCCCGTGGCCGAGAAGCTATCGGGGCGGTAGTAACCTGATTCACGGCGATGTTCCAGGCCGGTGGCAAATTGCATGGTGCCCGCAGGCAGTTCGACGACATCGCCGCCGAGGTTTGCCGCAAAGCCCGTGGTTTGCGTGCCATACCTGGCGTTGGTGAGCACACTGGCATAGTCGAGCATGTCCGGCGTGATGTCGCCCGGATTGCCAAGAATGTTCATGGGTACGCAACCGGCCATCGCGTGACCCGGCGTACCGCATTTCACCTTGCCATCCTGGTCCAGGAAAGAAGGCCCCAAGGCGTTCTTGAGGTTGGGGATGCTGTAGTTGCCGGTGCCGTAGATCTCGCCCTGGTTCTTGTTCATGTAGGCGCTGACATCCCAATTGAAATGACGGGAGCCTACGTCGAACACACCTTCCAAGCCGGTGCCGATGCGATAGGTGTTGTTGGTGTTCTTGGTCAGGCGCGGGATTTCCCCCATGCGTCGCATGAAGTGGATGTCTTGCGGGTCGGCGTAGCCATGCTGGCTGCCCAGCGGGTTGTAATAGCTGTCCTTGTCCAGCGACAGCCCGTTCCCCAGCGGATAACCTGAAATCTGGACCGTCGAGATGCGTTGCATCAAGTTGACGTCCATGAACCCGCTGACATTGTCGGTGATTTCATAGCGCGCCTTGCCGAACAGCGACTTGCGCTCGGAGCCGGGCATCAACGTCATCTGCTGATCGGCGTTGTAGTTGTCCTTGGCCAGATCGTAGGCATGATAGTCAGCGAAGTTGAGCGGGTTGCCGCCTGCATTCAACTTGTACATGTCGCCCTTGCTGTCGGTGATCAAACCGCCGGGACCGAACGGGGATAGCCCGGAGTTCGGATAATACGGTCCACGCGGGTAGCGGGAGTAATCGCGATCCTTGGCCCAGATGGGATCTTCCTTGCTGTAGGTGGCATTGGCGATATAGGAAAATTTGCCGACGCGATTGCCTACGGTAATGTCGTATTGCTGGGTGGTGTTGTCGTTGTGCCCGGCGAATTGTCCGGCGTAGGCGTTCACTTCCACGCCATGGAAGTTCGAACGCGTGATGATGTTGACGACGCCCGCAATGGCATCCGAGCCATAGATGGCCGATGCACCGTCCTTCAGCACGTCGATGCGTTCGATGATGGAGGATGGAATGGTATCCAGGTCGGTGAAACCATCCGCATTGGTACCCCAGCGTCGACCATCCACCAGCACCAGGGTGCGGGCAAAACCCAGGCCGCGCAATTCAATGTACGAACCGCCGGCATAGGTATTGGACACAAGCGCCGCCGACTTGGAATACCCGGGCGCGCCGACCGCGGAAATGTGCGACAGGATGTCGCCCACATTGGTGAAACCCTGCTTCTGGATTTCGTCGTGGTTGATGCTGAAGACGGGCTGGGCCGTTTCCAGGTCCACGCTGCGGATGCGCGAGCCGGTGACGGTGATCGCTTGCAGCTGCTTGGTTGTCGCTGCGCTGCCCTGTCCCTGTGAGGCGTCCTGCGCCTGCGCCTGCAACATGCCGGCCATCAGCGCCACCGCGATCGCCGATGCCACTCGAGTCTTATGTTTCACGTACACCTGCACTACTCCCTCTACGCCCGTGCGTGTCGCATCGCGACTGCACCGCTTCACAAAAAATTGATGAGCCGGGAGTGTTCGGGATGTGGCGGTGACGATGTAGCGGCTATCGGCCTGGAAGCAGGTAGTTCAAGGCTGACAACCATGTGCGGTATTGCCCAGCATCACGTCGAGGGACACCTAGGGATGCTCTGATCTATTCCACGCACCCGGCATGACGTCCAGAAGGCCCGCAGGGTGTGTCGCGTGGCACAGGACAGACTGGCCGTCTGTTCAAGCCGCGGGGCACAGCCTGCGGGCCTTCTGGACGTCACCCCGTCATTTAAATTTAAAAGGTTGGGGCCGCACTGTATGCGCGTTTCGCTGCGACCCAGCGCCTAGACAGACAGCCAGTCTGCCTTCGCCCCTGGGTCGCAGCGAAACGCGCATACAGTGTGGTGACGGGTACGTGGAATAGATCAGAGCATCCCTAGGGATGCAAAAACCCCTCCGTGCTTGCACACGGAGGGGTGAGAGAAGCGGCGGAACCGCAGCACGCGATCAGAGGTTGTAGACGATATTGGTCGTCGTCAGCGTATCGGTGTGGCGGATGCCGGGCAGCACGTCGCTGTTGTGGCGCACTTGGAATCCCAGCTTGAGCGAGAGCTTCTTGGTCATGCTGACGGCCAGGCCCATGTCGTTCTGCAGATAGGTGTTCTTGTTGCCCGCTTCCATCAGGAAGGTGTCGTCGAGCGAAGTGTTGTCGGTGAGGCGGTATTTGTAGTTCGCCAATCCGCGCGCCACCGCCTGGCCCTGGCGCGGTTCCTTGAACGGCACCTCGACGCCATTGACGATCCGCGTGCCGGTGGCCGGCTGGTATTCGGTGTAACCGGGGCCGATTTCGAAGGACAGCTGGGTGCGCGCGGTTTTCAGCGCCATGTAGCCGTAGCCGAGCGAGACCGTGCCCTGCCAGCGGTAGGCGGCGAAATCGTCATGGTCATAGCGGCCGGCGGCCACGATGTAGCTGCGCGGATCGAGCTTGTAGCCGGCCGAGGCGCCGAGGTCGTAGCGGTTGGCCGTGGTGTCGAATTGCTTGACCGCCTGGCCCTGCGCATTGGTGACCGTGACCTGCCCCTTGGAACGCAGCCAGTCGGCGAAGAAGCTGTTCTTCCACTGGTCGGTTTCCTGGTTCAGATTCAGCTTCGCGTTCACGTTCTGCGAACGGGAGTTGCCGGTGGTGGAGGCAAAACCCAGTTCGCCGGAGCCGGTCCAGGTACTGGTTTGGGTGCCGGAGGACGCGTCCTGCGCCTGGGCGGTGAAAGTGGCCAGGGTCGCGAGCGCCAAGCCGGTGATCAGCAGGTTTTTCATCACTGGATCGTTCAATGTTAAAAAGCTGTTGGGGGACAGGCCACTTTAGCCGCCCGGCTTGAATCTTTGGTGAACATTTAGAGCGATCTTAGTGGCCGGGTCATGACAAACCCGGCGCGTGCTTAAGGGTGCGACAGGGCAAAGCGGCGCAAGGCAAAGTCGTAGAGCCATAGCTCCAGGCTCTTGCCAACGATGTAGGCAGCCGCCGCAAACGGCGCCAGCCAGCGACCCGCCGGTATGACGGAAACCAGCAGAAGGCTGAGGCAGGGGATGGCGCAGATGAGGGCAGCGGCCAGGAAGCGCCGCCATTGCAAGCCTGGCTGCGGTCGTTGTCGCCATTCGCCAAGACCGGATCCGCGCAGCGACTGCCAGCCCACGCCATCGACCAGGCCCAGCAGCATGGCCAGGAGCAGCAGGCTGATCACCCACGGCCAGGCATCTTCCCGGTCGATCGGCAGATCCGCCTGGAAGACCAGGCAGACCCACAGCCACAAGCCGCCCCCGTAGCAGGCCGAAAGCACACGGCTGATGGGCAGCTGGGCGGCCACGCCAGCCTGGTCGGCCAGGCGGCGCGTGCGATAGCCGTAGGCGCTGGTGATCAGGCAGCCCAGGCTGCCTAGCGCCAGCACCACGCTGACCGCGCGGGTGGCCCAGAATGCCTCGTTTCCCCGTGCCAGGCCGGCCAGGCCGAGCATGGGCAGGTAGGTTGCCAGGGCCAGCAAGGCCTCGCGGGTCGGCCGCTGCGTCTGGGCGATCCGCCAGCCATGCCATTCGGAGAATGCACGCAGGCGCAGGCAGGCGGCGAGCAGGCCGGCACTGACGAAGACACAGCCCAACGCCAGCGGTACCAAGGCCTCGCCGCGCCCGGGGCTGTACATGCCGAGGGCCAGCGACAGGCCGAGCAGCATCCACAGGCCATAGCCACATAAGGCCAGGACCTCCAGAAGCATGGGCGCCAGCCCCACTGGTGGAGGCATCGGGTCGCCGTTGACCGATTGCGTTGGATTGGGGGGCGTAACCATGTGGACCGGGGAAAGTCCTTGCGGAGCCTTTGATCTCTTCCTACGTGCCCGTCCTTCCGGCGACGTAGGAACAGTTCGGAGCTCCCTGACGCTTGCGGGCGTCACGTAGCATCTCCATGCTACACAAAACCCCCTGCTGAATGTCGACATGGATCGCTACGAGCGCATTCTCACCCTGCACCGTCTGTTGAAATCGGCCCATTACCCGGTGCCGCTGCCCCGGCTGATGGACGAGCTTGAATGCTCGCGCGCCACCCTTTACCGGGATATCGCCTTCCTGCGCGACGCACTGGGCGCCCCGATCGAGAGTGCGGGCGGCGAACATGCCGCGTTCCGCTATGAAGCCACCGAAGGCCAGCGGTTCGAACTGCCGGGCTTGTGGCTCACCTCGGATGAGCTGGCGGCCTTGCTGGCCTTGAACGAGTTGATCGGCCGCAGCGGGCCGGGCGTGCTGGCCGGCGCACTGGCGCCGTTCAAGGCGCGCATCGAGCATCTGCTGTCCGATCGCGCCAGCGGCAAGGCCTTGCCGGTGGAGCGCATCCGTGTGATTCCCTGGGGCGAACGCAAGCTGGACCAGCAGGTGTTCCGCATCACTGCCGGCGCGGTGCTGGACCGCAAGCAGCTGCGTTTCCTCTATCGCGCGCGCACCACCAACAACGAAAGCAAGCGCACGGTATCGCCGCAGCGGCTGACGCACTATCGCGACAACTGGTATCTGGACGCCTGGGATCACGACCGGGAGGCGTTGCGCAGCTTCGCGGTGGATCGCATAGCCGATCCGCATGCGCTGGAAGGAGGCGCCAACAACGTCGCCGAAAACGAGCTCAACGATCTGCTCGCTTCCAGCTATGGCATCTTCGCCGGCAAGCCGAAAGCCTGGGCCACCATTCGCTTTTCGGCGCACGCCGCGCGCTGGGTGGCCGACGAGCATTGGCATTCGCAGCAGAAGGGTACGTGGCTGCCGGATGGGCGCTACGAGCTGCAGCTGCCTTATTCCAATTCGCGCGAGTTGCTGATGGATGTCTTGAAATACGGACCGGATGCGGAGATCGCCGCGCCGCTGCCTTTGCGCGAGGAAATGAAGATCATGCTGCAGCTCGCGCTGACCGGCTACCAATAAATCGATACTTCGATATCGCGCCAGTCATGCCGTCCACCGAGATCCGACCGCCCGCCGGCAACAACGACACTCCGCGCAAGCCTAGCGTCGCCCTGGCGCTGGGTGCGGGGGGCGCAAAAGGCCTGGCGCATATCGGCGCCATCGAGGAACTTCAGGCGCAGGGCTTCAACATCGTCGCCATCGCCGGCTGCTCGATGGGCGCAATGATCGGCGGCATCCATGCGGCCGGCAAGCTGGACATCTATCGCGACTGGGTTTGCACGCTGGACAAGTTCGATGTGCTGAAGCTGGTGGACTGGTCGTTTTCTTTTGCCGGCGGCGGCCTGATCAAGGGCGAGAAAATCATCGGCACCATGCTCGAGCTGATCGGCGATGTGCGCATTGAAGATTTGCCGATCGCCTTTACCGCGGTCGCCACCGATCTCGAACGCGAGCGCGAAGTGTGGCTGGCACGAGGTTCGCTGTTCGATGCGGTGCGTGCGTCGATCGCCATTCCCACGCTGTTCCGCCCGCATACCGTCGACGGACGCCTGCTGGTGGACGGCGCCCTGCTCAATCCGGTGCCGGTCACGCCGCTGATCGGCAAGCCGGCCGATTACCTGATGGCGGTAAGCATCGACGGGCCGGCCGACGCGACGTTGCCGCTGGAGAATTCCGCCGGCAACGGCAAACCCAAGGGCGGCATCGGCCGCCTGTGGGAGCGGTTGCGGCCCTCTGCCGACCCGAAGGCGACGGAATCGGGCAAGCCACGCGAGCCGGGCGCGCTGGAACTGCTCGGGCAATCGATGGACCTGATGCAGGCCAATCTGTCGCGCCTGCGACTGGCGGCGTACCAGCCGGATCTGGTGGTGCAGCTGGCGCGCAATGTGTCGAGCGCGTATGAGTTCTATCGCGCGCGGGAGCTGATCGAACTGGGGCGGGACAGGATGCGCATGGCCTTGAAGGCGTGGCGTCCGCCGCCGCGGTAGGTGGGGTACAGACCCTCAACATGCATCAGCGCAGTCCGTTCACTTTCATCCAATTGTCCAGATACATCTTCAGCGCCACCGCCTGGTTGTGATCTTCATCCTTCGCGCCAAACAGCAGGGTCACCTGATGGCGCTCCGCACGCGTCACCAACTTCTGCCAGAACAACTTGTGCGAGTCGAGCTCGCTGGCGTAGCGATGGCGAAAGGACTCCCAGCATGCCGGATCATGGCCGAACCACTTGCGCAGGGCCGTGCTGGGAGCCAGTTCCTTCGCCCATAAATCCAGCGCGGCGTCTTCCTTTTTCAGGCCGCGTGGCCAGATACGGTCCACCAGCACGCGATAACCATCCGACTTGTCGATGGGTTCATAGACACGTTTGACGGCGATGCTCACGGATACCCTCCCGAGGGGTGCCACGTCAGTCAAGCATACGCCGGCGCTATTCCCAGAATGTGATCCGGTTCTTAAAGCTCTTGGACTCTTGTGACCTTCGCCCGGCGCATCAGCCAGGCGACGCCGCGCAGGTCGGCAATGCCAACCCACAGGCGATCGAGCATGCCGTACTTGGATTTGCCGGCCGTGCGCGGGCGATGTCCGACCGGCACGCTCTGGCTGTCGAAGCCGGCGCGCTTAACCAGGGCCGGCAGGTAGCGGTGCATGTGATCGAAGTACGGCAGGCGCAGGAAGACCTCGCGCTCGAACAGCTTCAGGCCGCAACCCGTGTCCGGCGTCGCATCGCGCAGCATGCGCGAGCGCACGGCATTGGCGATCTTGGAGGAGATGCGTTTATTGAAACTGTCGCGCCGCGTAGTACGCCAGCCGGCGAGCAGTTTTACGTTCCGCCCGGCCGTATCGCGCGCCGCCAGCAGCTTGGGAATGTCGGCCGGATCGTTCTGGCCATCGCCGTCGAGCGTGGCCACCCACGGGGAATGCGCGGCATGCACGCCGTTCCATACCGCCGTGCTCTGGCCGCTGCGCGTAACGTGGTGCAGCACGCGCAGCTCCGGGTAGCTGGCCTTCTGCGCCTGCAGGATCGCGCGGCTGTCGTCGCTGGAATCGTCGTCGACGTACACGATCTCGAAATCCACCTTGCCACGCAAGGCAGCAGCGATTTCGGCCAGCAGAGGGGGAATGTTGTCGCGTTCGTTGAAGACGGGCACGACGACGGAAAGTTGCGGCATGACTTGAAACCAGGAGTGATTGAAGAGGAGCGGGTTTTGAGGGAAAGCTAAAGAGAACGGCGAGAGGGGCGATGAACAGGCTTCCTCTCGGTGCTTACGTCTCACCCCTCTCGCTTGATTTTGGAAAGAATTCCATCCAGCTCGTCATTGCTGTGGTAATGGATCACCAGCTTGCCGCGGCCGCCGCGGCCGTGCGCCACTTCCACCTTGGTGGCAAAGCGTTCGCCCAGTTCGCGCTCCAGCGCGTCGATGTTCGGATCGCGCGCCGGCGCACTCTTGGCCTTGCCCTTGGGCGCGGTCTGCGCCTTGCGGGCGGCGTCTTCGAGTTCGCGCACGCTCCAGCTGTGGCGCGCCGCTTCCAATGCCAGCGACTCGGCCTGGTATTCGGGCAGGGTGAGCAGGCAGCGGGCATGCCCCATTTCCAGCTTGCCGTCGTCCAGCAGTCGCTTGATCGACGCCGGCAGGTCGATCAGGCGCAGCATGTTGGAAACTGCAGCGCGCGAACGGCCCACGGCGTCGGCAGCCTGCTGGTGCGTGAGATCGAAATCGTCGATCAGGCGCTTGATCGCGTCGGCCTCTTCCAGCGGCGTGAGGTCCTGGCGCTGGATGTTTTCGATCAGCGCCATCGCCGGCACGGCGACTTCGGGCACGTCCTTCACCAGCGCGGGAATCTCGCTGAGCTGCGCCCGTTGCGCAGCGCGCCAGCGACGCTCGCCGGCGATCAGCTCGTAGCTGTTCTTGCCGAGCGCGCGCACCACCACCGGTTGGATCAGGCCCTGCGCGCGAATCGAGGCGGCCAGTTCGTCCAGCGCTTCGTCGTTCCAGTGACGGCGCGGCTGGTATTTGCCGGGCTGGATGTACTGGATGGGCAGCGCGCGCAGTTCGCCTTCCTGCTCGATCACCGAGGGTGCGCCGGTCTCGCCGCCGCCAAGCAGGGCGTCGAGCCCGCGCCCCAATCCACGTTTCTTCGCGGCAGACATGCTTGCGTGTTACTCCTGATCCAGGTGGGCCGAGGCCTCGACCGACTCCTCGGGGGAGTCGCCGTGCATGGCGTGCAGTGCCGCCACCGCCGCCTGCGAGCCGCGTTCGCGACGAATGATTTCGCCGGCCAGGCCGATGTAGGCGATCGCACCACGCGAACTGCGGTCGTAGAGATGGATCGGCTGGCCATGGCTGGGCGCCTCGGCGAGGCGCACGTTGCGCGGAATGATCGAACGCAGCACCTTATCGCCGAAATGCTGGGTGAGCTGCGCGGAAACTTCGTTGCCGAGGTTGTTGCGCACATCGTACATGGTGCGCAGCAGGCCTTCGATTTCCAGCTGCGGATTCAGGTGCTGGCGCACGGCTTTGACCGTGTCGAGCAAACTGGAAAGACCTTCCAGCGCAAAGTATTCGCACTGCACCGGGATCAGCAGGCTGGTTGCCGCAGTAAGCGCGTTGACGGTGAGCAGATGCAGGGTGGGCGGGCAGTCGATCAGGACGATGTCGTACTTGCCGTCGACTTTCGCCAGCTGCTCCTTGAGCCGGTTCTCGCGCGCCAGCGCGTCCATCAGCTTCAACTCGGCGGCGGTCAGATCGCCGTTGCCCGGCAGTAAGTCGTAATGCGCTTCGGTGGTGACGATGGCCTGCTCGATCGCCGCTTCGGCCAGCAGCACTTCGCAGCCGCTGGGCGAGGCTTCATGCTTGTCCACGCCCGATGCCATGGTCGCGTTGCCCTGCGGGTCGAGATCGACCAGCAGCACTTTGCGCTTCGCCGCAGCGAGCGCCGCGGCGAGATTGACAGCGGTAGTGGTCTTGCCGACGCCACCTTTCTGGTTGGCGACAGCGATGATACGGGCCATGTCTCGTCCGGTACCGTGGATGGGGTTCGAAAAGGACGGCTAGATTAGCAGGAAGGGGGCGGCAAGGCCTGATGAAAGGAGCCTCTGAGCCCTTCCTGCGTGTCCGTCACCGCACTGTAGGAAGGGCTCAGAGGCTCCTTTAGGCTTTTGCACGCTCCAGGACGACCAGATGACGCTCCGCCGCCCCCAGTCCCGGTACGGTCAGCGCGTGGACGCCGCGCAGGGCAAAGGCAGGGGGAATGCCGGCAAGCTCTTCGTCCGGCGTCTTGCCCTTCATCGCCAGCCACACCCCGCCCGGCGCCAGCAGATGTCCACCCCAGGCCAGCATGTCCGCCAGGCTGGCGAAGGCGCGCGCGGTAATGCAATCGAAACGGCCTTCCACCTCTTCCACGCGCGATTGCAGGGCGCGCACGCCTTCCAATTTCAGCGCACGAATGGCTTCGCGCAGAAAGCGCACCTTCTTGCCGTTCGAATCCACCAATAGCAGTTGCCGGCCCGGCGCGGCAATTGCCAGCGGAATTCCCGGCAGGCCAGGACCGGTACCGAGGTCGGCCAGGGTTTCGCCCCGCACGTGGGGCAGGATGGCCAGGGAATCGAGCAGATGCCGCGTCACCATCTCGGCCGGATTGCGGATTGCGGTGAGGTTGTAGGCCGCGTTCCAGCGCTCCAGCAGGGCGAGGTAGTCGAGCAGGCGCGGCACGGCATCGGCCGGCAGGGCCAAACCTAGCGCGGCAATGCCCTGTTCGAGCTGGATTTGCAGGGCGGAGCGGTCGGTCATCGCGATGCCTTGGGATGCGGGGAGGCCGCGCAGTATCCCTTTGAATTTCGGATAAAAGAAGACCCGCCGCAGCGGGTCAAGCTTTCAGATTCCCCTGGGCCGGCGCTTCTTGGGCAACCTGGCCGGATCGGTTTAGCTTAGGCCGCCGCGTCCAGTTCCACGCGGGTGACCATCACGCCGCGCGCGCGCAGCTGCTGGTTGAGGTTGCTCTTGAGGCGGGTAGCGACTTCGCGGCGCTGCTGGCCGGCTTCTGTTTCGGTTTGCAGCGCCTGCTCCACGCCGCTACGGATGAGCTGATCGGCCGTTTCGATCACCGCATCGACGCGCTCGGGTTCCAGCACCTGCCAGTAGATCGTGCCTTGCACGGGGATGGCTTCGGCAAAGGAGGCATCGAAACGCAGCAGGCGACCACCGAGATCGATCCGATGGCCGACGCGGTCGAGCAGGGGCAGCACCACGTGGGTACCCGGCTGCAGCAGACGCACCGGCTTGCCGTAGCGATAAAGACTGTGGACTTGCCCGACCGGGACACGCTTCACCGCCACGGCGGCCAGCGCGAGAACCACGAAGATGGTGAAAGTCATGATAGTCATAGTCTTTTAAAACAACTAGTTAACTACGGTTTCTAAAAACTTTACGGAAGGACATTCTACAGGCGTATGTCGAAACCCGGATTAATGTCAATTTAACGCCGCGAATTCCGTTCCCGCAAGCCCCTTTCGTCAGCAAATCTTTAACTTGCTGGCGTGGAAGCTGATGCATCGTCCGTGCCCCGAAACGCAAATCGCCCCGCCGATAGGCTTATCGGCGGGGCGATGTTTTCGCTTGAGTGGAGCAGTTCTCAGAATTTGCCGGCGCGGAAGTCGGCAATGGCCTCGTGGATCTGTTCCGGCGTGTTCATCACGAACGGACCGTAGCGCGCGACCGGTTCATTGAGGGGCTGACCGGCCACCAAAAGCACACGAGCGGGGCCTTCGCGGCCAGCAATACGCACGTTGCTCCCCTGCGACAGCACTGCCAGTTCGCTACGAGCAAGCTTCTCGCCGGCCACCTGGGCATCGTTGCCGTCGAAAACATAGGCAAAAGCGTGATGCGATTCCGGTAATGGGACGTCGATGGCCGCGCCGGCTTCCACGGCAATGTCCAGATACACCGGAGCGGTGACAATTCCCGACACCGGACCGGCTACGTCACCGAAATGGCCGGCAATGACCTTGAGCGTCACTCCGGCGACCGGATTCACAACCGGAATGTGTTCCGGATCAATATCTTGGTAGCGGGGCTCGGTCATTTTTTGCGCGGCAGGCAGATTCACCCACAACTGGAAACCCCACATCAGGCCGTTTTCCTGCTGCGGCATTTCCGAATGCAGGATGCCGCGGCCGGCGGTCATCCATTGCACGCTGCCGGGTCTGAGATCACCCCGGTTGCCGTGGTTGTCGCCATGCTGCATATGGCCGGCCAGCATGTAGGTGACGGTTTCGAAGCCGCGATGCGGATGCTCCGGAAAACCGGCGAGATAGTCGCCCGCTTGATCCGAGCGGAATTCGTCCAGCAGCAGGAACGGATCGAGCATGTCCAGCCCTGGCTGGCCGATGATGCGCTTGAGCTTCACGCCCGCACCGTCGGAAGTATCGCTGCCGCGGATGCGGCGAAGGATGCGGCGTTCGGCCATGGTGTACTCCCATCAGAAAAATCTGACGCCCATGATGGTCGTGCCGGAGTGTAGGCCCAAGTAGGGCGAAAAGAACGGACTGTTTCGGGAAATGGACGTAGCGACGTAGGCCGGGATGGTGATCCCGGCCTACGAAACCATTCAGTGCACCCAATGCCCGCTGCGCTGCCGCGGCGGTGGCTGCTGCTCGGTCCTGGCCTCGGTCGCTTGATGCAGCGCATCGATTTCCGCTTCGGTGGCGGGATGTTCGAACCAATAGTGATTGACCGCCGCCAGCACTGCAGGCAGCTGCGCGAGGCAGTCGTCGTATTCATCGTCGGTGAGCTTTTCGAACTCGGCTTCGGCGCTCAGGATGCCTTCGTCCACGGCCAGGGCCATCACCGGGCCGAGCATTTCCATCAACGGCGGATCATCGGCCAGGCGCTTTTCCCACAGCGACGCGCGCAGATCGATGCCGCGACTGAAGCCTTCGCACCATCCGGCCGCCGAAAGCGCAGGACCGGCTTCGCTATCGACCTCGCCGAGAATCGGTTCATAGGCATCCACATCGAGCTCGGCGCTGATCGAATCGTTCAGTTTGGCCAGCAGCGCCAGCACGCGATTGCCTTCGGTTTCATCGACAAACGGTTCGTGCAGCACTTCGGGCAGCCACTCTTCGGGCAGCACCTGGGTGGGCCCCACGGCCAGGGCGCTCAGCAGGCCATGCACGCCATCGAGCAGCAGATGGCCTTCGTTTTCCTGGGCGTGCGCGCGCAGGTAAGCGTCGAGCTCGTCTAGTTCGCCATCGTCCAGCGAACTGGGCCAGTTGGTCTTGGTATCGCTCATCATCATTCAATATCCAGTTCTACCATGACTGGAGTGTGGTCGGAGGGCCTTTCCCAGCGCCGCGGTTCGCGGTCGATAGTGGCAGCCCTGGCCGAAGATTTCAGGGCATCGCCAAGCAGGATCAAGTCGATGCGCAAGCCATTGTTGCGCCGGAACGCGCCCTGCCGGTAGTCCCACCAGCTGAAATGGCCGCCCGCTTGTTCAAACAGCCGAAAGCTGTCGTGCAAGCCCATGTCCGTCAAGGCTTTCAAGGCCGCGCGCTCGGGCGGGGAACACAGGATGTCTTCGCCCCAGGCAACCGGGTCGTGGACGTCACGGTCATCAGGAGCGATGTTGAAGTCGCCCAGTACCACCAGCCTCGGATGGCGGCGGATTTCTTCGGCGAGGAAATCCCGCACGCGTTCGAGCCAGTGGAGCTTATAGGCGTACTTCTCATCGCCCACCGCCTTGCCGTTCACCACATAGAGATCGACCACGCGCACGCTGCCGATCGTGGCGGCCAGTATGCGCCGCTGCGGGTCGTCCAGACCCGGAATATCCGTGACCACGTCAGCGAAGCTCAAGCCCTGGTCGCTACGCGCCAGGATCGCCACGCCGTTGTAGGTTTTCTGCCCGGCGTAGACCGCCTGGTAGCCGGCGGCGGCCAGCTCGTCGACCGGAAACTTGGCATCTTCCAGCTTGGTTTCCTGCAGCGCCACCACGTCCGGGCGCGCGTCGGCCAGCCACTGGGTGAGGTGCGGAATGCGCACCTTCAGCGAGTTCACGTTCCATGAGGCGATTTTCATGGGCACGGATTGTACGGGATGAAGATGACGCAGACAGTCCGGCGGGCCCGGGCCGTGCCTTCATGCACATGGGTCAGGACGGCCCGGCTGCTAGCGTTGGGGCCTTTCCGCGTCTAGGGGACGCCTCGTGTTCAAGTCATCTCGTCTGTTGCTGCCCATGCTGGCGGCTTTGCTGGCTCCAGCCGTGCTGCTGGCCGATACCCATAGCGCCGCCGATCCGCGCATCGAAACGCTGCTCGGACAATTGGGTAAAGTACGCCAGATCAGGGAAGTGGCGCTGTCACCGGATGGGCATCAGCTTGCCTGGGTGGTGGAAACCCAGGACAAGCCGGGCATCATGCTGGCCGATGCGGATGGCAAGAATGCGCACAGTGTCGGCCTGGCCACGAAACCGGGCACCTGCAGCGAAAACAGCCTGGCATGGGCGCCGGATTCGCGACATCTGGCTTTTCTTTCCAACTGTGCCGGCGGCAAGACCGGTGCGGGCGACCACCAGCAGGCTGACATTTATGTGCTCGATGCGCAGGCGCCAGCCAAACCTGCGCGCCTGTCCAACCTCAACGGTTTTGTGCAAGCCCTGACCTGGTCGCCGGACGGCAAGACATTGGCCTTCCTGTATGTGGAAGGCGGCACGCGCCAAGCCAGCGCACTGGCAGCCGCCAAACCGGCGATAGGCGAGATCGGCGTGGAAGGCGTCGAAGTGCAACGCATTGCAACCTTGCCGGCACAAGGCGGCAGCTTGCAGCAAGTGACGCCGGCCGACAGCCATGTCTACGAATTCGCCTGGGCGCCGGATGGCGCGCGCCTTGCCTATGTAGCCGCGCCGCCACCAGGAGACAACAACTGGTGGATCTCCCAGCTTTATGTCCAGGCCGCGCAGCCGAACGCATCGCGTAGCGCGATAGTCGACCCGAACACGCTGAGCGGCCCGTTGCACGGTTTGCAGATGGCCGTGCCGCGCTGGTCGCCGGATGGTTCGCGGATCGCCTTCATCGGCGGCCTGATGAGCGACCAGGGCTTCACGGGCGGCGATATCTATGCTGTTTCAGCCTCCGGCGGCAGTCCGGTCCAGCTTACGCCAGGCATTCACGTCACGCCTTCGTGGTTTGCATGGCAGTCGCCGCAATCGCTGCTGGTCGATCAGATCAGCAATGGCACGGCGCAGTTGGCGGAGTATTCGGTGGACGCCCACCAGGCGCAGCAGCAACGTGTGCTGTTCACAGCGCCGGGTTATATCGGCGATGGCAGCGCGATACTCGGACTTTCGTTCTCGGCCGATCATCGCCAGGTAGCGTTTGCACAGTCCTCTTTCGAGATGGCGCCGGAGGTGTATGCCGGCCCCGTTGGCAATGCCATGCCACGCACTGTCACCGCCATCAACGCGGAACTGAAACCGAGTTGGGGCAAGACCGAATCGGTCGAATGGGACAACGATGGCTTCCACGTTCAAGGCTGGCTTTTGTATCCGGCCCATTACGATCCCAGCAAGCGCTATCCGATGATCGTCAACGTGCATGGGGGCCCTTCCGGTGCCGAGATGCAGCGTTGGCCTTCGGTTGGTTACGGCGCCGTGCCGTTTTCCGCCCTGGGCTACTTCGTGTTCATGCCCAATCCGCGTGGCAGCTACGGACAGGGCGAGGCTTTCGTGCAGGCCAATCGCAAGGATTTCGGCTATGGTGACCTGCGCGACACGCTGGCCGGCGTGGATGCGGTGGAAAAGAAAGTCCCGGTCGACGACCACCGCCTGGGGCTGACCGGCTGGAGCTATGGCGGTTTCATGAGCATGTTCGCGCCCACGCAAACGCAGCGTTTTCGTGCCGTGGTCGCCGGCGCCGGCATCGCCAACTGGCAGAGCTATTACGGGCAAAATCTGATCGACCAATGGATGATTCCGTTCTTCGGCGCTTCCGTGTACGGCGATCCGGCCGTCTACGCGAAGAGTTCGGCGATCAACTTCATCAAGCAAGTGAAGACACCCACGTTGATCGTGGTAGGCGAACGCGACGCGGAATGCCCGGCACCGCAATCGTTCGAGTACTGGCATGCCTTGCACACACTGGGTGTACCCACGTCGTTGGTGGTGTATCCGAACGAAGGGCATCACTTCTACAACCCCGTCAATCAGCGCGATGTGCTGCAGCGGGCGCTGAACTGGTTTGGGGAGTATCTGCCGCCTCAATAGACCGCCTGGGCGGCGGCATCTGGGGATCGTGCTTGCGTAGGCGACAAGTTGTTGGGTCTTCTATCCACGTCGCCTTGTAAAGCGGCCGATGCGCCGAGCGTGTCGCGCACAACGAGACAGCGCGGTCGCATCATAGGCAGATGTCCAAGCTTCCCACTCCTACTGCCTTCAAGGGCCGCGGTGCGCTCAGCAATCCGGAGGGCCGTTTCGAATCCACCCAGGCTGTCGCAGAAGACGACGGGTGGTATAGGGAGGAGGCCGCCGAACGCCCCGGGACGGAGGTGCGCGAGGAAATCGCGCGCTCCGTGATCAGCCGGAACGACTCGCCGGATGTCGGGTTTTCGCAAGCCATCAATCCCTATAGAGGATGCGAGCACGGGTGCGTGTACTGCTATGCACGGCCTTCCCATGCCTATCTCAATCTCTCGCCAGGCCTGGACTTCGAGACCAAGCTGTCGGTCAAGACCAACCTTGTCGAGGTCCTGCGCAAGGAACTGGCCAAGCCCGGCTACACCTGCTCTCCGATCAACATCGGAAGCAATACCGATGTCTATCAGCCGATCGAGAAATCATGGCGACTGACGCGCGCCGCGCTGGAACTGCTGGGCGAGTGCAATCATCCATGTACGATCGTGACCAAGAATGCGCTGATCGAGCGCGACCTGGATCTTCTCGTGTCCATGGCGCAGCGTCGTCTCGTCCACGTTTTCATCTCCATCAACTCACTGGACAATCGGCTGGCGTCCAAGCTCGAACCCCGCGCCTCCGCACCGCACCGGCGACTGCAAACGGTGCGAACCCTGCACGATGCCGGCGTACCGGTAGGCGTGCTTGTTGCCCCCATCATTCCAGCGCTCAATGAGCGTGATCTGGAGGAAATCATTGAACGGGCCGCGACCAACGGTGCACACTCTGTCGGCTACACCTGTATTCGGCTGCCTCACGAGCTCAAGCAACTGTTCCGCGAATGGCTGGACCAACACTATCCCGATCGGGCCTCCCACATCATGAGCTTGATCCAGCAAATGAACGGCGGCAAAGACTACGACAGCCATTTCGCCACGCGCATGCATGGCCAAGGCGTCTTTGCTGACATCATCCACAAGCGGGTGCTGGTCGCGGCGCGCAAGGCCGGTCTCGATAAGGCATGGACTGAAACACTGGATACGTCCAAGTTCAATCCGTGTCGGGCACCATCGCCCCAAGGCGAGCTTTTCTAGCCTCGCTTTCCTTAGCTTGGAAGTCTCAGGGTCGGATTGCTTTTTCAGGCGCCAGCCGGAACGGGCAGCCCGACCCAGGAGTGGCCCCGCCCAGGGTGGCGAGGGCCAGCCGGTGGAGGGGATCGCAGTTCAGCCCAGGAAACGCCGGTAGGATGGAACCGTTTCGGGGGGAAATGCAGAGGCCTGTCATGCGCTGGCTATTGCTGTTCGCGACGCTGTTGTCGTGGGTGCTTTGCTTCACTCGGCATGGCCCAGGCGCGATGGCCTGCTGGCTGTTCGCCGGCATCGCCGGTGCGATCGCCACCGTGCTTGGTTTTGCGCAGGCGCGCATCAAGGCGAACGCGCGGCCGGAGACCATGCTCGACGTGACGGCTATGCGTAAACAGCGTGACAAGCCCCCGCAGGCCTGATTGCCGCAACGCAGTCTTTGCCGGTTCAGCCATCCAAACGCTACACTCGGGCGGGTGACACCGCGGAGCGGTGTCAAGCGGTCATTTACTGGTTGTGCTCCCGGCAGACCGGCGAGCAGGAGGCTGACATGTCAAAGATTTATCCGGTCGATCCTACTTTTGCCGCCAACGCGCACCTTCGCAAGGCTGATTACGAAAAGTTATATGCCGAATCCGTGAAGGATCCCGAAGGTTTCTGGGGCCGCATCGGCGAGAGGCTGGAGTGGACGAAGAAGCCCAGCCGTATCCGCGACGTTTCCTTCGATCCGCGGGACTTGCACATCCGCTGGTATGACGACGGCGAGCTCAACGTATCGGCCAACTGCCTGGATCGCCATCTGGCCACCCGCGGCGACAAGACCGCCATCATCTTCGAAGGCGACGATCCTTCCGAATCACGCCGCATCAGCTATCGGGAGCTGCATGCGGAAGTGTGCAAATTCGCCAACACGCTGAAGCATCTGGGCGTAGGCAAGGGCGATCGCGTCGCCATCTACATGCCGATGATTCCCGAGGCGGCGGTGGCGATGCTGGCTTGCGCGCGCATCGGCGCGATCCATTCGGTGGTTTTCGGCGGCTTCTCGCCCGATTCGCTCGCTGGCCGCATCGCCGATTCCACCGCCAAGGTAGTGGTGACGGCGGACGAGGGCCTGCGCGGCGGCAAGAAGATTCCGCTCAAGGCGAACGTCGATGCGGCCCTGCAACGGCCCGGCACCAACAGCGTGGAAACCGTGATCGTGGTGCGCCGCACGGGCTCGGCGGTGGCGATGCAGTCGCCGCGCGATCGCTATTACCACGCGCTGATGGAAGGGCAGTCGGCGGATTGCCCGGCCGAGCCGATGGAAGCGGAACACCCGCTGTTCATCCTTTACACCTCCGGCTCCACCGGCAAGCCCAAGGGCGTCCTGCATACCTCGGGCGGCTACCTGGTCTACGCCAGTTTCACGCACGAGCTGGTGTTCGACCTGCGCGAGGACGACGTCTATTGGTGCACGGCCGATGTGGGCTGGGTTACCGGGCACAGCTATGTGGTCTACGGTCCGCTTGCCAATGGCGCAACCACCTTGATGTTCGACGGCGTGCCGAATTACCCGGATTTCGGCCGCTTCTGGCAGGTCGTGGACAAACACAAAGTGAGCTTGTTCTACACCGCGCCGACGGCCATTCGTGCGCTGATGCGCGAAGGCGAAGCCCCGGTGAAGAAGTGGTCGCGCGCCAGCCTGCGCCTGCTCGGCTCGGTGGGTGAACCGATCAATCCGGAAGCGTGGGAGTGGTACTACCGCGTGGTGGGCGACGAGCGCTGCCCGATCGTGGATACCTGGTGGCAGACCGAAACGGGCGGCATCCTGATCACACCGTTGGCCGGCGCCATCGATACCAAACCCGGTTCGGCCACCTTGCCGTTCTTCGGCGTCCAACCGGCCGTGGTTGACGCCACCGGCACCGTGCTGGAAGGACCGGCGGAAGGCAATCTGCTGATCACCGATTCCTGGCCGGGCCAGATGCGCACCGTGTACGGCGATCACGAGCGTTTCATCGAAACCTATTTCAAGGCTTATCCCGGCAACTACTTCACCGGCGACGGCGTGCGTCGCGATGAAGACGGTTATTACTGGATCACCGGGCGCGTCGACGACGTGATCAACGTTTCCGGCCACCGCATCGGCACCGCCGAAGTGGAAAGCGCATTGGTGGCGCATCCCAAAGTCGCCGAAGCGGCGGTGGTCGGCTGCCCGCACGAGATCAAGGGCCAGGGCATCTATGCCTTCGTGACGCTCGTTGCCGGCGAACAGGGCAGCGAGGAACTGCGCAAGGAACTGGTGGCGTGGGTGCGCAAGGAAATCGGTCCGATCGCCACGCCTGATTACCTGCAGTGGGCGCCGGGCCTGCCGAAGACGCGCTCGGGCAAGATCATGCGCCGCATCCTGCGCAAGATCGGCGAGAACCAGCCTGACCAGCTCGGCGATATTTCCACATTGGCCGATCCGACCGTGGTGAAGAACCTGGTGGATGAGCGCTTGATACGCTGAGTGGCCGCTTGCTTCGACTTACGCCGGGGGCCTCGTAGGCGGGGATGGCAATCCCAGCATTGCGCAGGTTGCATGCATGTCAATGCTGGGTTCGCAACCCAGCCTACGAATTGGGATTCCGGTGCTTGTATCGCGCCATGACCTTCCGGCAGCATGCGCGCATGCGAACGAGCCTGGGCCAGGATGTCGCCGGCATCGCGGCCGGATTGGGCAAAGATCAGATCCACGTGTGGCGGCTCGGCTACGACCGGGACCACCGGCGGGCGCCTTTGTGCGCACTGCTGGGTAGCTATCTTGGTTTGCCGGCCAGTGCGGTGACGCTGGTGGAAGGAGAGCATGGCCGGCCGGAACTCGCCGAACCCTGGGGCCGCCAACTGCAATTCAACTGGTCGCACACGGGAAAGGCGGCGCTGGTCGCGATAGCGCGCGATTGCTCGCCGGGCGTCGATATCGAGCGGCTGCGTCCGCGTCCACGAGCGATGCAGCTCGCCGAACGTTACTTTCACCCGGAAGAAACCGTGGCGTTGGCCAAGCTGGACGAGTCGCAGCGCGAGCAGGCTTTTCTGCAACTCTGGACGGCGAAGGAGGCGGTGCTCAAGGCCATGGGTCGCGGCATCGCGTTCGGCCTGGAGCGTCTGAGGCTGGCGGTAGCACCGGCTTCACCCGGCCTGCTCTGGCTGGATGGAGACGATGCTACGCAATGGCAGCTTCATCCCTTATCGCCGGATATCGGGCATGTCGCCAGCGTTGCCTGGCGGGGATCGGCGCGAGAGTTGGCATGTTGGACACTTGCCGACAGCGGCTGATCGGAGCACTGTGTCCGGCCCACGCTTTGGTCTTCGTTCTCCATGACCCTGCTCAGCGTCAATCTCAACAAGATCGCCGTACTGCGCAACTCGCGCGGCGGCAACGAACCTGATATTGCCCGCGCCGTAGTGACCTGTATCGAAGCAGGCTGCGGCGGCATCACCGTGCATCCGCGTCCCGATCAGCGTCACGTGAGACCGGACGACGTGCGCCTGCTCGCCAGCATCCTGCGGGGACGCGTCGAGTACAACATCGAGGGCAATCCCTTTGCGGCACCACGCGGTGAATATCCCGGACTGATCGCGCTGGCTCGCGAAGTACGCCCGACCCAGGTAACCCTCGTGCCCGACAGCGACGGGCAGATCACCTCGGATCATGGCTTCGACCTGGCGCAGGATGCCGAACGCCTGCGTCCCCTGGTGGCCCAGTTCCTCGAGCTTGGTTGCAGGGTGAGCCTGTTCGTCGATCCGGGTGCCACCGGTTTCGAGCACGTAGTGGCATTGGGCGTACAGCGCGTGGAAATCTATACCGGCCCTTATGCGCAAGCCTTCGCGGATGGGGATGCGAAGGAGCAGCTGGAACTGTGCGTGGATACGGCACGCCGCGCGCAACAGGCTGGCCTGGCGGTGAACGCAGGCCATGATCTGAGCCAGGCGAACCTGGGTACCTTGCGGGCCGCCATTCCCGGATTGGCCGAGGTGTCCATCGGACATGCGTTGATTGGCGAAGCGTTATATGAAGGGCTTGCCAATGCAGTGCGTAACTACCTGCAGATTCTTCGCTGACGTATGGCCGTCTAGACGGCTATAAATTTTGTAGGCTGGGATGGCAATCCCAGCGTCTTCTGCGCTTTATGTGGCCGGGATTGTCTTCCCGGCATGCACGCAAACAGAAACCCCCGCTTGCGCGGGGGTTCTGTGGGTAACGCCTGGGGCAACGGTTGAACTGTTCCGATTCAACCGTTACTTTTTTTACTGCCCGCTTTCGGTGAAGCCGATCTTGTTCAAGTTATAGCTCTTCGCGTCAGCCAGCACGCGTGCGACAACCTGGTAAGGCACCTGATCGGCCGCATCGATCTGCACTTCCGGCTGATCCGCTTCGGCCTTCGTCGCAATGATCGCGATCTGCGTCTTCAACTGCTGCTCGTCCACCGGCGTGTCGTTCCAGTAGAACGCACCGCCCTGGTCGATCTTCAGATGAATCGGCTCCGGCGGATTGCTTGGCGGTATCACGTTCGGATTCGGCTGAGGCAAATCGATCTTGACCTTGTGGGTCAGGATCGGCGCCGTGATCATGAAGATGATCAGCAGCACCAGCATCACGTCGACCAGCGGCGTGACGTTGATGTCCGCCATCGGGCCCTTACCGCCACCTGTACTAAATGCCATGGCGCATCACTCCTTGCCGGTCGTCATGAAGCCGACGTGGACCAGACCGGATTCCTTGGCGTCGCCAAGGGCCTTACGGACCGCTTTGAACTCAGCATCGTGCGCTGCGCGAATCTGCAGCTCGGGCTGAGGCGAATGTTGCGCCAAAGCCTGCAACTGGGCCTTCAGTTCCGCATCGGTAAGCGGATTCTGATTGTCCTGGAAGTACATGCTGCCGTCCGCCTTGATCGCAAGATCCACGACCTCGGGCGGAGGGGTGTTCTCCTGCTGGTGAGGATTTGCCGTCGGCAGCTTTACCGTGATCCGGTGCGACATCAGCGGTGCTGTGATCATGAAGATGATCAACAGCACCAGCATCACGTCGACCAGCGGCGTGACGTTGATCTCCGACATCGGCGCGCCGGACTCGGATCCTCCGGTGCTCATCGCCATGGGTCAATACCTCACTTCTGAGATTGAGCAACGCCTTCGACGCGCGCACCGGTAGCGAAGAAGTCGTGCAGGTCATGCGCGAATTCGTCGAAACGGGCGTAGGTCAGGCGGTTGGAACGGGTGAAGAAGTTGAACGCGAGCACGGCCGGAATAGCCACGAACAGACCGAACGCGGTCATGATCAGGGCTTCACCCACGGGACCCGCCACCGCTTCCATCGAAGCATTACCGGAAGCCGCGATACGGATCAGGGCGTGGTAGATGCCCCACACGGTACCGAGCAAACCGATGAACGGTGCGGACGAACCGACGGTGGCGAGCAGCGTCATGCCGCCTTCCAGACGCAAGCTTTCGCGGGCAACGGCCTGGCGCAGGGCGCGATCGATGAATTCCGAACGGCTCAGCGATTCGGCCAGGCGACCGCCGCCAGCAGAGGCCTGCTGGTGGTGGGCCACTGCGGAGGCCGCGTCCAGAGCGATCTTCGAGAAGGGTTCGCCCTTGGGCTGGGCTTCCAGCTCGCGAATCGCGTCTTGCGTGGAGTTGTTGGCCCAGAAGCCGTTGATCACGCCATCGGCGCGGCTACGGACCATAGCGTTGCGGATGGCGTTGGCGACGATGAAGTACCAGGAGGAGAACGACATCACCACCAGCACGACGAACACGATCCAGCCGAGCGGATCGAAGTGGTGGATGAGGTCGCCGAAGCCCATCTGTTGCATGGCCTGGGCATTGGCATTGCCACCCAGAGCCGGAGCGGCATCGGTCGGAGCAGGAGTCTGTTGGAACATAAGCGCTACCCTTGGAAGTCAGGCGTGAACTGTAACTGTAATGGGGACTACAGCTGGTTAAGGTTGAAGGTGATCGGAATATCTACCGTCGATTCGACCGGCTTACCGTTCTTGATTTCAGCGTTGAAGTGGACCTTCTGGACCGATTCCATCGCTGCACGATCAAGCTCGCGGAAACCACTGCTTTGCTTGACCGTGACACTCTTCGGAGTGCCGTCGATACCGACGACGACCTCGAGGATAACCGTACCCTCGTGCCGCTGGCGGATAGCCTGCGGCGGATACTTCGGCTGCAGCTTGTCGCGGTAAGAGGGGTCCACGCCAGCCTTGATATCCGCAGGCGGTGCCGGCGGAGCGGGCGGAGCAGGCGGCGGCGACGGAGCCGGATTGTTGGACGGCTCTTCCACGGCCGGCGGCGGCGCCGGCGGCGGCGGATTCGGCGGCGGTATCACCTGCTTGACGACTTTCGGCGGCGGCTGCTTAGGCGGCTCCGGCGGCGGCGGCGGCGGCGGGGGAGGCGGCGGCGGCGGCTCGATGAAGTTCACCTGCACGATCTTTTCTTTCTGAACTTCAGCCGTTTTGGGCGGCGCTGCGGGCGCGATCAGGATCAGGAACGCAAATCCATGCAGCGCGATGGCTACCGCCAGCGCCCATGTGCGCCCCCAACTGAACGGCTTAGCGCCGGTATCTTGGTTACTTGAGGCCATCTGTCGCTTTCAATCAGGAGCTAGTAATGGGGAAAGACGTGGTCGCAGCAGCCACCGGCAAAGTCCGCTCCCCTAGGGGTGACATTTGCCACTGGACAACGCGGGAAAAGTCCAACGGTACAACAGCACATGGCGTTTGTATAGCTTTTGTGTAGGCGAAAGATGACAAACTTATAGACGTCCATCTGGTCGGCCAAACACATTCGCCAGGATGCTTTTTCAACCGCCAATATTGGCTTGTTTCAGCCACTTCTGGGCCTGAGCCTTGGTTTCCGGGTCCTTCTCGGCTTCCAGCACTGCTTCGGCAGCACCAGCCTTGTCCTTTAGGCCAACGTTTGCCTGGGCGAGCGCCATGTAGGCCTTGCCCTTGTGCTTCACGCCCTTGTTGATGGCTTGTTGCAGCAGCTGCTTGGCCTTGCTGTTTTCGTTCTGCGAAATCAGTGCAACGCCTGCTTTGTAGGCAGGCTCACCGTCACTCGCCAACGGAACAGCCTTCTCATACGCAGCGGCTGCAGCACCTGCGTCGCCACCGATCATGTGCGCGTCACCCATCAGCAGATAGTTTTCCACTGTGGACTTCACGACGCCCTTGCTCATGCCATCCTGCAGCGCCTGCACAGCTTTGTCGGTGAGCGGGCCCGGATCCTGCGTGCTTTGATCCTGCGCCTTGTTCATGTACAGCTTGGCCAGCGTCACGTAGTCGCTCTCCGTGGTGAGCAAACCCTTCGCTTTGGCATCTTCCATCAGCTTCAACGCGTCATCGTACTTGTTCATCTGGATGTCCAGACTCAGCGCGTTGTGGAAACTGGTGGGATCGGTAGGTGTTGCCGCAACCTGCTGCTTGGCGATCTCGGCCGCCTTGTCCTTTTGGCCGGAGTCGTTGTACGCGAGCATCAGCAATTGGTTCCAGCGCGGATCCGGCTTGTCCGTCATCGTCTGCGCTTTCTTGATGGCAGTGATCGATTCGGGATATTTCTGCATGCGGTAATAGGCTTCACCTTCCAGCGCGTAGGACTCGGGCGTTTCCTTCTTGCCCTCGCTACGCCACTTCTCGACTTCGTCGATTGCCGGCTGGTACTGCTGGTTGAGCAAGTAGAACGTGGCCAGTTCGTATTCGAGCTGGAAGTACGCATCGTTCGGCATGATGCCGTTGTCGAGCGCATGCTTGAGCAGATCGATGCCACCCGGCAGATCGTTGTTCGTCGCGTGCACGCGGGCCAGGCCCTGCTGCGCCATCGCTTGAACGTATTTGCTCTTGCTGTTGTCGATCAGCGGTTGCAGCAACTGCGTCGCTTGATCCTTGTCGTTCGCCTGCGCGGCATCGAGTCCCTTGTTGAGCGCTTCCTGCTCTTTCTTGTCGGTCAGATCCAGCTTCGGTTCTTTGCGGGTCGCATTGGGGTATAGCGGAGCCGCTTTCTGCTGGTCGCCTGACGACTTGTCGCTTGCTAGCGCCGGAGTGCTTGCCAACATCAACGCAAACGCTGCGCCGGCCAGCATCTTCAGGGAAGCATGTTTCATGGCGTTCCTCAAAATGAAAGGAGTCGGTTTTCACGCACGAGCTGTGCGGGGGATCACTGAGATTAACCTGAGCTTGCTACCGATAACAAGCTGCATTGCCGCATTAAAGTTTCTTTAAAATCAAATGCTTATGGTATTACAGCCATACGCCGCCGCATTGTGGGCTAAAAAGTGTCCCGCGCAGACACGAGGATCGAGCGACCATGGTGACGATCATGTGTAGGGTTGTGTTGATGTGCTAATGCATTAGTGCGATGGACCGCATCGAGGCGCCGCGAGCCGCAGCGCCTGGATGTCGGATCAGATGTCGAGGTTCGCCACTTTCAGCGCGTTGGCTTCGATGAAATCGCGACGCGGTTCGACCGCTTCGCCCATCAGCATGGAGAACATCTGGTCGGCGGCGATGGCATCCTCGACTCCGACCTGCAGCATGCGGCGCGTCTCCGGATTGACCGTGGTTTCCCACAGCTGCTCCGGGTTCATTTCGCCCAGGCCCTTGAAGCGCTGGATAGTGCGGCCTTTCTTCGCTTCTTCCAGCAACCAGCTGCGCACGTCGCCAAAACGCAGCACGCCACGTGTTGCGTTACCACGGCGGATCACGGCATCGGTCTGGATCAATCCGGCCAGGTGCTGGCTGATGGTGTGGATCGGACGGAATTCCGAGCCCGCAAAGAACGGCTGCGGCAGCAGCCAAGTGTGGCTGAGCCCATGTTGTTCGCGCACGACCTCGATCGCCGCCGGCTGTTCGCCGTGGGCGCTCCGGAACGCCAAGCGATATCGGGGTTTGCCCAGCCCGCTCGAGGCGAGGTGGCGGCTGAGTCCATCCAGCCAATCCTGCATCGCAGCCGCTTCTTCCCAGTGACGTGGTTCGATCGGCGCGTGCTCGACCATGGCGGTGAGCACGTTGGCATCGAACCGATGGCCGAGGCGTTCGATCTGGTCCAGCGCCACCTGGTAATCGCGCAGCAGCTTTTCCAGCGCCTCACCTGTGATCGGCGGTGCGGCAGTGCTGTACGCCAGCTCGGCATTGTCCACCGCGCTGGAAATCAGGTAGGCGTTGAGGGCGGCATCGTCCTTCAGATACAACTCCTGCTTGCCCTGTTTGAGCTTGTAGAGCGGCGGCAGGCCGATGTAGACGTGACCGCGCTCGATCAGGTCCGGCATCTGGCGGTAGAAGAAGGTCAACAGCAGCGTGCGGATATGCGAGCCGTCCACGTCCGCGTCGGTCATGATGATGATGCGGTGGTAGCGCAGCTTGTCGGGGTTGTAGTCCTCTTTGCCGATGCCGGTGCCAAGGGCGGTGATCAGCGTGCCGACTTCGGCGGAGGAAAGCATTTTGTCGAAGCGTGCCTTTTCCACGTTGAGGATTTTGCCCTTCAAGGGCAGTACCGCCTGCGTCCTGCGGTTGCGGCCTTGCTTGGCAGAGCCGCCGGCGGAGTCACCCTCGACCAGGAACAATTCGCACAGGGAAGGATCCTTTTCCTGGCAGTCAGCCAACTTACCCGGCAGGCCCGCGATGTCCAGGGCGCCCTTGCGGCGAGTCATTTCGCGCGCCTTGCGGGCCGCTTCGCGCGCACGGGCGGCATCCACCACCTTGACGGCGATGGCCTTGGCTTCGTTGGGGTGTTCGAGCAGGAAGTCCCCGAGCTTTTCGTAGACCACCTGCTCCACCACCGTCTTGACCTCGGACGAAACCAGCTTGTCCTTGGTCTGGGAGGAGAATTTCGGGTCCGGCACCTTCACCGACAGCACCGCAATCAGGCCTTCGCGCATGTCGTCGCCGGACAGCGTGACCTTGGCGTTCTTGGCCAGGCCTTCCTTCTCGATATAGGCCTGGATGGCGCGGGTCAGCGCAGCACGGAAACCGGTCAGGTGCGTACCGCCGTCGCGCTGCGGGATGTTGTTGGTGAAGCAGAACATGGTCTCCTGGTAGGAGTCCGTCCATTGCATCGCGAGGTCGACGGTGATCGCGTCCTGCATGGCGGTGAGGCTGATGACGTTCGGGTGCAGCGCGGTCTTGAGCTGCGCCAGATGTTGCACGAAGGACTTGATGCCACCCTCGTAGGCAAATGTATCGTGGCGCCCTTCCCCACGCTCATCGTACAAGTCGATGCTGACGCCGGAGTTGAGGAACGCCAGCTCGCGCAGGCGCTTGGCCAGGATTTCGTAGTGGAATTCGATGTTGGAGAAGGTTTGCGGGCTGGGCAGGAAGCGCACGGTGGTGCCACGCTTCTCGGAAGAACCGACCTGCTTCACCGGATACTGGGGTTCGCCCAGCTTGTATTCCTGCTGGTATTCGTGCCCGTCGCGGTAGATCGTCAGCCAGAGGTGGTCGCTGAGCGCGTTCACCACCGACACGCCCACACCGTGCAAGCCACCCGACACTTTGTAGGAGTTCGCGTCGAATTTGCCGCCGGCATGCAGCACCGTCATGACCACTTCCGCGGTGGAGCGGCCCTCTTCCGGGTGGATGGAAACCGGAATGCCGCGGCCATTGTCCTGCACGCTGACCGAACCATCGTCATGGATGGTTACGATGACGTGGTCGCAATAGCCAGCCAAGGCTTCGTCGATGGAGTTGTCGACGACTTCGAACACCATGTGATGGAGGCCGGTGCCGTCATCGGTGTCGCCGATGTACATGCCAGGGCGCTTGCGCACCGCTTCGAGGCCTTTGAGTACCTTGATGCTGTCCGAATCGTAGGATGCGTTCATGCAATAACCATGTTCCGACGCCAATAGTCCGCCCGGTGCGGCGCCATGAGGGCCGGGCTGGATGCAATCGATCGATTATAGCAGGGGCGTCAAATGCCCCTGTTCCACGTGGAACATCTTGATCGGCAGCGAAGCCAACACTTGGGGCAGTTCGGTGCCTGTGACGAGCACCTGTGCCGGCGTTCGCTCCAGGCTACCGACCACGGCTGCCTGATGGGCCAGATCCAGCTCGGAAGCCAGGTCATCCAGGCAGACGATGGGCCATTCTCCTCGCTTGCCCGCATCCAGCCAGGCTTGAGCGAGCACACAGATCAACGCAGTCAACTTTTCCTGGCCACGAGAAAGGTGCTCCCGTTGCGGCGCGAGCTGAAACGACACCGACCAGTCTGCACGATGGGCCCCCGAGTTGGTATGTCCCCTGCCCTGATCCCTGTACCGCTGCGCTGCCAGCACGGCCGCCAGATCCTCGTCCTCCGACCAACCTTTGCGATAGCGCAAATCGATCGCACCCAATTCGGGCAATAGCAGCGCAGCCTGCTCCCGGAGGAACGGCAGCAGGGCATCCAGGTAGGCCCGACGCCACTGGTCGATCAAGGTACCCGTGCGGGCGAGCTCTGCTTCCCAAGGGCCAAACAAGGCGTCATCGGCTGGAGACCCAGCTCGAAGCAAGCTGTTGCGCTGCTTTAGCGCGCGCTGGTAGCGCCGCCACGTGACCAGGAATTCCTGTTCCACGTGGAACACACCCCAGTCAAGGAAACGTCGCCGCTCCTCCGCCCCACCGGCAATCAACGCGTGGGATCCTGGTTCGAAGCACACCACGGCGCATTCCCGGATCAACTCACCAACGGTGACGCCCTGTCCGTCGAGACGAGCTTCCCAACGCGAGCCCTCCCTGCCTAGTCCCAGCCGATGGACCGCTCCGCCCTCGTGCGCCACGCTCGAAAAAATATTCAAGCCGCCTCCCCCGCGCTGCAGCAAGGCTTCCCGTGCTCCGCTGCGAAACGAGCGCCCATGCGAAAGGAGAAAAGCGGCCTCCAGCACCGAGGTTTTACCCGCCCCATTCGCTCCGACCAGCACGTTGAACCCTGGCGCGAATGCCAAGCTCGCATCGCTGATGCAGCGCAATCTCTGCAGGTGCAGACGCTCCAATCTCATAGCTTCCGGGCTTCCAAACAAAGACGCCGGAGCTTGGGGCTCCGGCGTCGCAAGGGCAACAACTGCCTGCAACCAAACATGCGCTAGCAGGTCAGAGTCGCAGCGGCATGATCACATGACGCGACTGCTCGTTATCGTCCTCCTGCACCAGGCAGCTCGATTGCGCATCGCGCAGGCTCAACCGCGCCTTATCACCGCGCAGCGCCGCGAGAGCGTCGAGCAAATAACCCACGTTGAAGCCGACGGTCAGGTCCGAAACCCCGGTATCCGCCTCGACTTCCTCTACGGCCTCTTCCTGCTCCGGGTTATGCGCAACGATGCGCAACTTGCTTGGAGAGAACTCCAGCTTCACTCCGCGGTACTTCTCATTCGAGAGAATCGCAGCTCGCTGCAAGGCACCACGCAGTATTTCCCGATCCAGCGTGGCCCGCTTGTCCGCGCCCAACGGAATCACCGCTTCGTAATCCGGGAAACGGCCGTCAATCAATTTTGAAGTGAACACCACTTCACCACGACGTACCCGCAGGTGGTTGCGTCCGAACTCCAGGTCCACCGATCCGTCACCGGACTCCAGCAAACCCACCAACTCATTCACACCCTTGCGGGGAATGATGATCTGGCGGCGAGCCGACACCTTGCTCTCAAGGTGTGTCTCTTTCAACGCCAGTCTATGGCCGTCGGTAGCTACGCAGCGCAACGCATGTTCCTGCAGATCCAGCAGCATGCCATTGAGGTAATAGCGAACATCCTGGTTCGCCATGGCGAATGAGGTTCGCTCCATCAAGTCGCGCAACACTTCTTCCGGCAGGCTCACGCGTTCGACCAATTCGATTTCATCGATGGTCGGGAATTCCGTAGCAGGCAGCGTCGCCAACGTAAAACGGCTGCGGCCCGCGTTCAATGCGACGCGATCGCCATTCAATTTCAACTCGATCTTGGCACCGTCCGGCAACGCCCGAACGATATCGAACAACTTGCGCGCGGGAATCGTGGTTTCGCCATCCACCAATTTCTCGGCATCGGTAGCAGCCACCATTTCGACTTCGAGGTCGGTCCCGGTGAAAGACAGCTTGCCGTTGCCGACTTTGACTAGAAGATTGGCAAGCACCGGCAAGGTCTGGCGACGTTCCACCACGCCGACGACCTGCTGCAGGGGCTTAAGCAGTGCTTCTCGTTGGATGCTGAATTGCATGATTGTGCTTTCCCTATCTGCAGTTCTGTTTTTTAAAAGAAGGATAGTGGTTGCAGTTGAGGCGGTGGATAACTTGAAAAGTACAAATTATCTTTACAGAACAAAGGGTTAAGAAAAATCCCCCTGTGTCTTGCACGCTTCGCGACTTGTGCATCACTAGTGGATAACTTTGGCGTGTCAAGGCGTCTACCTATTATCCACAGGATATGCGCCCAGTTTTCAAGCGCTTATTCATGCTGATCAACCGGTAAGCGTGCGAATCAGCTGCTCCCAATCCTGCCGCATGCGCGTATCGGTCTCGCACAGCTTGCGGATGGTGCGACAGGCATGCAGCACGGTCGTGTGGTCGCGCCCGCCGAAGGCCTCGCCAATTTCCGGCAGGCTGTGTTCGGTGAGTTCCTTGGACAGCGCCATCGCGATCTGGCGTGGCCGCGCCAGCGAACGCACGCGCCGTTTGGAAAGCAGATCCTGCAAACGCACGCCAAAATATTCGGCGACGATCTTCTGGATGTTCGGCACGGTCACCGCCTGCGCATGCGTGGCGAGCAGATCGCGTAGGGTTTCCTCTGCAAAATCGGTGGTGATCGGCCGACCGTAGAAATTAGCGCGCGCTGCAAGCGTATTGAGCGCACCTTCCAAGTCGCGCACGTTGGAGCGAATGCGCTTGGCCAACAGCATCGCCACGTCTTCGCTTACCTTCACGTCCTTTTCGTGCGCCTTCGCCAACAGGATCGCCGCGCGCGTTTCGAAATCCGGCGGCTCGATCGCCACTGAAAGACCCCACCCCAGGCGCGATTTCAGGCGCGGCTCCAGCTTGTCCACCTCTTTCGGATAGCGGTCGCAGGTGAGGATGATCTGCTGCTTGGATTCGAACAGCGCGTTGAAGGTGTGGAAGAACTCCTCCTGGGTGGTGTCCTTGCCGGCGAAAAACTGGATGTCGTCGATCAACAGCGCATCCACCGAACGGAAGCGACGCTTGAATTCGTCCATGCTCTTGGTGCGCAGCGCTTCAATCATCGAGCCGACGAACTGCTCCGAGCGCAGGTACAACACCTTGAAATTCGGGTTGTGCTCGCGCATCAGGTTGCCGGCGGCGTGCATAAGGTGGGTCTTGCCCAGGCCGGTACCGCCATACAGCAACAGGGGGTTGTAGGCCCGCCCCGGGTTCTGCGCCACCTGCATCGCGGCAGCCTTGCCAAGCTGGTTGGACTTGCCCTCCACGAAAGTCTCGAAGGTGTAGTGCGGGTCCAGGTTGTGATGGAAATGCACCGGAGCGGCCTCGACCACGGCGGCCGGCTTGGCCGCGGTCGGGACGGGGGCAGGCCGGCTGTTGCCGGCCGCGACGGCGCTGGAACCCACTTCAAGCCGAACCGGCAGGCGCTGGCCGTTGAGCAGGGTCAATACTGCCTCGATGCGCGGCAGGTAGCGATCGCGAACGGCGTCCAACGTGTAGGGATTGGGCGCGTATAGCTGCAAACCGTCCGCATCGTCGCGTGCCTGCAGTGGCATCAGCCAGGTATGCAGGTCCTCGGCGCTCAATTCGCCTTCAAGACGCTCCAGACAGCGCCGCCACAGATCACTCATGAATACTTTCAACCACAGCAGGGGCGCTTTCGCGCAGGGTGGACCGGGAAGTCTACCAGCACCTACCCAGTAACTATCCACATGGATATCCACAAGCAGCCGACCGGGCGGTATTTGACACAGACCGCTCCCGGTCCGCATAATCCGCGATCTTTTTCACCCAATCACTATTAGGAGGAAGCCATGAAGCGGACCTTCCAGCCCAGCAAGCTCAAGCGCGCCCGCACGCACGGCTTTCGTGCTCGCATGGCCACGGCCGACGGTCGCAAGGTGCTCAACGCCCGCCGCGCCAAGGGCCGCAAGCGCCTGATCCCGTAAGCGATCGCGCCGATGGGCACCGCCGGCCTGCCGCGCGAGGCGCGGATTTGCCGAGCCGGTGACTTTGCAGCCTTGCGTCAAGCCAGCGGCCGCCTCGGCGGCCGCTGTTTTTCTGTGCGCTATCGCCAGAACGGCCTGGGCCACGCCCGGCTCGGCCTGGCCATTTCCAAGCGGGTTTCCAAGCGTGCCGTGGATCGCAACCGCATCAAAAGGCTGGTGCGTGAATCGTTCCGCCGCGCCCTGCACGGGCTGCCGCCGGTAGATCTCATGGTGACGGCGCGCGAGCAAGCCTGCACTCTCCCCGGTTCCGTGCTGCTGGCCGAACTCGACGCCCTGTGGCGCAAATTGCCGCCGTTGAAGCGTGAAGGCGACGGCTCCACAATGGCTAGCTGATCTTCTCCCTTCCTGTCCCCCTGGCCCGCCATGGCGGGACCCCTTGCCGGATCGCTACGCGATGAATCAAACGCGCACCTTCCTACTCTTCGCCTTGCTGGGCGTGGCCTATTTGCTGTTCCAGCAGTGGGAACAGGATTACGGCCCGAAACCGCCAGCGACCGCAGCGACTGCCACCCAAGGCAGCAGCAGCGAACCGGGTGCAACACCGACCATCGCCGGCGGCAATGCAAGCGCGGGAACCGCGCAACTGATCACTGTAAGCACGGATGTCCTGCGCCTGACCATCGACACGCGTGGTGGCAGCATCGTGCGTTCCGAACTCCTGCAATACCTGGTCGCCCCACGGACGAAGAAGGATCCGAATCCGGCGCCGATCCGCCTGCTCGACGACGGCGACGCCGATTACTTCAGCGCGCAAAGCGGGCTGGTGAGTGCCGACGGCGCCGCACCCGATCATCGGGCGATTTTCCAGGCAGCGCAGGCCAACTATGAACTGGCGGCTGGCCAGGACGCCCTGAACGTCGACCTCAACTGGACCGATGCTTCCGGCGTGAAGGTGACCAAGCGCTACACCCTGCATCGCGGTAGCTACGTGATCGATCTCGACCAGCAGATCGACAACGGCAGCGGCAAGACCTGGGATGGCCAGGCCTATCGTCAGCTGCAGCGCGCGGACCGCCCACCGGCGGTGTACAGCAACTTCCTGCAGCGCATTTCCGACCAGTCGCGCTACGGCTTCTATGGCGCTGCGTGGTACAGCCCGGAAGAGAAATTCAAGAAGCTGGAATTCGGCGACTTCAAGAAGACCCCGCTGCAGGACCAGCCGGCGACCGGCGGCTGGGTGGCGGTGATGCAGAACTACTTCCTCGGCGCGTGGATTGGGCCGGCGAAGGAAGCGGATAAGTTTTCCAGCACCGTGGTCAATGAGGAAACTGGTAAGCCGCGGTATGTGATACGCAGCGTCGGTCAGCAGTTCAGTGTGGCGCCAGGTCAGCGGGCCAGCAGTTCGGCACAGCTCTACGTAGGTCCGAAACTACCCGACGTGCTGGAAAAAGTAGCACCAGGCCTGGACCTCACCATCGACTACGGCATGCTGAAGCTCTTTGCCGTGCCGCTGCACGGCGTCCTGGCCCTGCTCCAAAAGGCTACCGGCAACTGGGGCGTGGCCATCATCCTTTTGGTGCTGCTGATCAATCTCGCCACCTTCAAGCTGACCAACGCGCAGTTCGAATCGGCGAACAAGATGCGCAAGCTCAAGCCGCGCATCGACGCGCTGAAGGAGCGCTACGGCGACGATCGCCAGAAGATGCAGCAGGCGATGATGGAGCTGTACAAGAAGGAGAAGGTGAACCCCGCCGCAGGTTGCTTCCCGCTGCTGATCACCATCCCCATCTTCTACGGGCTCTATTACGTGCTGCGCGACAGCGTCGAGCTGCGCCAGGCGCCGTTCTTCGGCTGGATCCATGACCTGTCGGCCGCCGATCCGTACTTCGTGCTGCCGGTGCTGTACACCATCGTGATGCTGGCCCAGCAGTGGATGATGCCGGCGCAACCGGGCATGGACCCGGCCCAGCAGAAAATGATGAAGTTCATGCCGCTGATGTTCGCGGTGATCTTCCTGTTCTTCCCGTCGGGCCTGGTGCTCTACTACGCGGTCAACGGCATCTGCCGTCTGCTGCAGCAGTGGTGGATGATGCGCCGTGCCGATGCCGCACCACCGGCCGCGGCCTGAGGAAAAGCTCTTCGCGCGGGCGGCCCATAGCCGCCCGCTGCGGTTATGCTGATACGCGATGACCGCCCATACTCCGCACGACGACACCATCGCCGCCATCGCCAGTGCACCCGGCGCCGCAGGCATCGGGGTGGTGCGCGTCTCCGGCCCAATGGTGCCGGCCATCGCGAAAAATCTACTGGGTCGCGCGCCTTCACCGCGCCATGCACATTTTGCTGCGTTCCGTGATGCACGCGATGAACTGATCGATCGCGGCCTGCTGTTGTACTTCCCTGCCCCAGGCTCTTACACCGGCGAACACGTGCTCGAACTGCAGGGCCACGGCAGCGTGGTGTTGCTCGATGCCCTGCTACGCCGCATGTGCGAACTCGGTGCACGCCTGGCGCGTCCGGGCGAATTCACCGAGCGTGCCTTCCTCAACGGCAAACTCGACCTGGCTCAGGCGGAAGCCGTAGCGGACCTGATCGCCGCGCGATCGCAAGCTGGCGCACGTGCCGCGCTGCAATCGATGGAAGGTGTGTTCTCGCGCAAAGTCGACGCACTATTGCAAGCGCTGATCGCATTGCGCGTGCATATCGAAGCGGCGATCGATTTTCCCGAGGAAGAAATCGACTTCCTCGCCGATCCCGCGATTGCGTTGAAACTGGAAACCTTGCGCGCGCACCTTGCCGATCTGCTGCGCGAAGCGCAACGCGGCGTACGTCTGACCGATGGTTTGCGCGTCGCCATCGTCGGCCGGCCGAATGCCGGCAAATCAAGTCTGCTCAATGCCCTCGCCGGCAGCGAACGTGCCATCGTTACCGATATCGCCGGCACCACTCGCGATGTATTGCGCGAAAACATCTCGCTCGACGGCATCGTGCTGGAATTGGCGGACACCGCCGGTTTGCGTGACACGCATGACCCGGTGGAACGTGAAGGTGTACGTCGTGCGCACAGCGAGCGGGAACGCGCCGATGCTGTGCTGCTGGTCACCGATGCTGAACATGCAGGCGAAGACCAGGCGTGGCTACACGATCTTCCTGCCGGCATCGAACGCATCGTCGTCGTCAACAAAATCGATCTTGAAGGCGAACTATCGCGTACGGAAACGCATGACAAGGCGAGATGGCTATGGCTTTCGGTCAAGACAGGTGAAGGCATCGACCTGCTCCGCGACCAACTGAAGCAGCTAGCCGGCGCTGGTGCCGGAGAAGGTGCCTTCAGTGCGCGCCGCCGCCATATCCTGGCACTTGGAGACGTTTCCGATCATCTGGCCCGCACCGCTTACGTGCTCCGCGATTCGCATGCCGGCGAGCTCGCCGCTGAAGAACTTCGCCAGGCACAGCATGCGCTCGGGGAAATCACCGGCACCTATAGCAGCGATGACTTGCTGGGCGCGATCTTCAGTTCGTTCTGCATCGGGAAGTAATACAGTGTCCACGGACAATCGGCGGACCTGGTGCAATTGGACAATCCTGTAGCGTGAGTCAGGGCCCTATCTTTTTCCGGATCGAGCCGTTGTCCCTTGTGCGCCGTTCCCTTGCCCTTTCCAAGGCTTGTCGAATGCACCCTTTGTGATTCGCCGCGATTTTGATCGACTATGATTATCAGGCACTGATATCATCGTACTTGAACGTGTGATGGGATCAGCGATCATGAAGCGCTGCGTTGTAGGTGTCCGACAGCCAGATGGCTCGCCCCCGCAGGGACGCGAGATCCCAAGTATTTGGTTTCCCTCCCTGGCATCGCTGGCAGCGGTGCTGTCGGACGACAACCGCCGTCTGCTGCGCCTGATCCATGACAAGCAACCCAAGTCACTGACGGAGCTGGCCGAACTCAGCGGCCGCAAGGTGCCGAACCTGTCGCGCACCCTGCGGCTGATGGCGGACTACGGGCTGGTCTCGCTGCAACGAAACGTCCGGGATGTCCAGCCGACCGCGTTGGCGACTGAATTCCTTGTCGTGTTGGACTGATGGGGCATGAATGACTTCACCATCGAAGACCTCACCAAAGTGTATCCACGCTGCCAGCAAAAGCACGGCCAGAGACATGGATTTGCCACAGGCAGTGACACTGCAGACCATTGCAAGTCAACCATGGCTTGCCTCTAAAAGTATTTCCGGATGAAGAATTGAAGCGCTCATGATGCAGAAACGACAACCAGACCAAAGCCAAATCAAATGGGTCGCCGACTTCATCTGGAACATCGCCGACGACCGTCTGCGCGACGTGTACGTACGTGGCAAGTACCGTGACGTAATCCTGCCCTTTACCGTGCTGCGGCGGATCGATGCGGTGCTGGAACCGACCAAACAGGCGGTGTTGGAGCGCAAGAAACTGCTGGACAAGGCCAAGGTGGCGAATCAGGAAGGCGCGCTCCAGGCCGCGGCCGGGCAGGCCTTCTACAACATTTCAGCGTTCACATTGGCCAAGCTCAAGGCCAGCGCCGCAGGTCAGCGCCTGCGCGAGGATTTCATCGCCTATCTGGACGGCTTCTCGCCCAACGTGCAGGAAATCCTCACCAAGTTCAATTTCCGCAACCAGATCCAGAAGCTGGTCGATGCCCACATCCTTGGCTACTTGCTCGAAGACTTTCTCGACCCCGAGATCAATCTCTCGCCGCTGCCCGTCAAGGACGTTGACGGGCGCATTAAGCTACCCGCGCTCGACAACCATGGCATGGGCACCGTGTTCGAGGAGTTGATCCGACGTTTCAACGAAGAGAACAACGAAGAAGCGGGCGAGCACTTTACTCCGCGCGACGTGGTCAAGCTCATGGCCAAGCTGCTGTTCCTGCCCGTGGCCGAACGCATCGAATCCTCCACCTACTCGCTCTACGACGGCTCCTGCGGCACTGGCGGCATGCTTACCGTGGCGGAAGAAGCCTTGCAGGAACTGGCCGAACAACACGGCAAGGAAGTCTCCATCCACCTGTTCGGGCAGGAAATCAGCGATGAAACCTACGCCATCTGCAAGGCTGACCTTTTGTTGAAAGGCGAAGGGGCGGAGGCCGAGAACATCGTCGGTGGCGCGGACAAATCCACGCTGTCGGCTGACCAATTCCGAAGCCGCGAGTTCGACTTCATGATCTCCAATCCGCCCTACGGCAAAAGCTGGAAAACGGATCTGGAGCGCATGGGCGGCAAGAAGGAATTCAACGACCCGCGCTTCATGATCAAGCATGGCGGCGATGCCGAGTTCAAGCTCATCACCCGTTCCAGCGACGGGCAGCTCATGTTCCAAGTGAACAAGCTTTCCAAGATGAAGCACGACACCGCGCTGGGCAGTCGCATAGCCCTCGTCCACAACGGTTCGGCACTGTTCACCGGCGACGCGGGGCAAGGCGAAAGCAATATTCGTCGCTGGGTGTTGGAAAACGATTGGCTGGAGGCCATCATCGCCCTGCCGCTCAATATCTTCTACAACACCGGCATTGCTACCTACATCTGGGTGCTGGCCAATCGCAAGGCCAAGCATCGCAAGGGCAAAGTGCAGTTGATCGACGCCGGCAAGTGGTTCGCGCCGCTGCGTCGCAACCTCGGCAAGAAGAACTGCGAACTGGCCGAGGCCGACATCCAGCGCATCCTCGACCTGTATCTGGGCGAAGCACCGGAAACGGCGGAGTCCAAATGGTTCGACACGCAGGACTTCGGCTATTGGAAGGTCACCGTTGAACGCCCGCTGCGCCTGAAAAGCCAATTGAAGACCCGCGCCATCGAAGCCATGCGTTACGCCAGCGGCGACGAGGCGTTGCGCGCCGAAATCTACACTCAGCACAGCGATAAGCTCTACACCCGCTTCTCCAAATTGAAGCCTGAAATCGAGGCATGGCTCAAGGGCGACAGCGAGGACGAAGACGTCATGGAGGACGGTGACGAAGACCGCGTACCTGCCAGGAAGGCCGTGCCAGAAAAGCGTCGCAAAAAGCTGCTCGATGCTTCGACGTGGCAACGCGATAAGGCGCTATTGGAACTGGCGCTGCTCGCCCGGCATGAACTCGGTGACGCCGTGTTCGACGACCACAACGTCTTCCGCGCGAAGTTCGACGCGGCGATGAAAAAGCACGACAAGAAACCCACTGCTGCGGACAGGAAAGCCATCTTCAAGGCGGTGAGCTGGCGTGACGAGGCAGCGCCGCCGGTAGTGGCCAAGCGCAGCAAGCTGAAGAAGGGCGAATACTTCGAGGCGGGCTTCGACGGTGCATATCTGGAAACCGTGGGCAAGGATCGCTTTATGGTGGAGTACGAACCCGACAGCGACCTGCGCGACACCGAGCAGGTGCCGCTGAAGGAACCGGGCGGCATCGACGCTTTCTTCGAGCGCGAAGTGCTGCCGCACGCGCCGGATGCGTGGATCGACAGTGAGAAAACCCAGATCGGCTTTGAGATTTCCTTCGCTCGCTACTTCTACCGGCCCGCACCGTTGCGCTCGTTAGAAGACATCCGCGCAGACATTTTGATGCTTGAGCAGCAGACTGAAGGCTTGCTTCAAAAGATAGTGAGGACGGTGTAATGGCGGCAGGCGCGTATCCAAACTATCGGCAAGTTTGTTCTCGCTGGATTTCGCGTGTGCCGGAACACTGGCCATCGCTGCGTGCTAAGAACTTCCTACGGGAAATCGACGACCGGACGAAAACGGGTGAAGAAACCCTGCTGTCGATGCGTCAGCACCGTGGCTTGGTACCGCACAACGATGTTTCAGCCAAGCGAATCGACGCGGATAACCTCATTGGCTATAAGAAGGCGCAGCCGAACGAACTGGTGTTGAACAGGATGCAAGCGGGAAATGCGATGTTCTTCCGTAATCGCCAGTCCGGTTTGGTAAGTCCGGACTATGCGGTGTTCCGTCTGCTTCGCGACGACAACCCGGAGTACCTCGGCCATCTGTTCCGTTCGTGGCCGATGCGTGGCTTGTTCCGTTCTGAATCGAAGGGGCTTGGTACTGGTACATCCGGTTTCTTGCGACTCTACTCTGACCGATTTGCGGCACTCGAAATTCCGTTACCCGCACGCGCTGAGCAAGACCAGATCGTCGCCTACCTGCACGCGCAGGACGCGCATATCGCCCGCTTCATCAAGGCCAAGCGCGATCTCATCGATCTACTGACCGAGCAAAAGCAAACTATCATCGAGGCCGCGGTTACGCAGGGTCTTGATGCCAGCACAGCAAAGCGCGACTCGGGCATCAATTGGATTTTTCAGATCCCAACTCATTGGGATACATGCAAGCTCAAGCACGTTGCGGTGTTCAATCCGTCACGGTCAGAGAGCGTCGCACTTCGCCTTAGCGATGAGTCGGTGTCATTCCTTCCAATGGAGTGCATCAAGACGGATGGGAAGCTACGAAACGTAGAAAGCAGAAGGACCTCGGAAGTCTGGGAGGGCTACACCTACTTCCGTCGCAACGATGTGGTCATGGCCAAAATCACGCCATGTTTCGAGAACGGAAAGGGGGGATTGTTGGATGAGCTGCCGACCGAGATCGGCTTTGGCACGACGGAGTTCATTGTGCTCAGGGCTGCGGTTGGGAGAATCAGACCTGCGTTCTTGGCAAAGCTCTTATCGCTCAGGACATTCCGGGTTCTCGGTGCTGATGCCATGACGGGAGCGGCGGGCCAGCAGCGTGTGCCACTTGATTTTGTCAAAAATTTCCGAATCGCCCTACCGCCTCTGGACGAACAGGATCAAATCCTAAGCGCGCTCCAAATCGCGACAGCAGAACAAGACGCCGTCATCGAGCGGATTTGGAACGAGATCACGCTCATCCGCGAATACCGCGATCGTTTGATCGCCGATGCCGTCACTGGCCAGGTGGATGTGCGTGGCTGGCAGCCTGGCCCGGACGATGTAGTCAGCGATGATGACCTCGCCGCGTTGGGAAATGAGGAAGCTGACCCTGCTTATGAGGAGGAGGCTGATGGCGACGAGTAAGAAAACCACCCGCAAGAAACTCGCACCTGCGGCGCGGGAATCCAGCGCTGCCAAGGAAGGTCTGGCCAAGCATTATCCAGCTTTGCTAGCTGAGATAAGGGCGCGCATTCTGTCCGCGCAGTACGTGGCGTTGCGCGCGGTCAACAAAGAACTGATCGGCCTGTACTGGGACATCGGGCGATTGATCGTGGAACGACAGCAGAGCGAAGGTTGGGGCAAAGCCGTGGTGGCGCAGCTTTCCGCGGACCTTCAGCGGGATTTTCCGGGTACGGCCGGCTTTTCGGCGTCCAACCTGTGGCGGATGAAGAGTTTCTTCGAGACCTACCGCAGTGCGGCAAAACTCGCACCACTGGTGCGAGAAATTGGCTGGAGCCACAACCTGATGATCCTCGAACGCTGCAAGGATGCGCAGGAGCGCGAATTCTACCTGCGCATGACGCGCAAGTTCGGCTGGTCGAAGAATGTGCTCGACCACCAGATCGATAACCAGAGCTACGAGAAGTCGTTGCTGGGCCAGACCAATTTCGACAAGACGCTGACTCCGGCCCTGCGAGCGCAGGCCAAGCTGGCAGTGAAGGACGAATACGCTTTCGACTTTCTCGAACTGGGCGAGCAGCATTGCGAACGCGAACTGGAGCGTGCGCTAATCGCTCGAATCGAGGACTTTCTACGCGCGATGGGCGGTATGTTCGCCTTCATGGGCAGCCAGTATCGGCTGGAGGTGGAAGGCAAGGAATACTTTATCGACCTGCTGCTCTTCCACCGGCGTCTGCGTGCGCTGGTTGCCATCGAGTTGAAGATCGGCGAGTTCGAGCCGGAGTTCGTCGGCAAGATGCAGTTCTACTTAGCCGCACTGGACGCGCAGGCGCGGCAGCAGGACGAGAACCCGTCCATCGGCATCATCCTGTGCAAGGAAAAGAAGCGCACCATCGTCGAGTACGCCTTGCTCGACGCGCGCAAGCCAATCGGCGTGGCGACTTACGAAATCACCAAGACATTGCCGAAGAAGCTGAAGGACCAGTTGCCGTCGCCTGAAGCCATAGCCCGCCTGCTGGAGAGCATATGAAACCCTCCGACACCAGCGAAAAAGAGCTGGAACGGTTGATCGTGCGTCATCTGGCGGGTATCAGCGAGGATCCGCCCGTACCCGTCAAAGCGGTGCGAAGTCCGGCGGCCGTGTATGCACCAGGCGGCTACACGCTGGGTCGCGCTTCGGATTTCAACCGTGACCTGGCGTTGGACACGGCGCAGCTGCTGGCCTTTCTGCAAGCCACGCAGCCCGATGCGGCTGAATCGCTGGAACTGGCGCACGAGGGTATCAAGCGCACGCAGTTCTTGCACCGGCTGCAAGGTGAAATCACCAAGCGTGGTGTAGTGGACGTGCTGCGCAAGGGTGTGAGCCATGGGCCGGTGACGGTCGATCTCTACAAGCTGTTGCCCACGCCAGGCAATGCCAACGCCGCCCAAGCATTTGACAAGAACATCTTCAGTGTCACCCGACAGGTGCGCTACAGCCATGATTCCGGCAACGAACTCGACCTGGTGATCTTCGTCAACGGCCTGCCGGCGCTGACTTTCGAGCTGAAGAATTCGCTGACCAAACAGACTGTGGCCGATGCCATCGTCCAGTACCAGACCACGCGCAATCCGCAGGACCTCCTGTTCCAGCCGGGACGCTGCATAGCGCACATGGCGGTGGACGACGCCGAAGTTTATTTCTGCACCGAGTTGAAGGGCAAAGCATCGTGGTTCCTGCCGTTCAACCAGGGCTGGAATAGCGGTGCGGGCAATCCGCCGAACGCCAACGGTTTGAAAACCGATTACCTCTGGAAGCATGTGCTGACGATGGAGTCGTTGGCCAACATCATCGAAAGCTTCGCGCAGGTGGTAGTGGAGGAAGAAGCCGACGCCGCCACCGGACGGAAGAAGAAAAAGCGCAGGCCGGTGTTTCCGCGCTTCCACCAGTTGCGTACAGTGCGCGCCCTGCTGCGCCGCGCCCGTCAGGATGGCGTGGGTAAACGCTACCTGATCCAGCACTCCGCGGGCAGCGGCAAGAGCAACACCATTGCGTGGCTGGCGCACCAGCTGGTGGAGTTGCGCACCGCCGCTGACCCGACAGCGGCGCAATTTGATTCCATCATCGTCATCACCGACCGGCGTGCGCTGGATACGCAGATTGCGCGCACGATCAAAGGCTATGACCATGTGGCTTCGATATTCGGTCACTCCGACAACGCGCAGGAGCTGCGTGACTACCTGCGCCGGGGCAAGAAGATCATCGTTACCACGGTGCAGAAGTTCCCCTTCATCCTTGAAGAACTGGGTGATCTGTCGGGCAAGAGGTTCGCGTTGCTCATCGACGAGGCGCACTCCAGCCAGGGCGGCAAGACCACGGCCAGGATGCACCAGGCCCTTTCTGGCAAGACGGACGAGGAAGCCTTCGAGGAAGATTCCACGCAGGACGCGGTAAACACGGAAATCGAGAAACGCATCCGTTCGCGACGGATGCTGCCGAACGCCAGCTACTTCGCTTTCACCGCCACGCCGAAGACCAAGACGCTGGAATTGTTCGGTGAGAAGACCATGATCGGCGACGAAGTGCGATTCCGCTCGCCGGAGGAATTGACCTACACCACCAAGCAGGCGATACAGGAGGGCTTCATTCTCGATGTGATCGCCCACTACACCACGCTGGACAGCTTCTACCATGTCGCCAAGACGGTGGAGAACGACCCGGATTTCGACAAGATGCGGGCGCTCAAAAAGATCCGCCACTACGTCGAGTCACACGACAAGGCCATCCGGCGCAAAGCGGAGATCATGGTCGATCACTTCATCGCCCAGGTGATGGGCGCGAAGAAGATCGGCGGCAAAGCGCGGGCAATGATCGTGTGCAACGGCATTGCGCGGGCCATCGACTACTGGCGCGTAGTGTCTGACTATCTTGACGAGATCAGGAGCCCATACAAAGCCATCGTCGCGTATTCTGGAGAGTTCGAGATGGGGGGCGAGAAGAAGACCGAAGCCGATCTCAATGATTTTCCGAGCAAGGACATTCCGTCCAAGCTCAAGCAAGACCCGTATCGTTTCCTGATCGTTGCCAACAAATTCGTCACCGGCTTTGACGAGCCGCTGCTGCACACGATGTATGTGGACAAGAAGCTGGCCGGCGTGCAGGCGGTCCAGACGTTATCGCGTCTTAACCGCGCACATCCGCAAAAGCACGACACTTTCGTGCTGGACTTCGCCGACAACGCGGAGGCGGTGAGGGTGGCGTTTCAGGACTACTACCGCGCCACGATCCAGATCGGCGAAACCGATGCCAACACCTTGCACGACCTGAAAGCCGACCTCGATGGCAAGCAGGTGTATAGCTGGCGGCACGTGGAGGATTTTGTCGCGCTGTATATAGGCGGGGCGGAGCGCGACAAGCTCGACCCCATCCTCGACCGTTGCGTGGAGGAATACAAGAAAGACCTGGACGAGGACAGCCAGGTTCAATTCAAGGGCAACGCCAAAGCCTTCGTGCGCAGTTATGGCTTTCTCGCAGCCATCGTGAGCTACGGCCACCCGGCGTGGGAGATGCTGTCGATCTTCCTGAACTTTCTGATTCCGAAGCTGCCTGCGCCGAGAGAGGAAGACCTGTCCAAGGGTGTGCTTGAATCCGTCGACATGGACAGCTACCGCGTCGAGGCACGGGCCGCGCTCAAGATGGCGATGGACGACGACGACGTCAAGGTCGAGGCCGCTCCCCCGGGCGGCGGCGGTGGCAAGGGCGAGCTGGACATCGACAAGCTGTCCAACATCCTCAAGACCTTCAACGACTTGTTCGGCAATATTGATTGGAAAGATGCCGACAAGATCGGCAAGGTCATTGCCGAGGAGATCCCGCTGCGCGTGGCGCAGGATAGGGCCTACCAGAACGCTCAGACCCATTCCGACCGCCAGAACGCCAAGCTGGAGCACGACAAGGCGCTTCACCGGATCATGCAGGAGTTACTCTCCGACCATACCGAATTGTACAGGCTGTTCAGCGACAACCAGAACTTCAGTCGCTGGCTCACGGATGTGGTGTTTGACGTGACTTACCAGCCGAGCCATTTCCAGGCTAAAGGCGGCGGTGACGACGTCCGTATGCGCGCATTGACCGTTGTTCGGGAGCGGTTTGGTGCTGCGGCGGTCTGGTCAAAAGCGGTCGATACTTTGTGGGAAAGATTGGAGGTAGGCGGAAGGATCAGCTTGGGCATTTCTGATTTAACCGTCATCGAGGAGGTCAGTGGGCTATCTGTGAGTCACATCTTGTTCCCCGTCTTAAACCTGCTGTCGGCCAACGATGTGGGAATCCTGCACCGAGAATTCATTCGTGTGGATAGATCCAACGCCGTACGAACGATGAATTTCGACGAGACTAGACTCGTAGCGTCGCAGAGCAGCGAGGGGCGCGATTGGGCAGAACAGCTTTCGATTCGCTGGACGCTTCAGAACGCACAGAGGGGGGGGCATGGGCGATAGTCTGAAAACGTTATTTGGCTGGTTTCCCGTGTTGCGGAAATTATTTCAGGCCAAAAATGCCGAGGAGTTCGACGATTTTCTTGATCGTCATTTTGAGGAATGCGTTCAACGCATGGAAGCCGAAGCGCATCACTTGACATCAGATAGCGAAGAAAAACTTTCCGCGTTTCTCGCCGCGGCCCTAAGCGTGCCAGGCCTTGCCGTGATCCGTGAGGGGTACAGCAACGGGCGCGTCGATCTGACGATCAAATCGGAAAGCATGACATTTCCGCAACGGCGCCTGGCCGAGGCGAAAATCTACGCGGGGCCGGATTACCATGAGCGGGCCATTGAACAACTGATCTCTCGTTATTCCACTGGGCGGCAAAGCCGCGGCTATGTCGTGGAGTACATCAAAAAGCCTGGCATTGCCGCGCTTGTGCTCAAACTACGCAAAAGGGCAGATGCTGATCTCCCAGCACGTCAGCATGGGGAAACGTTCGATCACCGAATGAAGTGGGCCTATGCCAGCAATCACTGGCATTCCAGCGAAGAGCTGATTCATGTCGTCCACATCAATGTAAATCTTCACCGGTGACGCTTTGAAATGAAGTGCGACCCGCAAAGAGCATCGAACCGTCTGAACCGGCACTTCGCCTTGAGTCCTTTGCCTATGGCGGACGATTGATTGGGGGAGCGCAAAGAGCGCAATGAGCGTGGCTATGCCTGATGTTTCGCAAGCAGGGTTTCCAACTGGGTGCGATGCGGCATTCCGCCGCGAGCGCCAAGACGTGTGACGGATAGCGCTGCGGCGGCGCAAGCTTTGCGCACGGCGACTGCCAAGCCTTCATGCAAGAATACGGCAAGGGCTGCGTTGAAGGTGTCACCGGCACCAGTGCTGTCGACGGCATCTACGGCGAAACCTGCTTGATGTTGCGGCTCACTTTCCTCTCGAAACCAAGCGCCTTCGGCACCACGGGTCAGCACTACCGGGCATGGTGCGCGACGCATCAGGCTGAGAAAATCTTCGTCGGCATCGGCACCGAGCAGAATGGCCAGTTCGTGCTGATTCGGAGTGATATAGCGAGCCAGTTGCAGACACTCCGTAGGCAAGCGTTGCGCAGGCGCGGGATTGAGAATGACTGGAACGCGCAATGCGTGTGCTGTGCGCAACGTGGCTTCAACGGTTTCGAGCGGAATTTCCATTTGCACCAGAACGGCATCGGCGCTGGCGATCAAGTGCTGTGCCTTGGCGACATGGGATGGCTGCAGGTGTGCGTTGGCACCCGGCACCACGACGATTTCGTTTTCGCCGCCGGCAACGGTAATGGAAGCCGTGCCGCTGCTACAGTTTTCGATTCGCGCGACGTGTGAGATGTCGACGCCCTCGTGCTTCAGTTCTTCGCACATCGAAGTCGCGAAGGCATCGTCGCCCACGGCGCCGACCATGTGCACCTCGGCGCCGAGCCGGGCCGCTGCCACGGCCTGATTGCCGCCTTTGCCACCGTGTACGGAAAGAAAGCGCTCGCCGAGCAAGGTTTCCCCAGGGGCAGGAAAGCGCTGCGCCACGGTGACCAGATCCATATTGATGCTGCCGACGACGACGATGCGGGGCATGGAGGCTCTCTAGAAAGGGGTTCTTCCATGTGAGGGTAAACGTAGAAGCGAGCGTGGCGATAGGTAGTGCACGCGGATGCGTCTGGCGGCTCGCGTCACCTTGAAAGCCATCGCCACGACCCCGACGCTGAGTACTTTCAGCCCTGGAGCCGAGCATGATCGAGCTGCATTACTGGCCCACGCCGAACGGCCACAAGATCGCCTTGTTCCTGGAAGAGTCCGGCCTGCCCTATGCCATCAAGCCGGTGAATATCGGCAAGGGCGAGCAATTCGAACCGGCGTTTCTCAAGATTTCCCCCAACAACCGCATGCCGGCCATCGTGGATACCGCACCGGCGGATGGCGGCGATGCGATCAGCGTGTTCGAATCGGGTGCGATCTTGCAGTATCTGGCCGAGAAAACCGGACGCTTCCTGCCCAAGGATCCGCGTGGCCGCGCGACCGTGATGGAATGGCTGTTCTGGCAGGTCGGCGGGTTGGGCCCGATGCTGGGACAAAACCATCACTTCAACCGCTACGCGCCGGAGAAGATTCCCTACGCCATCGACCGCTATGTACGCGAAACCCGTCGCTTGTACGGCGTGTTGGACAAGCGCCTGGAAGGGCGGGACTTCATCGCCGGCAGTGAGTACAGCATCGCCGATATGGCGGCGTATCCATGGATCGTGCCGTATGAAAGCCAGGGCATGCAACTGGAGGATTTTCCGCCTTTGCAGCGCTGGTTTGAGCGTATTCGTGGTCGCGATGCCACGCGCCGGGCGTATGCGATCGCCGATACGATCGAGGGCAAGACGGATTTGCGCACGGACGAGGAAGCGCGCCGGTATTTGTTCGGGCGGTAGCTTGGTCTGAACTGTGTGCAAAGAGAAAGCCCGCCTTTCCGGCGGGCTTCTTCTAAGGACTCAATGGCGCCCGGCCCACGCCGGAATCGCCCTGCAACAGCGGCGGTGGCGCGCCGGCCACGGCGAGCAGGGATTGCGCGTAGCCATCTTCCATCGTCACCGTGGACACCTCGTCCCAGGCAAAGAACGAAGGCTCGCATAGCCACTCCGCGTCCGGAGTGATTTCCTGCATGTTGAAGCCGTCTTCCTCGACGCTGATCAGACGGCCGATGTAGCAGACCTCGGACTCGTCTTCGCTGTCCACGTGCACGCCGATCACCGGCGCCATGGCGCTCGCGGCCTGCACGACGTCGCGAATGCCATCCAGCGGGAAGCTGCGGGGCAGGCGGGGCACCAGGTTTTTCAGTACCAGCGCCTTCTCCATGAAGACGGCATGCTTGTCCGGGGTTTCCAGTTCCGTGATGTCGCGATGCCGCATCACATACATGCCGTCGTAGGTAACGCCGTCACCTACTACCCAAAGCAGAAAAAATTCACGGCCCACGCTTGCGACATAACCGCAGAAGCTGCCGTGTTCCAATTCGCCGCGCCATAGCCGCACCAGCTGCTGCTTTTGCTGCGCTTCGCGCAGCTGCGCGCGCGAGCCGGTGGCCTTCAGTTCAATGATCGTACCCATGGGGGCCATTTTATCAGAGGGGGTCTGGCGGCTTGTTTACAGCGCGCTAACGACCCCCTTAAAAAGACAAATAATAAACAAAAACAATAATATATCGAAAAAAGAGGGGTTCAGAGGATGTAGCGGCTGAGATCCTCGTCCTTGACCAGACTACCTAGGTTTTTGTCCACATATTCGGCGTCGATCAGGTAGTTTTCGCCGGATTTGTCCGCAGCTTCGTAGGAAATCTTCTCCAGCAAGCGCTCCATCACCGTGTGCAGGCGGCGGGCGCCGATGTTCTCGGTGCGCTCGTTCACCTGGTAGGCCACCTCGGCCAGGCGGTCGATCCCGGTCTCCTCGAAGCTGAGGCTTACGCCCTCGGTACCCAGCAGAGCGACGTACTGCTTGGTCAACGCATTGTGCGGCTCACGCAGGATGCGCTTGAAGTCGTCCACCGAGAGCGCCGCCAGCTCCACCCGGATCGGCAGGCGGCCCTGTAGTTCCGGAATCAGGTCCGATGGCTTGGCCAGCGAGAAAGCGCCCGAGGCGATGAACAGCATGTGGTCGGTCTTGATCGGGCCGTACTTGGTGGACACGGTGGAGCCTTCCACCAGCGGCAGCAGGTCGCGCTGCACACCCTCGCGGCTTACGCCCGCCCCACCCCAATCGGAGCGCTGGGCGATCTTGTCGATCTCGTCGATGAAGACGATGCCGTTCTGTTCGGCCGACTCCATGGCTTGCGCGCGAATTTCCTCGTCGTTGAGCAGCCGGGACGCCTCTTCATCGATCAGCAGCGGCCGCGCGGCCTTGATCGCGAGCTTGCGCTTCTGGGTGCGCGCGCCACCCAGGTTCTGAAACATCTGGCGCAGTTGCTGGCCCATTTCCTCCATGCCCGGCGGCGACATGATCTCCACGCCGATGTTCATGGCGACGTCGAGTTCGATCTCGCGATCCTCCAGGGCACCTTCGCGCAGCTGCTTACGCAGCTTCTGGCGCGTGTCGCTTTCCAGCGTCGAGGCCGGCGCGGGGTCGTGCGACCAGTCGGTCGGCGACATGCGGCGCGGCAACAGCGCATCCAGAATGCGATCCTCGGCGCGGTCTTCGGCCTGTGTGCGCACCCGCTTCATGGCCTGCTCGCGGGTGAGCTTGTAAGCCACGTCGGCGAGGTCGCGCACGATCGACTCCACATCCTTGCCGACATAGCCCACTTCGGTGAACTTGGTCGCTTCCACTTTCACGAACGGCGCATTGGCCAACGTTGCCAGACGGCGCGCGATCTCCGTCTTGCCCACGCCGGTAGGACCGATCATCAGGATGTTCTTGGGTGTCACTTCTTCGCGCAGCGCCGGTTCCAGCTGCATGCGGCGCCAGCGGTTGCGCAACGCGATCGCAACAGCGCGCTTGGCGTTGTGCTGGCCGATGATGTAGCGGTCGAGTTCGTTGACGATTTCACGAGGGGTGAGTTCGGACATGGGTTTAAATCCGCAATAGGGAGCTCAGGATGGAAGAACGCGTGTACGCGCGGAGGATGAGGTTTCGCGACTGAAATCAAAGTTCTTCGATCGTGGTGTTGTGATTGGTGTAGATGCAGATGTCGCCGGCAATCTTCAACGCGCGCTCGACAATGGCGCGAGCGTCCAGATCGGTGTTCTCCAGCAACGCCAGCGCCGCGGACTGTGCATAGGGTCCGCCGGAGCCGATGGCGATCAGGCCGTGCTCCGGTTCCAGCACGTCGCCGTTGCCGGAGATCAGCAGCGAGCTTTCCTTGTCGGCCACGGCCAGCATGGCTTCGAGGCGCCCCAGACGGCGATCGGTGCGCCATTCCTTGGCCAGTTCGACGGCGGCGCGGGTGAGGTTGCCGCTGTACTTGTCCAGCTTCAGTTCGAACAGTTCGAACAGCGTGAACGCGTCGGCGGTGGCGCCAGCGAACCCGGCCAGCACGTTGTTGTCCTTGCCCAGGCGGCGGATCTTGCGGGCGTTGGCCTTCATCACGGTGTTGCCGAGCGTGACCTGGCCGTCGCCGCCGATCACGATACGTCCATGGCGGCGCACCGAGACGATGGTAGTGGCGTGAAAGGATTCCATGCAGGACTCCGTAAACAGTGAATTCGCCAAAAGTGGGGCCGCGTGAAGGGAATCCAAGCCGTCCAAGGACGCCGCTCCTCCTGCTTGCCTGATTGGCTATGTCTCGGGTGGCGGGTATCCGCTCCCTCTCCGGGGTGTATTAGGGGACCCAGCCTTCCTTGCTCCTCCTCCAGCAAGCAGGAGAGAGAGCTGCATTCGGACGGTCATTTTCTGCGTGCGCGCGGATGCGCCGCGTCATACACCTTCGCCAGGTGCTGGAAATCCAGGTGCGTGTAGATCTGGGTCGTCGCGATGTCGGCGTGGCCGAGCAGCTCCTGTACGGCACGCAGATCGCCGGAAGACTCCAGCATATGGCTGGCGAAGGTATGCCGCAGCAGATGCGGATGGACGTGCTTGGCGAAGCCCTGGCGCAAGGCCAGTGTTTTCAGGCGCGTCTGCACAGTGCGTGGACTGATCGGAGCGCCGTTGCGGCCGCGGAATACCGGCGATTCGGGCTCCCGGCCTTGCGCGTCACCCAGGCTGCGCAGCGCGGCGACGGCATGCCGGCCCACCGGAACGATGCGCGTCTTGCGGCCCTTGCCGAGTACGCGCACTTCCCCGGCATCGAGGTCCAGGTCCAGCCAGCGCAAGCCGGTCAATTCGGAAAGACGCAAGCCGGAGGAATAGAACAGTTCCAGCATTGCGCGATCGCGCACATCCAGCGCGCCATCGCCTTCCACCAGCGCGGTGGCTTCATCAACGTCCAGCACCTGCGGCAATTTGCGATGCACCTTGGGTCCGCGCACGCCGGCCAGCGGATCGTGCGCCAGCAAAGCTTCGCGCGTGAGCTGGCGGAACAGACTGCGGCATGAGGAAAGCAGGCGCTGCAGGCTCTTGGGCGAGAGGCCTGCGCGATGTTCGGCCGCCACGAAGCTGCGCATGTGATGCGGCTTCAGCTGCTCGAAGGCGGCAATCTGCTGCTTCTGCATGTAGCGCAGCAGCTTGTCCAGATCACGGCGGTAACCGGCGATCGTATGCGGCGACGCTTTGCGTTCGCTGCCCAGCCGTGCGAGCCATGCCTCGACTTGGGGCTCGGCTTCCATCGCTGCGTTCAAGCCCCGTCCTGCATCCGTGCCAGCGCAGCGGTGACCGTCGCCGCGATCATCTTGAGGAACACCGTGCCCATGCCCGGCTGGAAGTGATCCGGGTCCCTGCTGCCCAGTGCGAGCATGCCCATTTCGCCCAACGGCATCAGGGCGGCCGACTTGATGAGTGGTGCATGCATACCGAACAGCCGCTGCAGGCGCTCGACGGACAGGCGTCCGGAGATCGGCCCGTGGTGGGCCTGGAAATCTGCGAATTCCGGCATGGCGGCGCGGCCGTCGGGCAGCTGCAGCAGCCAGTCGGCCGGCGGCAGCATCGGCGGGCCGAACAGGATCAGGCGGGTCTGGTCGGTGCTGAAATCTTCCGACAGCTTGGCCACCACGCTGCGCGCCGCCACGACCGGTGTATTGGCGCGCAGCACGGCCACATTGAGCTCGTGTACGCGCTGCATCAAACGCTCGTTCTCGGCGGCGATGGCCGTGAGTTCGGCGAGCTTGCGCTCCAGTTCGCTGTTTTTGTCGCGCAAGGCCTGCAACTGATACGCCGCAAGCGATGCCACGGCGCCCTGTTCGCGCGGCAAGGTCAGCAGCGTGGCCAGTTCCGGATAATCACTGAGGAAGCCCGGATGCAGCCGCAGATACGCCGCCACATCGCTGGCTTTGATGGTTTCGTCGAGCAGGGCATTGGACATGCGCGGAACCTCTGTAAACCCTGGCCGCAGTGTGCGATGGACGGCGCCCCGGCATCAATCACCTAGCATCCAGCCATTCACCTTCATAGACGAATGCCGCCGGCCCAGTCATCCACAAGCGCTCCCCGGGACCGGCCCAATGGATCTCAAGCGTGCCGCCGGGAAGTTCGACCTGCACCTGCGCATCCACTTCGCCACGGCGCCGCAGCACCGCCATCGCCGCGCAGGCGCCGGTGCCGCAGGCCAGCGTCCAGGCCGAGCCGCGTTCATGCACGCGCAGACGCAAATGTCCTCGCCCCAGCTTCTGGACGAAGCCGGTATTGGCGCCTTCCGCAAAACGCGCGTGGCCGGTCACGGCCGGCCCAAGCTGCTGCAGGGCCGGCGACTGAAGATCGTCAACCACTACTACGGCATGCGGATTGCCCATGGAGACCGCACCGATGTCCAGCGCGAGTCCATCCACGTCCAGCGTGTAGCGATCGGTAGCCGCCGAAGCATCGAAAGGAATCTGCGCCGGCTCGAAGACCGGCTCGCCCATGTCCACCGTGACGCGATGTGCGTCGAGCAGGCGCACCGTCACCGGACCGGACGGGCTTTGGATCTGTACGGCCTCGCCTATCGCCAGCGCACCCGCACGCTGCAGCCACGCAGCCACGCAACGTACGCCATTACCGCACTGGCCCGTCGGCGAACCATCGGCATTCCAGATGCCGTAATAGCAGGCGCTAAGCCCGTCGCGTGCCGGTTCCACGCTCAGCAACTGGTCAAAGCCGATACCGGTGTGGCGATCGGCCATCGCGCGAATGGTGGCGGGATCCAACGCGAGCACGCCTGCGCGGCTGTCGATCACCGCAAAATCGTTGCCGGCGCCGTGCATCTTGGTAAAACGCAAGCTCATGCCGTTGATCGCGTGGTCAGTTTCCACCCAGCGGCCTGGTTTCGGCGCTGCTGGCGCTGGCCGGAGCCGCGGCCGGATGCGCCGGAGCCGGACTGGGCGCAGCTTGAGCGGCCGGCGGCGGATAGTACAGCGGGCCCTTGTTGCCGCAACCGGTGACCGCGGCGAAGGCGAGGCAGGTCGGCAGCAGCAGCAGAATCGATCGGCGCATTGAGTGAGATCCGTCGGAAAACGCCCGCAGTATAGCCAAGGCTCGACGTTTCCACCGTTATCATGCCTACCCCGTCTGTCTGTCATGCGTAGGCTTGGGTGCGAACCCCGGCATCGCTATGTTTACGTATGGCGATGCTGAGGTTTGCACCCCAACCTCCATGACGTTGGAGTGCCCGATGAACTGGAACGAAGTGCTGCGCCTGCCCACCACTCTGCTGCTCATGCTCACGGGCGTGGTCCTGTTGCTTGTCCTGGCGCAGCTGTTGGCCGCACGCCAGCATGTACGCAACCGCCGCCATCTCGCCGCCGCAGGGCACTCATTGCTGCTGGTGGTCTTGCTGTTGGTCGCCGCCCTGCTTGGGGGCACAGCCATGTCGCTGCGCGGGTACCGATTTTTAAGTGAAGAGCAGCCGGTGGCGCAGATCGATGCCCGCATCCTGTCGCCGCAGCGCTGGGCGCTCACTCTAACCTGGCCGGACGGCGCCGCCCGCAAGCTGATGCTGGCCGGCGACGACTTCCAGATCGATGCCATCGTGCTGAAGTGGAAGCTGCCCGCCATGCTTGCCGGCGTGCCGCCGCTGTACCGGCTCGATCGCCTGTCCGGCCGCTATGACGACGCCAGCCAGGAAACCACTGCGGCACGCACGGTAATCGATTTCAGCCAGGCCGGCGCGGGTGACCTGTTCGATTTGAAGAAACAGGTGCCGGGCTGGTTCCCCGAGGTGGATACAGTGTTCGGCAGCGCTGCCTTCCTGCCGCTGGTCGACGGCGGACATTACAGCGTGAGCCTGATGCGCACCGGCGCGCTGGTGGCGCGCCCGGACGAAGCCACTGCCCAGCGCATCGGGCAGTCCTTTGGCGGTTGATGGGTGTCAGGCGGGGTGACTGAACTGCGCCATTATCCCAATCAACGCAACGATCACCAGCAACGCAGCCCATCCGTAGCGGTCGCCGAACGGAATCGGATGCGGTTTCTGCTTCTGCTTGAAATCCGCCTCCACCTTCTTCGCATCCAGCGTCCAGCCACGCTTGCAGATGTCGCAGGCAAGAAAGTACTGCTTCTTCGTGACCCAACGAAATACGTAGTACAGGTGCGAGTATTGGTATTGCAGCATCAAGCGAAACGGCTGGTTCTTTTCGCACGTCTTGCAATCGCGATGCTCGACCACGTGCAGCGCTGCGTTCTTGCCGCGCGTTCCCCAGATGATCATGTTTTCCCCCTTCCTTTTGCTGGAATCCGTGCCTTGGTGCCGGCTTGCCGCTGCGTTCCCCTGCAGAGCCAGTCACGCCAACCGATCATGACAACAATTCAAAACTGACGCCACCAGGGCACCGCCGTTCGCCCGTACCCAACCATGCATGAATCGCAAAAAGTCACGCCAAGGCATTGTCACAGCGGACTGCTAGATTCGCCCTACCGACAACCTTCATTGCAGGCAACAAAAGGGGAGAACGCATGAAACATATCGCACTCGTCGCCATGGTCACCGGTCTTGCCGCGATCACCACCGCTGCCGCCCAGCAGCCGGTACGTGACGTCAGCGCCAAGCGCCATCCCAACATCGCCGCCGCCCAGCGGCTGGTCGACCAGGCCTACAAGCGTGTTACCGCTGCGCAGCAGGCCAACGAATTCGACCTGGGCGGTCACGCGGCCAAGGCCAAGGAACTGCTCGACCAGGCCAACGCAGAACTGAAGCAGGCCGCGGAAGCTTCCAACGACAACCATCGCTGATCGTTGCGCTCAGCGGGGGCCTCCCCTGGCGGGAGGCCTTTGCTTTTGTCAGGCTAGCGCCTTCTGGTAGACGAAGGCGTCTGAACCGTCTTCGTAAAAGCCTTTTTTCAGCGGCCCAGCCCGCCGATAACCCAGCCGCTCGTAGAGCCGGACCGCGCTTTCGTTGTCGACGCGTACCTCCAGTCGCAACGACTGGCAACGCCGCTGTCGCGCAGCGGATTCGGCCGCCTCGATCAAGGCCGTGCCCACGCCCTTGCCGCGTGCTTCGGGCAGGCTGGCGATCGAATACAGGCGCGCCACGCGACTGCCCTTGCGGAAGAAAACCATGGCCGTGCCCAGGAAGCGGCGATGGTTCGCACTGGCCACCAGCACGCGCGCCGAATCGCTGTCCAGATGACGGCGAAACTGCGCACGGCTGATCCGGTCACTGTCGAACGTGGCCTGTTCCAGTGCGACCAGGTCATCAAGATCGGAAAGTTCGGCGCGGCGCACCCGCACGGGGGCGGTGGCAGGCGTCTGGCTCATCAGCGGCACTCACGAGTTACGGCGGGCAGGGCAAGCGCGGCACTCTAGTGCACTGCGTGCCGGAAATCATCCAGTTTTTGCCGCGCGCCTGCTATCCGGCAGGGAGGGGGCCGGCGGTGCGTTTAAGCCAGCTTCATCGGCCGCTCTTGTGCGCCCCGTCAAGCTGAAAGACACTGCCGCCTTGCGCTGCGCCGCCTCGTTCCCCTCGACGCGACTTCCGTTCCTCCTGCTTCTCCTTGAGGTGTCATGACCCGACTCGTCATCGTCGTCGAGAAAGCTTCCGACTGGGGCTCCTACTATCCATCCGTCGACGTCGTCAGCGCCATGGACTATTTGCGCGAGCCGGTGGGCGGCGACGAGGAGCGCACCCACGTAATCAACCTGTGCCGTAACTACAAGTACCTGGGCACGGGCTACTACGTCTCGCTGCTGGCCGAAGCGCGCGGACATCGCGTGATGCCGTCCGTGCGTACCGTCAACGACCTGCGCCGTCGCTCGCTGTACGGCATTGCCATCGACGATCTCAATGCCAAGCTCACGCACTTCCTGCCGGCCGGGGGGCGCGACACCACCGACTTCGGCATCCTGGTCTATTTCGGCGAAACCGCCTACCCCGCCCTGCAGGACCTGGCGCGGCAGGTGTTCGAGATGTTTCCGTGCCCGCTGCTGCGCATCGAGTTCGAGCGCGAGCGCGTCTGGCAGATTGCGTCAGTGAAACCGGTTGGCCTGCATACGCTGGACGACGCGCAGGAGGACGCTTTCGCGGCGGAACTGGACCGCTTCTCCAAGAAACTGTGGCGCAAGCCTCGCGCAAGGCGGCTGTACCGCTACGACCTGGCCATGCTGGTCGATCCGAACGAAAGCATGCCGCCGTCGAACAAGAAGGCATTGAAGTCGTTCATCGCCGCCGGCAAGGAGCTAGGTATAGAAGTCGACCCGATCGGCAAGAACGACTACCAGCGCCTGGCCGAATACGACGGCCTGTTCATTCGCGAAACCACCGCCAGCGACAACCACACCTACAGCTTCGCGCATCGTGCCGAACGCGAGGGCATGGTGGTGATCGACGACCCCAGCTCGATCCTGCGCTGCACCAACAAGATCTTCCTCAACGATTTGATGGTGGCACGCAAACTCGCCGTGCCGCGCACCGAGATCCTGTACCGCGACGATGCGAAAGGCCTGCGCGAGGTCGCCGAGAAGCTCGGTGTTCCGCTGGTGCTGAAAATTCCTGACGGTTCGTTCTCACGCGGCGTGGTCAAGGTGGAAAGCGAAGAGCATCTGGAAAAAGCTGCTGCCGAGCTGTTCCAGCACAGTGCGCTGTTGCTGGCGCAAGAATTCGTCTACACCGACTTCGACTGGCGCATCGGCGTGTTCAATCGCGAGCCGCTGTATGCATGCAAGTACTACATGTCGCGCGGCCACTGGCAGATCTACAACCACGGTGCCCAAGGCACGGCCAAATCCGGCGGCTTCGAGACCATTCCTGTGCGCGATGCACCGGCCGAGGTGTTGAAGCTCGCGCTCAAGGCCACCGGTGCTGTAGGCGATGGGCTGTATGGCGTGGACCTGAAGCAGGTTGGCGACAAGGTGGTGGTGATCGAAGTGAACGACAATCCCTCGATCGACGCTGGCGTGGAAGACCGATACCTGGGCGAAGACCTTTACCGGCGCATCATGCAGGAACTGCTGCGCCGCATGGAGCGCAAGCGCATGGGCCTCGTCGCATAGAAGTGACTGGAGCGGGGCGAGAGAGCAAGAAATCGTGGTATCGCGCTCCCCTCTCACTCCTTTTGACTCTCTCCCACTTTCAAGGGCTATTCCGGCCACCCTTCCCTGGGTGTACCGGAATGGCTGGCGCGTTCCTTCGCGCTGACCGCCAAGCCGCGACCACTCCCTTCCAGCCGGCGATCATCCTCTTTGAATGCGGCCCTCCGGCCGCCATGGCTCCACTGCCAAGCGGAATTCGATCTAAAGAACTCTGAATAAGTTCAGCGTTTCTGCGGGCCAGGGATGGCCCGCCGCAAATCAGGCGCGTAAGCGCTTGATTTGCCGTAGCCGCGTCCGGGCGCGTACCGGACACGGCGCGGAAGTCCGTGACGGACTTTTTCAGACCACCCCTAAGTTTTAGTTCCAGATCAACTGCGAGGGATGGCGGCGGCGTTGCCGGCGCAGGCTCAGCAATTGCGTCGGCAGGCTAGGTTCCAGCGTAAGCGCCACCGCGAGCGGCGCGATGAACAGCCAGAAAAACGGCGTCCAGCCGAGCCATGCCGTATGGGCTGGAACAAGGGTCGTGGCAAGCAGCAAGCTGCCGGCGAAAAGCCATAGCAAAGCCACGGCCAGAAGACGGGGATGACGACTGACATCGACGGATTTGCTACGCATGGGCGAACTCCGGAGCTGCACGATGGATGCAGTTTGCCCGGCGCTCGTCTCATAGGTTGCGATGCATAGGTAAACGTGTTCGACAGGCATGCACAGCCTTGGCAGCGTCAATGCGGCGTGAAATGGCGGCTCGGCGACTCGCCCGGGGCTGACAAAGCTCATGCATCACTGAACGCCAGGTGTGCATTCGGTCGCAAAGATCGCCATCCATGCGCCGTCGTCTTGACCGTCATGTGACTTTCGGCCTACTTTGCAGTTGGCCCGCCGGGGAGGGTGGGCCGACGTGTCGGGGAGACACGCTGTCCATTCTTGAGTCTTTCATTTCATCTCACATGGCGGGGAGGGGTAACTCATGCCCATTGATTTGCATAAGTCGTCGTTTCGACGGCATGCGCTGTGGCTGTCGGTCGTATCCGCATTGCTTTGCGCAACTTCAGTCCACGCACAGGACACCAGCAGCACCACGCAAGACAACAAGAAAACCAAGCAACTACAGCAGGTCGTCGTTACCGGTACGCGCAGCACCACCCGCACGGTGAGCGAGTCACTGGCACCGATCGACGTATTGAGTCCCAAGGACCTCACCGCGACCGGCGCGGGAGACCTGGCGAGCGCGCTGAACATGCTTTTGCCGTCATTGGATTTTCCCAAGCCGGCCATCAACGACGGCAACGATGCGTTGCGCCCGGCGACCTTGCGCGGCCTTTCGCCCGATGACGTATTGGTGTTGGTCAACGGCAAGCGCTATCACACCTCCGCGCTCGTCAACTACAACGAAAGCGTGGGTCGCGGCTCGGCGCCGGTGGATCTGAATTCGATTCCGATTTCTGCGATCGACCACGTCGAAGTGTTGCGTGATGGCGCTTCGGCGCAATACGGTTCGGACGCTATCGCCGGCGTGATCAACATCATCCTCAAAGGCGCGCCCGGTCCCGGCAAGAACAGCATCGATGTCTACGGCGGCGTGATGGATGCCGGCGACGGCGAAAACAATGGCGTGGAGGGTTCGGTAGCCATTCCCCTGGGCGGCGAGCTGGGCAAGGCGCCCGGCTGGGCGCGCTTCTCGTGGAACTACCAGAGCGTGATGAATACCAATCGCGCCGAGAACAGAAATCCGACCTTCAATTATCCGCCGCGTGACTTCATCAACAATCCCTATCCGCCACCGACTCCTTACGAGCGCTACGGTGAGCCTGCAGAGAAGGTCTTGCAGGGCGTGATCAACCTCGATTACCACCTTGGGGGTACCCTCGAACTGTACGGCAACCTGATCTTGGGCAAGCGCGATGTGACCTCCAACGGCTACTGGCGTATGTGGAACAACCCTGATCGCAACGTGACCGCGGTCTATCCCAACGGCTTCCTGCCGCACATCGTCAATCCGACCCGTGATTACCAGGGCACGTTGGGGCTCAAGGGCCAGGCCTGGGGATGGAACTGGGATCTCTCCGGCACCTATGGCGAGAACGACCTGATCTTCGACATCACCAATTCCATCAACACCAATCTGTACCATTCCACCGGTTACTCGCCGACGCATTTCTTCTCCGGCAGATATGCCACCAAACTGGGTGTCCTGGATTTCGACGCCGTGCGCGAATTCAGTCCGGGCTTCCTCAAGAACCCGCTGACGGTGGCGTGGGGCGTGGAATACAAGAAAGACGAATACGACGTAGGTGCAGGCGAGCCGGCATCCTGGTATTTCAATCCCAACGCGCTCGATCCCAGCGGCAACGTCTATCCGGGCGGCTCGCAGGTATGGCCGGGCATTACGCCGGATCTCGCCGGCAACTTCAGCCGGCATAACTACGCGGCTTATCTCGATCTTGAGAACGACATCACCGACAAGTTCTCCGCAGGCGCGGCGGTACGCTACGAGAAGTATTCCGGCAACGTCGGCTCGGTGGTTTCCGGCAAGCTGTCAGGGCGCTACCAGCTCACCGACAACTTTGCGCTGCGCGCCACCGCCTCCAACGGCTTTCGCGCACCCTCAATGGCACAGGTCAACTACAGCTCTACCGTCACGCTGGTGTCGAACGGCCAACTCGTGCAGGTAGGTACGCTGCGGCCGAACAATCCATTGGCCATCGCGTATGGCGCCAAGCCGCTGACGCCGGAAAAATCGTCGAACTTCTCCTTCGGCGCGGTGTTCTCGCCGTCCGATCGAATCAACGCCACCCTGGACGTGTATCAGATCCGCATCTGGCACCAGATCCTGTACAGCGATCCGCTCACCAACACCAATCCCAACTTCCCGCAGATCTCGCAGCTGCAGTTCTTCGTCAACGGCGGCGACACACGCACCCGCGGCGCGGACCTGGTGGTGAACTACAACCAGGATCTCGGCAACTGGGGGCGTCTGAACAACGGCGTCAGCGCCAACTACAACCAGGTGCATATCGAGTCGATCAGCAATCCTGCCCTGCTGGGTTCCTACAACCAGGGCCTGCTGACCAAGGGTACGCCGCGCACCAAGTACTCGCTGTACAGCGATTGGCTGAAAGATGGATGGGATGTGCACGCGGACCTGGTCCGTTACGGTTCGGTCACCGACGTCTCCGACCCCAGCATCGGCCTGGTCGGGCAGAAGTTCTCGGCGCGCTGGCTGATGAACCTGGCCGTCAACTACAACCTGCAAAGCTGGACCTTCGCTGCCGGCGTGGACAACGTCACCAACCAGTATCCGACCAAGGTGGCGCTGTCGAACAACGGTGGTTATGAGGACCGTTTGAACGGCCTGCAGTATTCGGCGTTGTCGCCGTTTGGCTTCGACGGCCGCTATTACTACGGCAAAGTGACCTACCACTGGTAAGCGAACAGGAGACTGCAGGAAGCCCTCTCCTCTACCTGTAGGGGAGGGGGTGTCACGTAGCGATTGCGCATCATCACGACGCAAAGCGCCTACAATGGATGGCCACGCAGGAGCAGCCGCATGTCCCATCCCCTGAATTTCGCCGTCTTCGGCCACCCGATCGCCCATAGCCTGTCGCCGCAAATCCATCAGGCCTTCGCGCGGCAGTTCGGTATCGCGCTGGAATACCGCGCCATCGATGCGGCACCGGAAGAATTCGCCGATGCGGTGAAGCGGTTTTTCGACGGCGAAGACAGCCGTGGCGCAAACGTCACCTTGCCGCACAAATCCGCCGCTTTCGCCCTGGCCGACGAGCGCACGCAAGCCGCTACGCGCGCAGGCACTGCCAATGTGCTAACGCATCTGGCAAATGGACGTCTATCCGCCCATAACACGGACGGTGCCGCCTTGGTGCGCGACCTTACCGACCGTCACGACCTCGACTTGCGCGGTCACGACGCACTGCTGCTCGGCGCCGGGGGTGCAGCTCGCGCGGTAGCCTGGTCGCTGTTCGAAGCGGGCGTCCAGACGCTGACCATCGTCAACCGCTCGCCCGAGGCAGCCGACTCGCTTGCCGATGCCATCGGCGAGCCGGCGCGCGTGCATACGCGCTACTGGGAAGACCTCGCCAACATCGGCAGCTTCGACCTGATCGTCAATGCCACCTCGGCCGGTACCCTGGGCCAGTCGCTCAGCCTGCCTTTCACGTTGCTTGGGTCGCGAGCCACCTGCTACGACCTGGGCTACGGCAAATCCGCTTTCGGCTTTGTCGCGTGGGCGCGTGCGGCTGGCGCCCGTTATGCGTATGACGGCCTCGGCATGCTGGTGGAACAGGCGGCTGACACCTTCGAACTGTGGCATGGCAAGCGCCCCGACTCGGAACCGGTGTATCAAGCGCTGCGCGCGCAAAGTTCGTAAACGTGAGCATGCAGTGCCGCGCGGGTTGTGGTGCATGCTGCATCGCGCCGTCGATCACTTCACCGATTCCCGGCATGCCGAACGGCAAGCCGGCTGGTGTTCGATGCGTCCAACTGGCTGACGACAACCGTTGCCTAATTTTCGGCAAACCTGAGCGCCCCGGTTTCTGCGGCAGCTTACGACCATCGGCGGAGATGTGTGGGAATGACCGCCAACAGGCCATGCTTTGGCTGGACCAAATGGAGCAACTGACTGCGCCATGAAAAACGGGAGGCGTGACGCCTCCCGCTTCCCATCGGCGCTTATGCCCGGCCAAAACTGGCCCGGTAGGCTTCGGCCGCGTCTTCCCGCGTATTGATCTCAACCACGACGCCGCCAGGGATCTTGCAGAAGAAGCGCGAACCCCGCACATGCCGGATCACATCGGTCTCGAACACGACACCGGCCGCCTTGAAGTCTTCATAAAGGGCGAGGACATCGGCTGCACTGGGCAATTCGAACCCGATATGAAAGTTGTTGGGCCAGTGCACCGCGCGATCGGTAGCGTCTTCGACGACGATGTCGAAATCGTGCCGCTTCAGGATCTTGCTGCTGCCGAAGTCCGAAACAGAGCAACCGAGATGCCGGACAAAAAAGGAGGCAGTCGCACTCACATCCTGCGAAGGAAAGCTGATGTGATTGAACTTCATGGTGCTGGAAACATTAAGCATTGCAGACTCCACTAAAGAAGGAGCCGCTTCATTTCCGAGCATGGTCGCGGGATAGGTCGCATTGCAGACGCCACACAACACCCAGCAACCACGGCTCGAAAGAGCAGTGGCTGAATTGGGCGTTGGTTGACGTGAACGCTTACGGCTACCGAACGGCAGCGAGCCGGATTATATATCAGCCTGGGGACTGAATCGTGCCCATGGGCGCGTCATGCAGCCATGCATCTGGCGGATCAGCTGGCCATCGCCGCAGCGCGATTTGCCAGCAGCCACTTGCCAAGACGGGCCTTCGCCGAACGCAATTTGTCCATCTGCTCGTCAAGTGAGCGCATTTGTGCTTCCAGGACTGCGCGCAGTTCCTGGCAGCCAGGCTGTGGCGTGATGAGGTACGGAATGGCACTGCGGATGATCTGCAACGGCAGGCCCACGGATTGGCCCAATCGGATGAAGCGGATTTCCTCCAGGACGCGTTCCGGATAGTCCCGATAGCCATTGGCCAGGCGTACCGGTGGCGTTATCAGGCCTTCGCGTTCGTAATAGCGCAGCGTGTCGCGCGTGACGCTCGCACGTTTGATCAGCATCCCCGTTCTCATGCCCACTCCTTCTTCCTGGCCATCGTCGTTTCAATGCTCTTGACCTGGGGCTTAGGTCCCGACTTTAGACTGCCCCCAGTGCCACAACGGATAGGGGTATATGAGGGAATTGGCGTTTATCAAGACCCGGCGGGTTCAGTGGCGATCGGTGGCGTCACCGATTTTGGGAGGCCCGGGGGAAGCCCTGGTACGGCCGGTGATTGCCGCCCGCTGCGATGGCGACAACCTGCCGATCTTCAATCATGTGACTACCGCTCTCAGGGCGGGCGTCGCGTTGCATTATTTCGATCCGCTAGTGTCGGAGCTGCTGGGGCCATATCCCTATGGCAAACCGTTTGCGATCGGACACGAATGTATTGCCGAGGTGATCGAGTGCGGCGAGGAAGTCAAGCAAATCCAGAAAGGTCAGCTAGTCATCGTACCCTGGTCGGTATCGTGCGGAAGTTGTCCGACTTGTCATACAGGACACACCTCCCATTGCACTCAGGCCGGCAGTAGCTTGCTCTCTGGCTATGGCTTTGGCGCCTCGATGGGGCCATGGGGTGGAACCGTTTGCGACCTGCTACGCGTACCATTCGCCGATGCCATGCTGGTACCGGTACCGGCGGATATCGAGCCACTCAAACTCGCCAGCGCCAGCGACAACATGCCTGATGCCTGGCGCAGTGTCGGTCCGGCACTCGCCCAGCGACCGGGTGCACCGGTGCTGGTGGTTGGTGGTGGAGCGCGCAGTATCGGGCTTTATGCTGCCGGCATGGCGGTTGCGCTCGGCGCCTCGCGCGTGGACTACGTCGACTACGATCCCGAGCGGCTTCGCATAGCTGAAGCGCTTGGTGCCAGTGCGATAGAGAGTAAGCGCGGCGCCGCTTGGTTCGATCGTCACGCGCCACGCGTGCATGGGGGTTATCTCGTTTCCGTAGACGCCAGCTCCACCGCCGCCGGGCTGCGCTACGCGCTGCGTTCCTTGGCGCCGGGTGGGAACTGCACAGCCGTAGGTTTCTATTTCGCCAGGCAGACTGGCTTGCCGCTGATGCAAATGTACGCCAATAGCACGACATTGCACGTGGGTATTTCGCACCCTAGGCGCGACCTGCCAGACGTCATCGAACTGGTGCGGCAAGGCCTATTCGATCCCCTCAAGGTCGCGACGCTGGTCGCCGACTGGGACGATGCGCCGCACGCCTTTACCACCCGGACGACGAAGGTGATCGTCGCACGCGAACCTTATGGGCGAGTTGGCGGCAACCGATGGTGATCAAACTGAAGGTCCACCGTTGCCTGATTAGCGCTATGTCTCAGTTGGCGGGAATCTGCTCCCTCCCCTACGTGTAGTAGGGGAGGGCTGGGGTGGGGTGAAGCAGCCTCGCGGTGAACTCAAACACGGCGGCAAGCTCGTGCAACCCCACCCAAGCCCTCCCCTGCAAGCAGGGGAGGGAACTACCTATCGTGCAGCTGAGATTCGAAGCTAATCAGGCACCGTTGGGGGTGGCGGCCGCCATGGAGCTGGAACATCGTGGCCTTCGGCAACCAGTAGCGTATCCAGCGGCGGAATCGTGGCCCCGACCAGGTCCAGCCCTTTCACCAGGCGGCAGCCGCGAGCGATGGTCGCGAATCGAGAGTGTTTCTCCCAGCCCGCCAAGGGTCACGGCGGACTGTTCCGGTGCCGTGAGGTAGATCGCCATGTCGATTGCTCCTCTGCCTATTCGTCGACGTACTACTGGGAGGTGCTTTCAGGCTATCGCGGAGTGTTGGCGGAGGGTATCGGGTTGATCGTATCAACTGCTATCGGTTGCCGGAGGTTCGCTGCGCTCCAACGGTGCCATTCAACAGTAATACCCCGTCACCTCTACGTTGTGCCAGCTGTCCGCTTGCGAGGGCGAGAATTGTTGCATTGGCGCTCTCGGCCTCGAAGGCAAACCGCCCAGCCAAGGTGTCGCGCGCTAGCGCGACGTTTCTTTTTTGCGGAGTGTACGCAGTCTCGTCAGAGGTGCTGCACTGCCGTTTCAGCTGAGGAGTCGAATATGTTGAATCGTCTTCGTATCAAGCTGTTGATGACCGCCATGAGTCTTGCCGCGGTGGACTCATGGGCCGCGCCGACGAACGATGCCGCGATGGTTGGCCTTCATCACGCCACCTTGCTGCGCCAGGGCGACACGGTGGTGGGGCCACTGCTATCGTCCCAGCCCTTGCATGTGGTGGTTGCGCTGAAACCGCGCAACCAGGATCAATTGGATGCCTATATGGCGATCCCTGGCTTCAAACCGCTGACGCCGGAACAGTACGATGCGAAATACGCGCCCACGCAAGCGCAGGCCGATGCAGTGGCCAACTACCTCCGTCGCGCGGGCTTGACCGACGTGAGGGTCGGGCCCAATCGACTAATGGTGGAAGCTTCCGGTCCAGTAGATGCCGTGCAGGTGGCATTTGCCACTCACCTTGTGCAGGTGCGTACGCACGATGGTCGCGATGGCTACGCCAATGCCAGTGATGTGCAAATTCCGGCAGCCTGGCAAGGCTCCGTAGTCGCCGTGCTTGGTATGCAGAATGTGCACAGGCTGCGTACGTATGTCCGTTCCGGAGTGAGAACCGCAGACCCCTTGCTGCCGGGAGCAGTCTTTCCGCACAACCCTACCGATTTTCCTGTCATCTACGGGGCGCGCAATCTGCCTTCCGCGACCTCGGTTACGCCGGGCATCATCACCGCAGGCGATATGACGGCAGCGAAAGCCCACCTGAAGCTCTTCACCGCGATCGATGGCTTGCCCAGTGTCAACGTGATCGTGGTCGGTCCCGGCAGTAGCGATACAAGCGCCAATGTCGAGTGGGACTTGGATACGCAGGCCATCGTCGGGATGGGCGGCGTACGGTCGCTGGTGCTGTATGACGGCGTGTCATTGAACGATCCCGATATCTACTCCACGCTCTACCTGGCACTGACTGACCAAGTCAACCTGCCACCGATCATCAATATCTCGTTGGGCGAGTGCGAGAACGACGCTCGGGCGAGTGGCTTAGTTGCCAGCGACGTGCTCTTCCAGGCCGCGCAGAGCCAGGGCCGCACCTTCTCCGTCGCTTCCGGCGACTCGGGCGCCGACGAGTGCGGCAATGGAGGCACGACACCTTGGTATCCGGCGAGCTCGCCCTATGTGATCGCGGTGGGGGGTACTACGCTTTCCGCCACACCGGTGCTCAATAGCTGGAGTGGCGAGACGGCATGGACCGGCGGTGGGGGAAGCCCCAGTACGTTCGAACCGATACCGTCATGGCAACGCAACGTTGCTGGAATCACCAACCAGACGTATCGCGCCGTACCGGATATTGCCTACGACGCGGACACGAATTCCGGAGCCTTGATCGTCACCGATAGCAGCGTGCTGGGAAGGCCAGCGGGCACGCCGGTGATCACCCCGCTCGCCGGCACCAGTCTCGCCTCACCGATATTCGTCGGCGCGTGGGTTCGCATCATCCAGGCCAAGGGCTACAACCCGGGCTTCGCATCCCCCAAACTGTATGCGCTCGCGCAAAGTCGGTTCTACGCGACCGCCTTCCACGACATTACCTCCGGCAACAACATCAGTACTCCCGGCGGCAGTAACGGCTATTTCGCCGGGCCTGGCTGGGACTACACCACCGGCTGGGGCAGCCTAGTCGCCGATCAGGCGGTGAATCACATCCACTAGCGAAGGCTGTGCGATCGCTCCGGTCCCTCGCTGTTTGTAGTTGGGGGCCGGAGTTTCGCTGGCCGTTGGGAGCCACTCTCGATTCGCAGCATGCCACCGGCAAACTTATCGAGTGCGCATCGACTCGTGCCCGGTCATGGTCGAGTACAAGCGCCACAGCAACGAGAGCATCGTCAACCAGGGGCCGCTCTATCTCAAAGAAGCCTTACATACCAAGTCGGAAATTCCATACGCGACACAAAACTTCAAGGCTGGATGCTCTCTTGCGAGGGCATGCGATGCGATGCGCCCAACCAAGCACAGATTTGGCCTTTCTAAACGGGAGCCCGTGCTAGCGTGAGCGAACAGGGGGCATCACTTGTGGGGAGAGCTGCACCATGTTGTTGCCGAGAGGGAGTTTCAGCCGTTGCCTGGCTGTGGCCGGGCTTGCTTTGACGTTGGGGGGTGTCGCGCAGGCGGCGCCGGATGGCAGCAGTCCGGTCGGTTCGGGCAATGTGACGGTGGCCGATCCCACCGTGCCGCGTCCGCAGGGCCAGCCGTGCGCGGTACAGCTTTTCAGCGACGACACGTTCAATGACTACAGTCCGCGGCCGTTCCAGTACACGCCGCCGGCCGGCTGCGGCACGCGCTGGTCGAAGGTGGTGCTGGAGGGTGATTTCTCGATCACTGCCGGCGTGCAGTACGACCGCACCGCCACCGTTTTCCTGGGTGGCGTGAATCTCTATTTCGGCACCACGCAGGAGCCAGGGTCCACCGAAGGGCGCAACTGGCATATCGAGCGCGATCTCACGGATTACAGCGCACTTTTCCGCCGTGCCGGCACGGGTCAGGCGTTTATCGGCAACATCGTCAATAGCATCTATACCGGCGTATTGCATGGCAGTGCGCGCTTGCTGTTCTACCCCGCATCGGTGGTGGCGCCCGCGCCGCGCGTGCCTGACGCGGTGTACCCCTTGGGTAGCGATCCGGTGGGCAGCACGGTGACCTTGAACAATTCCAGCAGCCAGATGGCAGCTACGCTGACCTTGCCGGCCAATGTGGAGCGCGCCTATCTGGACGTGTTCACGCAAAGCCAGAGCAATGACGAGTTCTGGTACGTCTGCGTGCCGGATCAGTACGCGGCCGAAGCCCAGGAGTGCGGCGGCGGCAATTTCCGCGAAGCGGAGGTCAGCATCGACGGCCAGCCGGCCGGCGTCGCGCCGGTGTATCCCTGGATCTATACCGGCGGCGTCGATCTGTACATCTGGAAGCCGACGCCTGGCGTGCAAACGCTGAACTTCATGCCCTATCGCGTGGACCTGACGCCATTCGCCGGCATGCTGAGCAACGGTTCACCACATACCGTAGCGGTCAGCGTACAGGGGGCAAACAGCTACTTCTCCGCCACCGCCAGTCTGTTGGTCTATCAGGACCAGGGCGCGAAGCAGGTAAGCGGTGCACTGCTGCGCAACACGCTGGTGGGCCAATCACCCACGCCGACCATCGGCAGCACGCTGCAGCAGGATTCGTCCGGCAACGTCAACGGAGCGGTCACTACCAATCTGAGCCGTCATTTCGTGATCGAAGGCTACGTCGATACCTCCCATGGCCGTGTCACCACCACCGTAGACCAGACGGTGGGCTTCGCGGATACGCAGTCCTTCGCCATCACTGCCACCGACTATCACCAGATCACCGATCAGCTCACCAGCGTCGAAGGCGTGAGCCGCAGCCGGATCGGCAGATTCCTCAGCGGTGAATTCAAGGCGCGTTTCCGCTATCCGCTGCATGTGGACTCCGACCAGGTCACCGAGTCGAACGGGGATTATTCGATCCTCACCAAGATCAAGCAGGGCTACGACCAGCACACGGGTTTGAGTCTAGGCGGCTTCCCGCTGTATTCGGCCGATGTGCACAACCATGTGGCGGGCTCCGACACGCTGGTGCTGAACAGCAGTTTCCACATCCTCAGCCATAGCGGCCAACAGGCTACGCAGGACTTTGCGTTCCACGACTCGCTGGGCAGCTGCTACCGCGGCAGCGTGAGTTCCGCCAACAACTTGGTCACGGCCTACCGCATCGGCCAGGACTGCCCGGGCGGACAGAACCGGGTGTTGTGGTTCTCGCATCCGGACGGGTCGCCCTATCTGGGCGACAGCCTGCTGCCCTGGTAAGGCGCGGGTGAACGAGGCGCCTCCTCCCGATGGCCGGAGGGGGCGCCGGCATGCTAGGTTTGCCGGCAGTCACTTGAGCCAAAGCGCTCGCTGGAGCCCTTACCGATGCGTACCCGTCTGCTTGCCCTTTCCGTTCTTGGCGTGGCCGTTGCCCTCGCCGGCTGCCATCACGGCGCGCGTCAGGACAGCAAGCAGGGCGTCACCGACATGGCTTCGTTCGAGACCTTCATCGGAACGCATCCGTCGCAGGAAGAATTCAAGAAGACGTACCCGCACGTACAGCTGATGCTTCCGGGCAGCGTCAGCACGATGGAAATCCGCTACGACAACACGCGCTTCTTCCCCAGCCTGGACGCGCAAGGACACATCGTCGGCGGCGATTTCCATTAGGGATGCGCTGTAGCCGAACTGTCATGTTCGGCCGCCGAAGTCATTTTGCTGACACGTTGCCGCGTTACCCTGATCGCAACAGGGTGCCGCCATTTCTGCTAGGCGGCCGTTTTACTTAGCTTCAAAGCGCGGCTCGGCATGTCCTCTACAGTTTCCATCGACGCCAACCGGCGTGGTTTGTTGTTTGGCGCGCTCGCTGGAGTGCTGCTGCTGCTGGTCGGTGGCGGAATCTGGTATGCGCGCTCGTCGATGAGCGGCAAGTCAGCCACCGAAGGCCATACCGCCAACGATGGCAGCGAAGTGGGCGTGATGCTGGGCCTGGCCGATCAGGCGTACAAGGAAAAACACCTGGTGGCGCCGGTCGGCAGTAACGTCTACGAGTTCTATTTCAGCGTGCTGCAGCTCGATCCGAACAATGCCATGGCGGAGAGCCGGCTACGCGATGCGTTCAAGCCGGCCTGCGACGTGGTGGAAAACACCATCAACAATGGCGATCTGGATGAGGCGCAGCGCGAGCTCAGCTTGCTGCGGCAGTACGACGCGCACAACTACAAGCTCGCCCTGCTCGGCAGCGTGCTCGATGCGCAGCGGGTGATCGAGCGACGCAGGCACGAAGCGGAAGCGGCGCGCATCCAGGCGCAGCAGGATAGCCGCTGAGCGGTCGTCATTCCCGCGCAAGCGGGAACCCATTTTGCCCTGATGCATCCGTCAAAATGGATTCCCGCTTGCGCGCACTGCTGTCCGGGGAAAATTCGACGCTTGGTCGCAGGGTCTTGTCGTACCTCACCGTCATTCCGGCGCAGGCCGGAATCCAGTTTAAATACGCGCCCGAAGGACACAAAGCCGGGCTTTGAGTGCTACGCACACCCTATTGAAACTGGATTCCGGCCTGCGCCGGAATGACGGTGAGGTAAGAGGCGGGTGTACGGTGAAATTCAAGTCCACCGCTTTGCTTGGCTGCAAAAGGCTTCACTAATCCGGCAGCTCGCCACACCAAAGAAAATATTTCCCCGGACAGCAGTGCGCTTGCGCGGGAATGACGGCCATGAGGGGATCGCATGGCGGTCAACCCGCAAGATACGCGTCTTTCAGGCGGACGTAGTGGTCGGCCGAATAGTGCAGTTGCTCGATCTGCCTGTCGGTCAGCAAACGCACGCATTTGGCCGGGTTACCCAGCCATAGTTCGCCCTCGCCTACCACCTTGCCCGGTGGCACTACGCTGCCGGCGCCGACGAAGCCGTGTTTCTTGATGGTAGCGCCGTCCAGCACGACGGCATGCATGCCGATCAGGCAGTAATCCTCGATGATGCAGGCGTGAATGACCGCAGCATGGCCGATGGTGACGCCCTCGCCGATGAGGGTGGGAAAGCCGCCGGGCGAATACGGGCCGTCGTGCGTTACATGCACGATGGTGCCGTCCTGGATGTTGCTGCGCGCTCCGACGCGAATGTAATTCACGTCGCCGCGCAATACCGCGCCGGGCCAGATGGAAACATCGTCGCCCAGCACGACGTCACCGATGACGGTGGCAGCCGGGTCGACATAGGCGCGGGCGCCGAGGGTGGGCTGGATGCCCTTGAAGGGACGCAGGGAATTCATTCGCGTATTTTAGCCTTCGAGCGACAGTCGTGTTGAACTGACCGCGGCAGGCGGGCTGTGCTGCTGGGCCTCGAGCACACGCAGGGTTTCCTCGTAACCGGCATCCACCGCCAGCTGCCAGTCGCGCCAATCGAGCATGCCGACATGCTCCAGCGGCGGGGTAATCAACAAGTCCGCTCGCTCGCGGCAGCGCTCGCTGGTCTCCTCGCTGTTCACCATGGCCGCACGGGTCAGCGTGGAGACGAGGCGCGGCCAGCCAGTCCCGCGCCGTTGGCGAATCCACAGGCGCCACCACGGCGGGGTGGCAAATTCTTCGGTTTGCGCGCGCAGTTCGATGTCTGCGCGAATGCTTACGGCGGTGATGTGGGCGATGCCCTCTTCCGCCATCACGTCGGTCGGCAGGTTGTCGACCAGGGCTCCGTCCACGTACACCTGGCCGTGGTGCAGCACCGGCGGCAGGATGCCGGGAATCGAACTGCTGGCACGCAGCCACAGCCACAGCGGACCATGCCGATGCACTACCTTGCCTTGACCGGAAAGACTGGTGGAAACGCAGAAGAATGGCCGTTCGAGATCCTCGATGTCGATCGCGCCGAAGGCGCGCCGCAGCATGATCGCCGCGCGGCGTCCGCGCGTGAGCGCCACCAGTGGCACCGTCCAGTCAGAAAGCGGCTTGCCGCGCACGAAGGCCTCGTAATACGCGCGCATCATTTCCTCGATGCTCCACATATTGGCGACGCCCGCGCCGATGATGGCGCCGATACTGGTGCCGCCAATGGCATCGAAGTCGTGGCCGGCCTCACGCAAGGCGCGCAACGCGCCCAGATGGGCAAGGCCGCGCGCGCCGCCGCCTGCCAGCACCAGCCCGCGCGCATGGCCGCTGATCAGGCGTGCGATGCGCGGTATGTCGTTTTCGCCGCAGATGTGGTGATGCTGAAGCTCGCCGCTGAACTGTGCGCGCCAACGTCGCGCTGCACCCTGCTGCACCTTGCGCCCGGAATGGACCAGCAAAAGATGGCGGGGACGATGCCGCACACGTGCCGGATGCCCCGGCGCGGCTTCCGGCCATGGCCTCGCCGGCTGCGCGGCCAACGCGGGCAGCAACAGCACGTCAGCCTGGCGCAGGCAGCGCAGGCGCCAGGATGCATCCCCGGTGCTGTCCAGATAGATCACGAAGCGCGCCTGCGCCTCGCGCTCGGCGAACCAGTCGCTGCCGCGGTTCGTACCGAGCTCGGCATCGATCACCAGGCAACTGCCGAACTTCTCCAGGGCCTGCGCCAGCTGCATCGCCAGGCCGCGCACCGGTACGCTTTGATCCACCGGCAGGATGGCGAAGGTGCGTGGCTTGTCCGGCGGGTCCACATGGCGTTCGCGCCGGATCATCCGATCCATGGCCTGCCGCGCCATACCCATCATGGCGCGTGGATGCTGTTCGATCAGCAGCTCGAAATGGGGCCGATCGAGCCGCAGCAACTCACAATCCCGCAGCGCGCGCACGTTGTAGCGTAGCGCTTCGCCGCTCAGCAAGCTGATCTCACCCAGGCAGTCGTCGGCCGCGACCTGCCGTATCAACTCGGTCGGGCCATCGAAGACGCCCAGGCTTCCGCTGCGCAGCAGGTACAAGGCCTCGGCCACTTCTCCCGCCCGGTACAGATACTGGCCCCCGGGCAGGCAAATCCACTGCAAATGGGTGGCAAGCGTCGACCGCTGCGCATCGGTCATATGCGCAAACAGCGGGATGCGACCGATCAGGGCATGGACGTCGGCAGGTAGCATGTGCGCGATGTTACGACGGGCGCGATGACACGTTATGCGTCTGATCGGCTTGATTTCGATCTGCGCCGCCAGCACCCTTCGAAGCCTGTAAGGAGTGAAACCATGAGCCGAGACAATCCCCTGCTGGCCGACCCGAGCCTGCCCGCGTTTTCCCGTATCGAGCCCGAGCACGTGTTGCCGGCGGTCGAAGCCCTGCTGGCCGAAAGCCGCGCCGGCATCGCGGCGCTGACTGCACCCGGTACGCCGCGCGATTTCAAATCGGTCCTGCTGCCCCAGGAGCGCTTCGAGCAGCGCATCTCGCACGCGTGGTCACCGGTTTCCCACCTGCATTCGGTGGCCGACAGCGAAGCCTTGCGCAAAGTGTATGGCCCCGCGGAAGAGCTGCTTACCGACTACTCCATTGAAGTCGGGCAGAACCGCGATCTGTACGCCGCGGTGCAGGCCGTGGCCGATGCTCCGGATTTCGGCAGGCTGTCCCGCGCGCAGCGCGCCCTGGTCGAACACGCCCTGCGCGATTTCAAGCTTTCCGGCGTAGCGCTGGAAGAGCCGGCGCGCTCGCGTTTCCGCGATATCGGCGTGGAACTGTCCAAGCTCTCCACCGAATTCTCCAATGCTGTGCTGGATGCTACGGATGCCTGGCAGGAGCACGTCACCGACGAACGCGACCTGGCCGGCATCCCCGAATCGGGCCGCGCCGTGTTGCGCCAGTACGCGAAGGAAAGGGGCCTGGAAGGCTATCTGGTGACGCTCAAGCAGCCCAGCGTGCAAGCGGTGATGACCTATGCCGGCAACCGCGGCCTGCGCGAACGAGTGTACTGGGCGTACCAGACGCGTGCCTCCGACCAAGGGCCGCACGCGGGCAAGTACGACAACAGCGCGCGCATCGAAAAGATCATGGCCCTGCGTCACGAAGCGGCTCAGCTGCTGGGCTTTGCCAACGCCGCGGAAGAATCGCTCGCGACCAAGATGGCCGGCACGCCGCAGGAAGTGCTGAACTTCCTGCATGATCTGGCATCACGCGCCAAGCCGGTGGCGCAAAAGGAACTGGCCACCCTGCGCGACTTCGCCGCCACGGAACTGAAGCTGGACAATCTTGAATCCTGGGACGTCGCCTACGCCGCGGAAAAGCTGCGCCAGAAGCAGTACGCACTGGATGAAGAGCAGCTCAAGCCATATTTCCCCTTGCCGGCCGTGATCGACGGCCTGTTCGGCCTGGTGCAACGGCTTTACGGCGTAAGCTTGAAGCCGCGCGACGGCATCGACGTGTGGCATCCGGATGTGCGCTACTACGACGTTGTCGACGCCGACGGGCATATCTTTGCCGGCGCCTACGTCGATCTCTACGCGCGCACCGGCAAGCGTGGTGGCGCCTGGATGGACGTATGCCGTGCGCGCTTCGATGACGGCGCGCAGCTGGAGCTGCCGGTGGCCTACCTCACCTGCAATTTCGCTCCGCCGACCGAAGGCCGTCCGGCGCTGCTAACGCACGACGACGTGCTTACGCTGTTCCATGAATTCGGCCATGGCTTTCATCTGCTGCTGACGGAAGTGCCGCTGCCGTCGGTCGGTGGCATCGAGGGCGTGGAATGGGATGCGGTGGAACTGCCCAGCCAGTTCATGGAGAATTTCGGCTGGAACCGCGAAGCGCTGGACCTGTTCGCCAGGCATTGGCAAACCGGCGAACGCCTGCCCGACGAGCTGTTCGAACGCATGCTGGCGGCACGGCATTTCCACTCCGGCATGTTCCTCGTGCGCCAGCTGGAATTCGCGCTGTTCGACTTCCAGTTGCACCTGCAGTACGACCAGGCCAAGGGCGCGCGCACGCTCGAAGTGCTGGCGCAGGCGCGCCACGAAGTGGCCGTGCTGCATCCACCGGCCTGGCAGCGTTTCCCGCATGCGTTTACGCATATCTTTGCGGGCGGCTACGCGGCCGGTTACTACAGTTATCTGTGGGCCGAACTGCTGAGCGCGGATGCCTTTGGCGCGTTCGAGGAGCATGCGGGCCATGGGCGCAGCGTGATCGACCCGGCGACCGGGGCGCGCTTCCGCCGCGAGATCCTGGCGGTGGGCGCAAGCCGGCCCGCCCTGGAAAGCTTCATCGCGTTCCGGGGCCGCAAGCCGGAACCGGAGGCCTTGCTGCGCAGCCACGGCCTGGTGTGATGGGCTTGTCGTGACGGGCTTGTTGCTCCTCTCCCTGCATGGGGAGAGGAGGAGCGTAGCTGGGATGGCAATCCCTGCACCAGGATGCCGAGTGGGAGCTGGGATTATCATCCCAGCCTACGCCCTGCCATCATTGGCGGCGCGAACCGGTACCGAGTCGACAGCGCTTTGGAGTCCGCGATGAATGCGATCACGCAACTGCCGCCCGAATGGCACAACTGGATCCAGGAGAACCTCGCGCGCGGCTGCGCTCCGCAATCGCTGATCGACGACATGGTGCGCAATCATTTCGACCCGGTGTTCGCACGTGCCGCGGTCAACGGTGTCATGAGCGGTCCCTTCGTCGCCGCCACGCCGACGCAAACCAAGCCTGCCGCCAGTGGTTACCTTTATGAAACGCCGCGGCTGCACGCCGGCAACCTGATCCGTACGTCCGATCGCGACGTGCGCGTGGTCACGCGCGTGCATCGCCCGATGATCGCCGTGCTCGACGGGGTGCTGAGCGCGGAAGAATGCGACGAGCTGATCCGCCGCTCCGCTGACAAAATGCGCCGTTCCACCACGGTAGACCCGCTTACCGGCAAGCATGAGGTGATCGCCGACCGCAGCAGCGAAGGCACCTTCTTCACCCTCAACGCCGACCCCTTCATCGCCCGTCTCGATCGGCGCATTGCCGAAGTGATGAACTGGCCGGAGGAAAACGGCGAAGGCCTGCAGATCCTGCATTACGGCATCGGCGGCGAATACAAGCCGCATTTCGACTACTTCCCGCCGGAAGATCCCGGCAGCCAGGTGCAGATGACCATCGGCGGCCAGCGCGTCTCCACCATGGTGATGTATTTGAACGAGGTGGAGGAAGGCGGCACCACCATCTTCCCCGAGGTCGGCCTGGAAGTGGTGCCCAAGCAGGGTTCGGCCGTCTATTTCGAATACACCAACAGCCAGAACCAGCTCGACAAGCTCACCTTGCACGGCGGCTCGCCGGTGACACGCGGCGAGAAATGGATCGTCACGAAGTGGATGCGGCAGCGCCGTTACGGCGAGCTTGCCGCATAATCGCAGGCTGGGACGACCATCCCAGCCTATACCAGGGGATCTTTCAAACATGCAGGACAATCCGTACTCGCCGCCCGGCGCCGAGCTGGTTTTGCCGACGAACTACAAGGCCGGTACCGAGGCGCCGTTCTTCGCCGTCTCACTCTTGAAGCTCGTGGTGATGTCGGTTTTCACGTTTGGCCTGTATGAACTGTATTGGTTCTACAAGAACTGGCAAGCCTTCAAGCTGCGCGAGAAGGAGAATATCTCCCCGTTCTGGCGCGCGTTTTTTGGTTATTTCTTCTGCTATGCGCTGTTCAGCGAGGTGCGCGAATGGCAACGGGAAACAGGCAAGGGTGAAATGCCGGCCGGTTGGCTGGCCGCCGGATGGATCATCACCAGCATGATGTGGCGGTTACCGGAGCCCTTTTGGATGATCAGTTGGGCTTCGGTACTTTTCCTGGTTCCCGTCCAGAAGGTCATCAACGACATCAACCGGAACGAAGCGCCCGATCACCCGCCCAACGAGAAAATCGGCGGCGCCAACTGGATCGCCATAGCGGCCGGCGGGCTGCTCATGGTGCTGGCGCTGGTCGGCATGTTCCTGCCTGCAGATCCCGCCTGAAGCAACGCGCATTGCCCTCTCATGAGAGGGCAATGCTTTCAGCCCAGCCTGCGTCGATGTCAGCCCTGCGCCCTGTCCGCTTCAACGTGATAGTGCGTAGCCACTTCCACTTCCTTCTTTGAGCCGAGGAACACCGGCACGCGTTGATGCAGGCCCGTTGGCTGTAGTTCGAGCAAGCGCCCGCGACCGGTGGTCGCCGCACCACCGGCCTGCTCGATGATGAAAGCCATCGGATTGGCCTCGTACATCAGGCGCAGCTTGCCGCCTTTGCTCTTGATCTTCGCATCCAGCGGATAGAAGAACACGCCGCCGCGGGTGATGATGCGGTGCACGTCGGCCACCATCGAGGCGACCCAGCGCATGTTGAAGTCCCGGCCGCGCGGGCCGTCCTTGCCGGCGAGCAACTCGCCGATATAGCGCTGCATCGGCGCTTCCCAATGGCGCTGGTTCGACATGTTGATGGCGAATTCGCCGGTTTCCTCGGGAATGCGGATGTCGCGGCGGCTGAGGATGAAGCTGCCCACTTCGCGATCGAGCGTGAACTCGTGCGTGCCGTGGCCGAACGTCAGCACCAGCACAGTGGCGGGGCCGTACACCACGTAGCCGGCGGCGAGCTGGGTGGTGCCGGCTTGCAGGAAATGCTCGGCTTTCGGGTTGGTGACACCGTCCGGGCAGCGCAGCACGGAAAAGATGGTGCCGACAGAAATGTTCACGTCGATATTCGAGCTGCCGTCCAGCGGATCGAACAGCAGCAGGTGATTGCCCTTCGGGTACATGTCGGGAATCGGCTGCGGATCTTCCATCTCCTCGGAGGCGCACGCGGCGAGCTGTCCACCCCAGGCGTTGGCTTCCAGCAGGATCTCGTTGGAGATCACATCCAGCTTCTTCTGCGCTTCACCCTGGATGTTGCCGGTGCCCGCCTCGCCCAGCACCCCGCCGATGGCGCCCTTGTTGGTGGCGACGGCGATGCGCTTGCAGGCGCGCGCGACCACCTCGATCAGCAAGCTGAGCTCGGCGTTGACGTGGCCGGCGCGGCGTTCTTCGATCAGGAACTGGATCAGCGAGATGGGCTTCATGACGGCTCGGCAGACTATGGGGCCGCCATTGTCCCGGCTTGGGATGTCCTGAGCAAATCCATGCTGGGCTGTGCCCTCCTGCTGACAACACGCTGGCAGTAGGGGGGGCGCAAGCTCTCAGCATCGAAGAGGAGGGACTTGCCATGCGCGATACGGTTTATGTGCTGGTGTTCGAAGGGTTTGCGGATTGGCAGGTGGCCTTGGCGCTGGCCGAGATCCGGCGCCCGGGGGAATGGGAGGTGCGCAGTGCCGGTTTCACGCGCGAGCCGGTCACTTCGATGAGCGGTATGCGGGTGTTGCCCGATGTGAGCCTGGAAGAGCTCGACCTGGACGCCGCCGCCTTGCTGATCCTGCCCGGTGGACATTTATGGTTGTCGACGCAGGTGGAACAAGCGACTGCAGTCGCGCGGCGGATGCATGAGGCTGGTGTGCCGATTGCCGCCATCGATCTAGGCGTGCTGACCCTGGCGCGTGCCGGCTTGCTTGAGCATTGTCGGCACACCGGCAACTGGCCGGGACAGATCGGCCGTGCGGTGGCGACGTACGCAGGGCACGGGCAATACGACGCCAACGTGCTTGCCGTGGCCGACGGTGGCGTCGTCACCGCCAGCCATCTGGGCAGCATTGAATTCGCGCGGGAAGTCATCCACACGCTGGATCTGTACAGCGCCAGCGACCGCGAACACTGGTACCGCCTGTTCAAGCACGCCGTGCCGCCGCCGTGGCTCGCCGGCGAAGCGGTCGAAGTCGTTCGCGCGGCATAAGGCATCTACGGCATGAATAATTTCATCGATCGCGTTCTGGCGGCCTATCGGCCGATGTACCTGCGGGGCCTGCTGATGGATGGCCAATATCGCCCGCCCGCTAGGCAAGAAGAGAAACCGCAAAAGGGCGACCGGGTGGTGCAAGTCACGCCGGCGTTCGAGCCCGAACGCAAGCGGGTGCTGCTTGTCCCCGCCGTAGATTCCGCCCATTTGCGTGCGCCGTCGGCCGACGAACCGTCGGGCGGGTTGAGCGGCGCCTGAATCCATCCCAAGGAACTCATCATGCAAAAGACCTATCACGGCAGCTGCCATTGCGGCGCAGTGCATTTCGAGGCGGATATCGACCTGGCGCAAGGTACCGGGCGCTGCAATTGCTCCATCTGCGCCAAGGCGCGGCAGTGGGGCACGGTGGTGAAGCCCGAAGCGTTCCGGCTCACCGGCGGCGAAACGGAGCTTTCCGACTATCAGTTCGGTTCGCAAAGCATGCACCACTTGTTCTGCAAGCATTGCGGCATCCGGCCGTTCGGCAAGGGCAATCTGGATGTGCTTGGCGGCGAGTTCTATTTCGTCAACGTGTTCTGCCTGGATGACGCCGAGCCGTCGGAGCTGATCGAGGCGCCGCTGCACTTTTCGGATGGACGCCACGACAACTGGCAGAACGCGCCGGCCGAAACGCGGCATCTGTAAGTATGGTCTGAACAAGTCCGTCACGGACTTGTTCAGACGCGCCGCGTCCGGTACACGCCCGGACGCGGCTACGCCAAATCAAGCGCTTACGCGCCTGATTTGCGGCGGGCCTTCCGTGGCCCGCGGAAACTCTGAACTTATTCAGAGTTTCACTAACCCAAAGGTGACGACATGGATCGGAAGATCGTTTTTTACCACGCACCCAACAGCCGCTCGGGCGGTACGTTTGCCCTGCTCGAGGAACTGGGCGCGGACTATGAGCTCCATTTGCTCAACCTCAAGGCCGGCGAGCTGCGCCGACCCGACTACCGGGCCATCAATCCGATGGGTAAGGTACCAGCGATCCGGCATGGCGATGCCTTGATCACCGAACAGCCGGCCATCTTCATGTACCTGGCCGACCTGTATGCGGAAGCAGGGCTTGCCCCGGCCATCGACGATCCGCTGCGCGGTCCCTATCTGCGCTGGCTGGTCTTCTACGGATCCTGCTTCGAGCCGGCGCTGGTCGACCGCTCGCTGAATCGTGATCCGGCTCCGCCGTCCACCTCTCCCTACGGCACCTGGGACGACGTCATGCAAGCCTTGCAGCTGCAACTGACCAACGGCCCGTACATGCTCGGCGAGCGATTCTCCGCGGCGGATGTTTTGTGGGGCGGCGCCTTGCATTGGACCACACTGTTCAAGCTGGTGCCGGAAACGCCGCAGATCCGCGCGTATATCGATCGCGTGATCACGCGCCCTGCGATGCAGCGTGTGGCGGCCAGGGATGCCGAGTTTGTCGCGCTGCAGGTGGCGTGAAATGAGCGAGCGGTCATGACCCTGTGTTCGTCCAGCGCGCACAGGGCCATCTCGCACCCTGCGATGATCCTGCATGACTTCGGACGCTGGTCCGTAACCTCAAGCTGGGCGATCATGGGCGGATGCGTCGCGCCGATCGCCTCTTTCTCATCATCAACGCCCTGCGTGGACGCCGTACCGCGTTGCAGGCACGCCAGCTCGCTGAAACGCTGGGGGTATCGCTGCGCACGGTCTACCGCGACGTGGCCGATCTCCAGCTTTCGGGCGTGCCGATCGAAGGCGAAGCCGGCGTCGGCTACGTGCTGCGCAAGGGCTCGGACATTCCTCCGCTGATGTTCACCGCCGAAGAGCTCGAATCGCTGGTGGTCGGCACGCGCTTCGTTCGCGCATTTGCCGGCGAGAAGCTGGCCGCAGGTGCGCAGGCTGCGCTGATGAAAATAGAGGCGGTACTGCCGCCCGAGCTGCGCGAACGTTCCTCACGCACACGCATCTATGCACCGATCTGGCGCAGCGAACATTTCACCGCCTTCGCCGAACTCATCGACCAGCTGCATGCGGCGATCGAAGCCCAGCACGTGCTGCGGCTGTTCTACCGGGACGAGCTGGGCCGCGACAGCGAGCGCGACGTGGAGCCGCTGTGCCTGTCGTTCTGGGGCGGTAAATGGACGCTCGGTACCTGGTGCCGCCTGCGCCAGGACTTCCGCAACTTCCGTCCGGATCGCATCGATCGCATGGAGCACACCGGCGAAGTGTTCCAGAGTGCGGCCAATCGCGACCTGGCTTCCTATCTGCAGGCGATGCGCGGCTACTTCTCGGGGCTGGAATAAGCCGCGTCAGGGTTTCGCCCCACCCTTGCCGGCCCCGCTTACGCTACCCTGCGCCCACCAGGGTTATTGCAGGAGTCGTCCCATGTCGTCAGGTGTGCGTCATCCTCTGTTGTCGATTGCACCGGCCAAGCTGCGTCCCACCCAGATGACGGTGGGCAAGGCGGAAGTAGCTCAGAAGCGTGCGGACTGGGAAAAGCTAGGCAAGAAGAAGCGCAAAGAGCTGCTGGCCGCGCACTGGTTTCCTGGCGTGCTCGGGCCGAAGCGCCAGGTCTACATCGTCGATCACCATCACCTCGGACTCGCGCTGTGCGAGGAGGGTGTCAACGAAGTGCCGGTGATGATCCAGCGCGACTTTTCCTGGCTGGAGCCGGACGTGTTCTGGCGCACCATGGAATTCAGCCGTTGGGCGCATCCTTACAACGAGCTCGGCCAGCGGCAGGACTACGACGCCATTCCGCGCAATCTGACCGGCCTCGTCGACGATCCTTATCGCACCCTGGCTGCGCGCGTGCGCGAGACCGGCGGTTTCTCCAAGGACGCCACGCCCTATTCGGAATTCCTGTGGGCGGACTTCTACCGGCGCAACATCAAGCTAAAAGGCGACCGCGTTACGCCCAAGCAATTGCAGGACGCGTTGCTGCTTGCGCATTCGCATGAAGCAGCCTACCTGCCGGGCTGGAGCGGACAAATCCAATGAGCGGTACGGCCGTCCCGCCGGCACGTATTGCCGACGTGCTGGCGGGTCTGGGGATAGCCGGCCTGCTGCTGCCCGAGGCGGTCGCGTATTCGGGCATCGCCGGCATGCCGCCGCAGGCCGGCGTGGTGGCTCTGTTCGTCGGGCTGATCTGTTACGGGCTATTGGGTACCAGCCGATACGCGATCGTTTCTTCCACTTCGTCATCCGCGGCAGTGCTGGCAGCGGGCACGCTGCTGTTGGCCGGCGGCGGGGCGAATCGCACGGCCGTAGCCGCTGCCCTCGTGCTGTTGGGCGGCATCTGCTTTCTTGTCGCCGGTACGGCTCGTCTCGGCGGGTTGTCGCATCTGATCGCACGCCCTGTGCTGCGTGGCTATACCTTCGGGCTGGCGATCGTGATCGCGCTCAAGCAGCTGCCGCATCTGGGCGGCTGGCCGGATCTGCATGGCGACTTCGTGCCGCTGCTGGTGGCGAACCTGGTGCGCACATCAGGACAGGTGCATGCCATGACGCTGCTTACCGGTGTGCTCGCGCTGGCGGTGTTGTATGCCTGCGAGCGTTTGCGCCGTTTGCCGGGCAGCCTGCTGGTGATCGCCCTGGGCGTGGCTGCCTCCGATTGGCTGGCAGCGCATGGCGTGCCGCTCACCGGCGCCATCAAACTGCAGCTGAGCATCGGCATGCCGGTCTGGCCGGCCAGTGGTCAATGGCTGCCGAGTGTGGAACTGGCTGCAGCGTTGCTGCTGATCCTGTATGCCGAGTCGTACAGTTCGATCCGCGGTTTCGCCTTGAAGCACAACGATCCGGTGGCGCCCAATCGCGACCTGCTGGTGCTTGGGGTGGCCAATGTGCTCAGCGGACTGTGCCAGGGCATGCCGGTCGGCGCCGGCTATTCCGCCACCTCCGCCAACGAGGCCGGGGGCGCGCAGTCGCGGCTGGCTGGCTTGATCGCAGCAGCCACCGTACTGCTGATGGTTTTGCTGCTGCTGCGCTGGATCGAACGCATTCCGCTGGCCGTACTGGCCGCGATCGTGATCCATGCGGTAAGCAAGTCGTGGCGCCTATCGGTATTTCGTCCTTATCTGCAATGGCGGCGCGATCGCCTGCTCGCGCTCGCCGCGGTCGTGGCGGTGCTGTCGATGGGCATTCTCAACGGGCTGCTGTTTGCGATCGCTTTCAGCCTGATCCTGCTGCTGCGCCAGCTCGCCACGGCACGCGTGAGCGTGCTCGGCCGCCTTGCCGGCGGCCACGACTTCGTGGACATCGCGCAGCACCCAGATGCGGTACCGCCACCGGGCATGCTGATCCTGCGCCCGGAAGAGCCCTTGTTCTTCGCCAATGCCGAATCGGTGATGACGCTGGCGCGCCAGCAGGTGGAGGGGCATGCCGGCGTGAAACAGCTGGTATTGAGCCTGGAGGCATCGCCCGATCTGGACAGCACCGCGCTGGAATCGCTTGGCGATTTCGCCGCCTGGCTGCAGACGCGCGGGATAGGTCTGCGCATGGCGCGCCTGAAGGATGAAACACGCGCGTTGCTGCTGCGTGCGGCATTGCCCCAGCTTTCGTCACAGGCATTGGATAGCTGGAGCGTGGAAGATGCCGTGTCGGCATCCATCGCCGCGACGTCCTCAACGGGAAAACAAGCCAAGTGAAAAACGCCACTCGGATCGGCTGCCTGGCCGCAGGCATGCTGCTGACCATGCCGACCCTCGCGCTGCAAAGTGCGGATACGCGCTTCAAGCAGCTTTACGAAAAAGAATGGGCCTGGCGTACCGGGCAGGCCGGCGTCAGCGCCTCGGGCGAAGCCCAGCCGAACAATGGCCGCCTCGATCAGGTCGATGCCAAGCGCCAGCAGGAACGGCTGGATGACTGGCGCAAGGTGATGGGCCAGCTGGACGCGATCGATCCGAAGCAACTTTCGGCCGCCGAGCAGGTGAACTACGCGATCTACCACGAGCAGATCCGCAATTTCATCGCCGACCAGCAGTTCAAGCAATGGCAGATGCCGTTCAACAGTGATTCGGCGTTCTGGAGCGAGCTGGACAATGATCTCGGCAGCGACTCTCTGCACAACGAATCGGACTACCGGCGCTATGTGGATCGCCTGGGCCAGGTGGGCGTGTATTTCGACCAGGAAATCGCCAACATGCGCGGGGGTCTCAAGCGCGGTTTCAGCGTGCCGCAGGCGGTGCTGGCAGGGCGCGATGTCTCCATCGCCGCCGTCGCGGAAATGAAGGACCCCACGCAATCCTCGTTCTATGAACCGCTGCGGCACATGCCATCTAGCATTCCGGCGGTAACGGCCGCGGCCATCCAGGCCGATGCGCGCGCGAAGATCAGCCGCGACGTGATTCCCGCCTACGGCAGACTGCTCGCGTTCTTCCGCGGCGAATACGTGCCGCAAGCGCGCACCACGCTGGCTGCGGAAGCGCTGCCGGACGGCAAGGACTACTACCGCCAGCAGATCCGCGAATACACCACGCTCGATCTCGATCCCGACGCCATCCACCGGATCGGGCTGGAGCAGGTGGAGAAAATCCACGCACAGATGCTCGATGCGATGCATGAAACCGGCTTCAAGGGCAGCTTCGCCGAGTTCCTGCATTTCCTGCGCAGCGATCCGCAGTTCTACGCCAAGACCGCGCAGGAACTGCTCGACCAGACCGCGTGGGTGGCGAAGGAAGTGGACGGCCGCCTCGGCAAGTTCTTCGGTCACCTGCCGCGTGCGCGCTTCACCATCGAACCGGTGCCGGATGCCATCGCGCCGTACTACACCTCCGGCCGCGGCGGCCCGGACGTTTACCTGGTCAACACCTACGACTTGCCCGCTCGCCCGCTCTTCAACATGCCCGCGCTGACCCTGCACGAGTCCTATCCCGGCCACGCCCTGCAACTGGAGCTGGCCGCAGAGCAGCGCGACCAGCCGGCCTTCCGCCGCAACAGCTACATTTCCGCCTACGGCGAGGGCTGGGCGCTGTACTCGGAATACCTCGGCAATGAGATGGGCATCTACAAGACGCCCTACCAGCGCTTCGGCTACCTCACCTACCAGATGTGGCGTGCTTGCCGCCTGGTGGTCGATACCGGCATCCATCACCTCGGCTGGTCGCGTCAGCAGGCAATCGACTTCATGACCGGGAACACCGCTCTGTCCGATCGCGAAATCGCCAATGAGGTCGATCGTTACATCAGCTGGCCGGGGCAGGCGCTGTCGTACGAGTTGGGCTACCTGAAGATGCTGGAGCTGCGCGCGAAAGCCGAGCAGGCGCTCGGACCAAAATTCGACCTGCGCGCCTTCCATGACACGGTGCTCGCGGTAGGTTCCGTACCACTGCCGCTGCTGGAGCAACGAATCGACCGGTTCATCGCGGAGGGAGGGCGTGAACCCAGTTATGGCGCGGCGGGACCTGATTCCAAACCCAATAACGACGGGCCTTGATCCGTATCGGGCGGAGGCGAGGGAATGGGCCATGTGCTCGGCCCGGATCTGGCTTCGCCCCGGTCTTGGCAAAAACTTCACCAATAAAGTAGTATTGGCTCAAGCTCTATTGGGAGAGTTCGTCATGACAGCCCATGCCTTGACCCGGCCGGCCCCCGCCGAAGAACTGAACGGCCCCGCTTTGCGAGCTTTCTTCAATATGGCCGAGCGCTGGCACCTGCGCATCGCTGAACAGCGCAGGCTGCTCGGCGAGCCGCCCGAATCCACCTTCTACAAGTGGAAACGTCACCAGGACGGCACACTGGGACGAGACACGCTGGAGCGCATCAGCTATCTGCTTGGCATCTACAAGGCGCTGCAGATCCTGTTTCCCAATGTCGAGCAGGCCGATGCCTGGTTGCACAAACCCAATCGCTCGCCGCTGTTCGGCGGGCAGTCGGCACTCGATCGCATGCTTTCAGGCAACGTGAGCGACCTGTACGTAGTACGGCAATACCTGGACGCGCAGCGCGGCTGGTAAGTATCCCGTCGCAGGCGGCGAGAAGCCCCTACGGCACCATTCCCCATCGAACAGGAACGGACCAACGATGCGGTGATGTGCCGCCGCGGACTTAAGGACCCTCTGATCTATTCCTACGTACCCGTCACCACACTGTATGCGCGCCTCGCTTCGCCCCGTCGGCGCACGCGGGGAAGGCACAGGGACGTGCCTGGTTTGAGGAGCGAGGAAGGCAGGGAGTATGTCTAGACGGCGGGGCGAAGCGAGGCGCGCAAACAGTGCGGCCCAAACGTTTTGAATTTCTATGACGGGGTGACGTCCAGAAGGCCCGCAGGCTGTGCCCCGCGGCTTGACCAGACGGCCAGTCTGCCCTGTGCCACGCGACACACCCTGCGGGCTTTCTGGACGTCATGCCGGGCACGTAGGAATAGATCAGAGGGTCCTTACCATGTCTATCGACACGCCCCCTACCCGCCGCATCCGCTGGACCCATGCCTATCGCATCGTGCCGAGCCGCTTTCCGCCGGCCGGGCTGTTCGATCGCATTGCCAATCCGGCCGACCTGGACGCCATTTTTGCGATCGAAGCGATGACCAATCCGCGCCTGCGCGAAGAGGCCGATGCGTTGCGCCTGGTGCCCAAAGAGCACCGCATCAGCGGACCGGGTTCGACCCCGGTGATGGCCGCCTTCACCCATCTCAATCCGGAAGGCAGCCGCTTTTCCGACGGTACCTGGGGTGTGTTCTACGCGGCTCGCAACGTGATCACCGCAGTGGAAGAAACGGTCTACCACCGTGAGCGCTTTCTGGCGGCCACGGCGGAACCGGCCTGCGACATCGAGATGCGCTGCTATCGCACCAGCGTCGACTGCAAGCTGCACGATATTCGCGGCGGCTGGATGCAAGCGCACGATCCGGACAGTTATGCCGATAGCGTCAAGCTGGCGCGCAAGCTGCGCGAAACGGGCTCAAACGGTATCGTGTACGACAGCGTGCGCCATCGCGGCGGTGAATGCCTGGCGGCGTTCCATCCCGATGCCGTCGCGCCCTGTGTGCAGGCGCAACACCTGACCTATCGCTGGGATGGCGAACGCATCGCGAAGGTGTTCGAGGTAAACGAGCTGAAGCGCGGTTGAATGCGCACGGACGGTGATACCAGCCGTCACCTGATGGCCGTCATTCCCGCGCAAGCGGGAATCCATGGTCAAAGGCGCATCCAGAGCAAAATGGGTTGACCACCATTCGCTGTTGTGAATGCGCCTCCGTTTGCGTGGGAATGACGGCTCTCACCAGCGTGCCTAGGTGTCGGCGTCGGTCGCAAACCCTTCGCGCGTGCCACGATTGAACACCCGATCACTACCCAGCACATCAGCAGCCGCATGCGCGGTGTGCTGCTTCAGCTTGGCGTAGATCGGGGTGAAATCCGGCCGCGTCGTCTCGAACAGCTGCTCGAAACTGTCGATCACGAAATAGGTCTGCTGGTAGGTGTCGATGCGGTAGCGCGTGTTCATCACGCGCTCCAGGCCGAAGCCGATGCGGTTCGGCGCCGGCGCATCCAGGCAGTAAATGGATTCGCCCTTGGAACTGACGATGCCAGCTCCGTAGATGCGCATGCCTTCATCGGTGTTGATAAGGCCGAATTCCACCGTATACCAGTACAGCCGCGTCAGGTTCATCAGCGCCTCGGGGCCGATGCCGAACGCCTTCATGCCACCGCGGCCATAGGCCTGCATGTAGTCGGCGAAAACCGGGTTGAGCAGTAGCGGCACGTGGCCGAACAGGTCATGGAACAGATCCGGCTCGCTCAGGTAGTCCAGCTGTTCGGGCTTGCGTATCCACCAGCTCACCGGGAAACGGCGGTTGGCGAGATGGTCGAAGAACACTTCGTCCGGCAGCAGGCCCTCCACCGCCACCAGCTCCCAGCCGGTGGCCTTGCCCAGCACCTGGTTGAGCTCGGCAAACTTGGGAATGCCGCCCTCGCCCATGCCGAAGCGCTCCAGGCCGTCCAGGAATTCGCGGCAAGCGCGGCCAGGCAGCAACTCGCGCTGGCGCCGGTACAGCGTGTCCCACACCTCATGGTCGGTGCGGGTGTAGCTGGACCAAGGCTGCTCCACCACGCCAGTGGCGTAGACCGGAACGTAGCCGCGATCGGTTTGCTGGTGCTCGACGCGGCGCGGGTTGCGGGAGGTTTCCATGGGTAGCTCCGAAAAAAGCTTGCGGGTTGATCAATAGAATACGTCCCGGTTCGTGCATTTTTTTTGTTTTGTTGTGCACCTTGGCGCCCCTGGCGCAATAATCATGCGTAATGTGATTATTAAATGAAGGTATCGTGCATGGTGAACCTGGATCGTACCGACTTGCGCATGCTGGCCGTGTTGCAGGCCGAAGGACGTATTACCAACGCCGACCTGGCGGAGCGGGTCAATCTGTCACCTTCCGCCTGTCTGCGCCGCCTGCAGCGGATGGAAAGCGAAGGCGTGCTTGCCGGATATAGCGCGCAAGTGGATCCGGAAGCGGTAGGGCTGGGCCTGCAGGCGTTCGTGCGCGTGCAGCTCACCCGCCACGAAAGCGACGTGATCGAGCGCTTCGTAGAACGGGTGAACGGCTGGGACGAGGTAGTGGCCTGCTACGCGCTCACCGGCGACATGGACTACCTCATGCACATCTATGTCGCCGACCTGCAGCATTTCTCGCGCTTCCTGCTCGATCGCCTGCTCAACGCCTCCGGCGTGGCGGACGTGAATTCCAGCTTCGTATTACGCACCGTGAAGCGATCGGCGTCCTTGCCGCTGACCCAGCTGGAGCGCTGAGTCAGCCGTTTTCGCCCACGAGTTCCAGCGGCGCCGAACCGAGGCGGCGTTGAATGCGCAAAGCCAGGAATGCGGCGATCACGCCGGCTGCACCGGCAATCACGAAGGGCGTGAGATAGCTACCCAATTGCACCCTCAGCACGCCCGCCATGAAGGCGGCCGTTGCCGCACCCACCTGGTGCCCGGCCACGACCCAGCCGAATACCACCGGGGCATCGCGCTCGCCGAAGGCGTCGGTCGTAAGGCGCAAGGTGGGCGGCACCGTGGCGATCCAGTCCAGGCCATAGAACACGCCGAACACGGCCAGGCTGGTGAGCGAGAAATCCGAGTAGGGCAAGTACATCAGCGAAAGGCCGCGCAGCCCGTAGTAGGCAAACAGCAGCTTGCGCGGGTCGAACCGGTCGGTCAGCCAGCCCGACGCCGTGGTGCCAAACAGATCGAAGATGCCCATCATCGCCAGTACGCCGGCAGCGCGCACTTCCGGAAGGCCGTGGTCGCCGCATAGCGCAATGAAATGCGTACCGATCAGCCCGTTGGTGGTGAAGCCGCAAACGAAGAAGGTGGCGAACAACAGCCAGAACACGCCGCGCTTGCTGGCGCGATGCAGGGTGCCCAGCGTCAGCACGAACAGGTTTCCTGTCGGACCACCGGCGTCCATCCGTTCATCCGGCGCGGCGCCGTAGCGGGTCAGGCCGATGTCGGCAGGACGTTCCGGCATCAGCCACAGCACCAGCGGCAGCAAAAGCGCGCAAACCGCGGCGATGGTCAGCACCACCGGCCGCCAGCCGGCGTATTCGGCGATGGCGGCCAGGCCGGGCAGGAAGATCAGGGTGCCGGTGGCCGTGCTGGCGGTAAGCAAGCCCATCATCAGGCCACGGTGTGTGCTGAACCAGCGAGACACCACGGTGGCACCCAGCACCACCGCCACGCAGCCAGTGCCGGCGCCCGATAGCACGCCCCAGGTCAGCAGCAGATGCCAGGGGCGTGTCATGAAGGCGCTGGAGGCCGCCGCCAGCGCCATCACCGCCAATGCAATGAGCAGCACCCGCTTGATCCCGAAGCGCTGCATCAGCGCGGCGGCGAACGGGCCCATCAGGCCGTAAAGCAGGATGCCAACGGCGGCCGCGGAGGAAATGTCGTCCCGACTCCAGCCGAAGGCGCGGCCCAGCGGCAGCATCAGAACGCCGGGGGTCGAGCGCATGCCGGCCGAAGCCAGCAGGGCCAGGAACACCACGGCGATCACCACGAAAGCGTACTTTTGGCCGAACGGCCGGCGGTGCGGTATAGTCATCGTATGTTACCGATCGGTACGGGGTAGGTGTGCAGAATACGTACCGATCGGTAACATTGTCAATCCTTCGCTGATGGCCATGCGTACCAAACCCATTCCCGAATCCGCTCCCGAAACCCCGCGCCGTGCGGCGGACCGTATCCGCGAGACCGCCTTCGACCTGTTCTATCGCGAGGGCATCCGTGCCGTCGGCGTGGAGGAAATCGTCTCGCAGGCAGGTGTCACCAAGCCCAGCCTGTATCGCGCCTTCGAATCGAAGGACGAGCTGATTGCCGCCTACCTGCGCGATTACGATCAGCGCTTCCGCGAACGCTTCGAGGCCCCGGGCGCCGAGCATCCGCGCGATCCCAAGGCGCACCTGCTCGCCTACCTCGACCGACTGGCCACCCGCGCCTGTCACGATGACTATCGTGGCTGCGGCCTCACCAATGCAGTGATCGAGTACCCCGAGCGCGAGCATCCCGCGCACCAGGTGGCCGTTCAGAGCAAGCAAAACCTGCGCGAACGGCTGCGTGAGATGTGCCGTGAGATGGGCGCGCGCGATCCGGACGAGCTGGCGGACGGGCTGCTGCTGCTGCTTGAGGGAAGCTACGTTTCCGGTCAGGCCTTCGGCGAAGGCGGCCCGGCGCGGATGCTGGGCGTGATGGCGCGGCGATTGATCGAGGCGTCGATCTAGGGATGGGCTGAAAAAGTCCGTCACGGACTTTTTCAACCGCGCTGCGCCCGATACGCGCCCGGACGCGGCTACGCCAAATCAAGCGCTTACGCGCCTGATTTGCGGCGAGCCGTCCCTGGCCCGCGGAAACTCTGAACTTATTCAGAGTTTCCCTAGCGGGTCCCATTTCGGTCAGGGCGAGATGCTGCACTGCCGACAGGACGCCGATTAACGCTAAACTAACCGCACAGATGAGCATCGAAGCCGTTTCTACCCTTGACCGCGACCTGTTGCGCCCACTGCGTTACCTGTGGCGTGTGCCGTTGCTGCTGGTGCACGTACTGCTCGGCATCCTGCTGTGCGGGCTGATCCTGACCTGGAACCGCGGCGCGGTGATGAAGAACGGGCGCGAACCGTTCACCCACCGCATGATCCGCGCATGGTCCGCCGGGCTGATGCGCATCTTCGGCCTACGCTCCGTGCGCGTCGGACAGCCGTTGCGCGACCCGGTGCTGTTCGTCGCCAATCACACGTCCTGGATCGACATCGAGCTGCTGCACAGTCAGCGCGCGGCCTGCTTCGTGGCCAAGGCGGAAATCGCCGGCTGGCCGCTGGTCGGCTGGCTGGCGGCCAGCGGCGGCACCATTTTCCATCGACGCGGCAGCAACCATTCGCTGGCGGCGGTGATGCAGGTGATGGTGGAGCGCCTGCATGGCGGACGTTCGGTGGCGGTTTTCCCTGAAGGCGGCACCGGCCACAATGGGGTGCTGAAAGTGTTCCATGCGCGCATCTTCCAGGCCGCGCTCGATGCCGAAGTAGCCGTGCAGCCGGTGGCGCTGCGCTTCGTGCGCGACGGCAGGCGGCAGATTGATGCCGGCTTTCGCGAGCACGAGAACTTCCTGCAGAATTTCCTGCGCATGCTTGGCGGGCCGGCGATGGATGCGGAAGTGCATTTCCTTGAAGCCGTGCCGGCGAGCCCCGAAGGCCGCCGCCGGATGGCGGAACTCTCACGCGAACGCATTGCCGCTGCGCTTGAGGATCGTCCAGCATGAGCTTGCCGCAAGGACGCGACTTCCAGCCGCGCTGGCCGCTGACCAGCGGGCATATCCAAACCATGCTCTCCTCCAGTGGCGTGCGGCGCAAAATGCTGCCGCGCCGCGCATACCATGTGCTGGAAAATGCCGAGGAGGTGATGGTAGACGGTGGTGAGGGCATCCGCCTGAGCGGCTCCTTCACGGCGCAAAAAGTCCAGCCGGCATCGCGTGGCCTGGCCGTGCTGTTCCATGGCTGGGAAGGCAGCGTCGATTCCACCTACGTGCTGCAAACCGGCAGCCGGCTGCTCGAAGACGGCTGGGACGTCTTTCGCCTCAACTTCCGTGACCACGGCGAAAGCCACGGGCTCAACGAGGCACTGTTCCACTCCTGCCGGCTGGATGAAGTGGTGCATGCGCTGGGTGACATCGCGCGCCGTTGGCCTGCACGCGTCATGGCCCTGGCCGGATTCTCGCTGGGCGGCAATTTCGCGCTGCGGGTGGGGATGCAGGCACCGGCACAGGGCATTCCGCTGCACTATGCCTTGGCCGTATGTCCGATCATCGATCCCAGCGAAGGCCTGTTTTCGCTGGAGGAATCCGCGCCGTGGTTCTATCGGGCGTATTTCATGAACAAATGGCGGCGCTCGCTGCGCGCCAAGCAGAAAGCGTTTCCTGAAGTTCAATACTTCGAACTGCAGGAACTGAAGCAGGACCTGCGTGGCCTTACCGAAGCGCTGGTGCTGCGGCACACCGATTTCGGTTCGCTCGAAGCCTATCTGGAAGGCTACTCGGTCGCCGGCCGTGCGCTGGCGAATATGCAGATTCCGGCCACCATTCTCACTGCGCGCGATGATCCGGTGATTCCCGTCGACGCGTTCGAGAAACTGGAACTGCCTGCCAATATCGAACTGGATATCGCCACCTATGGTGGCCACTGCGGTTTCATCCGCGGCTGGGACATGACTAGCTACTGCGACAATTACATCGCAGCGCGCTTCAACGCGATCGCCGAAGAGCACGCCTGCATCGCCTGAATGCGTGTGACTTTTTGCATGGTGACTTCCCGCAGAGGAAGTCGCAGGCGTGCATGCGTAAGCTTCGACGCTCACCTTCGCCGGAAGCTGCTATGAACCTTCGCATCGCCGTCTTGCCTGCCTTGTTGTCATTAGTCCTGCCAACCATCGGCATCGCATCGAATACACCGCAGGACGGTGGACTTGTGCAGTCCGGCGCACATCCGGGCTGCGAACATGTCGATGCAAAAAGCTGTGTCGAACAAGCCATCGCCGCCATGGGCGGCAGGCAGCGGCTCGAAGGCATCCACAGCATCCGCTATGAAGCCTTTGGGCATGTGGTCGCGGCCGAACAGTCTTATCGCCAGCAACCGTTCGTGACCTCCTATACGCGTGACAAAGTCACCATCGATTTCGAGAAGCAGCGCTGGACAAGCGATCAGCAATTCGTCTGGCCGGAAGCCGATCCGAATACCGAGAGCGTGGCATCCACGCTGGTCGCGACCCCACAAGGCGCCATTCGCCGCGACAAGCAGGGTGATGCGCCAGGCTCGCTGACCGATCTGGACACCACCCGCGACATCCTCGCGCTGAGCCCGGAACGCCTGTTGCTGCAGGCGTCTGCCGCCGGCGATCTGCATTTCGCCGCACCGCAGTGGCTGCGTGCCACGCCGCACAGCGTCGTGGAATTCAACTGGCAAGGCACGCCAATGCGAGTGCTGCTGAATGCCTACAACCACTTGCCGGATGCGCTGGAGCGCACTCGCGGCTTCAATGACTACTGGTTTGCCTGGGGCGACGTCGAACAGCGTATCTATTTCGACGATTGGCACCTGGTGCAAGGCGTGCTCTTTTCGACCAATCGCATCGATCAGCGCAACGGCCTGTGGCTGGCTTCCACCCAGTTGTTCAATCCGGTCTTCAATGTCGGCCTGGACGACAAGGCGTTTGCCATGGATTCCGGCGCGGCCGCCCAGAGCGTTCAGTCCCCAGGCTGGAATCGCCCCTTCAGCGATCGGCAGCACGTCCAGCTAGCGCCCGGCATCGAACTCTACCAAGGTGCCTGGAACACTACGCTGATCAAGCAGGACGACGGTGTGCTCGTGCTGGAAGCGCCGATCTCCCCCGGCTACGTGAAAGGCATCCTCGCCAAGGTGCACCACGACTATCCAGGAACGCCGCTCAAGGGCGTGCTCAGCACCTCTGATTCATGGCCGCATATCGCCGGCGTCAGGCAGGCTGTCGCCGAGGGCGCGACGGTCTATGCGCTCGATCTCAATCGGCCGCTGCTGGACCGCCTGGTCGAGGCGCCGCATCACCTCAAGCCGGATGATCTGGCGATGCATCCGAAGCCGCCGCACTGGGTCAGTGTGAGTGACCGTCTCGTGCTGGGCGAAGGTGCGAATCAGGCCGTGTTGTATCCGCTGCGAGGCGCATCGACCGAACGCCAATACATGGTTTACTTCCCACGGTACAAGCTGTTGTACGCCAGCGACACGCTGGCACTCAATCCCGACGATACGCTGTACGACCCGGAGCTGATGTACGAAGTGGCGCAGGCCGTCGCCCGCGAACACCTTGAGGTAGACACGGTTTATGCCATGCACCAGGGGCCTACGCCGTGGGCGAAGGTGCAGCAATGGCTTGCGCAAGCCACCGCGGCCGCTAAACCAGCAGGTTAATGTAGGCTGGGATGACGATCCCAGCATCGCGCATGTTGCGTGCATGGCGATGCTGGGTTTTGCAACCCCGCCCACGATTGTCATCCCGGCCTAGCTCAGTCCGCTGGCACGCAACGCCCCTGAGCCCACGCGCGCAAGGCTTCCACCTGCTCGTGCATCAGCACTGACAGCGGTCTGGTCGACTGCAAAGAGTGCAACAACGTTGCCTGGTCGAGCTCACCGCCATTCCCGCTGGCATCGTAAAGCGCACTGACGACGGCCTGCTCGATCTCCGCGCCCGAAAAGCCTTCGCTGGCTCGCGCCAGCGCATCCAGGTCGAACTCGTTCGTGTCCAGCTTGCGCCGCTTCAAATGCATGGCGAAGATCGCCGCGCGCACCTCCGGCTTGGGCAGGTCGACGAAGAAGATTTCGTCGAAGCGCCCCTTGCGCAGCAGCTCCGCCGGCAGCTCATGCACCGCGTTAGCCGTGGCGACCACGAACACCTTGGCCTTGCGTTCTGCCATCCAGGTCAGCAGATAACCGAGCACGCGTCGCGAGACGCCACCATCTTCGCCGCCGCTGGCCAGGCCTTTTTCGATCTCGTCGATCCACAGCACGCAGGGCGCCAGCACCTCACAGCTCGCCAGCGCTTCACGCAGGTTCTTCTCGGTTTCGCCCTGGTACTTGTCGTAGAGCGAGCCGAAATCCATCCGTACCAGCGGCACCCCGAAACCACCGGCAATCGCCTTGGAAACCAGGCTCTTGCCGCAGCCCTGCACGCCAAGCAGCAGCACGCCCTTGGGCGGATCGAGCGCGGGCTTGGGATCGAGAAACACCGCGCGCCGCCGCTGCACCCAATCGCGCACCTGGCTCACGCCAGCCACGTCGGCGAAGCTCGCTGTGGCGTACTCGTAGTGCAAAAGGCCGGAGCGGTTGAGCAGCTCGAACTTGGCCTTCATCAACTCGGGCAGGTCGCTCGCATTGAGCGCGCCGTCGTTGTAGATCAGCTTGCGTACGATGCGCCGCGCATCCGGTGCGCTGAGGCCTACCAGGTTGCGCACGATGGTGCGGGCCGCCTCGTTGTCCACTTCCAGTTTGCGGTTGTTCTCGCGCTGCCACGCGGTGGCTTCGCCGCGCAGGATACCGGCCAGTTCCTTGATGTCGGGCAGCGCCAGCGGCACGCGCGTGGCCAGCGCATCCAGCTCTTGCGGCAGCTCCACCTTCGCTCCGACCAGCACCAGCGTATGCGCCGCCGAGCGCTGCCGTTGCACGATCTCGCGCATCTGGCGCAAGGTCCCGGCGTATTGCAGCAGGGGCTGGAAATCGAACAGCAGATAGATGCTGTGCTCTTGCGTCTCGCGGATCGCGCTGAGCGTCGAAGTGGCGTCAGGCGCGATCTCCGCGTCGCCTGAGCCGCTGAAATCCAAACGCTCCAGGCCATTGGTGAGCGTCCACTGCCACAACGGGTGCAGTACCTGGGCAAGGACATGGCGAAAGCACTCGATCACCCGTTGTTCGTCGATCGTTTCGATCACCAGCAAGGGTGTCGCGGCACGTACCAGTGTGCTCAGGTCTTCCAGTTCGCTCATGCTTCCTCCAGCAAGGTTGCCTAAGTTAGCAGAGCTGTCACGACCGGATCATGGCCCCCCGGTTACGCTCGCCCTCGATGGGGCAGACAAGAAGAAAGCCTTCACGCCCAGACAGCGCCCCCTGTGGCACATGGAAACCGGCTTTCGCGGCAGGATGCCCCTGGAATCTGAGGAGGCACGCCATGCTGCATTACGCCCTGATCTTCCTGATCATCGCCGTCATTGCCGCCCTGCTCGGGTTTACCGGCATAGCCGGCACCGCAGCGTGGATCGCCAAGCTGCTGTTCGTGCTGTTCCTGATCCTGACGGTGATCGCCTTTTTCCGGCGGGCCGGCTGAACAGCGAGACGGCCGGTTCAGCCAAGTGCGCGGCAACCCGGTAGAGTAAATACCCTTGATCCCACGGAGCAACGTCATGAACAACGAAGTCCAGGCGAATGAAAGCGATCTCCATGGACGCATCGACCAGGGGGCCGAGCGCATCAAGCAGGCCACTTCCGATGTCGTGGCCAGCAGCAAGGAAAAATTTGATCGCGCGGCCGATCGGGTGGAAGAAAGCGTGCATCACGCCACCGACAAGGCTGCCGGCGCCGCCAATCGCGCCACCGAAAAGGTTGCCGAAGCGACTGAGCGCGGGCGCCAGGCCTACGATGGCGCCAGGGAGCGTGCCGACGAATGGCTTGAGGAAGTGCGCGAATACGTGCGCCAGAAACCGGTCCAGGCGGTGGCCATTGCCCTGGGCGCCGGCTGGTTGCTCGGCCGCATCCTGCGCCGTTGAACCTGACCGTCATTTAGGCACGGAGGCGGGCAATGCACGATTCCGTGCACGACAACGAAACGGCGGCGCAGCCGGGGCCCTCGGATGAGGCGGCATCGAACAGCCTGTTGAACGATCTGAGCCGGCTCGGGCGCGCCGTGCGCAGCCTGTTCGGTGCGCAATTGAGCCTGCTTGCCGCCGAATTGGGGCTGGCGCGCAGCGCCGTTTCCTGGCTGCTCGCGGCGGGCCTCGCCGCTACCATCGCCGGCGTGGGCCTGGGGCTCACCCTGCTAGGCCTGATCGGCCTGCTGCTGGCCAAATGGTTTGCCTCCTGGATCTGGGCCTTCGTGGTGCTGGCCGTGCTGGAAGCCTTGGGCCTGTTCGGCGCCATCGTGCTGTTCCGCCGCTGCATGCACTGGATGAGCCTGCCGGGTACGCGCCAGGAATGGCATGCGATCATGCGCGACACGCTGCAACGAGCCGAACAGGATATCGATGCAGGCAAAGGGGGAACATGACATGAGCCTGTTCAAGCAACTGAAAAAAGTGGACCAGGCACGCCAGCGCGTGGCACGGCATCGTGGCGAAATGGCCGCGCCGGCCGCCGCCTTGTTGGAACGCGGCTATCGGCATCCGTTGGCCACGGTAGGCGCTGCCGCCGGTGCGGGCTTTGTGCTCGGTAGCCTGGGCGTTGGCCCCTTGCGAGTGCCTGGATTGGTCTCGGGGCTGAGCACCGGGCTGGCGGAAATCGTGGCGTACGGAACTCGCTTGATCGCCGAGCTGGGCATCGACGCAGGCGAGCTCGCCGGCGACAGTGATGAAGCATGACCGGCATCGAACCCACGGCTCTGCAGAAACCGCCGCCCATGGATGAAATGCCGCAAGCCAGGTCGGCGATGGGGACTGCGGCCGGCGTGGAGAAACAAGTGCAACAGGCAACGCGCGGCGTCTATCGCCTGCACAGCCATTTGCGCGCCATCCGCCTGGCGTTCAATGCACTGCTGATCCTCGCCCTGCTCTACACCGTCGCCCTGGTCAAGACACTGATCATTCCACTGGTGCTGGCCGCCTTCATCGGTCTGGCCCTGAACCCGATCGTGGCGCGCGCCACCCGTCACCACGTACCGCGTTGGCTGGGCGCAAGCGTGCTGATGGCCACGTTGATCGCCGGCATCGTCGCCGGCATCAGCATGCTGACCCAGCCGGCGCTGGGCTGGCTGCATAGCGCGCCGTCGCAGATCCACAGCTTCATTCCCAAGCTGCAGCATTTCACCCGTCCGCTGGAAGCAGCCGGCCGCGCCACGCAGGCGCTGGTCAATGGTCACCCGACCTTGTCGTCGGCACAGAATCCCAGCGATGTCGCGATCAACGTGTGGGATGTGCTGGCAGGCGCACCCAAAGTATTGGCGGCAGTGCTCACCGTGCTGTTGCTGGTGTTCTTCTTCCTCATCTACGGCGACCTCATCCTGCGCCGCCTGGTCGAGATCGCGCCGAACTTCGGCTACAAGCGCCACGCCGTAAGCATCGTGCGCGGCATCCAGACCGAAGTTTCGCGCTACATCCTCACCACGATCGTGATCAACGCATCGCTGGGTGTCACTACGGCCGGCATGCTGTATCTGCTGCACATGCCCGATCCGCTGCTATGGGGCACGGTGGCGATGTTCGCCAATTTCATTCCTTATGTCGGCGCGATCGTCACCACCACGACCTTGCTGTTCGTGGGGCTGATCCATTTCGAAGTGCTGGCAAACGCTCTGCTTCCGGCCTTGTGCTTCGCCGGCATCACGGCGGTGGAAGGCAACCTGATCACGCCGATGATCCTGGGTCGGCGCATGCGCGTGAGCCCGATCGCGATCCTGATCTGGCTGCTGATCTGGGGCTGGTTATGGGGCGTGCCCGGTGCGCTGCTGGCGGTGCCGATGCTGACCAGCGCGAAGCTGATCGCCGAACGCGTGCGCGGATGGGAATGGTTTGCGCGGATGGTGCAGCGTTAGGCCTCGCCTGTGTAGCCGCGTAGGCTGGGATGAAAATCCCAGCATTCGGAACTCGCGAGCATGCTGGGGTGCTCATCTCAGGCTACCCGTAAAAGTAGCGAACTATTTCGCAGACCCTTCAATTCAATAACAGGCCGGACATTACAGGCAAACCGAGTCCAGGGGGTGGGAAAAGCACCGGAATGATGAAGGTGATAGCGAGGACACCGCCTTGCTGCTCCATCCGGGAGACCCTTCGGATCTCAGTAATGACTATTCTGAACATTTCGCATCTTCAATGAATGCGTAATCGGTAGCGTCGGGATGATTGGGGTCTTGCTCGATACAGTACACATGACCATTGTCGCTGGTCAAATTCATATGTTTGGAAGGTTTGCCATCACTGCCTGAAAGACTTCCAATCCACCAGTTATTTTTCGTATTGTGACCTTGAGCCAGATATACGGGAAATGAATCTCCATTGATCGTAAGGATGCCTTTGATCCAGAAGTTTAGAGTGTAGGGTTTGGAACTGGCAGATTCCAACCCGAGCATATGAGCGTCCATATTTTGAAGGTTGCCATTAAAACTGTTTGCTACTGGCTGGCTCCCTTTCCTTCCGGCTTTCACATCAACGTAGCCGCCTGAGACATACACCCCATCCAAGGGTTGCCCGCCAGTGATGTCATATTGATCACTGTATGTAAAATTAATGGACTGTACCGGATTAATGCTGTCGCTATAAAAATTGAACTTATTGTCATGTACCGTGACCGCATGAGTATTCATGGCAAAAGAACTCAGTAAAGTCGACAAAAATAGAATATTTTTCGAATTGCATTTCATTTTCCTATCCTGCAATATTCCAGGGACATGCTTGGTCATTACCAAGCTAAAATTCATAATTTTCATCCGAAGTCAGCCACCGTTTGACAGATCAAGCGGCTACGGATTTACGAAGAATCATGTTTCGTCGATCGATTACCCTCGGCTTCTCTAAAAAACAAAATACTGACGCAGGAATAAGAGTCAGGATGCAACACCTGAATAATCAGGTGGGTATTAGACTAGAATAGAATTATTTAATAACCGTTTCGTGCACCGGTCATCGTGTTGCAACTTCTTGCTTTACGCGCCGGATGTCTCCATCCGAAGTCGCGTGGCGCCAGACGCCATGGCGCAGGACCGCGTCATCCTTGTGGAAGCAAACGGATCAGGTCTATCGACCAGGTTGTTGGGGCATTGACCTAACCCTCCCCTGCCAAGCAAGCAGGGGAGGGGGCCGACATCAGGGTGCTTGCGCGACGTTCGAGCACTTCGCGTCATCGCAAGCCTGCCAACCGCCGCCCAGTGCCTTGTACAACGCCACTGCACTCGTATCGATCGCGCTTTCCGACTGCGCAAGCGCATCCTCGGCGGCCAGCTGCACGCGTTCGGCGTCCAGCAATTCAAGGTAGCCGGTTGCGCCTTCCTGGTAGCGCACACGGGCCAGCTCGGCCGCACGCCGGCTCTGCTGTGCCTGGGCGATCAACTGCTCCACCCGCCCATGCTCAGCGTTGTAGTTGCTGACGGCGTTGTCCACGTCCTCGATCGCCTGCAGTACGGTACGCTGGTAATTCGCTTCAGCCGCGCCGGCGCGCGCTTCGCTGGCATGCAAGTTGGAGCGCACGCGTTCCACGTTCAGGCCGTTCCAGGTGATGCTGGGCATGTACGACCAGGCGCGCGAGGCCGGGCCGCCGAAATCGTTGCTGCGTCCGGCCAGGAAGCCCACGAAGCCGCCTAGCGTGATGTGCGGAAAGAACTCTGCCTTGGCCACGCCGATGCGCGCAGTAGCCGCCGCGTATTCCCGCTCCGCGATACGCACGTCGGGACGGCGTGCCAGCACATCACCGTTTTCGCCGATCGGCAACACGGTGGCGATCGGCTTGAAGGTGGTGGGCGACACGTCGACATCCAGCTCGCCCGGGCGTTCGCCGAGCAACACCGCCAGCCGGTACTCATACGCGCGGGTTTGCGCATCGAGCACGGGCAACTGCGCCTTGGCTGCGCTGAGCTGCGCGCTAGCGCTCGCTACATCCTGCTCCGACGCTGTGCCGATCTCGGCACGCGCGCTGATCAGCTTGAGCGAGTCCGCCTGGTTGGCGATATTGCGCTGGGCAATCGCCAGGCGCTGCTGCGTGCCGCGCAACTCGAAATAGTTGCGCGCCACTTCCGCAAACAGGCTGACCTGCGCGTCATGCATCGAGGCTTCGCTCGCACCCAGATCGCCCCGTGCGGCTTCCACCGAGCGGCGAATGCCGCCGAACAGGTCGAGCTCCCAGGAAGCATCGAAGCCCGCCTGGTAGGTATCGACGGATACGCGTTTCGGGCCCACGCCAGGCTGCTGTTCACGCGAGCGCTGGAAATCGATGGTCGTGCCGATGGTCGGAATCTGGTCAGACTTGGCCGTGCCGAGCAGTGCGCGCGACTCGGTCAGCCGCGCCTGCGCAATGCGCAGATCAAGGCTGCCCTTGGCGGCGCGCTGGATCAGCGCATCCAGCACCGGATCGTTGAACTGCTTCCACCATGCGGCCTGGAACTGCGCATGAGCTTCACGCGCCGCGTCAATGTTCTGCACGTTGGCCGGCTGGGTGTCCGGGGTTTTGTAGTCCGGCCCCACGCTGACGCAACCGGCCAGCGCGAGTGCGGCAAACAACGCGGTGCTACGCAGTACTTTACTGTTGAAAAAAGGAGTCATCTCAATGCCCCTCCAAGGCGGGCAAGCCGGATGCGTGCTGCTTCTTGCGCGCCTCGCGGCGTTCCACCACGGCGCGGATCAGCACGTAGAACAGCGGGGTATAGATCAGGCCGAAGATGGTCACGCCCAGCATGCCGGAGAACACCGCCACGCCCATCGCGTGACGCATTTCGGCACCGGCGCCGTGCGAGGTCACCAGCGGCACCACGCCCATGATGAAGGCGATCGACGTCATCAGGATCGGGCGTAAGCGCAGGCGAGCCGCTTCCAGCACCGCGTCATAGCGGGCCATGCCTTCATGCTGGCGCTCGCGGGCGAATTCCACGATCAGGATCGCGTTCTTGCACGCCAGCCCCACCAGCACGATCAGGCCGATCTGGGTGAAGATGTTGTTGTCGCCGCCCGAAAGCCACACGCCGGCGATGGCAGAGAGCAACACCATCGGCACGATCAGGATCACCGCCAGCGGCAGCGACCAGCTCTCGTACAGCGAAGACAGCACGAAGAAGACCAGCAACACGCACAACGGGAACACGAGGATGGCGGTATTGCCGGCCAGGATCTGCTGGTAGGTCAGCTCGGTCCACTCGTAGCTCATGCCGTTGGGCAGGTTCTCCTTCGCCAGCTTTTCCATCGCCGCCTGCGCCTGGCCCGAACTGAAGCCCGGGGCCGCACCGCCGTTGATTTCCGCGGTGATGTAGCCGTTGTAATGCTGCACGCGCTCCAGGCCGGCCGTATGGCGCACCGTCAAGAACGAACCCAGCGGCACCATTTCGCCTTTGTTGTTGCGCGTCTTCAGTTGCAGGATGTTCTCCGCCTCATGCCGGAACGCCGGTTCGGCCGAGACGTTCACCTGGTACACGCGGCCGAAACGATTGAAGTCGTTCACGTACAGCGAGCCCAGGTAGGCCTGCAGCGCTTCGTTGGCATCGCTCAGGTCGACGCCTTCAGCCTTCGCCTTCTCGCGATTCACGTCGGCGTCGATCTGCGGCACGCTCACCTGGTAACTGGAGAACAGACCCGCCAGTGCCGGTACCTTGCGGCTCTGCGCAACCAGGTTCTGCGTCTGCTTGTACAGCTCATCGAAACCGAGCTGGCCGCGATCCTCGATCTGGATGCGGAAACCGCCGATGGTACCCAGGCCCTGCACGGGCGGCGGCGGGAAGATGGCGATATACGCGTCCTGGATGCCTGCGAACTTCTGGTTCAAGGCCCCGGCAATCGCGCCGGCGGAGAGCGACGCATCGCGGCGCTCCTCGAACGGCTTGAGCGGCACGAATACGATGCCTGCGTTGGTGGCATTGGTGAATCCGTTGATCGACAAGCCCGGAAATGCCACTGCGTTCTGCACGCCGGGCTGCTTGAGCGCAATCTCCGACATGCGGTGGATCACGTCTTCCGTGCGGTCCAGCGAAGCGGCATCCGGCAACTGCGCGAACGCCACCAGGTACTGCTTGTCCTGCTGCGGCACGAAGCCGGTCGGCACGTGATAGAAGCCGAAGCCCGCCAGCGCGATCAGGCCCACGTACAGCACCACCGCCACCGGTCCCGTACCCACGATTCGACGCACGCCACCGACGTAGCGATCTGCGCTGCGTTTGAAGAAGCGATTGAACGGACGGAAGATCCAGCCGAGCGCCTTGTCCATCAGGATGGAAACACGGTCCTTCGGCGCATCGTGGCCCTTCAGCAGCACGGCGGCGAGAGCCGGGCTCAGGCTGAGCGAATTGAAGGCCGAGATCACCGTGGAGATGGCGATGGTCAGCGCGAACTGGCGGTAGAACTGACCGGTAAGGCCGCTGATGAAGGCGGTAGGGATGAACACCGCGCACAGCACCAGCGCCGTGGCGATGATCGGTCCGGTCACCTCGTTCATGGCGCGGCGCGTGGCTTCGCGTGGCGTGTAGCCCAGCTCGATGTTGCGCTCAACGTTCTCCACCACCACGATCGCGTCGTCCACCACGATGCCGATCGCCAGCACCAGTCCGAACAGCGACAGCGCGTTGAGCGAGAAGCCGGCCACATACATGATCGCAAAAGTGCCGATCAGGGATACCGGCACGGCGACCAGCGGGATCACCGAGGCGCGCCAGGTTTGCAGGAACAGGATGACGACCAGCACGACCAGGAAGATCGCTTCGATCAGCGTATGCGCCACTGCTTCGATCGAGCCGCGCACGAAGACCGTGGGGTCGTAGACGATCTGGTACCCGACACCCTGCGGAAACTCCTTGCTCAGCTCCTTCATCGTGCTGCGCACTTCGTTGGAGATCTGGATGGCGTTGGAGCCGGGGCGTGCGAAGATCGGAATCGCCACCGCCGGCTGGTTGTCCAGCAAGCTGCGCAGCGCGTATTGATTGGAACCCAGCTCGACGCGAGCAATATCACGCAGATGCACCACGCTGCCGTCCGGATCGGTGCGCACGATGATGTTGCCGAATTCCTCCGTGGTGCTGAGGCGGCCCTGCGTGTGGATGTTGAGCTGGAAGTCCGTGTTGCCGCGCACCGGCGGTGCATTCAGCGCGCCCGCCGCCACGGCGACGTTCTGCTCCTGGATCGCATGCACGATGTCGCCGGTGGTCATGTTGCGCTGGGCCAGCTTGTTGGGGTCCAGCCATACGCGCATGCTGTACTCGCCGGCACCGAACAGCTGCACGTCGCCCACGCCATCGAGGCGGAGCAGAGTATCCCTGATGTGCAGCCGCGCGTAGTTCGACAGGTAGAGCATGTCGTAACGCTTATCCGGCGAAGTCAGATGCACGACCATGGTCAGGTCGGGCGAGCTCTTCTGCGTGGTCACGCCCAGCCGCTGCACTTCTTCGGGCAGGCGCGGCAGGGCTTGCGACACGCGGTTCTGCACTTCCACCTGCGCGTTGTTCAGGTCGGTGCCCAATGCGAAGGTGACGGTAAGCGTCATCTGGCCGTCGCTGGTGGCCTGCGAGGACGAATACAGCATGCCCTCCACACCGTTGATCTGTTCTTCCAGCGGCGTGGCCACGGTTTCGCCGATCACCTCCGGGCTGGCACCTGGATAGTTGGCATGTACCACCACGGTGGGCGGCACCACTTCGGGATATTCGCTGATCGGCAGCTTGAACACCGCGATGCTGCCCGCGATCACGAAGATCAGCGAGAGCACCGCGGCCATGATCGGCCGGTCGACGAAAAACTGTGCGATGTTTTTCATGTCAGTTCTCAAATCATTTGAATGACGCACTCAACGAAGAGCTAGTTGACGCGCAATCTCTCTGCTCCCTCCCCTACGTGTAGTAGGGGAGGGTTGGGGTGGGGTGAAGCAATCTCGCGATGAACTCAAACCGTGCGGCAAGCCCATACAACCCCAGCCCGGCCCTTCCCTGCCGTTGCAGGGGAGGGAGCAACATCTTGTGGCGTTGGGAGTTTGCGCACGATCAACCTTGCGAATGCTTTTGCGCTTTCCTGTCATCCGCCTGCGCAGTGCGCACATCCTTGCCATCCGGGTTCGTCTCGGCGGCATCCACCAGCGCCTTGTCCTGCGCACTCAGTCGCGAATCCATCGCCACCTGCTGCGGATTCACTTCCGCACCCGGACGCACGTGCTGCAGGCCGTTCACCACCACCACGTCACCGGCGTTGAGGCCGTCATCGATCACGCGCAAGCCATGGAACAGCGGACCGACGTCGACCCTGCGGTACTGCACCTTACGCTGTCCGTCCACTACGTAGACGAACTGGTTGCCCAGATCCGTACCGACGGCGCGATCGTCGATCAGCACGCGCGGACGCGGCTGGCCGGCCTGCAAGTGCATGCGCGCATACAAGCCTGGTGTGAGCAGGCCGTTTTCCTCGTCGAACACGGCGCGCAAACGCATCGTGCCGGAACCTGCGCGCACCTGGTTGTCGACGAAATCGATGCGACCCTCATGCGGATAGCCTTGTTCGTCGGCCAAACCCATGGTGGCTTCGATGCGCGGTGCGTGACCGTTCTTGATCGCATCGCGGCGCAGGCGATCGAGCTTGAGCCAGGTCTGTTCATCCACGTCGAAATACGCGTAGATGGGATTCACCGAGACCACGCTGGTGAGCACGTCCGAACTGGATACCAGGTTGCCCGACTGAATGCGCGCGTTGCTTACGCGGCCATCGATCGGTGCGCGTACCTGGGTCCAATCCAGATTGAGCTTCGCCGTGGCGAGCGCCGCGGTGGATGCTTCGAGCGTGGCCTTGGCGCTTTGCTCGGCGGTGCTCTGGCTGTCGGCTTCCTCCTGCGAAACCGCATGCTGGGCAAGCAGGCGTCGCGCACGGTCCGCGTTCGCCTGTGCCAGCGCAAGCTGCGCTTTCGACTGTGCGACATTGGCTGTCAGTCGGTCGACCTCGGCCTGGAACGGACGCGGATCGATCACGAACAGCACGTCGCCCTTACGCACCTCGGTGCCTTCCTTGAAATGGACGCTATCCACATACCCGCTTACGCGCGGACGCACGTCGACGGTATCGACCGCCTGCAGCTGGCCGGTGAAGTCGGCACTGTCGCTAACCGGGCGCACCATCACCGGGGCCACGGTTACTGCAGGCGGGCCACCCTGTGCATTGGCGCCTTGGGCATGAGCTCCGCCGCCATGGCTGCCCAGCAGTGCCCAACTGCCGGCAATGGCTGCTACGACCAGGCTGGCCAGGATTGCTTTCTTCAACATCACTCACTCCCGTTCTTGTTCAGATGCCGGGGAAAAAGCGCTCCTGCACTTCCCCAAAAGCGTCGAGCCGCGCGGATGCCCGGCCCCGGTTACAACGAAATCAAGCGGTTACGATGCTGGATTCGCGTCCAGGCCATCCCAAGCCTGTGCTGACAAACGACTTTGGGCCGTGTCAGACTTTTCTTGTCGCAATGCAGCAAGGCGGCGACGGGACGAATAATGGGTATACCGTACAGTTTAGAAAATCCGTTTCTTGCGCAAGCTACTCGTGACTCACAGTCAGGAATGGGTACATAATCGCCAGCAGTCCGTCTTTTGGATCGTGCTATGGAAGACTTTTCCGCTATCTCCGCTTTCGTCCGAGTCGTGGAAGCGAAGAGTTTTGCGTCCGCCGCGGCCCAGCTGGGCATGACCCCTTCCGGCGTCAGCCGGGCTGTCTCCCGCCTGGAGGAGCAGCTGAGTGTGCGGCTGCTGTTCCGCTCCACTCGTGCCCTTCGTCTGACCGACGACGGGGCCTCGTTCTATACCCGCTGCAAGGAGATCCTCGCTGATCTGGCCGAGGCGACCGAAGCGCTGGGCTATGCCCACCAGAAGCCACAGGGCAAGCTGCGGGTGGGCATGTCGGCCTCGATCGGCCGCACCGCGATCGTGCCGAAGCTCGACGAATTCCAGCGCCGCTACCCAGACATCCGCCTGGAATTGATGATGTGCGACTTCCCCTACGACCTGAACGAGGAAGGGGTGGATTGCGCCATCCGCATGGGCGAGCTGGAGGATTCCAGCCTGATCGCGCGCAAGATCGGCTACCTGCGCAATGTGCTGCTGGCCTCGCCGGAATACCTTGCGCGCTATGGCACGCCAGCCAGCATCGATGATCTGAAAAACCATCGCTGCATCAACTACGTCTACCCGAACGGCAAGCCGCGGCAGTGGTCATTCGATACGCCCAACGGCCGCATGGAAGTCGACGTCAACGCGCATTTGCTGATCAACGACGGCGAATCGGTGATCCAGGCGGCCATGGCGGGCTTGGGCATCATCCAGGCTCCGCACGTGATGGCGACCTGTGCGCTGGAGATCGGCAAGCTCGAACCGATCCTTACCGACACCGTCTCCACCGGCAAGAACGTGTGGATCGTCTATCCGCAGAAGAAACACCTTTCCGCCCGCGTGCAGGCTTTCATCGAGTGGGCGCGCGAATTGTTCGAGCGGCCGTTCGAATCGGTGTGCCCGATCGCGCCGGTGGTGGAGGCGTTCCGGCCGCCGATGCCGCTGGTCACGAAGGAAAGGCTGCTGCCCAGTAGGCTGGGATGACAATCCCAGCATCGCGCGGGCTGCATGCATGGCAATGCTGGGATTCGCAACGTAAGCCTACGATGGCCATCCCGGCCTACGAATCAAGCGCCTGCTGGCACCAACAGCAGCAGTGTCGCTCCGAGCGCGATGCGATACCACGCAAACCAGGTGAAGCGATGCGTGCGGATGTAGCTCAGCAGCCATTTCACCGCGATGAACGCCACCACTAGCGATACCCCGAAGCCGACGCCCAAGGCGCCCCAGTCTTCGTGCATCGAATCGCCGGCCTTGAGTACCTTCAGCAGTTCGTAACCGGTCGCCGCATACATGGTCGGAATGCCGACCAGGAACGAAAACTCCGTGGCCGCGGGGCGATTGCTGGTGCCGGCGAGCATGGCGGTGAAGATGGTCGCGCCTGAGCGCGAAGTGCCGGGAAACACGCCTGCGATGATCTGCGCGATGCCGACCAGGATCGCCACGCGCCAGGTCACCTCGCGCCGATCCACCTGGCGGGCGGCGATGGCCTCCGCGCCCAGGATCCAGAATCCGCCGATCAGCAGGGCCCACGCGATCGGCGTGATGGTTTCAGGCAGCTTGAAGCCGTAGTGCGTGACCAGGAAGCCCAGTGCGCAGGTAATCAGGAAGGCTGCCAGCAGCTTGAGCAAATAGCTGCGGTTTGCCGGCTCCTGCCAGCGGGTCAGCAATTCCCAGATGCGCTTCCAATAGATCAGCGTGATGGCGAGGATGGCGCCGGCCTGGATGCCAACGTTGAAAAGGTCCGATCGCGCGCCGAGTCCGAAGCTCTCGGCGATCAGCAGGTGTCCGGTACTGGAGACCGGCAGGAATTCGGTAATGCCCTCGATGACGCCGAGCAGGATCACATGGATGAGGTCGTGCACGCGGAAAGCTCCTGGTAGGGCGTACGCCGGCGCCGAAACGATATAGCCTAAGGCTTAAGTTCCGTCTTGCCGAGTGGCCAACTGCGGCAGGCACCCCCATGCGGCGCGACGCGATGACGACCAGCAAACCTACCGATACAGGGCAGCATTTGCGCGAGCTGGCGAAGTTGCGCCGCGTGCGCGACCGCATCGACCGGGACTACACGCAGCCGCTGGACGTGGAGGCGCTTGCCCGCGGCGTGCACATGTCGGCCGGGCACCTCAGCCGGCAGTTCCGGCTTGCCTATGGCGAATCGCCTTACTCCTATCTAATGACGCGGCGCATCGAGCGCGCGATGGCGCTGCTGCGCCGGGGTGACCTCAGCGTCACCGATGTCTGCTTCGAGGTGGGCTGCGCTTCCCTGGGCACTTTCAGCACGCGCTTCACCGAGCTGGTCGGCGTGTCCCCCAGTGCCTATCGCCGGAGCCAAGCCCAGGCGACCGAGGGGATGCCTTCGTGCGTGGCGAAGCAAATCACGCGACCGATCAGGAATCGAGAAGCGCCGGTGCCGGAGCCGTCGCTAGAGTGATCGCACCTTTCAACGCAGGACTCAAGCCCATGAACATCCGCATCCACTCCACCTTCCTCCCGCAAACCGATCCGGAAGCCTCGCTGGCCTTCTACCGCGACACCCTGGGTTTCGAGGTCCGCAATGATGTCGCCTACGGCGGAATGCGCTGGATCACCGTCGGCCCCGCCGGCCAGCCCGGCGTGTCCATCGTGCTGACCCCGCCGGCCGTCACCCCCGGCCTCACCGAGGACGAGCGCCGCACCATTACCGAAATGATGGCCAAGGGCACCTACGGCATGATTATCCTGGCCACCAAGGACCTGGACGGCGCCTTCGAGCGGATCCAGGCCACCGGCGCCGAGGTGATCCAGGAGCCGACCGCGCAGCCGTACGGGGTGCGCGATTGCGCCTTCCGCGATCCTGCCGGCAACCACGTTCGTATCAACGAAGCGGGCTGACCTGCTGCGAAGGATGTGCAACCCCGGCCGGTATCGGCGGCCGGGGTGGGTCGGTCTTTCGTTAGCACCATATAGGTGCAAACATGCCCCAACATGGTGCAATGAGCGATACGCGAAAAGCCCGTTTTTGTGCAATCATTTGAAGTTCCGGGCCTTTTGAAGTTGGTACGGTGCTTGCTCCAGAAGCACGCGCGATCCCCTTTCACGAATCATCGAGGTTTTACATGTCCGCCAAGCAAGTGCTCGACCTGATCCAGGAAAAAGAGGTCGAGTTCGTCGACCTGCGTTTCGCCGACATGCTCGGCAAGCATCACCATGTGACCTTCCCGGCCCACCAGATCGACGAATCGACCTTCGAAGACGGCAAGATGTTCGACGGCTCCTCGATCTCCGGCTGGAAGGGCATCAACGAATCGGACATGGTGCTGCTGCCCGACCCGACCACCGCCTATCTCGATCCGTTCAGCGCCCACACCCAGCTCGTCCTGCACTGCGACGTGCTGGAACCGAGCACCATGCAGGCCTACGGCCGCGACCCCCGCTCGATCGCCAAGCGCGCCGAGGCGTACCTGAAGTCCACCGGCCTGGCCGACACCGCCTACTTCGGTCCGGAGCCGGAATTCTTCATCTTCGATTCCGTGCGCTGGCAGAACGACATGGGCCGCGTGTTCTACGAAATCGAATCGCAGGAAGCCGCGTGGAGTTCGCGCTTCAAGTACGACGAAGGCAACAGCGGCCATCGTCCGGGCGTGAAGGGCGGCTACTTCCCGGTCAGCCCGGTCGACTCGCTGGGTGACCTGCGCGCCGACATGTGCAAGGTGCTGGAATCGCTCGGCCAGGTGGTGGAAGTGCACCACCACGAAGTGGCCAATGCCGGCCAGTGCGAGATCGGCGTGAAGTTCAACACGCTGGTGACGAAAGCCGACGAGCTGATGACGCTCAAGTACGTGATCAAGAACGTGGCGCACCAGAACGGCAAGACTGTCACCTTCATGCCCAAGCCGATCGTCGGCGACAACGGCAGCGGCATGCATGTGCACCAGTCGCTGAGCAAGGACGGCAAGAACCTGTTCTCCGGCGACCTGTACGGCGGCCTGTCACAGATCGCGCTGTGGTACATCGGCGGCATCTTCAAGCACGCCAAGGCGATCAACGCGTTCGCCAACTCCACCACCAACAGCTACAAGCGCCTGGTGCCGGGCTTCGAGGCGCCGGTGATGCTGGCCTATTCCGCGCGCAACCGCTCGGCGAGCTGCCGCATTCCGTTCGTGTCCAACCCGAAGGGCCGCCGCATCGAAGTGCGCTTCCCCGACCCGATCCAGTCCGGTTACCTCACCTTCACCGCGCTGATGATGGCCGGCCTCGACGGTATCCTGAACAAGATCGATCCGGGTGCGCCGGCCGACAAGGACCTGTACGACCTGCCGCCGGAAGAAGAGAAGAACATCCCGCAGGTGTGCTCCAGCCTCGACGGCGCGCTGGAAGCGCTGGACAAGGACCGCGACTTCCTCAAGGCCGGCGGCGTGTTCACCGACGACTTCATCGATGCCTACATCGAACTGAAGATGCAGGAAGTGACGCGCTACCGCGCCAGCACCCATCCGCTGGAATTCCAGATGTACTACGCGATCTGATCGCGCTTGCGTTTGGGTATGCATGCAACGGGCGCTTCGGCGCCCGTTGTTGTTTGTGCGGCATAAGACGAGATACGCACATTTACGCGCCAAGCAGATCCCGCCTCACCGTCATTCCGGCGCAGGCCGGAATCCAGTTCAAATACGCGTCCGAAGGACACTAAACCAGGTTTTGGGTGCTTCGCACGACGTATTAAAACTGGATTCCGGCCTGCGCCGAAATGACGGCGAGGTTTGGCTCAAGCTGCCCGCGAATTAGTCATTCGCGAGTTTGCCCCGATAATCCCGCTTTCATGGCAAGGTCGCCCTTCGCATTCACTTTCAAGGCAGGGGCGAAGCTCGCATGGGGATTGTTAGGGCACGTAAGCAAATCGCACTATGGCTTGTCGCATCCATGGCGTGCTGCGCACAGGGCGCTATCGCAGCACCATCATCAATGGCGGCAACCACCGCGATCCGCCGCCCTCTCGACCAGCCCCAGCCGCCGCCCGGCTCCGGCCCCAGCGCGCAAACCATCAAGGACTGGCAGGACCGCAAGTTCGGCATGTTCATTCACTTCGGGCTGTATTCCATTGCCGGCGGCAAGTGGCAAGGCAAGCGCGTGGACAATGGCTATAGCGAACAGATTCTCGCCAACGCGCCGATTCCCCCGCAGGACTACGAAGCGCTCGTCCAACAGTTCGATCCGCAGCAATTCGATCCCGATGCGATCGTTGCACTGGCCAAGGCGAATGGCATGAAATTCATCGTGATCACCGCCAAGCATCACGACGGCTTCAACCTGTTCCAGACCGCGCAGACGTCCTACAACGCGGTGGACGGCACGCCTTATCACCGGGACATCGTGAAGGAGCTGGCCGAGGCTTGCGCGCGCGCCGGCCTGAAGTTCGGCGTGTATTACTCGACCATCGATTGGCATCACCCGGGTGGCAATACCTACATCGAAGGCAACAGCAATCCGATCACGCCTGGGCAGGAGGCCTTCAACGTGGCCCAGCTCAAGGAGTTGCTGAGCCATTACGGCCCCATCGCGGAAATCTGGTTCGACATGGGCAAGCCCACGCCCGCGCAAAGCGCCCACTTCGCTCACACCGTGCATGCCCTGCAGCCGCAAACCATGATCTCCGGCCGCGTGTGGAATGCCTACGGCGACTTCGCCGTGATGGGCGACAACGCGGAGCCCGATGTCGGCATGGAACTGCCGTGGCAATCACCCGCCTCCATGTTCCCTGAGACCTGGGGCTATCGCTCGTGGCAGCAACGAGCAGACCTGCCGGGCAAGCTCCGCGAGAACATCACGCGCCTGGTGCGCGTGGTCAGCCAGGGCGGCAACTACATCCTCAATATCGGCCCGGAAGGCGATGGCTCGGTTGTGCCGTACGAGGCGCAGGTATTGCAAGGCATGGGTACCTGGTTGAAACGTAACGGTGAAGCCATCTACGCCACGCGCAAACAACCATTTGCGGCGTTGGATTTCGGCTACGCAACAGTCGGCTCGCAGGCGCTTTATTTGTTCGTCAACAAGCTGCCGCCGAATCATCAGCTGCGCGTGCCAGGCTTGGCCGACACCACATTCGGCGCCGCGTATCGATTGGGTTCGCCTGGGTCAACGGTGGAAGTGCAACGCAACGGCCACGACATAAGCATTGCGCTGGATCATCTCGCCAACTGGCCTGCTGCCAGCGACGACAACGTGAATGCCTTCATGCCGGTCATCGTGCTGCCGCTCAAGGGGCCGTTGCGCGTGCGCCCCGAGATGATCGCCGCGTCAGCCGACGGCAGCTTCCTTTTGCAGCCGGCGCAAGCCGAGCGATATCTCAACTACAACGGCGAGGGTTATGAAGCACCGGCTACGCTCTACAAGCTGAGCTGGCAGCTGGACGCCAAGGCGGACAGCTATGCACTCACTCTGCGCTACTCGGCTGCAAGCGAGCACGCTCGAATGAACCTGTGGGTCGACGGCCAGCGCTACCCGCTGGATCTCGCCGCGACCACGGACGGGCAAGTAGCTGCTAGCCAGGTGGTACGCATCCGTCGCATTCGCACCAACCACCCTTACGCCATGCAGGTGGAGCTGACGCCATCGGCGCCGTTCCAACAGGGTGCCGCGTTGCCGGTAAAGCTGCAATCCGTGGAACTGTCGCCGAGCCGATGAAAAATCCTGCTGACCTGCCCTGTTCAGTCACCGCATGAAGTAAGCAGGTTCTCCGCAAAAAGGGACGCCTAACGCATAATCCACAATCGGTAGAGCTAGCGATCGGGCAGGGCAGTCAATGACATCGATAGAGCTGAGTCCGACGCTCATCGTCGAAGACGATCCGGCCACTCGGCGCCGTCTGCATGCGCTACTGGTCGGGCTGCTCGGCACCGAGGCCGTTATTGCAATGGCCGATTCGGTGGCATCGGCGATAGCGGCGACCCGGGAGGGACGTTTCGCCCTGGCATTGGTCGACGTGGGCCTGCCCGATGGCAATGGGGTGGATGTCATCGCCTGGTTGCACGTGCACGCCCCTGATACCGTTTCGGTGGTGATCTCCAGCTGGGGCCACGAGGACACCGTGCTGGCAGCGCTACGCAGCGGGGCGACCGGCTACCTGCTCAAGGAAAGCGAAGACATCGAGCTGGGCCTGTCGCTGAAAAGCCTGCGACGCGGAGGCGCCCCAATCGATCCGGTGATCGCGCGGCGCATCCTGGCCCAGGTGACGACGCCCGCACCCGTTGTCGAGACCGTTACCGCGCCCACGCCACAGCTTTCAGAGCGAGAGCTGGAAGTTCTTCATCTGGTCGCGCGTGGCTACAGCAACCCCGAAATCGCCACCATGACCGGGCTGTCGCGCTTCACCATCGAGGATCACACCAAGAAGATCTATCGCAAGCTGGCGGTGAACTCGCGCATGGCGGCCGTCTTCGAAGCCAACTCCCTCGGGTTGCTCAAGTGACGTGGCGCGTCCTGGTCGGCCTCTTCCTGTTGGGGGTTTTGGCCGGGTGCGCGTCTCACGGTGCGACCGATCGCGATGCGCTGGTGACCCTGACCCAAGCCGATGCCGTACGGGGGAGCTGGCAAGCCAACGATGCACCGGTTGAGGGCTGGATGCCGGTAAGCCTGCTGGATGATTGGAGCAAGCGTTGGCCGGCTCATGACGGTGTGGTCTGGTATCGCTTGCACATGCATGTGCGCGACGCGAGCCAGCCGATCGGCTTGTTGCTCGACTATGTGTGCCTTGCCGATGCGGTCTACGTCAACGGCAGCCTGGTTCACCGCGATCCCGGCCTGACCGAGCCGCTTTCGCGCAGCTGGGTCGCACCCCAGTATTTTTTGCTCGACCAGCCCTTGTTGCGATCCGGCGACAACATCGTGTTGATTCGCGTGTCGGGCCTGGCGGCTTACCAGCCCGGCCTGGGAACCGTTCGCTACGGTGATCCGCAGCAGGCTTATGCGGAATATCGCCAGGCCTGGCTGGCGCGCTACCAGCTGCGCTTTTTCGATTTCGCGATCAGTGCGGTACTGGGTGGCGTGTTCCTGATGATGTGGCTGTTCCGCCGCAAGGACGCCACTTACGGCTGGTATGCGCTCAACGTGCTGATCGGTGCGCTGTTCGAGTGGAACTACATCGCCTCGGATGTGTGGCCCTTCTCCGGCACGGATGGTTTCGAGGCTTTCAACGTCGCCGTCTACGTGGCCTATGTGTGCAGCTTCGCGGTGTTTCTGCTGCGCTATTGCGAACGGCGCTGGCCACGTTTGGAGCGCGTTCTGTTCGCGTTGTCCTTGTTCGCGTTCGCCGGTGCACTGGGGGCGCCCGGTTGGGTGGGTTCCTTGCGCGGGCCGTGGATCGCCGTCGCATCGCTGATCTACTACATCGCACTGCCCACGTTCATGCTCCACGCGTGGCGCAGCCGGAGAACCGACCAGCGAGTGTTGGCCTTGTGCCTGGTCATTCCCATGGTTGCATCGGCACACGATATCCTGCTGTTCTACGAACTGGTGCACGACCGCATTTATCTGCTGGCGCTGACGGCGCCGTTCACGCTGGTCGGCATGGGCTTCGTCCTGGCGTACCGGTTCTCCGCCGCGATGCGCCGCGTGGACGGCTTCAATGCCGAGCTGCAGGCCGAAGTCGCTGCCGCGACGACTGAACTGTCCATCAGCCTCGAGCGCGAGCATGCATCGGCGCTGGCGGCCACCCGCATGGGCGAGCGCCTGAACCTGGTGCGCGATCTGCACGATGGTTTCGGCGGCAGCCTGGTCAGCACTATCGCGGCCCTGGAGCATCCGGCCTCCGAGCAGGGAGCCAAACCCACCGTCGAGACGCTGAAAGAGTTGCGTGACGACTTGCGCCTGGTCATCGACACCACGGCGCAGGATCACAGCCGGGACCTGGCCCAGTTGTTGGGACCGTTCCGCCACCGGTGGACGCAACGCCTGGATGCGATCGACATCGAAGCACGCTGGCAGCTCCAAGCGCTGGAAGGTTTGCAACTGGGTGCTGCGCAGCAACTGGACTTGCTGCGCTTTTTGCAGGAAACGCTCACCAACGTCCTGAAGCATAGTGGCGCGACACGCGTGCAGGTGACCATGCTGGCCGCCGAGGCCAACCTGCAAGTCACGGTGGAAGACAACGGCCGCGGCTTCGACACGGCCATCGCTCGCGCCACCGGCAGTGGCGCCGGTCTCGGCAGCTTGAATGCCCGCGCGCACCGCCTTGGCGGCAGTTGGGTGCTGGATGCCAAACCGGGCGCTGGGGTCACCCTGAGATTGGTCGTCCCGCTCCCTGCGTAGGCTGGGATGACAATCCCAGCTTTCTACGCGACATCCCGATGCTGGGATTGCCATCCCAGCCTACGCGCCAGGTAGACGCTCCCCGAGCTCGGGGATGGACGCTCGGCGCCGCAGGCAACAAGCTGTGCGCCACCCAAAGCAGTGATGCACTTCACATAATTGAATCGCGTGACACGGCGAGGAGCGGCCGTGCGCGGAAACAGGGGACAACCGATGGAACGCCGGTTTCATTTCATCTCGGGCCTGCCCAGGTCCGGGTCGACCTTGCTTGCGGCCATTTTGAGCCAGAACCCGCGCTTGCACGCCGGCATGAGCGGCCCGCTGGGCGGCGCCTTTCATACCCTGCTGGGTGAGCTCAGCGGACGTAACGAGTATTCGGTATTCATCAGCGACGCGCAGCGCCAGCGCATGTTGCGGGGCTTGTTCGATACCTATTACGGCGCCGAGTACAGCGCCGAGATGGTGTTCGATACCAACCGCAGCTGGTGCAGCAAGCTGCCGCAGCTGAGGGAACTGTTCCCGCAGGGCAAGGTGATCGCCTGCGTGCGGCACGTGTCGTGGATCATCAACAGCATTGAGCAGTTGGTGCGCAAGAATGCGTTCCAGCCCTCCTCCCTCTTCAATTACCAGCCTGGCGGCACGGTGTACTCGCGCTCTGAGGGCCTGGCCAACGGCGAGGGCCTGGTCGGCTTTGCCTACAACGCGCTGAAGGAAGCGTTCTACGGCGAAGACACGGCCAACTTGATGTTGCTGCGCTACGAAACGCTGGTCAGCAATCCGGCCCGCGCGATCGCCGCCGTCTACAACTTCATCGGCGAAAAGCCCTACGCACACGACTTCGACGACATCAGCTATCAGGCGGAAGAATTCGACCTGCGCGCCGGCACTCCTGGCTTGCACACCGTACGCAAGAAAGTCGAAGCGCACGAGCGCACCAGCGTGTTGCCGCCGGACGTATTTCGCCGCTTCGAGAACGACATGTTCTGGCTGGATCCGGCGCTGAATCCGCGCGGCGTCCTGGTGGTTTGAGCGCAGCACGCGCGCACTTTTTTTGCCATCAAAAATAGCTCGCCAACCGCCGCATCTGCGCGTGGCGATTGCCGCTCAACAACTCTTTAGATCTAACAGGAAGCTTCGCCGTGAATCGCATTTATCGACTGGTCTGGAATCGTGCCTTGGGCGTCATGCAAGTGGCGTCCGAATTTGCCAGTGCGCCGCAAGGCGGCGTTTGCGCAGACGCGGATGACCGCGCACCCGAACTGGCCGTGCGTCCGCTGGCGCGCGCCCTGCTTTGCGTGCTCGCACCCATGTTGCTGCTTGTCTCGCCGCACGCCTTCGCGGCGCCGCTGCAATACGTCGTCACGCAAGCCAGCGATGACGGTACCGGCAATACCGCCGGCACCTTGAGTTGGGCCATCACCCAGAGCAATGCCGCGCCGGGCATCATCGACATTGCGCTGGCGTCGGGCAACAGCATCAGCGTGAGCGGCAGCCTGCCGGCCATCACCGCGGCAACCACCATCGAAAGCGCCGGCAACGTCAGCATCAATGCAGCCATCACCGGTACGGCGCCGGTGATGCTGCAGGGTACCGGCATGGTGACCTTCGCCAACACGGCCAACAACCTGTCCCAGGGCCTGACCCAGTCTTCTTCTTCCCTGGTGCTGCAAGGCAGCGCGGCCTCCGTGAGCAATCCGGGCACGGGCGTTTCCGGCGCCGCCGGCGCATCAGGGCCTGGGGGTGGAAGCGGATCTGCAGGTGGTGCCGGCGGCAGCGGGTCTGCTGGCCTTAGCGGACAGAGCTTCAGCCTCACCAGCAGTGCCGTCGTCGCGGGTGGACAAGGTGGCGCTGGCGGTGCCGGCGGCGCGGGTGCTGCCGGTGCCTATCATTTTGGCCGTCAAGGCGGTTCGGGCTCTGCCGGTGGTAACGGGGGAGCTGGCGGAAATGGCGGCTCCGGTCTTGCCGGCACCGGCTTCACCGTCAACAACACAGGCGTGATCGTCGGTGGTATGGGAGGCGCTGGTGGTCATGGCGGCGCCGGCGGTGTAGGCGGAAGCGGCATGTTCGCGCCTGGCGGCCCTGGCGGTAATGGAGGATACGGTGGCCATGCAGGCGCAGGCGGCGCTGGCGTCAGCGGATCATCGTTCACGCTAACCAATACGGGTGCCATCAGCGGTGGTTCCGGCGGTCAAGCCGGGGCGGGCGGTAGAGGCGCCTACGGCGGAGGCGGTATCCCTGCCGGGTCCATCGGGTACGCGGGAGGCACTGGCCAAGGCGGCCAAGGCGGCGTCGGTGTCGTATCGACCGGCAGTTCGACCATTACCAATAGTGGCAGCATAGCCGGTGGCCTAAGTGCCGGTGGCGGGCAGGCCGATGCGATCGATTTGAGCGGTGGCGGCAACCAGCTGGTGTTGCAGGCGGGTTCCACGATCGCCGGCAACGTCATCAGCAGCAGTGGCAGCACCAACGGTGGCGATACGCTGAACCTGGGTGGTGACAGCAACGCCACGTTGAACGGATCGATCGGCGAAGCCGGCAGCGGCACCCAATACCAGGGTTTTGCCAGCTATGAGAAAACCGGCAAGAGCACCTGGACGCTGGCCGGCGCCGTCAATCTCAACGAAGGCTGGTCGGTGCAGGGCGGCGAGTTGGATGTGGCCGGTATCGGCAGCAATTTCAACGGCGGCTTCAGCATGGCCGCTGGTACCACGCTGGCCGTGGGTGTCAACGGCGTGCCCGGCGTGCTGGTGGCCGGCACCCAGGGTGGTTCCGGCCAAATGGGTGCCCCGCCCCAAAACAGCTTCAAGTCCTTTGCGGGTGTTCAAATCAGCGTTGCGATCACCCAACCGGGAGCAGGCACCTCAGGCTATGCCGGTGGTGCAGCGATCGGCGGCAGCGGTTTTACCCTGAACAATCAGAGCCTGGTCTTGGGCGGCGCCGGTGGTACGGGTGGCTATGGCGGTTTGGCCATGGTCACGTCGGGTACCCCGGGCGGCGCCTACTTCAACAATGCGACGCCGGGGCCTGGCGTCAATGGCGGCGCCGGCGGCGCGGGCGGAATTGGCGGCGTAGGTGTAAGCGGTTCGGCCCTGACGGTCAGCAATGCAGGCGGCATCAATGGCGGCCGTGGCGGTAATGGCGCCCAGGGCGGCGACGGCGGCATGGGCGGTAAATACGCAGGCCAAAACCCGAGGTCCCTCCCCAGCAGTGCAACCGGAGCCGGCGGCACGTCAGGCCTGGGTGGTGCAGGCGGCAATGGGGGCAACGGCGGCCAGGGTGGCGCGGGCATCAACGCGACCGGTGCGAGCACGCTGGTCAACAGTGGTTCGATCCAGGGTGGAACCGGTGGTTACGCCGGCATGGGCGGCCGGGGTGGGCCCGGCGGTTCGGTCATCGCTCCCCTCAGCGGTGGCACTGTCAATGCCAGTGCAGGCGGTGCGGGAGGTACGGGCGGAGCTGGCGGTGGCGGCGGTGCCGGGGTAACGGGCGCTTCTTTCAACCTCAACAACAGCGGCTCAATCAGTGGCGGCTATGGCAGCCAGGGCGGCAATGGCGGCCCGGGTGGGCAGGGTAGCGCCAACTCCGGGGGCAATGCTGGTGCTGGCGGGGCGGGTGGAGCCGCAGGCAACGGCGGCACCGGCGGCAATGCGGTGGAAGGTAATCAATTCACGTTCACCAATAGCGGGTCCGCCATCGGCGGCACCGGCGGCTATGGCGGCAACGGTGGCTTCGGTGGGATGGGTGGCCTGACCCAGAATGCCGCCGGCGGCAACGGCTCCGATGCCGGGGCTGGCGGTGCTGGCGGAGCCGGTGGCGCAGCGTTGAGCGGTGGCTATTTCACGGCGACCAACAACGGCAGCTTCAGCGGCGGTGTGGGTGGTAACGGTGGCCATGGTGGTACCGGTGGCCGCGGCGGCTTCCCCGTTCCGATGAATAACTCCACTCCCAGCGGTGTTGCTGGCAATGGCGGCAACGGTGGTGCGGGCGGCAGCGGCGGTGCGGGTGGCGCCGGTGTCATCGGTATCGGTTTTACGTTCACCAACAACAACAACGTCAGTGGCGGTGCTGGCGGCATCGCGGGCATGAGCGGCCGGGCTGGATTGGGTGGTGTCGCCAAAAGCATTGCAGCGGGCTCGATGGGCAATGCCGGTAGCGGCGGGATCGGTGGCGTAGGCGGTGATGGTGTCGCCGGAGGCCAGTTTACGTTCACCAACAATGGCACCGTGACCGGGGGCAACGGCGGTAACGGTTTCTATCCGATCGGAGAGATCGCTCTGCTTGCCACGCCCATGAGCGCCACCAGCATCGGGACTGGCGGAGGTACCGGCAATGCCGGTGGCGCGGGCGGTGCAGCGGTGAATGGCAACAACGCCACGGTCATCAACAACGGCACCCTCAATGGCGGTGCGGGCGGTGCTGGCGGCAACGGCTTGAATGGCATCAATGGCGGGACCTTCTCGCCCACCCTGGACGGGGGCGCGGGTGGTGCTGGCGGCCAGGGCAGCATGGGCGGTGCAGGCGTAGCCGGCGTCGGTTTTACGCTCACAAACAGCCAGAACATCAACGGTGGCGCAGGTGGCAACGGTGGCGTGGGCGGTGTCGGTGGATCGGGCGGCTATAGCAATAGCGGCACGGCTGGTCGGGGCGGCGACGGTGGCGCCGGCGGCGCGGCCGGTGCCGGCGGCAACGGCGTAGAAGGCAGCCAGTTCACCTTTACCAACTCCGGTACGGTCACAGGCGGCGCCGGCGGTGCGGGAGGCGGCACAACAGGCTCACGCGTGGGCGGCAGCACCCATACCGGCATAGCCGGCAATGGCGGCAACGGTGGTGCCGGTGGCGCTGGCGGTGCTGGCGGGGCGGCAGTAAGTGGGGTCAACGCCACTCTTACCAACAACGGCATCGTTACCGGCGGCAACGGTGGAGCTGGCGGGAATGGAGGTCATTCCGGCAATGGCGGTTGGTCGCTCTCCACCCCTGGCGGCAACGGTGGCAATGGTGGCCAAGGTGGCCAGGGGGGTGCTGGGGGTGCGGGCGTAACCGGCAGCGGCTTCATGCTCACCAATAACCAGGCCATTGTTGGCGGCGCCGGCGCTGCAGGTGGCAACGGCGCCCAAGGCGCGCCCGGCACTTCCGGAAGCCCGTTTGGCGCCACCGGTCTCTCCGGCGTGGGTGGCAACGCCGGCGCGGGTGGCATCGGCGTCAGCGGCACGGGCTTCACGCTTGCTAACGCAGGCACCATCACCGGTGGTGTAGGTGGTGCCGGTGGCAATGGCGGAACCACGTATAACGCAACCGGCACTGCGGGCAATGGCGGCAATGGTGGCGCCGGCGCCGCGGGCGTCAGCGGAGCGGGCTTCACGGTGGTCAATACCGGCACGATTACCGGTGGCAATGGTGGTGCGGCGGGTGTCCAAGGTTCGACTGCCGCCGGAGGCATGGCAGGCATTGCTGGCGTCGTCGGTGCCGGGGGCGTTGGTGTGGTTTCCACCGGCGGGTCGACGATCACCAATGCAGGCGGCATTGCGGGAGGCGTGAGTTCTACCGGAACCCAAGCCGACGCCGTGGACCTCAGCGGCGGCGGCAACAACCTCGGGTTGGTGGCGGGCTACACGTTCACCGGCAACGTAGTCAGCCAAAGCGGCAGTACCAACGGCGGAGACACCCTCACGTTGGGCGGCAGCAGCAACGCGACGTTCAATTTGGGCGCCTTGGGAGCGGTCGGCAGCAGTGCGACCTTCCAAGGATTTGCTCAGTTCGGCAAAGCCGGCACCAGCACCTGGACGCTGTCTGGTAGCGGCATCGCCAGCCAGCCGTGGACCATCAGCAACGGCATGCTGGTCGGCAACAGCAATAGCATTGTAGGCAATGTAACGTTCGCGCCGGTGAGCGGCGGCAGTGCGAACCTCACATTCAATCAAGCGATCGACGGCGTCTACAACGGCTCGATCAGCGGCAACGGTACGCTGACCAAGGCCGGCAACGGCACGCTTACGTTGACCGGCACTGGAAGCGAGGGCCAGGCGTGGAACATCACCAGCGGCATGCTGGTCGGCAACAGCGCCAATATCGTTGGCAACGTGGTGTTCGCGCCAGTGAGTGGCGCTAGCGCCGGCCTCACGTTCAATCAAATGAGCGATGGCGTGTACAACGGTTCGATCAGCGGCAACGGCTCGCTGACCAAGAACGGCAGCGGCGCGCTGAGCTTGACCGGCGCCGGTAACGCCAGCCAGTCCTGGACGATCACCAACGGTACGTTGGTTGGCAACAGCGCCAGCATCGTCGGCAATGTGGTCTTCGCCGCGGCGAATGGCGGCAGTGCCGGCCTCACGTTCAATCAAACGGCCAACGGCGTGTACAACGGTTCGATCAGCGGCAACGGGTCGCTGACCAAGAGCGGCGGTGGTGCGCTGACCTTGACCAGCGCCGGCAATGCAAGCCAGTCCTGGACGATCACCAACGGTACGTTGGTGGGCAACAGCACCAGCATCGTCGGCAATGTGATCTTCGCAGCGGCGAACGGCGGCAGCGCCAACCTCACCTTCGATCAAGCGAGCAACGGCATCTACAACGGTTTGATCAGCGGCAACGGTTCGCTGAGCAAGACCGGCAGCGGCACGCTGATGCTTACGGCCAACAACACCTATACAGGTACCACTACCGTCCTCGGCGGCATGCTGCAGGTGGCAAACCACGACACCAACGGCATGGTGAGCGGCAACGTGGTCAACAACGGCGTGATGGCGTTCGATCGCTCGGACACAGTTAGTTACGGCGCCGGGATCAGCGGCACCGGCAGCCTGGCGCAGATCGGTGGCGGCACGCTGATCCTCAACGGCGTGAATACCTATGCCGGCGAAACCGCGGTGCGGTCGGGCACGCTGGAAGTGGGCGACAGTTCGCATGCTGCCGCATCCATTCAAAGCAGCGTGGCGGTGGGTGCAGACGGCACGTTGCGCGGCCATGGCACGATCAACGGCAACGTGACCAGTGATGGCACGGTTTGGCCGGGTGGTTCGATGGGCATGCTTAGCATCAACGGCAACTACACGCAGAACGCGGACGCGACTTTGCAGATCGACGTCACGCCGACGCGGGCGTCTGAATTGCAGGTCAATGGCCATGCCAGTCTCGCCGGCGCGCTGCACCTGGTCTATGCCCCCGGCACGTACAACACCAGCAGCTACGCCTTGGTACAGGCTACGTCGCTGAGCGGGACTTTCACCAGCACAACCTCAACCGGAGTGCCGGGCAACCTCGACACCAGAGTGGTCTACACGCAATCGCAAGCTGATCTGCTGCTGATGCAGAAGATCGTCGCTCCCGCAGACAGCGGCCTGTACGCCAACCTGCTGCAAAGCGCGAACCTGGTCGGACAGCAATCGCTGGATACCGTGCTCAGGGCAACACTTCGGCCCAGCGAAACGTCGTGCAACGACGCTCACACCGCCCATGCCAACACCGTTGCACCGTCCTGCCATGGCGATCTGTGGGTGCAATACAGCGGCGGCAATGAATCGGTTTCTGGCGGCAACGGCTTGAACAGTTCGCTGTTTGGACTGCAGGGCGGTTTCGACCACGCGGTGGGCAATGCACTGCATCTGGGCGTGGAAGCGGGCTTTGGCCGCATAAATGGCAGCGACCACCTGGGCGGCAACGCCAATGTGGACAGCGTGCACGGCGGCGTATACGCCTACGCCGATGTCGGGCCGGTGGTGTTGTCGGGCACGCTTGACGAGGCGCACAGCCGCTACAGCGCGTACCGTCAAACGGGCATCGGCCGCAGCGTGGCTCGTCCGGATGGCGATGACACGGCCGCGGCACTGCAGGCCGCGTGGCCGATCGCGGCGGCGCAGTGGCAGGTGATGCCGGTGGTCGGGGCGCTGTACCAGCATCAGAGCCTGGGCGGCTTCAACGAGTCGCTTGCCAGCACAAATCCGTTTGCCAACGATTTCGTGCTGCAAGCTGCGCATAGCACTTACAACACGTTACAGCCGTATGCACGCGTGCAGTTCTCGCATCCGTTCGTCGCCCAGGGCGTCAGCTACTTGCCGCAGTTCGACGTCGGCTATCGCTATAACACGCACGGCGGCAACGCGATGGTGCAGGCCACCAGCCAGGATGGCACGGCGTTCGTGATGCCGGGTGAGACCCTGGGGCGCGGCATGGCAACGGTGGGCGCGCGGATCACAGCGCAAGCCGGTGCGTCATGGAGTCTGTACCTGGATTACCAGGGTCAGTTCGCCAGTCATCTGAAAGACAACGCAGTGAGCGTGGGCTTCACCAAGCAGTTCTAAGCTGCATGCTCAGACAGTGCCTGGACACCGCAAGGTGTCCAGGAGCGTAGGCTTATGTTGCTAAACCAAGCATTGCCATACATGCAAGTCACGCGATGCTGGGATTGTCATCCCAGCCTACGTTGCATCACCCGTTCACCATGGGGCGCCACGCCAGCGTGAACAAAACCCAGTCGGGCCAGGATGCGCTGCGCCGCTTTGCGTTCCAGCTTGCGGTTCTCGATCGTCGCAACCAGCCGCTGCGGGCCGCCCGGTTCGCGCGCCAATTGAGTGAAGCCCTCGATCGTCCGCTCAATCAGCTGCATATTCAGCCCGGGCCGCCGGCAATCCGGCCGGATGAACATGCGCACGAAGCCGTAGCAGCGAGCCTGGTCATCGATGTGGATCGCAACGGTGCAGACACCGGCGAGACCGCCACTTGCCTCCTGCAGCACGCACGCGACTTCGAAGGATCGGCGCCAGGCTTCATCGGCATGGCTCAAGGCGCCTTGCTGCAACCAGAAGCTGACGATCTGGCGGCGCAGGGCTTCGGCCACTTGGCCGAATACCCATTGAACTCGAAAGGGCTGGGTGGTGCTGGTCATGATGAAGATTCGTACACGATGCATGTTTTATTGCATAAACCCACCCGATACGCCACGGCTCATTGCCACGTATCTGTCACGCCGCGCCCGTAGTGTCGTTGGAATGGCCATGCCCAGACTCGATCCGTACCGCCACCGCGTGAGCAACGCATGACGATCACGCGACGGGACTTTTTGCGTGGCGCCGGCGTATTCGTCGGCGCTTACGCGGTTGGTGACGTGAGGTGCACGGCAAGCGCCTCCACCATGCCAATGGCGATGCCTGTCCGCACCGGCGCGGCCACCTTGGCGGCGCCTAAGGTGCCACTGATCAATCCCACTTCGCTGGCGAGATTCGTCGATCCGCTCCCTGTTCCATCCGTGGCGCGTGCTACCCAACAGTGCGCGGACCCGGCGAATCCCGGCCACACCCTGCCCTGCTACCGGATCGAGATGCGCGCGTGCAAGGTGCGCCTGCATCGCGATATTCCCGCTACGCCCCTCTGGGGTTATGCCGGCCAGTTTCCCGGTCCAACCATCGAGGCAAGACGTGGCGAGCCGTTGATGGTGGAATGGGTGAATGCCTTGCCGGCGAAGCATTTCCTGCCGATCGACCACACTCTGCATGGCGCGGAAAAAGGCCAGCCCGAAGTACGCGCTGTGACCCACGTGCATGGTGCGCGTGCGTCGGCCGGCGCGGACGGTTTTCCGGAAGACTGGTATACGCCGGGACACTCGGCACTGTATCGCTATGCCAACGGGCAGGATGCAGCCACGCTTTGGTACCACGACCACGCGATGGGGATTACGCGTCTGAACATCTATGCCGGCTTGTTCGGTGCCTACATCGTGCGTGATGCGGAAGAACAGGCGCTCAACCTGCCCACGGGCGATTACGATATTCCGTTGATGCTGTGCGACCGGTTCGTCGCGCAGGACGGTCAACTCTACTATCCGGTTTCGGATGACCCCGACGCGCCGTGGGTCATGCAGTGCAACGGCAATCTCGTGTTGTTGAACGGCAAGCTATTTCCCTATCTGGAAGTCGAGCCGCGACGTTATCGCTTGCGCCTGATCAATGTCGCCAACACGCGCTTCTTCGATCTTTCGCTATCGCACGATCAGGCCATGCAACAGGTCGCCAGCGATCAGGGCTTGCTGCCGGCGCCCTTGGAACGGGCGCGAATCGAGCTGTATCCCGCCGAACGCGCCGAAGTGGTCATCGACTTCTCGAGCTTTGCGGGCAAGTCCCTGCAATTGCGCCACGAATCGCTAGGCATACTGGAGTTTCGTGTCCGCGACAACGGCCATCGCGATACATCCGCCGTGCCGACCTCGCTACGCCCGGTTGCACGCATCGATCCGGCCAGTGCGGTGCAAAACCGTATCCTCACCCTCAACGAAACCGACGACGCCAATGGCAACGCCATGACGATGCTGCTCGACGGCAAGCGCTGGTCTGATCCGGTGACGGAAACCCCTCGCCAGCACAGCGTCGAAACTTGGAGCTTCGTCAATCTCACCGGCGACGCGCATCCGATCCATTTGCATCTGGTGCGCTTCCAGGTGATCGATCGCCGCCCGTTCGATCTGTTCGCCTGGAATGCGCATCGCAAGCTGGTGTTCACCGGGCCGCCGCTGCCGCCGGAAGCGCAGGAACTTGGCTGGAAGGACACCGTGCGCGCCGATCCCGGCATGGTCACCCGCATCGCCATGCGTTTCGAGGGTGAGCCGGGCCGCTATGTCTGGCATTGCCATTTCCTGGAGCACGAGGACAACGAAATGATGCGGCCCTTTGAGCTGTTGCCGGCGCATTCGTAAACATAACGTCAATCCCGCGTGCCATTTGTCACGTTTGTCTCGGCACTGTCATCACGCCGTGTCGCTGTGTCGCGTTCCTGCCAACGCTGCGTCATGTAGGCGGCGCAGACTTCCGATCGGTCTGCGGAGGCCTTGCACAACGCAGACCGCAATCAGGGGGACTATTTGCGCAGGCCTGCGCCACAGGCCGGCAGGAGACACCAGCTATGCCCACCAAGCTTGGCCGTACCCGGTTGAAACCTTTTTTATTCGGCGCGCTCATCACCAGTCTCGTAGGGGTGGCGAACGCACAGAATACCGATGCATCCAATGACGCAAAATTTCGCGCCAGCGTACCCGCCACCGCTAGCAAACCCGTAAACGGCCAGCCCGGTGGCCCGGTCACCCTCTACAGCCCGGATCTCGAGCAGGACGCGAGCACCCGCACCCGCACTCCGATCAAGCACGTGATCCTGCTGATCGGCGAAAACCGCACCTTCGATCACGTGTACGGCACTTACACCCCGCCGCACGGGCAAACCGTCGACAATCTGCTGTCCAAGGGCATCGTCAATGTCGACGGCACGCCCGGCCCACACGTGGACCTGGCTCAGCAATGGCAGGCCACCCAATCCGGTGACTTTGAACTGGCGCCCAAGCGGACCAGCGCCTACACCAACCTTCCGTCGATCAACACCGGCGGCGCACCCACCCAGCCCTATCTTGCTTCGGCCGCCCAGGCCCAGGCGATTGAACCGGGCTTGCCGACGAACTATTACCCCTATCTGGCCGAAGGCGGCACGGGACTGCCTAACGGCGTGGTCGATACGCGCTTCCCGACCACGTTGCCGAATGCGCCGGTCGATATGCATGCCTCGATCAGCTACAACGACTACGCCAGCAGTCCGGTGCACCGCTTCTTCCAGATGTGGCAGCAGCTGGATTGCGACGCGAGCCACGCCACGCGGAAAAACCCCAGCGGCTGCCTCGCCGACCTGTTCCCGTGGGTGGAAGTGACCCTGGGTGCCGGCAACAACGGCAAGCAACAGCCGGCCAACTTCACCGACCAGAGCACGCATGAAGGCTCTACCGCCATGCAGTTCCTCAACATGGCCCAGGGCGATGCGCCGTACTTCAAGCAGCTGGCCGAGGAATATGCGCTCAGCGACAACTTCCACCAGTCGGTGATGGGCGGCACGGGCGCCAACCACATCATGCTGGGCTTCGGTGACCTGATCTATTACGCCGATGCCAACGGCGAACCGGCGGTACCGCCGTCCAACCAGGTGGAAAACCCGAATTCCCAAGCGGGCACCAACGATTGGTGGGTGCAGGATGGCTACAGCGGCGGTTCCTATGTGAATTGTTCGGACGACGGGCAACCGGGCGTTGCCGCGGTGCGCAAATACCTTAAGAGCCTGCCGTACCACGCCTTCCGCCATGGCGACTGCAAGAAGGGTGCGTACTACCTGGTGAACAACTACAACCCCGGTTACCTGGGCGATGGCACGCCTGCACCGCTGGGCGCCAGCCAGTTCACCCTTCCGCCGACCCGCCAGCAAAACCTCGGCCTGCTGCTGACGCGCCGTCACGTGAGCTGGAAGTACTACGGTGAAGGCTGGGACGCCGGCAAGGAAGACGGCGAAGCCGGCACCTTCTGCAACATCTGCGATCCCTTCCTGTACTCCATGCAGATCATGACCAACCCGGCCCTGCGCGCGCACAACCAGGATCTCAACAACCTCTACAGCGACATCCAGAACGGCACCCTGCCGGCGGTTTCCATCGCCAAGCCGGACGGACTGCTGGACGGCCATCCGTCCTCGTCCAAGCTGGAGCTGTTCGAGGGCTATGCGAAGAAAATCATCGACATGGTGAAGGCCAATCCGAAGCTGTGGGACAACACCGCGGTGATGATCACCTTCGATGAAGGCGGCGGCTACTACGACTCCGGCTACGTGCAGCCGGTCGACTTCTTCGGCGACGGCACGCGCATTCCGCTGCTGGTGGTGTCGAAGTACTCCAAAGGCGGCCGCGTGGTGCACACGTACTACGATCACGTGTCGTTCGACAAATTCGTGGAAGCGAACTGGGACCTGGACGAAACCATCTCCCACCGCAGCCGTGACAACCTGCCGAACCCGATCGCGCTGCCGAACAACCCGTATGTACCGGTCAATGCACCGGCCATCGGCGACTTGATGGACATGTTCCGTTTCCATCGCCATGGGGGCGAGGACGGCGACGACAACGCGCAAAACTGAGCGGACTCCCGCACTGTGGTGCCCTCCCCTGCTTGCGGGGGAGGGCAACGCAAGCGAAGCTTGCGTCCGCAAGCTGTAACAAAACACCTATCAAATAGAGCCTTCCGCCCCCCGCGATCCGAACGATGAGCCTGCTAGCCCGTTCTACCGGTTATCTGAGCCGCTGGTCCAACCCCATCGCCGCCCTGATGCTGATCGGCGCATCCGGCACTCTCAGCAGCAGTGCGCATGCCGATCCTGCCGACTTCCAGGCCATGCCCGGCCTATGGAAGATCACCCTGCACACCCTCAAGGATGGGCAGCGACAGGTGAAATGGAAATGCTTCTACGACGGCGCGGATCCGTGGACAAGCTTTGCGAACACCGCCGAGCCGGACGAAAACTGCCAACGCAGCGATGAGCATCGCACCAGCACGGCGCTGGCATGGCAGCTCAGCTGTGATGCACACAAAGGCACCGCGCGCATACAGCTGGACTCGGCCCAACATTTCGCAGGCACGCTGATGCTGGATGGCCAGCCGGCACTGGAGATCGAAGGCCAGCGCCTTGCAGCGTGCACCGGACCTGCCGACTGATTCCAGCCCACCGGGCATACTCCCGTTCAAAAGGTTAGGCGGGGACCAAAATCCCTGCACTTTCGGATTTGTTTTATAGCTGGGCCGGTCCCCCTGGCCTACGCTTTCATCCGAGCGAAAGCAGCTCCCCCGACCTGCTGACCAAACCCGACAAGAGGAGTGTTGATCGTGGCGTGCACAGATCACGTGGCACACGCATGCTTTTCCATTCGCAACGACCCATCTTCCCTGCGCAATCCATTCAACCCGCGCCACCTTTCCGTAGAGCGGGACCTGGAGAAGCTGACCAGTTACGCCGCGAAACTCGCCGGCATTTCATGGGCCACCCATGTCGTCGGTACTCTGCTGGAACGCAGTGAAACCCTCAAGCAGCCCAAGCTATCGGACTTGCACGGCACGACCGTTTCCTGGCCGCTCAATCCCGTGCAAACCACCGCCTTGCATGCGGCCGTGTATTTCCTGCAGCAATACGCGGATACGCTCAAGCCTGAGCCGAGCGGATGAGCCGTCCTTGTTTCGCAAAGTCTCATGGTGTCGGTCTGTTTGAGGAACGGTGGGCTGCTTTATGGCAAGCACATACTTCTTTGCTTTGTGTATGGACTAGGCTTATGCCGTTCTAGGATTCAGACCCTCTCGCGAGTTTTTCGCCGACTGGCTTGTGCGCTGTTGGCTGATGCCAATGTCCGGGATGGAAAGCAATGTGGACCCATGTCCTGTCTGCGCCATCCAGTGATCGCTGCAGCAACGGAAGGTTTGCGGCATTGCGCTTCCCGCTGCTGGGTTGCCTTCCCAGCCTGCAGCCTGCGTGGGGATGCACATCACTACCCAATCGGCCGCGATTCCAGCAACGGATCCGATCGAACCCGTACCGCCTTCAAGGATCGTCTTTCACGTTTCCACGACGTCGGCAACTTCAAGTTACCGCGCGATAGGCCGTGGGAGGCCGTCCGGGCCGGAACCAACCGGACAACGTGCGCGGGCGCAATGCTTGCGTGAGGTGAGGATGACCAACAGAGGGGAAACAAGGCATGTACTTCGTCAAAGGCGTAATAGCCGGTACCGTGGCGGGATTAGCAATGATGACGGCTGTTGCCAATGCAGGGACCTTCCCGGATTTCGGCTACAAGCCGCCGGCGCCGTATACAGGGCCGTATTTTCATTTGAGCCAGAATTATCCGGCGGTCCTACCGAAAGGGCCCCTGCCGGCTTTCTTCAAGCTGCTGCCCGCCAAGTTCAGCAACGACTTCGAGCAATGGCGTCCGTACGCGGAAGCCGTGAAAAAGTATTGCCTGGAAGGCAATGTCGACACCGACTGGGACGTGCAGAGGAACAAGGTCCGTCGTTGGTATCACATTCCCTGGCAGCACTATGGACCGTCGGGTCGTGAAGGCATCCATGGGCTCACCAAGGAAGCGCCGATCCAATCCCAGCAGCTTGCTGCCACGCAAACTGCCACGGGCACGACCTATGCCGTCGGCATCTACAACGACATCGGCGGCTACACCATCGGCCAGGTATGGAAGAACCCGCAGGATCCTGATCCCAGTGTTACCTCCAAGCCGAACAGCTTTCACGACGGTACGGTGGTGTGCAAACCCCTGTTTGCCGACATCGACCTGAAGCAGGTGCCGTTCCTGGTCAATCCGGTGTTGTGGCAGGCCTATGTGACCGACACCTTCAGTTCGGCCAACCGCCAGATCAAGAACGTCGCCCTGATCCAGATGGATTTCGCCGTGCGTGACAGCCGTGTCCCGGGCACCGGCTGGATCTTCGGCACGTTCCAGTACAACGGCACGGTCACCGGCAAGTCAGGCTGGGGCAACCTGGTGCCGGTCGGTGTGATGTGGGGCAACGATCCGAAAAACAACAAGGACGACTACACCAACAAGCAGCCCACCGTCACCAAGATCAATCCGGCGATCATGGAATCGGCCATCAACGCCAAACCCGAACTGCCGCCCACGCATCTGGGCTGGAATGGACGCCTGAACGGTCCGGTGGACAACCCGGTAAGTGCTTGCCTGAGCTGTCACATGACTGCTGAAAGTCCGCAGCTATCGCCGATGAACCCCACCTTCCTGTCGCCCGCCAGGATTCCACCGGTGGGATCGGACCGCTGGATGCGCTGGTTCCAGAACATAGAGGCCGGCGTTCCCCTTGATGCCGGGGCGCTCAGCACCGATTACAGCCTGCAGCTCGCCCAGGGCATCGCCAACTTCTACGACTGGAAATGCAATGAAGGCGGTGTTTTCATCGATGGCGGCGGCAATGCCTGCGTGAAGGCCAGCAGGCTCCATCTCAAACTGATGAAGTCGGCCACGCCGCCGCCGGAAGTGTTCAAGGTGGAACGCGATCCGGCGATCAACGAGTTGCATTGACGGCCCGTTTTGCAGGGGCACGAACCGGGCTGATGGTTAGCCCGGTTCGTGCGCAGCCTGCAAACCCCTATGGCATGCGTCGTCTAGCTCTTAGGCCGAGATGACTATCCTCGTAGCGCACGACACAGCAATGCCGGGTTTCGCAACGTAAGCGTACGGATCGTATTAACTACTCAAACCACTGCATGGAGCTTTTACGTGAGCGGCATCTACATACATTCCACCAATGCGCTGATGCCGATTCTTGAATCCGGCATTTTTCTCGGCAGCAGCAAAAGCTCTGCCAAACTGGGTCCCGACGCACCCAAGCAAAATCCAACCACGCTCTTCATCGAATGGATGGTAGGGAGGGTCGAAGAGTCAGTGACGCGCTTCAGATTGGACAGGGGGGGGACGCGTGGCATTCTTGTCTTCAAGGATCCTAAAAACCAGCTGGACAAGAGCAGGAAGTATCCTGCGCTGAAGGGCGAGAACCTCAAGTTGTCCCAATTGTCGCTGCGCGCAGTGATTGCCTCGCAAGAAGACCTGGGATTGACGGGTGATGGCGATGAGGTGGAGTTTTACGTGAAAGCCGTTACGCCAATGATCAAAGCCTACAAAGGGAACCCCTTCGGCTTCTATGCCAGGCCGTTCAATGATGCCGTGTTCGCGAACTCGATCAACGCTGTCTTGCGCGAGGCCCTGGCCCATGGCTGCTTCACCTGACGACGCCGTGGCGACACAGCCTTGCTAGTCATTTCGTGGAGCGATCACTGCTGTGGGGAAAACACGCGCTACTCAAATAAGCATTCGCTTCCCATGGTGAAGAAACATGAGTCTCAGGACCGGGCTGGCGAGCAGCCTGGTCCGTGAACTTTTCCTCGGTGATGCCCCGCCAGCCCGTTAGGGAACCTCTGAATAAGTTCAGAGGTTCCGCGGGCCAAGGAAGGCCCGCCGCAAATCAGGCGCGTAAGCGCTTGATTTGGCATCCTTAGGTTTTGGGAACTGCCACCATGGTTATGGTGTAGCTATCGCCAGTCGGGTGCTTGAGCTTCAACGTCAAGGCCTGGCCAGCATCTTTGTGCATGGTCGACCGCATGCCGAACGCACTCGCTCCGGCGATGGTCTTGCCATCGGCCTCGACGACTTCATCCCCGACTTTGATGCCGGCCTTATCGGCCGGAAGCCCGGGTTGCAGATCGCTCACCACGACGCTCTTCAGTTTAGGATTGAGCATGAAGCCCTCGGTTTCCACCTTGAATCCGATGCCAAACTGTCCTGGCTGACCGGCTGCGGATACTCCCAGGCAGGTGAACATCAGGAGCATGAACACCCATGTGCGGACGGCAGGGGCTGATGGGGGCTTATGCATTTCTGGCGAATCTCCGTGTCAGGAACTCTATTTGCAGATCTGTTTCGTACGTAGGCTTGAATGACAATCCCACCATCGCCGTCCCAGCTTACGCTGCGTCAGACGCGCGCGCAGTAGGCACTCACCCAACCCTCTCCGCTTCAGGTACGGCAATCGGCTTGCCCAATTGCCGCGACCTGCGCTTCTCCTCGCGCCGCGCCTTGCGTATCGCCTTGCGCACACGGCGATCATGCTGCCATAGGTAGATGGCCGGCGTGCTGAGCAGGGTCAGCAGCTGCGACACAAACAAGCCGCCAAGTATGGCAATACCCAACGGCTGGCGCATTTCCGAACCGATACCGAAGCCAATGGCCAAGGGCAACGCCGCGCCCATCGCTACCAGCGTAGTCATGGTGATGGGGCGAAAACGTACCAGCGCGGCTTCGCGGATCGCCTCCGGCGGTGTGAGGCCGCCTTCGCGCTCGGCGACCAGTGCAAAGTCCACCATCAGGATCGCATTCTTCTTCACGATGCCGATCAGCATCAGCACGGCGATCACCGACATCGTGCTGACTTGCGTATGGGTGATCAGCATGGCCAAAAAGGCGCCCATGCCGGCGGCGGGCAGGGTCGAAAGAATGGTCAGCGGATGGATCAGGCTTTCGTAGAGGATGCCCAGCACTATATACATCGCCAGGATCACGGCCAGGAACAGGATCGCCGCGTTGGTGGCCGCCTCCACCAGCTTCTCGTTGTCGCCGGTGTATTGCTTGACCACGCCGGGCGGCAGTTGTGCGGCGAACATGGCCTGGTCGATGTACTTCAGGCCGTCGGTCTGGCTGATGCCTTCGGCCAGGTTGTAATTGATCGTTGCCGATTCCAGCTGGTTGTAGTGCTGCACGTCGATAGGCTCGATCCGTGGACGGATGCGCGCCAGGGCCGACAATGGCACCATCTTGTTGCGGTCATTGCGCACGTATACGTTGAGCAGCGTGGCGGGGCTGAGCGAATGGGCGTTGTCGGCGATCAGGATCACCTGGTACTGGTTGATGTCGGAGTAGATCACCGACGCCGGTGTCTGTCCGAAGGCATCGGCCAGGGCCTGGTCGATCTGTCCGATGCTCACCTGCAATCGTGCGGCTGCATTGCGGTCGATCTCAAGCAATTGTTGCTTGCCGATGCTGTCGAAGGTGGTGCTGACGTCCTTGAATTGCTTCATCTTGCGCATCATCTGCGCCATCCGCAGAGTGGGTTGCTGCAGGGGTTGGCTGGTGGTGCTGGTAAGTGCGAAGGCGTATTTTCCTTTCGCCTCGCTGCCGCCGCTGTCGGTGAAAAAGCCCAGGCTGGTGACCGCGACGTTCACGTCGGTCAGCTTTTTGTATTGCTCGTTGAGCCGTTTGATCACCTTGTCTGCAGGGTCGCGGCGTTGTCCTGGCCCGTCACCCTGCGGCTTGAGGTCGATGAAGAACGTCGCCTCGTTGCCGACCGCGCCGTTGGTGTTGTTGCCGCCCAGAAAGGAGCCCACGTCAAGCACGGCCGGATCGGCCAGCATCACGGCTTCCACGGCCTGCGTGCGTTGGGCGAGCAGCTCGGGGGAAATGTTCGCGTCAGCCACCACGTTGGCCTGCAGCATGCCGGTATCACCCTCCGGCATCAGCGCGCCGCCGGCGGTCTTCGCCACCGCCACCGCCAGGCCAAACGTCAGCACCAACAAAATCAGCGGCTGCCAGCGCATCATGCGCCGGTGATGCATGGCCCAGTCCAAGGCACGCCGATAAATGCCGAGCAACCAGCGATCCAGGCGTTCCACGGCCGCTTCAAGTTTGCCGGGTGCCGACCGCGTACCCGTTTCTTCTATCAAATAGCGGCCACACAGCGCAGGCGTTAGGGTCAGCGACACTGCGGCGGAAATCACGATGGTGGCGATCAGCGTCACCGAGAATTCGCGCATCAGCATGACCATCTGGTTGTTGCCGAACACCATCGGCGCGAACACGGCCACCAGCGACAGCGTGATCGAGATCACCGTGAAGCCGATCTCGCGTACACCGGTCAGCGCGGCGTCCAGCGGCTTGGCGCCCTGCTCCATGTGGCGAAAGATGTTTTCGATCACTACGATGGCGTCGTCCACCACGAAGCCGACGCACAACACCAGGGCGATCAGCGACAGCATGTTGAGCGTGAAACCGAGCGAGTACATCAGCACAAAGGCGCCCGCCAACGACAGCGGTACGCTGAACATCGCAATGATGGTGGGACGCAGGCGACGTAGAAATAGCAGCATCACCAGCGCCACCATCACGATGCTGAGCAGCAGGGCCACTTCCACTTCGTGCAAGGCGGACTTGGTGGATTTGGTTAGATCGAAGATCGGCGTGACCTGCACGTCGGCCGGCACCAGCCTTCGCAGCTTCGGCAGCGTGGCGTTGATCTCCTGCACCACTTGTACCGAGTTCGCCTCGGGGCGCTTCATCACCTGCATGATCGCGGCAGGTTGATGGTTGAACCAGGCTGCCTGGGTGGAGTCCGCCTGACCGTTGCTGATGGAGGCCACGTCCGACAGGCGCACGGGAACGCCATTCCGGTTGGCTATGACCAGCGCTGCGAAATCTTGAGCTGTGCGCAGGCCGTCATTGGCCGACACGGTCATTTGCGTCATGCCGTCGCTGAGCACGCCTTGTGGCGAGGCGACGTTGGCCGCGCGCAGTGCGTTGGAAACATCATTCGCGGTCAGGCCTTTGGCGGTCAGCGCCGCGCCATTCAACGACACCCGCACTGCATGCGGCGAGCCGCCGATCAACTGCGCCTGCGCCACACCGGTGATCTGCGCCACCGCAGGGCGCATCAGCGTATCGGCCAGATCGTAGAGCTTGTCCGGCGGCATGCTGGTGGACGTCATCGCGATCAGCAGCACAGGAATCTGCGACGTATCCGCCTTGAAGTATTGCGGTGGGAACAGCGCCATCTCCGGCGGCAGGTCCGGACCGGCCGCATTGAGGGCGGCCTGCACGTCGCGGGCCGCCTGGTCCGCGCTGCGCGACATCTCGAACTGGATCTGGATCAGCATCCCGCCCGCATTCGAGTCCGAGGTCATGCGCTGGATGCCGGGGATGCGCGCAAGCTGGCGTTCCAGTGGCGCTGTCACGGTCGAAGCCACTGTCTGCGCGCTGGCGCCGGGGAAAAAGGCAGTCACTGCCACGGCAGGGAATTGCAGGGACGGGAAGGCAGCGATGCCCAGCACCAGGTAGGCGCAAAAGCCCGCCAGCACCAGCCCGATCGCCAGCAGCGACGTGCCGATGGGACGACGGATGATCGGCTCGAACAGGTTCATGCCGGCGTCTGTATCCGTGCGCACGAGACGTCCATGTACAAGCCGCGTGAACGGCTATGGTGCGAATGATAGGTATCCATGCCTATTTCATACACTGATGCGTCATCGTGCAAATGTGCTTGAAGTAGGGCCGTGCCGGAAGGCATGGCAAGCCTTTTGGCAGACGGTAGCTGGGATGACGATCCCCGCCTTCCTTATGGCTCACGCACGCTGGGATTGCCGTCCCAGCCTACGCCGCCGCTAGACCCCGCCGTCATTCCGGCGCAGGCCGGAATCCAGTCTCAATATGCGTCCGCAGGACACAAAACCGGGCTCTGAGTGCTTCGCACGGCGTATTGAAACTGGATTCCGGCCTGCGCCGGAATGACGATGAGGCAAGACTGGTGCGCTTGCCTCGTCACTCAACCTCGATCGCCGGCGACTGCGACCCCAATTCGCGCAGCCGCCGCTTCTCCGCGCGCCGCTCCTTGCGCGCCGCCTTGCGCAGGCCATAGTCATACGACCACAAATAAATGGCAGGCGTACTCAGCAGCGTCAGCAACTGCGATACCAGCAATCCGCCAACGATCGCGATGCCCAGCGGCTGGCGCATCTCCGAGCCGATGCCGAAGCCGATCGCCAGCGGCAACGCCGCGCCCATTGCCACCAGCGTGGTCATGGTGATGGGGCGGAATCGTACCAAGGCCGCCTGGCGAATCGCGTCCGGCGGCGCCAGGCCACGTTCGCGTTGTGCCACCAGGGCGAAGTCCACCATCAGGATCGCGTTCTTCTTCACGATGCCGATCAACATCAGCACCGCGATGATCGCCATCAGTGACAGCGGCGTGTGGGTGACCAGCATGGCCAGGAACGCACCCATGCCCGCCGCCGGCAGGGTGGACAGAATGGTCAGCGGATGGCCCAGGCTCTCGTATAGGATGCCCAGCACAATGTACATGGCAACGATAGCCGCGAGCAGCAGAATGCCGCCATTCGATTGCGCCTCCTGCAATCGCTGGTTGGCGCCGGTGAAATCCAGCCGCGCCCCCGGCGGCATGTGTATCGCGAGCGACGCCTGCTTTACCAGTTCGATGCCCTCGTTTTGCTGCACCTTGGGCTTGAGGTTGTAGTTGATGGTGGAGACCTGTTGCTGGTCGTGGTGGCGGATGCCGAGCGGGCTCATGTCCGGCAGAATCGTGGCCAACGCGGACAGCGGAATCATCTGGCCCTTGCTGTTGCGGATATACAGGTTGAGCAGCGCTGCGGCGCTCATCGACTCGGAGCTGGAGGAAGTCAGCACCACGCGGTACTGGTTGATGTCCGAATAAATCACCGAGACCTGGTTCTGGCCGAACGAATTGAGCAGCACCGAATCGATGTCGCCGAGATTGACCAGCAGCCGGCCGGCCTTCTCGCGGTCGATCGTGATCTGCTGCTGCTTGCCCACCAGGTCGAAATTGCTGCTCACGTCGGTGAGCTCGGGAATGCTGCGCAGCTTGCGCACCATCTGCAACGTGACCGGCTGCAGGTCCTGGCCGCCGCTGGTATCGAGGATCTGGAATTCGTATTGCCCCGCGTTGTCGCCGGCGCCGCCGCCGTTGAAGAACTGGATCGGATTGAACGTCACCTTCAGGCCGGCGAGCGGCTCGAACTTCTTCTGCAGCCGTTCGATCACCTGCTTGATGTCTTCCATGCGCTGGCCCGGACCGTTGCCGCGCGGCTTGAGATCCGCATACATCGACGCGGCATTGCCCACGGCGCCGCCGCCATTGTTCTCGGCACCCAGAATGGTCAGCACGTCGAGGGTGGCAGGGTCGTCCTGCAGAACCTTGTTGGCTTGTTGCACGCGTGCGGCAAGCATCGTAGGTGAGATGTTGGCATCGGCGCGCAGCATGACGGCGAGCTGGCCGGTATCCTGGTCCGGCATGAAAGTCGCGCCCGCGGTTTTCGCCGTGACAAAACCGAGCAACGCGGTAAGAAGGAGCAAGGTGAGCGGCTGCCAGCGCATCAGCCGGCGATGCCGCATGGCCCAGTCCAGGGCCTGTTCGTAATGGCTGTGCAGCCAGCGATCGAAACGCTGCAAGGCTAGTTCGATACGCGACGGCGCTGCGCTCAAGGCGGCTTCCGGTTGCAGGAAACGGCCGCACAGCGCGGGCGTGAGCGTCAACGACACGATCGCGGAAATCACCACGGCCGCCGTGAGCGTGACCGAAAATTCGCGCAGCAGCATGATCAGCATGTTGTTGCCGAACAGCAGCGGCGCGAACACCGCGATCAGCGACAAGGTGATCGAGATCACCGTGAAACCGATCTCGCTCACACCGCGCAGCGAGGCCTCCAGCGGCGCCTCGCCATGCTCCATGTGGCGGAAGATGTTCTCGATCACCACGATGGCGTCGTCCACCACGAAACCGATACACAACACCAACGCCACCAGCGAAAGCGTATTGAGCGTGTAGCCCAGCGACCACATCACCACGAAGGCGCCGGCCAACGACAGCGGCACGCTGAGCGCGGCGATCAGGGTGGGGCGCAGCCGGCGCAGGAACACCAGCATTACCAGCGACACCAGCACGATACTGATCAGCAGCGCCACCTCCACTTCGTGCAGCGCGCCCTTGGTGCTTTCGGTGAAGTCGAAGATCGGCGTCAACTGGACGTCGGCCGGCAACAGCCGGCGCAGTTCAGGCAGCTTGGCGCGGATCGCTTCGGCGGTGGCGACGGCATTGGCTTCCGGCCGCTTGTTGATCTCCAGACCCACGGTGCGTGTGCCGTTGAACCAGGCGGCCTGGTATTTGTCCTGTTCGCCACCGCCGACGGCAGCCACATCGGACAGATACACCGGCACGCCCTTATGGTTGGCAATCACCAGCCTGGCGAAATCGTCCGGCGTGTGCAGCGCATCAGTGGCTGTCACCGTCATTTGCGTCCGGCCGTCGCTCAGAATGCCCTGCGGCGAGGTGACATTGGCGGCGCGCAGCGTATTGCGTATGTCGTTAGCGGTCAGCCCCTTGGCGGACAGCGCGGCGATGTTCACATCCACCCGTACCGCGTGCGGCGTGCCGCCGAACAATTGCACGCGCGCCACCCCCGGAACTTGCGAAAGGGCCGGGCTGATCAGGGTATCAGTGAGATCGTAGAGCTTGTCCGGCGGCATGCTGCTGGAGGTCAGCGCCACGTGCAGGATGGGAATCTGCGAGGTGTCGAACTTGAAGTACTGCGGCGGGCTCGGCAGCGATGTGGGCAGGTCGGGCTGGGCGGCGTTGATCGCGGTCTGTACGTCTGTGGCGATCTTGTCGACGTTACGTCCGAAATCGAAGCGCACCATCACCGTGGCGCTGCCCTGGTTGGCGTTGCCGTACATCTCCTGCACGCCCGGGATGCGGCCCAGGTGGCGCTCCAATGGCGCCAGCACCGTGTTGGCCATTGTCTGCGCACTGGCGCCTGGCTGGGCGACGGTCACGAACACGCCGGGAAAATCGAGCGTGGGCAGCGCCGCGACGCCCAGCATCAGATAGGCGCAGAAACCCGCCAGCACCAGCCCGATCGCCAGCAGCGAGGTGCCGATGGGCCGGCGCACGATCGGCGCAAAGATATTCATGCCGTCACCCGCATCAGGGCGTCAGGCAAGCGTAAGCCACGGCCGCAGGCATCCCGCGCAGGCCGTGGCGCAAGCAAAAAGAAGGGCGCATTCATGGGCACCTTTATGCCTTGGGGGCCAGAAGGGTAAATGTGCCTGAAGTCGGGCCGTGCCGGAAGGCATGGAACGCTGGGTTGTGTGAATCTCACAGGTAATGGAAACGAAACCCTTCTCAAGCGTGCCTCCTTGCGCGGAAATACCGTCGACTGGATGCCTTTCTTCCGCTCGTTCAGGCTCGGAGCGTCGTTGTAGGCCGGATGTATTCCCAACGTCACATTAAATCGTGACGACGCGGGGATCGGCATCCCAGCATCGGCGAACGACGAGGGCCTTGCCCCTCTGGCTGCATCATGCACCTTTCCATAATCCGTTGAAACAATTTCTTCGAAGGCGAAATTATTTGAGTAACAGGTTCAAATTATCTTGATCCGGCCTGGAACTGACGCACAGTGTCAGAGCTGGCAGGTAACTTGGCTGAACTCAACGAGGGATCAAGGCGGCTGTATGGCAAGGAAGCAACGATCTCCCTTCATGTCGGCTGAGTTAGCGCAGGTCAGCGCATTTCAAGTTCAAAGGAGTTGGACCTATTCAATATGGGATCGAGCCCAAGAGAGTCAGCTACAAAACGAGGATTTATAATGATATTTGTCAGATCTGCGACCATTTTCGCCGGGTTATGCGCGCTATTCGCGTCTGATTACGCCTTTGCTGGGTGGGAATGTCGAAATAAAGATAGTTTTGAAGGTGGCCGTCGACATGTATACGGTCTGGGGTTTGGCGTGGCTGATTATCAACCAAGGATTCAATTTGACGACCAGAAATACGGAGATTGGTCGAAGCTATCAAGCGCCCATGGTGTAGATACGCCACGCGGGATGGTCATGCTAGCCATTGCATTAACAGCGTATTCAACTCAAGCACAGGTCAGGACACGATGTGGTGTTTTTTTTAATTCTTCAGACGGCAGAAATTATTACGCTGATATTCAAGGTTTCACGATTACCGACGATGGCGGTATTCCAGACAATTGAGGCGGAGGGCGAGTGTAAGTTATCGCACCGCATCAGCCGCTGAAGCACAAAGTGACACGATCGATAGTGACTCGTAAGTAAATGCGGCGATTGATGTCGGCCATATCAACCATGCAGGGCCTTGGCGTAACAAGCCTTATAGAAAATTTAATGGACCAAGGAACGCGGCGGAAATGGGTGGTGTGGACCCAGTATCGGTAAATTGACGCGAACGGCTTCAAAGCGCGTAAGTTACTGCAGAACCTGACGGTGTTCTAGCCTAGACAGCCATGCGCTGATCGATGCATACCGAGTTCAAAGTGCAAGGTCGTTGGAGATTTTTCATGGCGGCGAAAGGCAATGGAATCCATTTCATCACTAAGAGCCACTAGGAATGTCTCAAGGGGATGTCTCAAGCCGTCATTCCGGCGGAGGCCGGAATCCATGGCGCACACAAAGTGTGGATTGACCAGCTTCGCTGTTGTGAAGCGTCTCGGCCTTCACCGGAATGACGGTGTCGCTAGTGCAGGTTTTGTTAGTGGCGCTAAATGGAAAAAACGAGCGTTACAGCGGGAGTAAAAAATGAATACCACGAAGAAAAAGCAAGTGTGGATATTGGTTGTGTTAACCCATGTTTTTTTTTCAAACTACGCTCTTGCTGAGTGGAGCTGTCCAAATAAGGACCAAGAACAAGTTGTAATAGGTGTTGGGTACGACAATAAGTACTACCAACCAAGGATTCACTTTGCAAGCCAACCACCAGGCTATTGGACTTACTTGGCGTACCACTATGGTGTTAGAAGCAATTATGCGAAGTCAATGCTGGCCACCGCGTTGACAGCGTATGTTACGGGCAGAAAAATCAAGGTAGATTGTGTAATTAATTCTGGGGCTTCTGGAGCTCCCACAGTGAATAGCATCTGGATGAGCGATTCGGGTAGCGTGCCACCTAGTTGATGGTAGAACGGTCATTGAATACTTACCATAACCTGGCAAGTTTGGTATGACGCTCATTGAAAAACGGATGTGGCTATCCTTGCGGTGGTATCGGATAACGTAACTTATCCCCAACGAAGCATTGCATTGGCTGATTGAAAAGAAAGCGATAACTTGGTCCTGCATCGATGACTCGGGTACGCGTCCATGGCAGATGAAAGGGCCTAAATTTAAAAAACGTCACGACAGGAAATTATACCTATGAAGCCCTTAAAACCCATTGTGGTATGGGTTGCTTTATCCACACTTCTCGTTTCTGATTTTGCCTTTGCTGGATGGACCTGTCCGGATCAAAGTAAACCCATTTATATAACTGGCCTCCAGTACGACAATAAGAACTACAATCCAAGAATACACTTCAGCAGCCAGAAGCCTGGTGATTGGTCCAATCTTTCATCGAGTTATGGTGTGCAAACTGAGTATGGGAAAGCCATGCTTGCCATCGCTTTGGCAGGATACGCTACCGGGGCGACGGTCAAAGTGCGTTGTGATGGTACTTCTATCGATGGCCTTTGGCTTACTCAGGACGGAAGCACTTCACCTAATTAATGGCCTAGTGGCTATTCATCTTTACGTCCTGAAAAGGCGAGGATCAACTATGAAATGCATGACAAAGGCTACCTGTGCGATGGCGATTGCGATGCTGTGCTTGAATAGCTACGCGGGACCTACTTACTCGGCTTGCGTAGTAGGAACCGACATTGGCGCGAGGGTGGCAGACCGCATCACTTTTCTTGAAGCTGGAACAAATGCAGACAAGACTAAATTCAGGGTCGGCTTCCACGATAAAGATGGACTGGGATATCTTGAGGCTCCCAGCGATCCAGGCTACGGCCTTGATACCCCAAGCGGGCGGATGACGTTTAATCTGCTTAAAGAGGCGGCCAAAGAGGATGAACAAATTATTATTTGGTGTTCTGGCAATGGAGTAACAGGCGCGATGATTGACTATGAAGGCGATAGTCGACCGTTCTGATTCATCCATATCCCCAGATGGTTAGCGCGTAGGTACTTGGATGACAATCCCGGCTTTGCATGTGAGACCCCCATGCCGGATCCCTTCTTGCACGCGCAGAAGGGAACTAAGCCTAAGTTTGCTCAAGGCGTGCACTGCAACGTAAAGCCATGCCCTTCCTAGCTCGTAGTGGTCGCGCCTAAGCATGGGTGCAATACCGGATTTGCAAGTGAGACATCCTGATGCTGGGATTGCCATCCCAGCTACGCGTTACGCGATACGACGCAAATGAAGGGATGAGATATTTACATGGCACTACACACGTGAGTGCCTGCTTTCAGAGTGTGGCTCGAAGATACCAGTGAACAACCCAATGACGATGGCTGCCCGATTCCAGCCATCACGCGAGACCTCTCGAATAGCTCCCAGGTCGAAACCGTGCCCGCGCCGTCTCTGCGTAGCGGAATGCTGGACACGCTGCGTTCTTTATTTTGTGCCTGCCGCCGTGGTCCAAATGACCATGCCTGCGGGTCGCCCTTTACGCCAAACGACGCAAGTTACAGTTGCGCCTATCCGGAACTTGAAACGGTAACGGAACATACCGAGCAATGGCTGGCCGACTACAACCAGGAAATTCCCCATGACAGCCTCGGCGGACTGACGCCTGCCGAGTTTCGAGTTCAAAACGAACCGGCGACCTCTGATTTGATCTGGCACTGAATTACGGGGAGTCGACAGGCGCTCTTCCCGCAAGCGGGAAGGGAATTCAAATGCCTTCGATCAAAGGGCATAGCGCAGTGTCAAATACCAGGTCCGTCCCAGCTGGTTGTAGTAATACACGGTCTCATAGTTGCGATCGAACACGTTCGCCAGTTTCGCTTCCAGCTGCCAGCCGGGTGCGAAGGCATAGCTGGCGCGCAGGTCGGTGGTCGCATAGCCACCCATGCGGCGCGTGTTGGCGATATCGTCGTAACGCTGGCTGGCGGCGAAGAAGCTGGCGCCCAGGTTGAATTGTCCCAGCTTGCGGTCGACGTCGATGCGTGCGGTGCGTTGTGCACGACGCTGCAGCAGCTTGCCGTTGTTGGGGCCGCCGTCATGGTTTTTCGGCTGCATCAGGGTGAGGTAGCTCTCGACGCGCCAATCGTCCAGGTGGAAGCCGAACTGGCCCTCCAGGCCGCGGATGCGTGCGCGGCTCAGGTTTTGCGGCACGTAGTTGTTGTCCAGCACGATCAGGTTGTTGATGGTGGTCTGGTAGGCATTGACGCCCCAATTCCAGTGCTGCAACTGCTGCGTGAGGCCGATCTCCGCGCTGCGTGAAGTTTCCGGCTTCAGATCCGGGTTGGCGGTGGGAATGGCCCCATACGGCGGGAAATACAGGTCGTCGAAGGTTGGTGCATGAAAGGCACTGCCATAGCTCACCGACAGCACCGGGCCGTGCTCGAAGTGGTAGCCCCATGCCGCCGAGCCGGTATTGTGGTTGCCAAACTGGTCGTTGTGGTCGTGGCGTGCCGCCAGCTGAATCTCGTTGCGGCCGAACGTGCCCTGATATTGCACGAACGTACCGGTATCGCCGCGTGAGGTGCGTTCGAAGCGGGTGTCGCTGGCGACGTGTTCCTGCTGGTAGTCCACGCCCACGGTAAGCAGCTGATTCGCGGCCAGTGTGATGTCGTTCTGCCACGAGGCCTGGTTGCGGCGCGAATTGAAATAGCCCGTGGGTATACGAGGGTAGTAATTGCCGATGTAGCTGCCCTGGTAATAGGAAGCCAGATCATCGCGGCTCTGTCCGGCATTGAGCGTGACTTTCCACAGCGACAGCGGCGTGAAGCTCAAGCGCGCGCCGGCTACGTATTGCTCCTCAATGCTGTCGTTGCCCACGTAGGGACTGCCGGCAAATTCTGCGTTGCTCTTGCTGCGCAGCCAGTTGAAGGCCAGTTCAGTGCCGTTGTCCCAGCGATAGCCGAAATTGGCGAAGCCGTTCCAGTTGCGGTAGGTGTCGTTGCGCGGATCGTCCACGTAGCACGCCACCCCCAGTTCCGCCGCGCCCATGCGGCAATTGGGAATGCCGCCGGTGTAGGTGCCGCCAAGGCTGGCGTTGTACCAAAGATGCGCATCGCCGCCGGACACGCCGGCCTGTCCGCTGACGTAACCGTGGCTGCCGCCGGTGACGCTCACCGAAGGCGAAATACCGCCATCGGCCTGACCGTGCTTGGTGAAAACCTGTAGCACGCCGCCGATCGCATCGGAGCCATAAAGGCTGGCGCGCGGCCCGCGCACGAGTTCGATGCGGTCGATGGCCTGCATCGGAATCTGCTCCAGCGCCGGCAGCCCGATGCTCACCGAGCCGATACGCACGCCGTCGATCAGGACCAGCACGTGGGTGGCATTGCTGCCGCGCAGGTACAGCGAGGTTTGCGCGCCGACGCCGCCGGCCTGCCCGATCGATACGCCCGGCAGTCCGGTAAGCAGGTCGGCTATCGACACCGGCTGCAAGCGTTCGATGTCCTCGCGCGTGATCACGCTCACCGACGAAAGCGTCTCATTGGCCGTGACGGCAGTGCGCGTGGCGGTAACGATCACCGGCTCCAGCGTGCCGTTCTGTTCAGCGGTGGATTGGGCGTAAGCAGCCTGTGCGGCCAGTGGAAGCAGCAAAGCAGCTGCCAGCGAAGTTTTCTTCAGCACGATGGATGTTTCCCTGCCGCACGTCCCCGCGCGGCGCAAGCATGAGCGAGCCGGTGCCGGATGGGCCAGGGGAACGGAAAAGCGGGCAGGCGCAAGGCACCGCGGCGCGAACTCCGTGCCTCGCCCACCGCGAGCGCCAGAACCTGTTCCAGGCCGGTCTCCGGACTCGCGAGTGCATGCATCGCTGCATGCCGCCGAACGATGCCTTCCCATGCTCTAGCACAGTGGCGCGTGATCGCTCGAAATGCTCGCTTACCGTTGCGGGGGCAGTGCCGGCCTTGCTGTGCGAACAGCGCACCGGCTTCCCGTTTCATCCTTCAGGCTTGAGCCTTGGGACACCTGGAACGGGCGCCACTGTAGCGGTTAAGCAGGCGCAGGACAAATGATCGACTTTCCCATGCCATGGCACGTCAGCGCCAAGTAGCATGTAGGCTGGGATGACAATCCCGGCTTTGCACGCGAAAGCCCGATGCTGGGATTGCCATCCCAGCCTGCGCGCTACCGAGTCATGCGATAGGGGTATCGCTCAATCCGTCTGCAGCTCCGCGACGAAATCGTAGATATCGCCGCGATACCACGACGTGGTGAACTCCACCACGCGCCCATCGTCGAGAAAACCGCGCCGCTCGATATGCAATCCCGCACTGCCCGCGCTCACATGCAGCAGCCGGGCCTGTCGTGCGCCAAGCAGCACTGCCCGCAAGCGTTGCAAGGCGCGCACCGGACGACAGTCGTACTTTTCCAGCGCCTCGTACAGCGAGTCGTGGACTTCGTGCGGATCCGGCAGCACGCTGGCTGGCACCACGCTGCGCTCGATCGCCAACGGCTCGTCTTCCGCATAGCGCACGCGGTGCAGTCGCGCCACCAGCACGCCGGGAGAAAGATTCAGCGCCATCGATTCCTCCGGCGTCACCTCGCCCACGCTGCGTTCGAAGAATTCGGAGCGCGGATGCAGGCCCCGCGCGCGCAGGTCTTCGGTGAAGCTGGTGAGGCGCGACATCGGCTTGATGATGCGCTCGGCCACGAAGGTGCCGGCGCCGTGGCGCTGGGTGAGCAAGCCTTCCTCGACCAGGCCGGAAATCGCCTTGCGCACCGTCACCCGCGACAAACCCAGGGCTTGCGATAGATCGCGCTCGCTGGGCAGGGTCTGGCCGGGTTCGATGTCGCGATGTTGGATCACATTGCGTATGGCCCGCCGCAGCCGCAGGTAAGCCAGCGGCTGGTGGGTGGTGGTATCGCGGCTCAGGCGCCGGTATTCCTCGGCCAAGGCATTTTGCATGCTTGCACAATACCAATGCGTAACCACTCCCACAACCGGAGGGCGACGCCAGGCCCGCCCAGCTTAGGAAAAAATTGCATACGATTGCACTGCACAAAGGACTGGTATTGCCTGGTACGGCATTGGTACCATCGGGCTTCCCTGGCGGCTGCGTCCTGGCGGCTGCCCGCATTCCAAAGAGGTGAGTTGTGACTGCACCTGCACTACCGGTCGAGCTGTTCGATCTGGTGATTTTCGGCGGCACCGGCGATCTGGCCGTACGCAAATTGCTCCCTGCCCTCTTCCACCGCTATGTCGACGGACAGATCCAGCCCGGCAGCCGCATCATCGGCGTGGCCCGCGAAGGCCTGGATGACGATGGTTACCGCAACCAGGTTCGCAGCGCGCTCAATGGGGCGGCCGCCAAGCAGGGCGACCAGCTCGACGCTTTCCTCCAGTTGGTGAAATACCGTCCGCTGGATGCCCGCAAGGACGCCGGTTGGGACGAATTCGCCCAGCTGATGGGTGAGTGTCCCGACCACGTACGCGTGTTCTATCTGTCCACTTCGCCCGACCTGTTCGTGGATATCTGCCAGCGCCTGGGCGGCTATGGCCTCAACCAGGGCCAGTCGCGCGTGGTGCTGGAAAAGCCGATCGGCCACGACCTGGCCAGCGCCAACCGCATCAATGACGACGTCGGCCGCGTGTTCGCCGAATCGCAGACCTTCCGTATCGACCACTACCTCGGCAAGGAGACGGTGCAGAACCTGCTGGCGCTGCGCTTCGGCAACGCGCTGTTCGAGCCGCTGTGGAACGCCGGTCATATCGATCACGTGCAGATCACCGTGGCCGAAACGCTGGGGGTGGAACGCCGGGGCCCGTACTACGATCACGCCGGCGCGCTGCGCGACATGGTGCAAAACCATATGCTGCAACTGTTGTGCATGGTGGCGATGGAGCCGCCTTCCTCGCTTTCACCCGATGCGGTACGCGACGAAAAGCTGAAGGTGCTGCACGCGCTTAAAGCCATCAACGAAACCAACGCTTCCCAGCTCACCGTGCGCGGTCAGTACCGCGCTGGCGTGGGCGAAGGGAAGAGCGTGCCCGGCTATATCGAAGACCTGAACAGCACCAGCAAATCGAAGGTCGAGCATTCCAGCACCGAAACCTTCGTGGCCCTCAAGGCGGAAATCGCCAACTGGCGCTGGTCCGGCGTGCCGTTCTATCTGCGCACGGGCAAACGCCTGGCCGAGCGCGTGTCTGAAATCGTGGTGGCGTTCAAGCCGGTGCCGCACTCCATCTTCACCGCCTCCGCCGGCCCGCTGGCGCAGAACCGCCTGGTGCTGCGTCTGCAGCCGGATGAAGGGGTGAAGCTGTGGCTCACCATCAAGCACCCCGGCCCGGGCGGCCTGCGTTTGCGCCACGTTCCGCTGGACATGAGTTTTGCCGAAGCCTTCGGCGTGCAGCAGCCCGATGCCTACGAGCGCCTGCTGCTCGATGTGGTACGCGGCAACCCCACCTTGTTCATGCGCCGCGACGAAGTGGAAGCCGCCTGGAACTGGGCCGATCCGATCCTGGCCGCGTGGGCGGCGGGCGGTGAGGCGCCGCGTCCGTATACCTCCGGAACCTGGGGTCCGAGCGCCGCGGTAGCGCTGATCGAACGCGACGGCCGCACCTGGGACGAGGACTTCGAACAGTGAGCGAGCAGCGCGCCTTGCATGCGTTCGACGATGGACAGGCGCTGGCCAAGGCCTTGTCGGCCAGCATCGCAGGCAAGTTGCGTGTGGCCATCGAGGCGCGCGGCGAAGCGCTGATTGCCGTTTCCGGCGGCAGCACGCCCAAGCGCCTGTTCGAAGCACTTTCCGGCGAGGTGCTGGATTGGTCGCGCGTTACCGTCACGCTGGTCGACGAGCGCTGGGTGCCCGACACCGACGAGCGTTCCAACGCACGGCTGGTGGAGTCGCTACTGCTGCAACACAAGGCCGCAGATGCTGAATTCATGCCCCTGTACGTGGAAACAGCCACGCCCGAAGCAGGCATTGGCGAAGTGCGTTCACGAGTAGCAGCGTTGAAGCAGCCGTTCGACGTGATCGTGCTGGGCATGGGGCCGGATGGGCACACGGCTTCGTTTTTTCCCGGTGGCGATCGCCTGAGCGAGGCGTTGGATCTGTCCAACACTGCGCTGGTGCTACCAATGCGTGCGCCGGGCGCGGGCGAGCCGCGCATCACCTTCACCTTGCCGGTGCTACTGAAGGCGCAGGCGCTGTATCTGCATATTCAAGGCCAGGACAAGCGCGAGTTGCTGGCGCAGGCTGAAATGCCGGGCAGTGAGCTGCCGATTGCCAGTGTGCTGCGCGCCGGTCGGCCGTTGGATATCTACTGGTGTCCGTAATGCGGAACACCCCGATGCATCGGCGCGCCCCACATGGCCGTCATTCCCGTGAAAGCGGGAATCCATCTTTGCTGTTTGCGTTAGAGCAAGATGGATTCCCGCTTTCGCGGGAATGACGGCAGAGCAAGTTCAAGCAAAGCATCAACGCCGAGCAAGCTCGGCCGGAGTATGAAATGAGTTTGCACCCCGTCGTTGCCAAAGTCACCGAACGCCTGCGCGAGCGCAGCCGCGACACGCGCACGGCGTATCTTGAGCGTATCAACAACGCCATCATCGATGGTCCGCACCGCGCGCGGCTTTCCTGCGGCAACCTGGCCCACGGTTTTGCCGCCTGCAACACGCAAGACAAAGCCGCCTTGCGTGAGGGGCACACGCCTAATCTCGCCATCGTCACTTCCTACAACGACATGCTCTCGGCGCATCAGCCGTATGAGCGCTATCCGGAATTCATGCGCGCGGTGGCGCGTCAGGCCGGTATCACGGCCCAGGTGGCCGGCGGCGTGCCGGCGATGTGCGATGGCGTTACGCAAGGTCGCGCGGGCATGGAGCTGTCGCTGTTCTCGCGCGACCTGATCGCCATGACTACCGCCGTGGCGTTGTCGCATGACATGTTCGACGGCGCGTTGTACCTGGGTATCTGCGACAAAATCGTGCCGGGCCTGCTGATCGGCGCATTGAGCTTCGGCCATCTGCCCGGCGTGTTCGTGCCCAGTGGCCCGATGCCCAGCGGCATCAGCAATGAACAGAAATCGAAAGTGCGCCAGGCGTATACGGAAGGCAAGGCCAGCCGCGAGGAGTTGCTGGAAGCGGAGGCCGCTTCGTACCACTCGCCCGGTACCTGTACGTTCTACGGCACGGCCAACTCCAACCAGATGCTGATGGAGATCATGGGCCTGCATCTGCCGGGCGCCAGCTTCGTCGCGCCGGAAACGCCGCTGCGCGATGCACTTACCGCCGAAGCAGTGCATCGTTGCGCGGCTCTGGGCAAGGCTGGCGAGCATCTGCCGATCGGCCATGTCGTCGACGAGCGCGCCATCATCAACGGCGTGGTCGGACTGCATGCCACCGGCGGCTCCACCAATCATCTGCTGCACCTGGTGGCGATCGCGCAGGCGGCCGGCATCGCCCTGCGCTGGGAGGATTTCGACGCGCTGTCGTCGGTAGTGCCGCTGCTGGCGCGCGTGTATCCGAACGGCTATGCCGACGTGAATCAATTCCACGAAGCGGGTGGCATGGCGTTCCTGATCGATCAGCTGCTGAGTGGGGGCTTGCTGCATGGCGACGCCCGTACCATCGCGGGCAGCGAACTGTCGGCTTATGCCACGGTACCGGAACTGGAAAACGGCCAGCTCAGCTGGAAGCCGGTGTCGAAGGAAAGCGGCAATCGCGGCGTGCTGCGCGGCGTAAGCGAACCATTTCGGGCCGATGGCGGTTTGCGCATGCTCAACGGCAATCTCGGCCGTTCGGTGATCAAGGTGTCTTCGGTGCCGGAAGATCGCCTGGTCATCGAAGCGCCGGCGGTGGTGTTCCACGACCAGGACGACATCAAGCGCGCATTCGACCGCGGCGAACTCAATCGCGACTTCATCGCGGTGGTGCGCTTCCAGGGGCCGCGCGCGATCGGCATGCCGGAACTGCACAAGCTGACGCCCACGCTGGCGGTTTTGCAGGATCGCGGCCATCGCATCGCGCTGGTTACGGACGGCCGCATGTCCGGCGCCAGCGGCCGGGTGCCGGCGGCGATCCATGTAACGCCGGAGGCGGACGACTGTGGCCCGATTGCCAAGGTGCGCGACGGCGACATCATTCGCCTGGATGCGGTGAAGGGTACGCTCGACGTGCTGGTCGACGCCGCTGAATTCGATGCCCGCACACCGGCGGTCGAGGATCTTTCCAGGCACCAGCACGGCATGGGGCGCGAGCTGTTCACGCTGTTCCGGCGCAATGCCGTCGCGGCCGATCTGGGCGCTGGCGTGCTTTGAAGCAACTGTCATTCACGCGTTCGCGGGAATGACGGCATACAGAACATTACGGAACAACGATGAACATCGAAGCCAAGCAACAGCAAGTCGAAGCCACCATGCGCCTCGCCCCGGTCATTCCGGTGGTGATCATCGAAGACTCCAGGCATGCCGTGCCGATGGCGCGCGCGCTGGTAGCCGGCGGTATTCCGGCGATCGAAGTGACGCTGCGCACGCCGGCCGCGCTCGATGCGATTCGGGCGATTGCCGCGGAAGTGGAGGGCGCAGTGATCGGCGTGGGCACCGTGCTCACGGCAAACGATTTGCAGGCGGCTGAAAAAGCCGGCGCCCGCTTCGCGGTTTCGCCCGGTATGTCGCCCAGGCTGCTTGCCGCTGCGGACGACAGCGCCCTGCCCTTGTTGCCGGGCATCGCCACGGCGAGTGAAGCCATGGCATTGCTGGAGCGCGGTTACCGCCACCTGAAGTTCTTCCCGGCCGTTCCCGCCGGTGGCGCGAAGCTCCTCGGTGCGTGGGCCAGCCCGTTGCCGCAGATCCGCTTCTGTCCCACGGGCGGCATTTCCTTGGCTACGGCGAAAGATTTCCTCTCGCTCCCCAACGTACTGTGCGTGGGCGGTTCTTGGCTTACGCCGGGGGACAAACTGAAGGCAGGCGACTGGGCTGGCATCGAGCAGTTGGCGCGCGAAGCTGCCGCCCTGCACGGCTAAGTCGCACCAGCCCTATGCGTAGGCTGGGATGGCAATCCCAGCATCGCGCGGCTGCATGCATGGCAATGCTGGGTTTCGCAACCCAGCCTACACCGTACTTCTGAGTGGCAGCACATACCGCCGCTTGATCGTCTCCAACGCACCAAGCCGCCGATAGAAGCGCGTCGCGTCGGCATTCCATTCCGGCGTCTGCCATTGCACGTTGCGGCACCCCCGCTCGCCGGCGAACGCATGCACCGCATTCCACAACAAACGGCCGACGCCGTGATTGCGCCAGCCGTCGCGCACGAACAGGCAATCCATGTGCAAATAAGTCGCGCGATCCAAGGTGGAAAAATCCAGCGTGGCGCTGGAATAGCCAACCGCTGTATCACCGGCCATGGCTATCCACGCATATAGCGTCGACGCTGCGCCAAGCGCCCGCACAAGCTCCTCCACGCCGCCTTCGCTCGAAGGGGCCAGCCGCTCAAACGCCGCATGCTCGGCACAAAGCGGCAATAGCAAGGCGACGTCTGCCGTAACGGCGCGGCGAACCTGCACGGAGGTCTCCATCTTTAGCGTTCCAGTCCAAAGCCTTCATCGATCCAGCCGGTCAAGCCACCGATCATCTCCTTGACCGGCCGTCCCAGTTGCGCCAGCTTCACGGCAGCCTTGTTCGCGCCGTTGCAATGCGGCCCGGCGCAATACACCACGAACAGCGTATCGGGCGCGTACTCGGCCAGGTGCTGCTCGCTGATCGTGCGAGTAGGCATATTGATTGCGCCGGGGACGTGGCCGGCTGCAAACAGCGTTGGCGTACGCACGTCCAACAGCACGAAATCCTTCGCTTCGTGCCGGGTGGCGTACCAGACGTCGGCGCAATCGGTCTCATAGGCGAGCCGTGCTTCGAAATGCGCCAGTGCCTGCTGGCTCGCGGCGGCGGGAATGCGGGTAACGACCGTGCTCATGGGTAATGCTCCGTGCTGAGGATGGGCACAGTGTGGGCACTGGCGCTGCCGGGCGACATTGGCAAGAATGCCAGGTATCATGAAAAAATCGCCAAAGCGTTCCCGTGCCGGGCAAGGGCCGGCCAATCATCGCGTCGTAGCGCTGGTCTACGACGGGCTGTGTACGTTCGAGTACGGCATTGCCGTGGAAATGTTTGGCCTCAAGCGGCCGGAATTCGAACATTGGTACAGCTTTGCCTCGTGTGCGGTAGAGCGTGGTCCGCTGCGCGCCGCCGGTGGCCTGCGTGTACAAGCCGATAGCGGGCTGGAGCTGCTTGCACAAGCCGACACCATCATCGTGCCGGGTTGGCGCGGTGTGGATGCAGTACCTCCATCAGCGCTACTCGAAGCCATCCGCGCAGGGCACAAGCGTGGTGCGCGATTGCTTTCATTCTGCTCGGGCGTCTTCGTGCTGGCGGCGACCGGACTGCTGGATGGGCGTTCTGCCACAACGCATTGGCGTTATGCGGAAGCTCTGGCGCAGCGTCACCCGCGCATCCGGATCGAGCCGGACGTCCTGTACGTCGACGAGGGCGACGTGCTGACTTCGGCCGGCAGTGCTGCCGCCATCGATCTTTCCCTGCACTTGATACGCCGCGATTATGGCCCGCGTGTCGCCAACCAGGTGGCGCGCCGCGCGGTGGTACCCACGCATCGCGATGGCGGGCAGGCGCAATTCATTCCCGCGCCACTGCCCGAGCAGGGTGCTGCCCTCGGCAAGCTGCTGGAATGGATGCGCCGCCATCTGGACCAGCAGCTGCCCCTGGCCGAACTGGCGCAACGCGCGCGCATGAGCGAGCGCACGTTCCTGCGCCGTTTCGACGAGGCCACCGGCTGTTCGCCCAAGCAATGGCTGACACAGGAACGCCTGGTCCGCGCACGCGAACTGCTGGAGGGCAGCCAGTGGCCCGTAGAGCGGATCGCCGATGCCTGCGGCTACGGCAGTGCCGATACGCTACGCCACCACTTCCGCCGTGTGCTGAAAGTGAGCCCGGCCCGCTATCGCGAGCGCTTCGCGCATACGACGGCACAGTGACTTCTGGCGTATGAAAACTGCCGTGCCGGCCGCCTAAGCTGCGAGTCCCGCTTCGCTTTTCTACCCAAGGAATCTGCATGCGCAAGCTTCCGCTCGCTCTCGCCCTGGCCGCGCTGCTGCTAGGCAACGCTGCCGCGGCCGACAAAAAAGACAAGGCGCCGGACGAGTCGAAGCCGGAAGCGGCACTGGTGCATCCCCAGGCCTCCGCCAGCGAAGGCTCGGTTTCGGTCGAAGGCCAGCACATCGCCTACCAGGCCGTGGCCGGCACCATCGTCCTGCACGGCAAAGGCGACAAGGAAAACGAGCCCAGTGTCAGCATGTTCTACGTGGCCTACTTCAAGAAAGGCGCAGACGCCGCCAAGCGCCCCGTCACCTTCATCTACAACGGGGGGCCGGGCTCGGCCACGGTCTGGCTGCACATGGGCGCTTTCGGTCCGCGCCGCGTCCTCACCAAGGACGACAGCCATACGCCGGCCGCACCCTATCAGCTGGTAAACAATGACTACAGCCTGCTCGATGCCTCCGATCTGGTGTTCATCGACGCGCCCGGCGCCGGTTTCAGCCGCCTGATCGCCAACGACCCGGATGCCGCCAAGCGCGAGGAGCAGATGAAGGATCGACGCAAGGACATCTACAGCGTCGATGGTGACGGCCATGCCTTTGCCCAGTTCGTCACCCAGTTCCTTTCACGCTACGGGCGCTGGAATTCGCCCAAATACCTGTTCGGCGAAAGCTATGGCACCACGCGCTCCGCCGTGCTGGCCAACGACCTGGAAAATGAAAACAGCGTTGATCTGAACGGCGTGATCCTGCTGTCGCAGATCCTGAACTTCGATACCAGCATCGACGGCTCCGACCAGAATCCGGGTGTCGATCTGCCCTATGAAGTGGCGCTGCCGACCTTCGCGGCTACCGCGTACTATCATCACAAGCTGCCGCAGCAAACGGCAGCGCTGGAACCCTTTCTGCAGGAAGTGGAGCAATTTGCGCTGGGCGATTATGCGCAGGCCTTGATGCAAGGCTCGCGCCTGGACGACGCGCGCAAACAGGCCGTCGCCGAAAAATTGCACCAATACACCGGCCTGCCCGTGGCCTATCTGTTGAAGGCCGACCTGCGCGTCACCGGCGGCATGTTCGAACACGAACTGCTGGGCGATAGCGGCGACACCACCGGCCGGCTCGATTCCCGCTTTGCCGGCCCGTCGCTCGATCCGCTGAGCAAGGAAGCCGAATACGATCCGCAATCGTCCGCGATCAGTTCCGCCTATATCGCCGCCTTCAACGACTACGTGCGCAAGGACCTCAAGTTCGGCCAGGACCAGGTCTACCGCGAATTCGCCGATGCCAATGACTGGAGCTTCAAGCACAACGGCCACGATGGCTCGGTCAACGTGATGCCGGATCTGGCCAAGGCGATGAAGACCAACCCGGATCTGAAAGTATTCCTCAACGGCGGCTATTACGATCTGGCCACACCGTTCTACGCGGCCGACTACGAGATGCATCACATGCCGATCCAGCCCGCGCTGATGAACAATGTCACCTACGCGTGGTATCCCTCTGGACACATGGTGTATGCGCACGAGGATTCGTTGAAGCTGTTGCATGACAACGTGGCGCGCTTCATTGCGCAGACGGACAACGTCAAGAAACACTAGCCAGATAGGCTGGGGTGGCAATCCCAGCATCGCGGATTGCGTGATGGCAATGCTGGGTTTCGCAACGTAAGCCTACGATTGCCATCCCAGCCTACGTCACGACTTCATACTCGCTCTGCACCAAGCCGCTGGTATAGGAGCGCGTGGCAACGTGTTTCAGCCGGATGTCGCGTTCGATCGCTGCGAACAGCGGGATGCCCGTGCCGATCAGCACCGGCACGCGGGTAATGACGAGCCGTTGAATGAGCCCGGCGCGCAGAAAGCCTCGAATGGTTACGCCGCCGTCCACGTAGATGTGGCGGATGCCCTGCTCGCTGAGCTTGGCAGCGATCTCCCCCGGCTCCCCGGACATGTGCCGTGCGATGGCGCCAGCCGGCGGCGGCGCAAGCTCGTGCGAGCTCAATACGAAGACCGGCTTCTCACCATAGGCCCAGCCGCCGAAGCCAAGCACGGTCTCATAGGTCTTGCGTCCGATGACCAGGGCGTCGACCGTGCTCATGAACTCCTCATAGCCGTGCGGCTCGCCGCCGTCCGCCGGCAGGAAATCCAGGCCGCCGTCGAGCCTGGCCATGAAGCCGTCGACGCTTACGCCCACGAAGACGGATGCTTTCATCGCAATACCTCCTGGGTGGAGCCTCGATACGGCCGATCTTACGCCTGCCGTCTTGATTGCGGCAGCAGGCTGCGCAAGTCCGGTATGCTCCCCTACGTTGCCGGGAGAAACCTCATGCGCGCCCTTATCGAACGCTACATCGACGCTTACAACCGCATCGACGTCGATGCCATGCTCGCTACCATGCACAGCGAGGTGATCTTCGAGAACTACACCGCCGGCGTGCTCAGCGTACGCACCGAAGGCATCCATGAGCTGCGCCAGCTTGCTGAAAATTCAACATATCTGTTTTCGGCGCGGCACCAGACCATCACGACCTACAGCGAAGCGGCCGGCGTGGCCTATGCGCAAGTCCATTTTCTGGGCACCTTCGCCGTCGATCTTCCCAACGGCGTGCGCGCCGGGCAAAGCATCGAGCTGGATGGGCGCAGTGAATATCGCGAACGCGAAGGCCGGTTGATTTATATCGCCGACTACAGCGATTGAATAGGCCGCAGGATGAAACCAGATACTCACTGTAACAACGCGTGAGCTTTGGCTGAAACAGCGTCTGCGCCTGTCAGAGCGACCCATTGAGCATCAATGTGTTCACTGCGGCGTAGCGCTTCCTGCGTCCAGAGCTGCTCGATTTCCAACGGTGAAAGCGATTCCAGGCTTTCGATCAGGTCAAAAGCCAGTTGCGCGCTCTCCTGACAATAAAGCTGAGCATTTCATCGTCGAGAGATTTCAGATCCATGGCTTGCGACCGACAAAGGAGGAAATCAGCGATGAGCGTATGTCACATCACTGGTGCCGTCAGGTTCCGGGCGTCTCAGTAGGGCGTTGTACCAGCGCCGTTGCTGCGTCAGATCGCCTTCGATCAGCCACTGCGGCTTGTTGGCGACCAGGGCAGCCACCGCCACGCCATCTTCGTAGAGCACGCGTGTACCGGCCAGGGCGGGTAAGCGGTCGCCGGCGAGGACGGTGCCGACCAGGTTCAGGGGATCGCTGCCGCTGAGCGTAGCGCGCAGTTGTTCCGCCGGTCGCTGGCGGATGCTGCGCAACTGGGCGATGGCTTCGGGCAGGGCGAATTGTTCGCCGACCAGTCCTTCCACGAAACGGCCGCCGCGGATCTCGCCGCGGGCTTCCAGGCGATGGTAGACGCGCAGCAATTCGCGCCACGAAGGCAGCCAAGGAGCTTCGCGCTCGAGCAGTTTCCAGAAAACGACGCCGTAGCGGCGCAGCAGTACGCGCGCGATGTGTTCGATGGGATCGTCAGCGGCACCATCCCGCGAAGCCGCCGCTTCTCCCCGGGGGGCCGCGACAGCGGGCAACTTGCGTACCAATGACCAGCGGCCGGCATCCTCGATTTCGCTCAAGGCATGCCGGCGCACGCGGCGATGGCGAGGCGATTCGCGTTTGGCCGCAGGCGTGAGCAAGGCGCGCAAGCCGGCAAAGCTGTCGGATGTCACTCGACCGGCGGAAACCAGTTCGCCTAGCGCATCCTCCAGTTCGGTTCGCAATAGATGTGCCGCGTCGAGCAGCTCGTCGAAGAACAGTGCGCCATGGGCGGCCAATGCCTCGGCAACCGCCTGGGCGCGCGACGAAAGCAGCGCTTCCTGTTCCTGATTGCGATCGGCCATGGCCGTCCACACCGCCAACTGCCGGCGTGGCAGCAGCACGATGGGCGTGGCGCGTACCGGTCCGCCGCTGCCGCCACCGCTGCGCAGGCGATTCCAGCCGATGCGGCCGGAGCGGCACAGTTCGTCCAGCCAGCGGCTCGAATAATCCTCGATGCGGCTGGCGAGCAGTTCGCTTTCCCAGGCGCCGGCAGCGGCTTCGTAACCCTCCAATTGGTTGAGCAGCGCGCTCAATGCATCCGGGCCGCGCAGTTTCGCAGCGGGCGTGGCGTGCTGCCATTCGAGCAGGAAGCGCATCAGGTCGCGGCGACTGACCGGCTCGATTTCACGGCGCAGGCGGCCGATGGTGTAGCGATGGATGCGCGCGAGCAGATGGCGTTCGCACCATTCGGTTTCGCTTGCGTCCGGCGAGAAGCGGCCCTGCATCACGTAGCCTTCGGACTGCAGCCGGATCAGGGCGAGGTCGATGTCGGTGCTTTCCACCTGCATCGAGGCGGCGAGCGCAGTCACGGTGCTGGGGCCAAGGCCGCTGAGGCGGCCGCGCACAAGTTCCAGCAGTGCGTCTTCGCGAGTCCAGGTTTGCGCGGCGTATTCGGCCGGCGCGCTGATGGGCGGGGACAGGGCAGCGTGCGCATGCACGGCCTGCCACATGGGCAGCTTTTCTGCGCAGATCCATACGCCCTGGGAAGGAGCAAACAGCGTCGCCCGATGGACCTTGGCGAGTTTATGCAGCCAATCGATCCATCCTTGATGGGCGTGTGCCTCTTGCGCTGTGACGAAACCGAGCCCATTGAGCGCTTCGTGCATTTCGTCCGCACTGCGCACTTGCGGCCACGCTTCGTCGCGCACGGCCGCGATGGCTTGCGGATCCAATTTGGCCAGGTCGTCGGTGTCCTCGATGCCGTTCCAATGACGTGTCTGCACCGCACGCGTACGGCGCTCTTCCAGCGGCGCGTCGTCGAGGAAAGCGTAAGGCGCCGCATTGAGCACTTCGCTGGCCAGCGGGCTGGGTGCGGTGAGGTCGCACGCGACGACGTCGATGGCGCCGGACTCCATCTTCTTCAGGACGTCCAGCAAGCCATCTACGTCCATCGCTTCGCGCAGACAGTCGTGCAGGGTCTGGTTGACCAGCGGGTGATCGGGAACCTGCCGCTCGCCCACGATGTTCTCCAGGCAGGCGACCTGGTCGGGGAACACGCTGGCGAGCAGGTCTTCGCTCTTCATGCGCTGCAGCGGGGCCGGTACTTTCTTGCCGCCCGTGAAGCGCGGCAAGGCCAGCGAGGTGACAGCGTTCCAGCGCCAACGCACCGGGAACAGCGGCGCATCGAGCAACGCCTGCACCAGCACGTGTTCAGCGCTATTGCTGTGCAGGTAACGCGCGACCTCGATCAGCGGGAAGCTGTGACTGGTGGAAAGCGAAAGCACGATGGCGTTTTCGGTGGCCGCCGCCTGCAGCTCGAAGTTGAATTGCCGGCAGAAGCGCTTGCGTAACGCCAGGCCCCACGCCCTGTTGATGCGACTGCCCCATGGCGTGTGGATCACCAGTTGGGTGCCGCCCGATTCGTCGAAGAAACGCTCCAAGACCAGGGTGGACTGTGTAGGCATCACGCCCAGCGCGGCCTTGGCCTTGGCCAGGTATTCCACGATCTGCTGGGCGGCGGATTCGCCCAAGCCCAGCGTTTCGCGCAGCCAGTCGAAGGCCGCCTGCACGCCGCCGGCGTCGATGCGGCTGGCGAGCTCTTCGCGCAAACGCGACACGCCCACGGACAATTCATTGCTGCGGCCCGGTGCCTCGCCCAGCCAGAACGGCAGGCTGGGAGGTGCTCCCTGCGCGTCTTCCACCCGCACGCGATCACGCTCCACGCGAAGGATGCGATAGCTGGTGTTGCCGAGCTGGAAGATGTCGCCGGCCATGCTTTCGATGGCGAAATCCTCGTTGATGGTGCCGACGATGGTGGCTTGCGGTTCCAGCACCACCAGGTAATCGGCGGTATCGGGAATGGTGCCGCCTGAAGTTACGGCGGTAAGCCGCGCACCGCGTCGTGCGCGCAGTGCGTGATGCACGGCGTCACGATGGATATAAGCGGCACGCGCGCCGCGCCGCGTGGTGAAACCTTCAGCCAGCATGCGCACCACGGCACGGAAAGTGTCGCGCGGCAACGTGCGATACGGATACGCGCGGCGTACCAGATCGAACAGTGCATCTTCATCCCATGGCGCGCAGGCAACTTCGGCCACGATCTGCTGGGCCAGCACATCCAGCGGTTGCGGCGGCTGGACCAAGGTGTCCAGTTCGCCACGGCGCACGCAGTCGAGCATGGCGGCGCACTCAACCAGGTCGTCGCGGCTGGTCGGAAACAGGCGTGCCTTCGGAGTGCCGTTCACCGCGTGACCGGAACGGCCGGCGCGTTGCAGGAACGCAGCGATGGAGCGCGGCGAAGAAAGCTGGCACACCAGGTCCACGTCGCCGATATCGATGCCCAGCTCCAGCGAGGCCGTGGCGACCAGCACTTTCAGCTCGCCACGCTTGAGGCGTTGCTCGGCATCCAGGCGCTGTTCCTTCGCCATGCTGCCATGATGCGCGGCTACGGCTTCGTGGCCCAGGCGTTCGGACAAATGGCGCGCCAGGCGTTCGGCCATGCGCCGCGTGTTGACGAACACCAGGGTGGTGCGGTGCTGTTCGACGAGCTGCGTGAGCTGGTTGTAGACCAGTTCCCAGGCATCGTTGGACATCACCGCTTCCAGCGGCACCGGCGGCACTACGATAGCGAGGTCGCGGGCGCGAGTGTGGCCGACGTCGATGATGGCGCACGACGTCTCCCTCTCTCCTACGCTGAGGGAGTTGGGGTGAGAGTCGGCTTTTGCGAAGAGGTCTGCCGTAAACAGCTGAGGTTCTTCGGGAGCATCTGGCGCGTTTTGCCCCTCGCCCCAGCCCTCTCCTCTCAGCGGAGAGGGGGCCAAGCCAGTCCCCTTCCCTACGAGAAATCGCGCTACGTCTTCAATCGGCTTCTGGGTTGCCGACAAGCCGATCCTCTGCAACGGCCGTTGGCATAACGCCTCCAGCCGCTCCAGCGTAATGGCCAGATGGGCGCCGCGCTTGCTCGTCGCCACGGCGTGGATTTCGTCGACGATCACGCTGCGCACGCTCTTGAGCATTTCGCGTCCGGACAGCGAGCCCATCAGCACGTACAGCGATTCCGGCGTGGTCACCAGGATATGCGGAGGCGCCTTGCGCATCAGGCTGCGCTCGGCCTGCGGCGTGTCGCCAGTGCGTACGGCGGTGCGGATGGGGGCGCCTGGCAGGCCCCGTTTTTCCAGTTCGACGCCGATGCCTTCCAGCGGTGCTTCGAGGTTGATGTGGATGTCGTTGGACAGCGCCTTCAGCGGCGACACATACACCACGCGCGTTTCGTCCGGCAGGGTGCCGCCGCGAGCCACGCTCTCCCGCACCAGCTGATCGATGGCGGCAAGAAAGGCGGTCAGCGTCTTGCCCGAACCGGTGGGTGCGGCGACCAGCGTGTGTTGCCCTGCCCTGATCGCCGGCCAGGCGGCCGCCTGCGCGGAGGTCGGCGCCGGAAAAGTGTTGCCGAACCAGGCGGCAACTGCGGGATGGAAGTTTTGCAAGGGCATCGATAGTAACCCGTAGTCGCACGGGCTCAAGGCTCGTGGATCATGACATAGGGGCGATTGGGCAGTCGTGTAGGCTGGAATGACAATCGTAGGCTGGGTTGAGAAACCCGGCATTGCCATGCTTGCAGCCGCGCGATGCCGGGATTGTCATCCCAGCCTACAGGCGTCTCAGAACATGAGACGGCGGCCTTTGCTACGCCACTGCGCGTTGCCCGAAGTAGCGTGCCGGCGGGTGACCGAAGCAGCGACGGAACATCGCGATGAAAGCACTGGTGCTGGCGTAGCCAAGGCCATCCGCGACGGTGGCGACGGGCAAGCCCTCGGCCAGTTGCTCCAGGCCTTTGGTGAGCCGCGCCTGCTGGCGCCATTGCGCAAAGCTCAAGGCGGTTTCCGCGCGGAACAGGCGGCTGAGCGTGCGCGCGGAAAGCCCGGCCCAGGCCGCCCAATCTTCCAGGCTGCGATTGTCATCGGGCTGCTCCAGCACGGCCTGGGCGATGCGCAGCAGGCGCCGATCCGTCGGCATCGGCAGGTGCAGGGGTTCGAGCGGTGCATCGCGAATCTCATCCAGCAGCACCGTCATCACCCGTTCCTGCCGCCCGTTGAGTTCAGGGTTCCAGGTCCACGAACTGGCGCGATGGACCAGTTCGCGCATCAGCGCGTTGACGCCGATCACCCCCGGCCGTGCGGGCAGGCAGTGGGCGATGTCCGGGTGCAGAAACACGCCCCAGCCGGTCAGCGGTCCGTTGATGCTGACCTTGTGCATTTCCCCCGGCGGCATCCACCCGGCGCGGTGCGGTGGCAGCAGCCAGGATCCATGCTTGGTGTGCATGTGCACCAGGCCGCTTTCCACATAGAAAAACTGTCCGCGCGCGTGGCTGTGCCAGTCGTAGCTCTGGGTGTCCTGCTTGTATTCGCTGAGGGCTTCGCCGCCATCCCAGTAGGCGATGACGGCCGGGCCATCGAGACGCTCGATGAGCTGGAACAGCTCCTGTTTGGTCCGTGGTATGGCCGAATCTCGACATTTTTTGGCCAAATGACGTTATCAGCTTGTCATGGGCTTTGCCTATGCTTGTTCTCGCTGACCAGACGACAGCATGGGTCAGCCTCGCCGCTGCCGCCGCTCGCGGTTTTTCCGATGAACTCCAGGGGCCTCCACTGACCGCGCCAATGGGTGTAGCCCGGGCGTGCCCCATGTCTGTCACGGCAGGCCTCGTTCGTCCGTCCTTAAGAGCGATCCGATGTATCGAAAAGGAAAAGGCCATGTCCCCGCTGCAACTGGTTTCCCTGAAGTCCGAGGTGTCCCGATCCCCGCTCGAGACCTTCGTCGCCTGCGCCCATCAGATGCTCGATCCCGCCACTCCCGAGGCGGTGAGGCGCGCGATGGAGCCTCGTCTGCTGGCGCAACTGACGGCATTGCGGGCGCTGGGTGTGTTCGAGCTGTTCGAGCTGCGTGACCCGGCCCTGAAAGCCTGGCTGGCCGACGAGCTGGCCGAACTGCTGGCGTCATGCGGACAATGATTCATGACTGTCCATTTGCTGTAACAAAAGGTGCGTAACATATATTTGCCTTGACAAATATTTTGCGAGCAATAGAATACGCGGCCATGAACGCCGGACCGCTCGTCACTCCCTCCCACCAAGAAAGCCTGGGCCTGCTGATCAACCTGGTCCGGGTAGAGCTGGTGCGCAGCATCGAGGCGGAAATCGCCGCCAAGGGACTGGACCTGCGCTATATCCAGTTCGTCATGCTCAAGCGGCTGGCCATGCTGGGGCCGATGTCGGCCACCGAGCTGGCCCGTTCGGTAGAGCTGGATGGCGGCGCCATGACTCGTCAGCTCGACCAACTGGAGGGCAGGGGCTACCTGCGGCGTCGCCCGCATGAACAGGATCGCCGGGCTCTGCGCATCGAACTCACCGACCGCGGCAACGCGCTGTGGCAACAGCTGACCAGTTGCAATGACCGCGTGCTGGACGCGGCGCAGGGATCGTTGGACGAAGTTGAGCGGGAGCGTCTGCATGACTACCTGAGTCGTGTTCTGCACGCCCTGCGCGACAAGAATTAAGAGCTGACGGATCCAGGGAGGATCCGTGGCGCACCGGGTGCGAAAGCCGCCCGCGGCGCTTACGCCAGCCGGCACGCGCCGGTACAGGCGAATCGGAAGGCCAGGGAGAGCTGCCCGATGGTCTGCTTCATCCACCTCAAACTTCGAGATTGAAAGCCATGCGTCTGCAAATTCTTGCGGCTGCTGTCGGACTCAGCTTTGCCTTGGCCGGCTGTGCGAGCAGTGGCGGCCTGCATCCCAATGGCACGCTGACCGAGCCCTCGTCGCTCAAGGCCGGGCGCAGCCTGGCGAACGTGGAGGTATCCGATGCGGCCTGGCCGAAGCAGGATTGGTGGACCGGCCTGGGTGATGCTCAGTTAAGCGCCTTGATTGCCGAGGCGTTGCGTGACAACCCTAACCTGGCGGTGGCCGATGCACGCGCGCGCCAAGCACAGGCTGCGGCCGGCGCCGCCGATGCTTCGCGCAAGCCCAGCGTCAACGCCAGCGCCAGCTTCGGCGAAGCACGTATTCCCACCTCCATCCCGGTACTCGGCACGGGCCACGTCGGCGCCCTGAAATACGTGGATGCCAGTTTCAAGTGGAACATCGACCTGTGGGGTGGCCAGCGTGCAGCCTGGGAAGCCGCACTGGGGCGGCAGCGCGCGGCTGAAGTCGATACCCAGGCGGCACGCATCGTGCTGTCCACCAATGTGGCGCGTGCCTACGTGCAGCTTGGCTATGCCTATACGCAACAGGATGTTGCCAGTGCGGAACTCAATCGCGCCAGCGAAGCGCGCGACCTCACGCGCCAGCGCGTAGCCGCCGGCATCGACAACCAGATGCAGTTGAAGCAAAGCGATTCGGAAGTCGCCAGCGCCCAAGGCCAAAAGGCGCAAGCCGACCGCGCCGTGGATGCGGCCCGTACGGCCTTGTCGGTGTTGCTCGGCAAGGGTCCCGATCGCGGCCTTGAAATCGCCCGCCCGCAGTTGCTGCCGCCGGCGATGCTGACGGTACCGGCGAACCTGCCGGTGGAATTGGTCGGTCATCGCGCCGACCTGGTGGCGGCGCGCTGGCAGGTGGAAGCGGCAAGCAAGGACATCAAGTCGGCCAAGACCCAATTCCTGCCGAACGTGAACATCGGTGCGATGGCCGGGCTGATCAATCTCGGCGGCGCAAACTTGTTCTCGCTGCGCAACCGTTTCTACGAAGTGGCGCCAGCCATCAGCCTGCCGCTGTTCGATGGGGGCCGCCGCCGCGCCAATCTGAACAGCAATGACGCGCAGTACGACCTCGCCGTGGCGCAGTACAACAAGACGCTGGTGTCCGCGGTGAACGAAGTGGCCGACGACTACGACGCCGTCGCCTCGATGCAGGAGCAGATCCAGGCGCAGCAGCGTGCCCTGGATGCGGCCAACGATGCATGGAAGCTGTCCGAACAGCGCTACAAAGCCGGCATCGGCAGCTACCTGGAAGCGCTCAGCGTGCGCCAGCAACTGCTTGCTGCCGAACAGCGCATGGCCGCACTGCGTGCGCAGCAATCCGATCTCAACGTGCAACTGATCCAGGCGCTCGGCGGCGGCTTCCGTCCGCAGGCCGACGCCGAACTTTCCTCCAGGTAATCCAACGTTTCTGAGGCAGCCCCATGTCCAGTCCGAATCCCAATACCGCCGACACGTCCGCCGTGCAGGCTCCGCCGGCCGACAACCGGCGCGGCATCCTGTTGCGGCTGCTGCTGGCGGTAATCGTGCTCGCCGCCGTTGCGTGGGCGGCTTGGTATTTCCTCGCAGGCCGCTGGCATGAGAGCACTGACGACGCCTACATCAACGGCAATATCGTACAGATCACGCCACGCATCGCCGGCACGGTCATCAGCATCGGCGGCGATGACGGCGACCTGGTGAAGCAGGGTGACGTAATGGTGCGGCTGGACCGCTCCGATGCCGACGTCGAACTGCAGCGCGCCACTGCCAATCTCGCCAACACCGTGCGTCGCGTGCGCGGCTTGTACAGCACCGTGTCCGGCGCGCAGGCACAGGTTGCGGTGGGCAAGGTCGCGCTGGAAAAAGCGCAAGCCGACTATAATCGTCGCCGCGACCTGGCCAGGACCGGCGCGATTTCCGCCGAGGAGCTGGCACATGCGCGCGACGCGCTTACCTCGGCGCAAAACGCCTTGGCGACGTCCCAACAGCAATTGCAGACCAACAAGGTGCTGGTGGATGACACCGCGGTCGCCTCGCATCCCGACGTGAAAGCCGCCGCGGCCCAGTATCGAGCGGCGTATCTGGACGATGTGCGCACCGTGATGGTGGCGCCGGTTACCGGCTACGTTGCCAAGCGCACCGTGCAGGTGGGTCAGCGCGTGCAGCCGGGAGCAGCGCTGATGGCGGTGGTGCCTCTGCATGAAGTTTGGGTGGACGCGAACTTCAAGGAAACGCAGCTCACCCGCATGCGCATCGGCCAGCCGGTGGAAATCAGCTCCGACGTGTATGGCAGCTCGGTGAAGTACCAGGGCAAGGTGGAGAGCCTCGGCGTGGGCACGGGCAGTGCGTTCTCGCTGCTGCCGGCGCAGAACGCCACCGGCAACTGGATCAAGATCGTGCAGCGCATTCCGGTGCGCGTGGTGTTCACCGATCCCGCGCAGCTCGATCAGCATCCGTTGCGCATCGGCATGTCGCTCACCACCGAGGTGGACCTGCATGACCAGAACGGCCCGACGCTGGCGCAGTCGCCGCGCACCGGGCCGCGCTTCAGCACGGACGTCTACAAGGACCAGCTCGCCGATGCGAACGCGCAGATCGAGCGGGTCATTCACGAGAACATGGGCGGGCGCTGAACGTGCTGCCTGTCGCCCCTCTCCCGCGGGGGAGGGGTCTATTACCGCCTGTCAGGTGATTTTCGATGAGCAGCCACTTCCGTCCACCCAACCTGGTTCTTGCGACGATCGGCTTGTCGCTGGCCACGTTCATGCAGGTGCTGGACACCACCATTGCCAACGTGTCGCTGCCGACCATCGCCGGCAATCTCGGCGTGAGTTCGGACGAGAGCACCTGGGTGATCACTTCGTTCGCGGTCAGCAACGCGATTGCCTTGCCGCTTACCGGCTTCCTCACGCGGCGCTACGGCGAAGTGAAGCTGTTCGTCTGGGCCACGATGGCATTCTCGGTGGCTTCGTTGCTGTGCGGCATCGCGCAGAGCATGGGCATGCTGATCCTGTTCCGTACCTTGCAGGGCGCGGTGGCCGGGCCGATGTACCCGGTGACGCAGGCTTTGCTGCTGTCCATCTACCCACCCAACAAACGGCCGATGGCGCTGGCGCTGCTGGCGATGGTGACCGTGGTGGCGCCGATCGCCGGACCGATTCTCGGCGGCTGGATCACCGACAATTATTCCTGGCCGTGGATCTTCTTCATCAACGTACCGATCGGCATCTTCGCCGGCTTGGTGGTCGCCAACCAGATGCGCCTGCGCGAAGTGGTGACGCAACGCCCGAAGATGGATTACGTGGGCCTGATCACGCTGGTGATCGGCATCGGCGCGTTGCAGGTGGTGCTGGACAAGGGCAATGACGAAGACTGGTTCAATTCCAATTTCATCATCATCACCTCGATCGTCTCGGCCATCGCCCTCGCGATTTTCCTGATCTGGGAACTGACCGACCGGGAGCCGATCGTCGACCTGAAGCTGTTCCGCCATCGCAACTTCCGCATGGGCACCATCTCGCTGGTGCTGGCATATGCGGCGTTCTTCGCCATCAACCTGCTGGTGCCGCAGTGGCTGCAGATCAACCTGGGCTACACCGCCACCTGGGCCGGCTTCGCCGCGGCGCCCTTGGGCATCCTGCCGGTGATCCTCACGCCTTTCGTAGGCCGCTATGCTGCGCGCTTCGACTTGCGTATGTTGACCGCCGCTTCGTTCGTTGTGATGGGCGTGACCTGCTTCCTGCGCTCGGGTTTCTACATCGGTGTGGATTTCCAGCACGTTGCCTCGGTGCAATTGCTGCAAGGCCTGGGCGTGGCGCTGTTCTTCATGCCGGTCACCACCATCCTGCTGTCGGACCTCAAGCCGCATGAAATCGCCTCCGGCGGCGGCGTGGCCACCTTCCTGCGCACAGTGGGCGCCAGCTTTGCCGCTTCGCTCACCAGCTTCATGTGGTCGCGCCGCGGCGTATTGCACCATTCGCAGCTGGCCGAGCAGATCACGCCGTACAATCCGACGGCGCAACAGGCGATCAGCCAGAGCGGCGACACGCCGACGACGTTCGCCATGTTGAATCAAACCATCAGCGCGCAAGGCCTGCAGATTTCGTTCAACGAAATCTTCCACGTGCTCGGCTGGATCTTCCTGTCGTTGGTGGTGGTGATCTGGATGGCCAAGCCGCCGTTCACGGCGAAGGCCGGGGCAGGCGGCGGCGGGCATTGAGTCTCGCGCCCGCTGCCATGGGCGCAACAAAAAGGGCCTCACGCGAGTGAGGCCCTTTTTTAATGGACAGATGCGCCGCTTAGAACGCGAAGCCAACCACCGCCATCGTTTCGCCGCGATTGGGTTCATGGATGCCGGCGTTGGAGATATGGCGAAGGCCGACGCTCCAATGGTCGCCCTGGTAGCCGAACGTGGTGGTGAATTCGAAGGCGCTGCTCAGCGCCATGGTGCGCCCGGTATGCACGGTGGGCTGCTCGCTGATGAACAGGTGCCGGTACCACGCATTGGCGGGACCATAGTGGAAACGCACGCCGGCGGCCACCAGACCGATGTCGTCGCGGGTGGTGTAGCGGCTGTTGTCGAAGCGCTTGAGGTTGCGGCCGCTGATCCAGCCGGCGGTGAGGTCGGGCGCCCAGCTGAAGTTGCTGCTGCCGAACTGATGCTCGTCGAAGATCACTTCGCCGAAGGCGGCAGGCGCGCTATAGCTGTCCACGTAGCTGACGCCGCCCTGCAGTTCGAAGCGGGCTGCCATGGCGGGAAGGGCCGGCAAGGCAAACATCAGCACGGCGGCGGCGATGCGTGTAAAGGGATGTAAGCGCATGAAGGAAGCCTATGTAGGGGATCGGGAAAGGGCGTTTATGTACTAGAAAGTTTACAAATGATTAAGTCAGCTTGCCAGCCATATTTGTGTCATCTGCGGCAACTCAATGTTGCGGAGGGGATTCAAGCAAACGACAGGGGGACGTAAGCCAGGAATCAGCGCCTTTCCAGGGTCTTGGACACCTGGCACTGGGTAATGTCCAGGAACGCTTGCACCATCGGGTCATGCGCATCTTCGCGGTAGATCGCCCATACGGCGGTGGTCGCCCCCGTGCCCGCCAAGGGGCGGTACACCACGTTCTCCACCTGCATGCGCTGGATCGATCCCGGCAGCACCGCCACGCCAAAGCCGCCGGAAATCAGTCCGATGATGGTCGGCAGTTCGCGCACTTCGTACAGAATGCGCGGGCTGAAGCCGGCACGCGTGCACAGCGCGATGATTTCGTCGTACAGGCGTACGCTCAAGTGGCGCTGATAGAAGATGAAATCATCGTCGGCCAGTTCGTGCAGGTCGATCGGTCCCGCGGCGGCGGCCAGCGGATTGCTGGCATGCATCGCCACCGTCAGCGAATCCTTGAACAGCTCCATGGCCTTGATGCCACGCGGCAGCGCCTCCGGACGGATCACGCCCACGTCGATCAGGCCTTGCTCCAGTGCGTCGATCTGCAGCGATGTGGCCATTTCATGGATCAGCAGGCGTACCTCGGGCAGACGTTCGCGAAAACGGGCCAGCACGCGCGGCACCACCACCGTGAACGGGACGGAGGACACCAGTCCCAGGTGCAATTCGCCTAATTCTCCGCGCTGTGAGCGGGCGACGGATTCGGCCGCGCGCTCGGCCTGGGTAAGAATGGCGCGCGCACGAGGCAGCAGTGCGCTGCCAGCGCCGCTCAAGGCGATGCCACGGCCCTTGCGCTCGAACAGCTTGGCGCCCAGGCGTGTTTCCAGTGCATGAATCTGCTGGCTGAGTGGTGGTTGCGAAATGCCCAATCGTTCCGCGGCACGACCGAAATGCAATTCGTCAGCCACGGTGACGAAGTACTTCAGATGCCGCAGCTCGAGGTAATCATTCGTCATACGTATCAAGCCATTCGCGGAACTGTATCGATCTTAGCAAGTCGTACAACTAATCTTCACGTACTGTGGCCAGTCCCCAATGGCTACCGGCAACTACACCCTCATCCATGCCCTTCGAACGTCAGGAGCGACGGCAGGGCAGAAAACGAGCACTCGCAAAGGACATGCAGGCATTGATTTTCAAGGCGCCGTTTGACATCGAGGCGGCCCATCGGTTCCTCCCTTCGTTGCGACGAATCATCCCCGGAGTACACCCACCATGCTGAGGATTGTACGGCTTGCGCTGGAGCGGCCCTACACGTTCGTCGTTCTTGCGCTGCTGATTCTGATTGTCGGGCCGCTGGCAGCCTTGCGCACGCCCACCGACATTTTTCCGGATATCAAGATTCCGGTGATCGCCGTGGCATGGACGTACACCGGCCTGCCGCCGGACCAGATGGCTGGCCGCATCGCTTCGCCATTCGAGCGCGTGCTCACCACCACGGTGAACGACGTGGAGCACATCGAGGCCAAGTCCATTGCTGGCTACGGCATCATCAAGATCTTCTTCCAGCCGGGTGTGAACATCGCGACGGCCAACGCTCAGGTGGCCGCGGTGTCGCAGACCATGCTCAGGCAATTGCCGCCTGGCACGACGCCGCCGTTGATCCTCAACTACAACGCCTCGACCGTGCCCATCCTCCAGCTCGCGTTGTCTGGCAAGGGCCTCAGCGAGCAGAACCTGGGCGACCTCGGCCAGAACATCCTGCGCCCCCAGCTCGTGTCGGTGGCGGGCGCGGCGATTCCGTATCCTTACGGCGGCAAGACGCGCCAGGTGCAGATCGATGTGGATTCCACAGCGCTGCAGGCGCGTGGATTGTCCGCGCAAGATGTTGCCAATGCGCTGGCGGCGCAAAACCTGATCACTCCGGTCGGCACGCAGAAGATCGGTACGTTCGAGTACACACTGAACCTCAACAATTCGCCGGCTGACATCAGCGAGCTGGGCAATCTGCCGATCAGGCAAGTGAATGGCACCACGATCTACATTCGCGACGTGGCCCACGTGCGTGACGGCGCACCGCCGCAAACCAATATCGTGCACGTGGACGGCAGCCGTTCCGTGCTGCTCACCATTCTGAAGAACGGTTCGGCTTCCACGCTGGCCATTGTGGCCGGCATCAAGCAGCGCCTCGCCGACAGCAAGGGCCTGTTGCCGGATAACCTCAAGGTGGCGCCGATCGGCGACCAGTCATTGTTTGTGCGCGCCGCCATCACCGGGGTGGCGCGCGAAGGCGTGATCGCGGCCGCGCTCACCAGCCTGATGATCCTGCTGTTCCTGGGCAGCTGGCGCTCCACGGTGATCATTGCCGTATCGATCCCGTTGGCGATCCTTGGAGCGATCGCCTTGCTGTCCGCCTTCGGCGAAACGCTCAACATCATGACCTTGGGCGGGCTGGCGCTCGCCGTGGGCATCCTGGTGGATGACGCTACGGTAACGATCGAGAACATCAACTGGCACCTCGAGCACGGCAAGGACGTAGAAACGGCGATCATGGATGGCGCCAAGCAGATCGTGACGCCGGCGTTCGTTTCTCTGCTATGCATCTGCATCGTGTTCGTGCCGATGTTCTTCCTGGAGGGTGTCGCCCGTTTCCTGTTCGTGCCCATGGCCGAATCGGTGATCTTCGCCATGGTGTGCTCGTTCATCCTCTCGCGCACGTTGGTGCCGACGATGGCGAAATTCCTGCTGAAGCCGCATGCGCCGCATGTCGACGAGCACGGCAAAGCCGTAACGCCGCTGCCGTCGCGCAATCCGCTGGTGCGCTTCCAGCGGGCGTTCGAAGCGCGCTTCGAACGCATTCGTGCTGCGTATCACGGCGTGCTCGATCTTGCCCTGGAACATCGCAGGCCGTTCGTGCTCGGGTTCCTTGCCTTCGTGCTGGTGTCGTTCCTGCTGGTGCCGTTCCTGGGCCGCAACTTTTTCCCGGAAGTCGATGGCGGCCAGATCCTGATGCATGCGCGCGCGCAGGTCGGCACGCGCATCGAAGAAACCGCCAATCTGTTCAGCCGCATCGAGAGTACCGTGCGCACGGTGATTCCGCCTGAAGACCTGGGCACGGTGGTGGACAACATGGGTCTTTCCGGCAGCAGCATCAACACCACCTACAACAATACCGGCGTGATCGGCGAGCAGGACGGCGATATCCAGATCGCACTCAACCCAGGCCATCGCCCCACGGCCGAGTATGTGCGCAAATTGCGGGAGCTTCTGCCACGCAAGTATCCGACGGCGACGTTCTCCTTCCCGCCGGCGGATATCGTCGGCCAGATCCTGAACTTCGGCTCGCCCGCGCCGATCGATCTGCAGATTCGCGGACCCAACCTGGCAGCCAATTTCGCCTACGCGGACAACTTGCTGGGGCAGATCAAGCACATTCCCGGCGTGGTCGATGCACGCATCCAGGAGTCGCAGGCCTATCCCAGCTTTGAAGTGAACGTGGACCGCACGCAAGCCCAGCTGCTCGGCATCACCGAGCGCGATGTCACCAACAGCCTGGTGGTGAACCTGGCCGGTTCCAGCCAGGTCGCGCCGACGTTCTGGCTCAATCCCGTCAACGGCGTGTCGTATCCGATCGTGATGCAGACGCCGCAATACGCACTGGACAGCCTGACGCAATTGCGCAACCTGCCGATCAATGGCGGCAACGGCCAGTCACAGGTGTTGGGCGGCCTCGCCACTCTCAGGCGCAATGGCACCAACGCCGTGGTCGATCAGTACGACATCCAGTCCTTGGTGCAGATTTATGCCGCCACGCAAGACCGCGATCTCGGCGCGGTGGCGGCCGACGTGCAGAAACTAATTGCGCAAACGGCCAGCCAGCAGCCAAAGGGCGCGCACGTGGTGCTGCTGGGCCAGGTGCAAACCATGAACAGCGCCTTTTCCGGCTTGCTGTTTGGCCTGCTCGGCGCCGTGGTGCTGATCTACCTGCTGATCGTGGTGAACTTCCAGTCGTGGAGCGATCCGTTCGTGATCATCACCGCGCTGCCTGCCGCCTTGGCCGGCATCGTGTGGATGCTGTTCGCCACGCATACATCGCTGTCGGTGCCGGCACTGACCGGCGCGATCATGTGCATGGGCGTGGCCACCGCCAACTCGATCCTGGTGGTGAGCTTCTGTCGCGAGCGGCTGGCCGAACACGGCGATGCCGCCTTGGCGGCGCTTGAAGCCGGTTTCACGCGATTTCGCCCGGTTTGCATGACCGCCCTGGCGATGATCATCGGCATGGCGCCGATGGCGCTGGGCCTGGGCGAGGGCGGCGAACAGAACGCGCCGCTCGGTCGCGCGGTGATCGGCGGCCTGATTTTTGCCACCTGCGCGACGCTGCTGTTCGTGCCGGTGGTGTTCAGCATCGTCCATGGACGTCACAGCCATGCAGCAAAGAACGCAGACGCTTCCGGAGAGCCAAGCTATGTCGTCTGAAGCAACCAATCGTCCTTCCCAAAAGCTTTCCAGGCGCGGATTGCGCCTTACCGGCATCGCGGTCGTCACGATTCTGGTGGTGACCGTGGTGATCGGACTCATCGCGCGCGCCACGCAGGCGAAAAGCCTGAAAACCTGGACCCAGGAGCAGGCCGTTCCTACGGTCGCCGTGGTGATGCCGGAGCCCGGCAAATCCGGCCCCGTGCTGGATCTGCCCGGCCAGCTGCAGGCCTATACGCGAGCACCGATCTATGCGCAGGTAAGCGGCTACCTGAAAGCGTGGAAGACCGACATCGGTACACCGGTGAAAGCCGGTGAGCTGCTGGGTGAAATCTCCACGCCGGAATTGGATCAGCAGCTGCAGCAGACACGCGCGGACCTGGCGAGCGCCAAGGCGAATGCGGATCTGGCTGCGGTCACCGCCAAGCGCTGGCAGGCAATGCTGGTCAGCGACTCGGTGGCGCAGCAGGACGTGGATCAACGCACCGCCGATTACACCGCTAAGCTGGCGCAGATGAAGGCTGCGCAGGCGAACGTGGATCGTCTGGAAGCGGCCAAGGCGTTCGCACGCATCGTGGCACCGTTCGATGGCGTGGTGACGGCACGTGATACCGATGTCGGCGCACTGATCAACGCGGGTGGTGGCACGGGCCCTGAATTGTTCGTGGTTTCGGACATCCACAAGTTGCGCGTGTACGTGCAGGTACCGCAGCGTTATGGGCCGTCGATTCGTCCAGGCAGCAGCGCCGTGCTTACAGTGCCCGAATACGCTGGCCGCGAATTCCATGCGCAGGTGGTCGCCCTCTCCAATGCGGTCAACGCCACCTCGGGCACCACCCTGGTGCAATTGCAGGTCGACAATGGCGGCAACCAGCTCATGCCGGGTGCTTACGCGCACGTGCGCTTCGACCTGCCAGTGGATGCCGCCGCTCTGCGCGTGCCGGCCAGCTCGCTGATCTTCGACAACGCCGGCTTGCGCGTGGCGACCCTGGGTACTGGCGGCAAGGTTGCCTTCAGGAAGGTGAGCATTCTGTTCGACTACGGCAAGACGGTGGAAATCGGCAGTGGCCTGGGCGCCGACGATCGCGTGATCGACAGTCCGCCCGACGGCCTCAAGGACGGAGACGCCGTGAAGATCGCCACCGAAGACACCATGGCCAAGCCGCATGAAAAAGCTTGAGTCCCTGCTTTTCGTCGCGATCGCCGCGGCGTTGGGCGGCTGCTCGCTCGCGCCGCCGTATCAAGCGCCCGCCACGCCATCCGCGCAAGCGTATCGGGATGTCGGTCCATGGGTAGCCGCACAGCCGGCCGATCAGTTGCCGCGCGAAAGCTTGTGGCAGCTGTACCGGGATACCGAGCTGGATGCGCTGCAGGCGAAACTGCTGGCTAACAACGCCGATCTCGCCGCCGCGCTGGCCCACTACCAGCAAGCCCAGGCGTATGCGCTGCAGGCACGTTCCGAATTGTTTCCGCAAATCGGCGTCGGCGCCACCGGGCAACGCCAGCGCCAATCCGACCATGCGCCACCGATGCGCAATCCCAAGGCGCCCGGCGAATACAACAGCTACGCCGTCGGTGCGCAGGCCAGTTATGAAGTCGATCTGTGGGGCCGGGTGCGCAACACGGTCGAAGCAGGGGGTGACAATGCGCTGGCCGCGCAGGCGGATCTCGCTTCCGCTCAGCTGAGCCTGCAGGCTCAGCTTGCCGACAGCTACATGCAGTTGCGGGGTCTCGATCAGCAGATCGAATTGCTGCAGCAGACCATCCAGGCGTATGAGAAAGCGCTGAAATTGACGCAGACCCTGCACACTGGCGGCATCGTGTCCGGTCTGGACGTATCGCGCGCGCAAACGCAGCTTTCCGATGCGAAGTCGCAGTGGTCGCAAACGCTCGCCCGGCGAGCCCTGATGCAGGATACGATCGCCGTGCTGGTGGGCGAGAATGCCGCGAACTTCAGCTTGCCTGCGGGCACCGACTCCATCGACGTGCCGGTAGTTCCGCTCGACGTACCTTCCACCTTGCTGCAGCGGCGCCCCGACGTGGCCGCGGCGGAGCGCCGGGTTGCGGCAGCCAATGCAGGCATCGGCGTTGCGCGGGCAGCATGGTTCCCCTCGTTGACGCTCAACGCGCAGGCCGGCTTTCAAAGCGCCGGTTGGGCGAACCTGCTCACTGCGGGAAACCGCATCTGGGCGCTCGGGCCGACGCTGGCGCTGGAACTGTTCGACGGGGGCTACCGCAAGGCGACCATCCAGGCGGCCAAGGCGAAGACCGATGAAGCGGGCGCCAACTATCGCGGTGTCGTATTGGGCGCCTTCCAGCAAGTGCAGGACAACCTTGCCCTGCTCGATCACCTGGGCACCGCCAGCGCTAATCAAAAAGATGCCGCCGACGCGGCCCAGCATGCACTGGATCTTTCGATGAGCCAGTACAAGCAGGGTGCGGTCAGCTACCTGGAGGTGGTGCTGGCGCAAACCACCCAGCTGCAGGAAAAACGTGGCCTGCTCCAGCTGGACACCGAGCGCCTGCGCGCCAGTGTGCAGCTGATTCGCGCGCTGGGCGGCGGCTGGTCGGCGGACCAGCTGACGCGAACGGATCGGCCCAACGCCAAACCCGTGCAACAATAGGCAGACTATCGCCGAGAGCCACGCATGAGCACCAAGCCTAACGCCGATGCCAGCATCAACAACGAAGGCGGCACAGACGGCGCCAATCCTCCCGGCGCCATGCACGGCCCGCATCACAGCGACCTGGACATGGTCGAAATCGCCGCTCACGACGAAGTGCAGCATGAAGATGCGCTGCGCCATTCGTCTCTGCGGGTGCCGCGTTAATCGATCGCGACCTTTTCGGAAAGCTGATCCGGCAGCACGAAGAGAAAGCCGCGCTGTTCCAACTGGGTGAGCACTTCGTCGAGCGCCGCCTCGGTAGCCGGCTTTTCATGCATCAGCAGGATCGACTGGTTTTCGGCCCGCTCGACGCTGCCGGTGAGAATCGGCTCCGGCTTTGTAGTCCGGCCATCTTCGCTGTTGGCATTCCCTAGCCTCTGTTTCATTCCGGTGAGCTTCGTCAGGCGTTGGCTGCAGCCATCGATCTGACGCGCCATTGCCGACTCGGCAAGCGGGTCCAGCCGGAGGTGGTCGTAGCATTGATTATCGATCAGGTGACCCTCGCTTTGGAGCTTGGCGGGCACGCCATGGTTCGCAGCGTTGATTTGACGGCGCACCAGGAAGAACACGGCGTGCGCGTGGTGCTTGCGCAGCGTTGTCATGATCGCTTCGTCCACGCCGTAGCCGTACGGACCGCCATCAAACGCCAGCACGGCGTACTTGCGGCCGGCCAGGAAGTCGCTGACCCTTCGCCAGACCTGTGTGTTGGCGTGCCTGACGCTGTCGCTGCCCGGGGCCAATACAAAATGCGGCGCTTCGATACCACGCCCCGTCAAAAGCAGGGCGTAGAGGAGAAAGGTCAGCGAGATGCCGCACAGGGCAACATAGCGGCGGTAGGCATACCACAGCATGGTGGCTCACTTGTCGAGGATGCTTTAAGGGGTTGCGCCATAGGATCAGGCTGGCGCGGAAGACCTGCCAACGGACCGTACTGCTCCCCCAGATCTTCGAATCTTGATACGGCGTTGGCAGCAAAGATCAAGCATATGGCATGCCAAACGTTGCCGCGTCATTTCGAAGGTCTCAGCCGCCGGTCGGGAAGAACCGCCATGCTTGAGCTGACCCTATGCGGCTGTTCTCTTACTCGCAGCGGCACCTGGCTACGTCGTTTCCACTGATTCGGGACAGCCTGGCACCATCACATAAGTGAATGAGCGGCTTTTCCCTTACCGTCCGCTGCCACCCAAACGCAAATCCATCTGCAGCATGATCTCCCGCCCGTAAATGTTGTAGTTCTCATTGTTGAAATAGGGATATTCCGCGTAGCCGCCGTCGCTGGGCGGCATTTTGTTCATAATGTTGTTGACCAGCAGCGACAGCGCGAGGTTGCGGGTGGGCCGATAGGTGGCGCTGGCATTGAAGGTGACCCATGGCGATACGTGAGCGGCACCGGGATAGCCGATGCCGTTGTTGTTGGCGAGGTAGTTGGGTGACGGGCCGTAGCGATGGCCATATAGCGTGCTGCTCCAACGTGCGCCCGGGCTGGTCCAAGTTATGCTGCCGCTGGCTATGCTCTTGAATTCGGTACTGGATTGCGCATCGGCAAACTGATTGACCGGCGCCTGGCCAGGGGCGTTCTGGTAGCTGTGATGCAGCATGTCGTTGTAGTCGAGGTGCAGGTCGAGCGTGCCCAAATGAAAAATCGCGAAGCGATAACGCGCACTGCCGATGACGGACTTGGTCACTTCATTGGCGAGATTCTCGTAATAGGTGGTGATGCCGGTAATGGGGCCCTGGCTGCCCGCGCGCTGCACCTGGGCGAGCGCCGCACGGCATTCGGATGAATCGCCGGCAAGCTGGCCAAGCCTGCAATTGGCTTCGGTGTGCAGCAGCAAGTCCGTGTCCTGTTGCACCACTTCGTTGCGGATCGCGATGTGCAGGTAATCCAGGCTGAGATCGAAATGGTCCATGGGCGACCACACCACACCCATGCTCCAGCTTTGCGCCGAGGTCGGCTGCAGCGTTGAATTGGCGAGCGTTACGCCGGGGATGGAGGAGAGCTGGAAATTCGTGCCGCAAGCCGTGCTGTGGGCCAGCGCGCAGAGGTAATAATCGTTGCCTGGGACAAAGAAATTGGCGGGACCCAGGAAAATGGAGGAAAGATCCGGTGCCTTGAACGAGGTGGTGTAATTGCCCCGCAACAGCAGCGTATCCACCGGTCGGTACTCCACGCCGGCCTTGTACGTGAATTTGTGATTGTTGCTGCCTTGATCGAGCGCGTAGTAGTCGTAACGGGCAGACAGGTCTAGCGTCAACGCCTTCAACAGCGGCAGATTCCATTCAAGCGCTGTCGCCGCATGCGATCGCCGCCCGCCGCCACCGGTAGTTGCGTGTTCGTAGACCGCATTCTGCGTGAACAAGGGAATGATGGGCTCGTACCAGGCTTCGCTGCCGCCTTCGGCCAGGATGGCGAACCCCGCATCGCCGCCGGGCAGGGCGAACAGCGAGGCGTTGCTGAGCGTGGCGCGGGTATCGTTGATCCAGCTGTTGCTGAACTCATCGATGCCGCGAGCGAAGCTTGCATATTGCGCGGGTGTGCTCGCGCGGAAGAACGCGGCGTAATTCCGGTTATAGATCATGTTGACGCCGTATTGCGGATCCACTCCGACGACCGGACCCAGCAGGCCGGTGAAGTACGCATTGATGTCGGCCTTGATCCAGACGGGCTCCACCACATGCGTGCGATCGCCGCTGCGCAGATAGTAGATATCCCAGTTCCACCCTGAGTCGCCCCATCGCCCGTTGGCGCCGATATCGGCCTGGTAGAGCAGATCGTTCTGGCGATCCATCTGGCCTGCTACGCCACCTGGCATTTCTTCCGGCGCAAAGACTTTTTCCAGATAGAGATAGTGGCCGGTCGCAGAGTCCTCGATCCATCGATGCCAATCCGAGACACCAGGGTACCAACGCTGCTGCTGTTGATTGACCAGCGCGTCGCCGTACAGCCTCACGTGATCGGAAAATCGGTAGGAGAGCTTCAGCATGCCATCGATGTTGCGCAGCTGATTGCTGTAGGTCGTATAGCCATCCACCTTGCTCGACCCGCAATAAACCCCTGGCAGGAGCGGGTTGGCAACTGGCATCGTGCTGCCGCCGAAAAGCTGGCTCGCGCAGCCATTGGGCGGATTGTGGTGGCCTTGGGGAGCGCCGTTGTAGGTACTCAGGGCACCGTAATCGAGGATGTCGGATTGCACGACGGGCTGCGGCATGTCATTGGCAGTCAGGGAACGTTGATAACCCCATATCGGCGAGTCGTTGTCGAATTCAAACGCGGCAAGTACGCGCCAACGGCCACTGTCCCGGCCGTAAGCGCCGCTGATGCGCTGATTGGCGCCCCCGCCATCCGAATAGCGGCCTGTCCGCACCGATATTTCGCCGCCGTCCTGTTGTGACCTGGTGATGATGTTGATCACGCCGCCGATCGCCTGAGAGCCGTAGATCGACGAAGCGCCGCCCGGCATCACGTCGATATGGTCGATCAGGCTCACCGGAAAATTGGCCACGCTGGTGAAATTGATGGAGGCGTTGTACAGCCGCCCGAAATTCGCCACCGGCTTGCCGTCCAGCAGCACCAAGGTGAACTGCGGCCCCAGTCCGAACAGGCTCACCGGCTGGGCGCCCTGCGTGAACGAACGTGCGGCTTGCGGCCCTTGCACCGAACCCGTCGCCAACACCAGGTTCTGCAGTACGTCGGGCAGGTTGTTGTAGCCGCGCGCACGGATGTCCGTCGCGGCGATGGTGTAGGTGGGCGTGGCGGTCTGGATGTTCGCGTTGCTGATCAAGGAGCCGCTGACGGTGACGGCGTTGAGCGTGGTGGGTTTCCCGATGGTGGCAACGGCAGCCGTCTGGTCTGGCTGTTGATGCATGACGGCCGCCGGTTCCAGCACGAAAGTGGTGGCGTTGATGACTTTCCAGCTCAGGCCCGTGCCGGCCAGCAATTGTTGCAGTGCTTCAGCCGGCGCAAGGCGTCCGGACACCCCCCGCGTGCTCTTTCCGGCCACCAGGGCAGGGTCATAGACGAGCTGGATGTCGCCTTGCGCGGCAAATGTATCCAGTGCATTGCGCAGGGCGCCGGCCGCGACGGCATAGGTTTGCTCCCTGGCCATGGATGGGGCAGCAAGCGCCAGGGGCGGTGCGGACAGGACGGTGACGCCGCCCAGTAGCAGCGAGGGCAGGCACGGCATGGCGTGACGAAGCAGGGAGGCAGGCGCTCCAACATCACCGATGATGCGCGGCCAACGAAACCGCGGCATCCATCCCCCACAGCTCCAGCGCATTCCGGTCTTCGGCCTCCCCGTCCCATCCCCGCCAAGGGACATGTACCCACCCGTATGTTCCGGGCAGTTCGATGATAGGGCAAGGCGGGACGCCCGTGCGGCCCAAACTGCATAACCGCATAACCCAAGAGCCCGTCCGCGCGCACGCGGACGGGCTCCAGGTCCGGCTGGCAGGGGCCGGTACTCGCAAAACGGTACGCGTCCTTGCGCACCCAAAACTTGAGGTCAGAAGCCCAGGCTCCAACTGCTGAGCGTGCCGTAGTCGCCGTAGTACTGCGGATCGTTGTCGATCACCTTCAGCTTCCACGTGCCGTTGGCCGGCACCGACGAGGCGTTCACCGTCCAGGTGGTGTTGATGTTGCCGTCATCGCCATAGTCGGGGTTTTGCAGTACGGCGTAGGCACCGTTGGGTGCGACCAGCTCGATGGTCAGATCGCCCGACCAGTTGTGCGTGATGTTGGCATGTACCTTCAGCGTGGCCGAGGCGTTGCCGGACAAGCCGCTTACCGCGATGCTGCTGGTGACGGTGGCATTGTCGTTGATCACCACCGGCTTGTTGTTGCTGAACACGCCGCCGGTGCCGCCGCTGCTGCTGCTGCTTACCGTCACCGACCCGGACTTGCTGCTGGTGGCGCCGGTGTTGTCTGTCACAGTCAGCGTGACGGTATAGGTACCGGCCGCTGCGTAAGTGTGGCTGGGGCTGGCCGCAGTGGACGTGCTGTTATCGCCGAAATTCCAGGCATACGAACTGATCGTGCCGCCGGTGTCGGTGGAGCTGTTGGTGAAATTCACCGTGAGCCCGTTCACCGCATCGGTGAAGTTCGCCGCCGGTTTGCCTGGAGTGGTGCCACCGCCGCTCGTACCACCCCAGTACTTGGTGACATAGGCGTTGAACAGGGAGATATCGAGACTGCCCCAGCCGGTGGTGTTGTCATAACCCGCGGCCGCGTTGTAGCCGTAGCCGTTGTAACCGTTGTTGCCCGAGGTCACGTCATGCAGCGGCGAGCCGTCCTTCGGGAAATAGCTGTACATGTTCTGGGTCGGCAGGCCCAGCGAGTTATTGTTGGCCGACTCGATACGCGCCCACAGGCCCACGAACAGCGGGGAGGCAAGGCTGGTGCCGCCCACCTGCTGATTGGCCTGGCCGTTGATCACGATCAGCGCGCCCGAGCCGGAGGCGGCGTCAAAGGCCACGTCGGGCAGCTGGCGCTTGGTCACCGAAGAACCGAGTGCGGTGGTCTGCCACGCCGGTGCATTTTCGAACAGGCTCACGCCGCCGCCGGTGGCCCACAAACGCTGGTTGTTGTCGTTGTTGTTCGGATCGACGGCGGCAAGGCCTTCGTTCCACACCGTTTCGCCGGCCCAGGTGGTGTTGCCATTGGTGCTCAGCGTGGTGCCGCCCACCGCCACGACATTGGGCGAGGAAGCCGGTTCGCTCACGCTGTAGTGGCTTAGATCGATCTGCACCGTGCCGTTCGCATCGGCGACATAGCCGGGCGCATGCTCGGTCGGGTCGCTGGACCATTGATAGACGCCCGAATCACCCGAGGACACCGAGAAGATCTGACCCTGTGCCACGGCCTGCGCGAACACCTTGTCGTCCGCGGCCTGCGTACCGGAACTGTTGGCCGCCGTTTCGTCTTCGCCCAACGATACGTTGATGATCTTGGCGACGTTGTCGGTAACAGCCTTGTTGTAGGCCGCGGTGATGCCGGCATCCGTCAGCCCGCTGTCGTTGGCGTCGCCGTTGACCGCGGCATAGAAAATCAGCTGCTTCACGCCGCCGGACATGGCAACGATATCCTGGCTGTCCAGATCCCATTCGCCCGGGTTGCCATCATTGGCCAGGGTGCCGGTGCCGGCAGCTACGGTCTTCGTGTTCACCGTCGCTATGCCGGCGTTCTGGGTGAAGGTATTGAGGTCGTTGATCGTCTGGGTCATGTCGCCCCAGGTGATGATGCCAACCACCGTATTGGAACCAGTCGGCGTGTTGCCGGCGTCGTAGATCTGCGGGAAATCGGTCGGGTTGTGCCCAGCCACACCAGCCGCGGCCTGGGCATGAGCGACATCGCTGCTGATTCGATGCGACATCACGTGCGGCTTGACGTAGTCCTGCAGACCGAGCACGGCATCCACGATGCCGCCGAGCGATTGCGGCACGGTTACGTCGTTGGCGTTGGCAAAGTGGCGCTCGCCCTTGAAGTTGAACGTCTTCATGTTCGCGTTGAAGGCCGCATTGGCATTCGCGGCTGAGCCGTCCGCAGAGACCAGCAAATGGTTCGGTGCGACTTTGATGTTGGTGAAACCGTAAGCCTCCAGATGCTTGACCACGGCCTGCACCTGCGCATTGGTCGGCGCGTAGTGTGCCTTGAATTGCGCGGGCGTCAGGAATTGCCGGTAGTTCGCGCTGCCGGGTTGATTGACCGTGGCGAGAAAAGCCTGCAGTTCGTCGACGTGGCGCAGATTGAGGCTTATTTCCACATGCAGCGGTTTGCTGGCTTCGAGCGCGACGATCTGCGTGGCATCGATGGAAGGATGCCCGGTCATCACCAATTTGGAAACTTTGTTGTCGACGTGTTGAATGCCTGCATGCGTGCGGGTTCCCACCCGCGTTTCGGCGGCGTGCGCCGTGGACAGCAACGCCAGCGACAACGCCGCCGGCAACAGCAATGGACGAATCCCCAAGAGTGCGAAACGTTTTGACATGTATGAACTCCCCGATTTCTTTAGGGCAAACGAAGCCGATGCGGCTCGAAAGCCCCATGCAATAGTTTTTGCCGCAAGTGCGGCACGTTGATTCGCAGCGATGCCCGGCGCCGCTGAAAAGAACTCCTATCGACGGCTGCGTCCCCTTGATCCCTCTACGCAAGCCGTATTGAAGCGTCGCCAAACTTTAAGACGGAGACGGTGAATACAACCCTACCTGGGAGAAGAAAGCTTGCGCGTGAATTGCGTACACGCGCACGTGAATTGGGGGGTGAACCCCAATATCCCCCGTTGATCACGCACAGTTGCTGCATGTCGTAGACCGGTGCATTGCCTGCGGCGCTTTCGGTCGCTTGCGACCGAAAGCGCCGCAGGCAATGCACCGATCTGCAAGATGCAGCAACAGTGCGAAATCCCTCTTGGTTATTCTTCTTTGGTCACGCAAGAGAAAGTAACTCGGTCGCTTGCGACCAGAAAGCGCCGCAGGCAATGTAGCAAGCTACGACATGCAGCAACTGCGCGTAATCAACGGGGGCTGTTGGGGGCTCAACCCCCAACCTAGCTTCACCGCGACAATACGATCTGCGTATGCCCGACGCGCCTGGCGTGAATGTCCCAACCCTGCTGAAGCAGCAGCAAGAACGTCTGCTGATCGTTGGTGCGGAAAATGCCGCTGACATGGATGTCCTGCAGCGACGGATCGCCAATGGCAAGCTTCGTGCTGCTGTAGCGATTCATCTCCAGCAGCAATTGCGGCAGCCGCCAGTCGTGCACGAACAACTTGCCCTGGGTCCAGCCTTGCGCTCTCTGCAGATCGAGGGGATGCGCCGGCGTGATGTGTCCGCCCTGGTCGAAGCCCAGGCTTTCTCCACCGATCAGCGCGGCGTTTTGTGCTGTGCCATCGGCTACCTGCGTGGCAATCGCCAACTTGCCTTTCAACAGCGCCACGTCAGTGGAAGTTCCGTTGACGCGTACCTGGAACTGTGTGCCGACCGCGGTTACCGTTCCGCTGCCCGCATGCACCACGAACGGCCAGGCATGATTGCCCTGCACGGTGAACTGCGCCTGCCCTTGCAGCAGATCCACACGCCGCGTACGCGAGCTGTAGCGCACTGAGATCTGGCTGTCCGTGTCGAGCAGGATCGACGAACCATCGGCAAGCTGCACCGTGCGCTGCTGACCTGCGGCCGTGCTGTAGGCGGTGCCGGCCGGATCGGCAGGGAGCGACAGCCAACGGGGCAGGGCAAACAGGGCAGCCAGCATGGCCAGGCCGGCTGCCAGGGCAGGAAGGGCCCAGCGCCGCGGCGTACGAGCAGCCGGCTCGTGGCCCAAGGCGCGACGAGCGGCTTCCATCACCGCAGGGTCCTTGATGGCCTCTTCGCTGCGTTTCCACAGCAATTCCAGTTCGCGGTATGCCTGCGCATGCGCCGGATCGGCGTCGCGCCAGCGCTCGAACGCGGCACGCTGTTGTGGCGGACAGTTCCGGTCGAGCAGACGGGCAAACCATTGCTCGGCCTCGTCCTGCGAGCCGGCCTGCACACCACGGTTGGCATTTTCCCTGTCCATGTTCATCAAAACGTTTCCGACGACGAATCACCTACCTTGCGCCGCAACTGCGCCAGGGCGGTGGCCAGATGCTTTTCGACCATCTTTACCGAGATGTCGCAGCGCTTTGCGATGTCAGCATGGCTCATGCCTTGCGCGCGCTTGAGCAGGTACACGCGCTGGCATTTGGGCGGCAGTTCCAGGATGGCCTTGGACAACCGCGCCACCTGCTGGTCGTACAGAGCTCGCTGTTCGGGCGTGTGCTCGCCGGTGGCAATTTCCAGGCCATCCAGCCCGACGTGATCCTTGTTATGGTGACTGAGTGCGACCCGGTACTGGTCATGCGCCACGTTTACCGCGATCCTGTACAGCAGCTGTTTCCAGGCTGACGGTGGCTCCGACTCGCGATATCGCAGCAGCTTGGTCATGCTCTCCTGCGCCGCATCTTCCGCATCCTGCTCGTTGGCCGTGCGCGCGCGCAGGAACTGCACCAGGCCACGGAACTGGCCACGCAGAAACGTCTCGAAATGATGCGCATTGTCGCGTGCGCCAAGAACCGGCATGCCCGGCCCCCCTATCGGCGCACTCTCCTGCTTGTTCTTCATCCCCGCTTTCGCACCTACTCCCCATCCAGAGTGGGTCGACTGTGGCGCAAAACAGGGTGGCATGCAAATCGAGCAATTCGCGCGGAGGAAGGGCCTGCCCCCAGTGCCATGACCGGTGCGTACGCGTCCAGGCGGCAACGCTCAGCACCCAGATCGATCCAAAAGACGGCGTCCCGCTGCGCCATGGCGCTTTCTTTGCCAGCGTCCTGGCCATACTCTGGATTCACGCATCGGGTGGAATTTTGTCATACATCCGATGCAAGCTTGATCCATCCAACCTTCGAGGCAAAGCATCCGTGAACGTGGCGATCCAGCTCGAAAAGCATGAAGTATCCGGCCTGGAATGCGTTGCCGAAGGACGCGCATCGGCGGTGCCGGAATCCATCGCCTCGCGTCTGCTCGCCATGGGCCTGGTCCAGCCGTTGAATGCACAAGGGCACGGCGTGACGCTGCAGCTGACGCCCAAAGGCCTGTCCTTTATCCGTTCCAGCGACATGTAGGCTGGGATGACAATCCCAGCGTCGCGTTTGTTACATGCATGGCAATGCTGGGTTTTGCAACCCAGCCTACGGACTCAACTGAGTATGACGATCCCGCCCGGCAGCGCAGTGACCTTTGCCCCATAGGCATCCTGGATCAGTGCCGCCACGTCGGTGAGCTGATTGAGCGAAAAACGCGCCTGTACCTTGCGTGCAGCCAGGACGTCGTTGGCCAGAATGATCCTGCCCGGACGATAGCGATTGATCTCGCGCACCACCTCGGCCAGCGGCTGGCCATCAAAAATCAGTACGCGCCGCCGCCACGCCATGGTGACTTCAAGATCCGCGGGCCTGACCTGGCCCACCCTGCCGTTGCCGTATTCAGCGCTTTGCGCTGTCCGGAGCACTGCGGTCTGTCCCCGATAGCGCAAAGTGGTGGCCCCATCCAGGCCAGTGACCTGCACATCGCCGTCGTAGCAGCGCACGTTGCACTTGCCCAACGCCGCGACGTCGATGCGACCGCCCCCGGCAAGCACGTTTACCGGGCCGGAGGCTGCGGTGGTGGCCTTCACCTGGATCTCGCCGCCCAGTAGCTCGATACCGGCGAGCTGGCCTTGCGACTTGTGCAGGCTCATCGTGGTCTGTGTGTTCATTTGCACCACGATGCCCTGGCCGAGGTCCACCTCGCGCTGTTCGCCGATGGCCGTGCGGTAGTCTGCTGCCATCTCCGACAGTGACGGCCAAAGCCGCAGTGGCGGATGGATCACAACCAGCGCAGCGGATGCGGCGACGGCCGCGCCGAGAAAAGCCCGGCGACTGATGCGCGGTACGTCGGCGGCACGCTGGGATGCAGCCGCAGCGCGTACTCGCTCGCCGGCCAGCCACGCCTGCGCAGCCGGCCCCAGGTTCTCCCATAAACGGCGGGTTTCGGCGAATGCCTGCACGTGCGCAGCGCTTTGCCCGCACCAGTGTTCGAAGGCGCGCGCATCCTGCGTGGTAGCCGTGCCCGAGGTCAGGCGCAGCAGCCAGCGTTGCGCTTCCTTCTGCAGCACGGCGCGATGATGGGCCATTGGGTCGATTCTCGGCATACCCCTAAGACTCTTTTCCGGCGCCCGGACCGAACCGCTGCACGACCTTGCGATCGAGACGCCTGCCGCAATGTTCAAGCGCCTTCTTCAGTTCCTTGCCCACCATGCGTACGGAAATCCCGAACCGGCGGGCGATCTCCTCCTGGGCCACGTCCTCGACCCGGGCCGCGATCAGGATGGCGCGCTGCCGTCCGCTCAGTTCGGCCAAGGCCTGGCCCAGCGCTTGCACCTCCTGCTCGGCATGCACCACCCGGGCCGGGTCCAGCGTATCCGTCCCGACGTTCAGCAGATCTTCGACCTCGCTGCCGGTGAGGTAGCGCGCCTCGGCATGACGCTGGTCCGATGCGGCGTTGATCGCCATGCGGAACAGGTAACCGGCCGGATTGCTCGATATGCACGAGCTGTCGCCCATACGCTCGATGCGCAGGTAGGTTTCCTGCAAGGCGTCGTTGGCCAGCTCGTCCGAACCCAGGCGATGTTTCAGGCGCCGCCGCAACTCCTGACGGCGTTCCATGAACAGGCGCAGCAACGGCAATGGCGTGGTTTCCATCGCTTACATCTCAATGCACGTAGGGCAGGGCTGGGGCACAGGCCCAAGCCCGGTCAGCTCGACCAGGCAGCAACAGCAGCGTGATCGGCTGTGGCATACCGGACGGCGGCGGTTCTAGCTCAAGAGCGTTCAAAGCTTTCCGCACTTCGTCATCACGCTGGCTGCCGACGGGGCTTAGCAGCCTGGCTTTCTCGATCCGGCCCGATGCCGCGATCCATATCTGCAAGGCGAGCCGATACGTACCAGGTCGCGTCTCTTCGGATTGGCATAGCGCCACCTCGATCGGTCGTTGGATTTTTCCGGCGTAGTGTTCGATCACGGCTTGGTTTTCCTCCATTCCAAGGCTCTGAGCTCCTTTGCGCGCCGTTCCGTCAACGGCTACGTCCACCTCCGAAAGCTTCAACGTGAACGCCTGGTCGCTGGAGAAACTCGCGACCAGCCCGGTCCCCGCAAGCAGCTTTTGTAATGCCTCGGTCTTGCCGTAGCTCCCGTGAATGCCGGGAGAGTGCCGTCCCGCCGCCAACGCGTTATCCACGAGCACTGCCTGCCCAGTGAGTTCGCTATAGGTTCGCAACGCCGTCAGCAGCGACTGCGGTGGCATGTCGAACGCGATGATGTCGTCGGCCTGGGGGGCGCCGGTCCGTGGCTCCCCAAGCGAATTCGTCTGGATATTCGCTTGATACAGGGTGGAAACCGCTTCCGCAGGAGATGCCAAACACAGCGTCAAACACAAAACCACATCGGCAAACCGTCGAACGACGAAGTACTCAAGACCCTTTGATACGAAAGCGACACACGTTGTATGGCCTCCTTGGACAAGTTCCAACACGATGTCGAGAAAGTGCTTCCTGCACTTTCTCAACGCAGCAAGTTCGGCGCATGTCCGAACTTGCTGCCGCGAATCAAGCACTTGCCGTGCTTGATTCGCGGCAGACCATCCGTGGCCTGCTCCATCAGACTGTTTCTCAACAGCCTGTTAAAGGCTATGCCCGCAATGTGACAGTGAATCGCGCGATGTCGTGTGTCCGGACACATGACACCTGCATGTCGAAAACCCCTGTCTACGCCCGATCCATGAATTTTTCGTGACACGGTTCAGTCCGGAACCGAGCAGCCGGTCTATCCGAGCAGGGATGTCGTGGACAAGCTAAGGACGCCGTCTTTGGGTCACGCGCAGCGCTCGGCGTTCGCGTGCGGGGCTTTTCGACTCTTGCAAATGGACGGCCAAACGCCGTCGCGATCGGGATGCGCATTGCGTGAGCAGGAACAACAGACATCGGTTGCAGGGATTGCAAGCGCCACAGGGATGTGGTTGGGGAGCAGGGGGCCGTGTTGTAGAGTCGACACGCGGCTGTCGTGATTCGGTTATCGGCGGTGCAGTAGCTTCGCGCCATCGACGGATGGGCGCCGATCGGCCGGCGCAAGCACGAGGCGGCGAATGAGCATGCGGCATGGAGCGAGCCCATCGGTGCGTCTTGCGCGTCCGCTGGCGGCGCTGATCAGTGCGGTACTAGCGTTTCCGCTTGCGGCGCAAACGCAAGACCAAACGGCGCCGTCCGCATTGTCCGCGCCGGCCAGCTTCCAGATCAATGAGTATCTGGTACGCGGCAACACCCTGCTGCAAGCCGCCGATGTCGAAAACTCGATGGAGCCCTATCTGGGGCCCGGACGCGGCATGAACGACGTGCATGCTGCGCGCGATGCGCTGCAGAAGCTGTATCAGTCCAAGGGCTACCAGTCGGTGGTGGTGGAGATTCCGCCGCAGCAGGTGAAGCACGGCGTGATCCTGCTGCAGGTGATGGAAAACAGCATCGGCCGTCTGCGTGTGGAAGGCGCCAAGTATCACTCGCCGCAGCAGATCCGCGATGCCGTGCCCTCGCTGGCGCAAGGCTCCGTACCCAATTTCAATCAGGTGCAGAAGGAACTGACCGATCTCAACCGACAGCCGGGAAGGCAAATCGTGCCGTTATTGAGCCCCGGCAGCATGCCGCAAACCATGGATGTCACGCTCAAGGTGGACGATACCTATCCGCTGCACGGCAGTGTGGAGGTCAACAACGACCACAGTGCCTATACGCCGGATCTGCGTACCATCGCCTCCGTCCGCTACGATAACCTGTGGCAGTTGGGGCATACCGTTTCGGCCACCTATATCGTTGCACCGCAGGACCGGCACGCCACCGAAGTTTATGCGCTGTCGTACCTGGCACCCCTGAACACGGAATGGAGCCTGCTCGGTTCGGCGTACAAGTCCAACAGCAATGCCAACACGCTGGGCGGCACCACCGTGCTGGGCAAGGGCAACGCGGTAAGCCTTCAGGCAACCAAGCAGTTGCCCCTGTTGGGCGGCGATTACACGCAGCTAGTCTCGTTCGGCATCAGCCGCAAGCACTTCGAGCAGAACATTCGGCTGGGTGGGCAGACGCTGCAGGCGCCCCTCACGTATTACCCCCTTTCGGCGTCCTACACCGGCCAGCGCACCGAAGAGAAATCCACCCTCGGCTTTACGCTCACTGGTAACTTCGGTTGGCGCGGCGTTGGCAGCAGCAACCAGGCGTTCGACAACCAGCGCTACAACGCGCGCGACAATTTCGCCGACCTGCACCTGGACCTCAATTACGCGCGCAGCTTTGCCGGCGACTTCGCCCTTGCCACGCGCGCCAGTGCGCAGGCCAGCAATCAGCCGCTGATTTCCAGCGAGCAGTTCGCGGCCGGCGGCATGAGCAGCGTGCGCGGCTACCTGTCGGCGGAAGAAACCGCTGACAACGGCGCGATCGCTTCGGTGGAGCTGCGCACGCCATCGATCCATGCATGGCTGGGATCGTTCGCGGACGACTGGCGCTTCCATGTCTTCGTTGATAGCGCACGCCTGATGCTGATCGATCCGCTGCCTGATCAGCGCGGGCGATTCACCCTGCTCAGTACCGGCGTAGGCACTTCATTCACTCTTTTTCATGCCGTGAACGGCGATCTCGAATACGCCTATCCGCTGCGTGGCGGCGTGCAGACCAGGGCGCACGACGGGCATCTGCTTTTCAGCGTGAAGGCGGGACTGTAATCACTTTGGATAGAGGCTAAACGACCATGCGGTATTTCATCCTTCTGTGCACGCTGTGCCTGCTGCTGGCCCCGAAACCGGGCCTGGCCGGCGAGGCTTCCTGGTGGAACGACGATTGGTCGTACCGTAAACCCATCACGCTGGACACCAGCCCCAGCGGCGGCAACATCACGCAGCCGGTCGGGCGCATGCCGCTGCTGATCCGCCTGCATCCGGGCAACTTCCAGTTCGACGGCGTGGCCAAGAACGGCTCCGATCTGCGCTTCGTCGGTGCAGACGGCAAGACGCCGCTGAACTACCAGATCGAAAACTTCGATCCGGTGATGGGCGTGGCGCAGATCTGGCTCGACGCCACGGATCTGCCGGCCAACGGCCAGCAGACCATCTGGATGTATTACGGCGACAGCAAAGCTCCAGTGTTCAGCAACGGCGCCGCCACGTTCGATGCGGACTACACCTTGGTGTATCACTTCGACGAGTCGACGGGGCAGCCGCCGAAGGATGCCACCGCTTACGGCAACAATGCGGCGAGCGGTGCGTTGCGCACAGCGGATGGAGGCATCGCAGGCAACGCGGCGCGCTTCGACGGCACGACGGTGGTGACGCTGCCGACCAGTTCCTCGCTCGAAATCAAGGATGGCGGTAGCTTCACTCTCAGCACCTGGATCAAGCTGGATGTCCTGCCCACGACGGCGACGCTGATCTACGCTCATCGCCAGGACAACAAGGCGCTGCTGATAGGTATCGACAACGGCGCCCCCTTCGTCGAAGTGGATGGCGGCAACGCCCCGCAACGCGCCAACGGCTCGGCAGCGTTGAAAGCGGGCCAGTGGACGCATCTGGCGATCGCCGCCGGCAATGGCCAGATCACGTTGTACGTGAATGGGCAGCCATCCGCCAACCTCGCCGCCGCCCTTCCCGCCCTGAGCGGCAGTGCAGCGGTGGGTGGCGACGTTGCGGGTACGGCCAATGCACCGGTGCCATTTGCCGCCTTCGTAGGGCAGATGGACGAGTTGCGCCTGTCCCGCATCGCACGGCCGGCAGCGATGATTGCGGCCGATGTGCTTACCCAAGGTGCTCAATCCAAGCTGATCGGCTACGGCGAGGACGAGAAGAAGTCGGGCTTCGGCTTCGGCTACTTCGGCATCATCGTCAGGTCGGTGACGGTGGATGCTTGGGTGGTGATCGCGGTGTTGTTGATCATGGCGATCATCTCCTGGCTGGTGATGTGGCAGCGCGGCAACTACGTGTCGCGGGTGACGAACGCGAATGAACGTTTTCTGCACCGCTACCGCGAACTTGGCGGCAACCTGCTGGGCCTTGCCGGCAACCATGTCTCGCCGGCGGTGAAGGGCGAGCTGGCTGGCTCGTCGTTGTATCGCCTCTACGAAATTGGAGCGAAAGAAGTATGGCGCCGCCGCGATGAAGATGGCCGACTGGTGATCGCCTCCGAATCCATCGAGGCGATCCGCGCGGTGATGGACTCCACTCTGGTGCGCGAGAACCAGGCGCTGTCGCGCTCGATGGTGATGCTGACCATTGCGATTTCGGGCGGTCCGTTCCTTGGCCTGCTCGGCACGGTAGTCGGCGTGATGATCACTTTCGCAGCGATCGCCGCCGCGGGCGACGTGAACATCAATGCGATTGCGCCGGGTATCTCCGCGGCCCTGCTCGCGACGGTGGCTGGATTGGCCGTCGCGATTCCCGCCCTGTTCGGCTACAACTACTTGTTGACACGCAACAAGGCGGTCACCGCGAACATGCAGGTGTTCGTCGACGAATTCGTGACCCGCCTGGCCGAGCTGCATCGCGCCGTCGACCTCTCCACAGTGGAAGGCTGAGGAGGCGGTCATGCAAGTCCAAGACGAAGACAAGCCCTACGACGACATCAACATCACGCCGATGTTGGACCTGGCGTATGTGCTGCTGGTGATCTTCATCATCATGACTACCGCAGCCGTGCAGGGGATCAAGGTGAACCTGCCCAAGGCCAGCGCCTCGGTGAGCCTGGCCAGGCCGCAAACCAAGGCGATCACGGTTTCGGACAGCGGGCAAGTCTTTCTGGATGCGTTTCCGGTGAGCATGGGCGAGCTGGAGCAGCGTTTGCGCGAACAGAAAGCGCTCACGCCGGAATTCCCGGTGATCGTCAAGGGCGATTCCAACGTGCCGTACCAGAAAGTGGTCGATGTGCTCGACCTGCTGCGCCGTCTCGAACTTTCCCAGGTCGGTCTGGTGACCGGCAGGCAATCCACCTGAGAGCTTAGCGATGTTCGAGCCCGGTTACTCACAGCGGACAGGATGGCAGCGATGGCGCGCACGCATCATCGCCATCGTGCTGCTGCTTGCCGCGGCATGGCTGGTGTGGATGCTCGCGGGCCACGAAGTGGGCGTGCGCCGCTCGGCGCCGCGCATCGCCACCATCACACCATTGCCGCCACCGCCGCCACCGCCCAAGGAAAAGCCGCCGGAACCGAAGAAGGTGGAGGAAACCAATCAGGAGCTGCCCAAGCCGGCTGAACCCTTGAAGCCGGTGCAGGCGCCCAAGGCACCCGACGTCGCCAAGCAGATCACCATCAACGGCCCGGCCCAGGCCGGTAACGACGCCTTCAACATCGGCGCCGGAGAAGGTGGCGGCATGGTGGGCAGCGGCGGCGGCAGCGGCGTGGGTGGCTCCTCCTACGAGCAATACCTCAGTTATGCCCTGCAGCAAGCCGTCCAGCGCGACGACCGCACGCGCCGTCTGGTGTTCGAGGTGCGCGTGAACCTGTGGCTATCGCCCGATGGCGGCGTGACGCGTGTGCAACTGATCAAGCCCAGTGGCGTCGAGAAGACCGACGGCGCCCTGCTCGAGGTGCTGCGCGGCGTGCGCATCGATACGCCGCCGCCGCCCAGCCTGAGCATGCCGGTGCGCGTGGCCATGCGTGGTTACCGGCCCGGCTGATCGACCGACTTTTGTATCGCCAGATAAGCAATGCCACCGTATTTGGAGAACGTGATGAAGTTTCGAACCGCCAACCATCATGTATGGCGCCCTCGCAGGAGCGTGTTGTGCATCGCCATCGGTTTGCTGCTGGCCGGGCAAGCTGCTGCGGCGCTCGCGCAGGATGCTGCACCCTCAACCAACGCTACCGTCAACCTGATTCGCCTGATGGTGAAGAAGGGGCTGATCACCCAAGGCGAAGCCGATGGCCTGATCAAGCAGGCCGACGACGAAGCCTTGCAGGCGCAAAAAGCCGCCGCCACTGCCGGCCCTGCGGATGGCGCACAGCCAGGCGACGTGCGCGCCGTCTACGTGCCGCAGAACGTGCGCAATGAAATTCGCGAGCAGGTGAAGCAGGAAGTGATCGCGCAAGCCAAGTCCGAGCACTGGGCCGCACCCGACGCCTTGCCGGAATGGCTGGACCGAATCAGCTGGTACGGCGACGTGCGGGTGCGCGACGAGTCCTGGTACTACAGCCGCAAGAACTCGCCGGATTTCATCAATTACGCCGCGCTCAACCAGAACGGCCCGTACGACATCAACAGCATCACCCAGGGGGTGGCGCCGCCGATCCTCAATTCCACCCAGAACCGTTTGAACATGCTGCGCATGCAAGCGCATATCGGCATCAAGGTGAAGCTGGGCGATACCGTCACCGCCGGTGTGCGCATTGGTTCGGGCAACGACAACAATCCGGTATCCACCACCCAGACGCTGGGCGGCGGCCTGGTCAAGAAGAACCTGTGGCTGGACCAGGCCTGGGTGCGCTGGCAGCCGAGCCAGTATTACTCGGTCACCGCCGGCCGCATGCCTACGCCGTTCCTGCAGACCGATCTCATCTTTTCGCCCGAACTCAATTTCGATGGTGTGATCGGCCATGGTGAATTTCCCGTCACCGACGATCTGAAGGGCTTCGTCACCGCGGGCGCAATTCCGATCCAGTACACCAGCAACAACGCACCTACCCAGGCCTTCGGCAACCAGAAGTATGGCGCCGGGGACAAATGGATGTGGGCTACCCAGCTGGGCTTCACCTGGAAGTTCGCCGAGGATGCGCAGTGGCGGGCGGCGCTGGCCTATTACTTCTTCAATCGCATGCAAGGCCAGCTCTCTGCGCCATGCGCGCTGTACACCGGCATCAACTATTGCAGTACGGACAACACCGTGCCCGACTACATGCAGTGGGGTAATACGGTGTTCCTGCTGCGCGACATCGTCCCCAGCACGTCCTCGCCGACCAACTACGCGCAGCCGCAATTCGTGGGCCTGTCGTACAACTATCATGTCGCCGACCTGGTCAACAAGGTCGACTTCAAGGTGGGCGAAACGCCGATCGAGCTGCAGGCCGAATACGAGCGCAACATGGCTTACCACATGCGTGCCGCATTCGACCGCTATCCCAATGGCCTGGGCGTGCCGGTGAACAATTACCTGGGCAGCAGCACGCCAGGCGGCAACGGCCCCTACAAGAGCGGCCCGGTCGGCTGGCTGTTGCGCGGCATCATCGGCACGCCGCAGCCTATGGCGCTCAACGAATGGAACATCGCGCTGGGCTACAAGTATCTGCAGCCCGATGCCACGCTCGATGGCCTGACCGACCAGAACTTCCACCTCGGCGGGACCAATGCCAAAGGCTTCATCCTCACGGCCGACTACGGCATTGCGCAGCGTACGTGGCTGTCGGCACGTTACTTCGGCGCCAAGCAGGTGTACGGCCCGCCGTTCACCCTGGACGTGGTGCAGTTCGAAATCAGCACGAAATTCTGAGGGCTGAGCGATGAAACATGCAGCAACTCTCGCCATCCTGCTAAGCGCCATGTTTGCCGGTGGTTTGCACGCGCAAACGCTGGAACAGCAATTGCGCACCCAGCTCGCCGATGCCCGCAATCAATTGCAGGATCTGCAAGGCCAGCAAGCGCAATGGCAGGCGGAGAAGGCCAGGCTTGAGCAGGCACGCGATGCGGCGCGCAAGGAGGCCGATGCCGCGAAGGCTGAGCTGGGCAAGAGCCACTCCACCTCTACGCAAGACGCCACCGTGCTGGCGTCCGAGCGTGTCGCCCGCCAGCAGGCGGAAGCGCAGTTGCAGGACCTGCAAAAAACGGCGGCGGATGCCAACGCCAGGGAGCATGCGCAGGAACAGCAAGGCACCGAACTTGCCGGGCAATTGAACGTAGCGCAGCAGCAAGTCACTACCTGCGCGGCCAGGAACCAGCAGCTGTACAAGATCGGCAATGAAATCCTGGACGAGTACAGCCATATGACGCTTGGCAAAGTCATCGCGAGCCGCGAACCGTTCGCCGCCTCAGAGCGAGTGAAGCTGGAAAACGCGGCGCAGGCGTATGGGGACAAGCTGTACGAGCAGCGTTACGACCCACGGGCCACTCCCGCCAGGAAACCGTAGGCTGGGATGCCAATCCCAGCATCGCGCGAGTCGCCACATGGCAATGCTGGGTTTCACAACCCAGCCTACGGAGTTGCTGCAATTGAAGGCCAACTGGCGTACGTTGGGAGGCTCGCAACCGTTTTCGTCAACCTTCAAGGACCCCGCATGCGCATTGACCGAACGCTCTCCGCCATGGCCGCCATCTTCCTCGCCAGCCTTCCGGCCGCCGGCGCCTACGCCCAATCGAGCGACAATGGTCCCCCGCTGGGTGGCCCCGCCGTCTCCGGCGTCTGCTTGCTGTCGCGCGAAGCGATCCTTGCCAATGCCAAGGTCGGCAAGGCCGCCTCCGCACGGCTGAAGCAGCTGGCCGACCAGGCCCAGGGCGAAATTGACGCGGAGCGCAAGCCGGTCGATGCCGACGTGCAGGCCTATCGTTCGCAAGCGGCATCGCTGTCCGCCGATCAGCGCCAGTCGCGCGAGCAGGCGCTGGCGCAACGCATGCAAAAGGTGCAGGCCGACCAGAACCTGCGCGCACGGGAAATCGAAGCCACGCGCATCAAGGCCCTGGGCCAGATCGCGCAGTATGAGCAGTCGGTGATCACCGATTCCTATCGCAGCAAGGGTTGCGGTTTGCTGCTGGATCGCAACACGGTGATCGGTGGCAACATGGCCAACGATCTGACGCCACTGGTTGTGCAAGGCCTGGATGCCAAAGTCACGACCCTTTCATTCAACCTGGAGCAACTTCCCGCCAACGGCGGTGCCTCGGGCGGCGCTCAACCATAAGCCGGTGATGAAAGCATGCGCGTGGTGCAACCCGTCCTAGGATTAAGCATGATGTGTCTCGCAGCCGTGTCTGCGACGGCGCAGACGGTTGCACCCGCGCAAGCTTCGGCGTCTTCTTCGTGTGTGGACGTCAGCGTCAACAACCGGCCGGCCTTGTCCTATGCCTGCCTCAACCAGCGCTTGGCCTCGTCCACCCACCCGGCGTCTCAACCGCAAGTGCAGCTCGATGCCGTTGCGCAAATGCCCGGCAATCAGCAGGTCGGGCAATTCAACTACTCCGCGTTCAGCCATCAAATGGGCAGCCATCTCGGTAAATCCGTAACGCCGCAGCGCCCACCGCCGCTGGCTGCGCCGCCGATACTGGGCGTGCCAATCGGTACGCATTGAAATCACCCGTCGCGCGAAAACCCGCGACGTAATCAACGCGTGAAATCCCCGCGACAACCCCCATGAAATTTTGATGACACGGTTCAGTCGGTCATCCACCCGGCGGTCTACTTAGGCGACAGCTTTGCATAGCGAAGTGCCACAGAGACGCCCAGGGGAAGAGTTTCGTGATCACACCGGTCGGTTCAGGCAAAGGGTTCCGTTCCACGCGCAGCGTAACGGCCAGACATCCCCTCGCTTATGCCATTGCCTCCGTGCTGGCCGTGCTGGCCATGCCGGCGCACGCAGGCGGCCCGCAGGCATTGAGTTCGGCATGGCTGGCGCAACAAGCGGCGAACCGGCCTGCCGCATCAGGCGGCAATGGAGGTTCGTCGGCCCTTTCGGGTATCGCCGCCCAAACACCGCAACAACTGTTGCAACAGCAGCAGGTACAGCAATCGCTTGCCAATCTGGCGCGCGCAGCCCAGACCGTGGCCGCCCAAGTCGCTGCACAGCAATCGGCGCAGCAAGCCGCGCAGCAGCAGGCGTCGCCGGTACCCAATGGTCTTGCGCCTGGCGGCCTGGTGGTTGCATCCGGCATTTCGAGCAATCCATCGCTGTGGCAAAACGCCAGCCTGCCTACGCAGACGGCATCGAACGGCCAAACCACCGTCCAGGTGAAACAGACCGCGCAAAAAGCCATCCTCAGCTGGAACAGCTTCAACGTCGGCCGCAGCACCACGCTGTACTTCAATCAAAGCGGCGGCAACCAGACCAACGGCAGCAACAACAACTGGATCGCACTGAACCGCGTGACCGACCCCAGCGGCGTGCCCAGCCAGATCTTCGGCCAGATCAAGGCCGAGGGCACGGTGTATCTGCTCAACCACAACGGCATCCTGTTCGGCGCCGGCAGCCAGGTGAATACGCAGTCGCTGATCGCCAGTTCGCTGGACCTGCTCAGCGGCGACCTCGCCACCGGCAACAGCAGCTTTCTCAACAGCGGCATTGCCAGCATCAATCCCGGTACGCCGATGCTGGTCAACGGCCAATTTGCCGACGGCAAGAATCATGATGTGATGGTGCAGAACGGGGCCTCCATCACCGGCGGCACACAGGGCTTCGTTTTGCTGGCCGCACCCAATGTTTCCAATGCCGGCAGCATCGTGGACGACCAGGGACAGGTGATCCTGGGCGCCGGCGCGCAATTCAACTACGAGGGTTCGGCCATCAAGCCGCTGGCCATAGTCGTCGCACAGCCAGCCAATGCCCCGGCGAACTATCCCGGCGGCACGGCGACCAATACCGGCCTGCTGCAATCGCGCCGGGGCCATGTGGAAATGGACGGCTACAACGTCAGCCAGGATGGCGTGGCGCTGGCTTCCACCAGCGTCAACTACCAGGGCAGCATCGTCCTGAGCGCCCAGGACGAATACGTCGCGGGCAGCTATCAGCGCGGCGGAGCCCTGGTGCTCGGCCCCAACGCCGTTACCGCCGTGCTGCCGGAAAAGGACGGTGCCAGCACCACGTCCACCGCCGCGGCCGGCACGGCCTTCGACAACAACGACAGCAGCCTCACCCTGAGCGGCCGAACGGTCACCCTGCAATCCGGCTCGCTGCTGGAAGCGCCCAGCGCCACTCTCAACATCAACGCTTACCAGTACAGCGGCAATTCCAATCCGCTGGACGGCCGCGTCTATGTCGACAACGGCGCGGTCGTGGATGTCTCGGGCCTGGCGGACGTGGAACTGCCCGTCTCGGACCTGCTGGTGACGATTCCGCGCATCGGCCAGAACGAGCTGGCGAATTCGCCGCTGCTGCGCAACAGCTTCCTGTACCGGCAGAAGAACCTGGTGGTGGACAGCACCCAAAGCGGCACCACGGCCAGCGGCCTGGCCTGGGTGGGCAGTCCCGTCCTCAATCTTGCCGGCTATGTCGACGGCGTGCCGCGTACCGTCGATCAGTTGATGACGAACGGCGGCACCGTCAACCTTACAGGTACCCAGGTCATCGTGCGCAGTGGCGCACAGGTCAACCTGGGCGGCGGCTATATCGCCTACCAGGGCGGCTGGGTCACCACGCCCAACCTGCTGGCCTCCAACGGTCGCGTCTACAACCTCGCCAATGCCGATCCCAATCTCGGCTATGTCGGCTTTGCCGGCGAGTACGACGTGATCGACAACCGCTGGGGCGTGAGCACCTCCTACAGCAATCCGCTGCTGGCCAGCAGCACCTATTGGGACAACGGCTTTGCCCAGGGCGGCAATGCCGGCGCGCTCAACATCAACACGCTCGACGCGCTGGTGCTGGATGGCCAGATCAGCGCGCAGGCCTTCGCTGGCCGCAATCAGGTGGTGCAAGGCAATCAGCCCCATGGCGGCACGTTGGGCATCACGCTAAGCAACGCAGCCTCGTTAAATGGAATTGGCGTCGCAGGCCCATTGCCTTCCCTTCTGCTGCAGCAGGCGATCCAGCCAATCGAGCAGGTGGATTCCGGTTTCCAGGCCGATACGCCCTGGTCGACCGTGCTTGGCAAGAACGATCCCGCTGGCACCAACCCGTATGACCTGGCGCGCTGGATGCCGGTCTCTGCCAATTTGGTGCAACAAGGCGGGTTCAGTGCGGTGAACCTGACGACCACTCTGTCGAGCGAAATCCTCGAGCAGCCCGGCACCGTGTTCAGCGTGCAACCTGGCGGTTCGATCGGATTGACGGCATTTGTCGTGCATATTCTGGGCGAACTCAGTGCGCCTGCTGGCGCGATCACCCTGACGTCGCTCGGCAGCAGCGCTTCTGATCCCGCCAGCCCGGCGGGCGCGGCGATTTCTGGCATCGCCATCGACAACGGCGCGGTGCTGAGCACCCGCGGGTTGTGGGTCAACGATGCAGGCAGTGCCGCAGGCCAATACATCGGTGATCGGTACATCAACGGCGGCGCCATCAGTCTTGTCACCGACCAGTTCGCCGCTCGCGACAACAACGGCAAAGTCATTGATGAAACCGGCTCCATCCTGCTGAATTCGGGCAGTCTGCTGGACGTGTCCAGCGGCGGCTACGTCAACAGCAGCGGCCAATTGCAACTGGCCAATGGAGTGCCGGTAGGCAGTGGCGGCAATATCAGCCTGATCACCTATGCAAACCAGGGTGCGCAGTCGTTTACCCAACCTGCGCCAGCGGGAATGGGTCCACCCTCCTCATTGGGGCCGGGCGGCAAGCTGGTGCTGGACGGCAGCTTGCGCGCCTACGGATTTAGCGGCGGCGGCACGCTCAGTTTGCAGGCGGCCGACATCCAGATCGGCGGCAGTGCCAGCGATCTGGCGCTGAGCAACGGCCTGTACCTGTCTCCCTCGTTCTTCGCGGGCCAGGGTTTCGACAATTACGCACTCACCTCGATGACCGACGCCGCCATCGCGCCCGGCGCGATGGTGCAGGTCAGCCGCAACAATTTGTTGCCCAATGTCACTGCCTTGCAAGCGGCGCCTACGGGCACGGATATTTATGGCCAGAGCCCGCTGACGGATAGCGCTTATGCCAGCGTGGGGCAGTTGGCGCCGTACCTCCGTTACATGTCCCGTGGCACGAACGGTCCCGGCTTTTCATTGAGCGCGGGCCAGTACCAGAGCTGGCTGATCATCAACAAAAATAATTTTTTTGTACCGGTGATCTATCCCGGAGTGACGGGTTCGTTGACGATGGGCGAGGGAGCGACGATTTCCGCCGACGCGGGCGCCAGCGTCAATCTGGCCGCGACCCAGTCCGTTATCGTGGACGGCACCATTGATGCGCCCGGCGGCATCATCCAAATCAGCCAGCCGGTGCGCGGCCTGACTACGTTTTACACGAATACGTCGCAGCTATGGCTGGGGCCGCAGGCGGTATTGAATGCCTCCGGCGTTTCGCTGATCAACCCCTTGGCAGCGGCTGAGCCTGGCAATGGCGTGGGGCTGGGCGTGGCGACACGCTCCATCCCACGTACCGGCGTGGTGCTGGATGGCGGCAGTGTCAGCCTCACTTCTCCCGAAGGTTATGTGCTTACCGAGCAGGGCAGCCTGATCGATGTATCGGGTAGCGCTGATGTGTATGACCTGCCCACGGCGGGTGGCACTCCCGGCGGCACCGAAACTGGTTTCGTGCCGACTCCTGTATGGAGCAATGCCGGCTCCATCGAGTTGGGCGCCTCGGCGGGTCTGTACGCGGACGGCCGCCTGCTGGCGCAGTCAGGCGGTTCCCAGGCGGAAGGCGGCCGCTTGCAAATAGTAGGCATGAGGAAGAGCGATTTCTTCGGCCCGAAGTCCACGGCAATCGTATTGCAGCCAACCGGAGAGCTGCTACCCGGCTCCGGACTGCAGCAAGGCGGTGTAGTGGCGCCAAGCGCTGCCGCGGGCGTGCTGCATTTCGCGCTGGATCGCCTGGACGGTTCGGGCGTCACCAGTCTGATCCTGGGTCCAGATACTTCGGTCAGCAACGGCACCAACGTCAACAACCACCAGACTCTTCTGCCGATCGGCTTCGCCGGCAATATCGATCTTTCGTTAGGCAAAAGCTTCGCGGCGTATGCCACCACCTTCACCGCTTTGCCGGCGGGCAGCAAGGATCTATCCGGCGTCAACTACACCGCCTACAACTCCGGTGATGGCACGGTGCGGATCAGCGCTCCTTACGTGGAGTTGACCGGTTTTGGCTTCAACACCCTTCCCGTGGCAGGCAGCGGCAGCTTGGCCATCCATGCCGATTTCATGGACCTTGGCGGCACGATCAACTTGCAAGGCTGGGCCAATACCAGCCTCACCGCCAGTGACGCAATCCGCTTCTACGAACCTATAGCCACAGGCAGTGCATACAATAACAACGGCAATATCGTTCCAGGCATGTTGTTCAGCACCGGCAACATTACCCTGCGGGCGGCCGAGCTTTACCCGGTCACCAATTACCCGTTCGTGATCGATGCCAATCCTTCGGGACTGAGCAACGCGCAAGGCCAGCCCCTCAGCACCACGCTCACCATCCTTGGCGATGGCGCCGCCAGTACGCCGCTGTCGGCGGGTGGCAGTCTGCTGCTGGATGCCGACAGCATCGTGCAGGACGGCACCGTGTGGGTACCTGCAGGCAATCTAGTCGTTGGCGTAACGGACCCCACTGCCACGGCAACCGCTTTGGGCATCACCAACGGTTACGAGAAGCTGGTTGCCACGCAAAACGTCACGCTCGGTGCCGGCAGCCTCAGTTCGGTGTCGCTGAATGGGGAAACGATCCCCTATGGCAACACCACCGACGGCCTGGAATGGAACTATGCCGGCGCCGCCAATGTCGCCATTTCGCCCTTGAGCGCGCCGCCGGCCAAGTCGATCACCATCGCCGGCAACAACGTCTCGCTCGACAGCGGAGCCACCATCGATATCCGCGGGGGCGGCAGCTTGCAGGCCTCGGAATGGGTGCCGGGTACGGGCGGCACCGTCAACGTGCTTACCCAATACCAGACCAGCTATGCCAACAGCACCGCCGGCGTGCAGGTACCGCAATACGCCGATGGGCGTCCCATCTACGCCATCCTGCCCGGCTATACGTCGCCGGTGAGCCCGCAGGATGCGGCGATGAGCAGCGCCGCCAACGCTGGCGCAGGTCCGGCCATGGGCCAATCGGTGTACCTGTCCGGCATCGCCGGCCTGCCCGCCGGCTACTACACCTTGCTGCCCGCCGGCTACGCCACTTTGCCCGGCGCTTACCGGGTGGTGCAGAACACCAACCCCGTTGCGCAGAACACCGTGCTGGGCCAGAACGCGGTCCTGCCGGATGGCACGCTCAGCGTCACAGGCTATTTCGCCAATGCGCTGGACGGCGCGCACGCATCCACCAACACCACTTTCCTGGTGCAGTCGGCACCGGTGTGGCAGCAGTATTCGCAATACCGCTTCACCGATGCAGACGCCTATTTCACCGCCCAGGCCGTCAGCAACGGCACGCTCGCGCCCTCGCTGCCCGCCGATGGCGGCCATCTGATCTTGAGTGCTGCCCAGCAATTGCAGTTGGGCGCCACGCTGGATAACACGCCCGCCCATGGCGGACGCCCGGGCCTGGTGGATATAGCGGCGCAAGCCATCCAGGTCGTGGGGGCCGATTCCACGCCGCTGACCGGCTATCTGCAGGTATCGGCCGACCAGTTGACGGCGTTGAGCGCAGGCAGCCTGCTGTTGGGCGGAACCCGTCAGCTCACCAGCAAGGGTTACCAGGTCACCAGCATCGCCGACAGCGTGGTGCTGTCCAACGACAGTGCCGATCCGCTGCAAGGCCCGGAAATTCTGCTGGTCGCCAACGGCAACGGCAACACGGGTGCGCAAGGCATCGTGCTGCAGCCGGGCAGCTATCTCGCCGCCACCGGCGCCAGCACGCCCAATACCACGCCGCTGCTATTTGGAAGCAATGCGGTCAGTGCTGGTGCTGCCGCAGTCAGCGGCAATGGCGCACTGCTGAGCGTCTCCCAGAATGGCCTTGCCCCAGTCACTCGCTACGATGTGTCAGGCGATACGCTGGGCAATCTCACTGTCGATGCTGGCGCCACCGTGCAGGGAGGTGGTTCGCTGACCATGGACACCACCGGCGCCACCAGCGTCGATCCGAATGCGGTCTTTGCCGCGCAGAACATCCGGGCCACCGCCAACCAGATCAGTTTCGTAGGCAGTGGCGCGCAGGGCGGCGCCAGCACCGGCGGCCTGGTGATCGGCCCCGCCACCTTGAGCTTGTTCAACAACGCCAGCCAGATCACATTGAGCAGCCGCGGCGCGATCGACTTCCTGGGCCATGTCGGCATCGATCTGCCGCAGACGCTGGACCTCAACGCCAATGCCTATGTCAGCGATGGCGGCACGGTCAGCATCAAGGCGAACACGCTGGGCCTGGGCAATGCTGTCGGCACCAGCACTGCCACGGCCTCGGCTGGCACGGGCCAGTGGATACTCAACGCGAACGAACTGGATTTCACCGCGGGCAGCAGCGTCATCCAGGGCTTCGCCAGCGTCACCGCCAACGCAAACCAGGGCATTACCGGCCACGGCAACGGCGGTATGGATTTCGGCGCGGCCAATGTCAGCTTCAACACGCCGATCCTGCTGGCTACCAGTGGCGCGAACACCACGCTTACCACCACCGGCAGCTTCGCCCTCAACCACGCCAACGGCACTGCGCTGAGCGATAGCAATCTTGGCGGCTCGCTGGCACTTAGCGGCAGCACACTCAGTGTGGGCACCCAAGTGGATGCGCTGGCCGGGCAGCTCCGGCTCACCGCCACCGGTGGTGATCTCACCCTGGCCAGCGGCGCTAATGCCGATGTCGCCGGTGTCAATAAAACCTTCTACGACGTCACCAGCTATGCGCCCGGTGGCAATCTCGTGCTGACCTCGAAACAAGGTTCGGTGAGCGTGGACAGCGGCGCGGTGGTGAACTTCGCTGGTGCGCCGCTGGGTGGTACGGCGGGCAGCCTCACCATCAACGCAAACAACCTGGCCAGCTTGAACGGCAGTTTTGAGGGCGCTGCTGCCAGCGGTTACCAGGGCGGCTACTTCAGTGTAAGCAGCGGCGGCGCGCTGGATCTGGATCAGTTGGCACAGTTGACCCGCAGCGCAGGCGCCACCGGCGGCATCTCCATCACCAGCGGTGCCGGCAACCTGTCGCTCTCCGCCGGGCAAAGCCTGATGGCGCAGGATGTGTACCTCACCGCCAATGGAGGCAATGGCGCGGTCAACACCAACGCAGGCGTGGTGGATATCGAAGGCACGGTCAACATCTCCGGCACCGCTGCCGGCGCCATCCAGCTTTACGGACGCAACGGCGTCACGGTCAACGGCAGCCTGCTGGCCACCAGCAGCGTGCCGGAGCAATTCGGTGGCATCGTTGAGATCGGCACCACCGGCACGCCGGATGGTTCGCTCAATACCGGCTACGGCTACGAGAACGTGCAGCCCGGCAGCGCCGGCCGCATCGTGTTCGGGCCGAATGCCGTGATCAATGTTTCCGGCGGTAGCGCCGATGCGGGCGGCACGGTGAGCCTGCGCGCGCCTCTGCTGGCCAATGGTGATGTGCCGATTACGTTTGCCAATCCTGCCGCGATCACCGGTGCGAGAAGCGTCACGCTCGTGCCCTATGCGGTGTGGAGCACGGATGACCACATCACCAACCTGTCACAGCATTTCGATGGCCTGATCGACCCCGCCGGCTGGTACACCGCGGGCGCGGGCGGCACACCGCAACTGATGCCGGGCACCTGGTACGACCAGGCAGGCAATACACTGGCTGCGCCCGCCACGGCCGCGATGTTGCAAAGCTATCTCGGCAACGACTACTTCATACCCACGACGGTCAATGCAGCGCATCAGGATTTCTACGGCTATGCCGGCGGCAACGTTGGCACCGCAGGGACCTTGATGGGCTATGTGGAACAGCCCGGCTACAGCTTTGGTAATCGCTACGCAGGCATCGCCCACCTGCAGATGCGTCCGGGCATCGAGCTGATCAATCCAGATGCCGGCGTCAATGGCGGGGATATTTCGGTGCTTAGCAACTGGAACCTGGGCGCCGGCGTCACGGCGACCGATGGCACGATCCAGTTGGCGTATCGCTATGGCGCCGATCCCACGGTCTCCGCTTCGGGCACCGCGCCTGTGCTGAGCGTGCTTGCCCTGCACAATGTGAATGTGCAGGCCAGCCTTACCGATGGGTTCTATCAGCAGAACACGGGGGCAACGCTTGTGCCGCCCGTTATCCAGCCATCAGGAGGAGCCACCACGGATCCGATGTATGGTCAGGATCTGGCCGCGTACCAGAACACGATTGCGTTTCTGCAAAGCGGCAACCTGATAGTCAACAATGGAGGCCCCTCTTCGTTCAATCTGTGGAACGGAGGCGCGGCCTATTTCTGGGACCTGAACGGCAATGCGCAATCACCCTTGGCGGGTGGTAATGGAAATACCACGAACATCGGAAGTTTCGCTTTCTATCAGCCGATAGTTGTGCCGCAGCAGAATCAACCCCATGCGTATTACCAAGATTACGCGTTGTACATCAATACCGTGGTGGCCGGCCCGACATCCTCAGGCTCGTCGCCCTGTGCAAGCTGGTCTTCGTGCTTCGATGCAGGCAATGCCTCCGGTTTTCTTCCCTACAACTTGAACCTGTCCGCGCCACAGGTCGGCGATTCCTCAACCTATGCCGCTTATGTAAGCGCCTATTTCAACTATTTGCACGACGCCTCCACGTTCAACCCCAATACGGCCGACGTCAACTTCAACCTTGCGCTTTCACAGATCCAGACGCCATCGCCCTTGTTGGCGCCCCTGCAGTCGGAGGCGGCCGGCAATTACCAGCAGTATTCGGCGGATTACGCCACGTATATCGGCACTCCTGCCACGGGAAGTGCCGCTGCCACGGGATTCAACGACTACTACAACTACGTCGCCAACAATCTGGGCAATGCCAATGCGATTCTTACCGGACAAGGCAGCGGTTCGCAGTTCTTCTTTGCGCCCGCCCCGCCCGTAGGTGTAGTACCGACCATACCCCAGACTGCGAACAACTCGCCCTCCAATATGCCAAGCCTGGGCAATCCGGCGTCGCTGGCTTCGGCCACCTTGCTGGGCGGATCGAGCAGCAGCTACCAGCTCGTGGCCGGTGCCGGTTTCGCCGGTGCCAACCCGCTTGCCGCTGTAGCGGACACCAGCGCGGGCAACGTCAATCTCAACGGGCATTTCGCGGTGCAGTACACCGCCAGCAGCGGCGACGGCAAAACGCTGGTCTTCCCCACCGTGGTGCGCACCGGTACCGGTTCCATCGAGATCGTGGCGGCAGGCGACATCGACTGGCAGGACTCCACCGCGCCCACCACGGTCTATACCGCGGGCGAGCCGGCCGCGGGCACTACGGCGGGCACCGGGGTGAAGGTGGTCATACCCACTCAGCCTATCGCGGGTCCCACCCCCGATTTGCTGGTCACCGATCCGGTCAATCCCGTCAACGCAGGCAATCTCCTGCTCAGCGCCGGCGGCAACATCAACAGCATCGAACAGGTTTACGACAGCACCGGCAGCCTCACCGGCACGCCGGGCGCATTGATCAGCCAGTTCTGGTGGCCGTGGCTGGAAACCGGCAACGTCGTCAACGCCAATCCCAGCTCAGGCGTCGGGTTCACCACTCGCAGCTCGATCAATTTTGCGAATTTCGACCAAGGCGTGATGAGCGCGGGCGGTAATGTCACCGTCACGGCGGGCGGCAACATCAGCGATCTCTCGGTCTCCTTGCCCACCACCTGGTATGCCAATGCCGCAGTCACCGCCATCACCACCGTGGGCAGCGGCAATCTTGTGGTGCGCGCGGGCGGCGACATTCTCAGCGGCAGCTATTTCGTCGCCAAGGGTACAGGCAGCTTATCGGCCGGCGGCCAGATCGGTTCCGATTTCACCTACGTGCTACCTGGCGGCAGCAACGGCCCTCAAACCACGCCAGTCTCTACCTTGCTGGCTTTGCAGGATGCGCAATGGAGTGTGCAAGCCCACGAGGGCGTGGATATCGCGGACATTCTTGACCCGTCCTATGCCTTCCCTGGCTGGCTTGGCGTGGCGGACGCGCAAAGCTACAGCGTCCGCTCCGCGGTCAATGCCAAGACCGCCTCGGGCGATGTGACGCTGGGCAGCCTGTCGGGGGAAACCCAGGTGCTTGGTGTGGGTGACGTTGGCAGCAGCTACGACCTTGGAGTATTGCCTTCGACGCTGGATTTCAGCGCCTTGAACGGCACGATCAATATCCTTACTTCGGGCGGGCTGTATCCCTCCGCTACAGGCAATCTGAACCTGCTTGCCGCTGATTCCGTTCAATTCGCTCAGCAGAACAACGATCTTGGCCTTGCCGGAAAAGGCTTTGGCCTGATCGATGCGAACCCCTCCCTTTTGCCCTCGCCCTTGCTGCCGCAAGGTTCCAATAGTGTCGATTACTCAAATCTAGCTCAGCTTCATTACCTGGACGGTGCGTCTTCTCCCAATAACGCATTTGGAGATGTCGAACCATTGTTACACCAGGTCGGACTGCATGACTCCGACGTTACTCCGGTGCGCATTTATGCGCTCAATGGCAGCATCAGCGATGGCACGGCACTGCAGTCAGGCGGCATTTATGCGAATGCCATGCTGATCCAGCCGGACAAGCCGGCGCTGATCCAGGCGGGGCGGGATATCGTCAATCTCTCCTTTATCGGCCAGCAAACGCACGCGTCGGATGTCACCCGCATCGTCGCGGGCCACGATATCTACGATACGCAGTTCAATCCCGTAGTGTTGGATTCCCACTTGTATTACCAGCCCATACCCGTAATCGAGCTGGGCGGGGCTGGCACGCTGGATGTGGAGGCTGGCCGCAACATTGGGCCGCTCACCAGCCAGGCTGATCTCCTCAACGCAAGTGCTATCACCGCCGATCAACAGACCGGTATCGAAACCATCGGCAACACGCTCAATCCCTATCTGCCGCACGATGGCGCAAGCGTCAGCGTGCTGTTCGGTATAGGGCCGGGCATCAACACCAGCGGCTTCCTTGCCCGATATCTCAGCAGCCCCCATGGCGTGGACGGGTTCGGCAGCCTGCTGCCGGATCTGCTCACTTTCATGGAGCGGCAGGCGGATGGCCAGGTGGTCGATTCCGGCTTCGCGCAGGATCAGCTCAACGTGGTGCTGACACCGCAGCAGGCGCAAGCCGCCTTCCAGCAATTGCCCGCCTACAAGCAGCAACTGTTTGCGCAGCAGGAGTTGTTCAAGCTGCTAGGGCAGGTGGGTGCGGATTACAACAATCCATCCAGCCCGTACTACAACCAATACGCACGTGGCTACGCCGCGATCGAAAGCCTGTTCCCTGCATCGCTGGGGTACACCAACAACGGCAGCGGTGCCGGCGGCATCAATGGCCAGGCCCGAACCATCGATACGGGCGACCTGGATATCCGCAGTTCCACCATCCAGACCCAGCAGGGTGGCAATGTCAGCATCCTGGGTCCGGGCGGCCAGGCCCTGATCGGCAGCGTGGAAGCGCCGCCCGTGATCACCAACAACCTCGGTCAGGTCGTCGCCGGTCCCAACAGCCAAGGCGTACTCACCCTGGAACAGGGTGACGTGGATATCTTCACCGACCGCAGCCTGCTGCTGGCGCAAAGCCGCATCTTCACCGAGCAGGGCGGCAATATGGTGATCTTCAGTTCCAACGGCGACATCAACGCGGGCCAGGGCGCGAAAACCGTGGCGGCGATCCCTCCGCCCAGCTATTTGTGCGATCTGAACGCCTTCTGCTTGCTCGATGCCAAGGGCGAGGTCACTGGTGCCGGGATCGCCACCTTGCAGACGATACCTGGTGCGCCAAGAGGCAACGTTTACCTGATTGCGCCGCGCGGCACAGTGGATGCGGGCGACGCCGGCATTCGCGTCTCCGGCAACCTAGTGGTGGCCGCAGCGCAAGTCTTGAACGCCGACAACATCCAGGTGCAGGGCCAGAAGATCGGCGTGCCGGTGGCGCAAACGGTGAACGTCGGCGCACTCACCGCGGCGGGTGCTGCAGCGGGCGCGGTCAGCAAGGTGGCGCAGGATATGGCCAAGCAACAGCAGAACGATGCGCTCGGCAAACAACCGTCGATCATCTCGGTCCAGGTGCTCGGATTCGGCGACGGCAGCACCAGTATTCAGGGTGGCGGCAGTGGTTACGATCCGAACAGCCCTGTGCAAGTGCTGGGCGCCGGGCCGCTCAGCGATGCGCGCAAAAAATCATTGACTGACGCCGAACGCAGGCAACTGAGCGAATGACGACATACCGATAACCAGCACGGAGCTGGGACAAACAGCAAAGCCGGCGGGTCCAGCGCCGGCCTCAAGGCCCACAACATGAATCGGACATCCTCCTTGCGGAATCCGTCCCAGGGACGGGGCGGGTTTTTTTTCAACGGAATCCATGACAAGGGATTGAGGCGAATCACAGTGAATCAGGGTGCGCTAGTCGAAACACTGATCCAGCTTTCCAATTTGCGTCAATACGGCATGGCCGAATCCTTGTTGAGGGCCTGCACGCGCGCGCAATTGCAAGCATTGCTGGAAGTGGCGGAGCGCGCTTTCAGCCAGCGGCTTACCTATTCGCTGGAAAAGCAGCTCAAGCGTATCGGTGATGCCACGGACAAAGTGAAAGGCGTCATGCTTGCCGAGCTGATGAAGATTCTGAACGCCTGGTGCATGGAAGGGCATCGCAGCGCGATCCGCTGCGCATTGATGGAACTGTCTTCGGAAGAAATCGCTGCACTTGCACGCATGTCGGACCTGGACAAGGAAGTGTATTCCTTGTTGCACGAATACGGTCTGCCTTATGAGTTATCGCCTTGTACGTGCCGGTGAATATCATTCGATTTCATGCCAGGGGACAAAAACGTAGCTGACCGCGGCGCTTTTGCCCCTTAGCTTTTGGCGCTCCAAGGAACGATGCCGGCTTATTCATGGCATTTGCCAGCGACGTGCATGCCGATGGTGGCGAGTACATAATCCCCGAGTGAGTATAGAAATCCACATGACCATAAAACGTGAAAAATGGTGATGAAAAAATCTTGGATTGCATGGAATGTGCGTTGCTTCACAGCCGATTTCGGCTTGAAAAATATGACATTAAATATTAATGCCATACGTCCATATTGTAATTTTGTTGGCATATTCATCGACACCATTGCTTAATGGCCCCGTCATTGCGCAAGCGTAAAAAGCCATGGCCTCCAATTCCGGGGGTCTAAGCGCTATGGGGAACACCATGAGTAATGGACTGAATCGGTTAAACACCCGCACCAAGCTGATCGCTGGTGCTCTGGCATTGGTGATGGCTGGCGTGTCGCATGCCGGCACGCAAGTGGGTGGTGGTGCGACGCTGCCGTCGCTCCTCTATGTCGGCAGCGCTGCCGCTAACCCGTCGACCCCGCAACTGACCGACGCTTCGGTAACCAACCCGCCCTCCTATGTCGGCGCCATCGCTTCGGGTTCGCTGCTCGGTGTGTATGATTCGACCAACGGCACCACTTCCTCCTACTGCCTGACCGGCAGCGGCTCGGGTAAGAACATACTTGCCGGGATTACCAACAACAGCGTGCAGGATGTCTGCCCGACCAGCGGCACCAGCCCTGTGCTGCATGGCTTTGGCGCGCCGGTTGTCAGCCGCACCGACCTGACCCAGCCGAACTTCGCCGCTGCGGATGCACCGCTGAGCCAAGCGGATTTCAGCAACTACACCGGCAATCATGGCGGTAGCCTCCCCGTGCAGTTCCCGGTGGTGGTGGGTGCGGTGGCGATCGCCTTCAACCTGACGGACAGCACCGGCGCCCAGGTGACTTCTTCGGAAGTGAACTTCAGCGACCTGCAGGTTTGCCAGATCTTCTCCGGCCAGATCACCAACTGGAGTGATTCCCGGCTAGCCAACGCGTTCACCCTCACCGCCGGCGTCACGATTCCTTCCTCGGCGATCAACGTGCAGTACCGCAAGGATGGCAGCGGCACGAGCTTCAGCTTCAGTAACCACTTGTCGGCTGTCTGCGCTGCCGCCGGTTTGAGCGGTGGTCCGTTTGAAGCCAACCAGGCTTTCGTCGGCGCTTCCCCGGCAGTAACCTCCAACTTCTTCACCACGGCTCCCTCCGGCTGGACCGGCTCCAGCGGTAACGCGGGCGTAGCCGCTGCCATTGGTTCTACGGCCAGCAGCATCGGCTATGTGGAACTGGCCAACGCCCAGGCCACCAACCCCGGCCTGCAGTTCGGCTCTGTAAACGGTAAGAGCCCGGTCAGCAACTTCAGCGTTTCGTCCATCACCGGTTCCTCCATCGCCTTCAACCAGGTGATCAGCAGCACCAACAACACGAACGGTACGCCAGCGCTCACGGCCATCTCGCCTGCGCCCACCACGCAGTGCATCGCTATCGTGAGGCCGAACAAGTACGCCGCTCCCAGCTCCACCCTGGGCAGCATCGTGCCGGTGGGCAGCTATCCGATCGTGGCCGTCTCGTACTTCCTCGGTAACAGCACGGGCAACGGCTCGGACCAGGCCACCACGCAAGGTCTGGTGACCTCTCCGTACAACTCGGCCATTACCAGCCATGTGACGGCCGTTGGCGGCCTGCAGTTCATTGGCCTCGGCTCCAATTCGTTCACCTCCAGCCAGGTCAGCGGCTGCTACGGGCTGTAATAGTTCTACGTTCCACGCTGCAAGAAGCTGAAAAAAGAGGGGATGCGCGCGCGCATCCCCTTTTGTTTGCGCGGCGGCAAGCGCCGCCAAGGTCATCCGCTGATCACCATCCGGACAGTTCGGTGGGCTGAGTTGCCACTGCCGCGGGAACGTTGCCCACGTTCACCGTGGCAACCACTTTGCGGGTCTCGGGATTGATCACGGAAACGGTGTTGGCGTCGGCATTGGCCACGAACAGACGATCGCCATCGCGGTCGAGCGCTAGCGCATCAGGAGCAGCGCCCGTTGCTACAGTGCCGGTTACGACAGGCTTGAACGCGCGGATCACGGAGACGGAGTTGTCGCCGAAATTGGCTACGTACAAATGCGCGCCGAACGGGCTGACCGCTACGGCACTGGCACCGCTCCCTGCCGTTACCGTGTCGATCACGCTATGGGTAGCCCTGTCGATCACCGAAACGGAATTGGATCCTACATTGGCCACATAGACACGCGAGCCGAGGTGACCTACCGCTACGCTTACCGGACCGGTTCCGACCAGCACGGTGGCGGTCACGGTGTGGGTGGAGGTGTCGATCACGGCGATGGAGTTGTCATTGGTGTCGGCCACATACACCAGCTTGCCATCGGGGGTGACCGCTACGCCATTGGGGCTGTTCCCTACCGGCACGGTGGCGATGACGGTGTTGCTGGTCGTGTCGATCACGGAGACGCTGTTGGCATTCGCATTGGCCACGTACACGTCGGCGCCATTGGGAGAAACCACGGCGGACACGGGACTGCTTCCCACCGGCACCGTGGCGGTCACCGTGTTGCTGGCCGCATCGATCACGGAGACGCTGTTGGAACTGGAATTGGCTACATACACGGTAGCGCCATTGGGGCTTACCGCCAGGCCCGACGGACTGGTCCCCACCGGTACCGTAGCGGTCACGGCCTGGGTGGCCTGATCGATCACGGACACGGTGTTGTCGTTCAGATTGGCCACATAGACATGGTTGTTATGGTGGATGTGATGAGCCGAGGCAGGCAGTGCCGCGCCTGCGATCAGCAAAGCAAGCATGCAGCGGGCCGCATCCGCAAGCCGCCGGCGCCCCATCGGGCGCGTCTCGAACTGTTGAGTCGACATGGAATTACCTCAGGTAAGAAGATCATGGGCGTCACGCTACGCCCGGCATGAAACCATCCCGTTGCGCCGGTATGCGAACCCCCTGGAGATGCTTGGCGGTCCCTGGATCGAGCGATGGGAGGCCTCGTGCCACCCGCCTGTGTTGCCCGAGCCGATGACGAGAGCGCGATACATCTCTTCAGCGTGCGTGCCGGCGCTCAAATGTCCCACTTGTAATGCTGTAGCTGCTCAAAGTGCCGCGCCCGCGCACTACGTCCTGGCGCAACACGGCACCGCGCAAGCATGCGCTTGAGCCATGAAGCGCTTGTGACCCAAAAAAACCGCGCCTGGCGCGATTTGTCATGTTTTCTTCATGAGCGGTATTGGACGCACAAACAAACGGCCACCCCGCGAGAGATGGCCGTCTGCTTTGATTTCCTCAGGCGAGCACTGCTGCGCCGAGATCCAGCATTAGAACTGAACCGGCTGGGTTGCCACCGCAGCGGGAACCGAGCCCACGGTCACCGTGGCGATCACTTTGTCGGTGAAGGGATTGATCACGGAAACGGTGTTGTCATTCGCGTTAGCCACATACACCCCCAGGGTGCTGCCGCTGATCGCGACTGCATCAGGAGCAGCTCCCACCGGCACCGCATCGATCACGCTTCCGTTGAACGGGTTGATCACGGACACCGTATTGTCGACGGAATTGGCCGCATAGCCAGGTGCGCCTATCGGGCTGATCGCTACGGCAGCGGGGCCTTTCCCCACCGTCGTCGTCTGGACCACGCTATTGGTCGCGGTGTTGATCACGGAGACGGTGTTGTCACCGGTGTTGGCCACATAAACGAGGTTGCAAAAGGGATCGGCGGCTACGCTGGTCGGATTGGCTCCAACCGTCACTGTGGCGGTTACGGCATGGGTGGCCGTGCTGATCACCGAAATGCTGTTCGCATTGGCATTGGCCACATACACATGAGCACCGTCGGGGCTGACCGCCACGCCACTGGGGCCATTCCCCACCGGCACAGTCGCGATCACAGCGTTGCTGGCCGTGTCGATCACGGAGACGTTGTTCGCGTTGACATTGGCCACATACACATCCGCGCCATTGGGGCTGACCACGGCGGCCGTGGGGCTGCTCCCCACGGGAACCGTGGCCGCAACAGCGTTGGTGGCCGCGTTGATCACGGAGACGTTGTTGGAACTGAGGTTGGCCACATAGACCATCGCGCCATTGGGGCTGACCGCGATGCCCGCGGGGCTGGTCCCTACCGGCACCGTGGCGGTTACGGTGTTGGTGGCGGTGTTGATCACGGAGACCGTATTGTCATTTTCATTCGCCACGTAGGCGTTTGAGTTGGTCATGCTGGCAGTACTTGCATGGGCCGCGGCAGGCAGCAGCACCAACGCCATCAGCAAGGGAAGCGTGCGGCGGGCGAGACCCGCGAAGCTCTTGGATTGTTTCGTCGACATGGAAGACCTCTCGTAAGAAGACCATGGGCGCCGTGCTGCGCCCGTCCTGAAATCACCTCGTTGCGTCGGCATTCGAGCTGCTGGAGCGTGCTTTGCAGTTCCGAGGAGCGGACGGTGGGATGGCTGTTGCCACCCTGCCGCGCGTTCCGGGGAAAATGATGGAAGCGCGGACCATCCCATCAGCGCGCATGCCGGCGCTCGACCCGTCCCACTTGTAGTGCTGTGATCGCTTTTTACGCACCGGCGCCGGCGAGCTTCGTCCTGTCGCCGCCCGGTACCGTTCAAGCATGCGCTTGGGCTATGAAGCGCGTATGACCCTTGAAAACAAGGCTTGGCGCGATTTGTCACCGTTTCGTCATCGCAGCCGCGCCGGGTGAACGGGATGGCTCGCGCAAGGAAAGTCGTGTCGCTGTCCGAACTCGAAGGCCGCGCGAATGGAGTCACGCGATCGAAATGTTGATCGACGCCAAGTGTTCACAATAGCGTCACGGCAGTCGCCTACAAAAGCGGGGTCCGCCTAAAGGGCGAGCGTCAAGCCTCAATGGGTTCGGCCGCCGCACAGCGCGGCAGATCCCTGTTCGCTCAGTCAATAGTTGATGTATTTCTGCAGGAAGCAGAAAGGGAGGGGATGCAGCCCCTCCCTCTTTTTTGCTGGACGACTATTTGGAAATCAGCAACAGCAGCGATTGTCCACACTGGCCATAGGTGGCTCCGCTGCCACCGATCAGCGTTTCATTGCCGGGTGTGACGAAGGTATTGGCGCCGTCGTTCCAATTGCAAGTATCGGTCACGCGATACCACTTGGTGCCGGTGGGCGGCGGTGGGAGCGTGAAGGTGACACTGCCGGACCAGCCGTTGTAGGCGATGTACATGGAGTTGCCGTCGCCGAACGAGGAGCCGTTGACCGTATGTGCAATAGCGTAGTTGCTGGTGTTGTTCCAGTAGCTGCTGTCGGCCACTGCGCCACTGGGTTCGTACCAGACGACCTGGCTTGACGTATACCAGGTGGATGGCCGTAGGGCGGGATGCGCCTTGCGGAACGCGATGATGCGTTGAGCGAAGTTGTAGAAGTTGGACTGATCCGTCGTCCAGCTGTAGTTGAGCCAGTTGGCGGTGGAGTCGAGGTTGTAGGCGTTGTTGTTGCACTGGAGCGTGCGCAGATATTCGTCGCCGCCCTGCATCAAGGGGGTGCCGGCGGAAAGCATGACAAAAGCGAGGCCGGTGCGTGCAGCGCGACGCTGATCGACAGCCGTGCCGGTGCCATTGGACATGCCTTGATCCCAACTGAAATTGTTACTGATGCCGCCGTCGGATGGGCCATAAGGCCATGCCTGGCTGTTGCTGGAACCATTGCAGGAATACACGTCCTTCAGCGTCAGGCCGTCGTGGACATCGATGAAGTTGGTGGAATTCCAGGGCGAACGTCCGCCGGACTGGAACAAGTTGGACGAACCGGCGAAGTCGTTCGCATCCTGTGTGATGCGGATCGTCATGTTGCCAAGCTCGTTTTGCGCCTGGCGCAGGCTGTCGCGGAACAGGCCGTTCCATTCCGACCAGCCCTGCGGGAACTGGCCCTGATTGTCGCTGCCGTTGGCGGCCCATGGTTCGGCGAACAGGTCCAGGCCGCTGCCGCCGTTCGCCGGACGTACGGTGAGGTTGCTGAGAATCCGATTGAGGGCGATGTTGGGGTCGGAGGTATCGAAATGGAAGCCGCCGTTAGGGCAGTTGGGCGCCGCCGACGTGTAGGACTGATTGAGGCAGTTGTTGCCCAGAATCGGTCCTTCGTCGAAGCGGAAGCCGTCGACGCCCATCGTCGTGCTCCAGTAAGCGAGCGAGTCGACGATCATCTGCTGCGCTACCGGACTGTAAGTATTGAAGGTGTTGCCGGTTCCGGTGGCGTCGTAGAAATACTGATTGTCGGTGGTCAATTCATAATAAGTAGCGTTGTCCAGGCCGCGCCATGAATATTCGGTGGCGGTGGAGGGATCGGTGCTGCTCCACGCGCCGCCTTCAGAGGTGTGGTTGTACACCACGTCCAGGTACACCTTGATGCCGGCCTCATGGAAGGCCTGCACCATGGCCTGAAACTCCGCCGTGGGGCCGCCGGCTGATTGGTTGTACGCGTAGTGGCGATCCGGCGCGAAGTAGTCTTCGGTCATGTAGCCCCAGTAGTTCTGGTTGGCATCCGAATTGGGCACCACATCGTTGGCGTCGTTTTGGGTTTCCTGGATCGGCAGGAATTCCACCGCGGTCACGCCCAGGCTGGCCAGGTAACCCGCCTTCAATCCCGCACCGCGGTAGGTGCCCTGGTACGGGGAGGGAATGCTGGAATCCTGCTTGGTAAAGCCGCGCACGTTCACTTCGTAGATCACATCGTCTTTCTGCGCGCGCGTCGGCTTGGTGCCCGTGCTTTGCGCGCTGGGCGCGAGCACGATGCCTTTGGGAGCGTACACGCCACTGTCGATGAGGCGATAGGCCACACCGAAGGAGGTATCCACCGTGCCGCCGGTGGCGAAGACATGGCTGTTCTGGTTGCTGGTATTGAGCGGGTCCTGGCTGATTTCCTGAGCGTACGGGTCCAGCAGCAGCTTGTTCGGGTTGAAGCGGTTACCGCTGCCGTCAACGTCCGCGATGAATCCGGCCGAAGAGCCCTTGGTCCAGCTGGCGTCGTAAGGCCAGTTCGGGCCCCAGGCGCGATAGCCGTAATACACCGCGCCACTAATGCCGGCGCCCTGAATGGCCGATACAGGTACTACCGCCTGCCACACGCCGCCGCCCTGATGGATCATCGGGTAGGTGGCAGATTCCTGTGCGCCATACCCATTCGCGTAGAGATACAACACGATGCGCGTGGCTTGCGAAGAGTAGACGCGAAAAGTGACCTGGGTTTGCTGCGCGTCATAACTTGCGCCCAGGCTCATGCTATTGATCGCCGCGTAAGCGGGCATGGTGGGTAACATCGCGAGGCTGGCGCATGCCAGCAGGGTGGCCAATGGCTTCGAACACTTCATACGGGCGTGCCTCCTGCTTCGTGAATGACAGGTTCTTTCGCTTGAGCATCCTTAAGTGCATGCAGGCACAACGATCTGCATGGCCACAGCTTGCCGCACGCCGAATCGATCTCCCCATCGATTGCGTGTGTGGTTAACGCGTTGGCTGGCTATGCGTAAAGCTGGTGCGCCGGATGGTAGGAAGCATCGCGGTGCAGCAACCAGGGGATGCATACGTATTCATTGCGAACAGGCGCGGCGTTTTCACGTATTGCCCACAAAAAAAACCGCCGCGACCTTTCGATCGCGGCGGCCGTCTGCATTCAGCCCTGTCAGCTGCGCCTTACCACGGCGCTGCCACCAGCGAGATCGGCTCCCAGAACACGGCTGCCTTCGATCCACTATGCGTATCAACGGTGGCGAGGGCTTCCTGCTGCGGCTTGGTCCAGCCGGAGGAGCGCAGTACCGACATGGCCACCGTCAGGTTGCCGCGTAGCGCGGGAATGGCGTCGTGAGTGAAATCCCGTAGCGCCGGATTGGCGGAGCTGACCTTCATGGCCTCGTAGGCCGAGATCATGCGGCAATGGTTGCGCACCGCCGAGCTGGTGAAAGTCCGGTCGAACGCGTCGCCGTTGAGAGCCTGCATATGCTCCAACATGGCGTTGCCACCTGCCACCTGTGCGGCTTGTAGATCGACGCCCGGCCGGAGCTGTGCCATGCGGGCACTGAGTGCGTTGCGCTGCTGGATGATGCTGCTGGCCAGTTCGATCACGCGCGGATTGATGGATTTGGCCAGCGCCAGTTTCGCCATCGCGACCTGGCTGGCGTTGTCGTTCATGGCGCGGGTGAGAAAAGCTTGTTCGTTGGCGTTCAACGGCTGATGGGTGTCGGCGGCTTGCGCAAGTCCCGTTGCCATCGTCATCCATAACAAGATCAGCGAGACGGGAACGAAACGGGAAAACCTTGCAACGCGCATGACGTACCGCCTTGATGATCGAGCTGAGCCCCTATGCTGGTCAATCTGAACTTGGACGGGTTCAAAAGGTGTTTAGAAATCGTCAGACAAATATAGCCCGCCGCTAACGAGCGCAACTTTCCTCAGTCTGCAGGCTTACGTTGCGAAACCCAGCGTTGCCATGCACGTGACACGCGCGATGCTGGGATTGTCATCCCAGCCTACGTAGGTCTATTCAGCAAGCTCAGTGCGGCGTCTTCACTCGCGCACCGCACTACGATGGCGCATTAACAACTGCCAGGCGACGAACTCCATGACGATAACCGCCAGGCAGCTTGCCGGTGGCCACCATAGATAATAGCTGCGCAACAGGCTCAGGCTCGCAGTCAGCACCAGCGCCATGCTGATCACCAGCAACAGCCAGTTCCGGCCGATGCCGGGAAGTCCGTACAGCAACAGCGGCACGGCCAGCAAGGCGACGGCAAGCCCGAACTGGCGCAGAAAATCGAGCGGCGTGACGAGCATGCCGCGCTCCAGCGATTGCAACACATTCGCCTGGTATTCCACCCCCGGCATGGGCGAATCGGGTGTTTGCAGGATGTCGCCCAGGCCTTCGGCGGTGGCGCCGACCAATACCCAGCGATCCTTGAGCAGGTTCACCGGCACGCGGTCGTTGAGCACGTCGACGTACGACAGACGGCCGAAGGTGCCATCAGGGCCGGCGTAGCGCAGCAGCACGTAGTCATCGCGCATCCACAGATACGGTGAGGCATCGTTGTGGGCAGGATCGTGCAGGCCGGGCAGGGTGGTGTCGGATGCGTCGTGGTGGCCGAGCTGCAGCAACGCCAGCGCCAGCGAGGGCCAGTATGGGCTGCCAAGTCCGGCTTTCAGATAGGCGCCGCGCACTCGCTCGTCGTTGTCCTTGGCGACGTCCACCTGGCCGAGAGCCGCAACGTTCTGCGCGATGTCGCTTACCGGCAGCGCTTCTTGCAGTTGACCGCCCAGCGCGACGGCTTCGGCGAATACCGGCAGCACTACTCTTCCGTTGCGGTGGATGGCGGCGGCGACCTGTTTGTCGTTGCCCGGATCATTGGAAGGCGTAGACATGGTGACGTCCATGCCAACGCCACGCGCGCCATCGGCGGTGAGGCGGTCGATCAGCTGCGCATGCACCGAGCGCGGCCAGGGGAAGCGGCCGATCTCATCCAGGCTCTTGGGGTCGATCGCGATAATGACGACGTGATCGTTCGGCGTATAGCGCCAGTAGCGTGCGTGCAGGTCGTAGAGCGCGTTGTCCCATGGCACGGTGATACCGCTGACGATCAGCAGTGCCAGCAGGCCGACGCCTGCCATCCAGAGCATGCCGCGGACCAGCCAGGCGAGGGTGGTGGTAGGATGCGTAGGCACTTCATGCCCTCCGCGTAATGCCACTCCCTCCCCTGCGCGCAGGGGAGGGCTGGAGCGGAGTTGCATGAGCTTGCCGTAGAGCTTGAACTCGGCGCGAGCTTAGGGACTTCACCCCGCCCCAACCCTCCTCTACTGCACGTAGGGGAGGGGGTAATTCATGACCAGGATGGGGGCGGCCGCTTCGACGCAAGATCGCTCCTACAGCAACAACCACAGCACTATCCCGCCACCGGCGGCCACGGCACCCAAGCGACAAGCCAGGCATCCGCCCAGCCGAATCTTCTGCACCGCTCCCCACGGCCCGGCATAACCGTCGGTATCCACTGTCTGCACGCGCACATACCAGGTGCCCGAGCCGGGCTTTTTGATCTTGAGCTGCGGCTGATCCAACGTCTGGTCGATCTGCGGGTGTGCAAAGTCGGGATGGCGGTCGAGCTGGATGTGATAGCGCTGCCCTGAGGTGCCCGCCTGCCAGCCGAAGCTCACCTCGTTCTTCGAGGACTTGGGCTTGCCCACTTCCGGCGCGGGCGGCTGCGGCACCAGGTCGAACGGCATCGGGTCGGTGAACGGGCCGAGCTTGCCGTGCTTGTCGCGGGTGGCAATGCGCCAATAGTAGTGGCCGTACGGCAACTCGCCGGGCGCGCGGGCATGATCGCCGGTGAGCTGAGTTTCGCTGGCCAACGGCTGCGCAAACTGTTCGTTGCCCGCGAGCTGCCATACGTAGGAACTGGCCTCCAGGCTTTCCGTCCATTGAAAGCGCGGGCGGATGTCGCGCACCTTGCTGCCGGGCAGCGGTTCCATCACCAGCGGCGGTTGCGGGTGGGCATTCATGTGCAGCGTGCACACGGCATCTTCACCCTCCAGCTTTTGCCCATCGACGCCGCGTACGCGCACGGCGTAGTCGCCATCCGGTATATCGGGCAGGTCGAGCTGTGCAGAGCTGGTGACGTGATCGAGCAGCAAGGCTTCGAATCGGTCGCTGGAGGCAAGCTGCACGCGATAGCGCGTGGCGCCGTCGAGCGTCGTCCAATCCAACACGAACGGCAATTTGTTTACCGGCTGGGCGGGGCAATGCAAGGTGGGTGCGGGCAGCAAGGCTTGCGCCTGGACAGGTTTGGCGCCGTCGTTCACGGCCACGCCGTGTTCCTTGGGCACCAGCACGTGCGCGTGATCGCCGCCCACGTCCACTCGCCCGGTCAGCACTTCAGTGCGCGACTGGCCCGCGTCGGCGGTGACGCGGAAGTGCGTGCCCCGCACGCTGGAAATCGTCCCGGGTGTTTCCACGCTGAAATGCGCACCCACCCCGGTCATCGGCGTTACTGTGTTGGTAACGCGGCCGCGCTGCAGGCGCAGGCGCGTATCGACCATGCCAGTACGTCCGTAGGCGCTCATCTGGTCCAGGTCCAGCGCGCTGTTTTGTTCCATCAGCAGGCGAGAGCTGTCGGCGAACTGCAATGTGAGGCTGGTGTCGGCATCGGTGCTCAGATGTGCGCCGTACCCAAGCGTCATGCCTGGCGTAACGTTTTCCGCCTGCGACTGGCCGGGCCACTGCACATGTGCGTGGCCGATCACCGCCACCACCGTAGCGTTCGCGGGCTGCACGCGCAGCCAGGCGATGGGAATGCGCAGCGTCATGCCCGGCGGAAGGTGATACGGATCGGCCACCTTGTTGTACTGCTGCAGTTTCTGCCAGGGTACGTCGGGCTTCAGATAGCGCCCGGAAAGATCCCAGATGTTGTCCTGCGGCCGGACGCGATAGGTCCAATCCGTGGCGCAGAGCATGGGTGAAACAAGCAGCAGCAGTGCAGCCAGCCGTGGCAACAACCTATTACGGGTGGGATGCATCGTTCCCCCTGAGAACCATCAAAGCGCCCCCTTTCGTCATAGGCCGGCAGCGGCGGACAACCTTGGGTCCCGGGGTTGTCGAGGCTGCCGAATGGTTTGCGCATTGTGCGGGATGCGGGGGCATGACACCAGACTGCCGGCGGCCGGAAAGAGCGACGGCACGGGCGCGCTAGTGGAGCTGCGTTTGTCGCGCCAGTCCGGACAGCAGCCCGCGCAGGTTTTCGAGATAAGCCGGCAGCTGCCGCAAGGCTTGATCCGCATCGGCTCCACCCAGTGCCGCCATCAGCTCGCGTCCCTCCGTCATGAGGCTGCCGTTGGTAAAAAGCTGCAGTGCGCCCAGCATCCGGTGCAGCGTGAGCTGCGCCTGCGCACTGTCGTCTTGCGCAATGGCCAGATCCAGCTTCTGCAGATCCGGACCGCTGCTCCTGAGCATGGCCCGCACCATTTCAGCGCGCAGGTCCTGCATGCCCGGCTCGGCGAAGATGTCTTCGAACAGCGGGACTTCCGGAGCGGGTGTGTCGATCGCCTCAGGTGCCCAGGCGAGCAGCTTTTCCTCCAGCTGGCGCAACTGCACCGGCTTGCTCAGATAGTCGTCCATGCCTGCTTCGTGGCAGCGCTCGATTTCGCCGTCGAGCGCGTTGGCGGTCATGGCGAGGATGGGCAGGCGGGTGGACTGTGGCGTGGCCGATTCGTGCTGACGCCACGCCGCCGCCAGCTCGTAGCCGTTCATCAGCGGCATCTGGCAGTCGGTGAGCAGCATCGCGTAATGGTCCTGGCGCAAGGCAGCCAGCGCCGAGCGACCGTCGCCGACCACGTCGCAGTGCCAGCCCAGCAGGTCGAGCTGGCGCCGGATCAGCGACTGGCTGATCGGATGATCTTCCGCAACCAGGATGCGGCGGGCGCGATGCTTCGTGGCGGCCGGCGCCGAAATGGGCGGCGCCGCGGCGCCGCGTGGAGCGGCTGCCTGGGGTTTCAGCGCTTGGGCACAAACGCGCGCCACGGATTGCCATTTCAGCGGATTGGCGTTGAGCCACAAGCGTTCGTCGCGATCACCGCTGATGCCGTTTGCGCGGGTGTCGACCAGGATCGGCCGGGCGGCGATCAGCGCAGCGCTTTCCTGATCGTTGCCGTCGATAAACAATAGATTGGCCGCCACGCCGCTACGCATCGGCTGTGCGGGAGGTATCTGCTCCACCGTCAGACCCAGCGAGCCAAGGTGCGCTGCCAGGGCATTGGCGGTACCGACCGATGCCAGCCGCACGATCGCATGCCGTCCGGCCAGTTCCGGCGAATGCTCCACCTTGCGTTGGGCTACCGTCAGGCGCAGCTCCAGCGTCACCTTGGTGCCTTCGCCGAGCCGGCTGCTGAGGTCGACGCTGCCGCCCATCAATTGCACCAGATGGCGGCAGATTGCCAGGCCCAGCCCAGTGCCGCCATAGCGGCGCGTGGTCCAAGATTCGGCCTGCGAGAAGGGCGTGAACAGATTGGCCTGCTTGTCCGCGGCGATGCCGATGCCGGTATCGATCACGCTGATGCGCACACGTTGCGCGTGGCCATCGTCGCCGACCACGCGCAAACTCACCGCAACGCTGCCGTGCTCGGTGAACTTCACCGCGTTGTTCAGCAGGTTCATCAGGATTTGCCGGATGCGCACACTGTCGCCCAACAGCTTGCCGGCGAGCGTGGCATCCGCGCCCACGTCGACGAGCAGCCCTTTGTTGTGCGCTGGGCCGGTCATCACACCAACCACGTTGTCGACCAGCGTACGCAGGTCGAACGGCGCATCGTCCAGGCGCACGTTACCGGCTTCCAGCTTGGAGAAATCCAGCACATCGTTGAGCACTTGCAGCAACACGCCGGCAGAGTCCTCCACGGCGTGCACCAGTTCGCGCTGTTCCTGGTCCAGCGGCGTGCGGCCCAGCAGTTCGAGCATGCCGATCACGCCGTTCATCGGCGTACGGATCTCATGGCTCATCGTGGCGAGGAAGTCGGCCTTGGCCTTGGACGCCCGTTCGGCCGCGTCACGCGCAGCAAGCAGAGTCTGGTTGTGGGCGTTGATGCTGGTGGTATCGATGAAGTAGCCGATCCACTCCACCTGGCGGTCGGGCAGCCGGCGCGTGCCCATCACCAGGTGGATCCAGCGCAGGCCTTCCGCGCCGTACGCGCGAAAATCCAGCGTGACAGTGCCGCGATGGCGTGTCGCGCGCTGTAGCAGTCGGCGCACGGCAGGAGCATCCTCCGGGTGGATGCGGTCATGGAACGGCCAATCGCGCAGGACATCGTCCTTTTCCAGCAGGTCGCCCGGCGCCAGGCCGAACAACGCTTGCAGGTTGCCGGCGATGAAAGCCAGCCGCTGTTGCCGGTCATTGCCACGGCGCACGGCGAACACCACCACCGGAATTCGCTGCGTGATGTCGTGCAGACTCTGTTCGGTGGCGCGCGCATTCCGTTCGACCTGGCGGTACTCGGTGATGTCCAGCAGCATGCCGATCGAGCCGTTCACGCTGCCGTCCGGCGCCTGCGTGGGTGCTTCCAGGAACAGGCCGGTGCGCTGCCGTCCGTCGCTACTGAGGTAATCCAGTTCGCAGCGCTGCACCTTGTGCTCGCGTACTGCGTCGGCGCCAAGCTGGTGCAGGCGTTGCGCTGCAGAGGTGCCGTCGGGCAGCGCCAGCCAGCGATGTTCCGGCAGTTCGAGGCTGTTAGCCCCGAGCAGGTGCGCGGACTCGATCCCCAGCCGCCGCTCGCAGGCACTGTTGAGCGCCAGGTAGGCGCCGGAGACATCCTTGACCAGCACCGGAAAGGGCACGGCATCCAGTTGCGCCTGCATCAGCGTGCTTTGCCGTTGCAGCGCGTGTTCGGCTTCCGCAAGCTTCGCCCGTTGCAGGAACAACATGCGAAGTACCGCCAGGGCGAGTAGGGCGGTAAGGCTGAGCAAGGCGGCCAGCACCACTACTGCGATGGAAACCGGGCCGGCATCGAACCAGCCCGAGGCCGCGTCGCTGAGGAAGAAGGCTAGGGTCACGGCGGTGTGCTGAAAGAAGTGGGTTCCCTGTGTAGCCGGCCTTGTGAGCGGCTGTGGGCGCATGATGCCCAAGTTTCGGCGAGGGGGCGAGGCATTCTTTCGGTAGAATCCCAAGGAGTGCGGCGGAACCTGCCGCGGATTGGGAATCCGAGCGCCACCTGGCTATGGCAACGAATGGCGAGACAACCCGGATCGTCATTGCCGACGACCACCCCGTCGTCATGCTTGGCATCCGCGCCCTGCTGAAAGAACGCAGCGGCATGCAGGTGGTGGGCGAGGCGAGCAACGGCGGTGAACTGCTGGCCGTGCTTGCGAGCGAGCCTTGTGACCTGCTGATCACCGATTTTTCGATGCCTTACGAAGATGGCTCCGGCGACGGCCTGCCCCTGCTCAGGCGCGTGCGCCGCGAGCATCCCCGGCTGCCGATCATCGTGCTCACCATGGTGCACAACGCAGCCCTTACCCGCGGCATGCTGGCGGCGGAAGTGAACGGCCTGGTCGCCAAGGTGGCGATGACCAAGGAACTGCAGCTGGCGATCGGTGCGGTCATGAACGGGCGCACCTATATCTGCGAGTCCATGCGCGAGCACGTGATCGACTGGTCTGCGCAGGAGCGACCAGAGGGGGCCGCCGACCCGGTCGTGCTATCCCAGCGCGAGGCGGAAGTAGTGCGCCTGTACTCTCAGGGACTGTCGGTGACCCAGATCGCCGAGCAATTGCACCGCAGCGTGAAGACGGTCAGCCAGCAGAAGAACGACGCGATGCGCAAGCTGGGGATTACCAGCAATACGCAGTTGTTCGAGTACGCGCGGACTTACGGGCTGCTATGACCGTAGGCTGAGATGACAATCCCAGCTTTTCCTTGGGGTTCCTGATGCTGGGATTGTCATCCCAGCCTACACCGCTCGACCGGGATTGCCCGCGAGCGGCATTTTAGGAATCGTCCGATACAGCTCCCCACCCCTGCAACGCATGCTTAGCGCCCATCAGGCAACGCCATGGTCATGGCGTTCGAAATTTCCCGCGCACCCATGGACGGGCGTGTGTCGGCGAGCCTACGCCGGCGGCAGGCATGCATTTACCCCCTGTGAGTTATGCCTGCCGGGATCTTCTGTTCCACCAGGAAGGGGGTGCGAGGTGTCTGCGATGTTCATCGACATGCAGGGAGCGGCGCTTGAGCGGCTCAACACGGTGATCCACTCGCATCCCCAATGGCAGTGGGAAATCGATCAGTGCCACCGTTTCACCAAGGTGGCCGAAGGTCTGCTTGGATTGCTGGGCCGCGAGCGTGAAGCCGTGCTCGGCGAGCCGGTGAACGCTTTCATGACGCCATCCGAAGCGGCGCGCGCCGAGCGCTTCTTCACTTCCCGGCCCAAGGCTTTTTCCTGCGCCATCAGCCGCCACCTGCATGCGGATGGTCACATGGTCGCGCTCGAATCCGACGCGCTGGCGCTTGCGGACGAACAAGGCGAATTCTCCGGCTACCGCGGTGTTGCGCATGGCGTGATGGATCTTGCGCACGCCGAAAACATGTATCGCATGATGGCCATCTATAACACTGCCCCGAGCGCGTTGTGCCTGATCGGCCGCGATGGCCGCTACCTGGCGGCCAATGCCGCTTATGCCGCGATCCACGGCGTGGCCGCTGAGACCCTGGTCGGGTGCAAGGTGGCGGAACTGCTGCCGAATGCAAGCATCGCCATTCGCCGAAGCCTCAAGCTGCTGGATGCGGGCCAGGACGTGCCGGCACAGGAAATCGTCCACCAGGAAAGGTTCTATCAGATGTTGGCCAACCCCGTGCGCAACCTGACGGGACAGGTGATCGGCATCACCGCCGCGTTCACCGATATCACCGACCTCAGGCAGGTCGAGCAGAAACTCGCCCAGATCAATCGCAAGCTCGAGTACTACGCCAACAACGATCACCTTACCGGCTTGCCCAATCGCCGTCACGTGGACGAAGCGCTGACGGACCAAGTGCTTCACACGATGCGTGGCGAACACCCGCTGTCGGTACTGATGATCGACGTGGATTTCTTCAAGAAGTACAACGACCATTACGGACATCTGCGCGGCGATGACTGCTTGCGCATCGTTGCCGCTCAGTTGAGCAAAACCCTGCAACGCTACGGCGACGTAGTCGGCCGCTATGGCGGCGAGGAATTCATTGCCATCCTGCCTGGGACGGATGCGCTAGGCGCGTTGAAAATATCCGGCGCGATCCTGCATGCGATCAGAGCACTAGACCTGCCACACGCGCAAAGCCGTTACGGCAAACTCACACTCAGCATCGGCGCGGCCAGCCTGGACAGCGTGCCGCATGCGCAAGGCATGGAAGAAATCCGCGACAGGCTCTTGCAATCCGCTGACCGCGCGCTCTACACGGCCAAGCTGTCCGGCCGCAACACCGTCTACGGCATGTCGACCGGAGAGTTGGACGCGTAGGCTGGGATGGCAATCCCAGCATCGGGATGCCGCGTGCAAGGCTGGGATTATCATCCCAGCCTACGATTACGATACTCAACTCTGTGTTACGGCAAATTCGACAGCGTAGTAATCAACCCCGCCTTCGGGCTGCCCCATCCAGTTACCAGGTCATAACCGAGCACGGTGGAAAAACTGCCGGACTTGCCGCTGGTAATGTCGTGGAAATCCGTGGCGTAGCATGTCGAGGGGGCTTTTCAGCGCTAGGCACCCCTGTCACGTTTGGTTACTCATACGATGTCAACAGAGACGGTTATAGCGGAGTAGGCGCGGCAACAAGGATAGGGACAGGTGAAATTCACTTCGCAGGTTTGACTGGATTCCTCGCTCCTCAAAGCCAAGCACGTCCATGTGCTTTCCCCGCGTACCGGCCTGCGCCGGAATGACGGCGAGGTTCTATGCGACTGCGCAATCAAGTGCTCGATTCCCCCGGGACAGCAATGAGCTTGCGCAAGGTAGTTTGGAATGGCCGGGAAACGACGGTCGGAAAGCCGCTTGACGTGTAACGAACGTTACATGTAACGTTCGTTACATGCAAACCCGCAAAGAAGAACTCACCGCAGCGCTGATCGACTACCTGCTGGAACACGGCCTGCCGGAGCTGTCGCTGCGCCCATTGGCCGCTGCGCTAGGGACCAGCGCCCGCCTGCTGATCTACCACTTCGGTTCCAAGGAAGGCCTGCTGGCCGCGGCCATGGATGCCATGCATGCGCACCTGCGCAGCTCCCTGCAAGCCTTGGCGGACGCGAAGATGGCGGCGGCAGCAAAGCCCTTGCGCTGGTTTTGGGACTGGGCCATCGCGGCGGAGAATTTTGCCTACATGAAGCTGTTCTACGAACTGCAGATGATGGCGGTTCGCCAGCCGGAAACCTATGGCACGTTTCTGCAGGGCAATTCGCTCGGCTGGCTTGAACTGGCCAAGCGCTTCATGCCGGACGACGACCGCGATACGGCCATGGCCAGCCTGACGATCGCCGTGTTCGACGGCCTGTTTCTGGAAATGGTGGCGACCGGCGACTGCCAGCGCACCACCGCCGCGCTCGACCGTTACATCGAATTGGTGGAGCAGGCGCGCCTCCATCGTGCGAACACCACCAGCAAGCCGCGCCACGCATCCACACGCAAACAGGGAACATGACATGAGCGTATCGATTGCCGTCGCGCCAGCGCGCGGCCGATCCATAGGGCGGACGTTGGGCGGGCTGCTGCTCGCGCTGGGAGGGATCAGCCTGCCCTTCGGCGTCTGGGACCACGAGTTTGCCGGACTCGGTCATCTGATCGGCAATGAGCTGGTGTATTGGGGGCTGGTCGCCGCGCTGTTGCTGTATGTGGTGAAGGTGGAGCGAAGGCCGCTGGCGTCGGTCGGGTTCAGGCGGCCGAACTGGAAAGAGTGGCCGTTGGCATGCTTCGTCGGGGTGCTGATCCTCGCCTGTCTTGCACTGATCTACTACGTCGTCTTTCCGGCCTTGCACTGGAGCGAAAACCAGCAGCTCGCCCAGGTGGCAACCATCCCCTACTGGCTGCAGTGCCTGATCGTGGTCCGCGCTGCGGTATCGGAGGAATTACTGTTCCGTGGCTATGCTACCGAACGCCTGCAGGAGCTGACCGGCAGCCGCCTGATTGCGGGTACGCTCACTTGCGCGGTGTTCACGCTGGATCACGTGGGCTACTGGGGCTGGCACCACTTGCTGGTGGCTGGGTCCGCCGGAGCGATTCTTACCGTGTTCTACCTATGGCGGCGCAACCTTTGGATGAGCATGTTGGCGCACTTCATCGTCGACGGGGCCGCGTTTCTGTTGGGCTGAGCGTGGACCCAAGTCAGTGCGTAGGCTGGGATGAAAATCCCAGCTTTCCACACGGCATCCTGGTGCTGGGATTGTCATCCCAGCCTACGCGATTGGCTCAATGGCGCTAGCAGGCGTAGTAAGCCAGAAACATGTCCACGGCCGACTCGGCCACTTTCTTCTGCGTGGCGGCGTCCAGCGGTGCCTGAGCCAGGGTGATCTGCGGCCAGAACGCAAATCCCTTGATCAGACCTTCCAATTGATGGGAAGCAAAAAGCGGATCTTCGGTTTTCAACCGGCCCGCCGCGGCAGCGGCACGGATCCAGACGGTCAGCCCCTCTTCGCGCTCGTTCATGCGCGCGACCATGTCCAGCGCACGCTCGGGCGAATGGATGCCGGCGGCGATCGCAACGCGTGCGAGCGATACAAACGCTTCGTCGTTGAGCAGTCGGAATTTCTGCGCAAGCAGCTCCAGCAACTGATCACGCAGCGGGCGATCGGCGTGAAAAACGACTGTGTCGCTTCCGGCAATCGCATCCCACAAATGGCGCAGGATCTGTGCGAACAAGACTTCCTTGCTGGGGAAATGATTGTAGACAGTGCGCTTGGATACTCCGGCCCGGGCGGCAATGCGGTCCATGCTGGTGGTTTCGTAACCGGCCACGCGAAATTCATCAATGGCGGCCTCGATGATGGCGCCGCGTTTGCGGTCGGTAAGACGAGGGGCGGTGGGGGAGTGTCTGGCCATAGGAGGTATTTTAGACCGGGGAGTTTACTTTGTTCAGAGGATAAACTACACTGTGTAGTGTAATTACTCATCCCCCTCCCGATCTACAGGATTCCGCCATGCGTTCGCGCCTTGCCGCCCTGTTTCAAGCCAAGACGGACCCCTACGGGTCTTCGCCGCAGCGTCGTGGAACCCGCTTCCAGAACCCGGTGCCGAAGCCATCCGAAGGGATGGCCAAGATGCTGCGCATCACCTGGAACATGCTGTTCAAGAAGCCGGCGGGGACTCATCCGGGCGGTTCGATACCGCTGCGTGCCCTGACCCGCGCACAGCTTGAGGCGGCGCCTGATCGCAGCCTCTATCGGCTTGGCCACTCCACCATGCTGGTCAAATTGCGTGGCGCCTACTGGCTCACCGATCCGGTGTTTTCCAAGCGTGCTTCGCCCTTCACATGGATGGGGCCCAAGCGCTTTCACCAGCCGCCAATCGCGCTGCAGGACCTGCCCCCGCTGCGTGGCGTCATCCTCTCGCACGATCACTACGATCATCTGGACCGCTGGAGCATCGAACAGCTGGCTGCCACGACCGACGTCTTCCTGACTCCGCTTGGTGTCGGCGACCGCCTGATCGAATGGGGCGTCGACCCCGCCAAGGTGCATCAGCTCGACTGGTGGCAGAGTATCGAGATCGATGGCCTGCGTATGACTGCCGCGCCGGCCCAGCATTTCTCGGGACGCACGCCGTTCGATGGCAACAGCACGCTATGGGCGTCGTGGGCAATCTTCGATGACGAACTACGCGTGTTCTTCAGCGGAGACACTGGCTACTTCGAAGGTTTCAAAACCATCGGCGAGCGGCTCGGACCTTTCGATGTCACGCTGATGGAAACCGGTGCCTACGATGAGCAATGGCCGTACGTGCACATGCAGCCGGAACAGACACTGCAGGCGCACAAGGATCTGCGTGGGCGCTGGCTCATGCCGGTGCACAACGGTACCTTTGACCTGGCGATGCACCGCTGGGAGGAGCCTTTCGAACGCATCGCCACGCTGGCCCATGAAAACGACATTCCACTGGCGACACCGCGGATGGGCGAGCGCCTCGATCTTGCTTCACCGCATGCTGGCGAACGCTGGTGGCGTGAAATCGAAGTGGCGTCAGCTGCCCGTTGGGAAAGCGCGCTTTCCCTGAAATGAACGCCAAATCGCGTAGGCTGGGATGACAATCCCAGCTTTGCATTCGGCATCCCGATACTGGGATTGCCATCCCAGCCTACGCTTCGCCAGACGCGCAGTGCCAGGCAGCGATGAGCGCATCGGCGGCAGCATCGATGTCGGACTGAGTTGTTCCACGCCCCAGTGACAGGCGTACCGACCCGAGCGCTTCGACTTGCGGTACGCCCATGGCCAGGATGACGGCTGGTGCTGTGACCTCACCGGAATGACATGCCGATCCCGTGGATGCAGCAACCGTGTCAGCGGCGGTCAGCACGGCGCTTCCCGTGCAGTGCGGAAACCGTACATTCAGGGTGTTCGGCAGCCGCAGTTCGCGATGGCCGTTGAGCGCCAGGCCTGGAATCGAAGCAGCAAGCCGTTGTTCCAGCCTGTCGCGCAACGAGCGCATGCGCGCGGCGGCCTCGGCGAGGTCACGGGCTACGGCTGCACATGCAGCGCCCAAGGCGACGATCGAAGCGACGTTTTCCGTGCCGGGCCTGAGGCCGCGCTCCTGGTTTGCTCCCCTTGTCCATGGCGCCAGCGGCGTGCCGCGCCGAACATACAGGGCGCCGATGCCTTTGGGGGCATAGAGCTTGTGCCCTGCGATTGACAACAGATCGACGTCGAGTTCGTGTACTCGTACCGGCACTTTGCCGAGCGATTGGGCCGCGTCGGTATGGATGAATGCGCCGGCCGCACGCGCAAGACGCGCAAATTCGTTGACCGGCTGCAATACACCCGTTTCATTGTTCGAGTGCATGAGCGTAACCAATGCGACGTCTGAACCGATCTCTCGGCGTGCGCTTTCGACATCCGCGCGGCCATCGGCATCGACACCGATCAGCACGATGCGTCGGCCGCACGCCTGAAGCGCGTTGCATGGCTGTGCGGTTGCCGGGTGCTCGATCACCGTGGTCACGATGCAAGGCCGGTCCACCCGTGCCTCGGCCACGCCATGTATCGCCAGGTTGTTTGCCTCGGTGCCGCCAGAGGTGAACAGGATTTCGTCGGCGTCGCAGCCGATCAGTTCCGCAACGCACTCGCGTGCGTGGGCGACGGCCCTTTTGGGTTCCTGCCCATAGATGTGCGCGCTCGACGGATTGCCGAAATGCGTCGTCAGATACGGCAGCATGGCCTCGACGACTTCCGGCAGCAGCGGCGTTGTTGCGTTGTAGTCCAGATAGATCGGCTTGGGGCTCATGGTGTTTGGACACGTTCTGCCATCGCGACCGCGACGACGACTCCGGAAAGGAAGGTCAAGGCGGCAATGGCCAGGATGGCCGCCGCATAGCCAAAGCGATCCGCGATGAGGCCGGCTGACAGCGCGCCGATGGCATAGCCCAGGTCACGCCAGAAGCGATACACACTGAGGGATCGTGCACGCCAGCTGGGATGGGATGCATCCGACACGGCAGCGATCAGGCTCGGATAAACCATCGCCGTGCCGACGCCAAGTAGCGCACTGCCGAGCATCCATGCCATGAAGTGCGTTGAAGCCGCGGTGACGAGTAGACCCAGTGCTTGCACCCACATGCCAGCCACGATCAATCCCTTGCGCCCCCAGCGGTCGCTCAACGGGCCGGTGACGACCTGCAGAATGCCCCAGACCACGGGATAGACGGCCTTGAGCACGCCGATGCGTTGCACGCCCAGGCCCAGCGAGGCGAAGAACAACGGAAAGATGCCCCAACTCATGCCGTCATTGAGGTTGTTCACCAATCCCGCCTGCGAGGCGGCAAACAGGCTGCGGTTGCGAAAAGTCGTGAGTGCAAAGACCTGCCTGAAATTCATGGGCGACGCAGGTGCCGCCACGTTCGCCACTTCCGTGCGGACATGCGTGCGCGTGTCGCGGATAACCAGCATCGACAAGCTCGTTCCCGCGATGGCGTAGCCCACGCCGAGGTAGATCGGTACAGGCCTCAACCCGTACCTGCTGGCGAGGTATCCGGTGAGAAACGCCGTGGCGCCAACGGCGAAATACCCGGCGAACTCATTCAGGCCCACCGCAAGGCCCCGCCCCTTCGGCCCCGCGAGATCCACCTTCATGATCACCGTCATCGACCATGCGAAGCCTTGGCTCAGCCCCAGCAGGGCGTTGGCAGCAACGATGTAGGCAAAGCTCGGCGCCCCGATGATGATGAAGGGGACCGGCAGTCCGATCAGCCAGCCGATGACCAGCACGCGCTTGCGGCCCCAGCTATCCGCCAGGTGGCCGGACACAAGATTCGCACAGGCTTTGACGACGCCGAAGCTGACGATGAAGGAGGTCACCAGCGCCGCGGAGGCGATGTGAAACGCTTCGGCGCCGATCAGCGGAACCACGGTCCGTTCGATGCCGACCATGCCCCCGACGAACGCGTTGATGAGCACGAGCAGTGAAAACTGCCGCCAGTTTTCCCGCAGCCCGAGCCGAACGGCGGGCTCGGCCGGAGTCGCGACGATGGGGGTGCCGGCCATGGTCAGGCTGCCCGCCCCGCGTTCACGCTACGCAAAGGGGCTGCATCGGGCGGCGGCACGTTGGGTAGCTGCCGATCTTGCCGATCGGATCTTGCTGTAGAGACTGGCGAAAGATCATGGCGGTGTCTCGAGGCCATAAAGGGGGCAAGTCTGGGGTTTTCCCTGCGCTTTGGCCAGGTTCGCGGCCAAGAACATGGGGAAACCTTCAGCCGTTGACCTCTTCTTTGAGGGTGGGGCAATAAAAAGCCCGCAAGGGGAACCTGCGGGCTTCGGGTCATCCATCTTTACGTTGCTTGGTGCGGGAGGGGAGGCCCTGCCAAGCGGTGGGACTGATGTCTCTCGACATGGGATAACTATACCAACGGGTATATTAATAAAACGTAACTTGGGGCGGAGCACCAGCGACCCCGGCCAGGAACCCGCTGGACATCCCAATGCGAGCCTACTTTCTTCGCGCATAGCCCACTGACCGCATCCCTATCAGCAAGAACAAAAGCGGGATGAACAGGGCGTACGCATACTGGCCTCTTGCCACTCCCGTGCCATAAGGAAACCAGATTCCCGGAATGCCCAGGGCACTGAGCTCCGTTGCAAACAGACCAATACCGACCAGGATGGCGCAGAGTGCGGCCAGGTAGCCGGACGGCTTCGTCGAGCGGATCACGCTTAGCCCAATGATCCCTAGATAGAGCGCGGCAAAGGCTAGACGAGCGCCTTCGACCAAGAAATCGGCGACCAGCTTCAGCCCGTGGTTCGCTTCCGGCATGAACCACGGACGGCCGATTAGCGCGAACACCAGGTAAACCACGGTAAGCATGCTGATCACGTAGCGAAGCCACGGATTTCCCTTCAAGCGAAACCAGTCTCGCCAGGCCAACGTCCATGCCGCCAGGTTGAGGGGTTTGAGGATCACGGCCGTCGCGATGTCATAGCAGTGCAGATTTAGCCAATGCGTCCAGTAAAACAGCACCTGATTGACGCGCAGTAGCGCAAGCAGAAGCAGCGCTGTGACCAGCCAGCGATAGCTATCGGCAGTTCGCCACGCGATCAAGGCAAAGACTGTCAGCGCAAGCAGGGCAAAGGCCAATGGCTCGATGGCATCCACGACGTAACCCTTGAATGCCTGTAGCCATTGCACCTGATGCAACTGGTCGATGCCGTTTGCATCGCCGATGGTTGGCGCGACATGGATGCCGCCACTGTCCTCGGCCGCATCAAGGGGATCCATCCATACGCGAAACGCAATAAGGTAGGTTTGCACGCCTGCCGAAGATGACGGAGGCAGTGGAAATACGCTCGGCCGCACACCGAACACCGTTGGCGCCGCACCCGAGAACACACCCGGGCCGCCCAGCAGTTGTCCGTTGACGTAAAGCTGATAGGTCGAGTCGACCAAGGTCGGTCCCGCCAAGGCAAGCGAAGTGTCCTTGTCGCCATCGACGCTGACTTTGATGCGATACCACGCGTAGCCGGTATATCGCGCATGGCCACGTTGGCTCCACCCCGATACATAGCCCGGCAATCCGACATCGCCGTCATGCGCACCCGGCGCGGGAGTGAGATCGACGGTTTCCCACGAGCTATCGTCGAAATCCGCTGAGGACCAACGAGCATCGTCACCCACATGGAATCGCCATGGTCCGTTCAAGGGAACGGTTGAATGGCCAAGGGTGATGCGTGCGGTCTGGGCAGGCTCGGCCGACGCCACGTGGCTTGCGATCATAAGGGTCAAAGCCGTGCAAAGAAGAATCAGCAGCCCTGAACGTTGCATCACATCGCCTCCCGATCGGTCCTTATCGAAGTCTAAGAGAGTCTTCGACAAAGCGCATGGCAACTTAGGATCTAGTGACGCTGCCATGGTGGATCATGCCGATGGAGCAGTCTGCTTGTGCGGTAACCGAACATTGACGGGGCGGCGTTGAGTCGGTGAAACTAGTCGTGCATTGTCCATTCAATGCCTACCCGTTGCGCGCAACCTGCTTGCCGCGCAGTCGGAACCGAGGGGTGCTGCGACGGATGCGATCCGCCACGCTCGATTCCGATCTATCAGACAAGGGCGCCCTCCACCTCTGGAGGTTTTGCCATGTCCGTTCCCATTACGCATCGTCTCGCTGTCGCTACATCCACGATTGTTCCAGGCATCCATCCCGATGATGTCCATCTGGCGGCCTCGCTTCGAGGTCTCGGTATCCAGACCACTGCCTGCGTCTGGAATGACCCTGAGGTGGATTGGTCGCAATATGACGCGGTACTGATGCGTTCGACCTGGGATTATTTCAAGCATTACGCGGCCTTTCGCCAATGGCTGGACGGGCTGCCCATTCCGACGATCAACCCTAAAGGACTGCTGCGCTGGAATAGCGACAAGCGCTATCTGCTCGAGCTGGCGGAGCAGGGTGTCGAAATCATTCCCACGAAAATCGTGCCGGCGAAAGATCTACGGCAAACGCTGGCCGCGATGCCCGGGCAGGAGGTCGTGGTCAAGCCGACCATCAGCGGCACAGCCTGGCATACGGTGCGCGGCGTGATCGGTGATGCGGTATTTGAGCAGGCCATCGCGCAACTGCCGCCGGAATTCGAATACCTGGTACAGCCCTACCTGACCGAGGTCGTAAGCGAGGGTGAATGGTCCTTGCTGTTTTTCGAAGGCGAATACAGTCACGCCGTGATCAAGCGTCCGGCGGCGGGCGACTACCGTGTGCAGGGCGAGTTTGGTGGTACCGCCCAAGCGGTCGATGCTGATGCAACGCTTATCGCACGTGCGAAAAAGGCGCTTTCTGCCGCGGCGGCGATCGGCCACACAGACATTGCCTACGCACGGGTAGACGGCGTGATCTCCCAGGGTGACTTCCTGCTGATGGAACTGGAGATGATCGAGCCCTTGCTGCACCTTGGAGCCCAGCCGGCCGCATCGGAACGATTTGCGGGCCACTTGCGCGCAAGATTGGCCGCTTAGTTTCGCCATCGGCACCGCTTGAGCGCACTCGATTGCCGACATGCCAACCAGAGAGGGGCTCGCCAAGAGCTCCTCCTGCATCCATCGCGAATCGGTACCTTTCGATCGGGCTAAGGCGTCGCTGAGCTTTGCGCGGAGACGGTCGCGGATTTCCTTGGTCCCAGGTGCCTGTACCGCCTCGAATTCAGCCATCCCCCATCAGCGGCCGAGCGTACGCCTTCACGCGCGCGGTCAGGCCGGCCGATAGATCTGCGACACCGATCCGAGCGGAAAGGCCTTCGAACTGACCAGCTTGAGCGGCCTCGGTGCGGGCAGGTCGGAGAAAATCGGCAGGCCTTTGCCCAACGCGATCGGATGGACCATCAGGGCGTACTCATCGACCAGGTTCTGGGCGATGAGGCTACGCGCGAAGGCGCCGCCGCCGAGGGCCATGATCGGCTTGCCGTCCTCAGCCTTGAGCTTGGCGATTTCGTCGGCCAGGTCGCCGCTGGCCACGTAGGCCTCCGCCCAACTTTCCGCGCCAGGTTGAAGCCGCCCGGTTGGCGTGTCGCCGGCCTGCGCCTGGGCGTCCCTGAGTCCCTTGATGGTCGCCTGCAGGATCGCCGGCCCCTGTTTTGAAAAGACTGCCTTGGGAATCTGGTTCATCGGCGGCGCGAACACCAGGGTGGAAGTTGGCCAAAAGGGGGCCATCTCCAGAAAGGAGCGGCTGCCCATGATGATCAGGCCGGCCCTCCACAAGTTCTCCACCTTCCAGGCGATGGCCTCCTGGTCACCGCTGAAGATCCATTGGACGTCGCCGCCGGGGCCGCTGACAAAGCCGTCGAGCGACATGGACATGGTCAGGATCAACTCTCTCATCGCCTTCTCCTCGCACGGTTCCGACCCAAGGACAGGCCGGATCAACCGACTCCGACAACTCGCGTTCGCTGAACTCAAAGCAGCATGAACGGGTTGTTCCGGGCCTTCCCTGTCACGACGAGCGGCCGGAGACGAATTCGACCCATCGTCCGGAAAATCTACCCGTTAGCGCAACCGACTATCCCTGGCGAGTGCCTCGGAGGCAGGGTATCTGTCTGGAGAACATCAACGAGGGCCATTGGCTGCTTGGCAGATGGAGAGGAACAGGCTCAACGTTGATTACGCCCCGGGCGAAGTAGAGTGATGCGGGAAAGCTTTTGTAGACGGCTACCGGCAATAAGAAGCCCGCGGAGGCCTTTGGGTCATCCTCTTTACGCTGCTTAGTGGGAAGAGGAGGCCCGGCCAAATCAGGACCGCGAAATGACACACCTCTGTATGCGCACGGCAGCATAACGGGTTTTCTCCCAATCGCCTCTTCATGCAAAGCACCCCTGAACATCGGAGTACCAGCAACCCCGAATGCCGGCAATGCAACCAGGAAACGGCTGTGGATTTCGAGCGATGAGAGATTCCCACACAAACGAGAGCGCCGGTGGCGCAACGAGCGTGGCGCAGGCGGCCGGAACCACCGATCGCTTGAACGTTCAGATCAACTGCCCGCCTTGCAAAAAAGCTTGGGCTCCGTCACGAGACGCTGGTATGCGATCCGGGTCGCGCCTACGATCGTTATCTCGCCATGCTCCCGCGCATACCTTTGCTTACCGCCGATTTTGCCGCGCGCGCGTAGTTCGCGTGCGCGATTGAAGATCGATGGAGCGCCGTCTCCGGCGTTAAGCGACTACCCATTCGGTGCAAAGACCAGCGCAAGGAGGGCGCAGATGGGAATTTGCGAAAACAGGATTGCCTCGATTTACCTTCGTGCTGCGCACACCCGCATTGGGTATCGCAAAGATCTCATTGTCGGCGGTGGACGCGACATGTAGCGTGTCCGTGGTTCGGTCAAAAGCGAGTCCCGTTGGCCCCAGGACCAGCGCGGCTATTCGGCGTGGCCCCCTCTGATTCCAGGCAGGCAACGATCTTCATTCTAAAGATTGGCCGCCGTTGGCCGATGTAACGCTTAGGGTCGGCTCGGTCGTGGTCCTGCGCGCGCCAGCCCCTCATTCGAATGCGGCAGATGCGTGATTGAAGGCAACATGGCGAGCACCTTGGCGGTCAAAGAGAGAGAAACCCTGAAGCCGTTGGAGGCCGTACTTCGCCGGCTAAGCGATTCCTCGGGTTTCCCGACACTTTCCACCACCATCAGCGACGTCAATCGCGTCGTTTCCTCCGATTCCAGCGCACAGCAGATCACGCAAGTGATCCTGCGTGACGTGTCCCTCACCACCAAGTTGCTGCAGCTGGTCAACTCCGCAGTGTATGGCCAATTCCACGGCCGCATTCGGACGATTTCCAGGGCGGTGCTGATACTCGGCTGCGAAGCGGTGCGTAACGCCACGATGACGCTAATGATGCTCGAGTTCTCCAAGGGTCGTCCGCAGGAGAGATCGGTACAGGATGAGCTCGTCGGCGCTTTCTTCGCTGGGGTATTGTCCAAGGCACTTTGTGCACAACTGGGGATGCCCAATGCCGAGGAAGCGGTCATCTGCACCATGTGCCAGAACCTCGGCAAGCTTCTGGTAACGTTCTTCCTGTACGAAGAGAGCCGCAAGGTACGCTCCCTGGTGGAGCAAGGCCTGCTTGAGGAGCAGGCAGCGGAGCAGGTGCTTGGGATCTCCTACCGCAACCTGGGCGTCGGCGTCGCGCGGCATTGGAATTTCCCGGACCGACTGGTGGAAGGCATGCAGCGCATCACTGCGGACGGCATGAGTGCGCCAACCAGCGATGCCGAGAACCTGAGGTTGGCGGCCAACCTGGCCAATGATTTGTACGTGACCGCGCTGCGCAGCTCGCAAGAGGATAAGGCGGCAGCGTTGGAGGCGTTGCGTAAGCGCTACGGCGCCGCGATCAAGTTGGACACCAAAGACCTCGTCGCGGCGGTAGATCAGGCGCTAAAGGAAGTCGCTGATTGTTCGACAACCGTCAGCCTTCCCATAGCAGGTAGTTCAGCGTTGCACGCGGTGCGCGTCTGGACCGGAGGCGCGGTAGACGAAGCAACGTCCGCGCAGACGGACCTGGCTGTTGCCGCCGACCCACTGATGCGGGACGTGGCGGCGTTGGATGCGCTTGAGAATGCAAATGAGGCAAGCGCCGGTGCGCAACACATCATCTCGGCCGGCATCCGCGACGTAACCGAGGCATTGACGTCGGATTTCGCCCTCAACGATGTCTTGCGGATGGTGCTGGAGACGATGCACCGCGGATTTGGATTCAGCCGCACGATGATCTACATCCGCGACGCACGGCTCAACACGATGCGCGCGCGTTTTGGGTTCGGCGCTGAAATGGAACGCCTCATTCCGCTGTGCGAGTTCCCTTTGGCGTTCGCGCCCGATGTGTTCCACGTCGCGCTGGAGAAGAGCGTGGACATCGTGATCGAGGATGCCAACGCTGACCATATCGCTCGCCGGATTCCCGAGTGGTTTCGCCAGGGCGTCAACACGAAGAGCTTCCTGCTGCTGCCGATTCCCATCAAGGGCACAGCGATAGGCATGCTGTATGCCGATTCGGAGCGGGGTGCGATCAAACTTAGCCCGGAGCAACTCGGTTCGCTGCGTACCCTGCGCAGCCAGGTCGTCCTGGCATTCAAACACGGCGCCGCTTCCGGTCGCCTCTGATCGGATCGTCGGGGAGGGGCTCTGCGCTCGCTTGATTAGCGTCGAATCTCAGCTATGCGGCATGCAGCTCCCTTCCCTGCTTGCAGCTGATTAGCGCTGTGTCTCAGCTGGCGTGTATCTGCTCCCTCCCCTACGTGTAGTAGGGGAGGGCCGGGGTGGGGTGAAGCAACCTCGCGGTGAGCTCAAGCACTGCAGCAAGCTCGTGCAACCCCACCCTAGCCCTCCCCTGCAAGCAGCTTGATTAGCGTCGAGTCTCAGTAGGTGAGCAGAGGTAGGGCGAGCATGGCGGCATCCCTCAAGCGGAGGTGCCGCCATGCCG
>NZ_RYYV01000068.1 GCF_003977665.1 Dyella choica | reverse complement strand
CCTTCCAGGCGGCTCGCGTCGATGCCGTGCGCGGTCAGGTAGTCGTACACGATCTTCGCACGACGCTCCGACAGGTCCTGGTTGTAGGCAGCCTTGCCCACGTTATCGGTGTAACCGGCCACCATCACCTTCACCTGCGGATAGCGCTTGAGCGTATCCACCGCCTGGTCCAGGATCGCCAGCGAGTCGTTGCTCGGCACGGCCAGTGCCGGCTCGATGTTGGTCTCGCCCTTCTTCGGACGGTCGAACTTGAAGTTCACGCCCTTCAGGTCGATCACCACCTTCTGCGGGCAGCCATCCGGACCCACGATCGTGCCTTCCGGCAGATCCGGGCACTTGTTGTCGCACAGGTTCACGCCGTTGCGGAACTGCTTGGAGCAGTCCGGCTGCGGCGGCGGCGGCGGCGCGACAGCAGCAGCCGGGGCCGGCACCGCACCGATCTTCGCCACAATGCTGAAGCCCAGGAACCAGTCGCCGTAGCCGTTCTTCGACGGCTGGGTCTTGTCGTCCCAGTCATAGCGGTAGCCAGCTTCCACGCGGAAGTCAGCGCTGTCGGTGATCGCCTTCGATACACCCACGCCACCCTCGGCAGCCGGAGCCCAGTCACGGCTGAACGGGTTATGGTGGTAGCTGCCCATCACGCCGCCCACCAGGTACGGACGCCACGAGTTCACATCACCGAAGAAGTAGCGCGCCGACACGCCATAGTTGTTGCTCGACCACGTGTTGCCCTGGCCGAACACGCGCGTATCCGCGCGACGCTTGGTGCGGTCGATGAACAGTTCCACCGACACGTTCGGGGCCACGAACTTACCCACCGACAGACCGTAGTAGATCTGACGGCTACGCGTGTTGCGGTCGGTGTCGTTGTAGTAACCGCCCACCGTCGGGGCGACGTACCAACGGTCGTCAAAGCCATTCGGCCAGGTCGGCGCATTGCTGCTGGCCGTGCTGCCCGCGGCCGCCGCCGTGTTGTCCTGCGCGTGAACGGCACCTACGCCGCCCAGGGCAAGAGCGATCAAAAAATACAGGCCCTTACGTTTCATCAGGTGTCTCCTC
>NZ_RYYV01000067.1 GCF_003977665.1 Dyella choica | reverse complement strand
GGCGGAGTCAATCTAGAAGTGCATCATCGATCTTTTGTGCCAGATCGTCTCGCCCAAGCGCTCGCATAAACATCTCGGCCGGGCAGTGATAGTCCAAGGTGGCGCGAGGGCGTGTGTTGAGCTTGCGGGCAATCGCGTCCAATTGACGTTGGCTGTACACCGACAAGTCCGTGCCTTTGGGGAGGTATTGCCGCAACAAGCCGTTGGTGTTTTCGCAGATGCCTCGCTGCCAGGGGCTGCGCGGATCGGCGAAGTAAATCGACAGCCCTGTGCGCTCGCCCAGAGTCTTGTACAAAGCCATCTCCTTGCCTTGGTCATAGGTCAAGGTCTGGCGCAGCTCGGCCGGCAAGGGCTGGAAAGCACGGCTAAACCCCTCCAGCGCCTCCTGCGCGGAGCAGCCCTCCATCCGCACCAATTTCAAGAACAAGGTGTGGCGATCCACCAAGACGCCCACTGATGACTGGTTGCGCGCCCCTTTGATGAAATCACCTTCCCAATGCCCCGGCAGCAGGCGTTCATTGGCCTCCGGCGGCCGGTCGTGGATGCTCGGCAAATCGTGCATCTGGCCGCGTCGATCCGCCCCTCGCCCACGCGGACGACGGGCGCACTTATGTTGGCGCAGCAACGCCACCAGTTCGCGTCGCAACGCCCCGCGTGGGGCCGCATAGATGGCGGTGTAAATCGTTTCGTGGGACACGTGACAGGCCCGTTGATCAGGGTATCGCCGACGCAGTGTGAGACTGACTTGCTGGGGTGACCAGCCTTTGCCCAGCAAGCGCCGGACTTTGACCCACAACCGCGAAGGGGGGAGCAGTTTGCGGGCACGCCGGGGTTTACGCCCTAACCGGCGGGCACGCTGGCCCGCTCGCTGCGCGTCGTACGCCAAACGCGGACGCCCCATATACGGAGTCGTCGACGGCTCGCGGTGGCCGTTGCGGGCCAACTCTCGGCTAATCGTGCTGGGCGAGCGTCCAAGCAGATGGGCCAACTGGCGGGCGCTCTCGCCCCTTGCTTTGCCGACCATGATCGCGCCGCGCTCTTCGGCGCTCAGGTGGCTGTAGTGCTTGCCCAAGACCGTTCCTTACGGGGGTGTTGCACTTGAGTTTAGAGACCGCC
>NZ_RYYV01000066.1 GCF_003977665.1 Dyella choica | reverse complement strand
AAGGAAGCGATCGCCCGTCACTTTGAAGAATCACAACGGGCAGGCGGCACAAGGTCAGTGGGCTGGTTGTCGTAGAGCTTCTTGGTTCCGGTGTTTCTGCTGTCCAAGACGGGCCGGCTCAGAGTTTGAGACGCCCTCACGTTTTGATGCTTGCCTCTTCATCGGTTCGGCCATCTCGCCGAGTGGGGACGTCAGCGATTTACGACGAGGGTGCTTGAAAGGAGCGGGGCGTCGCCTTTGCGAAATCTTGCACTTACTTGCAGTTCGTCGACTACGACACATCACAGCGGGCACTTGCGGCGTTAGTATCGTTCTGGGTTAATGCCTCACAGGGAAGACAAGGGGATCTGCATGGATGACTGCCACCCTCAACGCGTCTGCCGCCATCGCGCCGCGAATGCCGTCGACAATAGCGCTACTGAGCAGATTGGCGACTCTGGCGGCACGCTGCATAAGAATCTGATCCGCAGCTTCACCACGCGGAGCAAGCTCGCCTGGGCGATAGGCGAGCCGCAGTCATACTTTCCAACCTCAGCGCGAACCCTTGCTGCGACACCTCCAACAATCAGGTGCATGGCGCCGATGGCTTGAGCGTCCAGCGCCAGCTGACGCCATGGGATGGAAAAGGATATATGCGATGAAGAATGCTATCGAAGGAGAAGGGACATGAATCGTATCAGTGCTTTTATGTTGAGGCTGTGCATGCTCTTGTGCATTGCCTATTGCACATCTGTGCAAGCTCAAACGGTTACGCCACCTTATCCGAGTGCGACCTATACAAGTCGGGCGGCCGCTTGGCACGCTTGCGAAGCCGACATCCCGGCTTCAATTGAATACATGAGTTCAGCATATCCATCGCCTGATAGCGTGGTACGGCAGTACTGCACGGAGTTCCCCATGCCCGACAACAACCTGTTTATGGAAGTAATTCCTCAGCAGGTTTATTTTATGCCAGCACTAAACATTTATCAGAATAGCGGCTATTCATCCCCTGGCGGAATGCCAGTCTATGCCGATTATTATGTGACCTTTGTGTGCTCGGATCAGAGCCTGAGGTTTCCCCACGAATTCATAGTGGCGCACACATCTGATCGGCCACCGATGTTGGCAATTCTCGCAGTCGCATCAGCCACTGCGATATTCGCT
>NZ_RYYV01000065.1 GCF_003977665.1 Dyella choica | reverse complement strand
CATGGCAAAGGGTAAATTCGAACGCACCAAGCCGCACGTGAACGTGGGCACGATCGGTCACGTGGACCACGGCAAGACGACGCTGACGGCGGCGCTGACGAAGGTTGGTGCGGAACGTTTCGGCGGTGAGTTCAAGGGCTACGACCAGATCGACGCGGCGCCGGAAGAAAAGGCGCGCGGTATCACGATCTCGACGGCGCACGTGGAATACGAATCGCCGAACCGTCACTACGCACACGTGGACTGCCCGGGCCACGCCGACTACGTGAAGAACATGATCACGGGTGCGGCGCAGATGGACGGCGCGATCCTGGTGTGCTCGGCCGCGGACGGCCCGATGCCGCAGACGCGCGAACACATTCTGCTGAGCCGCCAGGTGGGCGTGCCGTACATCGTCGTGTTCCTGAACAAGGCCGACATGGTGGACGACGCCGAGCTGCTCGAGCTGGTGGAAATGGAAGTGCGCGAGCTGCTGTCGAAGTATGAATTCCCGGGCGACGACACGCCGATCATCAAGGGTTCGGCGAAGCTCGCGCTGGAAGGCGACCAGTCGGAAATCGGCGTGCCGGCGATCATTGCGCTGGTGGACGCGCTGGACAGCTACATCCCCGAGCCGGTGCGCGTGCTGGACAAGCCGTTCCTGATGCCGGTGGAAGACGTGTTCTCGATCTCCGGTCGCGGCACGGTGGTAACCGGTCGCGTGGAGACGGGCATCATCAAGGTCGGCGACGAAATCGAGATCGTGGGTTTGAAGCCGACGGTCAAGACGACGGTGACCGGCGTGGAAATGTTCCGCAAGCTGCTGGACCAGGGTCAGGCAGGCGACAACGTGGGTCTGCTGCTGCGCGGCACGAAGCGCGAAGACGTGGAGCGCGGCCAGGTGCTGGCCAAGCCCGGTTCGATCACCCCGCACACGAACTTCGAAGGCGAGATCTACGTCCTGTCGAAGGAAGAGGGTGGTCGTCATACCCCGTTCTTCAGCAACTACCGCCCGCAGTTCTATTTCCGTACGACGGACGTGACTGGCGCGATCAAGTTGCCGGAAGGCACGGAGATGGTGATGCCGGGCGATAACGTGAAGATCTCGGTCGAGCTGATTGCCCCGATCGCGATGAGCGAAGGCCTGCGCTTTGCGATCCGTGAAGGCGGCCGTACGGTGGGCGCCGGCGTCGTCGCCAAGATCACCAAGTAA
>NZ_RYYV01000064.1 GCF_003977665.1 Dyella choica | reverse complement strand
TGTCGTGGTCAAGGTTTTTCGGACACCCCGATAGGGCATATCAGGCGAGGCAGCGCTCGTACTCGTTGGGCGAACGATAGCCTAAGGTGGAGTGAAGCCGGTTGGCGTTGTAGAAGTTGACGATGTAATCGGTAATGTCTTGCACCGCCTCCAGGTGATTGGCGTAATCGCGCTGCCAGACGCGCTCCATCTTCAGGTTCAAGAAGAAGCGCTCGATGACGGCGTTGTCCCAGCAGTTTCCTTTGCGACTCATGCTGGCCACCAGGCCGCGCTGGTCCAGCATCGTGCGGTGTTCCTCGCTGGCGTATTGGCTGCCACGGTCCGAATGCACGATGAGTCCCGGCGATGGTTGGCGTGCGGCTATGGCCATCTGCAGCGCGCTACATACCAGCTCGGCCGGCATGTTCGGTGCCATTGCCCAGCCAACGACCTTGCGCGAGAACAAGTCCATGACGGCGGCCAGATAGAGCCACCCCTGACGGGTGCGGATATACGTGATATCCGCCGCCCACGCGCGATTGACGGCCTCGGGCTGAAACCGCCGCTCCAGAATGTTCTGAGCCACCGGTAAGTCATGCTTGCTGTCGGTGGTGTGTACAAACTTGCGTCGCCACGAAGGTTTGAGTTTTTGCTGACGCATCAGGCTGCGCGCCCGGTACCGTCCCACAGGCAGCCCCTGAGTCTTCAAAGCCACGCTGAGTCGGCGGCTACCATAGCTGCCGTCGCTGGCATGAAAGGCTGCTGCCAGAGCAACGCTCTGGGCGCATACCGCACGCGGTCGACGCAGCCGTTGGCGTGCGGCGTAGTACCCAGACCGGCTTACCTCAAGCAGCTGGCACAAACGGGAAATCTCGGCCTTCTCCTCCCACTGGTCGATCATGCGATGGATCACTTCAGTTCCCGGGCGAAGAAGGCCGAGGCTTTTTTTAGGATGGCGTTGTCCTCGCGAAGCCGACGGAGCTCTTCTTCAAGCTGGCGGATGCGTTGCTGCTCGGCCGTCAGGGGCTTGCCTACACCAGGGCTGCCGGCTTGCTCAGCCTCATACTGCTGCAGCCAACGACGGACGGCACTGTCGACCAATTCCAGGTCGCGACAGACTTGGCCTACGCTCAGGCCTTGCTCCTTCACCATCTGCACCACACGCAGCTTGAAGGCGGTATCGAATGTTCGGCGGGAAGATCGTTTCATGGGGATCGGTCTCGGGGCGGGAATCATCCCCTATCGCGGTGTCCGAAACCATTAGACCAGGGCA
>NZ_RYYV01000063.1 GCF_003977665.1 Dyella choica | reverse complement strand
CCTGAGGTTTCCCCACGAATGATGTAGCCAGATCAATCGCTTGGCGTTGTTCGATGATGGAAAGAGGTGCGCGCATGGCGCAGTCTTCAAGGCGACGAAACCAACGAAGGCTACGGACCATGCGCGCCAGTGGAGTATTGCAGAAGTGTCTGTCCGATGGCCTACGAACGATGCACGCCGCCCGCTCCCGCGTGCTGTTGCATGCCGTGGAAGCGCTGTTGGCAGGGCGTCGTTTGACGCTGATGGACGTGGCCCGTAGTTGGCCGGGGGCGGAGCGCGTGCGTGCGCCATTGAAGGCATTTGATCGCTTGCTCAGCAACCGGCACCTGCACGCTGAACGGGAACGCGTGTACGCCAGCATGGCGCAGTGGCTATTGCGCGGCGAGCGACCTGTGATCGTGATCGACTGGTCGGATTTGAAGGCAGACAAAGCGTGGTGCCTGCTGCGTGCGGCGGTTCCGGTGGGAGGGCGCACGCTGCCCATATTGGACATGGTGTTCCCCGGAGTGCAGGCCGGCTCACCGGTCGCGGAGCAGCGGTTCTTGCAACGCCTGAAACAGATCGTACCGGCATCGGCCACACCCATCCTGGTGACGGACGCCGGCTTCCGCAGCCCGTGGTTTCGCGCCGTGGACAAGCTGGGCTGGTACTGGCTGGGGCGGTTGCGTCACAACACCTTGGTCAAACCGGTCGAGGTTCACGGGAAGCACGACTGGGTGCCCTCCCGTGCGTTGTACGAACTGGGCGGCAATGTGCCGAAGGATATGGGGCTAATGGATGCCGTGCGGGATAATCCTTGGGTTTGCCGTATCGTGCTCTATCGCAAGAAGGCCAAGGGGCGCAAACACCGCAACCTCAACGGCAAGGTTGTGCGCAGCAAGCACAGCCGCAAATCGGCGGCACGCGAAGGCGAGCCTTGGCTGCTAGTCGCCTCACCTTCGCTGGAGCTTCATGCCCGTCAACTGGTCATGCTGTACGCGCGCCGCATGCAGATCGAGTCGTCGTTCCGCGATCTGAAGTCGCACCGCTACGGTCAGGGCTTCGAAGACAGCTTGACGCGCGTGGGCAAGCGCATCGAGATCCTGTTGCTGGTGAATACCCTGGCCACCTTTGCTAGTTGGCTGGCAGGTCTGGCCAGCGAGTCGACGGGCATCGCACGCTGGTTGTCACCCGTGCCTGCCCTCCGAAGGCTTTACTCCGTGGTGCGCACTGGTCGGGAAGCACTCGTCAGAGATTGGCCGATGGAGCGAATATCGCAGTGGCTGATGCGACTGCGAGAATTGCCAACATCGGTGGCCGATCAGATGTGTGCGCCACTATGAATTCGTGGGGAAACCTCAG
>NZ_RYYV01000062.1 GCF_003977665.1 Dyella choica | reverse complement strand
TTCACTCCACCTTAGGCTATCGTTCGCCCAACGAGTACGAGCGCTGCCTCGCCTGATATGCCCTATCGGGGTGTCCGAAAAACCTTGACCACGACACTTGGCGCCGATGAAGTCGCCCTCACAAAGGAAAACGGGACGCACAGGAAAGCGGGACGTAGGTAGTTAAGCGTTTTTAACTGCCTACGTCCCGTTCTGTTCCTTTCCGGCTTCCGGAAAAGGAATAGGTAGCCCATGAGCCGGTAGTAGCCGACGCGCTCTAAGTAATAGGTTGCACGCGCAGGGTCGGCGACCTGGAGCCCTCGTTGCTGGAGCAGTTGCAACTGTGCCACGTAAGTGAGAGGTCCCTTCGTGTATTGCACCATCGCTCTGCCTCCTGCAAGCGCTCAAAAAAAACCCGCCTATTTGCGCTTACAGCGTTGGTCTGCTGCATAGGCGTGGCGGGTGTGTTACGTGCAGTATCTGAGGAAGAGCTGTTCGTTTCAACTAAGGGTTGATGAACAGACAGCGGCCGTTTCAACTTTTTGGCAAACGGGCACCGTACGGGCACTGTCGCCAAAACAGAAAAGGGCCTTTCGGCCCCTTCTCACGCAACGGCTTGATTTTGATGGTGGCCGGGGACGGAATCGAACCGCCGACACGGGGATTTTCAATCCCCTGCTCTACCAACTGAGCTACCCGGCCAAATGCTGCCATGCGTTACATGGGAGCCGCTCATTAAATCGGATGTGGGGGATTACGTCAAGACTGGTCTTCCGGGGGCTTGTAGCCCTCTGGCTTCTTCGCCTCGCCGCCGAACAGGAACTTCTCCATTTCCGCGCATCGAGCCAAGTGGGATCGATCGGTATGGTGTCCTCTAGAGTTTGGGGCGCACCCGTTTCGTTGCCAAAGTCCGCGCGGAGATCGATTTGTTCCCAAAGAAACGCGCTTGCGCGTCAAGATTCGGATAGTGGGGGGCATCAAGCATCTTCAAGACGTCAGCGCCATGCCCCAGTGCAAGCAGCAATCGCAGAAGGTTGTCGGAGGAAATGGCCGAACCCTTTTCCATCGCTTTGATCGTGCTTTCCGATACGCCAGCTCGTTCAGCCAAATCGACCTGTCGCCAATGAAAGGCCATCCGCTGTCGCCGGATCCGCTCCCCGACCTGACGAGGAAATTCGGCGGCGGACGGAACTTTAGGGCGATGTCTGGAAATCAAGTCATCTAGACTTTTCATGAGGTTAGCGTAGCGATGGAAATAAGAGGTGTCAAAGTAACTCTTATTAAGAGGTGATATTTCACCCCTTAAATAACTTGAGGGGCGATGTTGCCCCAAGTCTGTGGCCTGGGAAAAGCCGCGATTTCGAGGAGGGGATGAAGGGCAGGCGCGGCCACCCGCGAGAGGACCTGATTAGCGCTATGCCTTAGCCAGCGGGTATCTGCTCCCGCCCCTACGTGTAGTAGGGGAGGGCTGGGGTGGGGTGAAGCAATCTCGCGGTGAACGCAAACAGTGCAGCAAGCTCGTACAACCCCACCCCGACCCGCCCCTGCAAGCAGCTTGATTAGCGTCGAGTCTCAGTAGGTGAGCAGAGGTAGGGCGAGCATGGCGGCATCCCTCAAGCGGAGGTGCCGCCATGCCG
>NZ_RYYV01000061.1 GCF_003977665.1 Dyella choica | reverse complement strand
TAGCTGCTGTGATCTTCCTGCGCCGCGTTGAGGTTGAGGTTGTTACCTGCACTCAGTGTCACATTGCCGTTGGCGCTGTTGAGACTGCCGGCGGTGACGGTGAGGTCATGCACCGCCGCCAGGCTGATACCGTTGCTGCCGCTGATGCCCGTACCACGCACCTGCTGATCGCTTTGCCCGGTGCTGACTTCAGTGTGGTGCGCGAAGCTGTCCGTGCTGCGCGTGGTGGTATCGGTCACCGCTTGCAGGTTGATGTCACGGCCGGCGCCCAGGGCCACCGTGCTACCGGTGAGCTGCGCTCCCTGGCTGGTCACGTCGCGGCCGGCCAGCAGCGTTAGACCGCCGCCTGCTTGCAGCGTGCTAACCGTGTGCGTGACAGACTCGGTGCCGTTGCGCTGCGTACCCACGTGCGTGGTGGTGCCGGTAGCGAGCAGGTCCAGATCGCGGCCGGCGAGCAATTGCGCGCTGCCGCCGGCACTGATCGCCGTGGCGGTGGTGGTGAGGTCACGCCCCGCCGCAAGGCTGAGGTTGTTGCCGGCCATCACCGGGGCGGTGTCCAGCGTCAGGTCGCGGCCGGCGTTGATGCTCAAGCTGCCGCCGGCGCTGATGCTGCCGGGCAGGGCGAGGTTGCTCAGCGCCACCGGGCTGAGCGTGTTGCTCAGGCCATTGACCTGGATGGCGCCCAGGCTTTGCGCCACGCTTACACCACTGAGTACGTCGCCACCGGCCACCAGCGAAACGTTGCCGCCAGCCTTGAGCGTGCCGCCGTTCAAGATGTTCTGCGCGGCGCTGACACTCAGATCATTGCCGGCGCTGATGTTGCCGCTGTTGAGCAGGTTGCTGGCGGTGAGCTGCGCGTTCTGGCTGGCGGCGATGTTGCCGTTGTTGGTGATGTCGCCGCTGGCGGTCAGGATCACATTCTTGCCGGCGATGGTGGCGCCGTTGGCGGCGAGATTCTTCGCATCGGCCGCGCTCAGGTACACCACCGGCTCCAGCACCTGGTGGCCGTCCACGTTCGCGCTGACCAGCCACACGATGTCCTGGGTGAGGCTGGCCATCTGGTCGGGCGTGAGCGCCACGCCCACCGACAGCTTGAACTGCTGCGCCACCTGCACCGCGTTGTTCATCAGGTCGCGGTACTGGTCCAGCGCATCGCTGGCGTCGGCCAGGTAACGGCGGCCGGTCAGCTCGGTGATCTGGTCCAGCACGCGCTGTTGCTCGTAGAAGCCGTCGCCCAGGCGCTGCTGGATCTGCTGCGGGCTGAGACTCAGCTTCTGCAGCATGTAGTCGCTGCTGATGAACTTGCTGTATTGCGTGAACTGGGGATTGGTTTCGACCAGGAACTGGCTGCCGGGCTGCGCGTTGACGGTGTACAGGCCGGTTTGCGGCAGGTTAATGGTGGCGTTCGGGCCGACCAACGTGCTGACCACTTGGGGCGGCGCGAGCGACGTCGAACCACCTGCCACCGGAGACGTTGGGGTGCTGGCTTTGGGTGCGCTTGCCGTACCCGGCCGGGCGCCTTGCGCCTGGCCGGGTGCTTGCGTGGCACCGATGCCGACGGTGTGGGCGCTCGCGAGGCCCAGCGAACCGCCGTTGGTCTGGTTGGGCTGATTGCCCACCGCAATGCTGCCCACGCTGCCACCGGTGCCCGTGGCATTACCCACCGTGGCGGCCGCGCTGCCACCGACGGCCTGGCCGGCGCTGTTGCCGCCCAGGCCGATCACGGCCTGCACCGGCTGGCCATTGGCGCCTACCGTCGTGTTGTTGATGGTTTGCGCGGTGATCGACACCGTGTTGCCCGCGCTCATCGTCGCGGCCAGGCCGGGGCCGGCGTTGTAGGTGATCCAGCCGGGCTGGTTGGCGCCCAGACCGGTTTGCACGCTGTCCTGGTAGGTGCCCCAGGTTTCGTAGTCCTTGAACGCCCAGTGGCGGCCGCCGCTGAAGCTGACGTACTCAATGCCGGTTTGCTGGGTGATGTTTTCGCTCAAGGTGCCGGTAGGGGCGAAGGCGATGTTCTGCACCGTATAGGTGGACGTCGCACCGCCGCCGTTGTTGCCGTTCTGGCCGTTGATGACCAGGTTGTTGCCGGCGGCGAGGGTGGATTTGTCGTTCAGCACCGAGCCGTTGAGGGTGATGTTGCC
>NZ_RYYV01000060.1 GCF_003977665.1 Dyella choica | reverse complement strand
CACGATGCGCTCGGCGGTATGACGCCCGCCGAGTACCGTTACCACTACGCCAGAAGCTCTACTTCTGAAATGTCCACTTGACGGGGGAGCTTACGAGAGCGCCAGCGCTTGCTTAAGGCTTGCCTCGGCATGAAGCAGGTCGCCAAGGGAGCCATACGCGTAGCCACGAAGGTAATAAGCCATCGCCCAATTTGGCTTGCTCAACACCACCGAATCTTGATGGTTTGTGGATGCAATGCTCGAATAGAGCAGCGCCTCCGTCAGCGTTTGGGCGCAATAGACTTGCTTCTTGCTATGGGCGTAGGCCGTTTCGTAGGTGTGTATGACCTGCGCAAGCGGGCCGTTGATGGCATCGGCATTCCTGCCCGCCTTGATTTGGGCCATGGCCTGCTGCAGAAGCTGCTCCTGGGCGGCATCGTCAACCGTCGAACTAGCCGGTGTTTCAGGCGGTGGCGCAACAGGCGCCGCCTGCGCGTAGCAAGCTGCGCCCCATCCCAACCCAAGCAAGGCAAATCCCATCCGTAAGAATGCAGCCGCCATACGCCCCCGTTCCCATGGCCTGATTTTCTCGAAAAGCCTAGTCCGATTTCGGTATGCGGCGCAAGCAGCGCGAGGTAAAGTTTGCCAACATTAGGCGGGCATTAACTATCCTTATGGGTCCCTGAGGGCATCGCCAAATTTGGAGTGCCTGCTCCGGGTTGTCGAATACAATCATCACTAAAGCGAATACTCGACCTTGTGCGATACCTTTTTGCTACCCCACGGAAACACGGTATAGCGATTGCGACTCATGGCTGCATGCATGCCCCAAGGCACGCTGTAGTAAACGTCTACGACAAAAGGCCAAGCTACCCGCGAGGTAATGGGGATATCGGCCGTATCGACGGCTTTTTCCATGGTGAATCCCTTTACATGTCTGGCGACCAGGTCTCGCGACGTATCGGTAAGGCAATCTTTCTTGGCCTGAAAAGCCAGTCCGTAACCGACGCTTGCCACCGGCAATACAAATATCAGCGTACCTGCCAATACTTTCCTTACCATCGCCACCAGCGCCCTCCAGCTTCCGAAGTAGTCAGCATGAAAATACCTCTGCCGTCATCTTTGTCACGTCAGATTTGGATGGCGAACATTCGACAGTCAACGATCCGCCACTTGGTGGTCCGAACTTAGGGTTCCTGGCGACATATCGCCGGCCAGCTGTAATGCCTGTTCAAACGCGCGAAAAATCAGGACGGCACCCAGGGCGCCAACCACACACTCGACAAACAAACACGCGTTGGCGAGATAGAACAGTGTCCAGCGAGTAGAAACGCTCTGTGAAAGGATGTGCGGCACCACCTGTAACGCTCCACATGCCAAGCCGAAGGCTTGAGCGATCGCCGCCACCGCCAATGACTTGTGACCGGTTCGTTTGTACGTCCGGATTTGTAAAAACAATAGGAAGGTGCCCGTCAAAAGCGCCAACAGAATCCCGCCCCAAGCCATCGCATTCGCCATCTGTGATCCTTCTAATCAAATCCTATGATGCCCACTCCAGGGTTGTGGATTCAGCCGGTGGATGCAACACACTAAAGACGGCGTAGGTTGCGGGAGTGTTGCGTCCATCGGCTGAATCCGCAGCCGGAAGGGGACTTGACCGAAAACGTAAATTTTCGACTTGTGCCCTTAGCGCCTGAAGGCCCCATGGGAACCTTCAGCGCGCCCCTTAGTCAGCCTGAGCGGCCTCCCCTCTTCGAATCACCCACCTAGCAATTTGGAAGGGACGGCTAACAAAGAAGACGCCGGCAGTCATCTCGAGGAGATATAAGGCCATGCTTATCTTTCCGCTCGAGCCAAGCGCTTCGAACGCCGAATTGCCATCGTGAGATAGCGCAACCACTTTAAACCAAAGCGTCAAGAAGGGAATTAGCGCCTCCTTGATCCACCATAGACCCAGCAAGATACAGCCGGCGACAATGATGTCGCCCAATGAGAGAGAAGGTGTTTGCGGCCTCGGCACTCCAGATAGCAGCCCAGTGGCCAGGGGCGCGCTAAAGATCCATAAGATGAATGCGATCAGAAAAATGACCGACCACACCAACGCAAACATCCAAATCGGGCTGTTGCCCAACTGAGTGTTAAAGGCCTTGAGCGCAGACGCGATGAAGAATAGCTGCAGCCCGCTGATTATCAGCCAGAGTGCGAACAATCTTAGGCATACAGCAACAAAGTGTTTCGGTGTCATCTCAAATCCCTTATTCCCCAAAAATCGATCTCGTAACGTCGGCTTAGTCGTAAGCGGACATTCAAGCCTTGGGCCCTTTTTTACTTCAAAGCGTGCCCGGTCTGTGTAAGTGACTGAAGTGAAGCCCCGCTAAGTGTCGTAGTCACCGCTATCCCAAGGCTCGAAGAACGCCATGTAGTTACCGGGTTGCATCTCCACGGCCCAAACATCATCGTCTTCTTCCGGTTCTCGGACGATCAAACCGAACTTGATGCCAAAGTGCTCAATCTCGAATGGCGCAACCTCCACCCGCTTGAAGGAAATCTCTCCCAGGCTTGCGAGCCTTTCATCAAACAGGCTACGACGGGCGCTCTCGTCCAAACTTGAGCGCGGACTGCCCTGGTCTAATGGTTTCGGACACCGCGATAGGGGATGATTCCCGCCCCGAGACCGATCCCCATGAAACGATCTTCCCGCCGAACATTCGATA
>NZ_RYYV01000006.1 GCF_003977665.1 Dyella choica | reverse complement strand
CCATGATCGCGCCGCGCTCTTCGGCGCTCAGGTGGCTGTAGTGCTTGCCCAAGACCGTTCCTTACGGGGGTGTTGCACTTGAGTTTAGAGACCGCCCCTCTAAAGTTTCGTCCCGCTCAGGCCGATAGTTGTCACAAGCCCGTGTTCCTGGCGATCCGACTGCTGAGGACTGACACATGAGAACCGTACTTGCCGCGACCCTGCTGCTGGTCGCTCCCATCGCCGCCCATGCCGCTTGTGCAGCCACTGATTTCACTATCCAGGACGTCAAAGTCGCCGCGGTCGGCAGCGGTATCGCCACTCGTCTGAGCGTGAAGGGCAAGCTGGTCAACAATTGCGCCGCGCCCGCCGCCGCGCAAGTCCGTCTCGACGCGAAGGACGGCTCCGGCAACGTGCTCGCCTCCAAAGTGGGCTGGCCCGCCGGCACCACTAACATCAGCCCCGGCCAGTCGGTGGACTTCGACATGGGCCGCCTGCTGCATTACCAGTCGGACATGCAGAGCTACTCGCTCAGCGTGATTGATGTAAAGGCCTGGTAAGACGCTTCAAGCATTTCCCAATGCGTGTGAGCCTGCCGGCGGTGCTAGCCCACATCGCCGGTTTTTTTGTGCGAAAGAGGCCCATCCGTAGCCTGCGTGCTACTTCGGCGGCTTCGTGGACTTGAGCACCCAGAAGCGCACCTTGCCGAACTTCGGCCCGGCCCACGCATCCCACACCGTCTTGTCGCCATCACTCTTGGCGCCCGGCCAGCTACCCAATGAACGCGACATGGCGCGCGCATACAGGCCGTGTGAGCGCATGACCTGCGTCTTGCCGTCCGATCCCGAATACGCGTACCCACCGGATTCTTTTACATCCCCCGGGTACACCACGAGCACATGCCCGTTGGGCGGATCCTCGCGGCCGCCCACTACCAGCGCTCCCGCCTTGGCCAGGGCGGCCATGCCGCGGCTGTCATTGGCATCGATCATTTCCCAGTCGGAGCTGCGCGCAAGAAACTTCACCAAGTCGTTGGCGACCATATAGGGCTGATCCGGTACGTAGGCCTGGATCACGTGCCAGACGAAATTGCTGCACGACTGCAGCGAATCGGGCATGTTGTAAGCGGCGTCCAGTGCTGTCTTCAAATCGGGCATGTCATGTCGTCCTTGGTGTATTCGTCAGTCGCGTTCTGCGCGATGTAGGCGTGCTGCGACGGCACCCAGCGCAGGAGGGGCAGATCGTAATCACCGCCGGCGGCGGGATTGCTGACATGCACGCGGATTTCGTTCGGCATGCCGTCCAGCAGCGGCCCATAGCTCAATTGAAGGCTGCGTGGCTCATCGAAGGGAAACAATTCCGGCAAGCGCGCCAGGCAATGGCCGTCGGCAGTCACCAGCAACGGGCGAGGAAAATCCGGCCACGCCGTTTCGCCAGGGTGATCATCCAGATAGGGCTGTGCAAATACGGTCAGCAACCAGAGCTTAGCCGGCGCTTTCCCCGAAGCCGCTATCGGACACGCCCTGACGTAGGGTTTGTAGGCGCCCCAGGCTGCAGCCAGCGGCCCGTCGTAACCGGCCTTGGCTGGCGGCGCGCATTGCGCTGGGGACAAGGTATGAAATGACGACGACGCCGGGCTGGGCAAGGCCTGGGCGCAACCCAGCAAAGCCATGCCGCCTAGGGCCAAACATCCTTTTACAAGGCCAGATCTTACAAGCTGCCAGCACATGCCATGGTCCTTCACGCGATGCAGGCCTACAACTTTATCCTATAACCCTCGCCCCGGTGCAAGATCGCGCATGCCTGGACCATCCGCTGATGTGCCCCCGTGTCACTTCGGCCGACACGACCAACGTAGGCTGGGATGACAATCCCAGCATGCCAAGCACGCCGTACAAGCGATGGGTGGGATCCTCTCCCGACCTGCGTTCAATGCAAGGTAAACAGCTTGTCGAATCCAGCTACGCGCAGGGTACCGCGTAGCGCGCAGCTGGCATTGACGATACGGATCTCCGCGCGATCGCCGCCGGCGTGTTCGCGCAGCAACAACAGCATGCCCAGCGCGGAGCTGTCCATGCTTTCCACTTCGCCCAGGTCGATCACATAGCTGCGCGAGGGCTTGCGCTCGCCCAGGCAGGCCTCGTGAAAGCTGCGGTGAACGCTGAAATCGAAGCGGCTGCTGAATTGCAGGGTCAGGCAATCCTGCTCGCTGTCATGTTGAACGTTGAGGTGCATGGCGGCTCCTTAGAATAGTTCGATTTCGCCGGCATCCATGTTGTTCTGCAGGGCCGGGCCACGCGAACGGATGCGAGCTTTTTCGCGCTGCAAGGCCAGACGCTCGCGCACGCGTTCGGAGTGCTGACGCAGCACCTGCGCATCGAACGCCTCGCATGCCAGCGTTTCGATGTCTTGTGTGGTCTCGGCGGCGACGCCCTGCAATTCCACCAGGCGCATGCGCGTCTGGTTGAGCAACTGGCTCAGAATGTCTTCGAACTGCAGCGAGCGGATGGTGGTGGAAACATCGTTGCCGAGTCCGCGGTTGATCTGGACCACCTGGTCGGCCACGGCCGAGGTGCGAGCATCGCTTTCGGTCACGTGAGCCATCATCGCGTCGATGCCGCCCTTGGCCGACAGCGCCACGTTCAAGTCCTGCGAGGCCAGATCGCCGACCAGGCCACGCACTTGCTCCATCGCAATGCGTGCGCGCTCCACATGGCTGCCGATCTGTTCGTTGAATTGGTTGGAATGACTGGCGAGGTTGCGGATTTCCCCGGCCACCACCGCGAAGCCACGGCCCGCTTCGCCCGCGCGCGCCGCCTCGATGGCCGCATTGAGCGCCAGAAGGTTGGTTTCCTCGGCGATGGTATTGACGTTCTTCAACAGGGCGAATACCGCATCCATTTCCTTCGACATGCCGTCGATGCGGTAAACGATGCGCAGGCTTTCGCGCGACAGTTGCACGATCAAGCCGACAAAGTGCTGCAGCAGATCGCCGGTGCGGGCGGCGAAATCCTGCACGGACACACCGCCGTTCTGCACGTCGATGATCTGCTTCAGCAGCGACTGCTGCATGCCGGTCTTCTGCGACAGACCGTCGAAGCCGCCGCCCAGTTCGGACACCGCGTCGCGCAGCAGATCCAGCGCCTGGTGCAATTCACGGGCAGCGTGACCGAGTTCATCGACCAGTGCGCCGCGCACGTCTTCCAGCGCTTCACGCACCGGCGCATGGTCCAGCTCGGGGGCGGCTTCCACCACCACGGCGGCGGCGGACAGGCGGCGGCATTCGAAGATCCACACCGCGCAGACGGCGGTGACCAGCACAGGCGCCATCCATGCCGGATTCCAGATCAGGCACAACAGCAGGGCGGCGAGGCTCGCGCCGATGCCGACGAGGGGGCGTGGAGCAGATGCGGAAAGGATGGCGGACATAAGCGATTCCGATACGTCAGGATGCGGCGCGTCGTGCGCCGGCAATGGGTTGGTGCGCCAGCACCAGCAAGCGTGCGGCGATGTCTTCGAGCGGCAGCTTTTCGTCGGCCGCGCCGAGTTTCCAGGCGGCCCCGGGCATTCCCCACACCACCGAGCTGGCTTCGTCCTGCACCAGCGTGGGCGCGCCGCTTTCACGCATTTCCAGCAGCCCTCGCGCACCGTCGTCGCCCATGCCGGTGAGCAGCACGCCGACGGCGGCCGCGCCTACGCTGGCGGCGGTGGAACGGAACAGCACATCCACGCTGGGCTTGTGTCGATTCACTTGCGGGCCATCATGCAGGCGGCAGACATGCTTGGCCCCGTCCCACATCACCAGCAGGTGTTCGCCGCCGGGCGCGATGTACGCGTGGCCCGGCTGGATCGGCTGGCCATCACGCGCCTCACACACACGCATGGCCGAGCAGTTGTTCATGCGTACAGCGAACGGGCCGCTGAAAGCCGCGGGGATGTGCTGGGTGATCACGATTGGCGGCGCATCCGGCGGCATCGCCTCCAGCAGCACGCGGATCGCTTCAGTACCGCCGGTCGACGCACCCACCGCGATGATGCGCATGCCGCCGCGCGTGCCTGGCGATTGCGAGCGCGGCAGCACTGCATCCGCGGAAAGACGCGGAGGCACGGCGATTTTCTGTACCTGGGTGTAGGCGCGCGGGCGCGTGCGCGCCGCCAGCTTCACCTTGGTGCAGATTTCCTGCGCACTTTCGGCGAAGCAGTTGGCCAGGTCGCTCGACGGCTTGGTGAAGAAATCCACGGCGCCGATTTCCAGCGCACGCAAAGTAACCTCCGCGCCACGCTCGGTCAGCGACGACACCATGACCACCGGCATCGGCCGCAGGCGCATCAGGTTTTCCAGAAAGGTCAACCCGTCCATGCGCGGCATTTCCACATCCAGCGTGAGGACGTCCGGGTTGAGCTGCTTAATCTTGTCGCGCGCGATCAACGGATCGGCGGCCGCGCCGACGACCTCGATGCCGGGATCGGAATCGAGCATCGCCGACAGGAGCTTGCGCACCAGTGCGGAGTCATCGACGACCAGGACACGAACTTTTTCCATTACCGCGTTCCCACTTGAGTGCTTCTACGGAAGGGAGCCTCAGAACAGCTCCACCTCTCCCTTTATCGGATCGTTCGCCAAACGCTTGAGGTAGCGCTGTTCGTTGGCGGCCAGCTCGGCGTCGCGCTGGCTGCGCAGCTGCCTCACGCGAACCCTTCCGCTGGCCGGAAAAAACTGCAGCTGGCGCGGATAGATGTCGCCCACGTCCGCCGCCACGATCGGCAAGCCTTCGGTTTCCAGATAGCGTTTGACGAAGGCGACGTTGCGCTGGCCCACGTCGGTCATCTGCGCCAGCACTCGGCCGCCGCCGAAGATCTTCACCGTGAGCGATTCGCGCCGGCCGCCAGCCTTCAGCAGGGTGTTGATGAGCTGCTCCATGGCGTCGGTGCCATAGCGCGCCGCGCGACCGATCGCGGATGACCAGTCGTTGCGCTCGCCGTTCATCGGCTCGGGCAGCATGAAATGGTTCATGCCGCCGATGCGCCGTTCGGCGTCGCGAATGCAGGCGGATACGCAAGATCCCAGCACAGTGGATATCATTTCCTCCTGCGCGCTCACGTAGTACTCGCCAGGCAGCACCTTCACTGTCATGCAGTTGTGCGAGGGATCCCAGAATCGGCGCATGTGCTCGAAGCCGGGCAGGACCGCCTCGCTGGCGCTAGGCGCAAAAGCGAGGCCTCGGATGGGCGCAGTCATACGGCACGCCTCCGGTAAACGGTACGACCGACCAGATCGAACGCATCGCTGAGGCCATGCATGGATTCGGAATGGCCCAGGAACAGATAGCCACCCGGCTCAAGCAGACCGGCGTAGCGCTCGAACAGGCGCTGCTTGGTCGGCTTGTCGAAATAGATCACCACATTGCGGCAGAAAATCGCATCGAACGGCCCCCGCATCGGCCAGTCGTGCAACAGGTTGAGCGATTGGATCGTCACCAGCTCGCGCAAGCGTGGATGCACACAGGCATAGCCTTCATAGCGGCCCTCGCCGCGCAGGAACCACCGGCGGCGACGCTCGTCGCTGATGCCGCCCATGCGCTCCAGCGCGTAAGTGCCGGCACGCGCGAGCTCCAGCGCTTGCGGCGAAAGATCGGTGGCAAGGATGCGTGCGTCGACCTTGCTACCGGTGCGCTCCAGCGCTTCGGCCAGCACCATCGCCATCGCATAAGGCTCCTCGCCAGTCGCACAGCCGGCCGACCAGATGCGCAACCGGCCGCCGTCCTTCTTCGCTTCCAGCCAGCGAGGCAGCAGCTCGTCGACCAGCAGATCGTAGTGATGCATCTCGCGAAAGAACGAGGTGACATTGGTGCTGATCGCGCTGGCCAGTTCGCCCAGCTCGGCATCCGGGTCCTGGCGCAGCAACTGGCAATAAGCGCCGAAATCCTTCAGGCCCAGTGCGCGCAGGCGACGCAGCAGGCGACCCTGCACGAGCTGGTGCTTTTGTTCGCCAAGTGCGATGCCGCAATGCCGGTACACGAAATCGCGCAGGAACTGGAATTCGGCGTCGCCAAGCGTGGGGCCTCCCGCACTCGACATGGCCGTGGGGAAATCGGGGACTGCTGCCGTTGTCATGATTTAGTGCTCTGCAAATTCATCGCCATCTGCCCTCACGCGTAATGGGAGAGGGTTGGCCGGGCTGGAGCAAATTGGCGGCGAGATACTGCTGTGCGGCAAGCTCGTGCAACCCCACCCCAACCCTCCCCTGCAAGCAGGGGAGGGAGCAAAACCATCAGAATTCCTTCCACACGTCTGCGTCGGCCGTCACCGGCACGCTGCGACGCTGCGGAACTGGCGCTGGAACGGACTGCCTGACGGCCGCGAACACCGCTTCGGTTTCGGCCAGGATTTCCGCCGCCTTCGGCTTGGAGGGAGGCGTTGCAGCCGCTTCCTCGCCGAGGCGGAAGAAGCCCACTTGCCGCGACAACTCGCCGGCCTGCTCGTGCATGGCGCGCGCGGCGGCGGAAGCTTCTTCCACCAACGCGGCGTTTTGCTGCGTCATCTCGTCCATCTGCGACACGGCGTGGTTCACCTGGTCGATGCCGGCCGACTGCTCCTGGCTGGCGGCGGCGATTTCGGCCACGATGTCGGTGACCTTCTTCACGCTATCGACGATGTCCGCCAGCGCCTTGCCGGATTGATCCACTAGCTCGGAACCCGCGCGCACTTTGTCGGCGCTGTCGTTGATCAGCAGCTTGATTTCCTTCGCCGCACCCGCGCTGCGCTGCGCGAGATTGCGTACCTCCGTCGCGACCACCGCGAAGCCGCGCCCCTGTTCACCGGCGCGGGCCGCTTCCACCGCCGCGTTCAAGGCAAGCAGGTTGGTCTGGAAGGCGATTTCGTCGATCAGGCTGACGATGTCGGAAATCTTGCGGCTGGAGGTATTGATCTCGCGCATCGCCGTCACGGCCTGCGCCACCACTTCGCCGCCGCGCTCGGCCTGTTCGCGCGCACCGCGGGCGAGCTGGTTGGCGTGGCTGGCGTTTTCGGCGTTCTGCTTCACGGTGGAGGTCATCTCCTCCATCGACGAAGCGGTTTCTTCCAGGCTCGAAGCCTGTTCCTGCGTGCGCTGGCTGAGATCGTCGTTGCCGCGCGCAATCTGCTGCGCCGCGGTGCTGACCGCGTCGGAGCCATTGCGCACTTCGGCGACGATTTCTACCAGGCGCTGGTCCATCGTACGCAGCGCGCCGAGCAGCTGCGCCAGCTCATCCTTGCCCTTCACCTCGATGGCATGACCCAGGTTGCCGCCGGCGATTTCATGGGCGACTTTCATCGCATGGTTCAACGCCTGCGAGATCGAGCGGATCAGCAGGGTGGAACGCAGCGCCGCGAACAGCAGGCCGGCGAGCAGCGCGACCAGGGTGATCATACGAACGCGCTGATAACTCTTCACCTGATCGGCGAAGATCTGGCCGGCCTCGTCGCTCTGTACCTTTACCAGCTTGGCCAGCGCATCCTGGCGTTGCATCAGCAGCGGACGCACTTCCATTTCCACCAGGTCGGAGGCGCCGTTGTCGCCCTGCTTGATGGCGTCGAGCACGTCCTGCTTGGCCTGGTCGTAGTCCTTGTCGCTGGCATGCCACTCCTTGTTGGCAGCGGCCACCGCCGGGCTCATCTCAAGCTTGGCGAACTTGCCCTTGTACTCGTTCATTTCGGCTTGATAGCGGTCGAACTCCGCGAGCTTCTGCTTCACTTGGTCGGGCTTGCCGACCAGGGCCGCCGCCTCGCTCATGGTGAGGAACGACTTGAGCGAGTCACTGCGAACGAGGTCGAGGTACTGGCTTGGCACCAGCTCGGATTCGTAGATGCGCTGCGTGCCGGCGTTCTGCTGCGACATCGAATACAGCCCGATGGCCGCGCCGGCCAGCAACATGACGCCGAGCAGGCCGACCAGCATGACCAGCCGCGCCCGCACGCTGGAGGATAGGAACTTGAATGTCGGGAAACGCAATTTCATGAGGGTTGTCCTTCAGGCTACGGCTTTGACTTGGCCGGCCGCATCGAGGGCGGCTTCGAGCATCTGTGCATCCTGCGGTTGCAGCAGTTTGTCTGCGTCGAGCAGCAACACCATGCGGTCGCCGACCGAGGTCAGTCCTTTCAGATATTCGGTATCCACGGTGGTGCCCATGTCCGGCACCGGGCGAATCGCGTCGCTTGCCACGTCGAGCACGTCGGATACGGCATCCACCACCACACCGAACTGGCGGCCCGCCACGGTGATGATCACGGTGACCGTGGTGGCGTTGTATTCCTCACGGCTGAGGCCGAAGCGCAGGCGCAGGTCGATCACCGGCACGATCGCGCCGCGCAGGTTCAACACGCCGAGCACGTAGTGCGGCGACTGCGGAATGCGCGTCACGGGAGTCCAGCCGCGGATTTCGCGCACGGCCAGGATGTCGACGCCGTACTCCTCATGCGCGAGGTTCACGGTGAGATATTGCGCTTGGTCGGACATGTTTCGCCTCATGGTGGGAGGCCTCCAGGCAGCGCTCCCGTTCATAGGAGAAATCGGCGGTCTACGGCAAAACTTGAGGGGAACTGGTGGGTTGGGGTGGAACCCCAACGGCCCCCTTGATCGCACGGCTGCTGCATGTCGCGTGATTGCAGCATTGCCTGCGGCGCTTTCGAACGCCGTAGGCGCCCGAAAGCGCCGCAGGCAATGCAGCCATCTACGACATGCAACAACAGTGCGATCAGGGGAATGTTGGGGGCAAGCCCCCAACCTACGCCGCCTTGCGCCGCGACTGCAGGCGAATCAGCCCAGCCACGTCGACGATCAAGGCCACCGAACCGTCGGCCAGAATGGTCGCGCCGGAGATGCCGTCCACGCGCCGGTAATTGGCTTCCAGCGACTTCACCACCGCCTGTTGCTGGCCGACCAGTTCGTCGACGAACAGGCCGATCTGCGTTCCGTCCGCCTCGGCTACGATCACCAGACCCTGATCGATCTGCTGCCTTGCGTCCGCGCAACCGAACTGCTGGTGCAGGCGCACGATCGGCAGGTATTCGCCGCGGAAGCGGAACAATTCGCCACCGCCGGTCACGCTGCGTATCGCATCGGCGCGCAGCTGCACCGATTCCACGATCGACACCAGCGGTACGATGTAGCACTCGCCGCCCACGGCGGCACGCAAGCCATCGATGATCGCCAGCGTCAGCGGCAAGGTGATGGTGAAGCTGGTGCCCTGCCCGGCGCGGCTCTTGATGGCGACGTTGCCGCCCAAGTCCACTACGTTGCGGCGAACCACGTCCATGCCCACGCCGCGCCCGGAAAGATCCGTGGTCACCGCCGCGGTGGAGAAGCCCGGCTGGAAAATCAGCTCGCCGACCGCTTCGTCGCTCAGGCCTTCGCCGCTCTTGATCAAGCCTTTCTGCACCGCCTTGGCGATGATCGCTTCGCGATTAAGGCCAGCGCCGTCATCGGAAATTTCCACCACGATCGAGCCGCCACGATGGAAGGCTTCCAGGCGCAGCGTACCCATTTCCTGCTTGCCGGCGGCGCGGCGTTTCTCCGGCGTCTCCAGGCCGTGGTCGATCGCGTTGCGCACCAGGTGCACCAGCGGATCGCCGATTTTTTCCAGCACCGTCTTGTCCAGTTCGGTGTGCTCGCCGACCAAGTCCAGTTTTACCTGCTTGCCCAGCTTCTGGCTCAGGTCACGCACCAGCCGCGGGAAGCGGTTGAACACCGAGCCGATCGGCAGCATGCGAACGCCCATTACGCTTTCCTGCAGCGCGCGCGTATGGCGGGCCAGTTGCGCCAGGCCATGCTGCAGCATCGCCAGCTGTGAGGGATCGAAGTCCTCGCGGAACTGATCGAGCATCGCCTGCGTGATCACCAGTTCGCCGACCAGGTCGATCAGGCCGTCGATCTTGTCGATCGCCACGCGCACTGAGCCGGCATCGTTGCTGCTGGCCGCCGGACCGCGTGCTGTCCCTGCCGCCCCGCCCGCACCGGCGGCCGGTGCTGCTGCAACAGCCGCGACTGCCGGGGCGGGCGGTGGCACGGCTGCAACGAGCGGCTCGATGCTCAAATCGCATTCGTCTTCAACCCACTCGAACACCGTCTTGATCGCATCCTGGCCGGCCGCGCCGGTCAGTTCGATGCGCCAAGCCAGATGGCATTCGCACGGGTCGAGCGCGTCCAGCGTGGGCACACGATCCAACTGTGCCTCGACGACCAGCTGACCGAGCGCAGCCAGTTCACGCAGCAGACGCAACGGGTCGTTGCCGCCGGCCAGCATGCCGGCGTGGGGACGGAATTGAATGATCCAGCCACGGCCAGCGGCCGGCTTTGCCGCAAGCCTGGTCGCGGCGACCGGCGTCTCATGACCAACCGCCGTGGCAAGCTGCCGCTTCAGATTTTCGCTGTCCGCGTCGGCCAGCGGCTGCCCGCTTTGCGCACGATCGAACATCCCGCGCAAACAGTCCACGGTGCGCAGCATCAGTTCGACGATCGACTTGTCGATCGCACGACGCCCGTCACGCACCTGGTCGAGCAGCGACTCGGCCTCGTGCGTGAGCGCGGCCATGTCCGGAAAGCCGAACGTGGCCGAGCCGCCCTTGATCGAGTGCGCCGCGCGGAAAATGCTGTGCACCAGCTCTGCATCGCCGCCTTCGTCCAGCGCCAGCAGCGCCGCTTCCATCGCATCGAGCCCTTCCAGGCTTTCCTCGAAGAAGACTTGGTGGAATTGGGTGACGCTGATGCTGCTCATAAAGGAATCCCGGAAAAGCCTCGATATGCCGCGCCGTCATTCCGGCGAAGGCCGGAATCCAGTGCAAATATGTCGTGCAAGGCACTCAAATTCGGTTTTGTGTCCTTCGGACGCTCATTGAGACTGGATTGACCAGCTCCGCTGTTGTGAAGCGCCTCGGCCTTCGCCGGAATGACGGTGTGGCAGGTTCTTCCCTGACTAGGGAAGATGCAGCCTCACATCTCAACCAAGCACTCGCTTGACGGTCGCCAGCAACTGCTCCGGATCGAACGGCTTCACCAACCAGCCGGTCGCGCCCGCCGCCTTGCCTTCCATCTTCTTGTCCGTATTGGACTCGGTGGTCAGCATCAGGATGGGTACGCCCTTGTATTCAGCCCGCGTGCGCAGCTGGCGCACCATGCTGATCCCGTCCATCACCGGCATGTTGACGTCGGCCAGCACCAGGTCGAACTTCGAGGATGCCGCTGTATCCAGCGCCATTTGCCCGTTCTCCGCCTCGCTCACGTCATAGCCGGCACTTCGCAGCGTGAATGCCACCATGCCGCGCATCGACGCCGAATCGTCCACCGCAAGAATCTTCGCCATCTTCCACCTCGAGTTCAGGCCGGCCGCCTGGCCGGCAATGCCAATGCTTCTGCCAGACCCAGCTGGCTTGCCGCGTCGTGCAACGGCGCGCTGACCTGCGCCCACTGCACCTGCCGTTCGCGTTTTTTCGCTTCGCGCTGGAACACCACCAGCAGCTGCAGCGCGGCGGTGTCGACGCGGTCCACCGCGCTGCCATCCAACACGATCCGTGACGACTCCAGGGCGCCACGCAACTGTGCATGCATGGCGCCGACCTCCGCGATGCGGCAATCGACGGGCATGCTTACCCGCGCGTCCTGTTTGCTTTTGCCGCCCATGGTGGTCACCTCGCTGGGTTGGTCTGTGCGGGATTTATCGGCGGCAAGCTGGGCAGCTTTAGCGTAGGCTGGGTTGCCAAACCCAGCATGGCCATGCACACAACCTCGCGATGCTGGGATTGTCATCCCAGCCTGCATGCCCCACGAAATAATCCGTGGGAGCCCTAAAGTTCCGCCGGCGCAGGCCGATACCCACTGCAAAGGTTCGCGAACAATGCGCCCGCCCGCGCGCGTCGCTGACCAAGGAGCAGAGCGTGATCATCCAGCCAACCAGCGTTGCCGCACTGACCTGGCTAGGTGCCGCCGCAGGCGCCAGTTCGGAAGGCTGGCGTATTGGCAACGTGTTGTCGGCGCGGCCGCTCGGCATCAACGAGCAGGGCTTGCTGGTGCTGCAGGTCGGCGGACTGGCCGTCGCGGCCGAAGCGCCTGGCACCAGGCTCCCGCCGCAATTCCAGGTGCGCGTGCTCAGCGTGGGCGCGCAGCCTCAGCTGGAAATTCTTGGCGCCGAAACGCACGCCGACACCAGCGTGCATCAGGCGCTGCGCGAGCGGCTGCCGCAGCAGAACGGCTACGCGCCGCTGCTCGCCACCGTGAGCGCGCTGTCGCAATGGTCCATGGCCAAGCAATTGCCGCCTTATTTGCGTTCGGCGCTGGCGCTGCTCGAGCACAGCATGAGCACGCCGCGGGAACTCGCTACGGCGGAAGGACTGCACCAGGCCGTGCAGCGCAGCGGACTGTTTCTCGAAGCCCAGCTCGCGCAAGCGCCCGCCAGCGATGCCACCACGGCGCACGACGACATGAAGGGCGCGCTGTTGCGCCTGGTGGCCATCTTGAAAGGCCAGCCCATGCCGGGCGAAAGCAGCGACGCCGAAGTGGAGCCGCCGCTGCTGTATCGCGGCGTGGTACCACAAGGACGTTTGCCCCTGCCACAGGACCTGGCCGGCACTTCCGATGCCACCGACCTGCTGCCGCGTCTGAACACCGATGTGCAGGCTGCGCTGGCAAGACTGGAGGTGGCGCAGCTGCAAGCCAATCCGAATCACTGGATCGTAGAGATACCGGTACAGGACGCGGATGGTGCCGATGTGCTGCAGCTGTCGCTGAAGCACGAGCCGGAAGCCAACCAGGACTGGACCATGGGCTTTTCGCTGGACCTGCCTACGCTCGGCCCCATCGTCGGCGAATTGCATCTGCGCGGAATGCGGCTGTCGGTGCGATTGTGGGCGCAGCACCGGGCCACGGTGGATCGGCTGGAAGACCAGTTCGAGGACTTGCGCAAGCGTCTGGAAGCCACCGGGATGTTCCTGGATCAATTGAGTTGCCAGTTCGGCCTGCCGCAGGCCGGCAACGGCATGAGCGCGGTGTTCCTGAAGGCAACCGTATGAGCATCCCCACCCTGCCATCGCCACAACGCAAAGTGGTGCTACGCCTGCCGAGTAGCGGCGAAGGGAACCAGGCATCGCCCGCCATTCCGGCGCGTGACGTGGAAAATCTGCTCAGGCATGCGCACGCCCTGGGCCTGCCTTTGCATCATGATCCGCAGATTGCGGCATTGCTGGTCTCTTTACGGATGAGTGCGGATGTACCACCGCTGTTGTATGCGGCAGCAGCGGCGGTACTGGCCAGCCTCTACGAGGCTTCACGCAAATCATAGACTTACGTTGCAAAACCCAGCATTGCCATGCATCCAACCCGCGCGAAGCTGGGATTGTCGTCCCAGCCTACGCCGGGTTCTTCACATCCCGCTCCAGCCGGCACAATTTCGGCACATCCAGCAAGGCCACGAAGCCGCCGTGCCAGCCCATCACCGCCTGCACCGGATCATCCGCCCGACCGGAGCGCAGCGGCGGTGGCTCGATCGCTTCAGGCTTGGGCTGCAACAGATCACCCACCGCATCCACGCGCAATCCCACGCGGTGAGTTTCATGCGTGCACACGACGATACGCGTGGCGGTAGGATCGCTCGGTGCCGTCGTGCTCAAGCCTAACCGCCGGCGCCCGTCCAGCACCGGCACGATATTGCCGCGCAGATGGCAGATGCCGAGCAGATCGCCGGCTGCGCCGGGCACCGGCGTGGGCGTGCTGTCGCGAATGACTTCACTCACCCGGCTCAGCAGCACGGCGTAATGCTGTCCATCCAGTTGAAACGACAGCCAGGGTTCGCGGACGATGGTTTCCAGGCTGGGAACTAGGCTCATGCGTCATCCCTTGGTGTCGGGCGTATTCGCATGCTGCGGCGACGCCTCGGGGGTACTGGTGATCAGCGACGCCACTGGCGTGATGACCGGCGGGGTCGGTAGTGCCGACGGCGGCGTTATGGTAAGCGGCTGGGTGCGCGCGGCTGCCGATGCTTGCGTTGCGATGGCCGGCGCCGGCATAGCTGGGGCGGCCTGCTCCTGCGTCGTATCGCCATCGATATCGGCCGTCTGGCTGACCTGATCGCTGTTGGTATAGAAACGGCGCGGCGCGGCCTTGTCGCTCAAGACCACCACCAGCACGCGGCGGTTCTTGTTGCGGCCGTCCACGCTGTCATTGTCGGCCGAGGGGCGGTACTGCCCCCAACCGACGATGCCCAGCCGTTCCGGGTCTACGCCGTGCTCAGCGAACAGTCGCGCCACGCTCGCCGCGCGCGCGGCCGACAGCTCCCAGTTGGAGGGGTAGACCGCGGTGTTGATCGGCACATCATCGGTATAGCCCTCCACACGCAGCGGATTGGCGAATGGCGCGAGGATGTCGCCGATGCTGGTCAGGACCTGGGTGGCCGAAGACGACAAGGTGGCGACACCGCTCGGAAACAGGATATCGGTGCGAATTTCGATTTCCAGCCAATTCGGCGTGCGGCGCACAGTCACCAGGTTCTTGTCGATCAACGGCTGTAACGCCCGCTCCACTTGGTTGCGGATGCGCTCCAGGTTTTTCTGCTCGTCGCTGAGTTTGGTCTTGTTTTGGTCAGACGGCGTGCCGGGTGTCGTATTCGGCGTGGCGATGTGCTGCGTAAGCACCGGCAGCAGCACCTGCGCCAGCGGTGTGCGGGGAATCGGCGCGGGCTTGGCGGTTGGCACGGGCGTACTCGATGGCGGCTGATTCGGCGTCAGCGGCTGGATCACCGCCCGCGAGCCGTTGAACGCTGCGGAGATCGCTTGCGCCAGCGCTCGGTACTTGGTGGTATTGACGCTGGACATCGCATACAGCACCACGAACAGCGCCAGCAGCAGCGTCAGCAGGTCCGCATACGGGATCACCCAGGCTTCGTGGTTGGGATGGTCTTCATGCTTGTGCTTGCGCCGGCGACTCATACGAGATAGCCCTGCAGCTTGCTTTCGATCTGGCGCGGGTTGTCACCTTCGGCGATCGAGATCAGTCCTTCGATCAGGATTTCGCGTACCTGGGTCTGCTTGGTGATCAGCGCCTTCAGGCGCGCGCCGATCGGCAGCAAGAGCAGGTTGGCCAGGCTGATGCCATAGATGGTGGCGACGAACGCCGCCGCGATGCCGTGACCGAGCTTGGCCGGATCGGTGAGATCGCGCATCACCGCCATCAGGCCCAGCACCGCGCCGATGATGCCCATGGTCGGCGAATAGATCCCGCCCTGCTCAAACACCTTCGCAGCATGCAGGTCCGCCTGTTCGCGTGTTTCCACTTCCAGTTCCAGTACGCTGCGGATTGCCTCGGGTTCGCTGCCGTCGACCAGCAGCTGCAGGCCTTTCTTCACCAGCGGATCGTCTTCCGCATCGATATGCGGCTCCAGGCCCAACAGGCCCTGGCGGCGCGAGATTTCACTCCAGCCGATCACGCGGCTGATCAGGTCGGAGGGATGCAGCACTGGCGGCTTGTACACCATCTTCAGCATGCCGGCCGCGCGCTTGAGCACCTTGCCCTGCGTATGCAGGAGCAAGGCCGAGATGGTGCCGACGAACACGATCACGAACGCCGCCGGATTCCACAGCGCGGAAACGTCGGTGCCCTTGAGGATGGCGCCGACGATCAGCACGACGAAGGCGAGGATGGTGCCGACGATGCTTACGACGTCCATGTCAGGCGGATACCTTCAATGAGGGCAACAGTCGCCCGTCATCCTGCGACAACGCGGCAAGATCCAGCACCAGCGCAAGGCGTCCGTCACCGGTAACCGTGGCACCGGCCACTCCCGGCACACCTTCGAACAGCGGCCCCAGCGGCTTCACCATCACGTCTTCGCGGCCGATCACCTCGTGCACCAGGCAACCCAGGTGCATATGGCCGACATGCAGCACCACCACGTTGCGGCCGCGCGTGCCGGCAACACCGGCCCAGTCGGCAAGATCGCCCAGCACCAAGGCGCGACCGCGATGGGCGGCAACGCGGCGGCCGTCGAGCATGTGATCGTGCTGCGGGTTCAGTTCGAACACTTCGCTGACGTTACCCAGCGGCAGCGCAAACATGCGATCGCCGACCCGCACCATCAGCACGCGCAGAATCGCGAGCGTCAACGGCACCGTGAGCTCCAGCGTACTGCCGGCGCCCAGGCGCGAATGCACCTGCAACGTGCCGCCCAGTTCGGCCACGCGCGTCTTTACCACATCCATCCCGACGCCACGGCCGGAAATGTCGGATAGGGTCGCGGCGGTGCTGAAGCCGGGACGGAAAATCAGCTCGTAGCATTCCGCCTCGGACAGACGCGCAGCCTGGGCCGCGTCGATGATGCCTTTCTCCACGGCCTTGCGGCGCAGCACCTCCGGGTCCATGCCGCGGCCGTCGTCGCTCACCGAAATCACGATGCGTTCGCCGCGCTGGCTGGCCGAGAGTTTTACCTTGCCCTTGCGCGGCTTGCCGGCGAGCTCGCGGCCGGCCGGGTCTTCCAGGCCGTGATCGACCGCGTTGCGCAGCAGGTGGATCAGGGGATCGGCCAGCGCTTCGACCAGGCTGCGATCCAGATCGGTCTCTTCGCCTTCGGTGACCAGCTCGATCTCCTTGCCGAGCTGGCGCGCAAGATCGCGCACGATACGTGGGAATCGCTGGAACAGCCGACCGACCGGCTGCATGCGCATGCCGAGCACCGCGTTCTGCAAGTCGTCGGAAACGCGATCGAGATCGCCGGCCATGGCGGCGAGCATTTCGTTGTCGCTGCGTGAGGCCAGGCTCAGCAGGCGATTGCGCAGCAGCACCAGTTCGCCGGCGCGGTTGACCAGGGTATCCAGGCGCGCGGTGTCAACGCGCACAGTGTTTTCGGCCGCCGACGCCTTCTGAGATGCCGGACGCACGGGCTCCGCGGCAGCAGGGGCCGGAGCCGGCGAAGGAGCGGGCGCCGTGGCAACCGCCGCGGCAACCAGCCCCGGAGCCCCACCTTTGCCGTGTAGATTGTCCAGCAGGGCTTCGAATTCGTCGTCGCTGATGTCCTTCTTTTCCGGCTCGGCGGCTTTCACCGCTCCCGGTGCGCCACCTTGGCCATGCAACGCATCGAGCAGGCTTTCGAATTCGTCGTCGTTGATTTCGCCGGAATCGTGTTTGGTTGCGCCCGGCGCACCGCCCTGCCCGTACAGCGTGTCGAGCAGGGCTTCGAATTCCGCCTCGATGGGATCGGCCGATCGCACCGGCTTGGCCGGCTCAACCATCGGCGCTGCCTTTGCGGGCTGTAGACGCTCGAGCAAGGCCGCAGGCGGCGGCGACATCGTCGCTCCGCTCGCTAGTGCGGCCATCATCACATTGAGCAGGTCCAGCGCTTCGAGCAGCGCATCCATGTGCGCCGAGTTCAGCACCAGGCGGCCGTTGCGTGCGTCGTTGAGCAATTCTTCCGCGCAATGGCACAGCTGCACCATCGGCTCGACGCCAAGGAAGCCGGCGCCGCCCTTTACCGTGTGGAAGACGCGGAACACCGCATTGAGCAGTTCGCGGTCGTGCGGCGCGGCTTCCAGCTCGACCAGCTGTTCACCCAGCCGCTGCACCAATTCCCCGGCTTCGACCAGGAAATCGTCGCGCAGCTCGCTGTCGAGGTTGGCGTCCATCAAGCTCAGAACCCAAATTCGCTAAGCAGACGGTCCACTTCGTCCTGGCTGTGCACCTTCGCCACTTCCACCGGTGCTTCGCGTCCGGCCAGCGCGCCGGTGAGCCGCACCAGTTCCAGCAGCGACGATTCCACGCTCTCGATGAAGCTCACGACCTTCTTCACGCGCTGGCCGGCCAGGTCCTGCCAGGACTGCACCAGCACCATGTCGTTGAGGCCGTCGCAGCAAGCGCTCGCGAACACCTGGGCCTGGCGCGCCAACACCGCGGCCGGGTCGGTCTCGCTGCGGTTGGATTCCAGCACGGCGTTGGCGTTGTTGGACAGCGCCTCGGCCTCCGGACGGATACGGTCGACGAAATCCAGGCTGCGATGCGCGGCCTGCGCGCTCATCTGAAGGACCTCGGCCAGGTAGTTGCGTGCATCGACCATGCTGTCGGGCATGCCGCCGTTGGCCAGGTCGCTGCCGAGGCGGCACACGGCGCCGTGCAGGTCGCGCGCAAGCACGCCGAGCGCACGGAACAGATGCTGCTCGCGCTGGCGCACCATGGCATCCAGCGCCTGCTCGAACGCGGTGCCGTCCTTGCTGTTGAGCAAATCGAGCACTTCCGGCGGAAGGCTGTCGTTTACAGGGGCGGTCACGGCATTCATGCAGAAGCTCCACTGGCGGCCAGGCGCTCGAAGATCTTGTCGAGCTTTTCCTTGAGCGTATTCGCGGTAAAGGGTTTGACGATGTAGCCGTTCACGCCGGCCTGGGCGGCGGCGATGATCTGCTCGCGATTGTTTTCCGCCGTGACCATCAGTACCGGCAGGCTCTTCAGCTTCGGCTCGGCGCGAATGGCCTGCAGCAGCTCGATGCCGGTCATGTTCGGCATGTTCCAGTCAGTGACGACCATGTCGAAGCTGTTGGCCTTGAGCATCGCCATAGCGTTGTGGCCGTCGTCGGCTTCCTGGATGAGCGGGTTGCTGAAACCCAGCTCGACCAGCAGGTTGCGAACGATTCGCCGCATGGTGGAGAAGTCGTCCACCACCAGGATTTTCATGTTCTTGTCCAAGCCAATCTCCTAAAAGCCAAGGAGCGCGCAGTCCACCCGCCCCTGAAAATCATCCGCGCCAATCACCCATCCGCGCCCTGAGCCGCACCAGCGCCTGGCCATGGATCTGGCACACACGCGATTCGGTCACGCCGAGCACCAGGCCGATTTCCTTCAGGTTCATCTCCTGCTCGTAGTACAGGGACATCACCAGTTGTTCGCGCTTGGGCAACGTGCCGATCGCCTCGGCCAGGGCCTCGCTCAAAGTTTCCTGCTCGAAGCTGTCCTGTGGCCCCACACCGTCGTTGTCGATCACGTCCAGTGCGCCGGCCTCGCCGCCTTCGCCGTCATCCGGCGCCGTCAGGCTCAGCAGGCGCGCGCTGGTCGCGTCGGACAGCACCTGGTGATACTCCTCGGCGGTCATGCCGAGCCGTTTCATCACCTCGGCGCTGTCCGCATCGGCGCCGGTTTCGTTTTCGATTTTGCGCACCACTTCCGCCACCTCGCGCACCTTGCGGTGCACCGAACGTGGGGTCCAGTCGGTGCGCCGCAATTCGTCCAGCATCGCGCCACGGATGCGGATGCCCGCATACGTCTCGAAGCTGGCCGCGCGATCGGTCGTGAAATTTCGCGCCGCCTCCAGCAAGCCGATCATGCCCGCCTGCATCAGGTCTCCCACGTCAACGCTCGGAGGCAGCCGGCCCATCAGGTGGTAGGCAATGCGCCGCACGAGCGGCGCATGCTTGCGCACCAGTTGGTCCGCGTCTTCGCGTTGCAGCTGCAGATATTCCGAAGCCACATTCATGTCACCACCCCGCAGCCGGCAGGCTCTGCCCGCTGAAAAAGGCAATTCGGCCAAAGTCCGGGCACAGGGGTTTTCCCCATGTATCGACCGCACCTGCCAATTGCTTGAATCCGATCGCCGCGCGGCTGGAAGGCCACAGGTCGACCACCGCGCCCTGGCGGCGGATCGCCTGCCGCAACCATTCGTCATGCGGCACCATGCCCATGTAGTCCAGCGCCACGTCGAGGAAGCGCCCGCATACACGAGCGAGTTTTTCGAACAGTTTCTTGGCGTCGCCCGCCTGGCGGACCATGTTGGCGACAATGTGGAAACGCCGCACGCCGAAATCGTGGGCAAGAATCTTGATCAAGGCATACGCATCGGTGAGTGAAGCGAGCTCATCGCACACCACGATCAACACGTCATCGGACGCCGCAGCGAACATGGCAACGTTATCGGCCACGCCTGCCGCCGTATCCACCACCAGGAATTCCGGCGGCTGCAGCAGTTCGTCGAACGCGCGGATCACCGCGGCATGTTCGCCATTGCCCATCTTGGCCAGCCGGCGCACGCCCGAACCACCCGGTATCACCTTCAGGCCGTGCTGCGCCGGCATGATCAGGTCCTGCAGCGTGCATCGGCCTTCCAGCAGGTGGCCCACGTGGCGCATTGGATTGAGGCCGAGCTGTACGTCCACATTGGCGACGCCCATGTCGGCATCCAGCAGCATCACGTCGCGCCCCGCCATGGCCATCGCCATCGCGAGATTGACGGCTATCGTGGTCTTGCCGACGCCGCCCTTGCCGCCCGCCACCGCGATGGTGCGCGTGATGCGGGTCCGCGGTACCACCGGACGCAGGCTTGCCGCCTGGTGAAACACGTCCAGGTCCTCACGCGGCGCCTGCGCGGCGGAAAAAAGATTGTGCAAGCCGGCGGCCTGGTTCATGTGCAGTGCCTTGTTCATAGACCCGCCACCGCCATGCCGAAGCGCTCGGCCATATCCAGGTCGTCGCCCACGAAGCCGAGCTTGCGCTGCTGTTGCGCCGCGCGACAGACCAGCACGCGCGCGTCGGCGGCGCTGATGTCCTCGGGAACGCGCTGGCCATCGGTGGTGCAATCCAACGGAATGCGATGACGGATCAACACGGAAAGCAGGCCACCCAGGCTCGGCGCTTCATCCAGCTTGGTGGCGATGCAGGCACTGGGCCTGATCGGCAGGTACGCGCGCACCGAATCATCCAGCGCGGGCGACTGCGCATTCGCCGCCAGCACCAGGCAGGTACGCAATTGCGAAGCGCCGTGCGCGCTGGCTTCGCGCAGTACGTCCATCTGCTGTTGCAGGCGCGGATCGTTGCCGGACACGCCGGCGGTATCGACCAACACGGTGTGGTGATCGCGCAGTAGGTGCAGCGTCTGCGCCAGTCCGATCGCGTCATAGGCGGGATATACGCGCACTCCGAGCAGGCGGCCGTAGTGTTCCAGCTGCGCCGCGGCGCCGATGCGATAGTGGTCGGTGCTGACCAGGGCGACCTTGACCGGACCGTGATGCTTCACCGCACAGGCGGCGAGCTTGGCGATGGTGGTGGTCTTGCCCACGCCGGTCGGACCAACCAGTGCGATCACACCGCAAACGTCGGCCAGCGCACGGCCGCTGACTTTCAGGCTGCGACTGAGCAGGCCCAGAGGCAGATAGCGCGCCTGGTCGGCATTGATGTCTTCGGGCAGTTCGTCGATCAGCTGGCGCGCCACATCGGTATCGATGCCAAGGCGCGACATGTCACGTAGCACGCGAGCGCGCATCGGACTGCGGCGCTCCATGTCGTTCCAGGCAAGGCTGGAAAGCTGCTGTTCGAGCAATTGGCGCAGGCCGCCAAGCTCGGTGCGCATGCGCGCGGCTTCCAGCGCATGCTGTTCGATCACCGGCTGCAACACGGCAAGTTCGTTGGCTGGCAAAGGCAAAGGCAAGGGCGGGGGAGGAGGAGGAGGCGGCGGCGTGGCTGCACGCGTTTCCTTCACTGCTTCCTTCGACGTTTCCTTGGGCGTCTCCTTGGCGCGTTCCTTCAATGGCTCTTTCATCGCTTCGGTGACCGGCGGCCTGGTGGGTGCTGGTGCAGGAGCAGTAGCCTGCGGTGCATTGACGCGCGCAGCTTCGCGCATCAGCGTTTCGTCATAGTCGACGGCGGCGATGATTTCGATGCCTTCTTCAAGGCGGCGCGTGGAAAGAATCACCGCATCGGCGCCCTGCTCCGTGCGTACGTCGCGCATCGCCTGGCGCATGTCGGGGGCGAGGAAGCGTTTGATCTTCATGTGAAGCTCCGGCGCGCAGCGACGGTCGTTGCGCGCAGTGGCCGCTTCGTATTCATGCTGATGCTCACTGTTAGACACTCCCCACTCAAGCAAACGCATTCGTATTGATGTAGAAAAAAGGGCTCCTGCCCTTTTTTCTACTTCGCTGAATCAAGCACGAGCGCTTGATTCACGGCGGGCCATCCGTGGCCCGCGGACGTTGACGGCCTTGCCATCAACGTCCAATCGCCTGCACCAATCGCACGCGACGGTTGTCCGGTACTTCGTTGTAGGCCAGCACATGCAGGTTCTGAGCCACGTGACGCGTGAAGCGCGAAAGCCATGGCCGCAGTTGCGGTTGCACCAGCATCACCGCCGGTTCGCCGCTGGCCTCCTGCCGCCGCGCCGCTTCGGCGACGCTCTGCTGCAGGCGGTCAGCGAGCCCCGGCTCCACCGCCGCACCAGCCGCACCACTGCTCGAGAGCGATCCGAGCAAGATCTGTTCCAACTCCGGAGCAAGCGTCAACACCGGGATTTCCGTGCCCAAACCCGCGATCTCCTGCACTATTTGACGGCCCAGTGCGACCCGGACATAGGCGGTCAAGGCGCCAGGATCCTGACTTTGCCCGGCGTGCTCCGCCAAAGACTCGACGATGCTGCGCATGTTGCGCACCGGCACTCGTTCGGCCAGCAGGTTCTGCAGCACTTTCACCACCACCCCCAGCGAAAGGCGCTTGGGCACCAGGTCTTCCACCAGCTTGGGCGCGACCTGTGCCAGGCGATCCAGCAGTTGCTGGGCGTCCTGGTGGCTGAGCAGCTCGTGCGCGTGGTTCTGCAGGATGTGCGAGAGATGCGTCGCGATCACCGTGGCCGGGTCGACCACTGTGTAGCCCAGCGCCTGGGCGTGATCGCGCTGGTTGTTTTCGATCCATACCGCTTCCAGGCCGAAGGCTGGATCACGCGTGGCCACGCCGTGCAGTGTGCCGTGCACGCGGCCTGGATTGATCGCGAGATGCCTCTCGGTATACACCTCCGCCTCGCCCATCGGTACGCCCATCAGCGAGATACGGTAGCTATTGGGCCCCAGATCGAGGTTGTCGCGGATATGCACCGGCGCGACCAGGAACCCCAATTCCTGCGAAAGCTTGCGGCGTACCGACTTGATGCGTGCCATCAGCTCACCGCCCTGCTGCTTGTCCACCAGCGGGATCAGGCGGTAGCCCACTTCCAGTCCAACCGGATCCACGCTGGAGACGTCTTCCCAGCCCAGCTCCAGACGCTCGCTGGAGGCCGGCGCGGGCAGCGCTTCGGTGGCGGCCTTGGTCTGGCTCTCCTTGGTTTCCCTTTCGCGCTTGATCATCAGCCACGCCGCACCACCGCACACCGCGCCCAGCATCAGGAACGCGATGTTCGGCATGCCGGGAATCAGGCCCATCGTGCCCAGCACCACGCCGGCCACGGCCAGCGCGCGCGGCTGGGCGAACACCTGGCTGACCACCTGTTTGCCCATATCGTGCGACTTGGACACGCGCGTGACGATCACTGCCGTGGCGATCGACAACATCAACCCCGGCACCTGGGCGACCAGACCGTCGCCGATGGTGAGCAAGGTATAGGTGCGCGCCGCCTCGCCGGCGGAGAGGCCGTGCTGCAGCACTCCGACGAAGAAGCCGCCGACGATGTTGATCAGCAGGATCAGGATGCCCGCCGTGGCATCGCCACGCACGAACTTGGAGGCGCCATCCATCGAGCCGTAGAAATCGGCCTCTTCGCGCACTTCCTGGCGGCGCTCGCGCGCCTGCTCCTGGGTCAGCAAGCCCGCATTGAGATCGGCGTCGATCGCCATCTGCTTGCCCGGCATCGAATCCAGGGTGAAGCGTGCGGTCACTTCCGACACGCGGGTGGCGCCTTTGGTAACCACCACGAAGTTGATGATGGTGAGGATCGCGAACACCACCAGGCCCACGGCGAAATTGCCGCCGATCACGAATTCGCCGAAGGCCTCGATCACCTTGCCCGCGGCGCCGGCGCCGTCGTGGCCATGCAGCAGGATCACGCGGCTGGAGGCAATGTTGAGCGCCAGGCGCAGCAGCGTGGCGAGCAGCACTACGGTGGGAAACGCGGCGAATTCCAGCGGACGCATCACGTACACCACCGCCAGCAGGATCACCAGCGACAGCGCGATGTTGAAGCTGAACAGGATATCCAGCACGAACGGCGGCAGCGGCAGCATCAGCATCGCCAGCATGGCAAGCATGACGATCGGCGCACCGGCGCCGCGGCGGCTGACCTGCTTGAAGGTATCCAGAACGCTTGCGCTTGCCATGCGTGACGCCTTTTACGGTTGGCGGTAACGGCCCTGCAGTTCCGGGTCGATATCCGGACGCGGGGCCTCGGGAGGGGGGCCGCCTCGCTCGGCGGCCTGTTTCAACTGATAGACATAAGCCAGGATCTGCGCGACCGCGACGTACAGCGCGGACGGAATCTCGTGGCCGATCTCGGTGGTGGCATACAGCGCACGTGCCAGCGGCGGCGCTTCCACCAGCGGAATGCGGTGCGCATCCGCCACCAGGCGGATCTGCATGGCCATCACGTCCAGGCCCTTGGCGACCACGCGCGGCGCACGCATGCGCGCGTCGTCATAGCGCAACGCCACGGCAAAATGCGTAGGATTGACCACCACTACGTCGGCCTTCGGCACGTCCTGGATCATGCGGCGGCGCGCGATCTGCTGCTGCATCTGGCGGATGCGGCCCTTGAGCTCCGGGCTGCCCTCGGCTTCCTTGTGCTCGTCCTTCAGTTCCTGCTTGGACATGCGGTGCTTGCGTTCGTAGTCGAAGCGCTGCCATAGCGCATCGATGCCGCCGATCACGCCAAGGATCACTGCGAACAGCAGCGCTGCATGCGCCACCAGCGACAACGCATGCCCCACGCCCGCGCCAATGGCTTCGTGGCCGGTCGCCATCACGGCGGCTTCGTCGTGGCGCAGCAACAGCACCAGCGAAAATCCGATGAAAGCGACTTTCAACAGGGACTTCGCCAACTCGATCAGGCCATTGAGCGAAATCAGCCGCCCGAACCCGGCGATCGGATCAAGCCGCTGGAAGTTCGGCGTCAGCGCCTGCGCACTGAAACTCAGGCCGCCGATCAATACAGACGAACCCACGGCGGCCAGCAGCGTTGCCGTGAACACCGGCAGCAGCAGACCGAGCATGTCGCCCAGCGCAGCATGCATCGCGCGCGACATCAGCATGTCGCTGAACAAGGCCTCGCGGGAATAGCCCAAACCAAGCGCATAGATGTGCCGCATATCTGCGTACATGCTGGAGCTGTAGGAGAGCAGGATGCTCGCGCCCGCCAACACCACCATGGCGCCGGAAAGATCGCGCGAGCGTGGAATATCGCCTTTTTCGCGGGCCTCCTGGCGGCGTTTTTCCGACGCCTGTTCGGTGCGGTCTTCGTTTTCGGTTTCGGCCATGGCCTACAACCCCGCCAGATGCCGCATCAAATCCCAAGCCTGTGCCTGCAGCGCCGAATACGCGCCGGTCAGCCCGCGCAGAGCCAGCCACAACGCAATGAAGCCCATTGAGATGCTAATCGGGAAGCCGACCGCAAACAGGTTCATCGACGGCGAAGCACGGCTGGTCGCGGCGAACCCGATATTCACCAGCAACAGCGCCGTCATCGCCGGCAAGGCCACACGCAGCGCGCCGGCGAACAGATCGCCAGCGGCCATCACCAGTGCCCACAACGACTGGCTGTCGATACCCGTGGCGCCGGGCGGCAGGGCACGAAAGCTTTGCGCCAGCAGCTCGATCACTTGCAGGTGACCATCCATTGCCAGGAACAGCAGGCTCACCATGGCCATGTAGAACTGCCCCAGCACCGGCACGCTGGTGTTGCTGGTGGGACTGACCAGTTCGGCGAAACCCAGGCCCATGCTTTGCCCGATCAGGATGCCGCCATAGGAGACAGCCTGGAAAACCAGTTGCAGCACGAAGCCGATGCTGGCGCCGATCAGCAATTGCGTAGCCATGGTTGCCACGCCTTCCGCACTGATCAGGTCCTGCTGCATCGGCGCGAGCGGCGCCAGCACCAGCGTCAGCACGATGACGACCGCGGCGCGAATGCGTGCCGGCAACACCGTGGCGTTGAAGATCGGCGCCGCCATGCAAAAGCCGCCCACGCGACCCAGCGCCCAGAACATCCCGGACAGCCAGTGGATCAACACGGCCAGCTCGATCGTCACTTGATCGCCTCCGGCAGCCGCACAATGATGTCGTGGGTGAATTGCACCAGCGTGCGCAGCATCCACGGCCCGGCTATCAGGCCCACCGCCGCCATGGCGAGCAGCTTCGGGATGAAGCTCAGCGTCATTTCGTGGATTTGCGTGGCGGCCTGGATGACGCCGACCAACAGGCCGACCAGCAACGCGGTGAGCAGCAACGGGGCGGCCACGAGCATGCCGATGTACAAGGCATGCTGGCCGAAGTGAATCACCCATTCCGGCGTCATGGGTAGAAACTCCCGGCCAGGGTGCCGACCAGCAGCGACCAGCCGTCCACCATCACGAACAGCATGATCTTGAACGGCAACGAGATGATTGACGGCGATACCATCGCCATGCCCATCGACATCAGCACGCTCGCCACCACGATGTCGATCACCAGGAACGGAATGAACAGCAGGAAGCCCATCTGGAACGCAGTCTTCAACTCGCTGGTGACGAAAGCAGGCATCGCCACTCGGAACGGTACGTCATCCCGGCTGGCATAGGGCTGTTCCTTGGCCAGGCGCGTGAACAGCTGCAGATCCGCATCGCGCGTCTGGTTGAGCATAAAATGCTTGAACGGCGCGGCGGCGGCGGGAATCGCGGCTTCCGCGCCAATCTGGTGATCCATGTAGGGCTTCACCCCATCCTGGTAGGCATGGTTGAGCACCGGCGACATCACGAAGAATGTGAGAAACAACGCCAGCCCCAGCAGCACCTGGTTCGGTGGCGTGGACTGCGTGGAAAGCGCCTGGCGCAGGAAACTCAGCACGATGATGATGCGTGTGAACGAGGTCATCATCAGCAGTACGGCCGGCAGCAGGGTCAGCACCGTCATCAGTGCCACCACCTGCAGCGACAGGCTCCAGTTCTGGCCGCCGCTTGCGTTCTGCACGGTCAGCACGGGGATGCCGGCGGACTGCGAGATCGGGGCGATGGGGACCATCGGTGCAACCGCCTGGGAGCTGGTTGTCGTTGCCGCATCCGCGCACGAAACAATAAGCAAAAGCAATAACAGTGCGAGGCAGCCTATGAAGTACCGGAAACGGCTCCCTCGCCTGCTTGCAGGGGAGGGTTGGGGCGGGGTAAGGCCAACCTCGCGCTGGGCGTTAACGGTGCGGCAAGCTCGTGCAACCCCTCCCTGCCCCTCCCCTGCACGCAGGGGAGAGAACCGCTCAGCTGTTTCGAGGAAATGCATTTTCATGATTTGCGCCCCAGCCGGCCCAACAACTCTGCAAACGGCGGAACCGGTGCCGGCGCGAGCGCAGGTTCCGCCGGCACCGTGCCTTCGTAGACATGCAGCGCGCGGATGCCGCCGGCACCCACGCCTAGCAACAGGCGCTTGCCGTCGGCCTCGATCAGCAGCACGCGTTCGCGCGTGCTGATCGGCATCGTTTCGATGCAGCGCAGGCGGCGCCCGCCGCCGAACTGCCGCGATTGCAGGCGGCGCGTCAGCCAGCCCACGGCGAAGATCAGCGCCACGATGGCGCCCAGGCTCAACATCAGGCGAAGCAACTCGCCGGTCACGTTGATATCGGGCACGCTCGCCGCCGGCGCGCGCGCCAGCAAGTCCCATGCAGTGCTCATCTGAGTTTGCGCACCCGTTCGGCCGGGCTGATCACGTCGGTCAGGCGGATGCCGAACTTCTCGTTGATCACCACCACTTCGCCATGGGCCACCAGGGTGCCGTTGACGAATACGTCCAGCGGCTCGCCCGCGGCACGGTCCAGTTCCACCACCGAGCCCTGATTGAGCTGCAGCAGGTTGCGAATGCTGATGCGCGTGCGGCCTACTTCCATCGCCAGCGTCACCGGCACGTCCAGGATCATGTCCAGGCTGACGTCTGCCTTGTCCCCGCCGCTCAAGGCATCGAATTCGGTGTGCGGCTCGCCGCTATGGGTGGCCCCGTTCGGGCCGGACAGGGAATCGAAGTTATGGCTCATGCGATTTTTTCCGGGGCAAAGTCAACTGCAGGACGCGGCGAGCGGCGACCGGCCTGGGTTTTGTAGCGAATGGCGTAGCGGCCGTTGGTCTGGCCGTATTCACCGCGAAAGATAGGTACGTCTTCGGCGAACACGGTGGTGACGTCGGGCAAGTTGATCGGGATCACGTCTCCGATGCGCAGCCCCAGGAACTCGCCGATGCTGATCCTGGTTTCCAGCAGCAACGATGTGAGTTCCACCTCCGCATCCATGACTTCTTCGTGCAGGCAGTTGATCCAGCGCTCGTCGCGCTCGCCCATGCGGTCGCTCTGCACGCCGGCGTCGAGCATGGTGCGGATCGGCTCCACCATCGAGTACGGCAAGGTCAGGTGCACTTCGCCGCCACCGCCATCGAGTTCCACATGGAAACGCGAGACCACCACGGTTTCGGTAGGGCTGACGATGTTGGCGAATTGCGGATTGATCTCGGAATTGAGGAATTCAAACTGCACCTGCATGGCCGGCGCCCAGGCTTCGGCCATCGCCACGAATACCTCGGCGAGCAGGATCTGGATCACACGGTTTTCGGTCGGCGTGAAATCGCGGCCTTCGATGCGCGCGTGATAGCGTCCGTCGCCGCCGAAGAAATTGTCGATCACAGTGAACACCAGGCGCGGCTCCATCACCGCCAGCGCGGTGCCGCGCAGCGGCTTCACCTTGATCAGGTTGAGATTGCTCGGCACGTTCAGGCCGTGCACGTATTCGCTGAATTTCTGCATCTTCACGCCGAGCACCGACACCTCGCACGTTTTACGCAGCACACCGAACAGCTGGGTGCGGAAGAAGCGCGCGAAGCGATCGTTGATCATCTCCAGCGTGGGCAGTCGGCCGCGCACGATGCGGTCCTGCTGGGTGAAGTCGAAATCCAGCACCGCGCCGTCCGGCGGCGGCAAGTCGCCTTCGGTTTCGATCTGGCCGCCGTCGACACCGTTGAGCAGTGCGTCGATTTCTTCCTGGGTAAGCAGGTCGCTCATCGCGTCGTTTCCGTCATTGCATTACGAAGCTGGTGAAGTACAGGGCATCGACATCCGGCTTGCCGGTCTTGTCGGCCACGACCTTGCGCACGGCGTCCAGCGCCTGGTTCTGCAGCTTCTGCTTGCCCGTAATGTCGCTGAGTCCCGCGTAGGTCTGGCTGCTGAACAGCATCACCAGCGCATTGCGGATCACCGGATCACTTTCTTTCATCGCCTGCACTGCGGCCGGGTCGTGCGTCATCACCGTCACTCCGACCTGCAGGTAGCGCGTGGCGTCCTGATCCTGGAAATTCACCACGAACGCAGGATCCAGCGGCAAGAACAATTCTGGCGGCTTCGGCGGCGTGGCCGCGGCTTGCGCGCCATGGCCGCGGGTGTACAGGTAGCCGCCTGCGCCAAGCAGTACGAGCATGGCAATCCCAGCAAACATCATCGCCCTGCCGCCCTTCTTCTTGGTCGTTGTGGCAGGAGCTTCGTCTTCCCTATTGTCGGCGTTAGCCATGAACAACCCCATTCCATACAAGACATGACGCCGCGCCTCGAATCGAAGCGGGCTTGGCTACGGGGTTTTTAGCAAGCGGCGTGCCACGCTTTGAAAGCGCGCCATGGTGCGGTTTGCGTGATTCGTGCAGCAATGGAACGGCGTTTTATTGACGCGTGCCGGGATACAGGCGCGTGAACGGGTGAGGGAATTTCGACGTTGCGCCAGCGTTGATTGGGACGCAGCGGCGTAGGCTGGGTTGCCAAACCCAGCATTGCCATGCATGCAGTCGCGCGATGCTGGGTTTGGCAACCCAGCCTACGATTGTTATCCCATTCGTGGAGTGTCAGGCAAACGCGTCAACCAGACCTATCGCAACACGTGCCGCCATAGCGACCGGTGTATCGGCGGGTTCGTCGTTCGAGTTGCCGGAAGCCTGGGCCTGCTGTTCCGACCGCCCGCCGAACTGCTGTTGCGCGTGCTGGCCAACCGTGGCGTGACCAAGCGACAAACCCTGCCCGCCCAGCATCTGATGGAGCTGATCCAGTCCTTGCTGTACGGCGGCGGTAGTGGCGGGATGCTGCGTCATGAAGCTCACATCCACACGGCCGCGATCCACGCTCACCTTCACGTCGAGCGGGCCCAGGCCCTGCGGATTGAGGCGTATTTGTGCCTGCTTCACTTCCTGACCGCTGAGCCAGGTAATCTGCTGGCCGAGTTCCTTGGCGAAGCCGGAGGAACCAACGGGCGCGTCCACCCTCAGGCTATGCGTGGCGTTGCTTGAAGGAACCACCGGTGTAGCGGTGAGATTGCCCAGCGCAGTCATGCCGGAGGTGGTGTCCGGGGTAAACGTCGCGCCTGCCGGTAGCGCAGCATGCGCGCTTGCGGCCGCACTGCCCGCAAGCGATTGCACGCCATCGGCGATGCCCTGGATTGGGCTGCCGGTATCCGTGCCGACGGGCGTCCCGGCCGCAGTAGCATCGCCCGCACTGCTGTCGCCGCCTTTGACGTCCCATTCCAGGGACGATTTGGTTGACAAGGCGCTGCCGATGGCATCGGTCAATGCAGCACCCGTTTGCGGCGCACTTGAACCCGTTGCCGCCAAGGGCAGCGGATTGATTGCGGGCAACGGTACTGGAGCCATGGTTGCCGTCGACGCTGCCGGCAGCGGGGCGGCAGGTTGCTTGTTGCTCGCGCCCTGCTTGGCCGGGCTCGGTGCAGCACCTGGGTGATCACCATTCGCATGGTCGATCAGGCTCAGCACCATACCCGCCAGGCTGCCGGCAGCACCGGTGAGATCGATGCCAGGAGCGCGCTCGTTCTGTGCTGCATCGTCGCCGGGTTTGCTGGTGTTGCTGGAAGTGTCGCCAGCCGGTGTGCTGTCGCTCCGGGCGTTGTTGCCGCTCTGTCGTTGATCGCCGTTCGACGAAGTGCTTTGCGCGTCTTGCGATGACTGCTGGTCCTGCTGCGCCGACTCCAGGTGTGAATGGAAGCTACCGCCGCTGTGCAGGCTGCGGCTGCCCGTCGACGGCGCCAGATGGCTCGGTGTCGCGGGAGTGACCGGTAGTGCAAGTAGCGGAGTGGCGCTCATGCGCGAGTACTCGTCTTGAAGTTAGGGGGGATAGAGGCAAGAACCAGGCCATTGGCAGGCTTCAGGATGGTGAGCCTGCCCGGCGGCCGCGGTACTGCATCCGCTCATCCACTTCCGCCTGCTCGAGGCGCTGCTCGCTCTGGTGTTCCTGCTTGCGCAAACGCTCCACCACGCTGCCCAGCGCGCTCTCGCGCGCATGCGCCTGCAGCCAGCGTTCGCGCGCGCCCTCGAGCAGGCGCTGCAGGCGTTCGATCAGGCGGCTTTGCTGCACGATGGCCTGGTCGATGCGCTCGACGAATTGTTGACGGTTGAGCAGCGCGCTCACTGTCAGCCCGCCGTCGCTGAGGCCGTATTCACGCCGGTAGCGATGCAGCTCCTCAAGTTGCTGTTCGGCCTGCGCAAGCTTCTGTTGATGCTCGGCCAGGCGCTGCAACGCCTCTTTCTGGCGGCGCTGGGCCTGGTCCACGGCAGGCTGCAACCGGTCCGAGCGCGATGTCATGCCTTGATCTCCGCGGTAATGGACTCGAGCCGTTCCTGGGCAGCTTGCAGTTCGACGGGCTCGTCGACCTCCTGTTGCAGGAATCGCTGCAGGCGCGGATACAGTGCGATGGCCAGGTCGACCTGATGGTCGGACCCTTTCTGGTACGCCCCCACCGCGATCAGGTCCTGGCGCTGGCGATAAGCCGAATAGACCTGGCGGAATCGCTGCGCAGCGCGCATCTGATCCTTCGCCACCACGGCGGGCATCACGCGGCTGATCGAGGCTTCAATATCGATCGCCGGGTAATGCCCTGCCTCCGCGAGATCGCGCGACAGCACGATATGGCCGTCCAGGATGGCGCGCGCCGCATCGGCGATGGGATCGTGGCGATGATCGTCGCCCTCGGTCAGCACGGTATAGAACGCGGTGATGGAACCGCGTCCTTGCGCATCATTGCCCGCTCGCTCGACCAAAGCCGGCAGCATGGCGAACACGGACGGCGGATAACCCTTGGTCGCCGGCGGCTCGCCGATCGCCAACGCGATTTCGCGTTGGGCCTGGGCGTAACGCGTCAACGAATCCATCAGCAGCAGCACACGCTGGCCGCGATCGCGGAACCATTCGGCGATCGCGGTGGCATATTGCGCACCGCGCAAGCGCTTCAACGGCGGCGCATCGGCCGGCGCGGCGACGATCACCGCGCGCTCGCGACCCTCGTGGCCCAGCGTCTGCTCGACGAATTCCTTCACCTCGCGGCCGCGCTCGCCGATCAGGCCGACCACGACCACGTCGGCGTCGGTGTAACGCGTCATCATGCCGAGCAAAGTGGATTTACCCACGCCGGAACCGGCAAACAGCCCGATACGCTGGCCGCGCCCCACGGTCAGCAAGGCGTTGATCGCACACACGCCGGTATCGAGCGGCGTATCGATCGGCTTGCGCGCCATCGGATTGATCGGCTCGCGCTTCAGCGCCGCGTGGCTTTCCGCATGCAACGGACCTGCGCCATCCAGCGGCATCCCGTCAGCGCCGATCACGCGTCCCAGCAAAGCCTCGCCCACCGGCAGGCCGCCCGCACGCGAACAAGGCCGCACCCGCGCATTCGGCAGCACTCCATGCATCTCGGTTACCGGCATCAGCAGCAGACGTTCGTCGGCAAAGCCCACCACTTCGGTATCCAGTTCAGTGCCATCAGCTGCGTCGACCAGGCAGCGCGCACCCAGCGGCGCTTCGCAGCCCTCGGCCTCCAGCGTCAAGCCAACCACGCGACGCAAACGACCTTCGGCCGTCAGCATCTGCGCGGAACGCGCATGCTGGGTACGCAAGGCAAGCTGCCGGCGCCAGCGCTGGTGTCTGCTTGGCGCCGAGGCGGTCATGCGGAAACCTCATCCTCGCCGTCGTCAAGATCGTCGCCGATCACCGCATCGACCACAGCCGCCAGCCGCGTGCTGACTCGCGCGTCCAGGCGCGAGCTCGCGCTTTCCAGGACGCAATCGCCGCGCTGCAGGGCCGGGTTCGCGCCAAAGCGCCAATTCGTCTCGGCGGCGCCGAGCTCGCGCAGCAGATCCATGTCGCCGGGATGCACCCACACGCGCAAGTCGCGTGCTGCCGACGGCAAGGCCGCGGCAGCTTCACGCACCGCGCGTTCGATCAATGACGGATCGAGCTGCAATTCGCGCGTTATCACGCGGCGGGCAATCACGGTGGCGAGCAGCGCGAGCTCGCGCTCGACGGCGTCGTCCATCCCGGCCAGCGGGCGCGCTGCGGCGGTGCAGATGGCATCGAGGCGCGCCAGACGTTCGTCGAGTTCTTTCTTGGCCGCGGCACGGCCTTCGCCCAGGCCAGCCGCATAGCCCTCTTCACGCGCCTGGCGTTCGATTTCCTCCAGCTCATAGAGGGTGGGGCCAGGTGGCGCCGCAGGTTCCGGCGTGCCTTGATCGGCGCCGACCGAAGGGGGCTCCCAGCGGTCGAAGCCGGCAATGGTTTCGCGGCTGAGAACGTTAGGCATCACACAAACTCATCGCCACCGGCCGTCAGGCTGATCTGCCCCGCATCCGCCAGCTTGCGTGCGATCTGCAACACCTCTTTTTGCGCGGCATCGACTTCGCTGAGCTTCACCGGGCCCTTCACTTCCAGGTCGTCGCGCAGCATGTCGGCGGCACGCTTGGACATGTTGGCGAAGATTTTTTCCCGCACGGAGGGCTCGCAGCCCTTCAGCGCGATGATCAGGCGCGTGGACGGCACTTCGCGCAACAGGGTCTGCATGCTGCGGTCGTCGATCCCTGCCAGGTCGTCGAACACGAACATCAGGTCTTCGATCTTGGTGCTGAGGCCGGCGTCGTGGCTGCGGATCGCGCTCATCAACTCGGCTTCGCGCGAGGTTTCCATCGCGTTGAGGATGTCCGCGGCCGCCTTCAGGCCGCCGACGGTGGCCGACTTCAATTTGCTCGAGCTGCCGGAAAACTGGCGCTCCATGATCTCGTCCAGTTCGTTGAGCGCCTGCGGCTGCACGCCGTCGAGGTTGGCAATGCGCATGACCGCATCGCTGCGGACACGCTGCGGCAGGTAACCGATCACCTCGGCGGCCTGGTCCGGTTCTAGATGTGCCAGCACCAGCGCAATGATCTGCGGATGTTCCATGCCGATCATCTCGGCGATGGCGCGGCTTTCCATCCACTTCAGCGATTCCAGACCCTTGGTGGAACGCCCCAGCAGGATGCGGTCGATCAGGCTGCCGGCCTTGGTTTCGCCCAGCGCGCTGACCAGCACCTTGCGGATGTAGTCCTCGGTGCCCACGCCGAGCGCGGTCTGGCGGCCGATGTCGTCGCTGAGACGACCGAGCACATGCTCCACCTGGTCGCGTGAAATGTTGCTGAGCGTGGCCATCGCGGTGCCAACCGCCTGCACGTCGCGCGCACTCAGGTGCTTGAGCACCTCGGCGGCATCCTGTTCGCCCAGCGTCAGCAGCAGGATGGCGGCGCGTTGCGCGCCGTTGAGCGCGTGATTCTGCTCAGCTGCCATCTTCGCCCACCCAGTTCATCACGACCTGCGCGACCTGCTTGGAGTTTTCCTGCACCAGCTTGCGTGCGAGGCCGATCTTCTGCTCGTACGCCATGTTCTGGATCTGCGGCGAAGTGATGCGCACCGGCTCATCGCGATCGTCGTCGGCGATGCGTACGGAAACCGTGGGAACCGGTCCGGCCAGCGCGGTCATCGGTTCCGGCCCGCGCAGCAGCCCCTTGAGCAGGGGCCGCAGCAAGCCAAACGCAATCAGCAGGGCGATCAGAATGCCGGCGCCTTGCTTGATCAGATCGAGCATGCCCGGACGCAACCAGAATGGCTGCGCCACCGGCGCAACGTCGCTCGCCGTATCGTCAGAAAACGCCTGGTTGATCACGGTGACGCCGTCGCCGCGCTGTTCGTTGTAGCCCACTGCGTTCTTGGTGAGATCGCTCAGGTGCTGCAATTCCTGCGTGGTGAGCGGAACGCTCTTGCCCTTGCCGTCCGGCGCGGGCTTGTTGTCGACCACCACGGCGACCGTCAAACGCGTCAGCCGGCCGGCCGGATCGGTGACGTGGCTGACGGTGCGGCCGAGTTCGTAGTTGCGCGTGGCACTGGACGAAGTGTCAGTCGGCGTTGCACTGGCAGCACTGCTTGCCGCGGCGTTCGCGGCCGGTGGCGCGCCGGCGTTGGGTTTGGCCGCCGTTGGCTGCGCCACGGAATTGGGCGGCTGGTTGCTCAATGCACCAGCGATCTCGCCATTGCCGCCGTCACGTTTTTGTTCGCTGCTGGTTTGCTCGCTGCGCAACGCCGGCTTGTCGCCGTCATAGCTTTCACTGGCTTTTTCGGTTTCGCTGAAATCGAGCGCCACGTTGACCTGGGCGCGCACGCGTCCGTTGCCGACCAGCGGCGTGAGCAACGTTTCGACGCGCTGCGCGTAGCTGTTTTCCATGCGCGTCACCAGGCGCATGTGCGCATCACCCACCGCGGCAGGGCTGTTGGGATCGGAATTCGTGAGCAGCGAGCCCTGCTGATCCACCACCGACACCTGCGCGGGATCGAGATCCGGCACGCTGGAAGACACCAGATGCACGATGGCCTGGACCTGGCTGCTGTCGAGCTGGCGGCCGGGATACAGCGTGAGCAGCACGGACGCACTGGCCGGATGATTGTCACGGATGAAGGCGGAAGGTTTAGGCAGGGCCAGGTGCACGCGCGCAGCGCGCACGAACTGGAGGCCGGCAATGGTGTTGCCCAGATCCGTTTCCAGCATTTCGCGATAACGCGTGCTTTCGGCCAGGTCGCTCATGCCGAAAGGCGAATCGCTTTGCGGCAAGGTGGCGCCGGCGGTATTGCCTTGCGGCAATCCTTGCGCTGCGAGCTTCAGTCGCGCGTCCGCCAATACGTCGGCCGGCACCGAAATGGAAGCGCCATCCGCGCCGAGCCGAAACGGCGTGTTGCTGCTTTGCAGAGCCTGCGTGACCGCCGCGGCATCTTTCGGATCGAGCCCGGCATACAGCAAGGCAAAGCTGGGGCCGCGAGACCACAGCACAATGCCGACGCCCAGGGCCACTGCCGCGGCAACGCCCACCAGCAGCATCAGCAGGCGAGTCATCGGATTGCGCAGCAGGATTTTCAGCTGGTCCTGGCGCGATGGCGTGGTGGCAGGAATATTGTCGGCCATGAGGGTGAATTAGTAGTTATTTTTGCCGTCATTCCCGCGAACGCAGGAATCCCGTCTTGGTACTTGGTGCGAAGCACGCAGGGCGTTTTATGTTGGCGTCCTTCGAGCGCGTGGTCGATGCAAGGGGCCCCCGCTTTCGCGGGGATGACCCAGTTGGGTCAAACCGGCATGTTCATGATGGTGGTGTACGCATCCACCAGCTTGTTGCGCACTTCCACCAGACCGCGAAAGGCGAGATCCGCCTTCTGCCCCGCGATCGACGTCTTGACGATATCGGCGCCGGGATCGCCACGCTCGAACGCGCCGACCTGCTTTTGCGCTTCATTCTGCTGCGCGGCCACCGATCCGATGGACTGCCTGAACAGCGTGCCGAAATCCACGCCGGTCCCATTCGATGCAGCAGGCAGCGAAGCGGTCGGCATCGTGCCGGTGGCCAGCGAACTGAGTGCGCGCATTTGCGAAAGCACACTGTTGACGTCGATCTGACTCATGTCGGTTTTCCAGCGCTTGAGCGGTTACTAAGAGCTTCAAGCAACGGCTGTGCCATTCTCGGGAGACGCCTCGTTGCCGCGGCAGGCCGCTTGCAGGCCGTACTTGCGAAGCTTCTCCACCAGCGTGGTGCGCTGCATGCGCAGAAGCTTCGCGGCATGCGCCACGACGCCATCGGTAATGTCGAGCGCCTGGCGGATCAGCCCCACTTCGATGTCGGCCAGGTGATCCTTCAGATCCACGCCGCCCTCTGGCAGCAGCACGTCGGTATCCAGCAAGCTGCGATGATGCGCCTGCGCAGGCTTGGCCTGGCCATCGAGCATCGCGCGGATCACGCTGCCGCCGGTTTCGTCGATCGGCTGCGCACCACGGTATTTTTCCGGCAAGTCGCTGGCGCGCACTTCGCCGTTCGGATAGAGGATGGCAAGACGTTCGACCAGGTTGGACAATTCCCGCACATTGCCCGGCCACGGATGCTGGCGTAGCGCCTGCAGCGCACTGCCGCTGAAGCGCACGCTCTGCAAGCCGCGGCGCTGCAGGCGCTGGTTGAATTCGGCGATCAGCTCCGGCATGTCCTCCAGGCGCTCGCGCAGCGGCGGCATCTCCAGCGGAAACACGCTGAGGCGATAATACAGGTCTTCACGGAAGCGCCCTTCGGAAGTGGACGTCTCCAGATTGCGATGGGTGGCAGCGATGATGCGCACATCGCAGCGCTGCGTACGGTTGCTGCCGACCCGTTCGTACACACGCTCCTGCAACACGCGCAGCAGTTTCACCTGCATCGGCAGGCTCATGTCGCCGATTTCATCGAGGAACAGCGTGCCGCCCTCGGCCATCTCGAAGCGTCCCTTGCGGGTGCTGATGGCGCCGGTGAACGCGCCCTTCTCGTGGCCGAACAGTTCGCTTTCGAGCAGTTCCGCCGGAATGGCGCCGCAATTGATGGCCACGAACGGCTTGTCGCGGCGCGGGGAGCAGTCGTGAATCGCGCGTGCCACCATTTCCTTGCCGGTGCCAGACTCCCCCAGCACCAGCACGCTGGAATCGAACGGCGACACCTGGCGGATCAACGCATTGACGCGCCCCATCGCGATGGAACCACCCACCAGGCGCAATGGCGCGGGGCTGCTGCTGGTGCGCAGGGTCGGCGCGCGGCGCACTGCTTCGGCCAGGCGTTCGTAGCGCAGCGGAAAGTCCAAAACCTCGATCTGCGCAGCATGAGGACAGCCGGCTTTGGTCAGCCGCTCCAGCTGCGGCGAGTCGGACCCCACCAGCACCAGCAACTGCTCAGGCGGCACGTCGAGCGATGCCAGCAGTTGTTCGCAAAGCCCTTCGTCCTCGATCCCACCGATGTAAACCGCTCGCCAGTCGTGCGCAATCGAGCCGGTCGGCAAGGATGCATCCCATCGCTGCGGTAAAAACCCCATGAATTGCATGGCCGATATGACGATATCGGCACGGGTCCCGTTGGATTCGATGATGAGTACGTTGCTATTTGGCATGAACACAAGTCCTGCTGCTCTACTGCGACTGCTAATGAACAACGACGATTCCGCCTCAAATGTCGTGTGTCCCCTGTGTGTCAGCGATTCGCCGCGACACGTGTGCCAATCCAGCAAGAAGAACGCCAAAAATTTCGCGTCCATTTGGGTCTGTGCGATACATCCCATTTGCCGCGTGACGGATTTCGCACACCGTACGTCGACGCATTCACATTTGTGTGCCGCAAAAGAAACCGTTTACATCAATGACTTAGATCGATTTTTATACTCAATGACGTGGGCAGTTCAGCTGCCCAAAACGCTGGACCCCGCGTAGGCGGGGCGGAAAACCGGCGTGCCCGGATGTTTCATCGCGTGATAACCATCACATTCTGTGCTTGCTCCCTAACACAGTTTCAGCAGTGCCTGTCAGTCTCGCCGAGGCCACTTTGCGTCGATGGTGACAAAAAACGAAACGTTCCAACCCATCCTCGACCATTTCGCTCAATTCACGAAAGAAAAGGAAAACGTTGTCATCGCCAACGGCCTTTCCGCGCTCCACCAGCAACTCCAATGGCAAAGCGCGACAGGCGTCAAAATGCAGGCGCACGCGCAGGCCGCTGTCAGGCGGAACAAGTTGGTTCGGTACGATCAGGCCTATTACGTTGAAGCTCACTACTTGGCGTGGCGGCAGCAGCGCGACGGGAAGCAACAACCGGTCGACGATGTCGAGCAATACGTTGAGCTTGCTGTCCATCCGCTGCAGCTCCTGCATCAGCGGAGTGTCGCCGTCATTGGCGATGTCGGCCTTGTGCTCATCCAGCGAGGCGAGCGAGCGCAGAACATGCAGGTTGCGCTCGTTAAGACGCGCGACGTCCTCGGGCGTGGGCTCAAAGGGCTCGATGGCCAGATGCACCGGCCCCTCGTAGGTCACCCGTTCGGAAAACGCCTGCCATCTTTCTTCGGTTTGCATGACACCCTCCTGTGCCGGCTTTATGACAGAACGCCGGCTATAAACAAGAGTCATTCATGAGGCGTGCCATAGGCGCCGAGACGGCCGGACGCTAGAAAGATGACGTAACGTAGCTGCGCAACGCTCGATGCTTGTATTGATGCTGGCTGAGCTGCTCTTCCACCACCGCATGCACTTCGCGCGCGCGTTCCAGTAACGCGTTGTTTTGCGTCTGTAGGGCTGCCAAGGCTTCATGCTGCTGCATACCGAGCGACTCACTCTGCATCCGTTGCAAATGCAACTGTCGCTTCTTATCGAGTTCAGCCACCAACGTCCAGTTGCCGTCGCCGGCCGCTGCGCACATTTCGATGGTGAGCGCCAGGGCCTCGTGCAATTCATCTTGTACCGTACCGCTCATGGTACCGCTACTTGCGCCTTCAGCTGGGCAAGTTCAGCCAGGTACGGCTCGCGGATCGCATGCCAGGCTTCGCGGATCGGCGCGATCAGGCGTTCGCATTCATCCAGCGCGCGCAGGTCGTCATTGAGCTGCGCATGCAGCAGGCGACGGGTGATGTAGTCGTATAAGGCATCCAGGCGACCGGTCAGCGTGGGTTCCACGGTATGGTCGAGGCTCTCGCGCAAGGCGACGAGGATGCCGATCGCCTTGCCGAACGCCTGGCCCTTGGCGGGTATGTCCTTGTGCAAAATATGGCCGCGCGCCTGGTTGATGCGATCGACCAGGCCATCGAGCAGCATCGCCAGAAGCTGGTGGCGGTCAGCACCCTCCAGGCTGCCTTGCGCGCGCGTCTGGGCATACAGTGCACTGCCGTTTCGTGACATGTAACTCATGATCAGCCCTTGCTGCTGGTCCCGGTGAGCGCGTTCATAGCCTGGGTGAGATAGGAACTGGTGTTGTTGAGCGACGACACCAGCGAGCTCAGGCTGGTGTATTGCGTGACCAGCTGCTTTTGATAGACCGCCATACGGGCATTCAAGGCCGTCTGTTGCGACGACTGCTTGGTCAGGTCGCTGTTGAGGTTGGTGATGCGCGATTGCAGCGCACCGGATTTACTATTGAACCCGGTGACCAGGGAGCTCAGCTGCGTGGCAATGCCGGTGGTCCCCGTGAAAAGCTGTTGCACCGACAACGGATTGCTGGACAGAGCATTGGCCAGCGTGGTCGAGTTCAGTGCCAAGGTACCGTCTGCGTTGCGGGTAATCCCCAGGCTGGCCAAGCTGCTGGTGCTGCTGGTGGAAACCTTGCTGCTCAACACATGGGAAATCTGTCGTTGCACCGCCGAAAGCGTGGCATCGCCCAGCAGCACGCCAGCTACCTTGGTGGTGCTGTTGTAGCTTTGCAGCTGGTTTGCCGTGCTGGCATAGGTGTTGTACGCGGAGACGAAATCGTTCACCGCCGTGTTGATCGGTGTTGTGCTCTGCGCGACGGTAAGCTGTGAACTGCCGGTAGCGGCGAGATTCAAGGTCACGCCGGTCAGTGCGCCGCTCACGCTGTTGGTGGCGCTGCTGACGGAGATGCCATCGATCGTCAGCTGCGCATTGCTGGCCGTGGTGCTCGGCGTATTGAGCGCATTCGCCAGCGCCGTGACACCGCCGCTGCTGCCACTGCCGGCACTTACGCTGAAGGCGTTGGCGGTGCCCGTGCTGGTGGAGGTCAGTACGAGCTGGTTGCCGTTCACGCCCGCCACGATGGTGGCGGTCACACCGGGATTGCCGTTGGCATTATTGATGTTGCTGGCAATGGAGGACAGCGTGTCGCCGGTGCCGACCGTAATGTTTACGCTCTTGCCGCCCACCGCGATGTTGAGCGTGCCCGTGCCCACCGTAGCGGTGCTGGACTGCGCTGCACTGATGCTTCTCTGGGCGGTGGCGAGCTGGGTCACGTTGAGGCTATGGCTGCCTGGCGAGGCATCCGGCAGCGTCGTCACCGTGCCAAGCGAGGTGCTGGACAGGGTGGCGTTGAAAGTGCTGTAGGTGTTGCTGGAGGTCAGCTCGTTCAGCGCGGACTGCAGACCGGACAACGACGTCTGCAATGCGGTGAGGCCGGCGATCTTGTTGTTGTCTTCGTTGCTCTGGTTAGTGATCTGCGCCTGCGGACCGGCTTCCTGCGCGTTGACCAGCGCCGTGATGATGGAGTTGACGTCCAGTCCCGTACCCAGGCCCAGCGAACTGAGCAAGCCGGTACCGCTGATGTTGCCGCCGCTGCTGGAGCTGCCCGTGCTGGAAGTGGAGCCGGCACCGCTGATCGCGCCGGCAAGCGCGCTCGAAGTACTGCTCACACCGGAAATGCTGCTCATGAAGGCCTCATCGAAGGGTTTCTGGCGCCATCGAACCGCCGCCAAAGCTCACGTTCCTGCTGGGGATCGAAAGAGAGCTTTGCCCGCCGCTCGCGTGGGTTTTCTGACGCCTTGAGGGCCGTCAGACCCCTTGAAGCAAAAACCCGGCCATGGCTTGCGCCATGGCCGGTCGTACCGGTTAACCCAGCAGCTTGAGGATCTGCTGCGGCTGGGCATTGGCGGTGGCCAGCACCGAGATACCCGCCTGTTGCAACACCTGCGACTTGCTCAACTGCGCGGTGGTTGCCGCGAAGTCCGTGTCCTGAATCGAGCTCTGCGAAGCCGTCAGGTTGGTCTGCTGTGCGCTCAAGGTGGCGATCGTCGACTGGAAGCGGTTCTGCACGCCGCCCAGCTGGCTCTGGAAGTTGCTCACCTGGGTCAGCGCCACGTCGACGCGCGAGATCAGGTTGTTGGAATCGTCCACCGTCAAAACATCGCCGCCGGCCAGCGAACCGGAGGACGTGATCACCGAGCCGTCGGTGTAGGCCGCACCGGTAGCCGCAAAACCGGTAGCCGTTGAACCGGCACCGCTGGCGCCGAACGCGACCGCGCCCGTGGTCAGGTTGAACGCTGTGCCCGCAGCACCCGTCACCGATGCACCGGAGACCGCAAGTACGCCAGTGGAGTAGACGTTGATACCGCCGTTCTTGTTCACGGCCGCACTCACACCTGCAATACCGGCTGCGTTGATCGCATCCGCCACGCCCTGTGCGCTGTTGGCGCTGGCGCCACTGAGGCTGTAGCTCTTGCCGTCCGCGCCTTCGATGCTCAGGCCGCTCAAGCTGATCGACTGGCCCGACACGCCGCTGCCGTTGACGAACGCACCACTGATGTTGGCGGTGGAAATCTCCGAGATCTGGCCGACCTGGGAGGTGGTGGCGCCCTGGCCGAGGTTCACGTTGATCTGCTGGCCTACGTTGGAGCCGATCTGGAACGACAGCTGGCCGACCGATCCGTTCAACACGTTGGTGCCGTTGAAGCTGGTCTGGTTGGCGATACGGGTGATTTCCGACAGGTACTGCTGCACCGAGGTGTCGATCGCGGCGCGGTCGGAAGACTGGTACGTGCCGTTGGCGGACTGCACGGCCAGGTCACGGATAGACTGCAGGTTGGAGGTGATCTGGCTCAGCGCGGAACCCGCGGTCTGCGCCAGGTTGATGGCATCGCTGGCGTTGGTGCTGGCCTGGCCCAGGCCGCCGATCTGCGTCTGGAAACGCGAAGCAATCGCGAAGCCGGCGGCATTGTCCGCTGCGCTGTTGATCTTCAGACCCGAGGACAGGTCGCGAGTGGCGGTGCTCAGCGCGCTGCCCGACTTGCTCAAGTTGTTCTGGGCCTGCAGCGAAGCAATGTTGGTATTAAGAACGAGTGACATGGAAGTCTCCTGAAACCGGATAGGTGGTACTCGAACCGGCGGGATCCCGTCACCTTGCCGTGCCGACCGCCTCAGGGACTTTTTCGGCGCTGGTGGGCATTACTTGAGAAATTTTTTGGCGCCGGGCCAAGGGGATGGGCGCGAAAAGTGTGATGGATGACGCTAAAGGTTTGGCCGGTGCTGTCGATGTGCGGGGCTGTTGTGTGGTTGGCGCATCGAACGGGTGATTTCACCATGAAGGCTCTTTGCGCGATTTAGGCGGGGGATGCGAATTGGCGAATCCCAGCATCCAACTTGCGAGTGCGTGCATTGCCTGCGGCGCTTTCGGTCCCTAAAGGGACCGAAAGCGCCGCAGGCAATGTCTCGCCACACAAGATGCAACAACTTCGCCAGGTTGTCCCATCAGCGCAACCCTGTCCTCGAAAGCGAGAGGGCGTAAGCACCCAAGTTGGCACCAACATTGCTCCCACCCTCGCATATCGGCTTGGTCCACGCCGGATGCGTCGGATTTCCGACGCTCGCGTGTCCAGGCTTCATCGATCAGACGAGGAAACCACATGCGTTGCGTACTAGCCATTTGCGCCGTGTTCAAGGACGAGGCCGCATACCTGCGCGAATGGGTCGAGTTCCACCAGCTCATGGGCGTGGAACGCTTCTACCTGTACAACAACAATAGCTCCGATCCCTACCTCGACGCGCTGCAACCGCATATGGCCTCCGGCACAGTGGTGCTGCACGAGTGGCCGCGGCACCCGGCGCAGTTGCAGGCCTACGAGCATTGCCTGAAGACCCACGGCAGCGAAGCCGACTGGATCGCCTTCATCGACCTGGACGAGTTCCTGTTCGCGCCCGACGCCAGGCTTTTGCCCGATGTGCTGGCCGAGTATGCGGACCACCCCGGCGTAGGCGTCAACTGGGTGATGTTCGGTTCCGCCGGTCACACGGCGAAGCCGCCGGGCGGCGTACTGGAGAACTATCTGCGCCGCGGTACGCTCGACGGCGGTATTCCTTACGCCCAGGCGGATGGCAGCTATCGCCCGGAGAACGCGCACATCAAGAGCATCGTGCAGCCGGCCAAGGTCCTCGCATGCACCAATCCGCACTTCATGCTTTATATGGACAACGCGCACGCAGTGGATGAAAACGGTCGTTCTATCGACGGCCCCTTCACCGAGCAGGTGTCGGTGAAAAAACTGCGCATCAACCATTATTGGAGCAAGTCCGAAGCGGAGTGCCGGCTGAAATTCGCCAAGCCCCTGGCCGACAGCAAGGGTTCCAGGGACTGGAACTGGTTTCTGCAGCACGAAAAAGTCCTCAACGAAGTGCACGACGACGTCGTGCTGCGCGTCATCGCACAGCTGGGCGTGCAGCCGCCGATGTGGCCGCTGGAAACCTTCATGCGCAACCAGGAAGGCGTGTGGCATTCACCGCTGCGCGAGCATCCCCCGCACAAGGCCATCCACGCCACCGCTACGCACCTGCACGGCGTTGTGTGTGAAGCGCCGGACACGAGCCTGTATTCGGCAGCCCTGGCGAAAGAGATTCACAGCCGCACCAGCGCCCTGCATCTCTCGCCCAGGCGCGCCAATGCATTGCATATGCTCGATCCTGTTCCCAAAGGTTGCCGCGTGCTGGACATCGGTTGCGGCGGCGGCGTATCCACCCTGGCGTGGGCCGAGCGCGGCTGCAGCGTGGATGCCGTCGAATTTGCGCCGCACTGGGCGAGGGTGGCGGCGGCGCGACTGCGCGACTGTCCGCAAGTGCGCGTGTTTCAGGCCAGCTTGCGCGAGCTGTCGCTGCAACCGGACTACGACATCGTTTCGTTGACACTAGCGGACGACTACGCCGAGGCTTGGCCGCACGGCACCCCCTTGAGCGAAGCACTTGCCATGGCGGCGAGCGCGCTGAAACCGGAGGGCACGCTGATCCTGGCCACGCCCAATCGCCAGGCTTTTCCCGCTCAACACTATCTGCCCACGCGCGTGCAGGTCGATGCCATGCTGCGCGCTACGGGGCTTGCACAGATCGACATCAAGCTCGCGTTTCCCGATGCGCTGCTGCCGGAAGTGTTGATCTCGGCCCACGCGTCACAAGCGACCCCAGCATGGCGCCCAGACGATCTGATCGCACAGCGCCCGCTGCTGCGCGAAGCCGGCAAGGAGGCAACGCAGTGGGAGCTTCACGCTCAAGCGGGCACGCTGGGCGAACATGCGCCGGGATGGCTATGGATCGCCAGTCGCGACGGCGCGCCTTCGCTGCTGCGCACCGATGTCCTCGCGCACAGCTTCACCGACAATCGGGTGCCGGCACTCAACACGATCACCGAATATGTGCGGCGCGGAGGAGCCATCCAGGCCGTGCCGCGCCCCATGCAGCCCGGACTGAGCTGGTACGGGTCCGCATTCGATCCCGTGCACGAACCCTACTTGCTCCCGGCGGGGCGCTCACTGCTGGTATTGCTGCGCAGGGCCATCCACGAGCAGCGCATCGACCTGCTGGCAGGCCTGCTGCGCAAATGGAGCGCGCTGATCTACGCGCAAGCCGACGGCGAGGACAAGATTCCCGGCGAATGGCTGGACGCGCTGCCTGCCCACATCTATCTGCAAGCCGATGGCGAGACCCTCGCCTTCCGAGGCGGCGAATGGCGCGCGCGGCAACCCGTGGAGAAGCAGATTCCAGTCTACATGGGTCTGTGGCAGATCGCCTATGAAGCCGGGCTGGAAGACCTGCTCGGCCTGGCCTCGCCGGCCGAACGCGTTACCTGGTTGTGCAAGCGCTTGCAGATCGATGCCTCGGCGGAATGGATCGGACATGGCCGCAACCTTAATGAAGCCTTTGCGCGCGAAACCCATGAAGACGGTTGCTGGAACCGCACCGACCGCCATCTGAAGATCCTGCCGGAATGGCTGATATCGTTGCCGCCTTCGGATCTCTACAAGCAATGGCAGGAGCAGTTGCAGCTCAGCAATATGGCCGTGGCGCAGGCCATGCACCGTATCGAGAAGCATGGCGCACCACGCATGCAGGTGATCGTGATCGACCACGGCAATGACGTGGAAGCCGTGCAGGCGACCCAGGCCAGCCTGGAAGCCCAGCATTACCCGCATTACCAACTGAGCGTGATCAGCGGCGACGATCCCATGCAACGCCTGCCTGGAGAAATTACTGCCGGCGACGCAGACTGGATCCAGCTGCTGCATGCAGGCGACTTGTTGCATCCTGCCGCCTTGCTGCTGCTGGCCGAGCGCGCGGTGGCGGATCCCTATCTACGCGCCGTCTATTTCGATGAAGACGCCCATAGCCGTGGCACGTTCGAGCACCCGATCTTCAAGCCTGATTTCAATCTCGACCTGCTGCGCAGCTATCCGTATGCCGGCCGCGCGCTTGCCTTCCAGCGCCGGTGCTGCATAGAACTGGGCAATCTCCAGGCGCGCTATGGCGACATGGCACCCTACGACCTTCTGTTCCGCCTGATCGAAACGGACGGACTGCAGTCCATCGGCCATATCGCCGAAGTCATGCACCGTGCCGCACTGCCTTACGGCCAATGGTTGGCGTCGGAGACGGTCAAGGCGCACAGCGCCGAGATCGTCTCCCAACACTTGACGCGCATTCGCGTGCCGCACCGCATGGAAGCCGGCGCCCTGCCCGGTTTCAACCGTGTGGTGTACCAGCACGCGCAGCAGCCGCTGGTGTCGATCATCGTGCCGACCAAGGACCAGTTGCCCCTGCTCAACGGCCTGATCGACAGCCTGCTGTCCAGGACCAGCTACCTCAACTACGAGCTCCTGATCGTCGACAACAACACCTCGGAGCCGGCAGCCTGCGCGTATCTCGACGGGATCGAACGGCTCAACAGTGCGCAGTTGCGCGTACTGCGCTATCCGCATCCGTTCAATTATTCCGCCATCAACAATTTCGCGGCAGCGCAGGCGCGGGGGGAATACCTGATCCTGCTCAACAACGACACCGCCGTACTGCATGCCGAATGGATCGATGCCTTGCTCAATCATGCGCAGCGTCCGGAGGTCGGTATCGTAGGCGCCAAGCTGCATTTTCCCGATGGGCGCATTCAGCACGGTGGTGTGGTGCTGGGCTTGCGCGGCCCTGCTGACCATCCTTTCATCGGCCTGGCGATGGAGGCGGACGGCTACATGCATCGTCTGCGCGTGGATCAGAACTACACCGCGGTGACAGCCGCGTGCCTGATGATCCGCAAGTCCGTCTACGACGAGGTTGGCGGGTTGGACGAGCTGGATTTCAAGGTTTCCTACAACGACGTCGATCTATGCCTGAAAGTGCAACAAGCCGGCTACCTGACCGTGTGGACGCCGTATGCGCGCCTGATGCACGTGGGCAGCGTCAGCCAGACCAAGGTCGACACGACCGCCCAGGAGGCCAAGCAGAAACGCTTCGAGGGCGAACAAGGCGCGATGTACCGAAAGTGGCTGAAGCTGCTTGCGCGCGACCCCGCCTATAGCACCAACCTCAGCGTCGACGGCTCGGGCTTCGAACTGGACCCCATGCGCAGCAAGGCGTGGCAACCCTTCGCCAGCCCGCTCCGGCCGCGCCTGTTCTGTGTCGCCGCCGACGAGCACGGCTGCGGCCACTACCGCATTCGCCAGCCGTTCGCCTCCATGCAGCGCGAAGGCATGATCGAGGGCCTCATCGCCGGCGTCCATCTGACCCCGGTGGCGATGGAACGCTTCCAGCCCACCTCACTGGTGATGCAGCGGCAGATCCACGAACACCAGATCAAGCTACTGGAAAGCTATCGTGACTACTCCAAGGCTTTCAAGGTGTTCGAGCTGGACGACCTGATCCAGCAGATCCCGGTGAAGAGCGCCTTCCACGGCATCATGCCCAAGGATGTGGTCAAGTCGCTGCGACGCGCGCTATCGGCCATGGACCGCTTCGTCGTCTCCACCCCTTCACTCGCGGAAGAATTCAAAGGCTTCCACTCCGACATCCGCGTGGTGCTGAACCACCTGCCGGTGGACTGGTGGGGTGGCCTGCAGGCACAGCGGCGCGTCGGCCGCAAACCGCGCGTCGGCTGGGGCGGCGGCTCCAGCCATCGCGGCGACCTGGAACTGATCGCCGACGTCGTGCGCGACCTGGCCGGCGAAGTGGAATGGGTGTTCTTCGGCATGTGCCCCGACAAGCTGCGCCCTTACGTGCACGAATTCCACACCGGCGTGCCGATCGAGGAATACCCGCGCAAGCTGGCCTCGCTGAACCTGGACCTCGCCCTGGCACCGCTCGAAGAGAACGCGTTCAACGAATGCAAGAGCAACCTGCGCCTGCTCGAATACGGCGCCTGCGGCTTCCCGGTGATCTGCACCGACATCGTCCCCTATCAAGGCGATCTGCCGGTGACACGCGTGAAGAACCGCTACAAGGACTGGGTCAACGCGATCCGCATGCACCTGGACGACCTGGATGCCACGGCGAGGACGGGCGATGCGTTGCACGAGGCAGTGCGCAAGGACTGGATGCTGGAGGGCGAAAAGCTGGTGGCTTGGCGGGATGCATGGTTGCCGAACTGACCGCGCACTTTCGTGCGCGGGGAGCACTTCGTCGGCTGGGATGCCAATCCCAGCCGACGGCATTCATGCGAACTGGCTGTCGCGAGTGTTCTTCTGCACGGCAATGGCAGCAAACAGGCTCAATGCGTAAGCCATGCCATAGAAGCCCTTCTCGCTGGCGGACAGAGTGGCGTTGTAGAGTCCTATCACTAGCAAAGCGATGGCGATCAGCGTCGAGACCCAGGCCAGGCCGTAGTAGATCGCGGTGACGGGAATGCCCTCAAGGCGGTCGCGCACACTCTTTTGCACGGAAATGGCTGCGAACAGCCCGTACATCAGCACCGCAAAGTAGTAGCCCTTTTCATTCAGCTGCATGTCGGCATGCCAAAGCCCGACAAGAAAGGCCACGACCCCGGCCAACAGGGCCACCCAGGACGCGGCAACAAAGGCGAAGGACGGCTTCTGTACGGAACCCTGCATGATTCATCTCCATTGAGTAAAAAGTCGCGGCTGCTCCTGCCGGAATAAAGGGCACGCTGGCTCGCAAGACATCCGATGGCTTGCGCCGTGCGCCCCCGCTTCGCGTTCGCATCGGCCGCGTCATCATAGCGATGTAAGTGCAGAGGGAACAATGCGTAGACTGGGATGATAATCGTAGGCCGGGTTGCCAATCCCAGCATTGGCATACGTGCAAGCCGCGATGCTGGGATTGTCACCCCAGCCTACGCTTGCCCTGACAACCTGCTTCATGTACTCATTCGCGTTCCGGCTGCCTTGCTTGGACGAAAAGCGCATGCTGACAACACTGGCGATAGCCAACTACCGTTCCCTGCGATCGCTCACCCTCCCGCTGGGTCCATTGAACCTGATCACAGGCGCCAACGGCAGCGGCAAGTCGAATCTCTACCGCGCCTTGCGCTTGCTTGCCGAAACTGCACATGGCGGTGTCGTGAACGCGCTGGCGCGAGAGGGCGGATTGTCCTCAACGCTGTGGGCCGGCCCCGAACGCATCTCGCGCCGGATGTTGCAAGGCGAAGTGCCGGTGCAGGGCGGGCCGCGCCAGGAACCGATTGCGCTCAGGCTTGGCTTTGCCGGCGACGACTACGGCTATGCCATCGACCTCGGTCTCCCCGCACCTTCCAATGCGCCTACGGCATTCAGCCTCGACCCGGAAATCAAGCGCGAGGCGATCTGGGCAGGACCTTTCCTGCGTTCATCGAACGCGCTGGTCGACCGGCATGGCGCCCTGGCCAAGGTCAAGGAAGGGCGTGGCTGGCGCGTCGTGGCCAAGCATCTCAACCCGTTCGAAAGCATGTTTACACAACTGGCCGATCCCGAACGCGCACCGGAAGTGCTTTCGATGCGCGAGGCGATACGCGGCTGGCGTTTCTACGACCATTTCCGCTCGGACCGGGACGCACCGGCACGCTTGGCGCAACTGGGCACACGCACCCCAGTACTAAGTCATGATGGCGGAGACCTCGCGGCAGCCTGGCAGACCATCCGCGAGATCGGCGATCGGGAAGCGCTGAACGAGGCCGTCGAAGACGCCTTCCCCGGCGCATCGGTTGAAGTAGAAGTGCGCGACGGCCGCTTCGGCCTGAGCTTCGGTCAGCATGGCTTGTTGCGTCCACTTTCCGCCAGCGAGCTGTCGGATGGAACACTGCGCTACCTACTGTGGATCGCCGCGCTGCACACTCCGCGACCACCGTCCCTGATGGTGCTGAACGAGCCGGAAACCAGCCTGCATCCCGATCTTCTGCCAGCGCTGGCCCGCCTGATCGGGCAGGCTGCTGCGAAGAGCCAGGTGTGGGTGATATCGCATGCTTCACGGCTTATCGCTGCACTCGAAGACCTTCCTTCCTGCAATAGCATCTCGCTCGAAAAGGAGCTGAGCCAGACTCGCATCATTGGGCAACGAGAACTGGATGAACCGGCTTGGTATTGGCCCGAGCGATAAGCGTCCATCGGGCGATGTAGGCTGGGATGACAATCCCAGCTCTCATTACGGGCGACTGATGCTGGGATTGTCATCCCAGCCTACGCAACGTTGAACCATTGCTGCAGGACGGGTTGGCACTGCGCCGCATCGAATTCGACGATGCGGCTGAAGTGCATCTTGTTCGCCTGGACGAAGGGCTCATCCGCCAGCAAGGCGTCCAGTTCCTCGCGTGATGCGGCTCGCGCCACCAGGAAACCGCCGTGCGCCGGCACCTGCGGACCGGAAAACAGGAAATACCCTTGGTCATAGCCCTTCTGCAGAAACGCATGATGAGCGGGCACCAGCTCGGCGAGCTCCTCGAACGGTACGAGATGCCTGCCTTCCAAAAGAAAGTGTTTCATGAGCGAGTTCTCCGTAGGGAATGCAACGTTTCAGCGAACGCGGACGATCATCTTTCCGCCCGCCGTTCCTTCATCCAGCACCCGATGCGCTTGCTGGATTTCTTCCAGGTCGAACGATCGCGCCGGCTTCGCGCGCAACGTGCCCGCCTCGACCAGATCGACGATCCGTTGGAAGGGAATGTCGGTCAGCGGGTATTCCGGCGTGCCATACACAAAAGCGCTGCCGAAGAAGCTGAGATGCCGGCCACTGGGCAAATGCAACAAAGGGTCGAAGGCAGCGATCGGTTCATGGCCGCCCAGAAAGCCTGCCACGCACACTCGTCCACCCCGTTTGGTCAGGCGCAAGGATTCCAGCAGGGTGGCCGTGCCGATCAGATCAAGCACGGCATCGACGCCATGCGGGGCGATGTGCTTCAGCCCATTCTCCAGCTCGCTGCCATCAACCAGCACTTCATCGGCACCGTGATTTCGTGCAGCCGGTGCGCCCTCGGCCGTGCGTACAGTGGCGACAACCTTGGCTTGTGCGTAGCGAGCGAGATCGAGTGCAGCCAATCCCAGCGCGGAGGTGGCGCCACGAATCAGTATCACGTCGCCACGCGTCAGCGACAGGTTATCGAACAGGCAGCTCCATGCTGTTGCGTAGGACTCAGGTATGGCCGCCAGTTGGGCCCAATCGAGCGTGCTGCGAATGGGCACCACATTGGGGGCGGGAACGGCAACGAGCTCGGCGTAACTACCGTTGCGCGTTCGCCCCATGCCTCCCATCAAGGCAAATACACGCTGCGCGGCAAGCAAACCACCATTGGGGTCATGCACCACTTCACCAACGCATTCGATGCCCGAAATGGGCGCAACTTCACCCCATAAGCCGCGCCGGAGATACTGTTCCGCGCGGTTGATACCGAACGCTCTGACGCGAACCAGCACCTCACCCGAACCCGCTACCGGGTCAGGCACCTCTTCGAGCAAAAGCTGCTCCGGTCCGCCGTATTGCTGCCGCACGATCGCCTTCATGCCATGCCTCCTTCTGCTTGGAAGGTTTTAGGCTAGGCTTGGCAGCCTCCGTAAGAAATTTAATATTCAAGCCAATCACTGTAAGGAGATCGGACAATGGTTTTCTCCCTGCACGAGCTGGCCTGCCTCGATGCCGTCATCGCCGAAGGCAGTTTCCAGGCTGCTGCCGAGAAGCTTCATCGCACCCATCCTGCCGTCCATGCCGCGGTGAAGAATCTGGAGCAGCGGCTTGGCGTGGCCCTGCTCGACCGCAGCCAATACCGGGTCGGTCTCACGCCGGCCGGAGAAGCTTTTCGCCGCCAGGCGGCCACAGTGCTGCGAGAGGCTGCTGCGCTGGAAACCCTGGGGCTGCAGCTGAGCCAGGGCGAGGAAACCGACTTGCGCGTGGTAGTTGGCGACCTCACGCCGACGGAAGAAGTACTGCGCAGACTGAAACGCTTCTTCAAGGCTCACCCAAAAACCCGCTTGCACTTGCATTTCGAGGTGATCGGCGGCCCTTGGGAACGTCTGTTGGCGGAGGAAGCCGACCTGATCATTCATCACATCGACAAGAGCGACGCGCGCTTCGAATGGGTCGACCTCGGCACGGTGACCCTGCTGCCGGTGACCGCGCCCGGCTTCCTTGCCGAAGCTGTCACTCGTGATCTGACGCCCGGGCAGATGCGTGCCTACGTGCAGGTGATCATTCGCGACACGGCGCGACAGCCCGGACGCGACTACTTCGTGATCAAGGACGCACCCAGTTGGACAGTAGCCGACCAACACACCAAGCAGGCATTGATCGTGCAGGGCATGGGTTGGGGACACATGCCCTTGCATCTGGTGGAAAAGGAATTGCGTACAGGGAAGCTGATTTCGCTCGAAGGGCGCCATTTCAAGCGCTCGAAACTCGACCTCGTCGCAGCAAGGCTGCGCGGGCGCCCCGTCGGCCCGGTCGCCCGGGCCTTATGGAGCTATCTAGCCGAGGCCAAGTGACTCTCTGTAAACCCGGCAGCAGCACATTCCGAGCCATCTGCCGCCGGCTAGCGCCCCTCGCCAGGCGAACCGCGCGGCACCACACGAATGATATTCATCATGCCCAAATCCTCGTGCTGGAGGATGTGGCAATGAAAGACGAAATCACCCACGTCCGGCCCACGGAAATCCATACGCACTTTGACACTGGGATACGGATGTTGCGGATTGCCGTCCCAGTACGGCACTTGCACCATATCCAGGTATTGGCCGGCGATGCCGGGAGGCTGGGGGGAGCCGTTGATTTCGAAGTTGTCCTGCGATTCGATCAGGAAATGGATCTGGTGAATATGGAACTCGTGGTTTTCCATAGTGCGGTTCTGAATCACCCATTGCTCCACCGTGCCCTGCCTGGCCACGATGTCCGGCGGCAGGCTGGGGTCGAAGACGTGCTTGGGCCGCCCCTCCACCGCCATGAAGAAGGCCGTGGGCTGTATTTCATCGAAATAGACGGTCCGCACCTTCGCCAACGGGGCTTGTGCCAAGCCGGCAAATCGCTGCTGACCGGTGCTCGCCCCGCTAAATGCCGGCAGGCGATCCGCAGCGTCGGCCTCAGCTTGCAATGCGAACGCATCCCCCGTTCGTATCGTTGCCAAGGGACGCGTGGGGTCGTTGTCACCCAAAGGCCCCGTGTCGATATTCTGCGTAACCAGTTGCGCCAACTTCACGCCTTGCGGCGGTGCCTCGACGATGAATTCGGCCCGCGCCGCCGGGGGCAGCAAGATGTGCCCGAGCCCGATCGACTCGCCCGTACGCTTGCCATCCTGCGAATCGATCGGCACGCCGTCTCGCGCCACCAGCTGCATGGTCTGCGCTTTTCCATCCCATAAGTAGCGCAGGTCCAGGATGGTGTCCGCCGAGGCATTGGCAACGCGCCAGAACTGTTTCTCCCCCCCCTGCATCAACAGTACGGCTGGCACGAAGTGCGGCGATTCGGCAGAGGGCGAGGTAATCGGTACGTAATTGAGCGATACGTCCCAGGAAGGGATATCTCCGCCCGGACTGGGCGCGCCTGGCACGAGTTGATCGCGCACCACCAGAACACGCTGGCGCAGTCCAGCCACGACGGGCTGCACGTTTTCGATGCCCTCCACCACGATGGCCCCCGCCGCTCCACCCTGGAGCATGGATTCCGACAAGCCATGGATATGGGTGTGGTACCAGTACAGTCCCGGAGGCTCGTTGGCGGGGATCTTCATGTCGTACCGAAACGTTTGCCCCGAATTGACCATCGTCTTGATCACTTCGTCCTGGTGGCAGGTGGGCGAGATGTTGCCGCCATGGAAGTGAATATTGACCGAGCTGCTGTCCATGATGGCCGCACCGCAGATCGGCCCGCTGATCGCCATGGCACCCGAACCTGCCGGCAGATTGTTGGTCAAGGTGATTAGCAGGTGATCGCCTGGGCGCAGATGCAACGTCGGATTCTGCTTGCCGTCCGGCGTCATGAAGCAATACAGAACGCGCCCCGCTTCGTCCCTTCGGCTCTGATAGGAAAAGCGAACGCGCAATTCGCCGCTGCGGGCGTAAAGCGCCGACTCTCTTTCGACTACGCTGCCTGCCGCGGGACGCGGGCACGGATTTTCCACCGGCGCAACAGGGGCTGGATGATCCAAGGATTGGGCGCTGATGCGACCAACCATCACCAGCACTGAAAGCATGGAGAGCAAACAGCAGCACAACCAACTAAGCGAGCGCATAGCACGACTCCCAATCGTTGGATTTTGGTGTTCTACCCCATGAGAAAAAAACGGAAAGCAGGTAGTTAATATCGCTTATCAGAGCGATCGCATCGCGATGCGCATGCTCCACAAGCGAGCACAATGAGCATGAAACCAGCCCCGCGCAAACGGTTCCCATATGATGAAAGGTGACATTGGCCGCACAGATCCATGCGCTGCCTGCACTACCTAGGAAGCCCCTAGCCATCTAGGCTGCGCTTGAATTCTCCCTGAGTCAATACGCCTTTTTGCCCCCTACGGCAAGGCGTAATTTCAGCATCTGCCTGCCATCAAGTCAGCTTGAACAGTTTCCCCGGCACGTTCTGAAAGCCAGTCGCACTGGCCAGCATCGTGCCGCGCTGGTAGGAGAAATTCTTGTCCGTGGTCGGCTGGAAGAATTCGACGAAGTCGAGGCTGCGCTTGCCGAGCACGAAGCCGCCGATCAGCGGCGGATTGACCGCATACATCATCGGGATCAACGCCATCATGGAGCTGGCCGGCACACCGATCAAATGTTCTTCCAGGTCACCGCTCTGTTGGCTGTGCTGGGGGTAGAACCACAGCGGCGTGCTGATGAAGAGAAAGGAATCGTTGCCCATGCCAGTAAGCAGAGTGCGCAGCAGCCACTTCGCGGTTTCCGCGTTGAGGTGCTCGATCACGTCGAGCAGGCAGATGATGTTGTACTGGGCCAGGCGGTCGGAAGGGATGCTTTGCGCCAGGCCGTGCCAGGCGTTGCGGTAGATCCTGCGTTCGAACAGGGCCTGGTTGGCGAAGGCGCCCTCGAAACCGTCCACGCCGTCGACGGACCAGTGCCGGGTGGCCGGATGGCTTTTGATCAATTCGCCCAAGCCCCCCTTGCCGAAGCCGATGTCGAGCACTTCGACGTCCGCGGCGTTGTCCTGCATGATGTGGAAGATCAGCTCCTTCGGGGACGCCGAATCACCTGCGGGCAGCAGCTGCGTGTGGATGGAATCGATCTGTTGATAGTCTTTGAGAACTTGCCGCAGCATGCCGGGCCTGCCAGGGATAGGGGTCGATGAATGGATGGAAGTCGAATCAGACCGGGATGGCCTTCACTACAAACTGGAACACGTTCGCATCCTGTACGGCCTGCTCCGGATCCCCACCGGCCGCCTGCGCCATGGCGCGGATGTAAGGGGCGAACTGCGCGCCATGGGAATTGTTGAGCATGCGCGTGATGCCGGTGACAATGCCGAAACCCGTTTGCTGGAACATCTCCAGCAGGGTGACGCGGGTAAACCAGCGCAGGTGGGTGCGGTCCAGCAAGCCGGCTGGTTCGTAGCGGAAATCTCCGCAGCTCAAGCGTGCCTGGATGCTCCAGTGCTGCACGTTCGGGACGCAGGCCAGCAGGCAGCCGTCAGCAGGCATGATCTCGCGCAGCTTGGCCAGCAGCTGCCACGGATCACGCAGATGCTCCAGCACATCGGCAAAAACCCAGCAGTCGGCATGAAAGCGATCGCGGAGAAAGTCCTTGTCTTTCGATTCAATGTCGAATGAAAGCACCTCGTCGCAATGGGCGGCCGCCATCTGGGTGTATTCGGGCACGATATCCACGCCCACGTAGTGCGCGTGCGGATTGCGCTTCTTGTACTCGCGGGCGAGCACGCCGGAGCTGCATCCGATCTCTACGACGCGCCGCCGGTCCAGCGGCATCAGATTGAGCACATCCTGGTTGTGAATTTGATTGACAGGTGTCTGTTGCATGATGAGAGAAACTCCGGATGCGTTCGGCCACGCACGAGCGTCAGCGTAGGTAATCGAACAGGCTGGTGCCCTGGATCTTGGCAAACACCTGTTGTGACGCCTGCAGTGCGGTGGATTGCAGCGAAAGATTGCTGATGGCGGTGGCCATGTCGACGTCCTGCACGTCCGACAGCGCGCTCTTATAGGTCAGGTTGAGATCGGAATAGCTGGTGCTTTGATGCTGCAGGGTATCGATGCGGCTGCCCACGGAGACCTGCGCAGTGGAAACGGCGTTCATCGCCTGGTTGAGTGATTCGAGCTGACGGTTCAGCGTGTTGGTGATGGAGGTCGAGCTGCCACCGCTCTGCAAAGCGGTGATCATGTTGTTGAGCGTGGTGAAGACGTCCTGATTGTTGGACGTGTTGTCGGATTGCAGCTTGACCGTGTCGCCAGCCTTCGGCGTGCCGCTCATGTTGATGGCGACGCCGTTGAAGCTGATGCTGCCGCCGTCGGTGTACGTCCCCGCAATGGGATTGCCGCTGCTGTCGGTCACGGGGTTGCCAGCAGCGTCGGTCACGCTGTAACTGCCGTTGGCGCCGAAAGTGATGGTGTCATTTACCGGTCCAGACGCGGTGGCGGCGCTCCATGCAGCAGTATTGGTGACGCTGTTCGAACCCACCACCAGCGTGCCGGTGTTGCTGCTGCTGGCACTTGCAACAAAAGAGCCGTTGCCTGCGGCCAGGTTCATGAAAATATCGCTGCCGGCGTCGCTGCTGGCCACCTGCAATCCGGTGCCGATCGAGGTGAAGGACTGCTGCTCGTTGCCGACATAAGTGACCGCACCACTGCTGCTGTTTGTTACGAACGGCACGGTGGTGGTACTGGTGCCGGCAAACAGCGCCTGGCCGTTCCCGTCGGTGGTGTTGGCAAGCTGCACGAGCTGGTTGCGATACTGCGTGAGCTGCGTGGCCATGTTGCTGAGGTCGGTGGACGACATGGCCCCGTTAATGGCGCCCAGGCCGATGTCATTCACGCTGCTCAGCAAATTGCTGACAGTGGTGAGCGTCGAGGATTCGGTGGACAAGCGCGTATTGGCGGCGTTGATGTTGCTGGCGTATTGCGTGTTCTGGGCAAGAATGTGATTCAGCCCCACGACCTGCGCGGCACCGGTGGGATTGTCCGAAGCCACGTTGATGGCGAGGCCGGTGCTCACCTCGTTTTGGGTCTGCGCCAGCGTGGCCTGCTGGTTCAGCATCGTGCTGAGCTGCTGTTGATACGTCCAGACGGTGGAGATGCGCATCGTGGGTCCTGCCCTTAACGGGACTGAATAGCGGTGATCAGGCTGCTGAAGATCTGTTCGGCGGTGCTGATCACCTGCGCCGAAGCCTGGTAGGCCTGCTGGAATTGCACGAGGTTGGCCGCTTCCTGGTTCAGGTTCACGCCGGCATAGCTTTGCTGCGCGCCCATCGCCTGGTTGTGGATATTGGTCTGCGTGGCGAGATTGGAACTTGCCAGGCTGCCCGCGCTGCCGATCTGCGCCGTAAGATCGGCGTAGCTGGCCACGACGGAAGTCTTGCCGCCGTTGATCACGCCGGTGTTTGCCAGTGCAGCCAGCGACAACGCATTGCTGTTGTCGTTGAGGCCATTGGTATTGGCCGCCACGGTGAACTTGTCGCCACTGGCCGGCGCACCGCTCAGGCTCAGGCTCCAGCCGTCCGCCGTGATCGGCTGGCCGGAGGTGTACGTGCCAGTCGTGGTATTGCCTGCGCCATCCGTGATCGCGTAGTTGCCGCCCGCGCCAAACGTGACAGTGGCGCCGGAAAGCAGGTTGGCATTGGCCGAATTGGTCACGCTCACCGGGCCCGCCTTGCCGGTGCCGGTGTTGCTCGTGCCTGCCGAGGCAGTGAGTGCAGCAGCGGCGGCGATGCCGTTCGGATCGGTCAAGCTCACCGCAAGCGAGGTGGAGGCATTGCGCGTAGGCTGGATTGCATAGCTGTCGCCAATCTGCGCGCTGCCTGCCACGCTCAAAGTAAGCCCATCCGCGGACAGCGTGCCGTTGGCGTTCGCAGTGAGTGCAACGCCCTGGCCACTGCTGGTCGATAGCGTCCAGCCGTTGGTACCCGTGCCTGTACCGGTGTAGCGCAACACGTAGTCCGACGTCGTTATGTGCGAGACGTTGCTCACGGATGCTGTCACCGTGGCACCGCCGCTGGCATTCTTGCTTGACGGCAACACCGCAGGCGCACCGACACTGAAAATCGGCTGGCCCTGTTGGCCATTGAGATTCAGGCCTGCGGCCTGCTGTGCGTTGACACTGGAAGCCAGGGCGATCGCCGACTGACCCAAGGTGTTCTGCGCGGGCTGCAACACATTGTCGCGATAGCTGATCAGCGCACCCAGGTTGCCGCCGCTCAGCTGCGAGGTGACATTGTTGCCGGCGCTGTCGAACGCGTCAGTACTGCCGGGATCGTACTGATTGGCCGCGCTGGACAGCGCATACGACTGCGCGCCGCTCACCAGCGTTCCGCCGGCGGAGGTGTAAACGCTGATCGAACCATCGTTGTTGGTCGAGGCGGAAATACCGGTCAGCCCCGCCAGCTGCTGCACCAGGCCGTCGCGCTGATCGAGCAGGGCGTTCGGATTGCCGGTGGTGCCTGCCTGCAGGATCTGGTTGTTGAGCTTGGCGATCTGCGCAGCCAGACCGTTGATGTTGCCGACCGTGCTGCCAATCTGCTGGTTGACCTGGGTCGATTGCTGGCTGAGCTGCTGGCCGAGCGTGTTGAACACGCTGGTGAGCGAAGACGCGCTACCCAGCGCTGCTTGCCGCACCGAGGAGGAAGTTGGCGAGTTCGCGACGCTGCTGAAGCCGTTGTAGAGGTTGTCCAGCGCGGTCTGCAGATTGCCGCTGCTGCTCAGGAAACCGTTGAGCGAGGTGGTGAGGCCGTTGCTGGTGGTGGCGCCCTGCAGGCTGCTGTTGCTGCTCCACAGCGCCTGGGTCAGGTACTGGCTGTAGGCGCGCTGCACCGCCACCACGTTCACGCCCGAACCCACGGTGTATTGGCTGTTGCCGCCCGAGACGACCTCGGACTGCAGCACGCTTTGCTCGCTGTAGCCGCTGGTGCTGGCATTGGCGATGTTGTTGCTGACCGTGCTCAACGCTACCTGGGCGGCGTTGAGGCCGGAAATGCCGATGTTTAGGATGCCGGACATGGGAGCATTTCCTTAAGTGTAAAAGCCGAATCCCGATGAGTCTTACGCCCCTCCCCCTGCTTGCAGAGCCTGCCCCGGACTTGATCCGGGGGGGAGGTTGGGAGGGGGTTGCACACACTTGCCTCGGCGCAAGCTTGACCAACCCCACCCCAACCCTCCCCTGCAAGCAGGGGAGGGAGTCGATATTGGGAGCAACGGGAAATCTCGTTCATAAATTCGGCACGCCCACTGATTTCTTGAGCGCATCCAGGGCCTGCCGCATGGCGCTGCTGTTGGCGATCGCCGCTACCTTGCCCGCGTATTCCGGATCGGTGGCATAGCCACCGGCGACCAGCGCCCGGGCATAGCCCAGCACGTCGTCGCCGCGGCCGAGCGCGCCGGCATAGCGCGGATCCTTGCCGACCAGCTCGGCGTAATCGGCCAAGGAATCTGCCGTGGACGGGTAGGAGCGGAATTGCGCCTGCTTGCGCACCGCGATGCCGCCTTCGTATTCCACCGTAGGCACGTTCACGCGTGCGCCATCCCAGCCGCCGCCGGCCTTGATGCCGAACAGGTTGAAGCTGCTGCTGCCGTCGGAGTGGGTGGGCATGTGTTGGCCCCAATGGGTTTCCAACGCGGCCTGCGCCAGCACCGTGCGCAGCGACAAGCCAAGTTCCTTGGCCACGATGCTGGCCTGCGGCGCGAGTTCGCGCACGAAGCTTTCCGCATCCTGCGGCAACCAGGCCATCGCCTTGCGCGCGGCAGAGTGCGTGGCGTCGGCCACTTCGAACAGACGTTGCTTCCACCCGTCGGCCAGGCCGGCGGCGTGCGGGCCTGCCGCAGCAGCCTGGTTTGCTTCGCCTTGCGCCTGGCCGTGTCCGCCGAGCTGGTGAATCAGCATTTGGGCGATCCCCAATCCCTTGCCGTGCTGGGAAAGATCCAAGGAGAGCTGCTGGTCATACATGTCCTGCCAGGCGTCAGTGGCCTGGCTTTCGAACAAAGGATCGCCGAAATTCGCTGCGCGCATCGACTTCAGCAACATTTCGGTAAACATCGACTCGAACTGCCTGGCCACCGCCGGCAGTGCGGCATTGCTGTCCGTATCGGCTTGATGACGCAGCGCGCCGAACCCGGAGAGATCGGTCCAGGTGCTCAGGCTTTGCGCAGCGACGCTACCGATGTCGGCCATTTAGATCACCACCAGATCGGCATGCAAGGCGCCCGCCTGCTTGAGCGCCTCAAGGATCGAAATCAGATCCGTCGGGGTGGCACCGACCTGGTTCACCGCGCGCACGATCGAATCGAGGCTTACGCCGGGACCGAACTTGAACATGTGCGCGCCCTGCTGGGTGACCGAGACGGAGCTGTTCGGCACCACCGCGGTCTGCCCATTGCTGAAAGGCCCGGGCTGACTTACCAGCGGCTGCTCGCTGATGGTCACCTGGATCGAGCCGTGCGCCACGGCAGCCGTGCTGACCCGCACATCCGACCCGATCACCACCGTGCCGGTACGCGAGTTGACTATCACGCGTGCTGGCGCGTCGCCGGGGGCGACTTCGAGCGCTTCGATGGCGCCCAGCCAGGCAACTTTCTGGCCCGGGTCGGCCGGACCGCGCACGTCGACCGAACCGCCATCGAGCGCACGCGCCGTGCCGGCACCGTAGAGATGATTGATCGCATCCACGATGTGGTTGACGGTGGCGTAATCGGCCGTATTGAGGTTCAACACGATATCGCCGCCGCTGCTGAAGGAATTCGGCACCACGCGTTCGACCGAGGCGCCATTGGGAATGCGCCCGCTGGCGGAGACATTGATCTGCACGCTCGAACCGCTGCGGCCCGATGCGCTTACGCCACCGACGACGACACTGCCTTGTGCAATAGCGTAGACGTTGCCGTCCGCGCCACGCAGCGGGGACATCAGCAGCTCGCCGCCGCGCAGACTTTTGGCGTTGCCGATCGACGCCACCGTGATGTCGATGGCCTGACCTGGCTTGGCGAAAGGCGGTAGCTCGGCGGTGATGGTCACCGCGGCGACGTCCTTCAGCTGCGGCTGGATGCCGGTGGAAGGAATCGACACGCCGAACTGCTTGAGCATGTTTTCCAGGCTTTGCGTGGTGAACGGCGCCTGGGTGGTCTGGTCACCGGTGCCGTCCAGCCCCACTACCAGGCCATAGCCGACGAGCTGGTTGCTGCGCACGCCGGCCACCTGGACCAGATCACGGATTTTGTCGGCGTGGGCGGCAAACGGCATGGCGAATGCCGCTAACAGCACAACAGGCTTCAATGCGTGATGTCGCCAACTGGCCGAAACTTGTCCCCTCCCCTGCGTGCTGGGGAGGGCTGGGGTGGGGTCGCACGAGCTTGCCGCGATTTGGAATTTGTCTCGAGGCTGCTTCACCCCCCCCCAACCCTCCCCTACTCCACGTAGGGGAGGGAGCTGTCTGAGGCTAGCCATGAGAATTCGCATGCTCATCAGAACGGCATCCACTTGGAGTTGAAGAACTTGGCCAGCCAGCCTTGCGTATTGGCTTCATTCAAGCTGCCGCGGCCGGTATAGGTGATGCGTGCATCGGCCACGCGCGTGGAATCGACGGAATTGTCCTGCCCGATATCCTGGGCGCGCACGATGCCGGAGATGCGGATCAGCTCCTGGCCCTGGTTGATGGTCAGCCACTTCTCGCCTTTCACCAGCAGGTTGCCGTTGGAAAGACGCTGTGCCACCGTTACCGTGAGCTGGCCGGAGAGCTGGTTGCTCTGCGTGCTGCTGCCGGCACCGTCGAAACTGTTGGCGGAGTTGAGCGATGAATTGGCTGTCTGGCCGGCAATGCGCAGCGACTGCCCGAGGATCTGCGGCGCACCGACATTCACCTTGTCGGTCTTGCTGGTGGTGGTTTCGGACTTCTTGCTGGCCTGCATCGCCTCGACCAGGTTGATGGTCAGAATGTCGCCGATGCGGTGCGCGCGCGCATCGTTGAACAACTCCATGTTCTGCATGTCGTGGTAGATCGAGCCATCTGCCGCCGCCGGCGTGGCTTGCTCAACCGGCGCGGTGGCGGCCCATTTCGCGTCTTCCAGCCGCTGGTGCTCCTGGATGGCGCCGCAACCGGCCAGCGCCGCGGCGAGCAGCGAAACGGATGCAATACGTAACAACATCGGCATGGGCATAAATCACCATCAGGTCTTGTTGATTACGAACTGCAACATGTCGTCCACGGCACTGATCGACTTGGAGTTCATTTCGTAGGTACGTTGGGCCTCGATCATGTTCACCATCTCTGCCACCACGCTGGTGTTGGAGGATTCCAGCGAGCCTTGCGCGAGCGTGCCCATGCCGTTGAGGCCGGGCTGCCCGGTCTGGGCCGTGCCGCTGGACTGGGTTTCCAGATAGAGGTTCTGCCCCATCGGCTGCAGGCCGGCGGGATTGACGAAGTTCGCCAGCTGGATCACGCCGATCTGCGTCGGCTTGGTGGAGCCGTTGCTGGTGGCGCTGACGGTGCCATCGGTGCCAATGGTGATGCTGTTGACGTTGGCCGGCAGGGTGATCGACGGCACCAGCGGATAACCGTCGCCCGTGACGATCTGGCCGGTGGAATCCTCGTGCAGCGAGCCATCGCGTGTGTAAGCGACCGTACCATCCGGCAAACTCACCTGAATGAAGCCGTCGCCCTGGATCGCCACATCCAGCGAGTTGCCGGTCTGGGTGATCGCGCCTTGGGTGAACAGTTTTTCGGTGCCGACCACTTTCACGCCGGTACCGAGCAACAGGCCGGTGGGCGATTGCGTCTGCTGGGTGGTCTGGCTGCCGGGCTGGCCTTCGTTCTGGTACATCAGGTCCTGGAACGAGGCACGCGAGGTCTTGAAGCCGGTGGTGCTCGCGTTGGCCAGGTTGTTGGAGATCACGTCCATCTGCGTCTGCTGCGCATCCAGGCCGGTCTTGGCGATCCAGAGGGAAGAGAACATGGGCTGCTCCGTGATAGGCGTTAACTGTTCTGCAGCAACTTGGTGCTGTCGTCCGCGTCGTCTTCGGCGGTCTTGAGCGAACGCACCTGCATTTCGTACTGGCGCGACAGCGAGATCATCTTCACCAGTTCCGTGGAGGGGTTGACGTTGCTGGCTTCCAGCGCACCCGAAGTCAACGTCACCGTGCTGTCGGCATCGGCGGAGCTGCCGTCGTTCATGTGCATCAGGCCATCGGCGCCCTCAGCCATCTGCGTGGGGTCCGGATTGACCAGCTTGATCTGTCCGACTGCGGCGATGGTGCCGGGCCCCTGTCCCTTCGGTACCGTCGAAATGGTGCCGTCCTTGCCGATGGCGATCTGCGCGCTGTCGGGAACAGTGACGGGACCCGCCGCGCCCATCACCGGATTGCCGCGCGCGTCGCTGAGGCTGCCGTCGGCGCCGAGCTGCAGATCGCCCGCACGTGTGTAGGCTTCGCTGCCGTCCGGCGCCTGTACCGCGATCCAGCCCGGGCCGTTCACCGCGACATCAAGCTGACGGCCGGTGTGCTGGATCGATCCCTGCGCCTGGTCCTGTCCCACGCCTTGAGCCACCGCATTGATGCGTGTGTTGGCGCCCGGGCCGAGCACCGGCACGCTTTGAAATGCGCTCAGCTCGCTTTTGAAGCCCACGGTGGATGCGTTGGCCAGGTTGTGGCTCACCGCATCCTGCGCACGCATGGTCTGCGTGGCTCCGGTCATGGCAATGTAGACGAGACGGTCCATGCGCTTTTGACTCGATTACCCGCGGGAGACGGCCTGGAACAGCGACTGCGACAACGAGTTCACCGTGCCGAGCATCTGTGAATTCGCCTGGTAGTCCTGCTGCGCCTGGATCATGTTGACCAGCTGCGCGGTGGTGTCAGAGGTGTTGGAGGTTTCCAACTGGCCCTGCTCGATGTTGCCGAACTGGCCGACGCTGGCCGTCCCCAGCACCGCGGTGCCTGACGATTGCGTCCCCACCCAGCGGTTGTTCGCGATCTGCTGCAAGCCTTGCAAGTTGGCGAAGTTGGCCACCGCGATCTGGCCCAGCTGGCTGGTCTGGTTATTGGAATAGATCGCCGTGACAACGCCGTCAGTGCCGATCGTGACGTTGTCCAGCACGCCGGCTTGGAAGCCGTTCTGGTTGATGGTGCCGGGCGCGTAGGCGGTGCCGAACTGGGTGGTGTTGGTCACGTTCAACGTCATGGTGGCTGGGAAACTGGCACCATTGGTCGGCGGCACCGGCGTAAAGCTGAGATTGCCGTTGGACGGCGTGACCAGCGCGCCGGCCGTGCTGAAGTTCATCGCCGCCGTACCTGCGCTGTTGCCGTCGATGTACAGGTGCGCGTTCCAGCTGTTGTTGGCGCTCTTGACGTAGTAGATCGTTGCCGAGTGCGAACCACCCTGCGAGTCGTACACCGTCAGGGTCGAGGCATTGTTGTAGGTGGTGGAATCGGTCGGATTGAAGGGGGTGTTGGCCGGCACCGCGGCGCCCGCCGGCAGGTTCGAGCTCACCGTGATGGTGCTGGTCGGCGTTGCCGCGCTCTGCGCCGTGTTGAGCTGCAGATTGGTCAGCGTGCTGGTGTTGAAGCCACCCGTTGGGTTCGGCGGATAAACCTGCAGATTGGAACCGTCTGCGGTCACCACGTAGCCGGCGGCGTTCTCATGGAACGCGCCATCGCGCGTGTACTGGTTGCCGGTACCGTTGTTGACGATGAAGAAGCCATTGCCGCTCAGCGCCATGTCGAGGCTGCCGTTGGTGGTTTCGAGGTCGCCCTGTGAAAACTGCTGGGCGACGTCGGTGAGCTCAGCGCCACTGCCCACGGCCACCGAACTGAGATTGAGGCCGGTGACCGCGTAGACTTCGGCAAATTGGGCGGTGGAGCCTTTGAAACCCACCGTGCCCGCATTGGCAATGTTGTTGGAGATGACGTTCAACTGCGACTGGGCCGCATTGATGCCACTGAGCGCCTGATTGAGTGCCATGTTCTTGCTACCCCCTGGATGATGACGATGCCGGCGACAAGCCTGCGCGTCAGTTGATCTGTACCACTTGGCCCAGCGGCACGCCGCCAATGCCAGCTACCTGCAAATACGTTCCAGTGCCGCTGCCGCCATAGCCGACGCCGGTCACTTCGCCGGCCGCGTACGTGGGAAGCGCGCTACGTCCGCCGTTGCTGGCCGAGATCGTGTACGTGCCGCTGGCTACGGCGTTGCCGCTGCTGTCCTTGCCGTTCCATGAGAACTGCGCCAGGCCGGCCTGCTGCGGCCCCAGATCGATGGTGTTGACCACGTTGCCGCTGTTGTCCTTGATACTGACGACCACGTCGCTCGCGGTGCTCACGTTCACCGCGCCGTTTACCGTGCTACCGCTATAGGCAAGCGTGCTGGAAGGCACCAGCACCTGGCGGCCGACCAGGCTTGCCGAGCTGAGCACCTGCGAGGTCTGCAGGTCGCTGCTGAGATTGCTGCTCAAACCGGTGAGGCCGCTCTGGATGTTTTGCAGCGTGCCGAGCTGGGCGAACTGTGCCAGCTCGGCGGCCATCTGCGAGTTGTCCATCGGCTTCGTCGGATCCTGGCTCTTCAGCTGCGTGGTCAGCAGTTGCAGGAAATCCGACTGCGTCATGCTCGTACCGCTCGGCGTGCTGGTTACCGTGCTGCCGGTAAGGCTCAGGCCCGAGACGGAATGACTGAAGGTGCTAATGGCATTCATGCTCAACTGCCCAGGCTGATGGTCTTGAGCATCAACTGCTTGGTGGTGTTCATCACTTCCACGTTGTTCTGGTACGAACGCGACGCGGAAATCATGTTCACCAGCTCGTCGATCGGATTGACGTTGCTGCCATAGACGAAGCCATTCGCATCCGCCATCGGATTGCCCGGCTCGTAATGCGATTCCACCGGTTGCTGGTTTTCGGTCACACCCGCCATGTGCACGCCGACACTGGTGGAATCGGTCGTTGCGGCGGGGCCGCCTTGTTGCTGCAGCAACGGAGCAAACAGCAACTCCTTCGCCTTGTAGGCGGTATCGGGGCTGCTGCTTACGCTGTTGGCGTTGGCCAGGTTGCTGGCGACGGTGTTGAGTCGCAGCGATTCGGCGGCCATGCCGGACCCGGCCGTATCGAAAACCTTCATCAGGGACATCAGTTTTGTCCTCCACCATTGATGGCCAGGCGCAACTGCTGGATCGTGCCGTTGATGAAGCTGAGGCTGGCCTGGTAATGCACCATGTTGCTGGCGAACGCGGACTGCTCGACCTGTGCATCGACGGTATTGCCGTCCATGCTCGGCTGCAGCGGCGCACGGTATTTCAAGGCGTCCAAGGATTGGTTCGTGGCGGCGACCTGACCTGGCGTCGGCGTGCGCGGTTCCAGCATTTTCGAAGCATCGTCCTCGCCGCTCGCTTGCTGCAGTACCTCGCGAAAGTCGACGTCACGCGCCTTGTAGTTGGGCGTATCGGCGTTGGCGATGTTCGACGCGATCACTTCGGAACGGCGCTGCCATACATCCAGCGCCTGGCCGCTCAAGCCGAACACGTTGTCGAGAATGTTGCTCATGCCATGAACCCCCGCGGCGATAGCCGCCTGCGAGGTGTTTGAGCAAGTTGCATGCCACCGTTTGCCGATGCGATGAAAACCGCATGGCACAGCCATTTTCGCGCATGTGCGCGGCGCGCGCGCAAGGCATGCGACGTTATACCGGCGCGCTAAGGACGGATTCCCGACATCAGCGCCGCGGCGAATCCACCGTCAATTTGTTGACGGACCCATCAGTTCCAGCACCGTCATCGCCAGCAGATCGGGCTGGAATTTCGCGATGAAGCGGTCGGCGCCGACTTCGCGCACCAGCGCTTCATTGAATATGCCGCTGAGCGAGCTATGCAGCACCACCTTGAGCGGGCGCAACGCGGGGGTTTCGCGAATCGCGCGCGTCAAGGCATAACCGTCCAGGCGTGGCATTTCGATATCGGAGACCACCAGCGCAACGCTTTCGCCATCGCCTTGCGCCATGTTGGAGAGCAAATCCAGGGCCTCCTGCCCGTCCTGGGCAATCACGCAGTCGATGTGCATTTGCTTGAACAGGTTGATCAGCCGCCCGCGCGCGACGACGGAGTCGTCCACCACCATGATGCGGCACAAACCCGGGTTTCGCTGTCCTGCCTGCTGCAGATGCGGCGAAATCTCTGCCACCGTGTCATCGATGCTGGCGAGCACGTGCTCCACGTCGATCACCGCCATCAGCTGGCCGTCGATACGGCTCACTGCATTGACACGGTTGCCGAAGCCGAGCGCCGCGGACGGCGCTTCCAGCGATTCGCCGCTGCAATGCACGATGCGCTGGAAATCCGCCACCAGGAAACCCTGCATGGAGCGGCTGAACTCGGTGACCACCACGTGCGCACTAGCCAGCTCGACCAGCGGCGGATAGCCCATCGCCAGCCCTAGGTCGATCACCGGGATGGTCTTTCCGCGGTAGTCGAAACTCCCCGCCAGCCATACGTGCATGCCCGGCAGCTTTTCCATCGCCGGCTTGCGCAATACCTCGCGCACCTTGAACACGTTGATGCCGAACAGTTGCCGGTCGCCCAGGCGAAACAGCAGCATCGCCACGCGATTGTGACCGGCCAGCCGGGTGTGGCTTTCCACGCTGTCCAGCAGGGTGGCGGTGCTCATGCAGTTCCTGGATAGCGATGGAGACATGCATCTATCGGCTGGGGGGCAGCCGACTTGAGGCGTCTGCCTATGTAAAAAAAGCTGTGGCACACGCTTTGCTTCCTCAACTTTCGACTTTTCCCGCCGATGTCTGGAAACCCATCAACGGAACGCTTTTGTCTATGAGCCTGATCCGCAGCCAGCCCGTGGCCGTCCTGATCCAAGCCGCACTCGCCGGGAACGAGGCCGAAGTCGCACGGCTCAGCCGCAAGCATCCGGCCGCGGCCAACTTGCTCGCACCGATGTTCGCGCGCCTTGCGCCGCGCGCGCCGGCAGCGGTGGCCCTGCAGTCGCTGGAACAACAGAGCCTGGTATTGACTCATTCGCAGACCGTGCACCGCGAGCAGTCCGCGCTGGAGCAATCGATCGGGGAAAGCCGTGACAGCGTCGGACAGTTGACGGATGGCAGCGCCGGGATGTCGGCCAGCTTGCTGCAGGCCCAGAGCTGCATCGAGCAGGCAACCGGGGCCGGGGAGCAGAGCGCGGCGAATGTGAGCGAGCTCAACGGCCAGCTACGCCTGCTGCGCAGCGCGCTGTCCGCCATGAACCAGAGCCAGAGCCTGCTGACCGAGCAGGTGGCGCAGATCCGCGCGCTCACCACCAGCGTGCAGGACATTGCCCACCAGACCAATCTGGTCGCCCTAAACGCCGCCATCGAAGCAGCACGCGCGGGCGACGCCGGCCGCGGCTTTGCCGTGGTCGCCGACGAAGTGAAACAACTGGCGGAAAAAACCGCCCACGCCACGGCGGAAATCGAAACGGTCACCAGTTCGATCGGCGAATTCTCGCTGCAGATGAACGGCAACGTGCAGCAGAGCCTGCAACGGCTCGAACGCGCTCAGGCTGGCGTCACGGCTACCGAGCGCAGCTTGCAGCAAGGTAGCGAAACATTGCAGGACGCGGGCGGACGCCTGCGTTCGCTGCGCGATAGCCAGGACGCCTCGCAGGTGCGCGCCACTACTCTGAAAGCGACGCTGGGTGCCTTGCAGCGCCGCGCATACGAAACGCGCCGTCACGGCGAGGCATTGGGCCGCGCCGCGGCGCTGGCCCATCGCCTGTGCCTGGGCTGGCTGGAAGGCGAAAGCGGCGGCGACATCGCCAGCCTCAGCCTGACCGTGCGCGAATCGGTGACCGGCTTGCGCCAGAGCATGGAGCTGGCGCTGCAGGAGCCCACGTCGCTGGACCGGCGCTGGTTCGACACCGAGGTACTGAAGCGCAGCATCGACCGGCTTGCCACGCGGCGGGGCAGCCATGCTTCCAGCGCGAGCCTGCAAGAATCCGCCGCGCGTTTGCGCGAGCATGGCGAAACCTTCATGGAATTGCTCGGCAGCGGGAAATTCGAACTGGCGGCGCAGATGTCCAACCAGTTGGAGAGCGAGCGTGAATTGATCAACAGCCAGTTGGCGGCGATCCTGGCGGGCGATGGGGCATGATGCTCATGCGCGCCCAATCGAAGCGCGTAGGCTGGGATGACAATCCCAGCATCAGCCGACCACGAAGAAAGCTGGGATTGCCATCCCAGCCTACACGGGCGGCGTTCGCCGCGACGTTGCTACTGGCATTCGCCAGCATCACCCACGCCGATACCACTGCTGCCGACCTGCGAACCGCCGCCGAACAGGCCGTCCGCGCGCAATATGGTACGGCCGGCAGCCGCGTCGTCATCGTGCCCACCCCGCTCAATCCACGCCTGCACCTGGCCGCCTGTCCGCAGGCGCTGCAAACGCGCCTGCCTGCACGCCAGGGCACGCCCTCGCGCGTGGCCGTAGCGGTGAGCTGCCCCGACGCGAAGGGCTGGACCATACAGGTGCCGGTGCAGATGCAGGTTTTCCGCAACGTATTGGTCACCAACCACCCGCTGGCACGTGGCGACATGCCAGCCGCCGGCGATGTGCGCACCGAGGAGCGCGACGTGGCACGGCTAGGCTATGGCTATATCGAAAGCCTTGACCAGATCCTGGGCCATTCGCTCGGCCGGCCGCTGATCGCCGGCGTGGTGCTGGAACCGGGGGACTTCAACGGCCGCCAGACCGTGCATTCCGGCGAGGAGGTCGAGCTGGTCGCGCAATTGGATGGCATTCAGGTGCGAACCCGGGGCATGGCCCTGGACGGCGGGGACACCGGCGCCCGCCTGAGGGTCCGTAATGACAACTCCGGCCGGATCGTCAACGGCGTAGTGATCGGGGAAGGCCGCGTGCAGGCCCTCCCCTAAGCGGGTACGAATCGACATACTTCAGGCGATCGGCCTTTGAGCTAGCCCTTAAAGTTTTCCGGGAGGATGCCGATACCCCCCGTAAGGCATATCGAGAGAACGCCAAGAACCATGAACACCACAATCTCGTCCAACGGCTTGCCGCAACTCCCGCTTACGACGACCAGCGCGGAAAACGGCGCCGCGCAGGCCACCACGGCTGCGCCCTCCGCCGGTTCCCCGGCCACGCAGGCCAGCGACAGCGTGCAGCTGACCGATTCGGCCCGTGCCCTGCAGCAGGCGAGCAGTGCCCACGCGCCGATCGATACCCAGAAGGTGGAGCAGATCAAACATGCCCTGGCCACCGGCACCTACAAGGTCGACCCGCACGCCATCGCCAGCAAGCTCGTTTCGCTGGAAGGCCAGATCGGCGGCAAGAAGTAAGAAATCGATGCCATGAGCCCGAACCTGCAGGCTGAACTCGGTGCCGCGCTGCGCGCCGTCCTGGATGAAATGGGTGCGACCACCTCGCAGCTCATTGCCGTCCTGGACGAAGAACGCGAAGCGCTCAACGTCGCCGACGCCAAAGCGCTCAACCGCGCCGGCGAAGCCAAGCAGATGCTGATGCGCCGGCTCGAACAGCTTGACGTCGAACGCCTGCACCTTTGCAGTACTTCGGCCGAAGCCGCGCAACAGGTAGAGGCGCGATGGCAGGAATTGCTGAAATCGCTGGCGGTTTGCCGCGACCAGAATCAACACAACGGCGCGCTGGTGGGCCAGCGCCTGACACAGGTACGGCGCGCGCTTGCCGTGCTTACCGGCAATGCCACGCAAGAGCGCACTTACGGACAGAACGGATCGCTGCGGGAGGCGCACCGGTCCGTACAGCTCGCGCAGGCATAGACGAATTTCTCCGATCGTGCTGCCTGCAGGCGACCGGCTCGTAGCACTCGCTTCACCCTCAAGTTTGGTACCCCTGCCATGATGACGAGTACAGTTGAATCGGCGACCAGGCCCTCGAACAACGACGGCAACGTGCTCAGCGACATGCTGCTGCCGGTGGTGCGTAGTCCGATGCTGGACCTCGAGGAAGAGCTGTTCGCCTACGAACTCGTTTTTTACCGACAGGGCGCCGGCACCGATGCCGACACCACGCTGGTGGGCGGCGTGCTCTCCGGCATCACCGACGGCGCGATCACCCGTTTGGTGCGCGGCAACCGCGCATTCATGCGCCTGCCGCGCAAATTGCTACTGGAAGAGACCGACATCCTGGCGCATACGCCGCGCCTGGGCGTGATCATGCATCCGATCCACGTGCGCGATGCGGCAGTACTGCCGCGCCTGCAGCAACTCGCCTTGCGCAAGTGCCCGCTGCTACTGGACCTCGGCGACCTCGATCCCGCCTCCAGCGAACCGCACGGCCCGCTGGAGCCACTGCTGCGACTGGCGAGCTACGTGCGCCTCGATGCCAAGGCGCTTGACGCCGATACGCTGGCCACTCGCAGCCGGCAATTGTTCGAGCGAGGAATCGGCGTGATCGCCGGCAACGTCGACGACCACGCCACTTACGCGCGCTGCAGGGCGCTGCCGTTCCAGGCGATCCAGGGTCGCCATCTGCTGGTACCCCAGCAGATCGAAGTACCCGTACTCACCCCCAGCCGACTGAGCATGCTGCGCCTGATGGGCGCCCTGCAGGACAGCAACGCCGGTCCGGTGGAACTGGGCGAAATCATCCGTGACGACGCGGTGCTCAGCTACAAGTTGCTGGGTTGTGTGAACTCCGCCTACTTCGCATTGCCTCGGCAATTGAAGTCGATCCAGCAGGCGGCGATCTTCTTCGGCGTGGCGCGCCTGCGCAACTGGATCTACACCATGTCGCTGGCCAGCACCGACGATCGCCCGCCGGAGCTACTGCGCACCGCGCTGATCCGCGCGCACATGTGCGAGAAGCTCGCGCAAGGTATGCCGGCCGGGCAACAGGAAATGGCCTTCATGGCAGGGCTCTTGTCATTGCTCGATACGCTGCTGTGCGCGCCGATGGAATTCGTGTTGAGTCATCTGCCGCTGGCGCCGGAGATTCGCGATGCGCTGGTGGAAGAACGCGGTCCATTCGCACCGCTGCTCGAACAGGTCTACGCCTGGGAAGCCGGCGACCTCAGGGGCGCGCAAATGCAGCCGCAGGACATCCGTAAGATGGCCAGCGCGTATTTCGCGGCAACGCAATGGGCGGACCAGGTGTATTCGTTTGCGGAGCAGCGGCCGCATTGAAGCGTAGCCTGGGGCGCAAACCCCGGCATTGCCATGCGCGCAACCCGCTCGCTGCCGGGATTGCCGCCTCAGCTGCTTTCCACGTGACTCTCCGCTGGTGAGATCAGTGCCGCTCGTGCAAGCGTCACTGAGCCTGCGCCAACTCACCCGTGAAGCGCATCGGCAAATCGCCGCTCAAGCCCTGTGGATGATCCGCCGGCACCGCAAAGCGCCAGTGCCGCGCGAGGTCCATGGCGTTCGTATCGAGGATCGCATCGCCGCTGGATTGCGCGACCGTGGCGGCTGTGACCTGTCCTTGTCCGTCGACCGTCAGGTGCAGCACCACGTTGCCCACGGCATGATCTTCCATCCGCGCCGTGGGCAACGATGACATGGGCGTCGCTATCGGCTGCAACGTAGCGGAGTAGCCGACGGGAGCGGCGGGTGTTGCGGCAAGCTCACCCCGTGCCGGGACGTAGCGAGGACGCACTAACGCCATCGTAGCCTTGGCGTGCAGGTGGCCGCGGCGCAACAGATGAATGTTTGCGATGCGCGGCCCCGTCTCCGGTGGGGTGGCACGTCCCGCCGTCTGATCACTCAGCCATTGGGTAGCGGCCGCGCCGATCACCAGCGCAAGCAGACTCAGGGTGGCAGTAATACGTAGACGTGGCATAAGGACTCAAGGACGTTCGAGAATGGCCACTACGCCCATGCCGCCGGCAGTGCAGATGGAAATCAGGCCACGGCCGGAACCTTTCTGTTCGAGCATTTTCGCCAGCGTCGCGACGATACGCGCACCGGTGGCGGCGAACGGATGGCCCACGGCGAGGCTGGAGCCGTTCACGTTGAGCTTGGCCGGATCGATGCTGCCGAACGGCGCGTCAAGGCCCAGCCGGTGCTTGCAGTAATCGGCCGATTCCCAGGCGCGCAGCGTGCACAGCACCTGTGCGGCGAAGGCTTCATGGATTTCGTAGTAATCGAAATCCTGCAGCGTGAGACCGTTGCGCTTGAGCAGGCGCGGCACGGCGATCGTGGGCGCCATCAGCAAGCCTTCGCCATGCACGAAATCCACTGCGGTCACTTCAGCGTCGCGCAAATAGGCCTGGATCTTCAAACCGCGCTTGGCCGCCCACGCTTCGTTGGCGAGCAGCACGGCTGCTGCGCCATCGGACAGGCCGGTGGAATTGCCGGCAGTGAGGGTGCCATGGCCGGAGCCCTTGTCGAAGGCCGGTTTCAAGCCGCCCAGCTTGTCCATACTGGTATCTGGACGCAGGAAGCCGTCGCGCTTCAAGCCGCGGAACGGCACGACCAGGTCGTCAAAGAAGCCGGCCTCATAGGCTGCCGCCAGCTTGCGATGGCTGTCCAGCGCGAGGCGATCCTGCGCATCGCGGCCGATGTGCCATTCGCGCGCCATCTTTTCACAGTGCTCGCCCATCGACATGCCGGTGCGCGGTTCGGCCACGCCGGGAAACGACGGCTTCAACTCGCGAATTGAAAAACCGCGTACCGCGGTTTTCAGCTTGTCCAACGGCGTCTTGGCACGATTGACCGCCAGCAGGCGCTTGCGTAGGCGCTGGCTGAAGACGATCGGTACATCGCTGGTGGTGTCCGAACCCCCGGCAATGCCGGCCTCGATCTGCCCGGCGGCGATCTTGTTGGCAACCAGAATGGCGTTGTCCAGCGAAGTGCCGCAGGCCCGGGCGGTGGTGATGCCCGGCGTGGTCGCGGCCAGGCCGGAGCTGAGCAGGGCCTCGCGGGCCAGGTTCCACTCGGAGGAGTGCTTGATCACCGCCCCCATCGCCACTTCGCCCAGCTCCACGCCGTGCAGCCCGAAGCGTTCGACCAGCGCGCCCAGCACCTTCACCGACATGCCGAAGTTGCCGACGTCCGCATAGGCAGTGTTGTTGCGACAGAACGGGATGCGTACACCGCCGACGACGCCAACGCGCTGCTGCGTGTTTTCCATAGCCTTGAATGGGTCCCAATACATCGATTCAGCAAGGCTAACCCGCTCGGCGTCCTGGCGAAAGCCCGTGCGAGCGTTTGAATCAGCCGGGGTTGGGATTTGGACTGGGATCGGGGAACATGAGGCCTAGGTCCGATTGTGCTTTATGCTTCGCGTCCTTAGATCTACAGCATTTGATTTTTCGGGAAGTCCTTGCGTCGCGCTGGACCTCACGCTGCCCGTTCCCCATTGCCTGCTCCCCGCCCCCATGAATCCCACCATCCCGTTGCACGCCGTCCTCGCCCTGGAACTGTCGCCCGGCGAGCGGCCGCAGCGTCTCAGCCTAAGCCGCGATGAAGCCGCCGAACTGGCCGCACTGGTGGCCGAAGACCTGCACGCATTGCTGCCGGAGGTCGCCCAGGCGCGGCTCAGCCTGGGCGGGGCCGTGTTCGACGCGGTGGAACTGCTGCGGCCCGGATTTCCGGTGTGGGCGACCCTGGACGAGCTGGCGCGCCGAGTGCCGCGCGGCCAGCTCGAAAACGTGGTGGCCTTCGGCCATCACGAAGGCCGCATGCCGGCGCAGCCGCTGGAGCCCGACTCCGCTTATGCCGACGGCCCCATGCGCCTGCTTCCACTGAGCCTGCTTGCACCGGAGGACTTGGCGGAGGCTCTGTCCGAACGCCTGGAGGTCGAGCTGGTCGGCCGCGGCGAGGCCGGAGCGCGCACCGCCGACTGGCTGATGCGCAGCTTCGGCATACAGTTGCAACACGCCCGCTATCTCAGCCGCAACGATCTGCTGGCGCTCACTTGTGTGCAGTATGAACACGTCAATCTGGCCCCGCTGTGGCAATTGCTGGAAGCGGCGATGCTGACGCCGTACCAGCCGGAGACCACGTTGAGCGCGCGTGGTCTGGCGCTGCGCTATGCCGACGGCAAGGTCCGGATGCAATCGCCGGCACGCTGGCTTGCCGCCCAGGGCAGCGAAACGCCGAAGCGCGAGCATGCTTTCGCCGGCGCCGTGTTCGAACTGCGCCAATACGCTGCACTGCTTGAGGCGCATGGCCTGCCGCTGCAGTTGGAAGGCGAACCCCTGCTCGCCGGACCCGGCTGGCTCGCCGAGACCCTGGCCGAGGCCGATCCTGCCTACGGCGCACCGGCCCTGTTCGCGCACGAAGCGGCCGGCCTCGGCGTGGTGGCAGTGACGGTGGCGCAAGCAGGCCCGGCCAGGCGCGCCCAGGTGCTTGCCCATGCCTATCCCGTGCAACCGACAGCTCTCGGCGCCGTGGTGACCATGCTGGCTGACCGCTTTGGCGCAAGCAGCGATCTGCATGCAATGGGCCGTATCCAGCTCGACGAACAAGGCCTGCTGGGCGCACCCGCCGCCGCATTGCATTGATTTGGCGCGCAATACGACCTCCCATCGGCGAGGATCCACTCCAGCCTCCCGGCCTGACAGGAAGGTCCCAAAGCCGAGCCAGCGGGAGGGTGCAATTGGCACTGTGTCCGGCGCATGATGTGCGAACACACGAGCGCATCGGAATCGCATGCCCAAGCTGACGCACCCCGTCGAAGGCGATCCGTCAGATCCGGATCTGCTAGCACACGTCGTGCAGAGCGTGCCTGCGCTCATTACCTATGTCGATACGCGCGAACGCTTCGTGTTCGCCAACGAAGCGCACCGCCGCTGGTTCGGCCTTGATCCGACCCGGATCGTGGGCGAGCCGGTCAGCGAAGTGCTGGATCCGGAAAGCTACCTGCGTATTCGCGCCGCCCTGCTGCAGGCTTTGGGTGGCCATGCCTCCAGCTACGAAGGCCAGCTGTTCGATCGTATGCAGCACCGTTATGTACACGGCAGCTTCACTCCGGATCGCGACGAACAGGGGCATTTGCGCGGCGTGTTCACCGTGTTCACCGATATCACCGAGCGGCATGCGCTGGAAGAGCAATTGCGCGAAAGCGAGCAGCGCTTCTCGCAGGCGTTCCAGCACGCCTCGATCGGCATGGCGCTAATCCTTCCCGACGGCCGCTATCAGCGCGTGAATGCCGCCCTGTGCAACATGCTCGGCTACAGTGAGGCGCAGATGCGCACGATGACCTGGCGCGACGTGACGCATCCGGACGATCTGCCGCTGAGCGAGGCACTGTCCACGCAGATCATCAATGGCCGGCGCGAGGCGTTCCAGACGGAAAAGCGCTACCTCCATCGCGACGGCCATACCGTGTATGTGCTGGTCAGCGTCTCGCAAGTGCGCAGCGACTCCGGACAGCTCAATTACGTGGTAAGCCAGGTCCAGGACATTACCAAGCGCAAGCAGTACGAGGATGCCTTGTTCCGCGAACGCCAGCTGGCGGAGGTCACGCTCAATTCGATCGGCGACGCGGTGATCACCACTGACGTCGCGCTCAACATCACCTCGCTCAACCCCATCGCCGAAGCCATGACCGGCTGGTCCAGCGCCGACGCGAAGGGTTGTCCGCTGGATGATGTCTTCCGCCTGCGCGACATCAACGACCGCCAGCCGCTCGACAACCCGCTACGCCATGCGATGCGGCGCAATGCCAGCGTGGATTTCAGCGGCCGCGCGATCCTGCTCCACCGCAACGGTTTCGAGACGCCGATCGAGACCTCTTCCGCCCTGATCCACGACCACACCGGCAATGTCACCGGCGGGGTGCTGGTCTGCCACGACATCAGCGAAACCCGCACCTTGGCGCTGAAGATGATCCAGCTGGCCCAGCACGACACGCTCACGGGACTGCCCAATCGCAGCCTGTTGTATGCGCGTATCGAACAGGCTACGGCAATGGCGACGCAGCGCCATCGCCAGTGCGCCGTGCTCTATCTGGACCTCGACCACTTTCGTCGCGTCAACGACACGCTTGGCCACGGCGTGGGCGACCAGCTCTTGCAGGCGGTGGCACAGCAGATTCGCAGTGTGCTGCACGATAGCGAGGACATGGCGTTCCGCTACAACGGCGATGAATTCGTGGTGCTGCTGCCGCGCGTGGATGACGCGGACGAGGCCGCCAGCTTCGCGCGCAAGCTGCTGGATGCCTGCGCCCAGGCACAGGTGCCGAATCTGCCGCCCGTGGAGGTCCGCGCCAGCATCGGCATCAGCTTGTTCCCGCGCGACGGGATCGAGCCGGATGCGCTGGTGCGCACCGCCGACGCCGCCATGTACGAAGTAAAAAACCAGGGCCGCGATGGCTACTGCTTCTACGCACCGGAAATGAGCCAGCGTACCGCAGCCAGCCAGCGCATCGAAAACGTGCTCCGCCATGCGCTGGTGCACAACGAACTGTTGCTGCAATACCAGCCCAAGGTGGACGCGAAGCTTGGCCACATCGTCGGTGCCGAAGCGCTGCTGCGCCTGCACGTGAACGGCGAAGAGCTGTTCACGCCGGACCAGTTCATTCCAGTGGCGGAGGATACCGGCCTGATCGTTTCCATCGGCACCTGGGCGCTGCGCGAAGCCTGCCTACAGGCGCGCAGCTGGCAACGCGATGGACATCCGATCGCGATCTCGGTGAACGTTTCGCCCCTGCAGTTCCAGTACGCCGGCTTCTACGAACGGCTCGACGCCATCCTCAACGAGACGGGCCTTGACCCGCGGCTGCTTGAGCTGGAATTGACCGAACGCATCATGATGAGCGGTGGCGACGGTACCATCCGCCTGCTGCGGCGTATCCGCCAACGCGGCGTCAGGCTGTCTCTGGACGATTTCGGCACCGGCTACAACAGCCTTTCCTACCTCAAGCATTTTCCGGTCGATGCGTTGAAGATCGAGCGTGCCTTCGTGCGCGACATCACCCAGGACGCGGAAACCGCGGCGATCACCCGCGCCATCATCGGCATGGCGCGCAGCCTCAACAAGGACGTGATCGCCGAAGGCGTGGAAACCGAGGTGCAAAGCGCATTCCTGCGCGACGCAGGCTGCTCGCATATGCAGGGCTTCTTGTTCGGCGCGCCGATGCCGGCGGAGAAGTTCGAGGAGCGACTCGTGGTGAACGGCGACTGATGACCGTGTGAACTACGCTCGGAACACCCTGCGCAACTCCTGCTGCGCGCGATCCACCAATACCTCCGGCAAGCGATCCGCCCGCACCGATGCAGGCGGCGTCGCCCGATCGATCACGTGATTGTCAGCCAGCATCTGGACCATCGCCAGGTGATCGGCCGCCAGCAGCGCATTGCCCAATTCGGTCACCGGGGCTTTGGCGCGGACATCCAGCCGCTCGCGCAGTGCCACGATCACGTTGGGCGGCAATTCCCAGTGCTTGGCTGCGCGCAAGGTGAGATGGTTCGCCAGATGGGTGTAGCCGATCAGGAAAGAGCGGCTGAAAACGCCGAGCGTGGGCGGCGCCTCCTGGTCCAGCACGCGGATCATCGCACCCACTCCCGCATTGCAGACGATGCCGGCGAGATACGCTTCGAACGGGTCACCCTGTCCGCGGGCGAGATAGGTGCTGGCGTGCGCGCAGCGTTCCGCATGATCCCACAGGCGCTGCCCGGCGGCGTGACCGAGCATGCCCGCGCTGGCCTGCAGGATCGGCTTCATCACGTGCTGGGTCACCATCTGGCGCAGGCCATCATGGCCCAGCAACACGACTGCGTGCTGCAAGCTGGAGATCGTGCGCGCGGTCCGATAATGCGCACTGCGGCTCACCCGCATCACCTCGCCGACCAGTACCGGGTCGCGGCCGATCAGCCGGGCCACCTTGGTGCCGTCGGAGTGCTCGCTTTTGAGCAGGCGCAACAGCTGCGGCAACACCTCCGGCAGGCGCGGCAAGGTGGAGATATCGAAGCGATCGCCGCCGCACAACTCGTCCAGTCGCCGCAACATCACCTGCTCCTGCAGCCGCAGCTGATCCGTTTCGGAACTGGGCATGCCCAGCACCAGGCGGTAGAACCAGTCCTGGATGTCCGCACTGCTCAGCGCCGGGACCGGCTCCTGGGGCGCGCATTCCTCCGGCCACGGCAGCACCACGCCGAAACGAGCCCGCTCTTTCGGTGGCGGTGCTTCGCCTGCAAACAGTCGCTTCCAGAATCCACTCATATCCGGCCTAGCTGGTCCCCATGGGACAGCTTATCGGCAGGGATGGACAGGGCTTGATGGGTGGCCAACACGTAGGCTGGGATGACAATCCCAGCATCGCGGGGCCGCATACATGGCAAGCTGGGATTGTCATCCCAGCCTACAAAGCCGCTTGCCGCGTTATTTGTTGCGCGGCGCCACGATCGCCCCGATCAAATCCTTGCCATCCGCCCGCACCAGGTGCGGGTAGCGCAAGCCTTCGTGGTAATCCACTTTCACGGTGCTGTACACGTCCACGTTCTTCACCAGCAGCTCGATTGGCGCCTGCGAAGTCTTGGCGGCCGTGACCGCATCCTTCAGCGCATCGGTGGAGAAGTCGCGGCCATTGACCGCGACGATGGTCTGGTTCGGCACCAGGCCGGCCTTGAATGCCGGCCCGTTCCACTGCACGTCTCCGATGCGGCCTTTCTGGCTGACGGCCAGGCCGAGCGAATACGCCAGGCTCGCGCCGTGGCGAATACCTTCCCACACCTTCTCCTCGGCGTTGGGCGTGTCATTGAACACCAGCTTCCAGCCGCCACGCTCGATGCCGTGCTCGGGGAGTTCCGTCCCGGTGTAGTCCAGGCGATCGCGCAGGAATTTCGCCCAGTCGAACGGCTGCACCTGGTTGAGCGTGTTGATCACGTCGTCGAAGGCGTATGTCTTGGTGACATAGCTGCCGTTGTCCATGCCATAGAAGGCGTGCGCGAAATCATCCAGCGAACGCTTGCCGTTGCTCAGTTCGCGCAGTTTCGTATCGACATCGAGCCACAGCAGCTGGCCTTCGGGATAGAAATCAGTATCACGGATCCGGTTGATCCAGCTTTCCGAACCGTAATAGGTGAGCGGCGCGGCATCGGCGGTGTCTTGCAGCGGGCGCCACGCACGACCGGTGCGATAGCTCATTTCGCCGGCGATGCTGGCGATCGAATCGCGATACTGTTCCGGCGTCCACAGGCCGGCGCGGGCGGTGAGGATGCCGCACCAGTAATCGGTGAGGCCCTCGTACACCCACAGCAGATCATCCTGCATCGGCTGGTTGAAGTTGGGCGTCCACAGATCCGCCGGACGGCGGAACTTGCCGTTCCAGGAATGCACGAATTCATGCGGCATCAGGCTGGCGGTTACCCGGTGCATGTCCTCGTCGGTGAAGAAATTGGCCGGCAGACGATCGTCGCTGGACTGGTGGTGCTCCAGCCCAAAGTGTCCGGTATGGTCCGACAGGGTGAGCAGGAAGTCGTAATGATCGTAGTGGTGCGCACCGAACAGCAGATTGGTCTGCGTCACCACGTTGCGCTGTTGCTCCAGCTGCTTGTCGGTGAGCTTCACATCCTTCGCTTCATCGCCCACCACGTTCAAGTACACCGGAGCACTGCCCTTGGGGCTAAGGTCGACGCGGTTGAAGTTCGCGCCGGCGATCAGGGGCGAGTCGACGAAGTTGTTGAAGCTCAGCGGCTTGAAGCGAATGGTGTTGCCCGATTGGCTGTCCACGGCCAGGGCGGAGCCGAACTTCCAGCCTTGCGGCAGCTGCACGCTTGGCTGGATCTGGATCTGCCGCGTGTAGTAGCCCGCCGGATAGAACGCGACCTGGTTGAATTCCATGTCCACCAGATCAGGCGAGGTCGAAACGCTGGCGCCGAAATTGCTGCCCTCGCCTTCGCCCGGCGACAGGAACTGGAAGTCGAGATCGAGCTGGCTCGCGTCCTGCGGCACGTCGACATGGATCGCGTACATGTCGCGCAGGTCGCGGCGCCACGGCAGCTGCTTGCCATTGGCGCGAATGATCAAGCCCGATACGTTCGCCACCGGTCCGGACGGCGCGTGCTCACCGGGAATCCACTTCGGATACAACAGCGTGAGCGCTCCCGCCTGCACCGGGACGGTTTCGTGCGCGCGGAAAATGCGCTTGCCGGCATCAGTGAGATCGACGTTGACCGTCAGCATGCCCGAGTAAGGCTGATCGACCGGTGCCGGCACGTTGCCGGAAAACTCCGCTTGTGCGGCGGCGATGGTCGACAAGCAACAAGCTGCCGCGACGGCGGCGGCGATCAGGCTCAAACGCAGGGCTTTGGACTTCACTCGACAACTCCGGCAAGGCGCTGCCCTGGCCCGTGACTGGCAAGGACGCAAGAGCAGCACGATCACCGCCTCGATGGGACGGATTGCCGGCGATGGTAGAGCGAAGACCCTGCGCGACATCCCCTGCCAGAGGTCACGTTGTTGCGCATTTTACGCGTGCGATACCCACGGTTTGCCTAAATCTTCGGTCGGCCATTCCGATCCTCGCCGGAATGGCTAACGAAGTTGATGCCGCAGTGCAGTTATTGGCTGTTGCGGCGCGCTGTACCTACTTCTGCTCCACCCGGCTGTGCCGCATACCGTAGCCGAAGTAGATTAAGCAACCCAGCGCCATCCAGAGGATGAAACGCTCGAAGGTGATCCCCGGCAGGCCGCCGATGCGCTGCCAGCCCACAGCGCCTGGCCACGGCACGCCGAAAATCAGCAGCAGCGAAAACAGTACGCCCAGCGGCGAGACCAGCGCCAGCACCGGCGCGCGGAAGCTGCGCGGCACCTGCGGCTTGCGAATGCGCAGCACCAGCACCGCTGTGCAGATGATGATGAAGGCGCTGAGCGTGCCGATGTTCACCAGTTCGGCCACTTCGCCGATCGGCAGCAAGCCGGCCACCAACGCGGTGAACGCGCCGAGGATCACCGTCGGCCGCGCCGGCGTGCCAAAACGCGGGTGGATATGCGCGAACCAGGTCGGCAACAGGCCGTCGCGCGCCAGCGCAAACCAGATGCGCGCGGCACCCAGCATGAAAGCGAACAGCACGCTGGTAACACCGATCACCGCGGCCACGGCGATCGTCACGCTCAACCAGTGCAGGCCGATCGATTCGAACGCTTGCGATACGGAGGCATCACCACCCAGATGGCTGTAATGCGTGACACCGGTAAGCACCAGCGATACCGCTATGTAGAGCACCATCGCCACCGCCAGCGACAGCAGTACCGCGCGTGGCAGGTCGCGCTGCGGGAATTTCGCTTCCTCCGCCGCCGTGGTCAGCGTGTCGTAGCCGAATACTGCGAAGAACACCACGCTCGCACCCGTCAATACGCCGGCCCAACCGAAATGCGCCACGCCCTGTGCATCGACGATGCGAGCGGGAATGAACGGCTGCCAGTTCACCGCGTGCACATAGAAGGCACCAACCAGCACGACCAGCAGTACGCCAATCACCTTGATCGTCACCACTAACGTGTTGAAACGCGCCCCCCACTCCGTGCGAATCGTCAGCAGCGCCGCCACCAACAGCGATACACCTGCGGCAACCACATTGAAGCGGTGTCCATCGCTTGGCCCGGCGATGGCCTGCGCGCCGTGCGCGCCCAGTAGCTGCTGCAGGTAGTACTCCATGGTCTGCGCACTCATGCTCTGCTGCGCCCATACCGGCAAGTGGATGCCCGCCGAGCCAAGCAGCACCTGGACATAGCCGGACCAGCCGATCGCCACGACCGCCACGACCAGCGCGTACTCCAGCAACAGATCCCAGCCGATGATCCAGGCGACGAATTCGCCGAGCACGGCATAGCCGTAGGTATAGGCGCTGCCGGTAACCGGAATCAGCCCGGCGAACTCGGCGTAGCACAACGCCGCACACGCGCTGCCGATGCCCGCGATGATGAAGCTCAGGGCCACGGCGGGCCCTGCGTTCGCTGCCGCCTGCTGCCCGGCCAGAACGAAGATGCCGACGCCGATGATGCCACCGATGCCGATGGCGGTGAGCTGCCACAAACCCAGCACGCGGCGGAAATCGCCACGCCGTCCTGCTTCGGCCTGCAATTGTTCGACGGACTTGTGGCGCAGCATCCTGCTCAGGACACTCATCGGCGACTCTCCCAGACGAAAGCGCCGATCATAGCGAAAGCGGACGGGCGGTACGGCTGCCGGAAGGGCTATCCGACGACGTTTGTCTTGTTGCGGTGCAACCCCAGAGAGACGCCCGCGACGAGGCCTAACGCTTGTCCATCGAAAACTTGCCCGGCCCGGACAGGCACAGCAGCAGCAATCCGCCGGCGATGCTCAGGTTCTTGTAGAAATGGATCATCGTGTCCAGCCGCAGGCCGCCTGTCAGCACCCAGAACCGGTGGCCGATCAGGGCGGTGATCAAGGTGTACAGGGCAAGCAGCAGGGCCAGTGGCCGCGTGTAGTAGCCGAGCACGATGGCCACCCCCACCACCAGCTCCATGATCAACGCACTGGCTGCGGCAAGCGTGGCAAACGGCAGCCCTACCGATTCCATGTATGAGGTCGTGCCGGAGAAGTTCAGGAATTTGTCCCAGCCGAACAGCACGAACAGAGTGACCAGCAGGATGCGGGCGACCAGTAGCAGAACGTCCCTGTAGCGATCGAACAGCTGTGTGTAGCGCATGATCATTCTCCTGGGAGAACAACATACCCACCTGGCTCGATGGACGGCGCCAGGCCAGGCGGACCCTCTGGCGCTCACTATGGAACAAACGGCCTTATGTTCCAACTCGCCCAGGCACGGTTTTCCCGAATCCCCTCACAGCGCTGCGTAGGCAGCTTACCCAAACACCCGATTCGTATTGATCGCCAAGCTGACGTCCGACACTTGTTGCGGCGCACCTATTCACGCACAGTCACGGCAACTGAACATACTTGTGCGTATCCATGCCGCCGGCGGGGTCCACGGCATGGTCGCGGCAATACATTACTTACGGGGAACAATAAATGCTTATTCGCAAGAGGAGGCTTGCCTCCTGGATCGCTTGTGCGCTTTGGGCTGCGCCGCTTGCAGCCGCAGCCCAGCCCGATACGGCGCAGGACGCCACCGCTCAGGCGTCACAAAGCCCGCAACAAGCTTCCGCGACCCGCTCCAGCAAGCTCGAACAAATCACCGTGACGGCACAGAGCCGTACGCAGGAAATGCAGGACGTGCCGATTGCCATGAGCATCGTCACAAGCAAGCAGATCGACGCTGTAGCAGCGACCGATCTCAGCCGCATGAGCCTGTTCGTACCAGGCCTGGTGGTGGACGACACCGACGCAACGCAGCCGACCTATCGCCTGCGCGGCATCGAAACCGACGACTTCGGCATCGGCACCGACTCGGCCGTGGGCGTTTATATCAACGGCGTCTACCAGACACGCAGCGGCGGCTCGCTGATGGCCTTCAACGACGTCGCCCGCGTCGAGGTATTGAAGGGCCCGCAAGGCACCCTGTTCGGCCGCAATACCGCTGCCGGCGCGATTTCCATCATCACGAACGAGCCGACCAACAAATTCGAGGGTGATGCACGCCTGCGCTTGGGCAACTACGGCAAGCGCTATGGCGACGCACGGATCAACCTGCCCTTGAACAAGGACATGGCACTACGCCTGAGCGTGGTCGACAACCAAAGCAACGGCTGGCTCAAGGATGCCGCCACCGGCCAGCACTATGGCAAGGATGACGAATGGGGCCTGCGCGCGGTCTATCGCTGGGACATCACGCCGGACACGCAGGTGCATCTGAGCTACGACCACGATCGCGTAAGGCAGCCATCACGCATCGACATGGGCCTGGTCCCGGTGTCGTCGGCGAACCTGCAGCAACGCGCGCCCTTCCCCGCCAATCCGGCCACGTTCTACAACCCGTTCCACGCGCCGTTCTACGACAGCGCAACGGATGGCCGAGAGGAGCGCAACTACAACGACGCCACGCTGGCCGTCGACCACAATTTCAGCTGGGGCAGCTTCACCTCGACCACCAACTTCACCAGCTACAGCATGTCGCATATCGACAATGGCACCGGTCTGCAGCAGGTGACCGAATACCTCAATACCGGCGTGATCGGCATGGGCCATACCTGGTACCAGGAGTTCAAGTTCAGCGGCAACAACGACCTGCTCGACTGGGTGGCCGGTGCCAGCTATTACCAGGAGCACGCCGACCAGACGAGCCTGGCGCGCGTCAACACCGATACCTTTGACACGCTCGCCGTCAACACCGGCATCGGCAAGCAGTACACGCCCACCGGCACGATCTTCGGCTATTTCAATTCGGCCCTTGAGTCGTTCGGGCTGCCGTACAACCTGCTCGGTGATCGATGGACGGAAACGATCTACAACACCGGCCGCTTCAGTGCGACCGCAGTCTATGGCGACACCATCTGGCATCTCAACGACAAGCTCAACCTCACGGTGGGCTTGCGCCTGACCCACGATGTAAAGGACTTCAGCTGGTTCACGCCGCCGCGCTCCGCACCGCAACTTGACGCCACGCTGGCGCAGATGCAGGCAGCCGGACTGCTGAACCTGGTGCCGCTGCTAACCGGCGGCAAAGTCACCGCGCAGCAGTTGTTGAACATCCTTACCCAGAACCAGATCTTCAGCACCGCGGTGAATCAGCTGGTGACCAGGCGCGCGAACTGGAACGATGCCAGCCCGCGCTTCGTGCTCGACTACAAGTTCACCCCCGAGGTAATGGGCTACGCCTCGCTGGCCAAAGGCTACAAGGCCGGCGGTTTCGACGGCACCGAGCCGGGTGCGGAATTCGCGCCGGAAAAAGTGTGGAACTTCGAGACCGGCGTCAAGAGCACGTTCCCCGACCAGAACCTGCTGGTGAATGCCTCGGCCTACTACTACCGCTATACTAACCGCCAGACCCTGACGCTGATCCCGTCCAGCCAGGGGCTCAGCGTGCCGGAGTACCAGGTGAGCAACACCAATCAGGCCGCCAAGGGCCTGGACCTGCAAGTGGAATGGGTGCCCATCGGCAACCTGCGACTGGCTTTCAACGGCGGCTACATCGATTCAACCTATCTGCACGCCGATGTGCCGATCGGCCTGAGCGGCGCCGGGCAGATCGAATATGCAAACGTGTCCGGGCAACCTGTGGACGAGCCCAAGGTTTCCTATTCCCTCAGCGGCTCGTACAGCTGGCATGACATCGCCAACGGCAGCATCACGTTGAATGCCAATTACGGGTTCCGTGGCCCCCTGCGCTGCAATGACGCCTCGGTCTTCCAGGGCAAATGCTCATTGCCCACCAACTTCAACCTCAACGCCCCGCAAAAGCGCACCGATTTCAGGATCGACTGGACGGCGAACAGCGGGCGCTGGGGCGTAGGCCTGTTCGTCAACAACGCGTTCAACCAACGCTATGTGATCGGGCTTGGCACGGTATCGCAGTCGGTGCTGGGTACGCCGTATGCCTATATCACGAGGCCTCGCATGTATGGGGCGGAGTTTCGGGTGAAGTTCTAGAGGGCCCGCAGCCTCCGCAATGCCCGGTTTTACCTTGCCGTCATTCCCGCGAAAGCGGGAATGACGGCCATGAGAGAGCACGCCACGTTTTGCTGAAGCGGCGTCGTTAGGCTAACCAAGCACAGGCCGGGTGGAATCCACGTGGCGACGCTCAAAGCTCGCCACCAGCAACAGCGCTATTGCACCCAGCCCAAACACCGTCGCCATCGCGACGGTGATCCGCGCATCCAACTGCGCGACGCCGAACCAATGCCCACCGATGGCTACCAGCAATGCCGTGCCCCCGGTGCGCAGCAGTTCCAGCCACACGCCAACTTGTCGCCCCTCCAGCAAGAAACCCAGCGCCCACAAGCTATACACCAGATACACCGCGTAAGCCGTCGCCGGCGCCCAGGCCAGCTTCGGCGCCACGTCAAGAAAATTCACCCCCAGCAACAGCAGCAACGCGAACTGCACGATGCAATAGATCTTCAGCGCTGGCGAAATCCGCGGGCTGTAGCGTGCATGATGAAGCTCGAACTCAGGCTTGGGAAAACGTGCCGCAACGTCGGCCGGACGCCAACCCGGCGGCTTGATCCACACGCGCAGCTTGTCCAGCCCATGGCGCGCATGCCAGCTGTCCTTGAACATGGCCCCATACACTTCCACGTTCGCCCACAGCGGATTCCAGCTTTGCAGCGGTGCACGCGTGCCATAGACCGGAGGGTCTTCATCGTTCTCTTCGACGAAGGTGCCGAACAGGCGGTCCCAGATGATCAGGATGCCGCCGTAGTTGCGATCGAGGTAGCGATCATTCACCGCGTGATGCGCTCGATGGTTGGAAGGCGCACAGAACACGCGGTCATACCAGCCCAGCCGGCCGATCATCTCGGTGTGCACCCAGAACTGGTACAGCAGGTCGATGAGCGCGACGACCGCGAACACTTCGGTGGGAAACCCAAGCAGCGCCATCGGCAGATAAGCGAGCCAGCCCAGCAGGAAACCGCTGCCCGTCTGGCGGAGCGCCGTGGTCAAGTTGTAGCGTTCGCTCTGGTGATGCACCACATGCGCGGCCCACAACACATTCACTTCATGCCCGAATCGATGCAGCCAGTAGTAAAGCAGGTCATACAGCAGCAAGCCGCTGATCCATACCCACACGCTGTTGGCCGGCAGGGTCCATGGCGCCAGATGGGCCGCGCACCAGGCGTAGATGCCGATCGCGAACAGCTTGGTGAACACGCCGACGATTTGCGACAGCATGCCCAACCCGAGGCTGTTGATCGCATCGTTGCTGTCATAAACGTCGCGGCCACGCCACTTTGCCACCAGCAGTTCCAGGCCGATCAATACGAAGAAGCCCGGTATCGCCCAGGCCATGATGCGTTCCGGAGTAATCATTGCCCACCCCTATCCACGCAACCGCGTTCGACCGAACGGGCCAGCAACCACAGCGCCGCATAATACGTCGCCAGTATATATAGCGCCGCCCATGGTAGCGCGGTGCGAAATCGATCCCACGCAAGCAGGCCGTCGCTGGCCATGAACAGCAAGGCGCCGGCACTGGCGTAGCGAGCGGAGGCAGCCCGGACATCACCCTGCGCTTTCAGCCATACCGCCCTTCCAAGGGCCTGGCCAGCCATGGTGGCCAGTACGCAGATGTACACCAGCACCGGCACCCGCATGGCCGGAGCAATTCCTGGCCACAGCAGCACCGTCATGCCCGCCCCGAACGCCAGACAACCGAGCCAGGGCTGCCAGCGCGCCGCAAACCGCACGTCGCTGCTCAATGCTGCAATGAAGCATGCATGCGCCAGCAGAAAACTGATCAAGCCAGGTACGAACAGATCCTGCGGCAGCATCAGCAGCACATCGCCCAGCAGGCAAAACACTATGGCGAACAACACACGCCGCCGATACGCGATGGATATGGGCTGCCCAGCCTGCCAGGCCTGCATGAAGATCAGCAGCGTGGCGAGCGGCTTGCACACCCAGTGCAACCAATGCCACCCATCTGCGCCGCCGTGCGTGGACAGCGAACCGAGTATCGCTGCGGCCGCTACGACAGCGACAAGCGCGAATCCCCTGTTCGATGCCAATGGCATATGCCTGGAAGACACTGCGGACATGCATCGTTCCTGTGTGATCGTGTCCGCCGATCATAGCCGGGCGCGCCGCCCTTGCGGCGGCGCGCCCGTTTGAAACGCAGGAAGCCCCTGCCTCAGAACTTGGCGTTGATGTTGAAGAAATACTGACGCGGGGCACCAGCCTGCAGCGTCTGGTTGTAGCCGGACGGATCGGATGCCACGTAGCCGTTGGTGCCGGTGGTGGCGAAGTAGTGCTTGTTGGCGAGATTGGTGATGTTGAAGCTGAAGTTCAGGTCCTTCAGGATCGACACCGCACCGACGTCGTAGCTCACGCCCGCATTGAACAGCCAGTACGCCGGCACCGACGAGTCGTTGATGTAGGTGATGTATCGGCGGCCGGTGTACTTGCCGTCGAGATTGAAGGTGAAGCCATTCAGGCTATAGCTCAGCGCACTGGTGAACATCCATACCGGCGTGCCTACCACGTACTTGCCGGAGGTGTCGACCACGCCATTGTTAAGATAGTTGTTCTCGTACTTGGTGTTGGCGTACGACAACGTGTTCAGCCAACGCATGTGCTCCATGGGCTTCCAGATCAAGGCCAGGTCCAGGCCCTTGCTCTTCACCGAACCGACGTTGTTGATGATGGCCGAGCAAGTCTGCACGGCGCTGCACGGACTGACCGAGAGCAGGCGGTTGGTGAAATGCGTGTAGTAGGCGTCAGCCGAGGCTTCAAAGCCGGCGCCCTGCACGCGATAGCCGAATTCGAAGGTCTGCGATTCTTCCGGCTTCAGATGGGATTTGGCGCTGTCGAACGAAGCCTGCGACTGCGAGAACGGCAGGAAGCCGAACGCCGCCATGTTCTTGGTGTAGGACGCATACACGTCCTGGTGCTCGTCGAGTTTGTAGTCCACGCCGGCCTGCGGCAGGAAATTCTCCCTCGCACTCACGCGGCCCGCGGACAGCGCGCTGGGCTCCAGCGACTTGGCGGTGGTGGTGACGTCCAGCGCCTTGCTGCCGAAGTTCACCGTCAGGCGGTCATCCATCAGGTGCAGCGTGTCCTGGATGTAACCCATGCGCGTGGTGGTCTGATAGTTCTGGAAGAAGCCGCGCGCGAACGGTGCCTCGGAATCGTAGAAATTGCTGAGGAAGGTGTACTGGCCGTTCAAGGAGAAGTAATTGCGCTCCTGGTTGGTGTTCGCGTCTTCCACCCAGGCGCCGACTTGAAGGTCGTTGTTGCCAAGGGTGACATCCAGCGAAGCGGTACCGCCGGTGCGATCCAGGCCATAATCGGTGGTACGCATCGCGATCGGCACCGTGGCCGAAGAAGCCACATACGGCGTGGCCCACTGGCCTTCGCCGCGATCGTTGTGATAGTAGGTGCCGAGATTCAGCGTGGCATTGCTGGCCAGGCTGAGCTGGCCGCTCAGACCCACTAGATTGTCGCGACGGATGCCGCCACCGGCGTAATAGTTCACGTCACCCTTGTCGTAGTCGGCCGGCAAGCCGTTCAACGAAGCCGGGTACGCACCCTTGCCCTGGATCGCCCACGCCGTCTGCACTGCAGACGCCCAGTCCGGCTGCCAGTAGTCGTAGTTCCAGCCGAGCACGCGCTGGCTGGTGAGCGACAGATCCTGGTAGTCATATTCCTTGCGCTTGGAGCTGTCGACGAACAGGCTGACGCGATTGCCGTCACCCCATTGATACAAGCTCTTCAGGTTGATCTGGTTGTCGACCTGGTCGCCATAGCCCTTCCACTTGCCGGTATCGGCACGAGCGAACGACACATACATCGAATAGCCGTGGAAGTCGCCGCTGTCCAGGCGCACGAACGTGCGATAGGTGCTGTCCGATGCGAAGGCCTGGCTTACCCGCGCACCCGCCACCCCGTCCGGGTCGGCCGAGTAGAATTGCACCGTGCCGCCCAGGTTGGTGCTCGACGGCGTGCCCAAGGCGCCCGCGCCCTGGGCGATTTCCACCGAACTCAGGTTGTCGCTGGTGATCGCGCGCGTGACCTGCAAGCCATTGGTGACACCGTAACTCATGTTGCCCAGCGGGATGTTGTCGAGCGTGAAACCCAGGCGGCTCTGGTCGAAACCGTGCAGCGTGATCTGCGTCGACCACTCATACGCACCCCACGGGTCGGACGACTGGAAGTTCACGCCCGGCAGCTGGTCCAGCGCCTTGAACGCGCTGCTGCCCGGCGGCAATGCCTTGATATCCACGCTGGACACACTCTGCACCTGGATCGTCTGCCCCGGCGCCACCACGGAAATCGTATCCAGCGACTTGGGCCGGCTCTTCTCCGCGGCGGAAGCATCGGCAGGACCCGCAGCAGCCGGCGTATCGTTGGCATCGTCAGCCGCAAAGGCCGCTGCGCCATGCAATGCCGCCACTACGGCAAGTGCGAGCCCAGACATGCGAATCGAGATCTTACGAACGGACATGCAGAAATATCCTTTGCGCAGCTGACCCTGCAGCGGGTCGCCGCATAAATGTTTTTTGGAATTCGGGACAGGAGGGAACGCCGCCCCTGGACGGCGCAGTGTTAAGTTTTGCTCACATAGATGTATGCGGCATTACAGAAATATGGATGGATTTGGACGTTCGTATTTAAGAGATGTGTCGCGCATGTTTCGTCAGCTCGAAATGCGTAAGCTTCGCGACAACAAAGCAGTGCGGTCAAAAATTCGCCCAACACCAATACGTGCGTACAGCGAATATCCCTACCTGGACGACGGCCATGCAGGCGCAATGCTGTTTGGCTTCCAATGCAGGCACTGACCTCCGTCGCATGCGATGACTCCGCTTGTTGCTTTTGTGCCCACATCGTCCACCCATGCATGGAATGGCGCACAATTGCATTCGATCAGCGCACATAGCGCGATCATTCACACCCGTTGCACGAGCGCGCGAGGACATTGAGCACCGCTTTTGGTACAGGGCACATGTCCTGGGAAGACATGTTGGGGAACAAGTCGTCACTGAACCTGCCAGCGCCAGTTTTTCGCTGGACGGGTCCGTCCTGCCCTTTTCAGCGTCAGGGGATCACTTTCACTGCAACGGGAGCATGCTTATGCGAGCACGTAGCTTCGCTCTGTGGCCCGCCATGATGGCCACGATGTTATGCACCACGCTTACCCAACCCGTTATGTCCGCGCCAGCCGGCAATGACGCGCTCGATGCCATGAATGCAGCCCAAGGCACGGCGCAGCGCCACGCCGCGGAACGGGGGCTGTTCGACCTCGGCAACCGCTTGATGGCCTTGCCGAACCCAGCCACACCCATCTTTGCCGTCAGCGATTATCGGGAGCTGCGCCGCGCTCGCATCGGCGTCGGCTTCGAGGTCAACCTCATCGATCCACAGGCGCTGCTTTCCGGAAATAGCATCGGCGCCAGCACCTATCCCAGCAATGAGTGGCGCTTCGTAGTGACGGTCGACAACCAGGCGGTGGGGCTGGTCACCGTGGCACCTCTGCATGGCCAATGGAAGATGGTGTCGGCCGGGGCCAGCGAAATGGCGCAGGAGATCTCGCACATCGTTTCGCAATACAGCCGGCAAGACCCTGCTGCGCGCCTGCGCTTCCTTCGCAGCCAGCAAAGCGTGGCCGACCTCGTTGAGGTGACATCCGCCGGCAAGAACCCTGCTCCGCGATATGTTCCGCTGCTGAGCGCGCGCATCATGCTGAAGCAATCGGACGTAGCTACCGACACCGTTGCGCCGGCCCTCGCCGAACCTGAGGTCACTGATGAATTGCGCGCCAGCATCCAGCGGGGCCTGGGCGCCCACTCGTTCACTCATTGAAGGAGCCTGCCATGAAAAAGAACTTGGCCCACCTGCTTGCCGGCGCGCTCAATTTCGCGATCCCCCTGTGCGCGAGCGCAGCCGCGTTGCAGCTCAACGTCCCGATCGTGACGCAACAGCACAGCGAATGGTGCTGGGATGCCGATGCCAGCGCGATCCTTCAGTATCGCGGCAGCAATGAGAGTCAGTGCGCCATTGCCAACTGGGTCTACGGCGTCGATTACACCTGCGGAAGCTACTCATTCGATTGGTACGACGACGCCAATTCACCCAACTCGCTGACCGGGTCGACCGGCATCTCAGGCATCCTCTGGAACCTCGGCGGTCGCCATTGGTACTACTACAACCGGGCGATCTCCTACAGCACGGCAGCCAACGCCATCAGCCATGGCAATCCGGTCGTCATACTCTGGGAGTGGCAAGGCGGCGGAGGACACTTCGTGGTGCTCGACGGCTACGACGACAACGGACAGATGCTGTATTTCATGAACCCGTGGCCGGGCGAGGGCGCGGGCTACGGCGATTACGATTGGATCGCCGACGGCACCGGCAACATGGGCACGCACTACTGGTCCGAGTCGCTGATCACTTATTGAGTCGCATGGCTTGAGCCCCTCTCCCTGCGGGACCTGATTAGCCAGGTATCTCAGTTTCATGATGGGTAGTTCCCTCCCCTGCTTGCAGGGGAGGGAACAGATACCCGCCAGGCTTAAAGCGTCAACTCACAGGCGTTGTTCTTGTCCGAATAGGTACTTTGCATCGCAAAGACGCCTGTTTTCATCGTCACGTTCCCCGACGCCCCTTGGCCCGTACTGATCCACGCGCAGACGTCACCGGTTTCGCTACCGCGTTTGGTCACCCAGCCAGTCGACGGAAACTGATCCGTGAGGGTTTCGGCATACTCATGGCCCTCCACGATGGAAAAGCCGTCGGCGACGCCCGCCGTACCCGCATTGACGAAATTCTTCCCGCAACTGGATCCGGCATCGTAGACGTAAGGCATATTGGTGTACGCGATATCCCCAGACGATGACGTCGTGTAGTTGTGCCAGGCACAGAAATTGGCCCCTGCATTGAACCCGTCCGGATTGGTTCCGGTCGGCGACAGGATCACGTATTGCACATAGCGATTGGACGCAGCCGTCGTATTGCCGAAGTGTGCGGCCGCATTGAGCGCCTCCTGCGTCAACTGAGCTGTCGTCGCCTGCTGCGGCGATGGCGCGCTATTGTCGTACCACACACCCGCCAGCACCGTTCCGCCGCCGGGGTACGGGATGAAGTTTGCGCTGCTCGGGCAGGAGGTCGAGCCTTTCACGGCCGCCGGACCGTCGCAATATTGCGTCATCACCGTGGACCAGCCCTCGCCCGTGCCCAGGCCGAGGAACAGGTTTTGCAGGTACGGCGCGGCATTGGCCGGATCGTTGGAGAATGTCACCTGGCCGCCACTGGATCCCTGTGTGCCCCATTGCGAGCCGTAGAACACCAGATACACCTTTTCAGGTCCACTGGTGACGGCAGCATTGACGAAGCCGGAATCCGTCGTACCGCCGCTGTAATACAACGTCTTCGTCGATACCCTGAGCGAGCCGGCAGCCGACTCGTAAGACTGCATCACATGCCAGGTTTCCATGGTGGGGATCACACCATGGCGATAGGCGTGGCCGAAAGCAGGCGAATAGGGATTCTCCTGCAGCGGCGACTGGCCGGCCGCGATCGCAACCCCGGATAGCGCGGCGATCAGCGATGAAAAAGCGATGGTCTTGCCGTACTTCGAAAAAGCGAACATGTCGTTTCCTCGTTTCAAAGGACGAAAGAACCCGCAGCGGCCATGTCGCTGAAGCATGCATCGCCGCACCGGGCGTTCATGACACCAATCGGGACGTACTGCACGACATCCTGCTTTGAAGAAGGCTTCGTCGAACGCATTTGAAAATGAGATGAAGCATCCGGCGTAATTTCATGACGAAGCCATTCACCCCCTCCCAGTGGCGAACTTGCGGAACGTAACGGAAGATTTCGGCAAAGACAACCGTCCGTTACCCGGGAACGCAGACCGAGTACAAACGTTTGAATGACTCGCCAATGCTTAGCTCAGCGCTTCCTTCAACGCATTGTGCATGGCATGGCTGGCGGAGCGATCGATGCACGCGCTAAAGCGTCAACTCACAGGCGCCATTGTTGTTCGAATAGGTGCTTTGCATTGCAAAAACCCCGGTCTTCATCGCCACGTTGCCTGCCGCACCCTGGCCCGAACTGATCCAAGCGCAGACGTCACCGGTTTCACTGCCGCGCTTGGTCACCCAGCCGAAGGAGGGGAATTGATCCGTGATTGTCTCGGCATATTCGTGGCCTTCCACGATCGAAAAGCCGTCGTCGACGCCGCCTACGCCTGCGTTGACGAAATTCTGTCCACAGCTTGCGCCCGCATCGTAAACGTAGGGCATATTGGTATACGCCACATTCCCAGCCGTAGACGTCGTGTAGTCATGCCAGGCGCAGAAATTGGCTCCCGCATTGAACCCGTCGGGATTGGTTCCGGTCGCCGACAGGATCACGTATTGCGCATAGCGGTTGGACGCAGCGGTCGTATTGCCGAAGTGCGCGGCCGCATTGAGCGCTTCTTGCGCCAATTGCGCCACCGTAGCCTGCTGCGGCGATGCCGCGCTATTGTCGTACCACACACCGGCCAACACCGTCCCACCGGCCGGATACGGTACGAAATTCGCGTTTTTGGGGCAGCTAGCCGAGCCCGCCATGGCCGCAGCGCCATCGCAATATTGCGTCATCACCGTGGACCAGCCTTCACCCGTGCCCAGGCCCAGGAACAGATTCTGCAGATAGGGCGCCGCATTCACCGGATCGTTGGAAAACGTCACCCGTCCGCCACTGGAGTGCTGCGTGCCCCACTGCGAGCCGTAGAACACCAGATAGACCTTCTCAGGTCCGCTGGTGACGCCGGCATTGGCGATGCCCGAATCATTCGTACCGCCGCCGTAAAACAGGGTCTTTCTTGTCACTTTGAGGCGATTGGAAGCTGACTCATAGGCCTGCATGACATGCCAGGTCTCCATGGTGGGGATCACCCCATGACGGTATTGGTGGCCGTAGGAAGGCGAATAGGGATTCACCTGTAGCGACGACTGCCCCGCCGCCAGCGCAGCACCGGACAGTGCGGCCACCAGGGATGAAAAAGCGATGACCTTACCGTGCTTCAAAAGAGCGGACATGTCGTTTCCTCGCTTCAAAGGACTAAAGAAACCACCACAGCTACGCCACCCAGGCATGCGCCCCCACGCCGGGCGTTGCTGGTACCCATCCGAGACGTCACCCTGCGTCGAAGATAGCTTCGTCCACCATCCCTGAAAGGGGCATCAAGGATCCGCGAACAATCCATGACGAAGGCGTTCGCCTGGGGATATCGTCGATGGCATGCGCATGGACTGCTTGCCTGCAACGCATGAGGCCAAACCTTCACGACAAAGGTATGGAGAAATGCCCCTAAGCTGGACCTGCTACCTATTGCGCCGTAACATAACGGTTTCGCGTCATGACGACGTTGATCAAGCCAGCGCATCCGGCGAAATTCGCTTCCAAGCGCTGCCTTCTGCAACGGCATTCGCGCTCTTTTGACCTGCAAAGATATCGCACATGGCCAGCGAGACCTTACTGCTTACCCGCTTTGGATCCGGCCTTCGCTCGTTGAACACCCGCCAAATCAGCGCCGAGGAATACGCGCATTGCTACCGTGAGTGGGGCGGCAGCTTTATCGTTCATCCGGAAGTTCTGAATTACTTTGAAGCAACGCATAACGTCAAAGTTCGTTATCGCGGTTATTTCAAGAATGGGCAGTGTGTGGGGGCCGTGCCGGTTTGGGGTGCGTTCGTGGCGGGCGACCACTCGGCCCTGCATGCCCACCAGCTGGATCGCAAGGAAGATTTTGGCTATCCGGTGATCCATCTGCCGATCGACCCGCAATCGAAGTGCCATGTGCTTTACAAGGCGAAATACCTGCTGAGCCTGCAGCAGCCGCAAATCGCCGGCGCGTTGTTCATGAAGCGCAAGCAGATGGCCATCCTCAAGCAATTGCCCGACGAGCTTGAGGCCGGCAAAAAGGAATACCAGATCAAGGAACGCCGATTCAAGCGACAGGGCGGGATCGCGCGCGATATCCAGGCATTCAGTGGCGAAGAAATCGCCGCCATCTACGTCGACCTGTTTCAACAGCGCTGGGATCGACCACCACAGGGCGCCGCAATGCTCGGCCATACGTTTTCGGCGCTGAAGAAATTCCTGTTCGGCAAGATTTTGTGGCTGGACGATCATCCCATCGCCATTCAAATCAATTACCGCGCCGATACTCGCCGTACGATCTGCATTGACTACGTCAACGGCGGAGTGGTGAAGACGCTCAAGAACCTCAGCCCAGGCTCATTGCTTTCCTATATAAACGGCTGTAACGCCTGCGAAGAAAGCCGGCAAACCGGCAAACAGCTCATTTACAGCTACGGCAAGGCCAATACCGAATACAAGGACCAGTGGTGCCATCGCGTAACGCGAGGGCTGACTGGATACTGGCTACCCTAGTTTGCCGACATTGCCACGTAGGCTGGGATGGCAATCCCAGCATCGGGACCGCGCCAAGAAAGCTGGGATTGTCATCCCAGCCTACGCCGATTCGGTGATACGACAGCCGGGAAAGGAGCATTTCATGGCTGCCTCGGCTCTCCTCGTCGGCTCACCGTTTGCTGTTGTCCGAACCGGAAGGAACCAACGATACGCGGTCAAAGGCGTACAGCGGGCCATCCGTCGGCGCAGTGAACAGCAGGCACAACGTGTGCTTGCCCTGTTGTGGCGAAAATACGGCATCGAGACCGAAGTGCCTGGCACCGATCGCTGGATCGGGCAGAAGTGCGGTCGCAACTATCGGTCCGTCGCAACGATCCAGATGGGCGACCAGCTCGCCGTGCGGCGTAGCGTGCGGGCGCGATACCACCAGCCTGGCATCATGCGCGAGTGCGTAGTTGCGCTCCAATCGTGCCACCTCGACATGAATCGAAGCGATGCCGTCCAAGGGAGCGGCCGGATACTGCTGGCAGGCGTCGAAGACATTGATGGCGTATACCGGCGCCATGCTGGTGGCATCCGGCATGGGTTGTACGCGCAGGCGAAAATCGCTGCCGGCACAATTGGCAAGCTCGACACCCGCGCGCGAAAGCAAATGCTCGCGGTCGATCACGCGTGTGCGCATGCCAGCAAGCATGCTGCCGTCGTCGGCATAGACCGACGCCCTGATCGTGGCGGGCCAGGCCAAGGCAAAGGGCTTGCTGTAAAGCGGCGCATGACTATCAGGACTGCTGCCATCGGTCGTGTAATGGATGGCGCCATATCCCGCCTGGTTGGAGAGCGTCACCAAGGCTTTGTCGCTCTTCAACGCGACGTCGGCATCGATCTGAATGACTGGTGCAAACGCGCTGTCGGCGTAGTCGACTTGCTGTGCCGCATAACGCTGGAACTGTGCCGGTAGCCGCGCAAGAAAGCCTTTCCAATCGTGTGTGGCGGCTGGCGACCACACGACCTCGCTCAATGCATCCAGGCGCGGGAAGGCGGCGTGCTCCACATGCCGCATGCTTGGCATGTGCTCGGTCCATGCGTTTGCCTGCGCGCCCAGCACGTGGGCGGCCTGCGTCGCGGTCAGCAGCGAAGGAACGGGATTGAAGCGATAGACGTCTTCCAGGCTGCGCGCCGGGTCGCGTCCGGCCGTTTCATCGGGCAGAAGGCTTTGCAGGCTGTCCAGGTACAAGTCCGGTGCCGGCGACATCACCACGTCGTGCCCCAGCCTGGCTGCCTTGATGGCGCCGTCGGTACCGCGCCAAGACATCACGGTGGCATCGGCCGGCACGCCACCGTCAAGGATTTCATCCCAGCCGATCAGCCGCCGCCCATGTGCGGACAGGTAGCTGCCGACGCGGCCGATGAACCAGCCCTGCAGAGCGTCCTCGTCTTTCAGGTGCAGCGCGCGGATCTTCGCCTGGATGGCCGGCGATGCCTTCCATTGGTCTTTGATCGCTTCGTCGCCCCCCACATGGATGTAATGCGAAGGGAACAGCGCCATCACTTCGTCCAGCACGTCGTCGATGAACTGGAAGCTCGCGTCGTCGACGTTGTAGAGGTAGGGATTCACGCCCCAGTCGGCCGATACCGGCGGGCGCTTGCCAGTGACACCGAGTTCCGGATACGCAGCCACCGCGGCTTGCGCATGCCCAGGCATGTCTATTTCGGGCATCACGGTAATGTGGCGGGCGGCTGCATACGCCACCACGTCACGAATCTGCTCTTGCGTATAGAAGCCGCCGTAGCGCTGCGGCTCGCCATCAAGACCGGCATCGGGCGGGGTGCGCCACGCGCCGATGCTCGTGAGTTCCGGGTGGCGCTTTATTTCGATGCGCCAGCCCTGGTCGTCGGTGAGATGCCAATGCAGCACATTGAGCTTGTGCTGCGCCATCTGGTCAAGCAGCAGCTTCACTTCGTCGGCGGTCTGAAAATGACGGGCGGAATCCAGCATCACGCCACGCCAGGCGAAGCGAGGCCAGTCACTGATGTGCAGCGCTGGAACCTGCTCTTCGCCCTGTCGCGCGTTTGGCGTCAGCAGTTGGTACAACGTGACTGCGCCATGGAACAGGCCGGCATCGTCGCGGGCCTCGATACGAATGCCCGTTGGGCTGACATCGAGGGTATAGCATTCGGCGCGCGCCAGCTTGGGATTGCGCTGAAAGACGATGGCCTGGCCTGTCGTGCCTTCCTTTACGCCAAGATGCAAGCCGCGGGTGCGCGCGACGAGATCGGCGAGATACTGCGCAGAGGCATGCGCTGCAGGGTCATTCGCCGGCACGACGATGGAAGTGCTGCTATCGACCTTGAACGAGCCTTTTGCCTGCTGCAGCTGCGCGGGTAGTGGGATCAGCGATACCGGAGCGGCGTGGACGAGGCCAGCTAAGGCTAGGCAAAGCAGTGAAGCGGCGATTCGCATGCGGTTTCCTGTTGGTCGGGAGTGACGCGGCTCCTTCATGAGGGCCCCTTGCACCACCCCCATGCATCTGACTCGTAGGCTGGGATGAAATCCCAGCTTCGTGCAGACGGCGATGCTGGGATTTCATCCCAGCCTACGTTCCCCCGAGGCAAGTTTGCAACGCCGGGGTAGCGGCGTTGCAAGCAGGTGTCAGCAAGCCTTTTCCCAAAAAAGCGGACCTGGCAAGACATCACCAGGTCCTTGGCGGGGAAGCAAGCCTAGAACTTGAAGCGCAAATTGAAGTAGTACTGGCGGCCGTTCACGTAGAACGCATACGGCTGCTTACCGAAGGTGTTGTTGTCCTGGTAGTAGTAGCGCCACTTCGGGTTGTTGAGGTTCATCGCATCGAAGGTCACCGACATCCAGTCGTTGATCTTGTAGCCGGCCGAGAACGCAAGGTTGCCTACACCGGCCTGGAAGTAGTTCGCACCGTGGCTGACCGTGTCGTAGAACGACGAGCGATAGGTGTAGGCCAGGCGTGCATTGAACAGGTCATTCTCGAAGTACACCGAGGCGTTGAAGGTGTTCTTTGAAGTGCCCTGCAGCGGCGCACCGCCGGATGCGCGGGCGTTGGCGTAGGTGTAGTTCGTCTCCACGCCCCAGTTCTTGCCGATCGGCTGGTCGTAGGTCAGCTCCACACCCTTGACGTTGCCATTGGTGTTGCTCGGCACGGTAACGGTGTAGGTGGCAAACACATCATGACCGGCATTGCCCGAGGCCTGGATGTCCTTGTACACCCGCTGCACATCCGCAAAGTTCACATAGTTGCTCAGCGACATTTCGTACACGCTGCCCGACAGCAGGCCGCGCGGCGCGAAATACCATTCCAGGGCTGCATCGAAGTTGGTGGACACCAACGGCTTCAGGCCTGGGTTGCCGCCTGCACCCGTATGGGTGAGGTCATCCAGCGACACGGAGCCTGCCAGCGCCGAGTAGTCCGGACGGGTCAAGGTCTGCGACGCCGCGAAGCGGGCAATGACGTCATCGGTGAGATCGAACTTCAGGTTCGCGCTGGGTAGCACCTTGTTGTACGAATGGTGGATGGTGTTCCAGTAGTACGGGCCAAATGCAGAGGTGGTGATCGGACCGACCGCCGACGAAGCCGTCGGATCGGGGTTGGTGGTGGCGTCGTTGATCGTTTCGGCGGTGTGGACGTAGCGGAAGCCGAAATTGCCGCCCCAGCGGTCACCGTCGAAATTCGCCTGAGCGTAAAGCGCGGTGTCCTTTTCCTTCACCTTGTAGATGTCGTTCCAGTAGAAGCGCGTCACCGGATTGCGATTGGCGAATTGCGCGTCGATTTGCGCCAGCTGCGCGGGCGTGAAGTACCACACGCTGCCGGGAACGTTCGCGCCGATCTGGCTGCCGAAGTCGCTCGGGTAGTTGGAGTATGCGCCCGGATAGGCCGCCGGATTCTGCCAGGCGCTGGCGAAGTTCGGACCCTGTGCGATGTCATGCAGGCTATCGCGGGTATGGGTGGCATAGCGCCCGCCGAACTGCACCGAGGAGAGCGGACCGTCGAAGTCGAGCTCGCCATCGCCCTTGACCCAGGTTTCCTTGTCGACCATGTGGATGCCCTGCTCGCCGAAGATCCAGCCGAACGAGGGCGCCATGGTGGACTGGTTATTGTTGACCGGGCCTTCGTTCCAGTTGATCGGCGTACCCAGGCCGTTCATCGACCAGCTGCCGGAACCGCCGACGTTTTCGCCCAGTTCGATCACGTCCTGGTGCGGGCTGTCGCCGGAGCCGTGCGTGGTGCCGACTTCGCCCCTGAAGCTGAGCTTGTCGTTGACTTTCCAATCCGCGGTCAGGGTGATGTAGTTGGTCTTGGACTTGGCGCCGGGTCGCGAGATCTGGTCGTATACGCCATAAGCGCCGGTACCGCCTGCAATATTTCCGGCGGTGATCACGTTGCCCTGGGTTTGAACGTTGGTCAGCTGACCGCCACCACCGAGCGCATTGCTGGTCCACAACATGTAGTTGCGGTTGAAGTTGTCGGCCTTCATTTGGGAGTAGAAGCCGTCCAGGTTCAGCGTCAGGTTGTCGGTCGGCTTCCATTCCAGATCGAAAGCGCCGCCTTCGCGCTTGCGCGTCTGCGTGAACAGCGCGTTGCCGATTTCGTTCGGGTAATAGTACGTCTTACCATTCAGCGGGATGGAGTTGTAACCGCCTACCACTTCCTGGCCATCACGTTGCAGGCTGCGCTCTTCATAGAACGCCTGGACGAGCGCACCGAAGGTGTTGTCAGCGCTCTTGTAGTTGAACAGGCCACTGAACTGCGGCTTGACGTTGCCGGGCAGGTCGGCGTACACGCCGCCAACAGAGGCTTCGGCGGTGAACTGCTTGGCGTACTCGAGCGGTTTGCGCGTAATGATGTCCACCGAGCCGGCGCTGCCACCTTCCAGCAGGCTGGCTTCGGAGGTCTTGTGCACTACCACCTGGCTGACGATTTCGGATGGCAGCAGCGAAAAGCTGACGCTACGGCCCACGGTCTGCACCTGGTTGAGCACGAACCAGTCGCCGGTCGCCACGGTGTGACCGTTGATCGTGGTCTGCGTCATGCTGGGATTGGTGCCGCGCAGGCTCACGCGATCCACTTCGTCAAACGCACCTTCGCTGGCGCTGGAGGAACTGATGTTCACGCCCGGCAGGCGCTGCAGAGTATCGGCCACGTTCTTGGCGGGCAGCTTGCCGATGTCCTCGGCGGAAACCACTTCCACGTGGGTGTTGTCCGCGCGCTTGGTATCGAGCGACAGCTCAGCGCTGGAGCGGATGCCGGTGACCGTGATCGTGGACAGCTCCTTGATCTTCTCCTTGTTGGCCTGTTCCGCACTGTTGCGCTGATTGGCCTGGCTGGAGGTCTGGCTGTTGTCTTGTGCATAGAGCGCACCCGACACGCACCAAAGGCCGGCGATGATGCTCGCGGCGAGCAGGGTCTTACGATGTGACATGGCTTCCTCCCCTCAGAGGCGTTTTTTCAGCACGGCAAATGTTCGCGGCATGTCCGTACTGCGGTGGCATATGGGCTTGCGCCCGGTTCGTTTTAAAACCTTCCTCTACCCTCTACATCTGACTCGAGCACGCGCCTCAAGGCGCGTGCTGACCATCCAGATACAAGCCGGCGGCGCCGATCACGCCGAGCTGGCCGTGCTCCATCAGTCGAACAGGTACCTGCTGCAGAAAAGGGCGCATCACGCCCTTGTTGAAGTAGCGCTCCGCAAAGGTGCTCGACAGCAGCAGGCCGCGGATCTGCGGCAGGATGCCGCCGGCGAGGTAAACCCCGCCGCGGGCGCCGTACAGCAGCACGAGATCGCCGACGAAGCTGCCGAGCAGTCCGCAGAACACGTTCAAGGCTTCGACCGCTGCAGCGTCGCTGCGCTCCACCGCGCTGCGCGTCACTTCGGCCGGCAGTTGCAAGCCCGGTTTCGCACCGCGCAGCGCACAGATGGCGTTGTACAAGTTGAGCAGGCCTGGACCGGATAGCGCATGCTCGTAGGACACGTATGCGCGATCGCGTGCGAGCCAGCGCAGAATGTCGATTTCCAGTTCATTGCCAGGTGCCAGCGACACCTGCCCTGCTTCGGTCGCCAACACGGTGGCGTGCGGCTTGCCTGGCAGCAGCACGGCCGAACCCAAACCCGTGCCCGGCCCCATCACCAACACGGGTCCGGGCACCTGCGGCGCGCTGCTCTCGATCACCGGCACAGCATCGGCCTGGGTCATGAACTGGGTGGCGTAAGCGACGGCTTCGAAGTCGTTGATCACCGCAAGACTGGAAATGCCCAGGCTCTCGCGGATGTCGCGAATGGACACCGGCCACGGCAGGTTGTCGTTGACGATGGCGTCGCCCAGCACGTAACCGGCGCTGGCCACCGCGCAATGGTCCACGCGGGTGCCGCCACTGAGCTGCGCGACAAAGTCCTTGAGCACTGCGGTGAGGCTGGGCCATTCGGCGCAGGCATAGCGACGGTATTCCAGCACCGTGACGGGACGGCGGCCGTCGGCGCACGGGCTGACCAGCCCGATGCGCGCATGCGTACCGCCAACATCAGCCGCCAGGAACGCCGGTTGCGGAGCCAACGCCGATTGCGCCTTGCCATGTACGACAGCCTGAACCACGCCCCCTCCTCACGTCTTTGGCCGTGCCTGCCCCACCAAACTTGCGGGACGACCCTCCAGGCACGATTCGTTGACGGAGTCTGGTCATGAATGACAACGCTGTCAACAAGCGGAAACACCAGCCTGGCAGCGAGCCGTGCGGCGGCGCGATACGGCAATCCGCATGGTTTCCAGCGAAAGTTTTCAACTATTTGAAACTTCGTTAATTTCGCCTCGGCACTGTAGGCCGAATGGCCTATGCGGCGAGCTGCTGCGACGCATCACGACCGGCCTCCGGAAGGAGACAAATGACGCACGTTGTCGGCACCAAAAAAGACCGCCGATTGACAACGTTGTGCATTGAGGACAATAAAGGACGTCTTAAGGATGTCGGTTGCCGGCATCGGGTCCAGCCACGGGGAAAGCCGCTACATGTCTTCCACCACATATACCGCCGACGCACGCACGTCGACCTTGTTGCCGATGCTGATCATCGGCGTGCTGTTCTTCATCATGGGATTTTTCACCTGGCTCAACGGGCCGCTGATTTCGTTCGTGAAAGTGGCCTTTACGCTGGACGACATCAACGCCTTCCTGGTGCCCTTTGCGTTTTATGTTTCCTACTTCGTCCTCGCGCTGCCCGCCGGCGCGGTACTCAAGCGCACCGGCATGAAGAAAGGCATGGTGCTGGGGCTGATCATCATGGCCATCGGCGCGGCGGTGTTCGGGCAGTTCGTGCGCATTCGCGTCTATCCCGGTGCGCTGGCCGGCTTGTTCGTGATCGGCGCGGGTTTGTCGCTGCTGCAGACCGCCGCCAATCCCTACATCAGCATTCTTGGCCCGATCGACAGTGCCGCCCAGCGCATTGCGCTGATGGGCATCTGCAACAAGGTGGCCGGTGCGCTGGCGCCGCTGGCCTTCGGCGCGCTGGTGATGACGGGCATCGATACGTTTTTGGGCCAGGTCACCGGCATGGCCGAAGGTACGGCACGCGAAGGCCTGCTCAATGAGTTCGCCGCACGCGTGTTCTGGCCGTACATGAGCCTGGCCGGGCTGCTGGTGCTGCTGGCGGTCTGGATCCTGTTTTCCGCGCTGCCGGAGATCAAACCTTCCGGCGCCAACAGCGAACGCTCGATCGGGCATGGCAAGGGCGGCATTTTCAGCTTCCCGCACCTGTGGCTGGGCGTGCTTTGCCTGTTCCTGTACGTGGGCGTGGAAGTGATGGCCGGCGATGCCATCAACACCTACGGCCAGGGCTTTGGCCTGCCGCTGCAAGTGACTTCGCACTTCACGACCTACACCATGGCGGCCATGCTGGCCGGCTACGTGCTCGGCTCGGCGCTGATCCCACGCGTCATCTCGCAACAGAGCTACCTGGGAGTATCGGCCGTGCTGGGTGTGCTGTTCGCCATCGGCGCATTCGTCACCCACGGTTATGTATCGGTGGCCTTTGTCGCCGCGCTGGGCTTTGCCAATGCCATGATGTGGCCGGCCATCTTCCCGCTGGCGATCAAGGGGCTGGGCAGCCACACCGAACTGGGCTCGGCCGTGCTGATCATGGGCATCGTCGGCGGCGCGCTGCTGCCGCAAGCCTTCGTGCACCTGAAGCAGTACATCGACTTCCAGCTCGCGTTCGTGATTGTCATCGTGCCGTGCTATCTGTACATCCTGTACTACGGGGTGCGCGGCCATAACGTGGGCATGCATGCCGCCTAAGGCAGCTGAAGTGAAGTCAGGTCCTGCACTCTCCCTCTCCACCAAACCCCGACATTCGGCGGGTCATTGGGCTACGATGCCCACCCGACACCCGGGAGGATCTCTCGTTGCACAGCCCCACCATCAAGGACGTCGCCAAGCACGCCGGCGTTTCGTTGAAGACGGTTTCGCGCGTCATCAACCACGAGGCGGCGGTACGGCCCGAAACCCGCGAAAAGGTGGAGCGGGCGATCGAGCAGCTGGGCTATCGCCCGGATCCTTCCGCACGCAGCTTGCGCAGCAGTTCCCACGCGTATGCGATCGGCCTGGTCTACGACAATCCGAACGCGCATTACGTGATCGACATGCAGAACGGGGTGCTGTCGGCCTGCCGCGAGCGCGGCTTCGGCCTGCAGATCTATCCCTGCGACTCGACCGCGCCGGGCCTGGCCGAAGAGCTGGTTTCGCTGGTGCAACGCGCGCGCCTGGCCGGCCTGATCCTGGCGCCGCCGATGTCGGAGCAATCCGCGCTGCTTGCCACGCTGAAGGCGAGCGACGTGGACTTCGTACGCATCATCGCCGCCCGCGAGGACCCCAGGGATGGCATGCCATGCGTATACGTGGACGATCACGATGCGGCGTACGCCATCACCGAACACCTGATCCAGCTAGGCCATACCCGCATCGGCTTCCTGTGGGGCGAGCCGCATCACCGCTCCAGCCCGGAACGTTACCAGGGCTACGCGGATGCCTTGAAGGATTACGGCATCCCGCTCAACCGCAAAATGATCCTGCCCGGCCGCTATGCGTTCGACGACGGCTTCCGGGGCGCACGCAAGCTGCTGGCGCTGAAAGAGCCACCCACTGCTATTTTCGGCTGCAACGACGAGATTGCCGCGGGCGTGCTGGCCGCGGCGCGCTCGGCCGGCCTGGACGTGCCATGGGACCTGTCCATTGCCGGCTTCGAAGACAGCCCGTTTTCCAAGCAGGCCTGGCCGGCCCTGACCACCGCGCGGCAATCGACCAGCGAAATCGGGCGACATGCGGCGCTGCACCTGATCAGCGGCTTGCAGCAGGACACCGAATTGCCCAACGAGGGCTTCATGCCGGAACTGGTGGTGCGCGGATCAACCGCGCCGCCACGGCAGACCTGATTCTCCCGCCCTTCTTCCGTAACTCCCCCACCCATCTGCGACGCGCCTACCCACTGTACGGCGAGCCTGTCCCCTCACTTCAATCCTCTCCCCGGCGGGGAGTGGAAGTGGTGCATGCCGCGTCTTATTCTCCCGGAGCCGCCCGTGAAATCCGCTCGTGACACCCTGATGTACAACGAGGCGCAGGAAAGCGCCGTCGCCATCGAACGACAGCTTACGCAGAACGCGTCGATCCTCAAAGCACTCGGCGAACGCCTGCGCGCAAACCCGCCGCGCTTCATCGTTACCTGTGCGCGCGGCAGCTCCGACCACGCGGCGGCCTACGCGAAATACGTCTTCGAAACGCGGCTCGGGCTGGTCACGGCATCGGCTTCGCCGTCGATTTCCTCCATCTACGACGCCAACCTCAAACTCGACGGCGCATTGTTCGTGGCGATTTCGCAATCCGGCAAAAGCCCCGACCTGTTGCGCAGCGCCGAAGCCGCCAAGCAGGCGGGCGCGTACGTGCTCGCTCTGGTGAACGTGGAAGATTCGCCGCTTGCCGCACTCGCCGATACCGTCATTCCGCTGCGCGCCGGCCCCGAGCGCAGCGTCGCCGCCACCAAAAGCTATCTCGCCACGCTTGCAGCCGTGCTGCAGCTGACCGCGCACTGGTCCAATGACAGCGCGCTGCACGCCGCGGTTGGGCGACTGCCCGATGACCTGCGCCGCGGCTGGGAAGGTGACTGGAATGCGCTGGAACAGGGACTGGTCAATGTACACAACCTGTTCGTGGTCGGGCGCGGGTACGGCTTCGGTGCGGCGCTCGAAACGGCCCTCAAGCTCAAGGAAACCTGCGGCCTGCACGCGGAAGCCTTCAGCGCTGCCGAGGTAAAGCATGGCCCGATGGCGTTGGTGGGCGATGGCTTTCCGGTCCTGTTCCTGGCCCAGGATGACGGCACGCTGGAAAACACCCTCGCCGTCGCCAACGAATTCCGCTCGCGCGGCGCTCGCGTGTGGGTGGCGGCACCTGGCGCACAAGGCGCCGATGCACTGCCGCTGCCCAGCGGCATCGACCCGATCGTGACGCCGCTGCTCGCCGTGCAGAGCTTCTATCGCGCCGCCAGCGCCCTGTCGCTCGCACGCGGCTACGATCCGGATGTGCCGCCGCATCTGCGCAAGGTCACGGAGACCGTCTAATGCCGCCGAATCCGCTTATCGCCCTCGTCAATGGCCGTGTACTCGGCGATCACGGCCCGCGCGAAGGCCTGGCGGTGCTGGTGCGCGGCAAGCGCATCGTCGCCATCGTTGCACACGACGATCCGCGCCTCGCCGATGCGCAGAAACACGATCTGCAGGGTCATCTGCTGTTGCCGGGCTTCATCGACGTACAGGTCAACGGCGGCGGCGGCTTGTTGTTCAACGACGATCCCAGCGTGGAAACCCTGCGAGGCATGGCCGCAGCGCATCGCAAATTCGGCAGCACCGGCATGCTGCCCACGCTGATCACCGACACCGCGGAGAAGATGCGCGCCGCCCTGCAAGCGGTGGACGATGCGATCGAGCAGCGCGTCCCCGGCATTCTCGGCATCCACGTGGAAGGCCCTTTCCTCGCCAACGCGCGCAAGGGCATTCACAACGCCGACCTGTTTCGCCAGCCGGATGACGAAGACGTCGAAGCACTGATCGCCCCACACAAAGGCCCGGTGATGCTGACGCTTGCGCCGGACCAGGTGCCGCTGCCAGTGATCGCGCGGCTCGCTGGCGCCGGTGTCGTGGTGGTGGCCGGCCATACCGCCGCCACCTACGCCACCACGCGCGCCGCGCTCGATGCCGGCGTCTGTGGCTTTACTCATCTGTACAACGCCATGACACCGCTCGCCAGTCGCGATCCGGGCGTGGTGGGCGCAGCGCTGGATGATCCGCACAGCTGGTGTGGCCTGATCGTGGATGGCCATCACGTGCATCCGGCCGCTTTGCGCATCGCTATCGCGGCCAAGGCGCGCGGCAAATGCGTACTGGTTACCGACGCAATGCCACCTGTCGGCAGCGATCATCCCAACTACGTGCTCAACGGCCAGACCATCGTGATGCGCGACGGCATCTGCCAGAACGAAGCAGGCGTGCTGGCTGGCTCCGGCCTGGACATGGCTAGCGCCGTACGCAATGCCGTGCAGACGCTCGGCCTGTCGCTGGCGGAAGCGTCACGAATGGCGAGCAGCTATCCGGCGGCATGGATCGGACTGGACCGCACGCATGGGCGGATGGCGGCCGGGTATCAGGCGGATTTTGCGGTGATGGATGATGCGCTGGTGGTGCAGGAGACGTGGGTGGCGGGCGTGCGTTATGCGGTTACCGCGTAGGCTGGGATGCAAATCCCAGCAGCAAACTCGTCAAGGGATAGCTGGGATTGTCATCCCAGCCTACGCCTCCGACAATTTGATCTAGCTACGAAATTACAGCTGCTTGAGGACGAGCTGCTTGAGCTGCTCCGCCAATTCAGGCGTCAACGGCCCTAAAATGCCGCGCTTGTCCTCTGGAATATGCGCAGCCGGATGCGCGCTGTCGAACAGGTAGTAATCCAGCAGATGCCGCCAGGCCGCTTTTTCCGCTGGCGACAACCCCCTCATGCTCAGCAGCCCGTGCAGCAGGAAGCCGCGGGCCGAATGCGTGGCGGGCACGCCCTGCATGATCGGCTTCCACCAGTAATTCACCAGTGCGTTGAGCCGCTCCAGTGACGCCACGTGATGCCACCATAGCGGCGGAATGTAGATGGCATCGCCCGGCTCCAGCACTGCCTGTTGCGCGTGCTTCAACGCTTCCCTCAGCTTGGGGAAGCGCGGATCGTCGGGGCGGTCCAGCCGCGCCATGCTGATCGCCGCGCCGGTCGGCGCAAAGTCCAACGGGCCGACATAAAGATTCTTTACCTGTTCTGGCGGGAACACCGTGAACTCCCTGCGTCCGCATACGACGCAGGCGATGTTGTAGTACTCGTCAAAGTGCGCAGGCGTCACCACCCGATTGCCGAGCCACAGACGCGGCTGGATGTGTGGCGGCAGGAAGGACACGTCATGCTGTTCCACGAAGCCCGGCAGGCACGCCGAAATCAGCGCGCTCTGGATAGCGAGGCCGGCCGTGCTGTGCTCACGGCTGTACTGGGCCAGTCGCTGCAGCCCCTGCTTAAGAGAAACGCGGTGATGTTCGTAATTGAAGCCGCTGAGATCGGCGTTGTAGCCCACCAGGCCATCCTCGCCCGGCGGGATCAGTAGCGTGTCCACTGGCGTGCCGTTGTCGAGTTCCGACAGGCGGCGCGCAAAGGCCGTGTCCGACTCCCTCGCGAGTTCGACAATCGGCCAGTCGCGAACCAGGCCGCGGATGACCAGGGGACGATCGCAACCGGCAAAGTCATCGATGGTGATCGATGCAGCGGGCCCCTGGAATGCCTCAATGGATGCCATCATGGGTAGGCAGGATAGCTGGGATTGTCATCCCAGCCTACGCTGCCGGTCACGTGTCACTGATACACATGCAGGCGATTGAACACCCAACCGTAATACGACTTCACCAGCGACTTGTCCGCACAATCGGCATACAAACCGTTGCAGCGCTCCCGCAATGACGTCAGCGCGGAGAAATAGGCGCCCGTCGGCAAGCCGGCCGCCTTCACCACCATGCCCGGCAGATGTGCGATGTCCAGCATCGGATAGGTCGGCAACGGCGCGCCGGGCACATTGCTCTTGATCATGTAGTAGGTCAGGTAGTCCTGGTATTGCACCAAGGCCAGCGGCAGGCTGCGCGGCAGCGTGCGCATCAGGTCATCGAACGAGGGCTGGTGGTCACCGAAATGCACCAGCACGGTCGGTTGCTCGCGATCGAGGAATTCGTGCTCCAGCCCCTGCATGGCCACGTCCGAATCGTGCAGGCGTTGCAGATAGGTGTCGAAATTCAGCGCGGTGGCCGGCGGCAAGCCTTGCAGCAGGTTCTGGAACGGCTTGGGCAGGGTCGACATCGGATCGTTGTGCGGGCCGTGCTGGTTGATGGTGAGAATCATCATGAAGACCGGCTGGCCCGGCTTCTTCAGCTTGTCGTAGACGCGCTTGGCGGCCTCGAACATCTGGGCGTCCGTTTCGTCCCAGTCATCCAGGCCCAGCTCGCCGGCGCCATAGAACTGATCCACCCCATAGGCCTTGTAGGCATCGCGTCCGTTGAGAAACTCGCCATGCGTGGGATAGACCGCCACGGTGAGATAGCCGAGCTTTTTCAGCAGCCGCGGCAACGAGTCGTGCACGTGCGGGGCAAGCACGTAAGGCGCGTACATGCCGCCGGGACCGAAGATGTCCTGCGGCATGCCGGTGAGCGCGGCGAATTCGCTGACCCAGGTGCCACCGCCGAAGGTATGCACGCGCAGCACACCCGTGCCGCGCGTACGGGCATCCGGTTTGAACATGTCCAGGCGGCACTCAGGCACGCTGCAGTGGGTGAACGGCGCGGGGTCGAAGGTGCTTTCTTCCAGAACTTGCACGATGTCCGGATAGCGGGCGGGGTCGATGTTCGACGGCACCTCCGTCACCGTGGACTGCCATTGGCGCGCTGCCGTGGCGTCGTCGGAGCCGGCCGGCACATGCACGCTGGAATCGCGCAGATTCACGAAGAAATTGGTGAGGTCCGCATCGTCGGACATCTTTTCCCAGGTACCGCGCGCGTGCACCTGTTCGAACGGCCCGGTGGGCAGCAGGCAGATCCAGAACAGCAGCGCACAAAGCGCGATACCGCCCACGCGCAGCAGGGAGCGCGGCATCTTGCGCAGGTGCTGGAACAGTTGCCGATCGCAATTCCAGGCCAGCCACAGCACGATGGGTACGGCGATACCTACGCAGAGGCCCACACTATAGATGTCGGGATAGCGGCGCAGCGTTTCGAATAAGCTGGAGCGTACGTAATAAACGAAGTCCGCCGGCATCAGCGGAGATTCCAGGTACTGTTCCTTCAGCACCGTAATCGCGCGCAACAGCAGGAACAGACCGCCGCTGAAAACCAGCGCGAACGCCAGCCGCGCGAACACGAACAGCGCCACGCCGAACACGCACAGCATCAGCGTCAATACGAAGCTACGCTGTTCGAGCAGGGGCTCTTGCCAGGCGGTGAACCAAACGCACACGGCGAAGAACGCCCATGCGCAGGCAGCAGTCACGCGGTTTCGCGTAGCGCGAAACGGAATCAACGGCATGGGTGGTTCCCCTGTATCGGCGGCGCCGGCAAGGCGCGTTCTTCTGGTTGTCAAATTTGCGTCATTTTAGTGCCATTCGACAGCCGGGCAGCTGCCAAAAGGCAGGCGCGGACTGTCACCCATATCTGTTAGGTTCATTTATTTGGCGCCCTCGAACTCTCCCCCATGCATCCACGCCCCCGTCTCGCCACCCTTGTCGCTGCCCTGCTCCTGGCCGGCTGCGCCAGCCAACCGCATGGCGAGCAGCCTCGAACCCAGCCGTTGCCGGATGGCCTGCGCGCCGACGTGGCCGTGCTGGAGACGACCGATCTGCACTCCAATGTCCTCAGCTACGACTACTACAAGCAAAAGGCCGACCCGACCCTGGGTTTCGAGCGCACGGTCACCCTGATCCGCAAGGCGCGCGAGCAGTTCACCAACAGCCTGCTGTTCGATGCCGGCGACACCATCCAGGGCAGCGTGCTGGCCGACTACCAGGCCCGGGTACAGAAGCCCGGCTGCGCGGAAGAACTGGCGATCTATAAAGTGATGGATGCCGTAGGCTATGACGGCGGCACCATCGGCAATCACGAATTCAACTATGGCCTGCCCTTTCTCTCGCAGGTCACCGGCACGCCGATGAACGTGGACGGGGGCGCCCCCCAGCACTGCGTCGGACCGCATTACCCGCTGGTGCTGGCCAATGTCGATGGCGCGCGCGACGGCAAGCCGATCTTCCCGCCGTGGACGATCGTGAACCGCAAGATCGCCGCCTTCACGCCGGACGGCAGCCAGCTCAGCGTGCCGCTGAAGATCGCCATCATCGGCTTCGCTCCCCCGCCGATCATGCAGTGGGACAAACAAAACCTCGAAGGCAAGGTCACCGTCACCGGCGTGGTGGAAGCGGCGCAGAAATACCTGCCCGAGATCCAGGCCCAGCATCCGGACCTGGTGATCGCGATCCTGCACGGTGGCATGAATACCTCGCCCTATACCTCCGACATGGAGAACGGCGGCTGGTACCTGGCCGGCGTGCCGGGCATCGATGTGCTGCTGATGGGGCACGAGCACACGGACTTCCCTGGCCCGCGTTTCGAGCACATGCAGGACGTGGACGACGAGCACGGCTTCGTGCGTGGTGTGCCCGCGGTAATGGGCGGTTTCTTCGGCAAGGACCTGGGTGTGATCCGCCTGGCGATGCTGCGCCAACAAGGTCATTGGACCATCGATAAAACCAAGACCTTCAGCCAGGTGCAGCCGATCTGTCCGCCGATGCTGATCGCCGGCAAGCCTACCGTCTCGGCAAGCAACTGCGTGCCGGCCGATCCGCAAATTGCCTTGGTCGTCGGCAAGCTGCAACAGGCGGCCATCGACTATGTGAACACGCCGGTCGGACAAAGCGCGGTACGCATGAGCAGCTATTTCGCCGACGAGGGCGACATGAGCGCGCTGGCGCCGGTGAATGCCGCGCAGATCGATGACGTGCAACATGAACTGTCCACGGCGCACCCGGAACTGGCCCATGTGCCGGTGCTTGCCGCTGCTGCGGCATTCCGCAATGGCTTCGGCGGAGCGGACGATTTCACCGACGTGCAACCCGGTCCGCTCACGCTGCGTAGCGCGGCAGATTTGTATTTCTATCCCAACACGCTGTCGGCGGTAAAAATTGACGGCGCGGCGCTTAAGGCATGGCTGGAGAAATCCGCCGAGCGCTTCAACCGTATCGATCCGAACACGGAAGGCGAACAGCAGCTGATCAACACCAAATACCCCGGCTTCAACTTCGACCAGATCCAGGGCGGCATCAGCTACGCCATCGACGTCTCCAAGCCGGTGGGGCAACGCATTGAAAAGCTGAGCTACCACGGCAGGCCGGTGATGGCGTCGCAGACGTTCGTAGTGGTGACCAACAACTATCGCGCCAGCGGCGGTGGGCATTTTCCAGGCCTGGATGGCAGCAGCATCGTGCTGGCCTCGCCCGATGGCACGCGCGAGATTCTTGCGCAGTGGTTGACGGCGCACCCCACACTTAGCGCCGTCGATCTGCCGCGCACTTCTTGGCATTTCGCTCATCTGAAAACGCGGGGCCCCGTGGTGTTCACTTCAGCCAGCGACAAACAGTCCGTGGCGGAGGCTGATGGGCTGCATAACATCCGGCAGCTACGCGACAATGGCGACGGTACAGCGGTGTACGCCATCGACCTGTCACCCTGAACGAAAGAACCCTGCTCTATCGCCAGCGGCTGGGATGAAAACCCGGTCGCTCTTATGCGTACGCGTTCCTGGGAATTTCATCCTAGCCAACCACTCTGTCGAAGGAATCACGATACCCGGCGAGCCCGCCTCATCAGGAGGCACCTGCAAGCATTTGGCGATGCCCTCTTCAATGGATTCGATCATGGCGCTCACCAGAGCAAAAGCGTTACGGGAACCATGATTCCCTCGTGACGAACATGCCTGCGGTTGAATTCATCCAGGCTGGTCATTTCCGATGGGCAGGCGTTTTCCAACGACCGTTTGCGATCGAAGCGGCCTGACCGGATGGGAGCAGGCCCTTGAGTGTTGCATGGCCCAAAAAGCGTCAAGTTATCTGTCCCGGGAGCCACCGACACGATTCGACCATGGACCGGAAATACCTGCCTTGGCGGGTTGAACGGATATCCTTCAGTCACATGGCTATTCCCAGGCTCGATGAATGGCCCATCTTGTTGATCAATCCGGTCTACCGTACGCACCAACACGTTATTGAGGTAAATACGCGCTCGCTCTATATGAGCACCTTGAATGACCGGATCGATGGGCGCATCGTCCACAGCCAAAGGCATTCCGGCTATCGCCGCATCGTCGCCGACGTCTCTGGCGGCATTTGCAAGAAACCTCAGTATGAGCGACCGCCCAAGATCACCTTGCATGGGAACAACGCCCTTCAGATTGTGCATGGTCTGTCCAAAGTGAAAGACCCTTTCGTCCGGGGCGACTTCAAAGATGATGGCATTCATCGGACCCGACCGTCGCTCGCTCATTTCCGCCCCTTCCAAGGTTGGATACAACAGCAGGAAATAGGGGTGGATGACGGAAGCCGTCAACGCATTGTAGAAATCAAGTGCAATATCGTCGTGAATGCTCCGTGGCTGCGCCACCGGCGCTCCGTGACTGAAGAATAGATGCGCCTGCATTTCGAGACCATCGACGGTCATATCTTCAGGCACCGCTACAGCCATATACCAATGCGACGAAGGACGTGCACAGGACTCCGCCGACAACAAAGACCACGCAAAAACCAGGGCAACCCAAGGGATGAGCTTTCCATTCATAATGAAGACTCGCGACCCGACAGTAATAAGCAAAACCCCTATCGATGCAGGTTTTTTCCTGCTCTCATCAAAGCAAAAGCGTCAGCGGCGCCGTGACTCCTTGGTGACGAGCATGCCTTCGGCTAAATTCATCCAAGGTGATCATTTCTGATTTGCATGTTTCTTGCTGCGAATAACGGTGATCGCGCCCTGTCGATGGGCTCAAGGCACGAGTTAGTGCACGACACTGCCCAAAGAACGTCAGATTATCCGTCCCAGGAGCAACGGTTGAGACCGGCCCACGCACGGGGAATGGAACAGGTGATGCACTGAACTCATAGCCTTGTGCTAAATGGGTATCAGACGGCTCGGAAAATGGCGGATCTTGACTGTTCCTCGTCACTTCGCGCACCACTGCGTCATTAAGATAGATGATCGCCCGTCTTACGTGTGCACCTTGAATCGTTGGGGTGATGGGCGCATCGTCCGACGGCAAAGGCATTCCTGCTATCAATGTGCGAGGGGGGATGTGCCTCAATACAGCAGCAAGGTATCTTAGTATTTTTGACCGTTCAGCGTCCTGATTGGGTATGGCGGATTCCAGATTGTCGATCGTCCGCCTGAGATCGAAGGCCCTTTCGTCCGGAGCCACTTCCATCAGTATGCCATTGAGTGGCGCGTTAAACCTTGCCTCTGATTCCGCCTCCTGGATGGTTGGATACAACGGCGTAAAGTAGCCATGCTCTATGGAATTAGAAAAGTCATTGTAGAAATCAAGCGCAATATTATCGCGAACACTTCGTGGCCGGTTCACTGATATGCCGCTCCTGAAAAGCACGTGCACTACACTTTCGATCTGATCAGCGCTTGCCGCTTGGCCGGCACGCAACGGAACGTACTTGTACCAATATAAAGGGAGCGCATAGGCCGTCATCGGCAACAAAACCCACGCCAAGACTGCGGCGAACCACTCGATCTTTTTGCGATTCATTGGCAGAGCTCCCGCAGCTTACCAAGTGGTTGCATGTCGTCACCATTGGCCATGATTCAATCTCCTATCAGACTGCACCGCTGTGAAAGGCGCCGGCTTCAGAAAAGCTTCAAAGCAGCGTTCCTGATCAGCCTCGAACCTCAGACATGAAAGTTGCTCGCCCTGCGTAGGGCCGGCTCTGGCTGAGGCTTGCAAAGCATCATCGCTCGCGCCAGGCAAGGCAGCATCTGGTGCAAGCAAAACCGACGATTGAATCGATAGGCGGCTTCAGCCAAATGGCGCGATGCCTGCCATCCGATTTTCATATTGATAAACGTACCACGGTGCGGCGGATGGAAGCTTGGGGCAATTTCCCCACGTAGTACCTCGCCTTGGCTGCTTTTCATGTCGGCATTGTCCAACACGAAGCGTCCGGCACAGCATCGGCAACGTGCTGCGCCATGCCGGCAGCCTTATGGCCGCGGTGCAATTCGATTTCCTATTTCTCGTCCAAGGATTGCTATTATCCCCCCCATCCTCCCGGGGAGATGTCCCATGGCGTTGGATAGTCGGCAAAACAGTATTGGCCAGCCAAGCCGCGAGCACCGCTGGCGTCGCCTCCTGGCCAGGATCGGTATCGGCCTTCTCCTGCTGCTCGTACTGACGTGCATCACCGGTGCAACATGGAATGCACTGATGATCCGCCATTACCGCCTGGCGTATCCCGCTCCCGGAAAAACTTATCGGGTCGATGGGCACGCGATGCACATGTATTGCACCGGCACGGGCTCGCCCACCCTGGTACTCGATGCCGGCCTGGGCGATGACTGCACGGTGTGGGCGAAGGTGCAGCCGGAGCTGTCGAAAACCACGCAGGTGTGTTCGTACGATCGTTCCGGCCTGGGTCGCAGTGACACCCTATCGAACGATCACGACGCCAACACGCTAGCGGACCAATTGCATGCGCTGCTCGAACAAGCCGGCATAGCGAAGCCGTTCGTACTGATGGGACATTCGATTGCCGGTGTTTATCTACGCGCCTATGCAACGCGTTATCCGCACGATCTGGCCGGGCTGGTGTTCGTGGACGGCAGCACGCCCGACCAGATGAAACGCCTGCCCAAGGAAGTAATGGGCAGCGTTCCCAACTTCGCGCTGATGAAATGGATGACGGTGCTTGGCGTTGCCCGCGCCACTGGTCAATGTCCGGACATCGAGCCCGGCCTGGAATCCGAACGAGGCTGGATTCTGTCTGACGCTTGCGTCCCCTCGATCGTGGCAGCGGGTATCGGCGAGTTCCGTGATATCGATCGTTCCAGCGACGAGACGCGCCAGAGCGGACCTTTCGGCAGTCTGCCCATCCTGATTTTTTTCCGAGGACCCGGCCGGACCCGCCAGAAAGGACGATCCTCTCCCCTTTCCGCCGGCCGTAATGAAAGCGGTTTCCGATAGCTGGAACGGTATGCAGGAGGATCTCAAGCAGCTTTCCACGCGCAGCCGGCGCATCATTGCCAAGGGCAGCGGGCATTACGTGCAAGTGGATCGGGCCGACCTGGTCATGCGCGAGGTTTCGCTATTCATCCAGCAAATCCGCGACGGCACGGCATCCCCGGACAACGGCACCACCAAGGTGGAATGAAAGCGAATCGGCCTGGATTTGGTTTCGCAAGCAACCGTTGACAGCCGCTGCAGTGCACAAGTAGTGTCGACCCCATGTCGCCCGTATCCACGCCAGCACGCATCGAATTCGCACCGGTCAACACTGGTCGTACGGGCGTTGCGGCGGCAACGATCATCGCCACCACGATTATTACCACCACTACCGGAACCGGAACGACCGGGTCTGGGGTGGTGTCTGTGCGCGAATAGTCTTCACACGCAAACGGTCCCGCCCTCGACGAGGCGGGCCGGCACTTCCGAACCGCCAGCGAGCTAGGGGCCTCTACCGGAGGCCGTCATGGAAAGCTGTGCACCACCCATCGCTGAACATCCGCATCGCCTGCCGTCTTTACAGGCCGCCATGTCACGACGACGAACCCTCGCCGTCGGGCTGATCGGGCCCGGGCGCGTAGGCAGCGTGCTGCTGGCGCAGTTGCGTGCGGCACAAGAACGCCTGCTGCGTGACACCGGGCTTGCGTTGAAGCTGTGCGGCGTGGCCGCCAGCCGCCGCATGTGGCTGGACTGCGATGATCCGGAACTCAACGCCCAGCACGACGCGCAGACCTGGCGCCCCACCGATCTGGAGCAATTCGCTGCGCACGTTCGCGGCGACGAGGGGCGTCACGCGATGCTGGTCGACTGCAGCGCGAACGACATGGTGGCATCGAAGTATTCCTACTGGCTCGCCTCCGGTCTGCACGTTGTGACGCCGAACAAACTGGCGAGCAGTGGCCCACTCTCGCGCTGGCAGGCGATTCGCGCAGCGAGCCAGCACGGCGGCCGCTTCCGCTATGAAGCGACGGTTTGCGCCGGCCTGCCCGTAGTGCAGACGCTGCGTGACCTGCTCGACACCGGCGATCAGCTGCTGTCGGTGGAGGGCATGTTCTCCGGCACGCTCGCCTGGCTGTGTTGCCAGTACGACGGCAAACGCCCGTTCTCAGCGCTGGTGCGTGAAGCGCATGCGCTGGGTTATACGGAGCCCGATCCGCGCGACGATTTGTCCGGCATGGATGTGGCGCGCAAGCTGGTGATACTGGCGCGTGAAGCAGGCTGGCCGATGTCCTTGCATGACGTGGCGGTAGAGAGCCTGGTGCCGGCGGAACTGGCGGAGGTGCCGCTGGAGGAATTCATGGCACGCCTGGAAGAGCTCGACGCGCCGATGGCCGCGCGCCTTGCCGAGGCCCATGCGCACCAGGGCGTACTGCGCCACGTCGCCAGCCTCGACCGCAACGGCCGCGCCCAGGTCGGCCTGCAGGCGCTGCCTTCCCCGCACCCGTTCGCGCATACGCGGCTTACGGATAACATCGTGCAATTCCGTACCCAGCGCTACCGCGACAATCCGCTGCTGGTGCAAGGCCCCGGCGCCGGTCCCGAAGTGACGGCCGCTGGGATCTTCGCCGACCTGCTGCGCATCGCCGAATCGCTACAGGTGCGCGCATGAACGCCCCTTTTGCCGTGAAGCCCTCCATGTCCGTGCAACGCCTGCAAACTGCCTCCGCCACCGCCTTCGCCAGCGTCGGCAACGTGGGCGTTGGTTTCGACATTCTTGGCCACTGCATCGCGGGTGCCGGCGATCGCGTCGATGTGCGGCGCATCGATGCGCCAGTCGTGCGCCTGGCCAGCATAGATGGCTGCGTGGACGTGTTGCCGATGGATGCCGCGCAGAACACGGCCGGGGCCGCCTTGATGGCTTTGCGCAAGGCTCTGGGTTTGCAGCATGGCTTCGAGATTTCGCTGCACAAAGGCATCGCGCTCGGCTCCGGCATGGGCGGCTCGGCCGCTTCGTGCGTGGCGGCGCTGGTGGCGGCGAACGCCTTGCTGGAGCGGCCATTGCCACGCGAATCGCTGTACGGCTTCGCAGTGGAGGGCGAAGCCGTGGCCAGTGGCGGCCGCCATGGCGACAACGTCGGCCCGATGCTGCTGGGTGGCCTGGTGCTGGCAACGCGCGACCGCCTGGTGCGCCTGCCGGTGCCTGCGAGTTGGCATTGCGCGCTGGTGCATCCACACGTAATGCTGGAAACGCGCAAGGCACGAGCTGCCCTGGCCGGCGACTATGCACTGGGGGAATTCGTGGCGCAGTCGGCCAACCTCGCCCTGGTGCTGGCCGGCTGCTTCCGCGGCGAAGCGGATCTGGTGCGTGAGGGACTGAAGGACGTACTGGTGGAGCCGCGCCGCGCTTCGCTGATCCCGAATTTTGCGCGGGTAAAGCAGGCGGCCCTGGATCACCACGCACTGGGCGCCAGTATCTCCGGCGCAGGGCCCAGCGTGTTCGGCTGGTTCGAACATCGCGCGCAAGCCGAGGCCGCGGCCAACGCGATGCGCAGCGCCTTTGCCGAAGCGGGACTGGACAGCGACAGCTTCGTCTCGCCGGTGGACGGACCTGCCGCCACCCTGGTTGCTTCGCTCGACGCCGGTGAACACGCATGAGTGAAGCCTTGCGTTACCACAGCACGCGCGGCGTGGGCCCATCGGTCAGCTTGAGCGAGGCGATCGCTGCAGGGCTTGCTGCGGATGGTGGTTTGTACGTGCCGGATCATTTGCCGACGCTCAGCGTGGAGGATTTCAGGCCGGGCAGCAGCCTGGCCGAAACGGCAGCCACGCTGCTGGCACCCTTCTTCGCTGGCGACGGGCTGGCTGCAGCGCTGCCCGCCCTTTGCGCCGAGGCACTGACTTTTCCCACGCCGTTACGTCCGCTCCCAGAGCATCCGAATACATCCGTACTGGAGCTGTTCCACGGCCCCACGGCGGCCTTCAAGGATGTGGGGGCGCGCTTTCTTGCCGCCTGCCTGCGCCGTATGCGTAGCGACGCAACTACGCCTTTGACCATCCTGGTGGCGACCTCCGGCGACACCGGTGCGGCAGTCGGCGCCGCCTTCCATCGCCAGCCCGGCATTGAAGTGGCGATTCTCTATCCCGATGGCCGCGTTTCGCCGCGCCAGGCCCATCAGCTTGGCTGTTTCGGCGAAAACGTGCAGGCGTTGCGTGTGCAGGGCCGCTTCGACGATTGCCAGCGCATGGTGAAGGCAGCCTTGAACGATGCCGGCCTGCAAGTGCAATCACCCCTGTCATCGGCCAACAGCATCAGCCTAGGCAGACTGCTGCCGCAGATGAGCTATTACGCGCACGCCGCATTGGCGTGGTGGCAAAAACATCGCGTAGCGCTGAACTTTGTCGTGCCCACCGGCAACCTGGGCAATGCGCTGGCGGCCGTCTGGGTGCGCGCGATGGGCTTGCCGCTGGGCGAGATTCGCCTTGCCTGCAACGCCAACGAAACGCTGCCGGATTTCTTTGCCGGCCACGACTACACGCCACGCCAGGCCGTCGCAACCCTGGCGAACGCGATGGACGTGGGCGCACCCAGCAATTTTGAACGCCTGCGCTGGACGTATCCGGATGCCGATGAGCTGCGCCAGAGCTTGCACGCGCAGAGCGTGGATGACCGCACCATCGCTGCTACGATTTCCTCGCATGCACGTGAGCATGGCGAGGTGTTCTGCCCGCATACCGCAACAGCGATGCACGTGCTCGATCGATTGCGCGCTGCCGGTGACAATGCGCCGTGGGCAGTCGTCGCTACGGCCCATCCGGCGAAGTTCGAAAGTGTCGTCGAACCGCTGATTGGCAGGCCGGTGGAGGTGCCGCCTGCGCTGGCCGAGATGCTTCGGCGATCGGCGTCAGCGCAAGCGATGGCGGCGGAAGATCAAGCGCTGCAGAGGTGGCTGTTGGAAAGAGCGGCGCCACACGTGATGTTGCCGTCCTGAGAAAACCCGCACCGCCGTGATCGTAGGCTGGGCTGCTAAACCCAGCATTGCCATGCATGCGCCTGCGCGATGCTGGGATTGTCATCCCAGCCTACGTGCGATAGCGCTCCAGCGCATCACCGAGCTGCTCTTTGAGCGCAGCGAGATAGGGAGCGTACTTGGTCCACTGGTCGACGCCGTCGCGAAAGATGGGGCGGCGCACCTGTTCGGAGCTGGCCGTGCGCACGCTTCGCTCGGTCTTGTGGAACTCAAGGCAGCCCGGCTCGAACGGCAGGCCGCAGAAATCCAGGATGCGGCGCACGTTGCCTTCCAGGTCATCGACTATGTCTTCGTGATAGACGCGCAGGATGCGGCCCGGCAGCACCTCGTCCCAGTGTTGCATCAGGTCGAGATAGGTACGGTAGTAGCGCGCAATGTCTTCGATGCTGTAGGTGAACTCCTGGCCGGTGGCAAACAGTTGCTTGAGATTGCTGAAGCAGCAGGCCATGGGTTCGCGGCGTGCGTCGATGATTTTCGCGTTGGGCAGCAATAAATGGATCAGTCCCAGATGCCGAAAATTGTTCGGCATCTTGTCGATGAAGTAGGGCTTGCCGCTGCGATAGATCCGGGTGTCGCGCAGATACTTTTCACCGAGCCGGCGAAATGCCTCGGGTGGCAGTTGGGTCAAGACGCCCGGATAGCGCGGATCGTCCAGATTGGGATCGCGTCCTTGCAGGTCCAGCACGATGCGCGGGATGTCCGCCAGCTCTTGCGTACCTTCGACCAGCGAGTGCGAGGCGAGGATCTGCTCGATCAGGGTGGAGCCGGCGCGCGGCAAGCCGACGATGAAAATCGGATCGGGACTCGGATCACCCATCCCCACACGGCTTGCCAGGAACTCGCGCGTGCACACTTGGATCTGCTTGCGCGTGTTGGTTTCGATGATCTCGGCCCGGTAGCGGCTTTCCGAACGCTTCAGCGCATTGCCTTGCTCGTAGTAGTGCCACGACTGGGCATAGTCGCCGCGATCTTCCCATGCCTTGCCCAGCGCGAAGCACAGATGGTAGCGGTCGACCAACGGTGTTGCCGGCGAGCCTTCCTCGCTACGCATGCGCGCGATTTCATCGTCCGTAAAACCGTAAGTCTTGAGGTTGGCCAGGCTCCAGTAAGCGTCGCCAAAGCTGGGGCGTGCCGCCGTTGCGGCGCGATAGGCTTCGATCGCCTCAGCCTGCCTGCCTTGCGTCTTCAGCGAGTGGGCGAGCGACAGATGCAGGTCCGCCGCACCAGGCATATCGCGCAGCAGCTCCCGGTATAGCGTGATGGCACGCTCGTGTTCGCCCAGGCCCACACTCGCGCTGGCGTAAAGCGTGCGGTAGTCGAGATGGCTGGGGGCGACGGCGAGCAGCTTTTCGATCTCTTCGCAGGCGCGCTGATACAGGTGCCGCTCGAACAATACGCAGGCATAGTCGTAACGTGCAGCGTGATAGTCCGGGTCGATCTTAAGCACCGCATCGAGCAGGATTTCGGCGTCATCGAGCACATCGCGAACCAGGCCGAGGCGGGCAAGCAGACGCATGGCTTCAATATCGTTGCCGACCCTGAGCAGGTACGGACGAATGATGCTTTCGGCCGGCTCCAGGTCGCCATCCGAGAACAGACTGGTGGCATGGACGACTTCCGGAGCCAGGCGCTTGAGCGTGGCCACGTGCGCCGCTGCCGTTGCGGCGTTGGCGGTTTCGCCAGTCATGCGATACAGACCTTCGAGCATATGCCAGCTCGAAGCCAACGCAGGATTGATGTTGACCGCGCGCAGCAAGGCGTCGACGGCATGCGGCGCATCGCGCATCGCCACGTAACACAGGCCGCGTTCTTCGTGCAGGCGACTGAAATGGGGATGACCCAGTTCCAGCCGCGCGAGTGTCGCCAAGGCGGCCTCGAGCTGTCCAAGGTAGCGCTGGCTTCTGGCGATCAGGTGCAGCACATCGCGATGGTCCGGCGCACCGACCGCCAACGCCTGGGCGGCCTGCAGGGCCTGCGCATGCTGGCCTTGCTGTTGCCATTCGCGTATGCGTTGGAGCCCCTGCTCCACCGATGGGTCGATCGCCGTGGCGTTCATGCGTAAACCTTAAAAAAAGAGGGTGGGCTTGCGCCCACCCCAATTCTACTTCCCTGCTCGCGGAGTAAGCAGGTCAGAACTTGTAGCCGAACTTCACACCCACCACGCGCGGGCGAATGGGCACTTCCGACTTGATGAACTCGGCCGACGAGGTAAACACGCTCGCGTGGCTGTTGCCCAGGTTGGTGCCGTAGAGCGAAACGTTCCAGGCATCCTTGGCAAGGCCGACCGAGGCGTCGAAGGTGGTGTAACCGGCCTGCAGGTAACGCAGTTCCACCGTGGTGATGTCGGTCACGCCCGCGCCGCTCGGATAGGTTGCCGGCTGGTTGTACATCGAGCCGGTGTAGTTGGCGCCGAACTGCCAGAACGCCTTGTAGCCGTCACCGAAGGTCCAGTCGTAACGCAAGCGCATATTGACCTGCGAACGGGGTGAGAAGGCCGGCGTGCTGCCGATGACACCGAACGGATTGGCGAACGACGTCACTGCAGCGGCGGCGCCGGTCTGGATGATGCACTGGTTGTAGTTGGGCGACTTCGGAATGTTGTCGACCAGGCACGGCGAATTGGTCTGCTTGGCGTGGTTGAGCGAACCGGAGCCGATCAGCGACAGGCCGTCGGTGAGGCGCGCATGCCATTGCAGCTCCATGCCGTCCACCTTGTAGTTCGGCCCGTTGACCGCGAAGGTGGTGTTGCCCAGCACCAGCGGGTTGAAGAACTGCATCTGCACGTTGTCCCACCGCATGTCGTACAGCGAGCCGTTGAGCAGCAGGCGGTCATTGAAGAACGTGGTCTTGAAGCCGATCTCGTTGTTGGTCAGCGTATCGGGGGCGTAGCTGATCGGCTTCTGGTACTGCGCCTGGCCATTGAGCTTGGCCACTGCGCCGGTGGTGCGGTTGAAGCCGCCCGGACGGAAGCCCTGCGAGAAGGTGTAGTACACCATCACGTCAGGCGTGATGTGCCATTCCACGTTCGCACGACTTTTGAAGCCATGATAGGTGGTGTGGTAGTTCATCACCGCGTCATTGCCAAGGTAGGTGCCGTTGGGGACGTTCACCTGGTTGCTGGCGGTCCAGAACTCGGTCCCGGTCTGCCATTCGGAGTAATGGTAGTAACGCGTGCCGCCGGTCACGGTCAACACATCCGGAATGATGTCGTAGGACAGCGAACCAAACGCTGCTTCCTGCTTGTAGCCGCGCCGCTCCACCTCGCCGAAGGCCGTGCCGTCGGGAAGCATCACACCGGGTGAGGACATGGCGTTGGCCACGCAGGGCGCGCCGCCGGCTAGGGCGCTGGTGAGGTTCTGCGGCGTACAGGACGGGATCGTCCTGTAGTCGAAGTTCATGTGGTCGTCGATGTTGAAGTTTTCATAGTACAGACCGCCGATGGCGCGCAGGCGATAGTCGTCCGGCGTGCTCAGGCGCAGCTCGTGCGTTTCGTGCGTGCTGGCCACGCGGTCGTTCCAATAGCCCACCGGCGAGTAGCAGATCGGCTTGCCGGCGCTGGACAGGCCGGCCGAAGTGCCGGTGCAGCTGTAATACATGCCACCGGCGCTGCGCGAGTAGTTGGTGTAGTCCTGCTGTTCGCTGATGTGGCGATTGGTGTAGCCGCCGGTGTACACCAGCGAAAGGTCGCCGACCTGGCCGTTCAAGGTCCAGGCGGTGTTGGAGAAGCGGTCCTTGTTCCAGGCCGGCACAAACGCGTTGATCTGGTTGGTGCCTAGCGCCTGGCCATCGGCACCGATCGGATAGATCGAGGACTGGCCTCGTGCATCCAGGTCCTGGTAGCTCTCGGAGATCAGTGCGTTCCAGTTGTCGTTGATCTGGTAGGCGACGCTCAGACGGCCGCCCTGGTAGGTGACCGGGTTCCAGCTGCTCTGCGCCACGGAATAGTTGTTGGCGACCGGGGTACCGCCGGCAGCCACATAAGGCGCCATCGCGCCACCGCCGTCGGTGGGTCGGCGGGTGAACGTGCTGGGCACGTTGTCGATATAGCCGCCCTGGCGCTCGTTGTAGATGACACCGCGCACGGCGAGCTTGCCGGGGATGATCGGCAGGTTGAGCACCACGTGGGCCGAGTTGTTCGACGAGCCGCCTTCGGTCGTACCGATTCCGGCTTCCGCGTTGCCGCTGACCTTGTACAGGTCCGGCTTGTTGGTGATGTAGCGCACCGCGCCCGCTTCGGCGCCACCGCCGAACAGCGTGCCCTGCGGGCCTTCGAGCACCTCGACGCGCTCCATGTCGGCCATGTAGATGTCGAGGTTGCGCGCCGGAAATTGCATCGACTGGTCGTCGAGATAGACCGCGACGTTCGGGAACGGCGCAATCGATGCGCTGGACTGGTTGCCCAGGAAGCCGGTGCTGAGGCCGCGCATGTAGATATTGCCCTGGCCCGGACCGTTGGCGGCGAAGGTCACATTGGGCAGGTATTTGATCAGGTCGTTGAACGACACGATGTTCTGCTGCTGCAAGGTGGTGGCGGTGAACGCCTGCAGCGTGATCGGCACGTCCTGCATGTCCTCGGCCGTGCGCTGCGCGGTAACGGTGACTACGCCGAGCATGGACGCCTGCGACGAATTCGCCTTGTTCGCCGACTTGTCCCCCGCCTTGTCCGGCTGCGCCGGCTGACTGGTCGAGGCCGGCTGGGCGGTCGCCGCCGGTTGGGCCGTGCCATCGGCATAGGACACACGAGTCACCGCGAGCGCGGCCAGCACCGCGCAGGTGATTGGATTGATCTTCAAGATGGTTTCCCCCGAGGGTGTGAAGGCCGGAATCCGCCGGCACAAATGTTGGATACGGCAACTTTGCAGAGGCTAGAGAGCAGCGATGAAACGCTTATGACGTGGTCTAGCCAAGTTGGATGGCTGTCTATGCCTTTTCCCGAGCGAATACGTGCGATGCCTATTTCCGGGCTCGATAGCCCAGCGCGCAGACCGGAGGGCAATCCCCGACATCGCGATGTGCAGGCACGGCAATGCTGGGATTTTCATCCCAGCCTACGTCCAGCAGACATGTGCCTGAAACGATTAGAACGCGCGCTCTCCGCGTACCCACACATTGCGCACGATAGGCAGACGATCCACGGCGCGCATACGCACGACATCCGCGCGCATGCCGGCTTTCAGCGAGCCACGATCGTCAAAGCCCAGCGCCTTCGCGGGATTGCGGCTTACCGTCGCCATCGCCTTGGGCATCGACCAGCCAGCTTGCGTATGCAGCATGAAGGCGCCATGCAGCAAGCTGGCCGGCACATAGTCGGAGGACAACATGTCCAGCCGATCGGTGCGGGCCAGCTCCAGCGCCGCGACGTTGCCGGAGTGCGAACCGCCGCGAACGACGTTGGGCGCCCCCATCACCGTGACCAGGCCGCGCGCATGCGCGGCATCGGCGGCTTCCTGGGTGGTGGGAAATTCCGAGATCGTCACGCCGATGCGGTGCGCATGCTCCACTTGTTGGGTATCCGTGTCGTCATGGCTGGCCAGCACCATGCTGCGGCCGTGCATCATGCCCAGCACGATGCTTTCGTGCCTGGCGCTGTATTGGGCCTGCTGCTCGGTACGACGCCGCACGACGTCGGCAAATTCGTCTTCCGTCCAGCTCATGTGGTTCTTGCTGTAGTACTTGCGGTACTGCGCCAGATCGCGGTACTGGCGCTGGCCCGGCGTGTGGTCCATCAGCGAGATCAGGCGCACGCTGCCATGATCCATCAACGGTTCAAGCGCTTCGATCAGGCGCGGATAGGCCAGCTCGCAGCGCAGGTGAATCCAGTGCTCCGCACGCAAGGCGCCGGTGGCCTGTCCCTCCAGGATGGCATCGTAAGTGCTGCGCAGGGTTTCGATGCGCACGCTTTCCTCTTCCAGGTCGCCTACCGACAGCGCGTCGAAGACCGTGGTAATGCCAGCCGCTGCCACCTGTGCGTCATGCGTCAGTACGGCGGGAATCGATGGCCAGATCACGCCCGCGCGCGGCATCAGGTGCTTTTCCAGATTGTCCGTGTGCAGCTCCACCAGGCCTGGAATGATGTAGTCGCCTTCGCAATCGATCGCGCCGGGAGCCTGGGTCGAGCCGTCTTCGACCAGGCGGATGACGCCTTTGCGGGCGATCAGGGTGCCGTGGATCACGCTGTTGTCCAGCACGATGCGGGCATTGGTCAAAACGAGGTCATTCATGGTCTTCTCAGCACGGGCGGGTGGCAATAGACGGGGTATTGAAACGGCAAATCAGGCGGCTTCAAGCGCTTGCATCGGAAACAGGCGGGTGGCAACGCGATCGCGCATGTCCTCGTCATGGAAAATGCCGAGCACGGCGGAGCCGGCACTGCACGCCTCGGCCAGCAATTCGGCGACGATGGCGCGGTTGTCGGCATCGAGTGATGCCGTGGGTTCGTCCAGCAACAGGATCGGACGCGGCACGATCAAGCCGCGCGCAATGTTCACGCGCTGCTGTTCGCCGCCGGAAAACGTACCCGGCGGAAGTTGCCACAGGCGTTCGGGCACGTTCAGGCGGCTTAGCATGTAAGCAGCGCGGCGGCGCGCCTGCTGGACGTCGACACCATGCGCCACCAGCGGCTCGGCCACGATATCCAGCGCCGGCACGCGCGGGATCACGCGCAGAAACTGGCTCACGTAGCCCAAGGTGTGGCGGCGGACATCCAGGACCTCGTGGGGCGTCGCCTTGGCCAGGTCGAGCCAGCGATCCTGATGGCGCACATGCACCGCACCAAGGCTGGGTCGATAGTTGGCGTAGATCACGCGCAACAAGGTGCTCTTGCCCGCGCCCGACGGACCGGACAGCACCACGCATTCGCCCGCATGTAGCCGCAAGTCGAACCCGCGCAGCACATTCAGGCGCGCTCCCTGCTGCTGGTGCAATTCGAACGACTTGCTGAGATCACGCAGTTCAAGCATCAAGGCGGCGGTCATGTGGTCAGTACCGAGGAAACGAGCAATTGCGTATACGGATGTTGCGGATCGTCGAGGATCTGGTCGGTGAGGCCGGTTTCGACCACGCGGCCGCCTTGCATCACGATCGTGCGCGCGGCCAGCAGGCGCGCCACGGCCAGGTCGTGCGTCACCATCACCGCAGCCAGACCCAGCTCGTTCACCAACCGTCGCAGCAGATCGAGAATGCGCGCCTGCACGGACACATCCAAGCCGGCGGTGGGTTCGTCCATGAACACCAGGCGCGGTTGCGTCACGAGCGTGCGTGCAATCTGCAAACGCTGCTGCATGCCGCCGGAAAAACTGGTGGGCGCATCGTCGATGCGCGTGGGGTCGATCTCCACGCGTTCGAGCCAATGGCGCGCGGTAGCGCGCAATTGGCTGTAGTGGCGCATGCCGAGCGCCATCAAGCGTTCGGCGACGTTGGCGCCCGCACTGACATTCAGGCGCAGGCCGTCGCGGGGGTTCTGGGTGACGAAGCCCCATTCCTCGCGCGCCAGGCGGCGACGGTCCGCTTCGCTCAGCGCGCCAAGTTCGAGCCATTCGCCGTCGCGCTGGCGATAACGCACGCTGCCGGCCGTGGGGGTGAGCTGCGCTGCAACGGCATTGAGCAGCGTCGATTTGCCGGAACCCGATTCGCCGACGATGCACAGCAGCTCACCCGGATGCAGGTCGAAACTCACGTCTTCGCAGCCTACGCGTGGTCCGTAGTGAAGACTCAGATCGCGGACTTGCAGCAGCGCACTCATGCTCGTGCCTCCGGGCGGTGACCGCTGCAGTAGTCGGTGTCGGAGCATACGAACATGCGCGTACCGCTATCGTCCACCACCACTTCGTCCAGGTAGCTGTCGTTCGAGCCGCACAGCGCGCAATGGTGCTCCCAGCTCTGAAGCTCGAACGGATGATCGTCGAAGGCCAGGCTTTCGACGCGCGTATAGGGCGGGATGGCGTAGAGACGTTTCTCGCGTCCGGCACCGAACAGCATCAAGGCCGGCGAGCGATCGAGCTTGGGGTTGTCGAACTTGGGGATCGGCGAGGGCGAGGTGAGGAAACGGCCATCGACCAGTACCGGGTAGTCATAACTGGTGGCGATGCGCCCGTACTGGGCGATGTCTTCGTACAGCTTCACATGCATCAATCCGTAATCGGCCAGGGCGTGTAACGTGCGCGTCTCCGCTTCGCGGGGTTCCAGGGTGCGCAGCGGCTCGGGTTCAGGCACCTGGAAAACCAGGATCTGATCTTCCCTGAGCGATGTTTCAGGAATGCGGTGACGGGTCTGGATCAGCGTGGCGTCGGCGGTGCGTTCCGTGGTTGCAATGCCGGCAACCCGTGAAAAGAAGCGGCGGATATTCACCGCATTGGTGGTGTCGTCCGCCCCTTGGTCGATCACCTTCAGGACGTCGTCAGGTCCGAGCAAGGCGGCGGTGACCTGGATGCCCCCTGTACCCCAGCCGTAGGGCAACGGCATTTCGCGACTGCCGAACGGCACCTGGTAGCCGGGAATCGCCACGGCCTTGAGCAGGGCTCGGCGCAGCATGCGCTTGGTGTCTTCATCGAGGAAGGCGAAGTTGTAGCGCGGAGTCATGCCTGCGCTCCTGTGGTTACGCTCAACGGCTGCTCGTCGGCATCCGCGGTGTGCTGCACGGCCAGCGTACGCAACAGCGAAAGTTCCGCCTGGAAATCCACGTAGTGCGGCAGTTTCAGGTGCTGCACGAAACCGGATGCCTCCACGCTGTCCGAATGCGACAGCACGAATTCCTGGCTTTGCGCCGGCGCCTGGTTCGCTTCGGCCAGTTCATCGCAGCGCAAGGCGCGGTCGACCAAGGCCATCGACATGGCCTTGCGCTCCCCCTCCCCCATGCTCAAGCCGTAGCCTCGCGTGAACTGCGGCGGCGTGCCGTTGCCGCCGTGGAACTGGTTGATCATCTGACACTCGGTCAGCGTGATCGAGCCGATTTCGATCGGGAAGCCCAGCTCGTCCGGACAGATCACGACATCCACCTCGCCCATGCGGATTTCGCCGGCGAAGGGATGGTTTTCCGCATAGCCGCGTTGCGTGGAATAGGCCATGCCGAGCAGGAAGCCTTCATCGCCCCGCGCGAGATTCTGCAGGCGCGTGGCGCGGTTGGCGGGAAACATCAGCGGTTCGCGGGTCAGATCGACCGGTTCCGGATCGCTGCCCGGATCGATGCGCTCGATCAGCGCTTCGGCATCGAGCAGATCCAGCACTCGCGGCATGCTGGCCGGCAGTGCAGTGTCGGCGGGTTGCGTCGTGGGGATCGGCGCGGTGTCGAATTCGAGCAGGCGTTGCGTGTAGTCATACGTGGGACCCAGCACCTGACCACCAGGAATATCCTTGAAGGTGCCCGAGACCCGGCGCCGCACGCGCATGGCTGCGGTATCCAGCGGCCGCGTGTAGCCGAAACGTGGCAAGGTGGTGCGGTACGCACGCAGCAGGAAGATCGCTTCGAGCATGTCGCCCGCCGCCTGGCGGATGGCCAGGGCGGCCAGCTCTTCGTCATACAGCGAGCCTTCCTGCATCACGCGCGCAACCCCGAGGCGAAGCTGTTCGCGAATCTGCGCCAACTCCAGCTCCGGCACAGCCTTGTCACCACGGCGCGCTTCGGCCAGCAACTCCAGCGAACGAGCGATGGCCTGCTCGCCGCCCTTGACGGCTACGTACATTCAATCCTCCAGCAAGCGAGTCGTGCGCGGCATGGCAACGACGTGTTGCGCGGCGACGAAATACAGGTCCACACCCAGCGGCAGCTGCGCGGAAAGCTCCGCGCGCCGGTGCCAGAACTCATCCGGCAGCCCCTCGATAGCAAGCATCTCGGTATCGCGAATGCCGGGGCCGGCAAAGCGCCGGCCGCGATCGGTGCGAAAGCCCTCAACCTGCATGATCAGGCTGGCGGAGCGATCCGGATAGCGCAAATCGCCGCACGCGAAGCTGTCCAGCGCGGGCATCGAAGCGGGGGCATCGATCAAGGCGAAATCCGCCTGCTGCGTCTGCTCGGCCAGACGCAAACCGGCATGGAAGCGCAGATGTCCGGCTACTTCCGCTGCCGGGTGCTGCAGCCAGACCGAAGTCGCGGCATCGCAAAGGGTCAGCAGTATGGCCATCGCTTCCGGCCGGACCGGCGCAGGCGCGGGCGGCAAGACGGGCAGGCGGCGCGGCACCGCCGGTCGGGCCATCGCCTGCAGCAGTTCGCGGAACGTGCGCTGGCTGTCGAATACGGGTTCGGCAAAGGCGGCCAGCATCATTCGCCCCTCACCACGGTAAAGAATTCCACCTTGCTGGCGGCAGCCTTGCGGCTCGCCGCTTCCCGGCGCTCTTCCAGGGCACTGCGCAGCGGTTCAATCACCTGCCGGCGCAGGTGCGCAGCCTGCTCGGGGTCCTGCATCAGCGCATCGGCAAAGGCGGCCAGCTCGGCATGGCGTGCCTGGCTGCCGCGCACCCAGGCATGGCCGATGCGCTCGCCTACCTGGACACTGCAGCGGGTCACGGTAATCTCGCCGAAATTGAACTGCGGACCGGTGCCGCCGATCCGGCCGCGCAACATGTACAGGCCAGTCTGGGCCGGGCGCAGCCAGGCCGTATCGGCGGGCGGCGCAAACGCGTCCATCGCCGCGGCGAGCTCGGCCGGATCGGCCTGCGCCAGCAGCGACATCCATTGCGCACGCGCCAAGTGGGGGGAGGTGTCCATGGGTGTTCCTAGGCTTGTCACAAATATCTAGTTATCTAGACAGGCTGGGGCGCGACAAGGCGCCTTCAGGTGATCATTCCAGCAGGTCAGCGTGCCGCTGCCATGACGGTGATTAGACAGGTTGAGGACGTGGTATGAGCGAAATCGAACGCGGACGTGGGGTGGCGCTGTGGAGCCAGATCAGCGGCATCCTGGCTTCCGACATACTCAAGGGCCAGCTGCGCCAGGGGGAGCAATTGCCCTCGGCGCAGGAGCTGGCCATGCGCTTCAATGTCAACCGCCACACCGTGCGCCGCGCCATCGCGGCCCTGGAGCAGCGCAACCTGGTGCGCACCGAACAGGGCCGTGGCACCTTCGTGCAAGAGCAGACGCTGGATTACGTGATCAGCCGCCGCACGCGTTTTACGCAGAACATGCGCAACCTGAACGTCGACGCCGATATCCGGGTGCTGGAAGACGCGCATGAGCTTCCGCCGCCCCAGGTAGCGCGGGCGCTGGGCCTGGATCGCAACGAATACGTCTACCGGATCGAGACGCTGGACCGCGCCGATGGCCACATCATCGACTACAGCACGTCGTATTTTCCGGCAGCACGCTTTGCCGACCTGCCCGCGCTGTACCGCCGCCTACTGTCGGTCACCCGTACGCTGGCCGAGTTCGGCGTCGCCGACTACGAGCGCAAGCACACCCGCGTCTCCGCCCGGCTTCCGGACGCCATCACGGCGCGCCTGATGCAGCAACCGACAAGCCGCCCCCTGCTCTACGTGGAATCGATCAATGCCGACACGCGCGGAGTGCCCGTGCAGTACGGCATTACGCGGTTTTCGGGCGACTGGGTGCAATTGGTACTGATGGCGGACCATTGATGCGCTATGCCGTGTATTTCTGCCCGGTTGCGGGCAGCGAACTGGATGCCTTCGGGCGGGAATGGCTCTCTACGCGAGAGATTTCAGGGTTGGCGGCGGAACGATTGCATGAATTGATGGGCAACGTGCGCCGCTATGGCTGGCATGCAACGCTGTGCGCACCGTTTGCGCTGAACGAGCAGGGCAGCTACGACGAGCTACGCCGACATGTGGCCGAGATCGCCCAACGTAATCAGGCTTTCGAACTTTCATTGCACCTGCAGCAGCTGGCAGGCTTTCTGGCCTTGCGGCCGTCGGGTAACAAGGCGGATATCAACCAGTTGGCCGAGCAGTGCGCGCGCCGCCTGAACTCACTGCGCGCGCCGACGACCGAAGCAGCATGGCAGCGTAGAGCCGCGAAGCTCGATGCAACCGAACTGGCCTTGTATCAGCAGTTTGGCTACCCCTACGTGTTGGACCGCTATCGGTTCCACATGACCTTGTCCGCGCGGGCCAGCGAGGAGGAAGAACGCGCCTTGCGGGCATGGTTGTCGCCAAGGGTGGCGAACCTCCCGCCGACCTGCATCGATGCATTGACGATTTGCCGCGAGACCGAACCGGGGCAGCCGTTCGAACCGTTCGAGCGATTTGCGCTGGACGCAGGCATCGACGCATGAGCGCGGGCCATCTGTATTACGTGATGGGCCCTTCCGGCGCAGGCAAGGACAGCGTGCTGGCGTGGATACGCGAACATGGCATCGCGCAGGGCGTGGTGTGCGCGCATCGTTACATCACCCGTCCCGCGCACGCAGGTGGCGAAAACCATGTGGCGCTGAGCGAGGCGGAATTCCAGTTGCGCGAGCAGCGCGGATTGTTCGCCCTCACCTGGCAGGCGCATGGGCTGCACTATGGCATTGGCAACGAAGTCGCGCTTTGGCTCGCGCACGGCACCGATGTGCTGGTGAATGGATCGCGTGGTGCCCTGACCAAGGCCTGCTCGCGGTTTCCGGCCTTGCGGCCGGTGCTGATTACCGCCAGTCAGCAGGCGATCGCCAGCCGTCTGGCGGCTCGTGGACGCGAATCGGAACAGGAGATCGCCGCACGGCTTGCCCGGGTGGACGCCTACCCGATTCCCGCCGGCAGCGTGGTGATCCACAACGACGGCAGCATTGCGGATGCCGGTGCAAGCCTGCTGTCGGCGATCCGCTCGGCGCTCTGATCTATTCTACGTGCCCGTCACCGCACTGTATGTGTGCCTGGCCACGTAGGCTGGGATGGCAATCCCAGCTCGCCATGCATGCAACTTCGCGATGCTGGGATTGCCATCCCAGCCTACGCGGCCAGGTATCAGGCCGGCGCGGGCACCGCGACTATTTCCTTCGCGCGGCGCGCCTTTTCGTGGAAATAGAGCGCCGAAGCCAGGGTGATCAGCATGCCGACAGCCGATAGCGCCATGACGGTATCGCCATAGAACGACGCCCACGAAAGATGCATGGCGCCGAACTGCTTGAGCAGGATCACCAGCACGCTGCCCGTGTAGCCGCTGCTGTCGGCAATGTACATGATGAAGCCTACGTTGCCGGTGACCCGGAACGTCGCCAGCATGCGCTCGAAAAAGGTGACGCTGTATGGCACGTAGGCGAGGTAGAGACCGAATCCGGTGAAGCCGATCCAGGCCAGCGGATCGATCATGACATGCCGGTGCAGCCAGGTACTGAGCACCGCAATGGCGAAGCCGCCGAAGATCAGCACGTGATTGATCATCAACGCCTTGAGGTTGTCGCGCACGAACATCGTGAAGCCGGTAATGATCAGCACGGCAATGGCGATCGGCACTTCGGTCTCGGTGAAGACGGAGATGTCGCCGCCATGGCCAAGATCGCTCCAGATCTCCGCCGCAAAGTTGTCGCGGAAATCGCGCATCACAGTTAGCGCAACGTAAGGCACCACGATCATCACGATACCCGGCAGGAAGCGCGCAATAAAGGCGCGACGGCTGCTGGCGTCCATCGGCATGCGCACGCTGCGTGCCGCAATATCGGCGGCGTTGGGGGCCGGCAGGTGCTCCAGGATCCACGTAGCCAGGCACAGCGGCGGCACGAACAGCAGCCCGGTGGCGAACGGCATCCAGAATTCGCTGACGTGGCCGTTGACCATCAGCCACATGCCGACCGATTTCACCACGCCCGATCCCACGATGAAGCTGGCGCACATGCACGCCCCCATCAACTCGGTACCGCGGCGCCCTTCCAGATAACCGAACAGCACACCCCACACCATGCCCAGCGGCAAACCGTTGAGAAAAAGGAACGCGATGTTCCAGGGGGCCGGAACCAGAGCAAAGCCGAGCAGGGCGAGCCACGAAAAGCCGATCAGTCCCGTCATGGTGCGTGCGCGGCGCTGGCGCTGTATTTCCGCGATCCAGGTAATGCCACGCACCTTGCTCAGCATGTAGCCCAGCACCTGCGCGATCACCAGCCAGACCTTGTAGTCGACGCCGGCCAGGTACATGCCGTCGAACGAAGCCGCCGTGAACGGCTTGCGGAAGGCATACATGGATGCATAGGCCATGAAGGCGGCGCCACCGGCCAGCAGATTGATCGCCATGGGATGGCGGATACGCGACAAAGACGACACGAAACCCACCCGACTTGTAGCCCCAAGCTGACGCGCAGGATGACGGGCGCAGGTTACAGCCGCATGGCGGTCCCTAGGCCTATGGGGACAGCCGGTCTAGGGATCATACGAAGCGCTGGGATGGTCATCCCAGCCTACGTGATGATGAAACAGCATGGCGCGCATCTTGCCTTTCACGCTGCCGCGCGGCAGCCGCTGCCCGGAAGTGCTGCAGGTTTCGTCGTTATGTGCGCAATGGTCGCGGCGATTTGCGCAGCTTGCTTGGCGCTACCGTGGCGCCGGCCTTTCCCCCGCAGGATTCACGGATGACGATGTCGCATCCCAGCGTTTCGACTGACGCCGGCGTCTTGTCGGCCGGATTGAGCAAGCCCGCGAGCCGCTCCAGCGCGATGCGGCCGAGATCGGCGATGCGCACCTGCACCGTGCTCAACGGCGGCGTGAGGTAGCGCGAGATCAGGATGTCGTCGAAGCCGGCCAGCGCGATGTCGCCCGGAACGTTGAGGCCTGCTTCCTTGAAAGCACGCAAGCAGCCGATCGCCATCATGTCGTTGGCCGCGAACACGGCTTGTGGGCGCGGTTTCCTGCCCAACAGCTCCTGCCCGGCGCGATAACCCGATTCCTCACTGAAATTACCGTCGAGGACGGTGAGCGGCACGCCTGGCGCGTGCTTGGCCATAGCGGCGCGACAACCTTTCTCGCGCTGCTGCGCGTTAAAGCTGGTCTTGGGACCACTGATGAAGGCGACCTGCTGGTGCCCTGCTTCGACCAGATGCCGCACCATGGCGATCGCACCGGCTCGGTTGTCGATGTTGAGGACCGGGTAGCGCGCGCTTTTGACCGGGCTGTCCAGCAACACCACCGGCAATTTGTCGGGCAGGTTGTGTTCGAGGAAAGCCGCGTCTACGTATTCGGAAAGGATCAGCATCCCGTCCACGCGGCCGCGCATCGCGCACACCGCGGCGGCGGCAGCTTCCGCACCGTCATGCGAACTCGATACCAGCAGATGCAATCCGTGGACCCGCGCAGCCAGGTCGATGCCGCGTATCAGTTCGGAGAAGAACTCGCCATACAAGTCCGGCAACACGGCACCGATGGTATGTGTGCGTCCGGTGATCAAACTGCGCGCCGCATTGTCCGGCACGTAATGCAGGCGCGTAGCGACTTCGCGCACGATCTTTTGCGTTGCGGGCGTGACGCCGCCCAGACCGTTGAGCACGCGAGAAACCGAAGCGACCGAGACCTTTGCCTCGCGCGCCACGTCCTTGATGGTTGCGTTTTTGGTCGTCATCGAAGCGTCCCTCTGCGTGATGGATGGGCACCTATCCTAACTGCGACGAAAATCTAAGCTTTTACATTTTGAACTTGTAAAGGGGCCATAGCGGACTGGTCGCGCTGCGCCGCAAAATTCGAGCAAAAAGATTAAAGCCGATAAATCTTGCTGGTTCGCGTCAGAGAGATGGCTTTGGACAAGCCAGGACGACGCGGCAGTGCAGCATCGAGTCCGCGTGGCTGATGCTCCCTCCGGACCGAAGAGTGTGAAGAAGCTGTCGCCTTGTTGTGATGGGCCCGTGCAGGTCGATCAGCACGACCGAGTACAGTCACAGCCTCTCTTGTAGGTTTCGATGACGGTACGAATAGCATCTTCGAAGCGTCGCAACGTGGCGGCGCACGCCGAGACGCTATGGCGTCGCAAATCGTCTTCGGCTTGTTCGCATAAAGTCGCCGTCTCTCTTTCGCCGAAGACGATCAACGCTCCCTTCAGCGCGTGCAGCTGTCTTTGCAGGCTGTCTTTATCCCGCTTGCGCTGGGCAAGCCGAATGGCTTGCAGGTCCGCTTCGCAGCCACTGATGAAGATTTCGCGGGCTTCCGCGGAGTGGATCAAGGGACGCCGATGGGCGGCAGTTGGAAGCATGACTGAGCAACGACAACGCAACGGCGGAGTGATTCCCGCAGTGTGACTGTGACTGGGCGGACAAAGAATAGGAATAGTTTTAAAAATTTGAAAAGCTTGCAAGGCAGAGGCTGCCCGTGGAGAAGCAGGGGTTGGCATCCCAGCCCGCACTTTGCCAGACACGCAGGGTGATGAAGTGCACACCGCCATTTTTGGCTACGGTCGCCCGCTTGCCGACGGCTCGTCGCGCAAATACCTCGTCTTGAACAGCTCGCTGTTGCTGCGTATGCCCAGCTTGCGGAATGCGGCATGCTTTTGCGCACTGATGGTGGTGACTGCCCTGGAAAATTTGGCCGCGATGGCCGTGACGGACATGCCGTCGAGCAAGCAGCGCAGCACTTCCCGCTCCTGTGGGGAGAGCTTGGAATGACCCAAGCTTTCATCGCCGGCCCCGGGGCCGAATGAAACGGGCGAGCCAGTGGTTTGAGCCAGCTCACGGCAGAGATAGGTGCGACCTGCGGCAATGGTTCGTATGGCCAGGAGCAGATCCGACGGGTCCTGGCTTTTGCCGATGAAGCCATGAGCGCCAGCCCGTATCGCCGAGGCCGCCGTGCCTGAGTGGTGATGGCTCGACATCACCAATATCCGCGTGCGCGGATAGCGCCGCTTCAAGGCCCGGATCAGGCGCAGGCCATCGACATCGGTCGAGCCGAGTGCATAGTCGGAAACGATCACGTCCGCGCTGACCTCCTTCAGCGCCGCAAACAGTTCCCGGCTCGCACGAAAACTCCCCACCACTTCAAGCGAATACTCCTGCTTGAGCAGCAACTCCAGGCCGCGGCGCATTATTTCGTGGTCGTCGAGCAGCATCACACGCAGGCGCGCCGTCTGTACGCGATCCTGGATTTCCATCGCCTGCTCGAACGTACGGATATCCTCGGCGAAGGGATATCGGTACGCTTGGCGAGTAACCGGCGGTGGCAGAAATGGCTCGACCTGCACGGGCGGACGCAGCTGCTCCACCCACAATTGCAGCACGGCTTGCAGCTCCCTGGCACGCGATGGCTTCTTCAGCAGGCCATCCATGCCGCTGTCCATGCATTTTTGCCATTGCGCGGCATTCGCAGTGGCGCATAGGGCGATGATGGGTATCCGCAGCATGCCTTGCTCGGCTTCCCAATGCCGAATGCGCCGCGCGATTTCGTAGCCGTCCATGCCAGGCATATGGCAATTCGTCAGGATCAGCGCAGGCGCACGGAGCGCGATCGCCTGCAATGCGGCAACACCATCATCGATGGCCAATGGAGCCACGCCGAGTGCCTTGAGCCGCTCAACCAGGACGAAGCGGCTCTGTAGGCGGCCGTCCACCACCAGGATGCGAGCAGACGATTGGCCGGGCGCCGCGTGCGCACCGTAGAACGCGGGCGGTTCCCTCACCGCCCAGGCAGACGAAGCGAAGCCTAAGGGAAGCGGACAGTTGCGCACTTGAGTAACCATCCATTTCAGGACATTAGGATGACTTACTACGCGTCCTTCGTCTCGCGGACTGCGACTCGCGCAACCGCATCATCGGTCCAGCTGATGCCAGATCTTGAAGAGCTCATTGTTGGTGCGTATGCCCAATTTGCGAAACGCGGAATTCTTCTGGGCACTGATGGTGGTGACCTGCCTGGAGAATTTGGCGGCGATTTCCGAGATGGACATACCGTCGAGCACACAGCGCAATACTTCTCGTTCCCGTGGAGAAAGCCTGGAAAAGCCCAGCAGTTCATCGGCGGCCTCGACGCCGGACGGTTCAGTCGAACCGATGGCCTGGACCTGCTCGCCGCTGGGATAGACGCGGCCGGCGGCGATGGCCTGGATGGCAAGGACCAATTCCGGCAGGCTCTGGTTTTTGCCGATGAAGCCATCGGCGCCAGCCCGCATTGCCATGGCGACCGTGCCCGCATTGCAATGGGTCGACATCACCAGGATCCGCGCGTGTGGAATGTGCTGCTTCAGGGAACGGATCAGGCGCTGGCCATCGACATCTCCCTTCGCGAGTGCGTAATCGGTAACGATCACGTCGGCGCGGACGTGCTTGTGCCCCGCAAACAGCTCCGCGCTGCTGCGAAAGCTGCCCACCACGTCGATCGAATACTCCAGCTTCAGCAACAGTTCGAGGCCTCGACGCATGACTGGATGGTCATCGAGCAGTATCACGCGCAGGCGCGCTCCCGTTGATTCCGACATTCGCTACTCCTTTCGGCAGCAGCCATACATCTCCTGGTGGCTGCGCTTTCCCAACTGAATAGCCAGGCGGACCGCGATGACTACTGCATGAGATGACAAAGTTAGCAAAGGCTCGGGCACGGGTCGGCATTTCGCGGCTTTTTTCGGATTCCTACTAAGCGCATGCGTGCGGCGCTCACCGATACTTTTGCAAGCTCGCCACTCCGGTTCACGTCATACCCATCATTCGCAATCTCTACCGCTCTCTCGACATCGGCATTCCCCGGAGCAACGCACAAGCCATCTCCATCCTGCTGGTCGAGCAGCATCCAGCCAATCGTCTCGTGTTCGACCAACCGTTGCGCTGCATCGGCTGCCTGGTTACATCCTGCGCGGATGGCACAACGGCACTGCGCTTGTTCGGCGGCAAGAGCCTCGACATGGTGCTGCTGGATGGCGCTCTGCCGGACTGGAGCGGCTATGAAGCGATAATCGATTCGATGCTTGACGCTCTCGTTGTTCACTAGCAGGTAGGCTGGGATGGCAATCCCAGCATTGCCATGCATGCAGCACAAACGATGCTGGGATTGCCATCCCCGCCTACGCGCTGCGGAATCGCAGCTACACTCACGTTCAATTGATGCAAAGCTGTCGCCAGCAGGCGGCTTGATGCCCAAGCCGCCTGGGCAAACGCAGGAATCAACCGCCCTTCGCAGGATAGGTCTGGAATCCGCCACTCTGTTGCGCCGGCGCTTGCGGCGACGGCTGGTTGCCCGAGTTTTGCGCCGGTGACGGCGCCGAGGACGGGCCGACCATGTGATTGCCGCAAGCATAGGCTTCCCACGCCTGGGAGCCCTCGGCCGGCTCGCCCAGCGGCTTGATCGTGTCCGCATGCATGCCTACTGCGCTGTTGCGAGCCTGCACCTGCAGTTCGTCGCGCACCTTGATGTCATTGCGATCGAACGGTCCGACCCGGCTCATCACCGAGACGGTGATCTTGCCCAGGTCGCGGCAGCCGGTGACTTCGCCGCTCCACACCGTGCGGATGTTGTTCGAACCGGGGTCCGGATTGATGCCCCAGGTACATCCGCCAAGCAATACGAGAGGTGCGAGCAGCAGCAGGGTCTTGCGCATGGGTGGCTCCATCAAGGGAAAGAAAACTTGCGTCCGTATGGAATCGTAGCGCGTCGCCGTTGCCTGTCACCTAACGCCGGCTTAGCGCGCCCGGTCCGGCCACCCCCGGACACTGTCCGATCGGGCACAGGCGCTGTCCGCGGACAACCAACGACGCCCACTTTGCCGGCAACAACTCCTTTGATATCAGCGCATTGCATGCGCAGATGGGACTGGCACAGGGATTGCAGAGTCCAGGGTGAGGAAATCACCCAACGATTCGGAGAGACGGACATGAAATTCGAAACAATGATCCTGCGCGGCCTGTTCGTGGCATGCGTGTTGGTCTGCGGCCTGATCCTGACGGCCATGGTCACCAGCAAGACGGCGCCGCTGCGCTTGGCGGCGAACGCTTCGATTGCCTCCCTGCTGACCTCGCCCTCTTCCAGCTGCGTGCTGCCGATCGTCGACGACATGATCTGCGTGCGCGGATCGATCTGAAACCCGCCCCTAGCCTTAAGGAGATCCGGCCATGAACTTTGAAACCTTGCTGCTGCGCGGCTTGTTCGGCACTTGCGCGCTGGTTTGCGGCCTGACGCTGCTGGCGATGGTGACGGCCACGCCTGCCTCGGCCTTGGCGACGCCAGGCCACGCTATCGCAACCACCCAGGTCATCGCGGCGGCGAATCCTGCCGGCAAGGCCGGCTGAGCGGGACACGCCGGCGCCAGCCATCCGATAATGGCGGCATGCTGCATGTCATTCTCTTCCGCCCCGAAATTCCGCCCAACACCGGCAACGTGATCCGGCTATGCGCCAACACTGGCGCGGCCTTGCACCTGATCCGCCCGCTGGGCTTCGAGCTCGATGATGCCCGCCTGCGGCGTGCCGGCCTCGACTATCACGAATACGCGCGGGTCAGCGTGCACGACGATCTCGACGCGTGCCTGGCTGCGCTCGGACACCCTCGTGTTTTCGCGTTTTCCACCCGCGGCCGTAACTGGCACGTCCAGGCCCGCTTTGCCGCAGGGGATGCATTGCTGTTCGGCTGCGAAACGGCAGGCCTACCCGACGCAGTGCTGTCCGCGCTGCCGGCCGAGCAACGCTTGCGGTTGCCGATGCGTGCGGACAGCCGCAGTCTCAATCTCTCCAACAGCGTGGCGGTGGCGGTGTACGAGGCATGGCGGCAGCTGGGTTTTCCGGGCGCGCTGGAGGTCTGAGGAGCCTCTGATCCATTCCTACGTGCCCGGCATGACGTCTACGTAGGAATGGATCAGAGGCTCCTTACCGACCAGGGCGGCTACAATCGCGGCATGACTGCCGCCCCCCCCCCCAACCTGCTCCCCCGGCCATTGCGCAAGCTCGCCGGCCGCGCGCTGGAAAGCGCGCTCAATCATGCGCTGTCGCTCGACCCGGATACGCAAGGCAAACTCGCCGCGCTCGAGAGCCGCAGCGTGCAACTGCAACTGCAGGGCATGGACGTCGCGTTGGCCGTGACCGTCGAAGGCCAGCGCCTGAAGGTTGGCCCTGCTCCCGAGAGTAGCGACCTGCGAGTCGCAGCGACACCCGGTAGCCTGCTGTCGATGCTGTTCCGACGCAACAGCGAAAGCCTCGCCCCGGGCAAGGTGGAAATCGCCGGCGACGCAGAGCTGGCGCGCCGGCTGGAAAAACTCGCCAGCGGCTTCGCGCCCGACTTCGAGGCTGCCTTCACCCGCAGTTTCGGCGACGTGCTTGGCGTGCCGCTGGCCAAAGCCGCGCGGGAGGGTTTCGCCCATGCGCGCGAAACCGCTTCGCACCTCACCCAGGATGGCGCGGCGTGGTTGCGCGACGAGACGCGCATCGCCGTGGCGCCGGGCGAGGTCGAAAGCTACCTGGATGACGTCGATACCCTGCGCGAACGCACCGAACGGCTGGAAGCGCGTCTTGCGCGACTCGAACGCCAGCAGCGGGGAAGCCACTCGTGACGCCGTTGAAGGTGGTTCCCGGCCTGCTGCGCGTCGCCATCGTGCTGTTGCGCTACCGGCTCGACGAGCTGGTGGATGCCACGCACCTGTTCCGCCCGCTCAAGTTCGTGCGCCCCTTGCTGGGCCGGCCGGTCGTCGATGTGCGCCCTCTCTCGCGTGGCGCACGCATTCGCCTGGCGCTGAACGAACTGGGCCCGATCTTCGTCAAAGCTGGCCAGATCCTGTCGACTCGTCGCGACCTGGTCCCCGGCGACATCGCCGACGAACTGGCCTTGCTGCAGGATCAGGTGTCGCCGTTCCCCGGTGACGAGGCGCGCATCATCGTCGAACGCGAATTGAAGCGCCCGATCGACCAGCTCTACGCCAGCTTCGATCCGGTACCGCTGGCTTCCGCTTCGATTTCGCAGGTGCATGCGGCCACGCTGCACGACGGCCGCTCCGTGGTGGTGAAGGTGCTGCGTCCGCGTATCAACGAGCGCATCGCGCGCGACGTCAGCCTGCTGCAGTCGCTGGGTGCAATGGCGCAGCGCTGGCACCCCAATGCCGACAAGATCCGTCCGCTCGACGCCGTGGCCGAAGTCGAGAAAATGCTGGAAAACGAGCTGGACCTGCAGCGCGAAGGCGCCAATGCCAGCCTGCTGCGTCGCAATTTCATCAGCGGCGTGGATCTGTACGTGCCGGAGGTGCACTGGGAACTGACCACCGCCGGCGTACTCACGCTGGAGCGGGTGAACGGCCTTTCCTCCGACGACATCGCGGCCATCGATGCGGCCGGCATCGACCGCAAACGACTGGCCGCCAAGGGCGTGCGCCTGTTCTACGAGCAGGTGTTCCGCGACAATTTCTTCCATGCCGACGCCCACCCCGGCAACATCTGGGTGGATCCCACGCGCAGGGAAGAGCCACGCTTCATCGCACTGGATTTCGGCATCATGGGCTCGCTGCCCGAAGCCGACCAGTACTGGCTGGCGCAGAACTTCGTGGCCCTGTTCGAACGCGACTACGCGCGTATCGCCAAGCTGCACGTGGATGCGGGCTGGATGCCGGCCAGCGTGCGGCTGGATGAACTGGAAGCGGCGGTACGCACGGTTTGCGAACCGTATTTCACGCGCCCGTTGTCGCAGATATCCCTGGCCGAGCTGGTAGTGAAGCTGTTTCAGACCGCGCGCCGCTTCGAGCTCACCCTGCAGCCGCAGCTGATCCTGCTGCAGAAGACGCTGCTGAATATCGAAGGCGTCGGGCGCATGCTCGATCCGGACATCGACATCTGGGCGGTAGCGCATCCGGTGCTCAAGCGCATCCTGCGCGAGCGTTACAGCCCGATCCGTACGCTGCGCGAGATGCGCAAGCGCATTCCGGAGTGGTTTCACAACGCACCGCAATTGCCGGAACTGGTGCGTGATGCCTTGCGCCAGGTTGCCGTGGGCGAACAGCGCCTGCTCGCCGACGCGGATGAATTGAGCCATCAGCGGCATCTCGTGCGTAAGCTGATGCAGATGATGGGCAGCGGCTTGCTGGGTTCCACGCTGATCATCTGCGCCACGGTGATGTGGACGTTCGGGCAACAGCACAGTCCGCTGCTGCCGCTGGGCCTGGGAGTGGGCGGCTTGCTGTCGTTCGTGTACGGGTGGGTAAGGCGGTAGTTGCGAGGCGCTCTGCAGTCCCGGCCGTCATTCCCACTTTCGCGGGAATGGCGGCCGGAGAATACAACTATCAACGCCAGTGCCGGCGCATTGAAGCCAGCAGACCATTGTCATGCTCGACATCCTCTACCAAGACGACGCCCTGATTGCGGTCAACAAACCCGCGGGCCTCGCCGTGCACCGCTCGAAAATGGTGGGCAACGCCGACACGTTCGTGATCGACGTTCTGCGTGAACAGGTCGGCGGCACGCTGTACCTGGCGCATCGCCTCGACCGCGCCACCAGCGGCGTACTGCTGGTCGCCCGCTCCACCGAGATGGCCGCCGCCCTGGGCGAGCAGTTCATGGGCCGCGACGTGCACAAGCAGTATCTGACGGTGGTACGGGGATGGCCTGAACCGCTGGAAGGCGTGGTCGACTACCCCCTGCCGGGCTCACGCGAAACCGGCCCGCGCCGCGAAGCACGCACCAACTATCGCCGCCTGGCCACGGTGGAGGTGCCGATTGCGCTGGGCCGTTATCCGCAGCAGCGCTATGCGCTGGTGCTGGCGGAACCGCAAACCGGCCGGTTCCGTCAAATCCGCAAGCACCTGGCACATATCCATCACCCGGTGATCGGCGACTGCCAGCACGGGCGCAGCGATCACAACCGTCTGTACAAGCAATATTTCAGCTGCCATCGCATGTTGCTGCATGCCTGGCGACTCAGCTTCCGGCATCCGCTCGACGGCCGGCCGATGCTGTTGGAGGCGCCACTCGATGCCAGTTTCCAGGCTTTGCTGGAACGCTTCGGCTGGGTGCTCCCGCCCGGCGAAGCGATAAGCGTCATGCCGACCAGCTAAACTGGCGGCATGTTGCAGTTAAGCCGATCCATCAGCCTGCCGGAATCCGAGCTGGTCGAGCGCTTCATGCGCGCCGACGGCCCTGGCGGCCAGCACGTCAATCGCACCGAAAGCGCGGTGGAACTGCGCTTCGATGTGCTGCACTCCCCTTCCCTGCCGGAAGATGTGCGCTCGCGCCTGCTCGCCCGCCGCGACCGGCGCATGACCGACGAAGGCGTGCTGGTGATCCAGGCGCGCCGCTTCCGCGACCAGGGCCGCAACCGAGAGGATGCGCGCGAACGCCTGGTGGAAATCCTGCGCGCCGCGCTGGTCGCGCCCAAGAAACGCATTGCGACCAAACCCAGCCGAGCCTCCCAGCAGCGCCGCCTGGAAGGCAAGCAGCAGCGCGCCAAAATCAAGCAAGGCCGGTCACGTTCCTGGAGCCACGAGTGAGCGACCCCATCCTGCCGGCGGTGCCGCCGCAAGCCCCCCGGCTCAACAGCCGCTTCTGGCCCTGGCTGATGCGCGCCTTGTTGCGCCTTTCCGGTTGGCGCCTGCTTGGCCAGTTGCCCGACCAACCGAAATTGATTCTGATCGGCGCACCGCATTCGTCCTATTGGGACGGTGTGTGGGGCTTGATGATGAAGATCGGGCTGGGCGTCAACATCAACATCATGATCAAGCGCGAAGTGCTGGAAGGGCCGCTGGGGGTGATCCTGCGACCGATCGGCATGATCGCAATCAATCGCAAGGCCGCTTTGAACGTGGTCGGCCAAATGGTAAAGCGCTTCAACGAACGGGAACGCATGTGGCTGGGCATTACGCCCGAAGGCACGCGCAAGCACGTCATGCACTGGAAATCCGGCTTCCTGCGCATCGCGCACGAGGCAAACGTGCCGATCCAGCCGATCTTCATCGACTATCCCAGCAAGACGTTTACGCTAGGTCCGCTGGTCTGGACCAGCGATGATCCCGACGCGGACATGCTGGCGATACGTGCGCTGTTCCGGCCGTATCGCGGCAAGCACCGCAACACCGAAACAGCGTAAAAAGAGGCACTAAGTGGACTCGTTCGGTATCCAGCATTACGAAGCCTTTCTGCTCGCCAGCATCGCGCTCAACCTCACTCCAGGGCTCGATACGTTTTACATTCTTACCCGTAGCGGTCGCGAGGGGCATACCGTCGGCATGGCGGCAGCGCTGGGTATCAATGCCGGCTGCATCGTCCACACGCTGGCTGCCGTGCTGGGAATCTCTGCAATCCTGATGACTTCGGCGCTCGCCTTCAGCGTGCTGAAGTACCTTGGCGCAGCGTATCTGGCGTGGATCGGCTTGCGCATGCTGCTGTCGAAGGGAAGCACGCGGCAGCCAACGCAAACTCGTGGAAAAGGACTCGGCGCCGCTTTCCGCCAGGGCATGCTGACCAATGTCCTCAACCCCAAGGTGGCGCTGTTCTTTCTGGCCTTCCTGCCGCAGTTCGTCTCCATGCATGCCGCCCATCCACAGCTTGGCCTGTTGCTGCTGGGATTGAGCTTTATCGGCACCGGACTGGCCTGGTCGACCGTGCTGGCTTTGATGGGCGGGCGCATCAACCGGCTGCTGACCACGCGGCCGCGATTCGGGCAAGGGATGGATCGCCTGTGCGGAACGGTGTTGCTGGCGTTTGGCGTGAAGCTCGCGCTGCAGCAGCGCAGCTGATCCGCATTTTCATAGGCCGGGATTTCATCCCAGCCTATGTGGCTCACGACTGTCCTGATAGCCCCGGCTATTTCGCCTCTTCGGCCAACCCAGTCGGTCCGCCCACGGCCTGTTGGTAATTGTGCTGCAGGTACTCTTGGGAAACCGTAGCAATACGCTCGAGCATGCCTACGTCACTTCCCCCTAAGCTGTACGCCCCGCCCATGGCAGCGGCACGCTGAAAGAACTCCGCGTCGGCCACGACCTTTCCGGTCGAGACATCGACCAGTCGCAGCTTCATCACGACCGCCGAACTTCCCGCGAACGCTCCGCCCATGATGCGGGCGCCGGTACTGACGAACTTCAACTGCGTTACCACGGGCTCGATCTGCAAGGTGCGCCCATCGGCGCCCTGGGATTCCCAGCCGGAGATCATCGGCTGCAGCTTGTTTTGCAGATTACCTTGGATTTTCTGCAGCGCCTCGGTGTCTCCCTTCGCATCCCCGGAAGCTGTCAAGGGAAGCAGCTTGAAGTGTTGAAAGTTCGCGAGCCGCTCCGTCGGCGGAGGGTTCTGGCTTACGTCTGGCTTGATGTTGGTCACGCACGCAGTAAGAGCCGTCGTCATACCCAACAGCAGAAGATACCTTTTCATCATGTCCCCTATGGTTTGGATCCATCACAAAGCTTCGCGGACACCGTGAGTGCGGGTCTGCGGGATACAGTCTATCGGCGCGGAGCATGCCGCGTCTCGTCCCGACCCCGATGCTTCATCACGCCTTTGAATCAGGCTACCGGTATCGATCGACCGTCATTGGCAATTTTCTTTTCTTTCGTTGTCGGACAAGCCGATGATGAGCCAGCGGTTGTCGACGTAGCCAAGCGTTATGACGTCTGTGCCGCAATGATCCACGCGGCCGTCGATCGTGAACTTGTAGGGCGCCCAGACCACCACAAGATCATTATCCGATTGCACGATGGGATGATAAATGTGTTCGGCAATAGCGCTGCCGTGATGGGCCGCAACGGCATCTGCCAGGCTATCGATGCTTCTTCGGCGCAACTGGCCCTGATGCATGCTGATGACCTCGACATTCGGCGCAACCACGGCGAGCATGCCAGGCTTGTCCTGTCGCCCAAGCGCATCAAAAAAATCGTGCACCGCCTGCATCGGCCGGGTCAATAGCTCAGCGGCGTGACAGGGGGCCAATGAGCCCAGCATCAGCGCGCTTGCGAAGACGGACTTGCGAAGGTTCATGAAGGACATCCCTCTATGGCTGTACCGGCCATCGTGGCTGCCAACCCGTTGCATCGCCAGTGCAGAAAGGCCATGGACGTCAGCGCTCCGAATGCCCCGACTCGTCGTAATCGCGATGCGTCAGCAGCCCAGGCCGTATCAGGTCGATGAAGGCCTGCGCCTCCTTGCTCAGGAATTTGCCCTTGCGCATCACCACGCCGTAGCTGCGCTGGGGAAAGTACTGGCGCATGTTGCGTACCGCCAGCCGCTGGCGATCCGCATCGGTGATGCAAATGCTCGTGACGATGGAGATGCCCATGCCCATCGCCACGTACTCCTTGATCACTTCCCAACCGCCGACTTCGATGGCGACGTGATAAGGCACCTGCCGTTGCTGGAACACCAGATCCACCATACGGTAGGTGGAAAGGCGCTGGGGCGGCAGGATCAGGCCATACGGCGAGAGATCCTCCAACTGCACGTTCTGTTGTCGCGCCAGCGGGTGGTCCAGCGGCGTGATCAGCAGGGGGTCGTAGTGGTAGACCGGCGCCCACGCGAGGTCATTGGGTACGTCCAGCAGCGAACCCACCGCAAAATCCGCCTCATCCGCCCGCAGTAGTGCCAGGCCATCCTTGCCGGTCACGTTGGCGAGCTGCAATTGCACGCCGGGATAGCGCTCACGGTACAGCCGCACCAGGCCCGGCAGCAGATATTGGATGGTGGAGCTGCCGGCCGCGACGGTCAGCTTGCCCGAGTGCATGCCTTTCACCTTCGCCTGGAACTGGCGATCGAGGTTTTCCCAGCCCTCCACCAGCGGACGGGCCAGTTCGTACAGCGCTTCGCCCGCATCGGTGAGATTGATGCGGCGGCGGCTGCGATGCAGCAGTTCCACCCCCAGCTCCCGCTCCAGCGCCTGCAACTGCAGGCTGACCGAGGGCTGGGACAGATACAGCGCCTCGGCGGCGCGACTGAGCGTACCCAGCTTCACCGTGGCGACGAAAGCGCGCATCTGTTTGAGGCGGTTGCCCTTGTAGTAGTACCGGCCTCCGTCCGCTTGAGGGGCAACAAGCTTGCGCCTTGGCGCGCGCTTCACGCTGCCGGATGGTAGCTTTTTGGTCATGTTCGACCTCCAGGCAGACCCTTTGATAGTATATTTTTCAATATGTTAGTAACTGTATTGCTTTTTTTAATATCTAGGATTGAAACATTTGCTTTGTCAAATCTAACTCTACTGGCCTAGCGTTTCCACCGAACCCGAGCAACCCACGGTGGAGAAGCAAGCCATGGCAGTACCCAGCGAAAAACTCGTCAGCCGGCCGATCGAAATTCATGCAGACACCACCGGTTACGAGGATGTCCTTACCCCCGAGGCCCTGGCCTTCCTGGCCCGCCTGCACCGCTTCGCCGAACCGCGGCGTCGCCAGCTGCTGGAGGCTCGGCGCCAGCGCCAGGTTTGCTACGACGCCGGGGTATTGCCGGATTTCCGGGCCGACACCCAGGCGATCCGCGAGGGCGACTGGACCGTAGCCCCGATTCCCGCCGCCCTCGAGGACCGGCGAGTGGAGATCACCGGCCCGGTCGAACGCAAGATGATCATCAACGCGCTGAACTCGGGCGCGAAAGTGTTCATGGCCGACTTCGAAGACTCCTCCGCCCCCAGCTTCGCCAATCAACTGGATGGCCAGGTCAACCTGCGCGACGCGGTCAACGGCACGCTGGAATATCGCGCGCCCGAGGGCAAGCTCTATCGCGTCGGCCCCCATCCGGCGGTGCTGGTGGTACGCCCGCGCGGCTGGCATCTGCCGGAACGGCATATCACGGTGTACGGCGAACCCATCGCCGGTGCGCTGGTCGACTTCGGTCTGTTCGCCTATCACAACGCCCGCGCACTGCTGGCGCAGGATCGCGGCCCGTACTTCTACCTGCCCAAGCTCGAAGCCATGGAGGAAGCTGCGCTATGGGATGAAGTGATGGCGCTGGCCGAGGACGAGTTGGGCCTGGCCTACGGCAGCATGAAAGCCACCGTGCTGATCGAAACGCTGCCGGCGGTATTCCAGATGCACGAGATCCTGCATGCCCTGCGCGAGCGCGTGGTCGGCCTCAATTGCGGGCGTTGGGACTACATCTTTTCCTACCTGAAGACCTTCCGCCGCCATCGCGACCGGCTGCTGCCGGACCGCGGCCAGGTGGTGATGACGGTGCCGTTCCTGAAGGCGTATTCGGAGCTGCTGATCCAGACCTGCCATCGCCGCGGCGCGTTCGCCATGGGCGGCATGGCAGCACAGATTCCGATCAAGAACGACGAGGACGCCAACGACCAGGCGATGGACAAGGTGCGCGCCGACAAGCTGCGCGAAGTGCAGGCCGGCCACGACGGCACCTGGGTGGCGCATCCGGCGCTGGTACCGGTGGCGATGGAGATCTTCGATCGCCACATGCCCACGCCGAACCAGCTGCAGCTCAAGCGCGACGACGTGAAAGCGGACCGCGACACGCTGATCGCACCTTGCGGCGGCACCATCACCCGCGCCGGCTTCGACAACAACGTGGAAGTGGCGCTGCGCTACACCGCCGCCTGGCTGGAAGGGCTCGGCTGCGTGCCGATCCACAATCTGATGGAGGATGCAGCCACCGCTGAAATTGCCCGCTCGCAGCTGTGGCAGTGGCTGCATCACGGCGACCTGGTATTTACCGACCATGCGCCCATCGATTTGGCGTTGTTCGATCACGCGCTCGCCACACACACCCATCGCCTGCAAGGCAGCACGCTGCCCGGCGCGCGCCGCGCCACCGATGCGGCCCGCCTGCTTGCCGAACTCACGCACGCCGACGAACTCGGCAGCTTCCTCACCCTTCCCGCTTACGAACAGCTCGCCTGATCGCGCGCAAAATATAACGGAGCACGCAGCATGAAAACCCAATTGCCGACCGCCGAACAAATTGCGCTCGACTGGCAAAACAATTCACGCTGGAGCGGCATCCAGCGCAGCTACACCGCCGAAGACGTCGTGCGCTTGCGCGGCACGGTAGCTATCGAACATTCCCTGGCGCGCCGCGGTGCGGAGCGCCTATGGAAATCGTTGCACAAGGAGCCGTTCGTCAATGCGCTGGGCGCGCTGACCGGCAACCAGGCAATGCAGCAGGTGAAAGCCGGCCTGCAAGCGATCTACCTGAGCGGCTGGCAAGTCGCCGCCGACGCCAATGTGGCCGGCGAGATGTATCCCGACCAGTCGCTCTATCCCGCCAACTCGGTACCGCTGGTGGTCAAGCGCATCAACAACACCCTGCTGCGCGCCGATCAGCTGCATCATGCCGAAGGCAAGGACGACATCGACTGGATGGCGCCGATCGTGGCGGATGCGGAAGCCGGCTTCGGCGGCGTGCTCAACGCCTTCGAGCTGATGAAGGCGATGATCGAGGCCGGCGCCGCCGGCGTGCATTTCGAGGATCAGCTCGCCTCGGTGAAAAAGTGCGGTCACATGGGCGGCAAGGTCCTGGTGCCTACCCGCGAAGCGGTGGAGAAATTGAACGCCGCGCGCCTCGCTGCCGACGTGCTCGGCGTGCCGACCCTGCTGGTCGCGCGCACCGATGCGGATGCCGCCGACCTGCTCACCTCCGACATCGACGACAACGACAGACCATTCACCACCGGCGAGCGCACGGTGGAAGGCTTCTTCCGCGTGCGTCCGGGCCTGGAGCAGGCGATCAGCCGCGGCCTCGCCTACGCGCCGTATGCCGATCTGGTTTGGTGCGAGACCAGCAAGCCGAACCTGGAGGAGGCGCGGCAGTTCGCCGAGGCGATCCACTCGAAATTCCCGGGCAAGTTGCTCGCCTATAACTGCTCGCCAAGTTTCAACTGGAAGCGCAACCTGGACGACGCCACCATCGCCAAGTTCCAGCGGGAACTCGGCGCGATGGGCTACAAGTTCCAGTTCATCACCCTCGCCGGCTTCCACAGCCTGAACTACGGCATGTTCGAGCTGGCGCAGGGCTACGCACGCCGGCAGATGAGTGCCTTCGTGGAATTGCAGGAGAAGGAATTCTCAGCGGCAGAACTTGGCTTCAGCGCGGTGAAGCACCAACGCGAAGTGGGCACCGGTTACTTCGATGCGGTGACGCAGGCGATTCAGCAGGGCAATTCGTCGACGGTAGCGCTGAAGGGCTCCACCGAGGAGGCCCAGTTCCATCGCGCATCAGCGGCGTGATCCGCAATGGGGCTGTGCCGGCCATGTTGCGCTATCGGAAGAGGCCGCATTTCGGGCATGCGAGAATAAGACTTCCCGGGATGAAAGTCTGGGTGTGTCCGCTTCCGAAGCGGACACCTCGGGGAACTCCTGCCGAAAGCATGGCGCATCACTTGTCACGTTGTATGGGCAAATCGATGTGGCTGGTGGTCAGCCAGCGAATCACCAGTGGTTTGGCCGCATCGGCGGCGCTTTCATCGCTGACGTCCTTGCCGCTGCCATAGTTGATCTGGCGACCGCTTTCCTTGATGACGCGCAAGACCATGACCAAACGGCTGGCGGGTTGAAGCACGCGGCTCATCGGATGGTTTCCGTTGACGGCCAGGTGTTGTTCGCGGCCAGGAACAAGCAGGTTGCGCCGGGTGGGGTCCGCCGCATAGCTGGCGCGGGTCCAGTAGGGGCTGAGCTGCACGTAACGACCTTGCGGGGTGAGTTCGTACAGATCGATCGCCAAGTCGAAATCCTTCTTGTTGGCCATGAAGTCGAGTCGGCCGGAGAACAGGCCGCTCACCTCAGTGGGCTTTTCGAGGGGCTGACTGACGAAGGACAGGCCGTTGGCGGTGTCGATGGAGGTATCCACCACGCCGCCGCCGACGGGAGCATGGTTGGCGTCGCTTCGATCGGCCAGGTTGACGATGAGCGGGATGCTCGCGGTCTTTCCCGTGGGCGCCGTCTCGCTGAGCACGGTCTTGTTGTTATCGGCAGGGTTGCCGACGAGATAGAAGCGCCGCGTTGTATCGCTCATGGTGGCAAGGGACGGCGCATGCTTCCAGATGTTCGCGCCGGTCACCTCGTAGTTGACCTTGTCCGCAAGCATGGCTGGCTTGGGGGCGCGTTTGAAAACATAGTCGAACCATTGGTAGCGCAGGTCGTACATATCCAGCTGCGCCACGGGATCGATGGACAAGCCGGCGAGCGTGTCGATCAGGTTGCCGCGATCGTCAAGGACCCCGTACTGCACGCTTAGGTGGTGATAGGGGCCCATCACCAGATAGTGCTCGGACGTCGGCGCGTATTTCTCCAATTGTTGGAAATAGTAGATCGCGGCGCCTGGGCCACCGTAGTAGTAACCGGCCATCAGCAACACGGGAATGGTGACGCGCGAGAATTCCGTCTGGTACGGAATCATGGCTTGCCAATAGGCGTCGTAGGACGGGTGGGAGATCCATTCGCTGAACGTGGGGTTGGGTGTTCCGTCAATCTTTTCGAGGTCGCGATACGCGCGGCCACTGGCGTACCAGGCCTGGTCCAGTTTTTGCCAGCGTTGTGTGTCGCCGTAGGTGGCCGTGTCGTTGAATTTCCCGTCGAGCGTGAAGAAGGGCCAGGCGTAGACGAAGTTCCAGAACACGTTGCCTTCCATCGGGACGTCGATACCGGGAGCGACAGGGGTGCTGGGCATGATCGCCTTCAAAGCCTTGGGCATGCGCTTGGCAGCAGCCCACTGCGTGAAGCCGTCGTAACTGCCGCCGTACATGCCCACGCGACCATCGCTCCAGGCTTGCTTGCCGATCCAGTCGATCAGGGCGCTGGCATCGTCCGCATCGTTCCGATACGCGGAAGGCTTGTCCGGGCTGCATACCTTGCCGCGAGTGAAGCCGAGCACGCCGACATAGTTCTTCGCCGCCGAAAGGCGTGCCCTGGCATGGATGACCTGGGGCGAGGCGGCGTAGATGGTGAATTCGAGCAGCGTCGGCAGTGGCGCGGCCTGCTTGGGGCGCATCACGTAGGCGCAGACGCTGCTGCCGTTGGCTTCTTTGACCAGGATGTTGTCCTGCCTGATGTATCGGCGTGCATCGTCTTGCTCGATGTGGGGCGTAGCGAGCCGTGATGCCTGGCCGAAAACCGTGGCGGCCAGATAGTCGCTGGCCAGGCGGATGGCATCGGCCAGATCCAGTTGAGACCGCCCCTTGGCGGCGTCGAGGTCGGCCTGAAACCTCGCGTGGAGTTCCGTCGGGCTGGTTTCGGCGTACGCGCGTGCCACTTCTGCGGCTGGCCAGTCCGCCAGCTTACCGATGTGCTGGCGAAATGCCTCGCCGTACGCTTCCACCTCATCGACGTGGCCCGAAGCCCCTTTGATGCGGGTGTCGGCGTAGATCTCATAGGGCACGGTGACCCATGACGCGCGCGTGGGAATCACCTCCTGATGACGCAGCCGCTCGCGCAGGGCCGCCATGGTTTGCAGTGCCTGGCCGTATTGGCCGGCAACCAGTTCGAGCCGGTAGCGGTGTTCGAGGTTGGCAGGGCTGGGGTCGGCCGGAAGATCGTGAAGCACGCGAGCGGCCAGGTCCGACACGTCCTTCTGCGAAGCGACCGTTTCCGATGCCTGCTGCCCCGTCCATGCATAGGTCTGCGCAAACGACAGCGACGGCGCTGCAAGAGCGAGAGGCCACAGGACTTTGAGCAGCCGATGCGGCCATCGCTTGCGTTCCCGGCAAGCTGCGCGGGTGGGTAGCAGCACCGTGGCGACGCGGGCATTCCCGCTGGCGGTAGACGGCAAGGAACAGGCACGCACGTTCATGGAATGATTCTCCCCCAGATAGTTGCCAGGCCCCGGCTAATGGCCGGGTCCGGTGTCCGATGTCGGGGGAATGATTCCGGGCGGCGAAGAGAATCGGTCAGAAAATCGGCAAATGGACAGCCCGTATCGGCGAACGGTCAAATGACGCGGTCTCGCAGCAACCGGGCTCCCGCTCGGCTGGTCGAAATCGTCTGTCCGGTTTCCATATGCAGAAGCAGTCGGCCACCTCCGGCGGGTTCGGCCCGGGCGATGCGATGGATGTTGACGATCCACGAGCGGTGGACCCGGGCGTACCTGGCCGGGTCCAGCGACTTGGTGAAATCTGTAAGCGTCATGCGCACGAGGTGCTTGCCGGAAAGAGTCCATACCTCGGCATAGTCGTCCGCCCCCCCGATGCTCACCACGGTATCCATGTCGATCGGCCGCAGTTCGTCGCCGATCCGGACGAAGTAACGGGACCGCTCCGAATCGCCCCGGGCTGCCTCGGGCTCCTTCGCAGGTTCCTCCTGGGAACGCTGCGACAGGAGGGCTGCCCGGCCTGGTTCCTGCCGGTGTCCGGCGGAAGGGAGCGATCGATGCGCCTGGATGACCGGCCCGATCGGCACAGGCGCTGGCGCCGCCGTGCTGGAGAGATGGTATTGGGCCTGCAGGTATGACATCGCTGAGATGAGCGCGTACGTCGTCACATTCTCCAGGGTCTGCCAGGCCGCTGCGCTCATCGAAAGCGGTTTCACCAGAAAGCCCGCCAGCGCGGCGCCGTTGAACAAGCCAAGAAGAACGATCAGCAGCCCATAGGAAAGGACGGCGAACGTGGCGCACAGCGGAAGGTGGGCAAGCAATTGCGTGGCAGCGGGCTTCCCGACGAAGTGCTTCTGAATCACGCGACGCACCACGGCCCCGAATATCGCGACGGGAATGGCGTTGGCGGCACCGCCAATCAGGCTGTCGACCGGGCTCAGGTGCATGGCCAGCCTCATCGTCACCGAATAAGCCACGAAGACGCCGACCACCGCCAACAGATCGAAGTACCGCTGCTTCATTCGCTTTCCCGGCGTTGATCCCGAAACCCGGCGTGAAGCGTGCAGGCTAATGGGCGTTGCTTCAAGCCTTGCCGCCCGCTTTGGCGGAAGGCTCGACCCATCGGAACTGCTGACGGGAGCCGCCATGGTCTGGCCATGCTTTGGATCGCTTGGGCGTCCTAGGCCCTGCCTGGATGCAAGGAATCCGCTCGAAAGATCCTTAGCCTGCGCAGTTGGATGGGTTGCCGGTGGCGGCTAAGGATCAATGCCTGCTTCCTGAAGTGGACATTACAGAATGTCTGGTTCTTGGCTTGCCAGGAAAAAGCTATCGCTTGTCGGCTACCGCAGCAGTAGCGTCACTTCTGATCTGCCCAATGAGAGCTGTCGTCTCCCGGATGACGACATCAGGTCGATCGTAATGAATGTAGTGACCGCTCCCTGCCGCGACGACACGACGGCTACGCGGGGAGAGCTTGAGGTATGCCGCCTGTTCGTTGCCGTGAGCAGCGGCATACTGCTGCCAGTCCTTGGTCGTGATGCGCCCTGAGAGAAAAGTGGGTATCGGCCGCGTCGTGTCTTGCGAGAGAATCAGCAGCGGCATGTTTCCGAAAGACTTGATGCCAGCTCCTTCTCTGCGTGAATCGCCCAGTGCGCGGTCCTCACGGACATAGGCGTCCAATTGCGGATAATCACACGCGCTGGCCTTGATCCATCCGGCATAGGCCTCCATCCCCGCGGGGATGGCGTCGCACTGGCCGATTAATCGCGCAACACCCAGCGCCACGGTGGCTTTGATCCATGCGAACTCTGCATCACTGTGACTATCCAATGCCACGCTGAAGGGCGGTTCCGGCAAAGGATTAGGTGTGTAAGCATCTACGAGTACCAGGCCCGCTACGCTCTTGATGTATCTGGATGCGTATACCTGCGCATAAAGTCCGCCCGCCGAGTGCCCCACGAGCACGACGGGTGCGGTGATATCGGCATGCATGAGCAGCGCATGCAATTGATCGGCAATATGAATTGCATCGCGCTCCCCTAGCTGTGCGTCGCTCCAGCCAAAACCCGCACGGTCGTAGGAGCAGGTGCGGGCGACACGTGAAAGTGCCGGCTGTACCTTCCCCCACACGGTGAAATCCTCGCCATGCCCGGCTTCCAGCACGACGGTGGGCGCGCCCATGCCGGTACAGTACAAGTGCATGGCGTGACCACTGACGTAATAGATATGGCCGGGCGGCGGATTGGCTTGGCGATCGTGACGGATGGCGAGAAAGTTCCACGCGGCGCCCGCGATGCCCAATACAACCAGCAAGATGCCCAAGCCGATACTCATCCGACTTACGACACGCCACACGTTACGCCCGTTTGATCGACGCTGCCCCATACGATACCCATGCCCCTGAATGTGATCGCCATGCCCTGATGGGCCTCGTTGACGACTATAGGCAGTGCTTTGGGTCGGGCATCCGAGATCCGCGACGAACCGGTAGATGGATGCGGCGAGCCGTTATCCGCCCGGCTTTTTCATCGAACCATGCCCTTCAAGCGCCAAACGCAGCGCGGCGCCGTACGTCCGGCTGGCGCGCAGCGGCGTGCCGTCGCGCAGACGCAGCATGCAGTCCTTATTGGGCAGCGCGCGGATTTCCGCAATCCTGTCCACGCAGACGAGCGCCGAGCGATGCACGCGGACGAACCTGGAAGGGTCCAGCCGCGCAGCAAGTCGATGCAGTGGTTCCCGCATCAGGTATTCGCGCTCATCCGCGTGCAAAGTCACGTAGTCACCGGCCGCCTCGATCCAGTCCACCTGGTCGGCCGGTACGATGGCCACGCGATGTCCAATACGGACCGCAAAGCGCGTCGCATAGCGAGAACGGCCCGGCAGTGCGTCCAACAATCCATCCATGCGCTCGCCGTGCGACCTTGGCTGTCGACTGGCATGCGCTTGGCGAGCGCGCTCCACGGCCTCCGAAAATCGGTCGTCGTCGATGGGCTTGAGCAGATAGTCGAGCGCATGGACTTCAAACGCCTGCAAGGCGAATCGATCATAAGCGGTGAGGAAGATCGTAAAAGGCCGCTCCAACGGCGAGAGCAAGCGCAAGACTTCCAGGCCGCTCATGCCGGGCATCTGTACGTCCATGAAGACGAGATCTGGCATGTTGGCGGCAAGGGTGGTCAGGGCCGCTTCGCCGTCTTCGGCCTCACCTATCAGTTCGATATCCTGGTGCTTGCTCAGCCTGAGAGCGACGCCACGACGCGCCAACGGTTCATCATCCACGATCAGGACACGCATGGTCATGCGAGCAACGCTCGATCGGAATCGCTTGCCACGCTCATGGGCTTGAAGGGCAATTCGATGAGTACCAGGCAATCGCCGTCATCGGTCACCCGCATGGATAGCCGATGATCGTCCGCATACAGCCGCTGCAATCGTTCACGCACATTGCGCATGCCGATCGATGCCGGCTCCGTCCATCCCGTGGGCAAGTTGGCTGTAGGATGTGCGTTGCCTTCATTGAAAATTCGTATGTTCAGGCGACCATCCGCCACCGTTGCCGCCATATCAACCCTGCCGCCCTGACGCCGACGGGCGATGCCGTGGCGGATAGCGTTTTCCACCAGCGGCTGAAGCAGCAAATAGGGCACGGCAGCCCGCATCGCTTCGGGGCCTATGCGCAGGGATATCGCCAAACGGTCACCAAAGCGGACTTTCTCGATGTCGAGATAGTGCTCCGTGAGGGAAAGCTCATCGGCCAGAGCAACTTCATGCGCTTTATCGTCGTCCAGCGTGGCGCGCAAAAAATCCCCGAGCCGCGCGAGCATGCGCGTGGCATCGTTGGTGCGCCGATCCACTACCAGCGTGGAAATCGCATTTAGCGTATTGAATAGAAAATGCGGATTGAGCTGATAGCGCAAGGCGCGCAACTCCGCTTCTTTGCGCAAGGCGGCCGCTTCAAGGGCGCGACGGGATTCCTGTTGCGTCGCCAGGTAGTAACCGATACCCAAGTCCATGGCGCAGAACACCATCAACAGAAACCAGATGCTCTGCATGCCGGTAAGTACGTAGCTCCACTGGAAAGGCGGCTTGAACTCGCCCACGTGCAAGCCAAACGCGTATCCAAGCATGGTTGCGGCAAAGGCGAGCACCAGCGTTGCCGCGGCAAGCAGCGGAACGCTTTTTTCCAAACCCAGCTGCCGTAGCCACGGCAGCCGAAGTACAACCTTAAGAGGCAGGGCCGCCGAAGAATAGAACAGCAATACAAATGCGTGAAACCACAATTCGCGAGCCGGTGCGCCAATCACCGCCAATGCGCTGATCCCATTGGCGAGGATGCAAGGCCCCCATCCGACAAGCAAGGTCATTGGCAACGAAAGAGGGGTGCTTCTAACCAGGTTGCGCATGCAAACACAGTCTCAAACATTTGCCTCCGGCCAAATGCTAACCTGCAATCAGCTGGCGATGTTCACCTGCGGGGCGAGGGAGCCGATTCGCGCGCGAATTTGCAAGCTACTCGGACAGCAGCGACAGGCGCCGATACTGCAATGCCTCGGCCAGGTGATGCTTGTCCAGCGCGGCGGCGCCGTTGTCCAGATCGGCAATCGTCCTCGCCACACGCAACGTGCGGTGATACGCGCGCGCGGAAAGGCCGAGCTTTTCCAGCGCCGCGTCGAACCATTTACGCTCCGCCGGCCCCAAGGCGCAGTCGCGCTCCAGCTCGCGATTGCTGATCTCCGCGTTCGGCTGGCCAGCCCGCGCCAGGGCATGATTGCGCGCACGCATGACTCGCTGGCGCACCGTGGCCGAATCCTCGTCACGCGTACTGCGCTGCGCGCTCAATTCGCTCAGGGGCACCGCAGGCACTTCGACGCACAAATCGATGCGGTCAAGCAGCGGACCGGAAATACGCGAACGGTAGCGCTGAATCTGATCGGGTGTGCAACGGCAACGCTGACTGCTTTCGCCCGCATAGCCGCAGGGACAGGGATTCATCGCGGCGACCAGCTGGAACTGCGCGGGAAACCTGAGCTGCCTCGCTGCACGCGAGATCAGGATGTGTCCCGATTCCAGGGGTTCGCGCAGCACCTCCAGGACGTGCCGACTGAACTCGGGCAGCTCGTCCAGAAACAGCACGCCGTTGTGCGCGAGGGAGATCTCGCCGGGCCGCGGCTGCGAACTCCCCCCCACCAGGGCCACCGCCGACGCGGTGTGGTGCGGCGCCCGGAACGGGCGGCGGCGCCAGTGCGCCGGGTCCACCGCCTGGCCGGCCACCGACAGCACGGCGCAGGTTTCCAGCGCCTCCGATTCGCTCAGCGGCGGCATGATGCCAGGCAAGCGCTCGGCCAGCATGGTCTTGCCGGTACCCGGCGGCCCCACCAGCAGCAGGTGATGACCACCGACTGCGGCGATTTCCAAGGCGCGGCGCGCCTGCAATTGGCCACGAACGTCGATGAGATCCGGGCCGGTGTCGTCATCAGGAGTCAGGCTCAGCGCCATCGCCGGCTGCATCAACTCGTGCGAGCCGCGCAGCCAGCCACATACGTCGGAAAGCGTGTCCGCCACGCGCACATCGACTTCGGGAATCAGGGCGGCTTCATCCGCATTCGCACGCGGCACCACCACCCGCCGCCCGCGTGCCCTGGCGCGTAGCAAGGCCGGCAGTACGCCGGAGACGGGGCGCAACTGGCCCGAAAGCGCCAGTTCGCCCAGGAACTCGCAGTCGTCCAGCTTTTCGCGCGGAACCTGGTTGCCGGCAGCAAGGATGCCCAGGGCGATCGCCAGGTCGAAACGACCGCCATCCTTCGGCAACTCGGCCGGAGCGAGGTTCACCGTGACCTTGCGATTGGGGTATTCGAAGGCGGCGCTCTGGATGGCTACGCGCACCCGGTCGCGCGCCTCGCGCACGGCCGCTTCGGGTAGACCCACGATGTGGGTGCTCGGTAGACCGCCGGAAAGATGCACTTCCACCATCACCTGCGGTGCGGCGACTCCTTCCTGTGCACGGCTGAGGGTGACGGCCAGGCTCATAAGGAGGGGCCACCACCCTCGCCTACGGAGTCGCTGATTGATCGGCCCATCGAGCGACTCCGTGGCATCTACGCGGAATTAGGAGTGAAAACGGCCGCCCCCGATTCATTGGGGTGATGGTGACGAATCGGGGACGGCTACCGGAACTGAATTAGACCCCGCGGGATGACACGGCGGCTTCCAGTTCCGCCACGCGTTTTTCGAGTGCCTCGACCCTGGCGCGGGTACGCGCCAAAACCTGGGTCTGGACATCGAATTCCTCGCGGGTAACCAGCTCGAGATGGCGCAGTCCCTGCGCCAGAATATCGCGGAAATTGGCGCGCAAATCCTTATGCGCGTCCACCATCCCTGGCGGAACCAACGAAACTAGTCGCAGGGCAATCTGATCGATATCCTGCCCGCCCATCATGGTCGGCACCTCGAACTCGTCGGGGAGTAGTTTAAGAAGAAGGGGAAAAGCCGCGCCATCAGTGTGCTCCGTCAAAGCTTGTAGGCATTTTCCTACAAAGGAGGACGAGGTGCCTTCGTCGGGGCAGAATGGCTATGCTCCGCACCCCGTAACCGGGCTCGTCCGGGCCTACCGAGGAAGAATTCCATGAAATTGGTGGTAGCTGTCATCAAACCGTTCAAGCTGGACGATGTCCGGGAAGCGCTCGCCGAAGTAGGCGTGCAGGGCATCACTGTGACCGAGGTCAAAGGTTTCGGCCGTCAAAAGGGCCACACCGAGCTTTACCGCGGCGCCGAGTACGTGGTCGATTTCCTACCCAAGATCAAGCTGGAAGTGGCGGTGGACGACGACCAGCTCGAACGAGTGGTGGAGGCCATCACGCAGTCGGCCCGCACCGGCAAGATCGGCGACGGCAAGATCTTCGTCAGCAACCTGGAACAGGTGGTCCGCATCCGCACGGGCGAACTGGACCACGACGCTCTCTAGGGATCGTCTGAAAAAATCCGTCCTGGCTCATTTCAGACGCGTCACGCACGGCGCATGTCCGCACGCGACTACCACGAATCAATCACTTACATGCTTGATTCGCGGGCGGTGCAGCCCTGCACCGCGGAAACTCTGAACTTATTCATTGTTTCCCTTAGGGACCCTCTGTGATCAGGCCGATTCGCGCAACTCCGGCCGGCTACGCACGATGCGCTGGTGGTGGATCAGCAGCCCTGCGTAGTAGCAGACGTAATAGCCCACGACCAGGCCGAAGGTGAGCAAGGTCAGCGGACTCTGGCCGATGCCGGGGCCGTGGATGGGCGGCGTGGCGCCGGTCGGGTCCTGCATCGCGGGCCCTAGCATGGCCAAGCGCCATGCCAGCCGTGCCAGCAACAGGGCGGTGATGAGGGCGCCGATGTAGGGATTGGGCACATAGCAGTCGCCTTTCACCGGGTGCACCTCGAAGCGGCTGAGGCGAAGCCCGAGCAGGCCCAGGGCGGAACCAGCCAGGACTCCGCCACTCAAGCCGCCCAGCAGCCGCAGGTCGTGCCTGGCGGCAAGCGCGATGAGACCGGCGATGACGGCGAAGAACGCGATGCGCAGGATCATCCGGTTGCGCTGGATCGGCTGCGGGCCGAACTGCCTGCGCACTCGCCGCCATACCGCAAAGGCGATCACCGGGATCAGGACCAGCGGCATGCTGAAGTGAGGTTCCATGATGTCTGCCCCTAGGAAGTCACGAACAGATTAGCAACGCACCGTATGACCGGCGATTGACCGCCGCCATCGGCCTTGCCGGCGGAGTCTTGCTTACTTGGCCTTGCCCTGGTTGGCCACGGCGGCCATCTTGGCGGCGATCGCGTCCGCATCGCCCAGGTAGTAGTGGCGCAGCGGCTTGAGCTGTTCGTCGAATTCGTAGACCAGCGGCACGCCGTTGGGAATATTCAACTCGACGATGTCCTCGTCGGAAATATGGTCCAGATACTTCACCAGCGCGCGGATCGAATTGCCGTGTGCCACCAGCAGCACGCGCTGGCCGCTGCGAATGGCCGGTGCCAGCACTTCATCCCAATACGGCATGACACGGGCGACGGTGTCCTTCAGGCACTCGGTTTCCGGAATCAGCCTCGGATCGAGCCCGGCGTAGCGCGGGTCCTCAAACGAAGGGTTTTCCGAGCGTGGCAGCGGCGGCGGCGGAATGTCATAGCTGCGGCGCCAGACCTTTACCTGATCCTCGCCGTACTTGGCCGCGGTTTCGGCCTTGTTCAGACCGGTAAGACCGCCATAGTGGCGCTCGTTGAGCCGCCAGTCGGTTAGCACCGGTATCCACATCAGGTCCATGGCGTCCTGCACGTGCCACAGCGTGCGTACCGCGCGCTTGAGCACCGAGGTGTGCGCCACGTCGAAGTGATAGCCGGCCTGCAGCAGCAGTTCACCCGACTCGCGCGCCTCGGCGGCGCCCTGCTCGGTGATGTCCACATCGGCCCAGCCGCTGAAGCGGTTTTCGAGGTTCCATAGGGATTGGCCGTGACGGATCAGGACGAGCTTGTGCATGGTGTGGATTCGAATGAAGCGAAGGCAAGAAAGGGAATGGTGCAGGCGGTGCCTGGCCGCGTCAATTCCCGGCCATGGCGGAAGTCACGCTAAACCCTCGGGCGGGAGCAGGCATCCTATGCCCATCCACCAAGGAGGTTCATCATGCGCTTCACTACGTTGGCCCTGGCCCTGCTTCTCCCCCTGACCGCGGCAGCCCAGGACATCAGCAAGGTCAATGGTTCGGTTTCAGTCGATGCGGGCCAGCGCGCCGGGGACGTACACAGCGTCAACGGCTCGGTGAACATCGGTGACAGCGCGACGGTGCAGGAAGCCAGCACCGTGAACGGCTCCGTGCATCTGGGCGCCAAGGCGCAAGCGAGCAGCCTGCATACCGTCAACGGCGCCGAGACCCTCGCGCAGGGCGCCCAGGTACGTGGCGATGCAAGCAGCACGAATGGAAGCATTACCCTGGCTCCAGCTGCGGATGTGACCGGCAACGTGTCCAACGTCAATGGCGCGATCCGGCTCGACCATGCCCACATCGGTGGCGGCGTCGAAACGACCAGCGGCGATATCGACATAGGCGAAGGCTCGCGCGTGGACGGCGGCATCATCGTCAACGAGCAGCATGGCTGGGGCTTCTCCAGCCGCCCGCCACGCGTTGTCATCGGCCCGCACGCCGTCGTGCGCGGCACGCTGGATTTTCGCCGCGAGGTGGTCCTTGAGGTCAGCGAAAGCGCGCAGATAGGCCCGGTGAAGGGCGCCACGCCGAAGCGTTTCAGTGGCGCCCAACCGTCGGAGTGAATTTCACACCCACTCGCGCGGCTTGAGGTATTGCGCAAGCCGCGCTTCGGCGGAACCTTCCAGCGGCTGGTAGGCATATTCGAAGCGCACGCGGGGCGGCAGGCTCATCAGGATCGATTCGGTACGGCCGCCGGACTGCAGCCCGAACAGCGTGCCGCGATCGTAGACTAGGTTGAATTCCACGTAGCGGCCGCGCCGATAGAGCTGGAATTCGCGTTCGCGTTCGCCGTAAGGCAGTTCCTTGCGGCGTTCGACTATCGGCAGATAGGCATCCAAAAACCCCTGCCCCACCGCCTGCATGAACGCGAAGCAGCGTTCGAAGCCGCCCTCGTTGAGATCGTCGTAGAACAAGCCGCCGACGCCACGCGTTTCGGCGCGATGCTTGAGATAGAAATACTCGTCGCACCATTTTTTGTAGCGCGGATAGACATCCGCGCCGAACGGTTCGCACACGGCATGGGCAATGGCATGCCAATGTCGCACGTCTTCATCGAACGGATAGAACGGCGTGAGATCAAAGCCGCCACCGAACCACCACGCCGGCTCCTCGCCTTCCTTTTGTGCTTCGAAATAGCGCACGTTGGCATGCGTGGTGGGTACGTAAGGATTGCGTGGATGCAAGACCAGCGACACGCCGGTGGCGATAAAGCCGCCACCGGACAGTTCCGGCCGATGCGCGGTCGCGCTGGGGGGCAGCTTGTCCCCGTGGACGAGGGAGAAGTTCACGCCGGCCTGCTCGAACACGGCGCCCTCGCGCAACACGCGAGTGCGTCCGCCGCCGCCTTCCGGGCGGGCCCATGCGTCCTCCACGAAGCGGGCCTGGCCATCGGCCTGTTCGACCGTTTCGCAAATTCGGTCCTGCAGCTCGCGCAGGAAAGCTTCGACGCGTTCGACTTGCTCGCTTTTCATCCGTCCATCCGTTCCACAGCGTGATCGCCAAGCTTAACAAGAGCGCTTTCACTGGAACCTTAAGGACCCTGTGATCTGTTCCTATGCACCCGGCATGACGTCCTGTATGCGCCTCTGGCGGAGCGTAGGAATAGATCAGAGGGTCCTTAGCTGCGTCAATGAACGCCAGCTGCCCCGGCCGGGCAAGCCATCTAGGCAAGCCCCTGGCCGCTGGCTAGGCTCACGACATGCGTGTGACATCCCTTCCGTTGGCGGTCACAGCCTATACCGCCACTTCCGCACTGGGCCTCGGCCTGAACGCCCACCTTGACGCCTTATGCCAGCAACGCAGCGGCCTGCGCCCCAACGACTTCAGCAGCATGCCGCTGCCTTGCTGGATCGGGCGCGTCGACGGCGTGGAAGACGTCGCATTGCCGGCCGCCCAGGCCCAATGGGATTGCCGCAACAATCGCCTGGCCTGGCTGGGTTTGCGCCAGGATGATTTCCTGGACCACGTGCATGCCGCCCGGGAACGTTATGGAGCGATGCGCGTGGCCTTGCTGCTGGGCACCTCCACCGCGAGTATCGGCGCTACCGAGGAAGGCTACCGGCGTCTCGAAGCCGGACGCTTGCCCGCCGACCTGCGGCGCAGGGACATTCATACGCCGCATTCGCTTACCGCCTTCGTAGCCGCCGGGCTGGGTATCGGCGGCCCCTGCCTGACCGTTTCCACCGCCTGCTCTTCCAGTGCAAAAGTCTTTGCCAGCGCGGAGCGGCTGATCCGCCTGGGGCTGGTCGATGCAGCCGTCGTGGGTGGGGTCGACTCGCTCTGCGACAGCACGCTGTTCGGCTTCAACGCGCTGGAACTCGTGTCGCCGCAACCCTGCCGTCCGTTCGATGCGGCAAGACGTGGCATATCGATCGGGGAAGCCGCCGGCTTCGCCCTGTTGGAACGCGCCCACGCCCAGCCCCAGGCACCGCTGCAACTGCTCGGTTGCGGCGAGTCGAGCGATGCGCATCACATGTCCACGCCGGACCCGTCGGGTGTCGGCGCCGAGCTGGCCTTGCGCGACATGTTCGATCGCGCCGGCATCGACGCATCCCGGGTGAGCTACATCAACCTGCACGGCACCGCGAGCCAGAAGAACGATGCCATGGAAGCCGCGCTGGTCGCACGCCTGTTTCCCGCCGCCACGCGCGTCAGCTCGACCAAAGGACTTACAGGCCACACCCTGGGCGCTGCGGGGATCGTTGAAGCGGTGATCACTCTGCTGGCATTGCGTGAGGGCTTCGTCCCCGGCAACGCAGGCGTCATCGAGCCTGATCCGCTGTGCTCCGCCCACTTCGCCTGGCGCAATGAAACACGGCCTTTGCAGGTGGCGCTCAGCCATTCGTTCGGTTTCGGCGGGAGCAATGCCTGCCTCGCCTTCGCGCGCGCAAGGCAAGCCGCATGAATGCGCTGCATGTCCAGGTGAAAGGCATCGGCCTATGCTCGCCGCATCTGGCTGACTTCCATGCATTGCGTGGCCTGCTCGCCGGCGAATTGCCCGCCGTGGCAACGACGCGTGCGCATGCTTCGGCCTTGTCACCGAATGAACGGCGGCGCGCTCCGCAAAGCGTGCTTGTCGCGATCGAAGCGGCTTCACAAGCCGTTGCCATGAGCGGGTACGCCGCCAGCGGCCTGGCCTGCGTGTTTGCCTCGGCCTATGGCGACCAGGCCACCACGGATTACATGTGCAACTTGCTCGCACGCGCGCCCACCGAGCTTTCACCCACACGCTTCCACAATTCCGTGCATAACGCGGCGGCAGGCTATTGGACCATCGCCACCGATTGCCGCGCATCTTCCAGCGCCACCTGCGCAGGCAACGCGAGTTTCGGCGCCGGCTTGCTGGAAGCTGCCGTGCTCGCTTGCGCCGACCACCGGCCGGTGCTGCTGGTCTGCAGCGATGATGCCGGCGTCGGTCCGCTTGGCGAGCTGATCGGGAGCACGCAGTTCTTCGGCTGCGCGCTGGTGCTGTCGCCAGGTACGGACACCGGGATTCAACTGCGTCTTGCCGTAACGGCATCGGCGCCCAGACACCCTCCACTGCCGGCCGACTGCCTGGCATGGATGCACAGCAATCCAGCCGCGGCAGCTCTACCACTGCTGGCGATGTTGGCGACGGGCGCGGGTGACTGCGTGCTGGGCGCTACGCAGTTGCTGGGATTGCATGCACAGGTGGAGACGAAGGCGTGAACAGTGCATTGCGTTGGTGCGTACTGATTCCCTGCCTCAACGAGGAGAAGGCGATCGGTTCGGTGGTGAAATCGACCCTGCGGCTGGGCGTGCCGGTCATCGTCATCGACGACGGCTCCGACGATCGCACGCCGGAGATCGTCAGTGCATTGCCCGTTACGCTGCTGCGCCACCGTCACCGACAAGGCAAGGGCGAAGCGTTGCGCAGCGGCTTTCGTGAAGCGCTGCGGCAAGGTTTTGACGCTGTGGTAACGATGGATGGCGATGGCCAGCACCTAGCCGAGGACATCCCGCGCCTGGTCGACGTGGGCAAGCGCTTCCCCGATCACATCGTGATTGGTGCGCGCCTGTTGCAACGTGAGCAGCAGCCGAAGGCGCGCCGCCGCGCGAACGCCTTTGCGGATTGGGGTATTTCGTGGGCGTGCGCGCAGCCGGTGGCCGATACGCAAAGCGGGCAACGCTGGTATCCGCGCAACGCCCTGGATCTGGTTGAGCTGGATGCACAGAACTTCGTCTTTGAAGCCGCGGTTTTGATTGCAGCCTCGCGCCAAAAGGGGCTGGGTATCGTCTCGGTGCCGATCGCTTCGCGCTACGAAGGCTCGTTTCGCCTGAGTCATTTCAAGCCGGTGCGCGACTTCATGCGGATTACCCTGTATACCGTCGGACAGGTGTTCCACTACGGACAAATCCGCGCGAGCTACAGCCGCTCGAGAACCGGGCCGTTGATCGTTGACGACAAGTATTCGCACCGCACGACGTAGGTTTGCACCCCAGCCAACTAAACCGCAGCGGCATGCATCGCGGTCACTCGTCCTGATGCGAGCAGCCGGCCTTGCTGCCAGACCTCGAACAGGTACTGTGCACCACGCTCGTCAGCCAGGAGTCGATGTGCATGGATGTCCATGCGCCCGCCCGATAAATCGACGTATTCGACCATCAGTCGCAGGTCACGCAGGCTGACCAGCCGGCCCTCACGCCCGCCCGTTTCACCGAGCAACGCGCCGTGCACAGCCATAGCCTGTGCGCCGTATTCGGCCAGATGCACGGCGTGCAAACCGGCAGGACTGCGCAGCGGATGTTCCTCCGGCGTATGCCGTTCGGCCACCGCATGTATGACGGACGCGTCCCACTCCACCACAGCGTCGATCAAGGCCATGGCGCCGGCATGGGGAATCCGTGCCGCCCAAGCTGCTTGCGTCAGCATGCTCATGCCTCGCGCAAGGCACGTGCATGGACAGCAGACGCCGGCGCACTGTCCTGTTGCCAGAAATCGTAGAAATTGAACCAGTTGTACGGCTCAAGGCGCGCATAGTGCTCCAGGCGCTGCGCGTAGTGGCGCAAGATCTCGTCCAGCACCTGGTGACGGGCCGCGCGCGGAATGTCCACGCGCTCACTGAAAAGCTCGAAGCTCAGTGCGTAGCGGCGGCCGCCGCGATACAGGCCAAAACACAGCATTACCGGCACCTGCAACGTACTGGCCAGCAACCACGGACCGATCGGAAACGGCGCCGGCTCGCCCAGGAAGTCCACGCGCCGCAGCGTTTCGTGGGCGCGGCCACGATCGGCGAGCAGGGCCACCATGCCGCCGGCGCGGCAGGTTTCAGCCATCGCCAACGTAACGGCCGCACCACCCTGCGAAATGTCGATGACCGCCGCACCGACTTCGGGCGCCAGGGCTTCCAGCAGTTCGGTAATGACCGGGGTTTTCTGCTTGTCCAGCAATACACGCAGCGGCGCGTCGGGACAACGTGCCGCCAACGCGCGCAGCGCCTCGAAACTGCCCTGATGCGTACCGACCAGCAGCACTCCGCGTCCTTGCCCAAGGTAATGCTGAAGCTGCTCCAGCCCGGTCACCTCGAATTCGAAATCGCGTTCGCCATGCGCCAGCAGATAGATGCGGTCGAGCATCGTGGTGGCAAAATAGTGAATGTGCTTGAACACCTGCAGGAGGCTCGCGCGGCGACCGAACAGGCGCGTCAGATACGCGCGCGAAGCACGTCGCTCGGAACCGCGGCGCAGAAAGTAGTACAGGCTGATCAGATAGAGGAACCGGCGCATGAAACCATGGCCGAAACGCAGGGTCGCCGCCACCAATACGCCAAGCCAGAAGCGATTGCCGCCTTCGCGCTGGTCCTGCCAATGACCGCTCATGCGGCCCCCTCGATCACGCCCCGAGCCAATACCTGGCCTGCACGGCGCAATTCGAATCGCAGCTGTCCGGAGCGCTCCGTCAACTCAAGGTCGGCCGCCTCACCAGGATTGAGCGGCGCGAGGAATTTCGCTTCGCGGACACCCGCAAGACGCTGCTGGCGCCATTCGCGCAGGGCCTGCGCCACACGTTCGAGCAGGACCACACCGGGCACCAGCGGATGACCAGGGAAGTGCCCGGCAAGGCAGGGGTGCTCCGGCGCAATGCAAAGCGTCGTTCGATAGCTGATTTGGCTGGAAGTAGGCAGGTCCACGTGTGCAACGCTGGGACAGAGACCGTGCCGATGATGCACGGCCCGAATGTCGGGCAGCTTAATGCAGCTTCAAGCTGTACGCTCGCGTTCAATATGGGTTGAGAGCGCACGCAGGCTGCTGAAGATGCGCTGGTTGTCTGGATGGTCCGAGCGCAGTTGCATGCCGTAGCGCTTGGAGACGGCCAGGGCGATTTCCAGGGCATCGATGGAATCCAGCCCCAGCTCGCCGCCGAACAGCGGGGCTTCGGGATCGATCGCCGCAGGATCGGTCGCTTCGAGATTGAGCGCTTCCACGATCAGGGTGGCCAGTTCGTGTTCGGCAGCGGTCTGCGTGGACATGCGTGGTTTCGATGCTCCGGGGGCACGCCCCGGGGAAGGGAGATGGCCGGCCAGTGTAACATAGGGGTCTTTCGCTCCCGGCCGCCGCTTCCAGGCTTGGTTCAGGCAAGCGAAACCGTCAGGCCCGGCTCGACCTGCCGCGAACGGCCAACGAAACTCGACGGCCAGCGGTTCAAAGGGCGTAGCTTGGGCCTTCCTTCGTCATGTGCCGCGAGGGCAGCCACGCCTGCAATTCCCGCTCAAATTCGGCCCCGCGCCTGGATCGGCCATATATCTACCAGCGTGTCATCGTCGACCACATGGTAATAACCATGCAAATTGACCGTTGGATCGCAATGCGAGGTGATGAACTCGATGTGATCGCCCAGCTTCGGGCGATGCGGCGCATCGACGATCAGCTTGCCATGCTCGTCGCCGAAGAATTCATAACGCGATGCTCCCTGGAGGCCATACGCCACTTCAGGCGTGCCGCTGTCCGTGGCCAGGCTCTTGAGGCCGGCATCGACGGTGACCCACTCGCCAGCGTTGACGCTGACCACCATGCCCTGCACGAATAGCGCGGTTTCGAACGGTGCCGGATGCGCGGCATCGCTCAATGCGCGCAAATAATCCCAATCCATGAACAGATAGGAGCCCGGCTGCATCTCCGTGAAGACGCCGGCGGCCGCATCGAAAGCGTGGGTGCCAGTGCCGACACCGGTAACGATTTCAAGCGGCATGCCGGCCGCTTCGATCGCCGCGACAAGGGCCTTCACTTCCTCGCACAGGTTGGCTGCAGCGTGCGCCCGTTGCTGTTGATCATGGATGTGCTGCAGATGCCCGCCATAAGCTTGCAGGCCTTGCAACAGCAGCGTATCGCTGCCGCTGATCTGTTGCGCCAATGCAACCGCTGCCGCTGCGTCGGCAACGCCGGTGCGGTGAAGACCGGCGTGATAATCGACCAGCACCGGCAACCGGTAGCCCAGGGTGCTGGCGAGCACGGCAAGCTCTTCGACGTTGCGTGGATGATCAGCGACGACCATCAGTTGTCCAGGACTGACTTTGCAGCCCAATTCGATCAGTCGGCGCAACTTGTTGGCGCCCACCACCGGCGAAGTGATCAGTACACCCGGCATCCCGGCTTCGACCATCACCTCGGCTTCGCCGAGCGTTGCACAAGAAATGCCGAGCGCACCGGCTTGGGCTTGCAGGCGGGCGATCTCGATCGATTTATGGCTCTTGGCGTGCGGCCGAAGACCGATGCCATGGCGACCGGCCAGCGCGGCCATGCGCGCGATATTGCGTTGCAGGGCGGGCAGGTCCAGCACCAGGGCGGGAGTGTCGAGTCGATACCGGCTGCCGCGTATGCCGATCAGCGTAGTGTTTGGGTTCATTGATGTAGTAGCTAAAAGGCAAAAGATGACTTGCGTAGGATACGTGCATGAATGTCAAGTTCGCCGCTTGCGATATTCCATCGTAGCCGTGCGCCTTTCCAAGACGATACCATCCACCGGCGTGGCGTGGGCTTGCGCAACAGTCCTTATTGAGAAAGCAAATCGGGTAATAGAAGTGGCACCGCGGCATTGACATTGTTTGCCGTAAATCCGACTTCGACTGGAATATTTAAGCGCCCATTATTATTGAATACGGGACTTTCCTGTAAGGGTATGGATACTGTCTGGATATGGTGGGCCAGTGGAATGCCACCTTGGATATGCTCAGTTTCCACCCTGTCCTCTATGGTTGTTATGCTACCCACCACACTCGCACCTATTTGGGCAAGGCGTACCGTATACCTTACCCTGAATGGCACGATGACATTATCTTGTCCAGGAACACTGTTTCTTGCCCGAATTCCCCCCAACAGACGGAACTGGAATTCGTCTTGAACGGAACGATCCCCTAATTCAAGCAGTGGCGTCGCATAGCTTTCTCCTTGCGTCAACGCGGGCGCCCTGGGAATAGGGATTGTTCGACCATCAACCCGGTAGCCGGTTATCTGAACACTCGTGAAGAGAGCAGGAGGCAATCTGGCAATCGTCAGGGGTATTATAACCTTGATAGGTACGGCAAAAACGCTTCCAGAAAACAGAGCCATAAACAAGATGATGAATATTCTTTATATCCAATCATTTCAACATCACTCCTTGTATTTTGAATTGTCGCGGAGACTACACCTCATGATGAGCCATAAATGTCTTTATACCTTCAATTTAAGATGAATCAAATTTTCAATGCAAGATCAATATATTTCAATTCATTGCAAAGCCGATATGCGGCAGGGTGTATCGGCCGAGTGCTGATGGGACTCGAAGGTTTGCGCTTGGAGCAGCACCACGGATGCTCGTGGTGATGCATTGAAGGCTCCCCTGCACGCACCTGATTAGCACCATGTCTCAGCTGGCGTGTATTTGCTCCCTCCCCTACGTGTAGTAGGGGAGGGTTGGGGTGGGGTGAAGCAACCTCGCGGTAAGCTCAAACTCTGCAGCAAGCTCGTGCAACCCTACCCTAGCCCTCTCCGCATGCAGGGGAGGGGTCCGCCTATCGTGCAGCTGAGACTCGACGCTAATCAGGTGCGCGCAGAAAAGTGCTGAAGGATCCGCCGTCGCGGCGCACATGGGAAAAGCATATGGACGTGTCCGGCTTTGAAAAGAAGCGCGGAAAGTCGGGGCTTGGTGCCGCCCCAAACGCCTAAAGACCCCGGTTGCCGGCTTCCGCTGGGACAACCATTCGGAATAGGCACGGACGCTCAATTGCCATGGCGTCACACCGTCTACTTCTGCTTTTCGGGGCGCTTCCATCCGGACAACGTCGTCTGACGCCCACGCGCCACAGTGAGTTCGCCGGCAGGCGCGTCCTTGGTGATCACCGAGCCGGCGCCGATAGTGGCCTGCGCGCCGACCGTCACCGGCGCAACGAGCGCGCTGTTGGAACCGATGAACGCACCATCCTCGATCGTAGTGACGAACTTGTTCACGCCGTCGTAGTTGCAGGTGATGGTGCCCGCGCCGACATTGACGTGGCGTCCGATCACCGTATCACCGAGATAGGTGAGGTGATTGGCCTTGCTGCCCTCGCCGAGGCGCGCCTTCTTCGCCTCCACGAAATTGCCGATATGCACGCCCGCCGCCAGCTCGGTGCCGGGGCGCAGGCGCGCAAAGGGGCCGATCAGGCAAGGTCCATGTGTAACGACGCCTTCGATATCGCAATGCGCATGCACGATGGTGCCGGCAGCGAGCTGCACATCCTTGAGGCGCGAAAAGGGTCCGATGCGCACGTCTTCGCCCAGTTGCACGTTGCCTTCCAATATCACGTCGATGTCGATTTCCACATCGCGCGCCGCGCTGACGCTGCCACGTACATCCACGCGCCGGGGATCGGCCACGCGCACACCCTCCGCCATCAACGCCTGCACGGCGCGCAGCCTGTAGGCATCCTCCAATTCGGAGAGCTGCCACGGGTTGTTGGCTCCGGCGGCCTCCACCGCGTCCTTGCACTCGATGCACTGTGCCGCGCGATGTTCCTCGGCGGCCATGCGGAAGATGTCGGTGAGGTAGTACTCGCCTTGGGCATTGTTGCGGCCGAGCTTGCCGATCCATGGCCTGAGCAGGGCAACCTCGGCGCAGACAATGCCGGTATTGATCAGGTCGATAGCCCGCTGCGCCTTATCGGCGTCTTTTTCCTCGATCACCTCCTGGACAAAACCAAGGTCATCGCACAGTACACGACCATACCCATGGGGATCGGCCACGCGCGTAGCCAACATCGACAAGGCGCTTTCGGTTTGTACGAGACGTTGCAAAGTTTCAACACGCGTAAGCGGTACATCGCCGTAGAGCACGAGTACACGCGCATCGTCCGGCACTTTGGCCAAGGCCTGCCCAACCGCATGGCCGGTGCCGAGCTGTTCGGCCTGCAAGGTCCACTGCAGATCCGGCTGGCCATCGAACGCAGCTAGCACCTGATCACCATGGAAACCGTAAACCACATGAATGGCCGCGGGACGTAAGGCGCGTGCCGTTTCAAAAACGTGCGCCAGCAGCGGGCGCCCCGCCAACGGCATCAGCACCTTGGCTTTCTTCGACTTCATGCGCTTGCCTTCGCCGGCGGCGAGGACGATGACATGCAGGGAGGGCTGGCTCATAAGGGGTCGCTGCCTGGATGACGATGGGCACTAAGAATACCTGCTGACGCGCATGCACTTTGAGGCGCCCGAGTGTCAAAGCGGTGCGCAAACCAATACGCCGACGCGGAGCCTGCTCGACGGGCAGGCATCAAAGCAGCGTGCAAACAAAAACGCCGGCACTGGGCCGGCGTCATGCTGAATGTCAACGCGTTCAGTGCTTGAGGTTCTTGCGCAGGCGTTCCAGCGCCTGCAGCTGGGCCAGCGCCTGGGTGAGCTTGGCCTGCGCCTCGGCCACGTCGATCGTGCCGGTGCGGTTGGCCAGGGCATCCTCGGCTTCCTGCTTGGCGCGCTTGGCGGCGGCTTCGTCCAGGTCAGCGGCACGTGCGGCGGTGTCGGCCAGCACGGTGACCACCTGCGGCTGCACTTCAAGGATGCCGCCGGAGACATAGAACTGCTGGCGCTCGCCACCTTCCAGCACCACGTCGATGTGGCCGGGCTTGAGGCGGGTGATCAGCGGGGCATGGCGGGGCGTGATGCCCAGCTCGCCCAGCTCGCCGGTGGCGACCACCATCACCGCGTCGCCATGAAAGATCTCGGCTTCGGCACTGACGATATCGCAACGAATAGTGCTCATAACTGTCTCGCTTCGCCCGGCGGACCAGGCGGAAAGGATTTATCGGCTTGGCAGGAACCCGCCCTGGCGAGCTCCTGCGAGGGCCTGGATCAGGCAGCCTTCTTGGCGCCCATGTCCTCGGCCTTCTTGATGGCCTCGTCGATGCCGCCGACCATGTAGAACGCCTGCTCGGGGATATGGTCCACCTCGCCTTCCACGATCATCTTGAAGCCGCGGATGGTTTCCTTCAGCGTCACGTACTTGCCGGGCGCACCGGTGAACACTTCGGCCACGTGGAACGGCTGCGAGAAGAAACGCTCGCACTTGCGCGCGCGGTACACCACCTGCTTGTCTTCCTCGGACAGTTCGTCCATGCCGAGAATCGCGATGATGTCCTTCAGTTCCTTGTAGCGCTGCAGGGTGCCCTGCACCTTGCGGGCCACTTCGTAGTGTTCGGCGCCGACCACGTTCGGATCCAGCTGGCGGCTGGTGGAGTCCAGCGGATCCACCGCCGGGTAGATGCCCAGCGAAGCGATCTGGCGGCTCAGCGTGACGGTGGAGTCCAAGTGCGCGAAGGTGGTCGCCGGCGACGGGTCGGTCAGGTCGTCCGCCGGCACGTACACGGCCTGGATCGAGGTGATCGAACCGGTCTTGGTGGAGGTGATGCGCTCCTGCAGAACACCCATTTCCTCGGCCAGGGTCGGCTGGTAGCCCACCGCCGACGGCATACGGCCGAGCAGCGCGGAAACTTCGGTGCCGGCCAAGGTGTAGCGGTAGATGTTGTCCACGAAGAACAGCACGTCGCGGCCCTTGCCGTGCTCGTCCTTCTCGTCGCGGAAGTATTCGGCCATGGTCAGGCCGGTCAGCGCGACGCGCAGACGGTTGCCCGGCGGCTCGTTCATCTGGCCGTACACCATCGCCACTTTCGATTCCGGCAGGTTGTCCAGCTTCACCACGCCGGCGTCCTGCATCTCGTGATAGAAGTCGTTGCCTTCGCGGGTGCGCTCACCCACGCCGGCGAACACCGACAGACCCGAGTGCTGGGTGGCGATGTTGTTGATCAGTTCGAGCATGTTCACCGTCTTGCCCACGCCGGCGCCGCCGAACAGGCCGACCTTGCCGCCCTTGGCGAACGGGCACACCAGGTCGATCACCTTGATGCCGGTTTCCAGCAGCTCGTTGGCCAGCGCCTGCTCGTCATAGGACGGGGCTTCGCGGTGGATTTCCCAATGCGCTTCGGCGTTGATCGGACCGACTTCGTCGATCGGGCTGCCGAGCACGTCCATGATGCGGCCGAGGGTGGCCTTGCCGACCGGCACCTTGATGCCTGCGCCGGTGTTGCGGGCAACCAGGCCGCGCTTCAGGCCGTCGGTGGAACCGAGGGCGATCGTACGCACCACGCCGTCGCCGAGCACCTGCTGGACTTCCAGCGTGATCTGCGTGCCGTCGATCTTCAGTGCGTCATACACCTGCGGCACCTGATCGCGTGCGAACTCGACGTCGATGACCGCGCCGATGATCTGTACAACTTTGCCCTGGCTCATGGAATGTGCTCCGGATAGATCTTTAAAGTATTCGTTCGAGGCGCCGCCAAGCGTCGCCATGCATGATTCAAATCAAACCGCCGCGGCGCCGCCGACGATCTCGGAAATTTCCTGCGTGATCGCGGCCTGGCGCGCCTTGTTGTAGCTCAGCGTCAGCTCGGCGATGACCTTGCTGGCGTTGTCGGACGCGGACTTCATCGCCACCATGCGCGCGGCATGTTCGCTGGCGAGGTTTTCCAGCACTCCCTGGTACACCACGCACTCGATGTAGCGGCCCAGCACATGCTCGAGCACGGCAGCCGCGTCGGGTTCGTAGATGTAGTCCCAGTCATGCGACTGTTCCAGCGTGACGCCCGCGATGTTCTGCGCTTCCAGTTCGGCGGCGACCGCCGGCAGCGGCAGCAGCGCATCCATCGTCGGCTTCTGGGTCATGGTGTTGACGAAGTCGTTGTAGGCCAGGTAGACGCGATCCAGCTTGCCTTCCGTGTACGCATCCAGCACGACCTTGATCACGCCGATCAACTGCTCCAGCTTCGGACGCTCGCCCAGATGGGTCGTGCTGCCGATCAGGTTCACGCCCTTGAGGCGGCGGAAGAACTGCACCGCCTTCTGGCCGATCGCCACCACGTCGACCTGCACGCCCTTGTCCTGCCATTCGCGAATGGCAGGCAGCAGGCGACGGAACAGGTTGGAGTTGAGGCCGCCGCAAAGACCACGGTCGGTGGTCACGACTACATACGCCACACGGGCGACTTCCGCACGCTCGACCAGGAACGGATGCTTGAACTCGGTGCTCGCCTGCGCCACATGCGCAATCACCTTGCGCATGGCGCGCGCATAGGGACGCGAGGCCTTCATCAGGTCCTGCGCTTTGCGAATCTTGGAGGCCGAGACCATTTCGAGCGCGCGCGTCACCTTGCGCATGTTCTGCGTGCTCTTGATCTTGGTTTTAATTTCGCGTCCGCTTGCCACGTTTGCCTCAACCTGTTGGGTCCTATTCGGTCGGTTGACCGACCTGCGGTGCAGTCATCCAGCACGGACGACTGCACACCCTTGCATTGCTTACCAGCTGCCGGTCTTCTTGAACTCGTCGAGACCGGACTTGAAGGTCCCCTCGATGTCGTTGTTCCAGTCACCGCTGGCGACGATCTTCTTCATCAGTTCGCCGTGGTTCTGGTGGAAGAAGGCGTGCAGGCCCTTCTCGAACGCCAGCACCTTGCCGACCGGCAGCTCGTCCAGGTAGCCCTTTTCGGCGGCATACACGGACAGGGCCAGCTCGGCGATGGAGAGCGGGGCGTACTGCTTCTGTTTCATCAGTTCGGTGACGCGCTGGCCGCGGTCGAGCTGGGCGCGGGTGGCCGGGTCGAGGTCCGAAGCGAACTGCGCGAAGGCAGCTAGCTCACGGTACTGCGCCAGGGCCAGCTTCACGCCGCCGGAGAGCTTCTTGACGATCTTGGTCTGCGCCGAGCCACCCACGCGCGACACCGAGATACCGGCGTTCACGGCCGGACGGATACCGGCGTTGAAGAGGTCCGTTTCCAGGAAGATCTGGCCGTCGGTGATCGAGATCACGTTGGTCGGCACGAAGGCGGACACGTCGCCAGCCTGCGTTTCGATGATCGGAAGTGCGGTCAGCGAACCGGTCTTGCCCTTCACTTCGCCGTTGGTGAACTTCTCTACGTACTCCTCGGACACGCGCGCGGCGCGCTCGAGCAGACGCGAGTGCAGGTAGAACACGTCGCCCGGATACGCTTCGCGACCCGGAGGACGCTTCAGCAGCAGCGAGATCTGGCGGTAGGCCACGGCCTGCTTGGACAGGTCGTCGTAAATGATCAGGGCGTCTTCGCCGCGGTCACGGAAGTATTCGCCCATCGCGCAACCGGCGTACGGTGCGATGTACTGCAGCGCGGCGGATTCGGAAGCCGAAGCGACCACGACGATGGTGTTGGCCAACGCGCCGTTCTCTTCCAGCTTGCGCACCACGTTGGCGATCGACGAGCGCTTCTGGCCGATCGCGACGTAAACGCACTTAATGCCGGAATCTTTCTGGTTGATGATCGCGTCGATGGCCAGCGCGGTCTTGCCGGTCTGGCGGTCGCCGATGATCAGCTCGCGCTGGCCGCGGCCGATCGGGATCATCGAGTCGACCGACTTGTAGCCGGTCTGCACCGGCTGGTCGACCGACTTACGCCACACCACGCCCGGCGCCACTTTCTCGATCGGCGAGCTGAGCTTGGCGCTGATCGGACCCTTGCCGTCGATCGGGTTGCCGAGCGAGTCGACCACGCGGCCGAGCATTTCCGGGCCGACCGGCACTTCGAGGATGCGGCCAGTGGTCTTGGCGGTGTCGCCTTCACGCAGGTGCTGGTATTCACCCAGCACCACGGCGCCGACGGAGTCGCGCTCGAGGTTCAGCGCCAGCGCAAACGCGTTGCCCGGCAGTTCGATCATTTCGCCCTGCATCACGTCGGCCAGGCCGTGGATGCGCACGATGCCGTCGGACACGCTGATGATCGTGCCCTCGTTGCGGGCTTCCGCGCCGAGCTTGAACTGCTCGATGCGGTTCTTGATCAGTTCGCTGATCTCGGACGGATTGAGAGTGGTGCTGGACATGGTCAGATCCTGAATGTGTATGCTTAATTCGTGAGTGCCGAAGCCAGGCGCTGCAACCTACCGCGGGCGGAGCCGTCGATCACTTCGCTGCCGGTGTCGATCACCACGCCGCCCAGCAGCGAAGCATCGACCTGGGTTTCCAGTTCGATCTCGCGCTTGAAGCGGCGCTTGAGCGATGCCTTGAGCTGCTCGGTCTGCGCGACATCCAGGGCCATCGCGCTGGTCACTTTCACCAGCAGCTGCGACTCGGATTCACGCTTGTAGGTTTCGTACAGCGCGGCCACTTCCGGCAGCAGCGGCATGCGGCGCTTTTCCGCCAGCTCCGCCAGGAACTTGCCGAAGGCGCCATCCGCCTGCGAGCCATTGGGCAGATGCAACGCCACGAGTTGCTGCGGCTGTACGCGCGGATCATTGCTTAGCGCGGCCACACGTGCGTCCTTCGCCACTTCAGCGGCGAAAGCCAGCGCCTGCGACCAGGAAGAAAGCGTGCCCTCGGCCCGCGACAGCTCGAAGGCGGCGCGGGCGTAGGGACGGGCGAGGGTAATCGACTGGGCCGCCATCGATCAGATCTCGGTGGCGAGCTGGTCGAGCAGCGCCTTGTGCGCCGCCGCGTCGATTTCACGCTGCACGATCTTCGAAGCGCCCTGCACCGCCAGCGAACCAACGCGCTCGCGCAGCTCTTCGCGTGCACGCTGCGCCATCGAGGCGATGTCGTCCTGCGCGGCCGCTTTCAGGCGGTTGATCTCCGCCACGGCATCGGCGCGCGCCTTGTCCAGAATCTGGTTGGCCTGCTGCTGCGCACGGTCGATGATCTCGGTCGCCTGCTGGCGAGCCTGCTTCACCTCGGCGGCGGCCTTGTTATCGGCCTCACGCAATTCGGCATGCGCGCGCTCGGCGGCATTGAGGCCTTCGGCGATCTTCAGCTGCCGCTCCTCGATGGCCTTGGTCAGATGCGGCCACACGAATCGCACACAGAACAAGATCAAAAAGGCGAAGGCAATCATTTCGCCAATTAGAGTGGCATTGAAGTCCATCGCTGCGTTACCTGTACGTCGGATTATTGCGGACACGGGCGCCTGGCGCCCGTGTCGGGTTGGCGGCGCCGAAGCGCCGCCGGTGGATTAGCCGCCAGCAACCAGCTTCGACAGCAGCGGGTTCGCCACCGCGAAGTACATGGCCAGCGCCACGCCGATCAGGAACGCCGCGTCGATCAGACCGGCCAACAGGAACATGCGGCCCTGCAGCAGCGGGACCAGCTCAGGCTGGCGAGCAGCGGCTTCGAGGAACTTCGAGCCCATGATGCCGATGCCGATACAAGCGCCCAGCGCGCCGAAACCGATGATCAAGCCGAGAGCGATAGCGGTGAAGCCCTGGACCTGAGCAATGTGAGCAACTAGTTCCACGATGATCTCCTCAAGAAAAAGAAAGCAGTAGTTCTAACAAGTGAACAAAATCAATGATGATCGTGAGCCATCGAGATGTACACGATGGTGAGCACCATGAAGATGAAGGCCTGGATCGAAATGATCAGGATATGAAAGATGGCCCAGACGGTGTAGCCGATGATGCCCATGCCGTAGAGCAACCAGCTGCCAGCGCTGAACAAGCCGGCGATGAGCATGAACACCAACTCACCTGCATACATATTGCCGAACAGTCGCATGGCCAGGCTGACCGGCTTGGACGCCAGCTCGACCAGGTTCAGCGCGAAGTTGAAAGGCGCGAACCATTTGCCGAACGGCGCCGTAAACAGTTCGTGCATGTAGCCGCCGAAACCCTTGGCCTTGAAGCTGTAGAAGATCACCAGGATCAGCACCGTGAGGGACATCGCAAACGTCATGTTGACGTCCGCGGTCGGCACGGAGCGGAAATGGCCGACACCGAACTTTTCCGTGATCACCGGCAGCAGATCCACCGGCAGCAAGTCCATGGCGTTCATCAGGAACACCCAGACGAAAACGGTCAGAGCCAGCGGACCCAGGAAGCGGCGGTCGCCGTGGAACACGTCCTTGACCTGGCCGTCCACGAACTCGAGCACGATTTCGACGAACGCCTGCCCCTTGCTCGGCACGCCGGAGGTGGCCTTGCGCGCCTTGGACCAGAACCACAGGCAGAAGATGACGCCCAGCGCCAGTGATACCGACACGGAATCGAGATGGAATGACCAAAAACCACTTGGACTGACCCGGAAGTTCAGGTGCGTCAAATGGTGCTGGATGTATTCGGTAAGACCGCCCTGCGGCTCGCTTGCCATCTCTCAACCCTTAAATCTGAATGCCAGCAGATTAACCGCGTACGCTGCCGCCAGCCCCGTAATGGCAGCCAGCGGCGGCAATTTCCATTGAAACATGATCATGATCATCCCCCCGATGATCATCATCCATTTCAGGATCATGCCCGTCAGCAGACGTCCCAGCGCCATACCGGCGCCGCCCACCTGGCTGAATGCCCTCACCGACAGCAGCGCAGTACCTGCCGCCGCGATCGCCGCCCCAGCCGCTGCCGCTATCGCCTCGCGACGCCCTAGCGCCGCGAAAGCGAGACCCACGATGATTGCCGCGGATAGTTGCCAGAGCAACAATCGCAAAGCAAGACGTCGACCGGAAGCAAGACTGTTGAGCACGTGAGATTCCCGCGGTGTAGCGTGTAGCAGGGTATCAAACCCGCCACGGGTCACGAACCTATCTAAAAAAGTATATCAGCGAGGCTTTTGCGCCAGCAAGCCGCATCCCGTGCGACACGCCGTCTCGGGGGGATTTTCGGACAAGAAAAAGGCCGGATGCTTACATCCGGCCCAAGGGCCTATCGCAAGGGGAGTTGCGATAGGCGAAAGAGCTTGAATTACTTGGCAGCGGCGGCGGCCTTCTTGATGGCAGCGACCGGAGCGGCCACGGCCTCGTTGGCGGCCTTCTGCTGTTCCTGCAGCAGCGCATTGAGCGACTCGGCGGTCTTCTGGGCCACGGCGACCACTTCCTTGGTGACGGAAACCGCGCCTTCAGCCTGCTCGCGGGTCAGCGAGGCGCCCTTTTCCCACAGGCCACGCAGAGCGTCGATGTCACGCACTTCCACCGCCTGGGCAATGAAATCAGCCGTCGCCTGGGTCTGCTTTTCCAGCGCGGCGAGCTGCAGCTCGGCTACCTGCTCCAGGCCCTTGATGGTCAGGGCGTGGGCCTTGAACGCATTCTCGGCCAGCTGCTTGGCGTAAGCGAAAACCTGGGTGTTCAGTTGCTGAGTCATGACTTGGTTCCCTCGCGGCGGGAATGGGATAGTGGAACAAAGCCTAACAGAGCTTTTTGTGCGCTGCAATATGATTCTTGTTAAAAAATGTGACTGTCACAAAAATTTCAACTACGGCAACTGTTTAGTTATGGATTTGTGAATTTTGCACCGCGTCAAAAACTGTTGCGGGAGCAGCTGGCGCCCGAAGTACAGGTTTCGTGCACCACCACTTTGTCCAGTCCCGGCAGGCTGGGCTCCAGGCGCGTCCAGATCCAGCGCGCCAGCCTTTCGCTGGTCGGATTCTCCAGGCCCTCGATGTCGTTCAGGTAACGGTGGTCGAGCTGGTCGTAGAGCGGGGCAAAGGCCGCCTTGACGTCGGCGAAATCCATCACCCAGCCGAGCTTGGGATCGGGTTCACCATGCAGATGGATTTCAACGCGGAAGGAATGCCCGTGCAGGCGCGCACACTTATGCCCCTCGGGCACGTTCGGCAGGCGATGGGCGGCTTCGATCTGGAAAACTTTGAAGATATGCATGGCGCCATTTTACTCGTCTGCGGCACGCCCGTAGGCTGGGATGCCAATCCCAGCATTGCCATGCATGTCACCTGCGCGATGCTGGGATTGACATCCCAGCCTACGATCGCCATCCCAGCCTGCCCGACTAGATCTCGCCGTTGCGCGCAATCGACCGCCAGCTATGCCCCGGATCGAGCAGACGCTGCTGGCTAGCCGGCCCTTCGGAACCGGCCGCGTAGAAATCCGGCGCACCCTCTTGCCAAGCATCGAGCACCGGCATCAACAGTTTCCATGCCCATTCCACTTCGTCGAAACGCAGGAAGTGCGTGCGGTCGCCACTGATCGCATCGGTCAGCAACTGCTCGTACGCGGAAAATTCGCGGTCGTCCGAGCTGGCGTAAGGCGCGGTGAGCACCACCGGCCGGCCGGCCAGCTCAAGGCCCGGCCGCTTCGCCGTCACCAGCAGATCCATCTGCTCGGTCGGCCGGATGCGGAAGATCATCCAGTTGTTGCCCGCATGCACCGCCTTGGGCAAGGCCCCAGGCACTTCGCGGAATTGCACGGCGATTTCCGAATAATTGGTCGCCAGCCGCTTGCCGCTACGCAGGTAGAACGGCACGCCACGCCAGCGCCAGTTGTCGATCTCCAGGCGCAGCGCTGCAAACGTTTCGGTACGGGAACCCCGCGCGATGCCGGGTTCGCTGCGATAGCCGGGAAGCTGCTTGCGCCCGATCCGGCCGGCCCGGTACTGCCCTCGCACCGCATGCGTATCCACGTTGGCCGGCGTGATCGGCAGCGTCGAGCGGAGCACTTCCACCTTGTGGTTGCGCAAGACCTCCGGATCCCATTCCGCCAGCGGCGCCATCGCGGTAAGGCTGAACAGCTGCATCAAGTGGTTCTGCAGCATGTCGCGCAACGCGCCGGCCTTGTCGTAGTACGCCGCGCGCTTTTCGACGCCGAGCGTTTCGGCATAGGTGATCTGCACCTGGGCGATGTGCTGCGCGTTCCAGATCGGCTCGATGAAGCGATTGGCGAAGCGGAACACCATCAGGTTCTGCGTGGTTTCCTTGCCGAGGAAGTGATCGATGCGCAGGATCTGCTCTTCCTCCCAGTGCGTGTGCATGGCCTGGCGCAGGGCCTGCGCGGAAGCCAGGTCGGTGCCGAACGGCTTTTCCACGATCAGCCGGCGCCAGCCGCCCCTCGGCGCCTTGGCGAATCCGGCCTGACCTAGCGCCGCGGCCGCCGTGCCGAACAACGGCGGCGGCAGCGCGAGATAAAACAGTGTGCCGGGGCTCAATTTATCCTTCAGCGCCGACAGGTGTTCGGGATGCAGCTCGCCGCCCACGTAATCGAGTTGGCGGCGGAAGCGGTTCCAGTGCGCCGGCGTGTAGTCCGGCGCAAAGGATTGCAGCGCTTTGTGGATATGCCGCTCGAAGCGCTCGCGGCTCCACGATTCCATCGCGTAGCCCACGATGCGCAATTCGCGCGTCAGACCCAGCGCATGCAGGCGAAACAGCGCCGGCATCAGCAACCGCTGGGTCAGATCTCCGCTTGCGCCCAGGATCACCAGCGTAGTGGTGGCCATGGCTCAGCTCTTGTCGCCGGTTTTTTCTTGGTGCCCGCCAAACGCATGGCGCATCGCCGACATCACCTTGTTGGCGTAAAGGTCATTGCCTTGCGAAGTGAAACGGCCGAACAGCGCGGCGGTCAGCACCGGCACCGGCACACCCTCGTCGATGGCGGCTTGCGCGGTCCAGCGACCTTCGCCGGAATCGGAAACGCGGCCGGTGTAACTGTTGAGCCCCGGATCACGCGCCATTTCCGCCGCCGTGAGATCGAGCAGCCACGAACCAACCACGCTGCCGCGACGCCACAGCTCGGTGATGTCGGCGATCGGAAAGTCGTACTGGTACAGCTCCGGACGTTCCAGCGGCGCGGTCTCGGCGTCTGCAGTGCGCTTCTGTTTGCCGGCATTGGCGCCCTTGAGCACATTGAGTCCTTCCGCATACGCAGCCATCAGGCCGTACTCGATGCCGTTGTGGACCATCTTCACGAAGTGCCCTGCCCCACTCGGACCGCAATACAGATAGCCCTTTTCGGCCGGCGACGGATCGCCGCTCCGGCTTTCGCTGCGCGGCGCGGCATCCACGCCCGGTGCCAGTGCCGCAAACGCCGGCTCCAGGCGCTTGAAGGCGGACTCGGGCCCGCCGATCATCTGGCAGTAGCCGCGCTCGCGTCCCCACACGCCACCACTCACGCCGACGTCCACGTACATCAGCTGATGCTTGCTCAAGGCTTCCGCGCGACGCAGGTCTTCCACGTAGTGCGAATTGCCGCCGTCGATGACCGTATCGCCGGCATTGAGCAGCGGCACGAGCTGATCGAGCACTACATCCACCACCGCCGTTGGCAACATCAGCCACACCGCGCGCGCGCCGTCGAGCCTGGCGACCAGGTCCTGGATCGATTCCGCCGCGGTCGCGCCGAAACCTGCCGCTTCGCGCCGCGCCTCGACGTGAGTATCGAACACCACGCATTCGATGCCCGCTTCGAGCATGCGGCGCACCATGTTCAGGCCCATGCGGCCCAATCCGATGAAACCCAGTTGCAGGTTCCGTGCTTTCCCGGCACTCATGTTCTGTTCCCCCATAAACGGAAGCCGCCCGCAAAGGCGTTAAGGTTGTCGCCACGCCGCACGTTGTCCGGCAGCTCTTCGAGGTGGCGCACATTGCCGCCGCCCAGCACGACGTAATCCGGCTCCAGCGCCGCCTGCAGCTGGCCGATCACGTCGAACACGTGCGCCTGCCATTTCTTCTTGCCATGCTCCTTCAGGCCGCGCGCGCCGACGTAGTCTTCGAACGTTCCCTTGCGATACGGCAGATGCGCCAGTTCCATCGGCTCGACGATGCTGTCGACGATGAACGCCGAGCCCAGGCCCGTGCCCAGGCCGAGGAACAGCATGCGTCCGCCCGCATAGCTGCCGAGCGCCTGCATCGCCGCATCGTTGATCAGCTTCACCGGACAACCGAAGGCCTTTGCAAAATCGAAACCGACCCAGCCCTTGCCGAGGTTGTACGGCTCGCGCGCAATGCGTTCATGCAGCACTGGACCGGGGTAGCCGATGCTCACCGCTTCGTACTTCCAGCCACGCATGGCCGGACGCAACTGCTTGATCATGTCTTCCGGCGTCAGCTTGCGGCTGGACTTGATCGCCACCTCGCGCTTGTTGCCGCTGATCATCGCCTTGACGTGGCTGCCGCCGACATCGATCACCAGCACCTTCGGCTGCACCTGCGCCACCGCTGCACCGGCGCCCGCTTCCGTTTTGCGGCGGGCCTTGCGATACCAGGCGATCGCCGCGTTGGTGGCGCTGTCGTGATTGAGCGGCTTGCGCGGCGATTCGATTTCGTCCACCACGCGCAGTGCCAGCTGCTTGCCCAGTTCCACGCCCCACTGGTCGAACGGATTGATGTCCCAGATCGCCGCCTGCGTGAACACGATGTGCTCGTACAGCGCGATCAAAGCCCCCAGGGCGTGCGGCGTCAGGCGATCCGCCAGCAACAGGCTGGAAGGACGATTGCCTTCGAACACGCGGTGCGGCGCGAGGCTCGCATCGATGCCTTCGGCCAACACCTGCTCCAGCGTCTTGCCCATGGCCAGCGCTTCGGCCTGCGCGATCATGTTGGCCAGCAGCAGATCGTGATGGCGCCCGGACGGATTGAGCGATTGCCCGAAACCGACGAAATCGCAGGGAATCAGCCGCGTGCCCTGGTGGATGAGCTGGTAGAACGAATGCTGCCCATTGGTGCCCGGCTCGCCCCAATACACCGGACCGGTGGCGTAGTCGACCTGTGCACCGTCGATGGTAACGTGCTTGCCGTTCGACTCCATCGTGAGCTGCTGCAGATAGGCCGGGAAACGCTTCAGATACTGCTCGTACGGCAGCACCGCCTGCGTTTCCGCGCCGAAGAAGTCGGTGTACCACACGCCCAGCAAGCCCATGATCGCCGGCAGGTTGCGTTCCAGCGGCGCGGTGCGAAAGTGTTCGTCCATCACGTGGAAGCCGGCGAGCAGGTCGGCGAACGCATCCGGGCCGATCGCGATCATGCTGGACAGGCCGATCGACGAATCCATCGAATAGCGCCCGCCCACCCAATCCCAGAAGCCGTACATCTGCTCGGTGGAAATGCCGAACTCCGTAACCGCCTTCGCGTTGGTGGACAGAGCGACGAAATGCTTCGCCACTGCGCCTTTGTCACCGCCCGCCGCCTGCATCAGCCAGTCCCGCGCGCTGTGCGCGTTGGTCATGGTCTCCAGCGTGGTGAAAGTCTTGGAGGCGACGATGAACAGCGTTTCGTCCGGGCGCAGGTCGTGCACGGCCTCGGCGAAATCGGTGTAGTCGACGTTAGACACAAAACGCATCGTCAGCTTGCGGTCGGTGTAGTGACGCAACGCTTCGTACGCCATGACCGGCCCCAGGTCGGAACCGCCGATGCCGATATTGACGATGTTGCGGATCGGCCGCCCGCTGAAGCCTAGCCAGCTGCCCTCGCGAATGGCGCCGGCAAATTGGCGCATGCGCTTGAGCACCGCATGCACCTCGGGCACCACGTTGGCGCCGTCGACCTTGATCACTCTACGCGGAGGCGTACGCAAGGCAATATGCAAGGCGGCACGTTGCTCGGTGGTGTTGACCTTCTCGCCGGCGAACATCGCGTCGCGACGCGCTTCCAACCCGCACTCGCGCGCCAGGGCGAACAGCTGCTCCAGCGTTTGGTCGGTCATGCGATGGCGGGCGTAGTCGAGCCGCCAGCCGGCCGCCTCGACCCGATAACGTTCGGCGCGACCCGGATCGGCAGCGAACAGATCACGTAAATGTTGGGTTGCCAGTGCTTGCGCTTGTGCTTGCAGATTTTGCCATGCCACCTTTTCGCGCAAGGCACTCATGCAACGGCTCCCATGCGCTCGCTCACGGTATCGATCAGCTCGCGCCAGGACTTCACGAAGGCATCGGCGCCTTCCTGCTGCAGCACGCCGGCCAGCGGCTCCACCTGGATGCCGTGCGCCTCGAACTGCGCCAGCGTGCCTGAAAGACCCGGATCATCCAGCGGCATCAGGCGCTCGGCCTTGCCGTGCTCGGCGAACGCGAGCAAGGTCTTTTCCGGCATGGTGTTGACGGTGAGCGGCGCGATCAGGTTTTCGATGTACATCACGTCGCTGGCGTTCGGGTCTTTGGTCCCCGTACTTGCCCATAGCAGGCGCTGCACGCGCGCGCCCGCATTCTGCAGCCGCTGCACGCGCGGCGAATCGATCAGCGCGCGGTACCTGGCGTAGATCTGCCCACACACGGCGAAGCCCAGCTTGTTGCGCAACTCGGCCGGCACTTTGTCCGCCACCTTCACGTCCCAGCGGCTGATGAACACCGAGGCGACCGAAGCCACGTCCAGTTCCAGCCCGGCCGCATGGCGGCGTTCCAGGCCACGCAACCATGCCTCGGCGGCGGCCTGGTATTGCTCGGGCGAGAACAGCAGCGTGACATTGATCGGGACGCCGCGGAAGATCAGCTCCTCGATCGCGGGAATGCCGGCCGGCGTGCCGGGCACCTTGATGAACAGGTTATGCACGGCGGCCTGATTGTGCAGCGCCACCGCCTGCTCGATCGTGCCTTGCGTATCGTCCGCCAGTAGCGGCGACACTTCCAGCGAAACCCAGCCGTCCACGCCGTGCGTATGCTGATACACCGGCTCGAAAATGGCCGCTGCGCGACGCAGATCGTCGATGGCCAGGCCGAAGAACACCGTTTCCGGATCCGTTTGCCCGGCTCCGCGAATGGAAGCGTCGTAATCTTTGCCGGCCTTGATCGCCTGGGCAAAGATGGTCGGATTGGACGTGAGGCCGGTCACATGCTTAAGCTCGCGATAGCCGAGCAAGGTGCCGTCACCCAGGATGCCGCGGGTGATGTTGTCCAACCACAGACTCTGTCCGAGCCCATGGAGCGTGCGGGTCGGTTGATCCATTGCAGTACTCCTAGCTGATTGAGGCGAGTATTCGATCGGGCCGCAACGGCAAGACCTGGCAGGCGTGCCGGCATGTCGGCCGGCAGGGTAGCAAGGCGGGGGTCGCGGTCTGATGACCGTTGCGACTATACGCCTGAACATCACGTGCCCGGAACCCGGCCGCAGCGACCTTAAGCTAGTTCACTTCCTGCCAACGATAGAACTTTCGCTGCGCCATGGAGAGCATGTCGAGATCTTCCTTGGTATCGCCGTAGGCATACACCAAGGGAAAGCTCGCCGGATCACACAGCTCGCGTACGCGCCGGCATTTTTCCTCCTTGACACACTGCAGGCCTTGGTAACGGCCACTGAGCACACCGTTTTCGGCATGCAGGCTTGAGCACAGCAGCTCAACGCCATGCCGCTTGCACCACGGCTTAAGGTAAATATCCAACGCACCGGAGACGACCACGACCTTGTCGCCTTGCGCCTGGTGCCACTGGATTCGTTCCAGCGCCGAAGGGCGCACGATCTGCGGCAGCACCTCTTCGGAGAAACGCCGGCCTGCGTGAGCGATGCTCTCCGCGCGCAAACCGCGGAAGCCGAACGCCACCAATTTTGAGCGGATGCGGATGCCCGAGACCAGCCCGAGCCGGTAGCCGATGACCCACGGGGGAAAGAGAGCGCTCCCCAGCACGTGTCTACGGCGCGGGATAGCAAATCGCAGAAAGGGCGCGAAGGTTTCCTTATGGGTGATCGTGCCGTCGAAATCGAACAGGGCAAGATTCATGCGCGTTTTTAATAGCGGAGGAACTGCGATCATGCCATGCGTATGCGGATAGATTGGAGTGCGAAGGTTGACGCGCGGTGATTCCGATGCCAAGGCGATAGCCATGCCGCCATGCACGGCAACGAATATAAATATCGTGTTTGCTCCGATCGTCGAACCGTTTAACCGGATGCGAACAAGCCGCCCGCTAGCCTGGACTTCCGCGACACACCATCGAGGAACGTTTATGCCTCCCACGATGTTCGACCTGCCGCTCCGCCGCGTGGATCACGACCACGAAGCCCGTCGTGCCTCCACCGAACCGGTCGAGGGGTATGTGCTGGACCCGTGGTCCGGCCTGTATCTGGAAACCGAAGTCGCTTACAAGCATCGCGTTGCCCCGCAAGAGCTGGCTTGATGATCCGCGAATGCAGCGGGATCAAGTTCGCGGCGTTCGATGGTAGCGATCATTCAGTGCATAAAGAATGGCCACGGCTTCCAGGTCCATGCTGCCGCTGTAGTCCGAAGAGCGAAAATGCATCTGGAAGGCGCGCACCAGCAACTTGAATGCGTCTGCATCGGAAGGGCCGGGCATGGCATGGCGCTATCGCCGGAACGCGGCGAGTAACTGCGCGGTGGATGGCAAGCCGCTGCTGGCGAATTCATTTTTTGATAGCGCTGCATCGTGGCGGCCTCGTACCAGGAGCCCACTCCCTTTCACTCCTTTCAAATAGAGTTCGTGCCATGGAAAGCGCGGACCAGGATCCGATTTGCGCGCATAGGCAATGTCCGAATGTCCGAGGACGTGAGTAGGCGTAATCTCCGGATATCGGCTCAGGATATTTCGCGTCAGGGCCGCCACCGCGTCGACCTGCTGCGACGCGTAGTCAGGGGGATGGAATTGGCTATCCGTCTCGCTGGGCTGCTTCCCCATGGACTTCTTCCTTGTCCCCAATCCGTCTTGGCGTCGCCAACCCGCGATGGTTGGCGACGGACGAGTCGGCTGCGCTCTTCATAAGGTGCAAATAGAAAGGCCCCCTTGCGGGGGCCGTGAGCTTCATTGTAGGGGTCAATGAGAACTCTAGTTAGCTAACACCGGATGCGCAGAGAAGGTCACCCGGCAGACGTAGATTGCAACTAAACGCAGTAAAGGAAAATCAGCGACTTGCTCGACGACTTGTAGGATCATGACGACAGATCGTCACCGACCTTCATGCTCTTCCGCCAAATGCGCGCGCAACGCCCTTTCGTGCAGCACGACTCGACCTGATGACTGCGCGAGCAGTAAGGTCCGCGCGCATGCGCCTACGAGAACCAGGCATCGCCAATCTTCCCTGCCCTCCTTCGCCAAGCTTCGGCCTTCGCGTCCACGGCGGGATGATTTTCCCGTCCCTTCCGTTTACTACAGCTTGGCCTTTCTCAGCCGTTGCAGCTCGTTGGTCAGCCAATCCGCCGACAGCTGTTCCTTGCCATCGCAATTCACCTTGTACGGCTTGCCACTCATGCTGCTCTGGCTGCCGGCGCGCTCGATGAACTGCTCGGCGGTGTTCACCATGTCCCGGCGCAACAGATAGTCGAGCTTGTCCTGAAGGTGTGCCTGTGCATCCTTGGCGCTGTAGGAGCTACCGTTGCGAATGAAGGTGCAGTGGCTGTTACCGACGAAAGCCAGCAGAGCATTCACCTCCTGCCGCCCCGTCATACCCAGCGCTGCATAGGCGCTCATCGCAGGCAGGCTGGCGGCGACCACCAACGCGGCGACGAACCATCGGTGTTGCATAGACATATTGAGTCCACCTGTTCTCTGAGGCTCAGTAGGAGCCGCATTGACCGCGCTGGGACGCGACGGGTTCCCATACATGCCTCAGAAACCCGCGCTCCCGATGCGGGGAACGGGAACATGGGAACACCGCAAGCAGCAAAACGAGGCAAAACGAGGCCATCCAGGATCAGGGACTCGATTCATGAATGTGACGACCATTCATGCGAAGCCGTCGGCATCCGGCGGCTTCTCGAACGTGGCTGGATCGGCCTGAGATGAAGGAAGTGGTGGCTATGGGTGGACTCGAACCACCGACCCCAGCATTATGAGTGCTGTGCTCTAACCGGCTGAGCTACATAGCCAAGGGGTGCGCCGTCCGGGGTCCGGACTGGCATCTATTCAGGCGGGGCGCGGCAGTTTAATCGGGCTGCCCGCGCGGTTCAAGTAGGCGGCTTGCTCCCGCTTCGTAGGCTATGGTTGAATCGATCCAGGGTTGCGCATGCTGAAGGTCTGTCAGACTGCGGCGATGCACCCCGAGGAGGTTGGATGATCGACGCTGATGGCTACCGTCCGAATGTTGGCATCGTGCTGCTCAATGCAGACGGCCGGCTATTCTGGGCGCGCCGCGTCCATCGGGATGGCTGGCAGTTTCCCCAGGGCGGCATGCGCAGCGATGAAACCCCGCTGGAGGCCATGTATCGCGAGCTGGCCGAAGAAACCGGCCTGATGCCGCAACACGTGGAGGTGCTGGCCAGCACCCGTGGCTGGCTGCGCTACAAGCTGCCCAGCCGCTATATCCGCCATCACCAGCACCCTACCTGCATCGGCCAGAAGCAGGTGTGGTTCCTGCTGAAACTGGTGAGCGGGGAAGATGCGCTTTGCCTGGACGCCTGCGACAAGCCGGAATTCGACCTGTGGCGCTGGGTGGATTTCTGGTACCCGGCTGCCCACGTGGTGAATTTCAAGCGCGACGTCTATCACCGTGCCTTGCGCCATTTCGCGCCCCTGGTGGAAACCGAGCTGTGCATTCAGCTTGGCCCGCAGCCCCAGTCGCAAGGGCAAGGCCGACCCGGCCGGGGCCGGCGCGCGGCCGCCTGAACCGGCAGCGGCGTCGCTTGCCGAAGTCTAGTTGACAATCATTCGCATTCGCGTTGAAATGCGCGGCATGTACATCTGCCTGTGCAACGCCGTTACCGACCATGACATCCGCCGCGCGGCCGCCGATGGTGTGCGCAGCTTTGCCGAGCTGCAGGCGCGCACCGGCTGCTCCGATTGCTGCGGCTGCTGCGAGACGGAAGCCCGCGCCACGCTGGACCAGGCAATCAAGCAGGTCGCCCTGGATATCCCTCTCTTCATCACGGCCTGAGCTCGAATCGGCGGCAGATCCCATCCACGCCATCGCCTCAAGCGATGGCGTTTTGCATGGTGAATCGTTCTCATTGCGGCAGGGCTCGCAACCAGCTCGTATAGTTCCGTATCTATGCCGTTACGGAGAACAATCATGAAAGGTGACGCCAAGGTCATCGAGTTCCTCAACAAGGTGCTCTACAACGAGCTGACCGCGATCAACCAGTACTTCCTGCATTACCGCATGTACAAGAACTGGGGTTATCAGGAACTGGCCGAGCACGAGTACAAGGAATCGATCGACGAGATGAAGCACGCCGATCGGCTGATCGAGCGCATCCTGTTCCTGGAGGGCCTGCCCAATCTCCAGCACCTGGGCAAGCTGCGCATCGGCGAGAACGCGCTTGAATGCATCCAATGCGACCTCGACCTGGAATTGGCGGCTGTGGTGGATTTGCGCGCAGCGATCGCGCACAGCGAAGGCGTCGCCGACTACGTGAGCCGTGATCTGTTCCGCAGCATCCTGGCCGCCGAAGAAGAGCACATCGACTGGCTGGAAACCCAGCTCAGCCTGGTGAAGGACATCGGTGCGGAGCGCTACCTGCAGTCGAAGATGGAAAGTTAGTGCAAGAAATGGTCAGCAAACGCGCTCGCGCCCATGCAAGCGCTTGCGCGTTCGCCCCTCGCAAGCTCTGCGTCAACGACTTTCTGCGTCTTCCAAGTTAAGAACCTATTGCCCTGCGGCGAGCTCAGCGATCTGCCGCACAAAGCGCCTTGCGTTTCCTTGACGGTCTCGTCACGAACCGGCTATATCCATCATTTTGCCGGAAGGGTCCGCATGGCTTCCCGTCCACCACCCCGCTACGTGGTACGTCCACACGATGCTGCCAGCCAGCGTCGGCGGATGCTGTGGCTGGGACTGGCCTGGTTCGCCAGCCTGGTCGTGGTGGCGATCGTCACCACGCTGCTGAGCGGCGCATGGAAAAGCGTAGGACCGAGTCTGGCCGATCGTCGGGCGCTGCGCACGCTCACCACCGAAAATGAACAGCTCAAGCAGCAGGTCGCCAACGTGCAACGCTCGCAACAGGTCGGCGATGTCGCCAACCAGGCGCTGCGCAAGACCATTTCCCAGCGCGATGAAGAAATCAGCGGCCTGCGCGCCGATCTCGGCTTCTACTCCCGCCTGGTCGGCGGCGATGCGCAACGAGAGGGACTGAAGGTGCAGGAAGTATCTCTGCAACCGGTGCTGCATTCGCCGGCGTGGAACCTCACCATCAGCCTCACGCAGAACGTCAAGCGCGGTGACGACACCGACGGCACCGCCATCGTCACGGTGGAAGGCCTGCGCAACAACAAGGTCATGCAACTGGACTGGTCCACGCTGGGCGATGCCGCCGAAAAGAACGGCATCCCGTTTCGCTTTCGCTACTTCCAGCAATTGCACACCACCATCGCGCTGCCCGCCGATTTTCGCCCGACCCGATTGCATGTCACCGTCCGGCCCGAAAATGGCGACCCAGTCAGCCGCGCCGTCGCCTGGAACGACGCCCTCTCCAGCCCTGTCACGATCTCCCAAGGGGAAACCGATGCTCAGCCGTAAGCGCAACGAACCGACCTCATCCTCCCGGAATGCCGAAACCAGCCTGATTTCGCACGGCACCATCATTCGCGGCGACGTCCGCTTCACCGGCACGCTGCATGTGGAAGGCCGCATCGAGGGCGCCGTGCTGGGCGAGGGAGCGAGCGCGGTGTTCACGTTGAGCGAGCACGGCCAGGTGCAGGGAGAGGTGCGCGTGCCGCATGCCATGATCAACGGCCAGGTGACCGGCGACATCTATGCCAGCGAACGCCTGGAACTGGCCACCCAGGCCCGCGTGGTCGGCGACGTACGCTACAGTTCGCTGGAGATGGCCGCGGGCGCGCAGGTGAACGGCCGCATCGCGCATCAGGGCGAGGAACATACGCATCGCGAACTGCCCGCCCCGGAAGTACGCTCCGAGACGGCAACTGCCTGAACCCGGGCCGGCACGCAGCCCCGGATCACGGGCTTGAGCTGATATGCTTGAGCCCGCGCAATCACAGCCCCATATCCGGCGCTATGGAAACCATCGTAGCCATCCCCGATTACCGCCAGGCCGGCGCGCCCCTCATCTTCACTGAGGCCGCCGCGCGCAAGGTGCATGAACTCATCCAGGAAGAAGGCAATCCTGAGCTGAAGCTGCGTGTTTACATCAGCGGCGGCGGCTGCTCGGGTTTCCAGTACGGCTTCACCTTCGACGAAACCCAGGCGGAAGACGATTTCGCGCTGGCCCGCGAGGGCGTCACCCTGCTGGTGGACCCGCTCTCCCTGCAGTACCTCACCGGCGCCGAGATCGACTACACCGAGAACTTCAGCGGCTCGCAGTTCGTCATCCGCAATCCGAACGCCAAGACCACTTGCGGCTGCGGCTCTTCCTTCTCCACCTGAAGAACTTCGACCCGTCCGGATGATTACGACGAAACTCAACACTTTCGCCGGACTCAGCTTGATCCTCGACCGTGTCGCCGAACAGCGTGACGCCGTCGACTGGGTAGTGTCCAAGGCGGCTTCGCCCGATGCGCGCTATGTGCTGCTGGATGCCGCCGGCGATGCCTTTCTGCAACGCGAAGAAGAAGCCGCCCTGCGCTGGCTCGATGCCGGCGAACGGCAGCGTCTGCTGCCGCATGCATCCTGGAGCCTGCTCGGCATCGTCGACGGACAGCCGCATTTCATGCTGCTGCTCGACCAGAGCCATGACGTTGCCGCGCTGGAAGCGGCCCTGGCCGCGCGACGCATGAGCTTGCGCGAAGCCGGCCTGCTGCTGGCCGCGGATGAAGCAGGCCTGTTCGCCTACGCCAAGGGCCTGGCCCACTGGCAGCGGGAAACTCTTTTCTGCACGCGCTGCGGCTCGTCCTTGCAGCTGGTTTCCTCCGGGCACCGCGCCCAGTGCACCCGTCCCGACTGCGGCCGCGTGCACTTTCCGCGTACCGACGCCGCGATCATCGTGATCGTCGAATACCAGGGCGCATGCCTGCTGGGGCGCCAGGCCGGCTGGCCAGCGGGACGCTACTCCACCCTCGCCGGTTTCGTGGAACCCGGCGAAGCTCTGGAAGACGCCGTGCGCCGCGAAGTCGCCGAAGAGGCCGGGGTGATCGTCGGCGAAGTGCATTACCACTCCTCGCAACCCTGGCCGATGCCGGCTTCGCTGATGGTCGGCTTCACCGCCAGCGCGCTTTCGCCCACCATCCGGCTGCGCGACGGCGAGCTGGAAGATGCCCGCTGGTTCACGCCGCAACAGATCATCGACGCACTCGCCGATGGCAGCTTGAAGACGCCGACCCGGCTGTCCGTGTCGTACCAGTTGCTTTCGCACTGGCTGCAGCAACGCGCAGGGCTGGATCTGGATGCGCTGATAACGCAGTGAGCGCGTAGGCTGGGATGGCAATCGTAGGCTGGGTTGCCAAACCCAGCATTGCCATGCTGCAGCGCACGCGATGCTGGGATTGTCATCCCAGCCTACGCACAGCGAGACTCGCTTACAATCGTGGCCATCCAAGGGAGAGTCCTGTTCATGGCCATTCGCCTGCTTGCTGCGCTGATCGCTCTGGGACTGCTGCACCTGCAGCCACAGCTTGCGTGTTGGCGCGGCGATGCCGGCTTCCGGCGCTGGGTGCACCAGCTGGCCGACACCAGCGGCACGGCACGCGTAGCACTGGCGCTGCTGATACCGGCACTGGTGTGTTCGTTGGCAATTTTGATGCTGCATCGGCTGCCGCTGGCGGATCTGCTGCTGTTGATCTTTGCGCTGCTTGTGCTGCTGTTTTCGCTCGGCCCGCATGCTTTCGAAGCCGACCTGGAAGCGATACTCAAGGCGCCCGACCAGAGCAGCCGTGAGAGCGCTGCCCAGGTCCTGTCGGACGACGGCGAGGCGGTAGCCTGGCGCACGACCGACCTGGGTGAAGCGACCGCCTACGCCGCGCTGCGCCGCCGCTTCGGTGTCCTGTTCTGGTTTTTCGTGCTGGGTCCGTTCGGCGCCCTGCTCTACCGTCTCGCACGGCAATTGGGCCATGACACCTCGTTAGCGCTGGATGCCCAGGCACGCAGCGGCGCCCGTCATGTTGCCAATGCGCTGGACTGGCTGCCGGCCCAGCTGATGGTGTTCACGCTCGCCCTGGTCGGCCATTGGGATGCGGTGATCGGCGCCTGGCGCCGCTGGCACCAGCAGGCGGCGCCGAACAGCTGGTATCTGTCCAATCCTGATTTTCTCGGCGCGGCGGCGCGTGCAGACGTGCTGACTGACATTGAAGGGGGCGATGGCTACGTAGAGGAACGCACCGATACGCTGCATGAGCTGCGCCGTTTACGCAGTGCATTGCTGCGCGCGTTGCTCGCGTGGTTGAGCGTGGTTGCGCTGATCGTGATGGGCAGCTGGCTGCACTGACCGAGATTTAAGGATGCAGCCCAGGCATCAGCATCGCCATCGGGCTTAGCCTTCACCGGATCGCATCGAGCGCCGCCTCGACGGCTCGGCCGGCCGCGAGTAGCGCATCGTCGGCATAGGGCGCTCCCGCCAACATCAACCCCACGGGTGCCGCGTCGCGCGGATGGCACGGCAACGTCAGCGCGCACCCGTCCAGAAAGTTGAACGCGGCCGGATTGCGCAGCACGAGCGCATTGGTCCGGACGAACGCTTCGTCGTCATGTTCGAGTTCAGCCAGGCGCGGCGGCTCGATGGGCACCGTCGGCGCCAGCACCGCGTCGTAATGCCGCCACAGCATGGTGCTCGCAGCTTCGATCATCGCCGTGCGTTCGGCCACCAGGTCGAGATAGTCGGCAGCGCTTGCATGCTCGCCCTGGAGTACACGCGCGAGCACGCGCGGATCGTACTCGTCCCGATGCCGCGCCAGCAGCGAACGGTGCCATGCATACCCCTCGATGGGTGAGAAGCCGAAGCGGTTGATTTCGGGCAGGCGGTCGAACGGCTCGAACCGCACTTCGCTCACGATCGCACCCATCGCTTCGAGCTGCTTGAGCGCGCTGTCGATGGTGCTGGCGACCGCAGGCTCGACGCCGTCGGTCACGTAGTTGGTGAGCACACCCAGCCGCAGCCCTTCGATCGCCCGCATGGCCGGAATGCGCGGCTCGAGCCCCGCAAGCACCCGATCCACCAACGCGCAGCATGCGACCCTGGCGCCGATCGGACCGAACGAGTCGAGCGAGGACGACAGCGGCACGCCACCCTGTTTCGGGATGCGCGCGGCAGTGGGCTTGAAGCCGGTGAGCCCGCACAATGCGGCGGGAATGCGGATCGAGCCGGACGTGTCGGTGCCGAGCGCAACGGCAGCCATGCCGTCCGCCACCGACGCCGCCGCGCCCGACGACGAGCCGCCAGCGATCCGCTCGTCGCCCTTCACACCGCGCCGCCATGGCGAAAGCGGATGCCCGTAGTGCGGATTGAGCCCGAGCCCCGAGAGCGCGAATTCGCTCATGTTGGTGCGCCCGACGATCACGGCACCCGCCCGCTTCAGACGCGCGACCGCCACCGCGTCCACGCTGGCCGGAGCTGCATGGGTCAGTGCGCGCGAGCCTGCGCGCGTCACCTGCCCCTTGATATCGAACAGATCCTTCACCGAGACCGGAATGCCGGCGAGCGGCGAGAGCACGGTGCCGGCCGCGCGCAGGCGATCATGCGCGGCGGCGGCGGCGCGGGCATTTTCAACGTCGACCCGGAGGAACACAGTCGCGCCCTGGCCGCGATCGTCGGCGATGCGTTCGAGTGCGGTTTCGATGAGTGCGACGCTGGTCGTGCGGCCGGCGGCCAGGTCGGCCGCCAATTGGGTCAGCGGGGGGAAGGGGGGGAAAGCAGAGGAATCGACGGCCATGATCTTCGGAGCGTGCTGGAAGCGCAGGGAGCCGAGTGTGGCTCCGGTTCTTGGGAGAAATCCTTAACGCCGTCAGTGTGCGCCCACAGCCGTCTACCGTAACATCGGGCTTGGCCGACGCCGTTTGTAGGCGATCGCTTAAACCGCAGTCGAGATTCGCAGCTCGACCCGCATCGACGTCACGCCATCTCGCCACGCAATTCGCGCACGCGCTCTTCCAGCACCGCGGCATCCACTTCCTCGGCAGGCCGTGGCGCATCCATCACCAATTCCACCCGCGCGCGGAATCGCCGAGGCAGGCGCGCCCGCCGCAGCATCGAATCACGCCGGCTCCATACACTGCCCCACAAACCGCGCAAGGCCATCGGCACCACCGGCACCGGACGACGGGAGAGTATCTTTTCGACGCCGGCCCTGAACTGCGCGATTTCACCATTCTTGGTCAGGCCGCCTTCGGGGAAAATACACACCAGCTCGCCATCCGCCAGCGCGGCATCGACAGCGTCGAAGGCCTGCTGCAGCACCGCCGGGTCTTCCTTCTGCCCCGCGATCGGAATCGCCTTCGCGGTCTTGAACACGAAGTGCAGCAGCGGGATCTTGAAGATCTTGTAGTACATCACGAAGCGCGCGGGGCGGCGCAAGCTGGCCATCAGGATCAGCGGATCCATGAAGCTCACATGGTTGCAGACCAGCAGAGCCGGCCCTTCCTCCGGCAGATGCTTCATCCCGTCCACGCGAATGCGATACAGCGTGTTCACCAGCACCCAGGTGATGAAGCGCATCAGGAATTCGGGCACCAGGGTGAAGATATACCCAGCCACCATCACGTTGAGCAGCGCCGCCACCAGGAACACCTGCGGCACGGTCAGGCCCCATCGATCGAGCATCAGGCCGAACAGGGAGGCCACCACGATCCACAACGCATTGAGGATGTTGTTGCCGGCGATCACGCGCGACAGTCGATCGCGGGGCGTGCGCGCCTGCACAAAGGCGAATAGCGGCACCACGTAGACGCCGGAAAACACCCCGATCATGGTCAGGTCGAGCACGATGCGCCAGCTGCCTGGCGCCAGCAGGAAGACCGACCAGTTTCTCGCCGCCTGCCCGTCGACCGCAGCCGGTCCGCGCAGATAGACATCCAGCGCAAAGATCGTCAGGCCGAACGCCCCCAGCGGCACCAGGCCGATCTCCACGCGGCGGCCCGACATCTTTTCGCACATCAACGCACCGATCGCGGTACCCACGGAAAACAGCACGAGCACGCAGGTGTAAACGGAAGCATCGCCGCCCAGCGCCAGCTTGGCGTACATCGGCAGGTGCGCTAGCACCAGCGTACCGAAGAACCAGTACCACGATATGCCCAGGATCGCGTTGAACACCGCCCGGCTTTCACGCGTAATGCCCAGCACCCTGACCGTTTCGGACAGCGGATTCCAGTTGAGCTTCAGATCGGGCGCCGTGGCGGGCGCCGCTGGAATCAGGCGGCTGGCCAGATAGCCGACCACGGCGATGCCGATGGTCATCGCCGCGGAAAAATGCGAGCCCAGGCCGGCAATCTGCATCACCTCGACACCCGCGATCAGCCCGATCAGGATGGCCATCTGCGTACCCATTTCCACCAGGCCATTGCCGCCCACCAGTTCGGACGGTTTCAGCGCTTGCGGGAGAATCGCGTACTTGATCGGGCCGAATACGGTCGAGTGCATGCCCATCATGAACAGCACGGCCAACAGCAACGGCAACTGATGTGCGATGAAGCCATAGGCCGCTAGCACCATCGCCAGGATTTCGAACAGTTTCACGTAGCGGATGATGCGCGTCTTTTCGAAGCGTTCCGCCAGTTGCCCGGCCGTGGCCGAAAACAGGAAATACGGCAGGATGAACAAAGCTGGCGCAAGGTTGTTGTACAAGCTGATTTCGCTTTGCGGCAGCGCCAGCTGGTAGGACACCAGCGCCACCATGGCGCTGCGAAAGGCATTGTCGTTGAACGCACCCAGCGCCTGGGTCCAGAAAAACGGTGCAAATCGTCGACTGCCTAGCAGGGCGAACTGGCTCATGCGTATCCTTGGCAAAGAAGCTGCCCCGTAGCGTAGCCGGAAATGACCGGCGACATCGAATCCGTCCGCGGCGGGACTCTCGACACATGCCCGGGCGAAATCGGCATGGGAGGATGGCCCGTAGCCGGTCTGCAAACCTGGAGGCAGTGGATGCGCAAGACTCCCCTGGACGATCTAAAACTGCACGTGAAGTTCAAGCTTTCCGCGCTGTGGACAGCCCTCATGTTCTGCTACATCTACGGCGATTACTTCGGCTTGTACGTGCCCGGCCAACTCAAAGGCATGCTCGAAGGACAGGGGCCGGTCGGTCCGACCACCCAGGGCAGCCTGGCGGGCACCGCCTTGTTGCTCGCCATTCCGGGCGTCATGGTTTTTCTTTCCCTGGTATCGCCGCCGGTACTGAGTCGCTGCCTGAACCTCCTGTTCGGGACGCTCTATACACTGATCATGCTCGCCACGATGCCGGGCGCCTGGGTTTTCTACATCCTGCTCGGCGTCATCGAAGTCATCCTCACCGGATCGATCGTCTGGTATGCGTGGACGTGGCCAAGGACCGCGGGCATGCAGCGTGAAGCCCCATAGCTGACCAACTCATGCTCTGGCTGATCGCTGCCGACGCTGTATTGGCCTTGCATCTGGGCTTCATCCTGTTTTGCACGTTGGGCGCCGTATTGGCGCTGAAATGGCGCTGGATTCCCTGGCTGCAATTGCCGGCAGCGATATGGGGGGTGTGGGTGGAAGCAAGCGGATGGATCTGTCCGCTGACGTCCATCGAAAATGACTTTCGTGTTCGCGCTGGGGCAACGGCGTATCAAGGCGACTGCCTGGGGCATTACCTGACCGCCACGATCTATCCCGAAGGACTGACTCGCAACATCCAGTTCGTGCTCGGCACGATCGTATTGCTGATTAACGTTTCGGTGTACGCCCGGCTCTTGGGCAAGCGCAGCAGGCGACGCTCCTGAACCGTGGCGTATGCTTGGGTAATGGACACACCGTTCAACGAGCACACCATGCTGATCACCGGAAGCTGCCACTGCGGCAACATCGCCTACTCGCTCGACTGGGCGCCCGATCCCAAGGAAATTCCCGCACGCGCCTGCACGTGTACGTTCTGCACCAAACACGGCGGCGTGTGGACGGCATATCCGGCGGGCTGCCTGAAGATCCGTGTAAAGGACCCGGCGCAGGTGTCGCGCTATGCGTTCGGCACCGAAACGGCAGACTTCCATATCTGCAAACGATGTGGCGTGGTGCCGTTGGTTACCAGCTCGATCGACGGACAGGACTACGCCGTGGTGAACGTGAATACGTTCGAGAACGTGGATGCCTCGATGCTGCAACGCTCTTCCTCGAACCTGGACGGCGAAAACACCGGTGACCGCCTGGCGCGACGCAAGCGGAATTGGATCGCAAACGTCACGTTCCTACCATGATGCGCTCCCTCCCCTGCTTGCAGGGGAGGGCTGGGGTGGGGTTGCACGAGCTTGCCGCAGAATTTGAATTCACCGCGAGGTTGCTACACCCCACCCCAACCCTCCCCTACTCCACGTAGGGGCGGGAGCAGATGGCGGTAGCGGTGAACAATACGCCGAGGAACAAAGCCCTTAACCGCGATGCAGCGCGCGGTGCGCAATGTCTTTGCGGCAGAACGCGCCATCGAAGTGAAGCTTCTTGATGCTGTCATACGCGTGCTCGCGCGCCACCGCGATGTCCTTGCCGAGCGCGCAGACCGTCAGTACACGACCGCCGGCCGTGATCACCCGGCCCTGCGCGTCGAGCTTGGTGCCGGCGTGGAAGACCTTCACCTCCGCGCCGAAATCCGCGTCCAGGCCTTCGATCGCATCGCCCGTCTTCACCTTCGCCGGATAACCGCCGGCGGCCATCACCACGCCGATCGAGGGACGCGCATCCCATTGCACATGCGTGCGATGCAGCTCGCCATCGAGCGCGGCTTCGATCAGGTCGACGAAGTCGGACTTCAGGCGCAGCATGATCGGCTGCGTTTCCGGATCGCCAAAGCGCACATTGAACTCGATCACCTTGGGGGCGCCGTGCTTGTCGATCATCAGGCCGGCGTAAAGGAAGCCGATGAAAGGCGCGCCCTCGGCGGCCATGCCGCGCAGCGTCGGTTCGATCACTTCCTTGAGGATGCGCTTTTCCACTTCCGGCGTAACCACCGGTGCCGGCGAATACGCGCCCATGCCGCCGGTGTTGGGGCCGAGGTCATTGTCGTCGCGGCGCTTGTGGTCCTGGCTGCTGGCCATCGGCAGTGCGTGCGCACCATCGCTCATGACGATGTAGCTGGCCTCCTCGCCGTCCAGGAATTCTTCGATCACCACGCGAGCGGAGGCGTCGCCGAAGGCGTGGCCGCCAAGCATTTCGTGCAGTGCCAGTTCGGCATCGGCGAGGGTGAGCGCCACCACGACGCCCTTGCCGGCGGCCAACCCATCGGCCTTGATGACGATGGGCGCGCCGTGTTCGCGCACATAAGCCAGCGCCTTGCTGAGTTCGGTGAACACCGCATAGCGCGCGGTGGGAATGTTGTGGCGGAGCAGGAAATCCTTGGCGAAGGCCTTGGAGCCTTCCAGCTGCGCGGCGATCGCGCGCGGCCCGAAGATGCGCAATCCCGCCGCGCGGAACTTGTCGACCACGCCGGCCACCAGCGGCACTTCCGGGCCGACCACGGTCAGCCCGACCTTCTCGGCCTTGGCAAGCCGGAGCAGGCCTTCGATGTCGGTGACAGCCACCTCGGCGTTGCGCACCCCGTGCTCGCGCGCCGTGCCGGCGTTGCCAGGGGCCACGATCACTTCGCCCACGCGCCGCGACTGCTTGAGTTTCCACGCCAGCGCGTGCTCGCGGCCGCCGTTGCCGATCACCAGAACCTTCATGCCCACTCCAACTGCCAAAACCACAAAAGAACGCGCATTGTAGGCTGGGATGACGATCTCGGCATCAGAAAGCCTGAGCAGCTGGGATGGTCATTCCCGCCTACAGGAGCCCGCGAGAGTCAGGCATGCAGCATCTCCAGCAAGGCCGCCCGCGGCAGCTTCCCGGTTTCATTGCGCGGCAGACTCTCCACCCGTCGTAGCGGGCGCGGCAGGAACACCGGATCGATCGACGCGCGCAGCGCATCGAGAATGCCGTGCTCGTCCAGGGCAGGCGCCACCGCCAGCGCCGCAATCCGCCGCACGCCGATCGCATCGGCCTCGTCCAGTTGGAACACCACCCCGTCTTCCACGCCGGGAACGTTCAACAGCCGGCGGGTGAGATCGCCCAATGAAGCGCGCTTGCCGGCGATTTCCAGCAGGTCGGCATGGCGTCCGCGCAGCTCGAAGCGGCGGCCCTCGTCGTGCAGGCTCACGATGTCCGCCAGCACGGCGGGCGCGTCCAACTGCGGCGCTTCGATCTGAGTGCCGTCCGGTTGCGGATGCAGATGCACGCCGTGATACAGCGACCAGCAGCTTTCAACGGTCACGCGCCGAGAGGCGAACGCACAGGTTTCGGTGGAACCGAACACCTCCAGCAGCGGTGCATGGAAACGCTGCTCGGCCTCCCCTGCCAGCTCCGGCGGCAGGGGTGCCGTGGCGGACAGCATCGCCGCCAAGGGCGGCAAGCTCACGCCGGAAGCGATTAGCGCACGCAGATGGACTGGCGTGGTCACCAGCACGCGTGGCACCGGCATCTCCTCCAGGGCATTGGCGATGTCGGACGGAAAGAACGGACGGCCCGAATGGACCTGCACGCTGCCCAGCAACGGCAACAGGATCGACATTTCCACGCCGTAGATGTGTTGCGGCGGCACCGTGGCCACCACGGAAAACTGCTCGCCCACCACCCGCTGCAGCAACGCCAGGTTGCCGGCTGTGCTGGCATGCAAGCTGCGCCAGCTTTTGGCATTCGAGCGCGGCGTGCCGGTCGAGCCGGAGGTATAGCCCACCGCCACCGTTTGCAGCGCGGGAATCGCCGGCCAGGCCATTTCGCCGGAGACGGCTTCATCCACGGGCAACGGCGGCAGTACGTGGTACCGGTGTGGCGCCGGATGCAAGGGCCGGTCGCCTACCGCATGGCAGCCTGGATGCGCCGCCATCACTTCAGCCACCGCCTGCGGTGCCCGCGATGGGGGCAATAGGTTGGCCTGACCGCGCAGCGCGATGGCGCAGAACGCGACCAGAAAGGCGTAACGGTCTTCGCACAGGTTCACTGCGGCAGGCGCTTCCGGCAATTGCGCGGCAACCCGCTGCACATGCGCGACGAATTGCGCGGCAGTGACCGTAAGGCCGTCATGCAGCGCCACCACGCGGCGCGCATCGTCCACCTTCAACAGAGGCAGCAGTCGCGCCGCTTCATCGCGTTGGTAGGTGTCGTAGACGATCGCCACACTTAGACTCCAGGTAGATGTCCATACAAACCCTGTGCCGGCCAGGTCGGTCGGTGGCTGGCGGTGTTCGGGATTTGCCCCTAATCCTCGCTCCGGCGGCTGAATCGGCGCCTACCGCGCCCTGCCGAGGTTCTGCGGGATTCAGCTTCGAATGATAGCGCCGGTCAGCGCGTCGCGGATGGTGGTGGGTTGGGATGAGCCGCCCAAAGGGGCATCCACCACGCCATCCAGCGCATCGCCGAAGTAAGCCGCCACCGTAGCCACGTCACGCGCCGGCGGCTGGCCGTGCGGATTGGCACTGGTGGAGACCAGGGCGCCACCGAAGCTGCGGCACAGCGCGGCGGCCGGCCCATGCGCAGTGACGCGCAAGGCAATCCCTTCGTGCGCGCCTGCCACCCAGTCCGGAACCTCCGCGCTACGCGGGAACACCCAGGTATACGGCCCGGGCCAACTCCCCCGCACCTGGGCCAGCACGCCCGGCGGCACTTTCGTCATGTCCACGTAGCGGGTGACTTGCTCGAAATCGGCGGCGATCAACAGCACGCCCTGCGTGGCGGGGCGCTGCTTGAGGGCGAAGATGCGTTCGAACGCGGCGTGGTCGTGGGGGTCGCAGCCGAGGCCGAAGACGGCTTCGGTGGGATAGGCGATGACGCCGCCGGTGCGCAGGACGTTGGCGACTTCGGCAAGCTCGGCGAGGGCGTAGAACTTGGGCATGTCATGTCCAGTTCCCTCCCCTGCTTGCAGGGGAGGGCTAGGGTGGGGTCGTACGAGCTTGCGGCCATGCTTGAGTTCATCGCGGGGTTACTTCACTCCACCCCAGCGCTCCCCTACTCCACGTAGGGGAGGGGGCAAATTGCGCAGGATTAAGCTCCAGCCTTCTTGCTCGCCGCTTTCTTGGAGGTCGTCTTCTTGCTCGCCGTTTTCTTGGTGGCGGTCTTCTTGGCCGCCGCTTTCTTGGGAGCGGCCTTCTTCACCGCCGCCTTCTTCGCAGGCGCTTTTTTCGCCGAGGCCGTCTTCTTGCCGAAGCGCCCCTTCTTCACCGGTGCGGCCGCCAGCAGTTCCAGGCACTGCGTTTCGGTCAGTTCCTTCGGCTCCTGGTCCTTGGGAATGCGCGCGTTCTTTTCGCCATCGGTGATGTACGGACCAAAGCGGCCGTTGAGCACCTGCACGCCGTTGCCGAAATCCTTGATGATGCGGTTGGCGATCAGCTCGAGCTTTTCCTGCACGATCTGCAGCGCGCGCGGCAGCTCGATGGTGTAGGGATCATCCTCGGCCTTCAGCGAGGCATAGGTGCTGCCCTGCTTCACGAACGGGCCGAAGCGGCCGACGCCCACGCTTACCTCGTCGCCGTTTTCCGCCTGCCCCAGCTTGCGCGGCAGCTTGAACAGCTCCAGTGCTTCTTCCAGCGTGATGGTGTGCATGCTCTGGCCGGGACGCAACGAAGCGAACTGCAGCTTTTCGTCGGTGTCCTTGTCGCCGATCTGCGCGTACGGTCCATAGCGCCCCAGGCGCACCGAGACCGGCTTGCCGCTCTTCGGATCGCCACCCAGTTCACGCGCGCCGGTGGCTTCGCTGCGGTCGACCGATTCGGTCTTTTCTTCCACCTGCTGCTTGAACGGCTCCCAGAAGCGGCGCATCAGCGGCACCCAGGCTTCTTCGCCGCGGCTCACTGCATCGAGCTCATCCTCCAGTCGGGCGGTGAAATCGTAGTCGACGTACTGGGTGAAGTGCTGAGTGAGAAACTTGCTCACCGCACGGCCCACGTCGGTGGGGCGGAAGCGGCGGTTGTCCAGGTACACGTATTCGCGGTTCTGCAGCACCTGGATGATGCTGGCGTAGGTGGACGGCCGGCCGATGCCGTACTCCTCCAGCGCCTTCACCAGGCTGGCTTCGGAGTAGCGCGGCGGCGGCTCGGTGAAGTGCTGGTCGGCGAGGATGTCGCGCAACGGCACTTGCTCGCCCTTGGCGAGCCGGGGCAGGCGGCGGCCTTCGTCGTCGTCCTCAGCGCTCTTCTGGTCGCGGCCTTCCTCGTACACCGCCAGGAAGCCCGGATCGACCACGGTGGTGCCGGTAGCGCGGAACGCGGCGTCGCCGCCCTTCACGTGCTTGAGATCGAAATCCACCGACACCGTGTTCAAGGTGGCGTGGATCATCTGGCAAGCCACGGTGCGCTTCCAGATCAGCTCATACAGCTTGCGCTGGTCGTCGGTGAGGAACGCAGCCACTTCGCGCGGCGTGCGCAGCGCTGAAGTCGGCCGGATCGCCTCGTGCGCTTCCTGCGCGTTCTTCGACTTGGTGCGGTACAACTGCGGGTGATCCGGCACGGCCTTGGGGCCGAAGTCGCGCGCAATCAGCTGGCGCAGCTCGCCCAAGGCTTCATCCGACAGCGCAGTGGAGTCGGTACGCATGTAGGTGATCAGGCCGACGTTGCCCTCGCTGCCGAGGCTCACGCCTTCGTACAGGCCTTGCGCGATCTTCATCGTGCGTGTGGTGCCGAAACCGAGCTTGCGCGCCGCCTCCTGCTGCAAGGTGGAGGTGGTGAATGGCGGCGCGGGGCGACGCTTGCGTTCCTTGCTGCCTACTTCGCTGACCGTGAGCTGGCCGTGCGCGGCCTCCTTCAGCGCCGCACGCGCGGCCATCGCATCGGCCTCGTTGGTGAGGTCGAATTGCTCGAATTTCTTGCCGTGGAGCTTGGTCAGGCGCGCACTGAAATCGCCGTCGGCGTGCTTGAGCTGCGCTTCCACCGTCCAGTATTCGCGCGCCACGAAGGCTTCGATTTCTTCCTCGCGCTCCGCGATCATGCGCAGCGCCGGGCTCTGTACACGACCGGCGGACAAACCACGCTGCACCTTGCGCCACAGCACCGGCGAAAGATTGAAGCCGACCAGGTAGTCCAGCGCGCGGCGCGCTTGTTGCGCATCCACCATGTCGTGCGAGAGCTTGCGCGGCGCGGCCACGGCGGCCTTGATCGCGCGCGGCGTGATTTCGGAGAACACGACCCGGTGCAGCTTCTTGCCTTGGACCAGGCCGCGTTCCTTGAGGATCTCGCTGATGTGCCAGCTGATCGCCTCGCCCTCGCGGTCCAAGTCGGTGGCGAGGTAGATGTCGTCGGCCGCCTTGGCCGCCTTGGCGATCGCATCCACGTGTTTTTCGTTGCGCTCGATCACCTCGTACTTCATGGCGAAATTGTGCTCGGTATCGACCGCGCCCTCCTTCGGCAGCAGGTCACGCACGTGGCCATAGGAAGCCAGGACCTGAAAGTCCTTGCCGAGGTATTTGTTGATCGTCTTGGCCTTGGCCGGCGACTCGACGATGAGCAGATTCTTTGCCATGTGGCGTGGGGTTCCGGAAGTCCTACTGCGGCCGTTCCTGAACGGCCGCCTATTTATAGTTGGGGCACGCCGGCTTGACGACTGTCAAGCTGGCGCACGTGAAATCGCGGCGCAGTGCGCCTTTCAAGCCACCGCGCTAGAGCCTGGGCAAGCGTTGGTAGCGCCCACCCGGCAAGCCCTCCACCCAACCCTCCAGCTCCAGCATGAGCAGCATGGATGACAACTCGGCGGCAGTTTGCCCGGTCCGCTCCGCCAGCTCGTCCAGGGCCAGGGGATCGTGGCTCAACACGTCCAGCAGCCGCCGGTAGTCCGGATCGTCATGCCAGCCGCCAAGCGCCGGCCCGCTGCTGCCGGCGGAGGCCGGTGGTGCCCGTTCCAGGCGCAGGGCCAGTTCGGCGCCCAGCGCCCGGGCGGCGGGCACCAGGCTTTCGACCACTTCCGAGGCACTCTCGACCAGCCGCGCACCATCCCTGATCAGGCGATGGCAGCCGCGGGCGAGCGGATTATGGATGGAACCGGGCAGCGCGAATACCTCCCGCCCCTGCTCGCCGGCCAGGCGGGCGGTGATCAGGGAGCCCGACTGCAGTCCGGCCTCGATCACGAGCGTACCCAGCGCCAGCCCCGCGATGAGGCGGTTGCGGCGCGGGAAGTGATCCGCCCGCGCCGCCGTGCCGGGCGGAAACTCGCTCACCAGCGCGCCTTGCGCCACCACGCGGGCGGACAGTTCACGGTGCTTGCGCGGATAGACCAGGTCCGGCCCGGTGCCGATCACGGCGACCGTGGCCTGGCCGGCCTCCAGCGTAGCCTCGTGGGCGGCGCCGTCGATCCCGTCGGCCAGACCGCTGGTGACCACGAAGCCTGCCAGCGCCAGCTGGCGGGCGAAGGCCCGGGCATTGGTCTTGCCCGCGCTACTCGCGCTGCGCGCCCCTACAATCGCCACCTGCGGGCGCAGCAGCAGGCAGGCGTCACCCGCCACGAACAGCGCAACAGGCGGCTGTGGGATGGCTTCCAGTTGAGGTGGAAAGTCCGGGTCGATGCAGCACAGCAGCCGATGGTTCGGCTGTCCCAGCCAAGCCAGGTCGGCGGCAAGGCGGGCTTCGTCGGGCTGTTCCAGCCATGACCGCGCCTCTACCCCCAGCGTCGCCGCGTGGCGTCGCAAGCGCGCCACCACTTCGCCGATCCGTCCGTTGGCGGCCGCCAGGCGTTCACGCAGGCCGGTCGGCCCTATGCCCGGCGTACGCAGGGCCACCAGCCAGTCGCGCAATGGGCCTTGCTCGCTCATGGGGCGAGTCTACGCGAGGGCGAAAACTGGCACGGCGCGGGATTACCGCGCCGTGCTGTGAGCTTTGTCGGGAATTTATTCTGGCAGCCTGACGCGCGCGCCCTTACGCACCGGCTTGAGTCCATCCATGACCAGGGCGTAGCTGACCCGGTCGAAGGTGCGGAAGACCATCACATGGCCGACGTACTCGTCGGGCAGGGTCACCCACTTGTGGCTGCTGCGAAGCCAGCTGCTGTGGTTGACGTCGTCGGGCACCTTTTCGCCCGGCTGCCACAGCGCGTAGGTCGTGCCGTTGTCCACACCGTCCTTCGAGCCCACTGACAGCACCACCACATCGTAGGGGCCGACCTGGCTGGTGCGCTCCTGCGCAAAGGCGATCACGCGGCCGTTTTCCGGCAGGTTCTTGGGCGGATGCGGGTAGTAGTAGGGGTCGTAAGGATTGTCGTCGACCGGCATCAGGCGGTCGCCGGCGCGGATTTCCATGGTCGAGTTCAGCACCAGCAGGGTGGCCGGATCGCCGCCGCGCAGCACCTCCGCATCACCGATGACCGCCACTTCCATGCCCAGCACATCGCCGTGCTTGTAGTAGTGCTCGGGAGTGACCTCCTTGTTGAGCTCGGTGGGCCATTCCTCGATCCACGGCGTTTCCTGGGTGGCGACGTCGGAGTCGGTGACGTTGGCCGACATTTCATCGCTCTGCTGGGCCTGATCGCCGCCGTGGGTGCGGAACATGTGCGTGGGGCGCACGATCGCCCAGCGCTGGCCCGGCTGGGCATTGAGCTTGCGCACGTAGATATTGCGCCCCGGGGTACCGGCGATGTCGGCTTCTTCGAAGCCCATCACGTAGGGGGCATTGTCCACCTCGTTCGGATCGACCACGCGCGAATCCCGCAGGGACGGCTTGATCTTGTCCAGCGGAACGGCGGGGATGGCCTCGCCCTCATGGCGCGCCGACGGCTCCAGGCGCAGCGCCGGCCCGCCGTTGACGAAGGACAGGTCCAGCACGTCGCCCGGATAGATCAGGTGCGGATTGCGCACCTGCGGGTTGGCCTGCCAGATTTCCGGCCACAGCCAGGGCTTGGACAGGAAGCGCCCGGAAATGCTCCACAGCGTATCGCCGCGGTGCACGGTGTAGTTGTCGGGGTGATCGGCGCGAAGCTGAGCACCGGCCGCATAGACGGCCACGGTAACCAGCATGCCAGCCAGCAGCCCAATGGACTTTCTGATCATAAACGGGAATCCCCCACTCCCCCTACGCTGGGGCGAGTGTAACCGAAGCATTAATCCAAGCAACACGCGTCAGTTGGCAAATTCGTGCGCCGACAGCATGTTGAAGCACGTACAATAACCACATTCTAGACTGCGGCCGGGCTGGCTTTTTACCAATTCGCCCGCATTTCCGGCGTCTGAAAGGTAGTTCTGCCATGTCCGTCCTGACCATCCTTGAATTTCCCGACCCGCGCCTGCGCACCAAGGCCGCCCCGGTGACCGAGTTCGATGCTGCATTGAAGCAGTTCATCGATGACATGTTCGAGACGATGTACGCCGCCAACGGCGTAGGTCTGGCCGCCACCCAGGTCAACGTGCACAAGCGCGTACTGGTGGCGGACATGAGCGAGGAGCGCGACCAGCCGCTGGCCCTGGTCAACCCGGAGATCCTCGAGAAAGACGGCACCCAGGTGTACCAGGAAGGCTGCCTGTCCTTCCCCGGCATCTTCGCCGACGTGACCCGGGCGCTGAAGGTGAAAGTGCGCGCACAGGACGCGCAAGGCAAAACCTTCGAACTGGAAGTGGAAGGCCCGCTGGCCGTGTGCATCCAGCATGAGATGGACCACCTGGCCGGCAAGGTGTTCGTCGACTACCTGTCGCCGCTGAAGCGCTCGATCCTGCTCAAGCGCCTGGAGAAACAGCGCAAGCAGGCCGCGAACGCGTGAGCCTCAGGATCGTTTTTGCCGGCACCCCGGAATTTTCCGTCCCCTGCCTCGAAGCCTGCCGCGCCAGTGGTGCCGAGGTCGTGGCCGTCTATACCCAGCCGGACCGCCCAGCTGGTCGTGGGCGCAAGCTCACGCCCAGCCCCGTGAAGCAGGCTGCATTGGCCGCCGGCATCCCGGTCGACCAGCCGGTAACGCTGAAGACTGCCGAGGCGCGAGCCACACTGGAAGCCTATCGACCGGACCTGATGGTAGTGGTCGCCTACGGCTTGATCCTCTCGCGCAAGGTGCTGGCGATTCCGCGCCTCGGTTGCTGGAACGTGCACGCCAGCCGGCTGCCGCGCTGGCGTGGCGCCGCGCCAATCCAACGCGCGATCCTGGCCGGCGACGGCGAAACCGGCGTCGGCCTGATGCAGATGGAAGCCGGTCTCGACACCGGCCCGGTGCTGCTCGAGCGCTTCACGCCGATCACCCAGGAGGACACTGGCGGCTCGCTGCATGACCGGCTGTCGCTGCTGGGCGCCGATGTGCTCGCCGAAGGCTTGCGCCGCACCCTCGCGGGCGAAACGCTGCCGGCCACGCCGCAATCCGAGAGCGGCGTGATGTATGCGCACAAGCTGGAAAAAGCCGAGGCACGGCTCGATTTCTCGCGCCCCGCGTTGGCGCTTGAGCGACAAGTACGCGCCTTCGATCCATGGCCGGTGGCCGAAGCTGAAGTGGCGGGCGAGAACGTACGCATATGGGCTGCGCATTGCATCGATCAATCGCACCATGCTGCGCCCGGCAGCGTGGCCGCCGCTCAACGCGACGGGATCGACATCGTTTGCGGTGAAGGCCTGCTGCGCGTGACAGCGCTGCAACGTGCCGGCGGCAAACGCATCACCTCAGCCGATTACCTCAACGCCCGCCCCGAACTGCGCAGCGCACGATGAACGACACGCGAGCCCTTGCCGCGCAGGCGCTGGCGGATATCGCATTGCGTGGCGTATCGCTACGCGACGCCATGGAGCAACGCGCGCCGAAGTTACGCGATCCACGCGATCGCGCGTTGCTCACCGCCTTGCTGAGCGACGGTGCCCGCTGGTGGCTGCGCTTCGATGCCGCGCTCGATCGTCTGCTGGACAAGCCGCTGCGCCGCAAGGAGCCCGAGGTCCATGCGCTGCTGGTGCTGGGCCTGGTGCAGCTGGAAATTCTTCAACTGCAGGATTACGCCGCCGTCGCCGCCACCGTGGAAGCGACCCGCGCGCTCAATCGCCCACGCCTGGCCGGCCTGGCCAATGCCGTGTTGCGCCGCTGGCAGCGCGAGCGGGCCAGCTTACTGGCCGAATTGGACGCGCAGCCGCAAACGCGTCATGCAATGCCCCCCTGGCTGGTGCGGGCCGTGGCGACCGATTGGCCCGAGCAGGCCGATGCCGTGTTCGCCGACAGCGGCCGCGAGCCACCGCTCATGCTGCGGGCCAATCGCCGCCGGACCTCGCGCGAGGCTCTGATCGAACAACTGCTTTGCGCCGGTTACAACGCTGCAGCGCATCCGTGGCTGGCCGATGGCATCGTGCTGCCGCACAGCAGCGACGTCACGCGCATGCCTGGTTTCACGCAAGGACAGTTCGCCGTGCAGGATGGCGCCGCGCAAGTGGCTGCCGATCTGCTCGACGTGCGTGACGGCCAGCGCGTGCTGGACGCCTGCGCCGCGCCGGGCGGCAAAGCCTGTCATTTGCTGGAGCGTGCGGACATTGTGCTGACCGCAGTGGAATTTGACGGCAGCCGCGCTACGCGAATTCGCCAGAACCTGGAGCGGCTCGGCCTGCAGGCGAATTTGCGCATCGGCGACGCGGCCGAGCCATCCTCGTGGTGGGATGCCCAGCCTTACGACCGCATTCTGATCGACGCCCCCTGCTCCGCCACCGGCGTGTTGCGCCGCCGCCCGGACGTGCGCCTGCACCGGCGCGCCAGCGACATCGAGGCGCTGGTCATGCAACAGCAACGAATTCTTGTTGCACTGTGGCCGCTGCTTGCTGCGGGTGGAAGGCTGGTTTATGTCACCTGCTCGTTGCTGCGCGGCGAGAATGAAGCCGTAGTCGAACAGTTTCTCGCCAGCCACGGGGACGCGCAGGTGCTGCCGGTGCAGCTGCCGGTCGGACAAGCCGCTACCGTCGGCTGGCAGATCCTTCCAGGCGATGGCGATCTCGACGGCATGTACTATGCCGTGCTTGAACGTCGGTAGCGCCGGCGCACGCCGCAAACTTGGCCCACCTCTGCGTGCAGGGGTGGGGTGGGACGGAGCTCTCACGCCTTGCGGCAAGCTCGGACACCTTCCTCCCATCCTCCCCCTGCCGGCAGGGGGAGGGTAAGAATTCGGACGCGTGCATGTCGAACCTCGCTGTTACCGCCCAGGACCGCCGCCAATTCTGGCTGCTCGCGTTGTTCGCCATCCTGCTGCTGGGCATCGGTATCGGCCTGCGCCATCCCTGGCCCTCCGACGAACCTCGCTACACGCTGGCGGCCAGGCAGATGGTGGAAAGCAGCGACTGGCTGTTCCCACACCGCGGCGTCGAGCTGTATGCCGACAAGCCGCCGATGCTGTTGTGGCTGGAGGCGGCCAGCTTCGAACTGACCCGCAGCTGGCGCGTTGCCTTCATGTTGCCCTCGTTCCTCACTGCACTTGGCACGCTGTGGCTGATCTACGACTTAGGGCTGCGCTTGTGGAACCCCAAGGTCGGCCGGTACGCGGCGCTGGCCGCGCTGATGTGCATCCAGTTCGTGTTCCAGGCCAAGCGTGCGCAGATCGATCCGCTGGTGGTGTTCTTCATCACCGCCGCGAACTGGGGCCTGCTGCGACACCTGTTGTGCGGTCCCAACTGGCCACTGTATTGGTTCGGCTGCTTCTGCGCGGGCCTGGGCGTGATCACCAAAGGCGTGGGCTTTCTGGCGCTGCTGATGCTGCTGCCCTATCTATGGGCTGCGCTACGCCGCTGGGATGGCATCGCGACGATCGACAACGGCAAGTGGTGGCGCTGGCTGCTTGGCCTGGTGGCTCTGCTGGCGGCCATCGACCTGTGGCTGATGCCGATGCTGCTGGCCGCCCGCGCCCATGCCGGGGACCCCGTCTATGCGGCCTATGTGGGCAACATCCTGCTCAAGCAGACCGCGCACCGCTACGCGAATGCCTGGCACCACCTGCACGGGCCGTTGTTCTATTTGCCGCTGATGGTCTACAACTGGTTGCCGCTGTCGCTTACCTATCCCGGCACATTGCCGCGCTGGTGGCAGGCGCTGAAGGCGAAGGACGCACGCATCCTGCTGCCGCTGGGCTGGATCGTGCTCACGCTGCTGTTCTTCAGCGCCTCGGGCGGCAAGCGCGACGTGTACATCCTGCCGATCGTGCCGATGCTGGCGCTGATCACCGCACCCTATCTCGAAGAAATGCTCGCGCAACGATGGCTGCGCGCGCTCGGCGCCAGCTTCCTGCTGTTGATCGGCGGCTGCATGCTGGGCCTGGGTATTTACGCACTGGCTACGCATCCGGCGTTCGCTGCCAAGCTCGCTTACGATCGCGGTTTCGACGGTCCGGCCGACAGCTTGTGGTGGATGTGCATCGTGATCGGTGCCGCACAATGGCTCGCGCTGGCGATTTTCCGTTTGCGCCGCGTGCACTATGCCATCGCCGGCGGCTTGTTCGCGTTGTGGATGGTATGGGGCCTGTGGGCTTACCCCTTGCTCGACGACAGCAGTTCGTCGGCCGGCTTGATGAATCGCGTCGGCGCACACCTCGCTGCGCAAGATGAAATCGGCCTGGTCGACTGGAAAGAGCAGAACATGCTGATGCTCGACCGGCACGCGGTGGATTTCGGCTTCAGCGCGCCATCCGCCCGGCAGTTCGTGCTCGCGGTGCAATGGCAGGCAGCTGCGCCTGCCACGCGCTGGCTGTTCGTGCAGGAGCCGGCCATGGGCCGCTGCGTGGACCGCAGCAAGGCCATCGACGTTGGCCACGCGAATCGGCGTGATTGGTGGCTGTTCAAGGCCGATGCGGTGATCGCCGGCTGTGTGCCGACGAACGACAACGACGAAGCGGAATGATGCACATGCCCGGAATCCAGCAGCTGTTGTATCGCATCGGGAACAAGCCAGGCACCGTGCGTCCGAACTCCGCAATCCAGTGGGAAGCAGGGATGCTTGCCCTGGGTTTGTTCCTGCTTCACCAGCTCATCGAGTGGGGAATAGCAGTCGTCTACCATCACAGCGTGCTGGATATCTGCCACTGGGACTGCCTGCGCTATGTCGCACTGGCCGAGCAGGGTTACCCGGCTGCGGTGACGACCAGCGACCACATGGAGAACTGGGCGTTCTTTCCTTTGTTTCCGCTGCTGATACGCGCCGGGGTTGCGTTGACGGCAAGCCCCGCGCCACTCGTGGCCGTCCTGTTGGGAAAACTGCTCTTCCTCGGCTCGATCTACGCTTTCATCCTGTTTGCCAGGAAATACAGCAACACGTTGCCGGCCCTGTACCCGGCGCTGATCGTTACGCTGAGCCCTTATGCCGTGTACGGCAACAGCGGCTATACCGAACCGCTGTTCCTGCTGCTGACCTCGGTCTTCTTCCTGCTTCTCAAGGATCGGCGCTTCCTGGCCTGCGGCCTGGTCGGCATGCTGCTATCGGCCTCACGCGCCCCGGGAATCCTGGCCACCCTGCCTTATGCGCTGGTTGCCCTGCAAAGCCTGCGCACAGCCAATTGGGAACAGCGCAAGGAAATCGTGCTTGGCGGCTTGTTGATCCCCTTGGGGCTGGGCCTGTTCATGTTTCATCTTTACCACCGCATGGGTGACGCGCTCGCTTTTCTCCATGTGCAAAAGGCGTGGGGGCGCAACTTCGGCAACCCACTGACGGTGATTGCGGCTGGCATCCGCCAGGGCACCATCCACCTGGACTGGGCGCTGATGTCGCTTACGGCGGTAGTCGCCGCGTTGCTGTTGATCGCCATGCAGGATGCGGCACTGGGCGTGTTCTCGCTGGTCAGCCTGCTGATTCCGCTATCGTCCGGACTGCAGTCGATGCCTCGTTACATCTGGTGGCAGGCGCCCCTGCTGTTGCTGCTGGCGCAAGCAATGAAGTGGCGTGCCGCGCGCCTGGCGCTGATCCCTTTGTTCGCCGCCGGGATGGTGTACATGTACATCGCCTGGATGATGGGGAAATCCTGGACCACATGAAGCGACTCTATCCCCTGCTCATTCTGGCGCTGCTCGCGTTTTACGCGGTGCTGGCCTGGTATGCCTTCCATCCTGCCGTCGGTGACCCTTACCGGCAGATCTACCTGGAGTCGTAACTTAAGTGCCGAATCGTTCCCAAGCGATCCGCTGCCAGGTGATCGGTCGCGACAATGGCGCGGGCCTCAGCCGCGATCTGGCTTTGCTCACCCGCAACCTGGCTCGCGCCGAAGCAGACGTGACCGCATCCGCCCTGCCACATCGAGGCCGCCTGGCCGAATGGGGGACCCGCTTGCGCCTCATGGGCCGCCCTCCCGCTTTCGATCTCAACATCATGCTCGAACGCATTCGGCCGGAGTTCGCGCGCGCAGCGCGACGCAATGTGTTGATTCCCAATCCGGAATACTTTCGCCCGCGCGATCGCGCAGCCCTCAAGACCATCGACACGGTGTGGGTGAAGACTCGCCATGCCGAGCGGCTGTTCCAGGCGCTCGGCATGCCGGTGCGCTACATCGGATTTGCCAGCATGGATTGCCTGCGCAGCGATATTCCGCGCCAAAACAGTTTTTTCCATGGACCGGGACGCAGCAACAACAAGGGTACGCAGGCGCTGCTGGAACTATGGGCTCAACACCCCAAGTGGCCGGTCCTGACGGTGGTATGGCGGCGCAAGCGCACCGAAGCGATCGAGATACCGGCCAACGTCAAGTTGATCAATCATCACCTCGATGACGACGCCTATCGTCGCCTGCAGAACGCGCATCGCTTTCATCTATGCCCGTCGCAAACCGAAGGTTACGGGCACTACATCGTGGAAGCGATGAGCTGCGCGGCGGTGGTGATCACCCTGGATGCGGAACCCATGCACGAACTCATCGCCCCTGGACGCGGTATCCTGGTGCCGGCACGAAAGTGCGGTCAGCAGGATCTTGCTGACCGGTATGGCTTCGAGGCGCAAGAAATGGCGGCGGCGATCGAGCGCTGCATTGCCATGACAGACGCGCAGGCCCAAATGCTGGGCAAAGCCGCCCGCAACTGGTACGAGAACGAGGTCGGCGCGTTTCCGAAACGGCTGAGCGAGGCTCTGATTGCGTAGGCTTAGGATGACCATCCCGGCTTTCCGCACAGCCAGACGTTACAGCCATGCTCCAGTCAGCCTTCTTCATCTAGCTTAACGCCTCCTCATCCAGAGCCCACGCGTGCACGAACAGTCCCCCTACAGCCAGAAGCGCTATTGGACGCTGTCCATCCTGCTGGCCAGCATGCCGCTATGTTTTGCCGTGCCCTACAAGGCGAAGGTGCTCCTGATCGCCGCACTATGGGTAAGCGGGTTGGTGCTGCTGGCGATGCGCCAGGACCTCCGGCGCGTCTACCGCGGGGCCGGCATCGTCATGCTGGTTTGCGTGCTCAACATTCTTTACTCGGCACTCAACATCCTCAGCCATCGCTCCGGCTGGGCGGCGTTCGACCTTGAGGGCCAGGAGCTGCTGTTCCTGGGCATGGCCGCCGTGTTTGCGCTGCCGTTGCGTTGGAACCTGGTGTGGCTGGGCTTCAGCCTCACCGCCTGCCTGTTGGGCGGCACCAGCGTCATGCAGCATTACGTGACCGGCATCGAACGCCCCTACGGGCTCAACAATGGCGAATGGGGCGCGATTGAATTTGCCATGTTCCTGCTGGTGCTGGCCTTGCTCGCCATTGTCCAGCTGCTGCGCAAGCAGACTTCCTGGCCGGAAAAAGCGGTGCACGCATTGGGCGCAGGCCTGGCCGTGTATGGGGCGTTGCTGAGTCAGAGCCGGGGCCCTCTGCTGGCCTTTCTCGCGGTATTCGTCGTGTTGATGCTGATACACGGCAAGCGTGTTGGCCAATGGCGGCGCACCGTCACCGTGATCAGCCTGCTGCTTGCCGGTGTGACCCTGGTGGCGACCTTCGTGCAACCGCAAATCCTGGAACGGTTCGTCCAGGGGCATACCGAGGCGAGCAGCTACGACCATGCGCATGAAACCGTGGGGTCGGTGGGCGAGCGGCTGGAGCTGTGGCGCACCGCCAAGCAGGCTTTCGTGGAGCATCCCGTTGCCGGCGTCGGCTCCGGGCGATTCGGGCAATACGTGCGTGAGCAGGTGAAGTCGCACCACAGCGATGATGCCATCGTGCAATACGAGCACGCTCACAACGAATACCTGGAAGCTGCCGCCACCGGCGGGCTGCCGGGGCTGATCGTCATCTTGCTGGTGCTGTACGTACCGTTGGTTTATTTCCTTTTCAACGTGCTGGCAGCCAGGGAAGACACGGCGGCGGCGGCCATGTGCGGATTCGCGGCAAGCGGGATTTACGCCTTGTGCGCCTTGACCGATAACGTATTTTATCGCGCCATGCCGCACTCGCTGTATTTCCTGCTGATCACCGGGCTTGCCGTGCTGGTGGCAAGGCAACGAAACGCAGCCGCGCAGTCCTGACCATGGCGCACATCAACCTCATTGCTTGGGACAACAACCGGGGCATGACGCATGACTTGCGCCTGCTGCGGCAGGCGCTGGAGGCGCTGGGACACCAAGTGACGCTGGCCGACGCCGGCCCCAAACGCAAGCACGGCGCGTGGAAAGCTCGCTCGTTGCGCCTCAAGATGCTGCTGCGCTGGCTGCTGAGCGCCGGACGCAAACCACGCCGGCTCGACGTCAACATCTTTCTCGAACACGTACGGCCGGCCTTCCTCAAGCTGGCGCGTCGCAATGTGCTGATACCCAATCCCGAGTGGCTTTCCCAGCGCGATCGTCGCTGGCTTGACCATTTCGATGCCGTCTTCACCAAGACCCATTCGGCCACCACCACCATCCAGGCCTGGGGCCATCCGGCGACCTATATCGGCTTCCTGAGCGTGGATCGCCATGATCCTGAGGCACAACGCGAACCGATGTTTCTGCATCTGGCCGGCGCCAGTCGCATGAAAGGCACCGAGCGCCTGCTGGCCGTATGGCGCCGCCACCCGGAATGGCCTCGCCTGATCGTGCAGCAATCGCCGGACACCGCCGTCGTGGTCGAAGGCCACTCCGCGCAGAACCTGGATCACCGTGTCGGCTATCCGCGTGACATCGCTGAAATCGCCCAGCTACAGAACCGCTGCATCTATCACCTGTGCCTGTCCGAAGCGGAAGGCTGGGGGCATTACATCGTCGAAGCGATGGGTTGCGGCGCCGTGGTCTTGACTTGCGACGGCCAACCCATGAACGAACTGGTGCGGCCCGACCGCGGCTTGCTGGTGCAGGCGCAGGATGCCGGCCCGCAAAATGCGGCACGTCGCTACCTGTTCGATGAAGCCTCGCTGGAGGCGGCGATCGAGCGAATCATCGCCATGCCGGACGCCGAGCGCTCCGCCATGCAACAGCGGGCACGCAGCTGGTTTCTTGCCAACAACCAAGGCTTCCAGTCCCGTCTGGCGGATGCGCTGCAGCCGCTGCTGTAAGATCGCGGCATGCCGACCCTACCCTTCACGCTCGTTGTGATCACCCGCAACGAGGCGCAAAAAATCGCGCGCTGCCTGGAAAGCGTGCCCTTCGCCGCGGAAAAACTGGTGGTGGACAGCGGCAGCACCGACGACACGGTGGCCATTGCCCGAGCCCACGGCGCACGCGTGGTCCACCAGGATTGGCTGGGCTTCGGACCGCAGCGCAACTTTGCCGCCACCCAGTGCAGCCATCCTTGGATGCTGGTGCTGGATGCGGATGAGTACCTGACGCCGGAACTGGCAGACGAACTGCAGCGACGGCTGCCCGCCTTGATGGAAAGCGACGCTGCGGCGGCGATCCTGCGCCGGCATCTGATCTACATGGGCCGGCCGATGAGCTGGTATCGCCCGGCCGTCGGCGAAAAGATGGCGCGCTTCTACCATCGCGAGCGTGCCCGCTGGAGCGACGTGCGCGTGCACGAATCGCTGCAGTTCAAGGGGGCGTCACCTACCTTCCACGCGCCGTTCCTGCACGACAACAACCCCAGCCTGGTGGAGAAGCAGCTCAAGGTGCTGCTGTATTCCGAACTGAAGTGCCGCGACTGGCTGGACAAGGACAAGTCCGCCCGCATGTGGCAGCTGCCGTTCGTGTTTGCGCTGTCGTTTCTCAAGGACTATGTGCTGCGCCTGGGGTTCCTGGACGGCTGGCGCGGCTATGTGATCGCGCAAACCGCCGCCAGCTACGCCGCCTACAAACGCATGCGCTATTACGAAATGCGCGTGAATCCCGCTTCCCGCGAAACCGCGGCGGCGGCCCTGACCCGTAGTGGCCTGGATCATTGATGCCCAAACACTATCTTCTGTACGGATCCGAACGCTACGCGCTGGCCATCCTGCGCCCGCTGCAGCAAGCGATCCGCGCGCGCGGCGACGAAACCGCCTGGTTCTTCGACGGCCCCGGCGCGGAGGATCTGGTCGAAGGCGAGCGCCTGCTCAGCGTGCAGGAAGTGCGCCAGTGGAAGCCGATCGCGGTGGTCACGCCGGGCAACCACCTGCCGCATTTCTTTCCGGGCATAAAGGTGGAAGTGTTCCACGGCTTCAATGCGGGCAAGCCCAAACACATCTATATCCGTGGCTTCTTCGACCTGTATTGCACCACCGGCCCGCGCGACACGCGGCCCTTCGGTGCGCTCGCGCAGAAGCTCGGCCATTTCGCCGTCACCGAAACCGGCTGGCCCAAGCTCGACCCCTTCATGCATGAGATCGCCGGTGCGCTGCCGCCCGTGCGCACACCGCCGGTGATTCTCTACCACTCCACGTTCTCGCCCTCATGGAGCGCGGCGGAGACCTTGTACGAAGAAGTGAAGCGTCTTTCGCGCGACGGCCGCTGGCGTTGGATCGTCTCCTTCCATCCCAAGATGGAGCCGGCGACGGTGGCCAAGTACAAGGCGCTTCAGAACGAGTACCTGAGCTTCGCCGAAAACGACAACATCCTGGAGCTGTTCCCGCAGGTCGACATGATGTGCTCGGACACCTCCTCCGCGCTGAGCGAGTTCCTGCTCACCGGCAAGCCGGTGGTGACGTTCAAGAACCGTGCGCCGGGACCGCAGCTGATCGATATCCACGAAGCGGCCCAATTCGAACCGGCGATCGAGCGCGCCCTGTCGCGTCCGCCGGACTTGATGCAGGCGATCAAGGACTTCGGCGAAGCGATCCATCCGTATCGCGATGGGCGCTCCAGCGAACGCGTGCTGGCGGCGATCGATGCTTTCATCGCCGCGGGCGGGCGCAACCGCAAGCGCAAGCCGCGCAACTGGTGGCGGAAATTCAGGCTGCGCAAGCGTATCGGCTATTGGGGCCCGGCCTAATCTCCTAGCCTGCGTAGGCTGGGATGACCATCCCAGCATCGCGATGCCACCTGCATGGCAATGCTGGGTTTCGCAACCCAGCCTACCGATTTTGGCACTGCTGGTAAGGGCCAGCGAAGACCAACCGGCTAGAATCCGCCCACCGTCACCCCAAGGCGCCCGCCGTGGCCACATCCAACACCTACCGCCGCTCCGAAGTCCTGCGCAGCCTGTGGCCCTGGCTGCCGCTGTGGACCGTGGTGGCGCTAGTGGCGATCTTCTCGCACGGTCCGATGCCGCTGTACTCCACCCGCACCCTCGCCGTGGCGTGGGAGATGTGGCGCGACCACAACTGGCTGGTGCCGCACATCAACGGCGAGCCCTACAGCGAAAAGGTGCCGCTGCTGTTCTGGCTGATCCATGCCGGCTGGCTCGTGTCCGGCGTGAACGACGTGTGGCCGCGCGTGCTGGAAGTGATCTTTGGCGGCGTCCAGCTGGTGCAGTTGTCGGTGCTTGCAGGTCGCTTGTTTCCGGCTCGTCCATGGGTGCAAAAAGCCGCGCCGTGGATGCTGCTGGCCTTGTCCTATGCCTTCCTGTTCGGCCTGCAGGTCATGTACGAAGTGCTGCTGGCCGATTGCGTGCTGGGCGCCTTGCTGTGCCTCACGCCGACGCTGCGCCGCACCGAACCGCGCTGGCTGCTGTTCGGCGTGCTGACCGGTGCGGGCCTGCTCACCAAGGGGCCGGTGATGATGCTGCACTTACTGTTCCCGTGGCTGTTGGGCCCGCTGTGGAGCGACTGGGCGCGCGAGCATCGCGCACGCTGGTATGGGCGTGGCGTGCTGGCCTTGCTGCTTGGCTTCGCCATGCTGTTGGCGTGGGCGATTCCGGCCGGCTTTGCCGGCGGCGAGGCTTATCAGCATCGCCTGTTCTTCACCCAGACCGCCGGACGCGTCGTGAACAACGCCCAGCAGTCGCAATCCGTGCAAAGCCATCCGCACTGGTTCGGCTGGTACCTGGTGTGGCTGCCGATGCTGCTGTTCCCTTTCACGGCGTGGCCACGCGCATGGGTGGCGATCGGCGCGTTGCGCAAGCCATTCGAAAGCGGCATCCGTTTCGCACTGTGCTGGTTGTTGCCGACGTTGCTGCTGTTTTCGGTGATCAGCGGCAAACAGTGGTACTACCTGCTGCCGGAATTCGGTGGCTGGATGCTGCTGCTGGCCGGCGCCATGGCGGTGCTGCGCGAACGAAACGCCAAACTCGCCGAGGGATACTGGCTGGGCAGCTGGCCGCTGGGCGTAGCCAGCATCGTCTTCGCGGGATTGCTGTTTGCCTTGCCGTACGTCACTGCCGGCCAGGCGTTCCATAACGCATGGGTGGAAGGCGCCGCGCCGTACAGCCGCACTTTCAGCGTGGGCTTCCTACTGCTCGGCTGCCTGCTGCTGCTGCGCGGACGCGGTGAAATGCGCCGCGTGGCCATCGCCGGTCTGCTCGGCGCCCTGGCGCTCAACACCCTGTTCACGCTGACGCTGTGGCACAAGTACGACCTGGCTCCCGCCACCGCACTGATTTCCGACGCGCAAGGCGCAGGTCACCCTGTCGCCTACGCCGGCAACTACGAGGGCCAGTTTCATTTCGCCGGCAGGCTGAGCCGGCCGATTGGGGAATTGCGCGACGGCATGGCGGTGCAGACGTTCGCCCTGGAGCATCCGGACGGCCTGGTCATCACCCACCCCGACCAGCTCGATGCCACGGCCTTGCGCTATGCCTTGCTGGCGCAGCCGTTCCGCTCGGCCTGGGTGGTGGTGTGGCCGGCGCCGACGTTGGCGATGTTGCAGGCGGGCCTCACCCCGCCGGAGCCGGCGGAGCCGCCGCGTGTTTTTCCTGCTGCCATCCCTTCGCTAAACGTGCCGCAGTCGTGAGCAGCACGTTGATCGACAGCCTGCGCAAGCAATGCGGAGGTCCGCGTGATGGCGCACTGCTGCGGTTTTCGTTGGGCAATGCGCTGCTCGGTGCCGGCGATCACGCGGCAGCGATCGAAGAATTTCGGCACGCGGTTTCGTTTGACCCTCACTATTCCGCGGCCTGGAAGCTGCTCGGCAAAGCCTGCCTGGCCGTGCACGACGAAGCTGGCGCAGCCGAGGCCTGGCGGCAAGGCATTGCTGTGGCGCAGCAGCGTGGTGACAAGCAGGCGGAAAAGGAAATGACGGTATTTCTGCGCCGCATTGAGGGCACGTAGGCTTACGTTGCAAAACCCAGCATTGCCGTGCATGCAGCTGCGCCATGCTGGGATTGCCATCCCAGCCTACGAAGCCTTCGCACGCGAGCGCCAACGTCACCCTTGCCGGAGCCTCAATACGGACTCGGCCGGTCATCCGCCGAATACCGCTTGTAATGCCATTGATACTGCGCAAAGGCGAGCTTCACGCAGCTCTCCACCCCGCGATTGAGCGCTGCGCACGCACGCGGCAGGTCCGCATCATCCAGGCCTTCCGGCGCCGGCAAAAAATGGATGCGATAGCCCTCGCCACGCGGCAGGCGCTCGGCAAACGCAAACAACACGGTTGCGCCGGTACGCGCCGCAAGACGCGGCAACAACACCATCGTCATCGCCTCGCGCCCGAAGAACGGCGCGAACTCGCCCTCCCCTTGGCGCGGCTTCTGATCCGGCAGGATGCCCACCGTGCCGCCGGCGGCCAACCGCTTGTACAACGCACGCACGCCGGCCCCTTCCGCCCGCACCTGCTCCGGCGCCAGTGCGCCGCGCACTTTGCGCAGCAACGCCTCCACCGCGGCAATGCGGGGTGGACGATAGAGAATCGCCATCGGCGTCTTGTAGCAAAGCCAGTAATTGAGCAGCTCCCAGCAACCCAGGTGCGGAGCGGCGATGATCACGCCCTTGCCGGAAGCCAGCGCCTGCTCGAACAGCGCCTCGCCGCGCACTTCCCGCACCAGCCCGAGCGCCGATTCTGCGCCGGCGCCCCAGATCTTCACGATCTCGGTGATCGACTTGCCGCCCTCGACTAGCGCCTCGCGCACCAGCCCGCTCCGCGCTTTTTCGTCCAGCTGCGGCTGCACGATCTGCAAGTTCACCGCCGTATAGCGCGCCATCTTTCCACCACGCCGCAACGCCAGCCGCCCCAGCAGTGCGCCGAATCCCTGCAGCCAGCGCAACGGCAATAGACCGAACAGGCGCAGCAGCAGGTAGACCAGGTAGATGTCGAGACGCATTCGAAGAGTGCCGTACAGGGCGGGCGAACGCGTAAGGGTAAAGGGAAGAGGCGATTGCGAATACTCCAAGCCTGCGTGCTCGGTCCCCTGCCCTACGTGTAGTAGGGGAGGGAGCGCCTCAAGCATCGACGCTTTCTGCCGTTGCTTCATCAAGCGATGGGTCAATCGCTGTCCATCTCTTTACCCAACCCGCATCGCCCTGCAGAGTTACCGCTTCATTCCCAGCCCGTCAGCCATCCATGATCGCCCTTATCCAGCGCGCGCTCTCCGCCCGCGTCGACGTCGACAACGAAACCGTAGGCGCCATCGGCCCTGGCCTGCTGGCGCTGGTGGCCGTGCAGCCGGACGACGGCGAGGCGCAGGCGAAGCGGATGGTCGAGCGGCTGCTCGGCTATCGCGTGTTCGCCGACGAAGCCGGCAAGATGAATCGCTCGCTGACCGATACCGGCGGCGGCCTGCTGCTGGTCAGCCAGTTCACCCTGGCCGCCGATACCCGCTCCGGCATGCGCCCCAGCTTCACCAGCGCCGCTACGCCTGAGCATGGGCGAACCTGGTTCGAACGGCTGGTGGACTTGGCACGCGCAGCGCATCCGAGGGTGGAAATTGGGCGCTTCGGTGCCCATATGCAGGTACATCTGGTCAACGATGGCCCTGTCACCTTTTGGCTCGAGGTGCGTTAGCTGCCAGGTGAACACGTTGCTCTAAAGAACGCTTCCATTGGCGCCCAAATCCGCGATTTGGCGCGATTTTTGCGTGCCAATGGAAACGAATTTTTCTCTTGAAAACTGGTCAAAAAAGCATCACATCGCTATACTGATTGGTTCCTATCCCGCGGCGGACGGTATGAACAACAAAGCCCACGAGCAACAGTCGGAAATCAAAGCCCTTATCTCCAAAGGCCTGGAGCAGGGTTATCTGACTTACGCCGAAATCAACGATCACCTTCCCGACGACATCGTCGATCCGGAGCAGATCGAAGACATCATGGCGGTGCTCAAAGGCGTGGGCATCGACGTGCACGATGCCGCCCCCGATGCCGACCCGCTGGCCGACAACGCCCCTGGCGTTGCCACCGACGACGAAACCGCCGCCGAAGAAGCGGTGGCCCTGCTCTCGGCCGTCGACTCCGAAGTGGGCCGCACCACCGACCCGGTGCGCATGTACATGCGCGAGATGGGCACGGTGGAGCTGCTCACCCGCGAAGGCGAAATCGCCATTGCCAAGCGCATCGAGGAAGGCCTCACCCAGGTGCAGACCGCGCTGGCCAGCTTCCCGCTGACCATCGAGCTGCTGCTGGAGGAATACGACCAGCATCTGGACGGCAAGCGCCGCCTCAGCGAAATCCTGGCCGGCTTCGCCGACCTGGAGCAGGCCGCCGACGCCGCCCTGGCCGAAGCTGAGCTGGCCGAAGCCGAATCCGACCTGGAAGAGGAAGACGAAGAGGAAGAAGGCGCCAGCGGCGAAGACGAAGACGCCGGCCCGAGCGGTCCCGATCCGGAAGAAGTGAAGCGCCGCATGGAACTGCTGCGCGACCACCTCGGCAAGTTCCAGAAGGCCGCCGCCAAGGCCACCGACATCGACGACAAGAAGGTAGCCAAGCTGCGCGAGCAGATGGCCGAGGAATTCCTCAAGCTCAAGCTGCCGTCCGCGCTGATCGACAGCTTCGTGCGCCGCCTGCGTGAGGTGGTGGGCAATATCCGCCATCACGAGCGCGTGCTGATGGACGTCTTCGTCAAGCACGTGAAGATGCCCAAGGCCGAATTCCTGAAAGCCTTCCCCAGCAACGAGGGCAACCTCGAATGGGCGGAAGAGCTCGGCCGCAAGCGTCAGAAGTGGTCGCCCAACATCAAGCAGTACCGCGAACAGATCGATGCCGAGCAGCAGAAGCTGCAGGACATCGAAAAGAAGCTGTTCCTGCCCCTCACCGACATCAAGGAAATCAACCGCAGCATGTCGGTGGGCGAGGCCAAGGCCCGCCGCGCCAAGAAGGAAATGGTGGAGGCCAACCTGCGCCTGGTGATCTCCATCGCCAAGAAGTACACCAACCGCGGCTTGCAGTTTCTCGACCTGATCCAGGAAGGCAACATCGGCCTGATGAAGGCGGTGGACAAATTCGAATACCGCCGCGGCTACAAGTTCTCCACCTATGCCACCTGGTGGATTCGCCAGGCCATCACCCGTTCGATCGCCGACCAGGCGCGCACCATCCGCATCCCGGTGCACATGATCGAAACGATCAACAAGCTCAACCGCATCTCGCGCCAGATGCTGCAGCAGTTCGGCCGTGAGCCGACGCCTGAAGAGCTGTCCAAGGAAATGGAGATGCCGGAGGACAAGATCCGCAAGGTGCTGAAGATCGCCAAGGAACCGATCTCGATGGAAACCCCGATCGGCGACGACGAGGATTCGCATCTGGGCGACTTCATCGAGGACTCCAACGCCGCCTCGCCGATCGACTCGGCGACCGAAACCGGCCTGGTGGAAACCGTGCGCGACGTGCTCGCCGGCCTCACCCCGCGCGAAGCGAAGGTGCTGCGCATGCGCTTCGGCATCGACATGAACACCGACCACACCCTGGAAGAAGTCGGCAAGCAGTTCGACGTCACGCGCGAGCGCATCCGCCAGATCGAAGCGAAGGCCCTGCGCAAGCTGCGTCACCCGAGCCGCTCGGAGCAACTGCGCTCTTTCCTCGACATCGACTGAGCCCAGGCAACCGCTGCCAGAACAAAAGCCCCGCTCTCGCGGGGCTTTTCTTTTGGCGCTAGTTCACTGCGAATCGGCCCCTCCCCTGCTCGCAGGGTGTATGGACCGGGGACATAGGTAACAAGTGTTCGGGGACATGGGTTACACCTGGCTGGAGTCCCAGCGAGGTGGCCTATGCCCTGGAACACGAGGAGTGCCATGTCTCTACGAAACGAGTTTGTCGCCTTGGCGCGTCAGCCAGGTTCGAACGTCAGCGATCTATGTCGCCGTTACGGCATCAGTCGCAAGACAGGTTATAAGTGGCTGGGCCGACCGGCACCGTTGGAGGATCAGTCGCGTCGTCCCCACGCTTCACCCAGTCGTACTCAGGAGGCTATCGAAACACTGCTGCTGACCACGCGCGACCAATTTCCTGATTGGGGTGCCCGCAAGCTCAAGCGGTATCTGCAGGATCACGGGCATGCGACGCTACCGGCGGTAAGCACGATCACCACGATCTTGCAGCGTCACGGCCGCATTCAGGCGCAGGCCTCGATCGCCGCCACACCCTGGCAGCGTTTCGAGCATCCTCAACCCAATGCGCTGTGGCAAATGGACTTCAAAGGGCATGTGCCGATGACCCACGGGCGCTGTCATCCCTTGACCTTGCTGGATGACCATTCGCGCTTCAATGTGCTGCTGCACGCGTGTGCCGGCGAAACGCTGCACGATGTGCAAGCCCCACTGATCCAGTGCTTTCGGCGTTATGGCCTACCCTGGCGCATCAGCTGCGATAACGGCTCCCCCTGGGGCACGATGCATCGCGAGGATCGCCTCACGCGTCTGGGCGTGTGGCTGATCCAACTGGGCGTTAGCCTGACGCACGCACGGCCTGATCATCCGCAGACCAACGGCAAAGACGAACGCTTTCATCGCACGCTCAATCGGGGGCTGCTGCAACGGCGAGGGCTGCGCGACTTGGTCGATGCCCAGCAGGCGTTCGATACCTATCGTGATCTCTACAACCAGCACCGTCCGCATCAAGCCTTACAGATGAACGTGCCCGCTTCACGTTATCGCCCCAGCGAGCGGCCCTACCCAGAGCATTTACCACCCATCGAGTACGCGCCCGAACTAGCCGTGCGCCAGGTCGATGTCAGTGGACGCATTCAGTTTCAGGGGCGACGTTTTCACATCTCCCATGCCTTGCGTGGACTGCCTGTCGCACTGGAACCCGATGCTCAGTGTGACGGGCAACATGTGGTGTATTTCTGTCACCACGTGGTGGGCCGAGTCGATCTGACCCAGCCCACCACCATGGAGTAAGTTGTTACCCATGTCCCCGAACACCTGTTACCCATGTCCCCGGTCCATACACAGGGGAGGGTTGTGGTGGGGTTGTACGAGCTTGCCGCAATGCTCATGTTCATCGCGGGTTGGCTTCACCCCACCCAACCACCTCAATGCATGTCGTAGAAAAACTGCTCCTGCACAATCTTGTCGTTCTTGACGTGATACACGCAGATCTCGCGCATATCCGTCCGGCCGCGGCCCTTCATCGTGGCATCCAGATGCATCGCCACACTGAACCAGCCATCCGCCACCACCGGCTCGCTCACTTCGTTCTGGTGGATCGCTTCCACCGCTTCCATGAACTGGTGTCCCTTCTCCAGGATCGCCTTCAATCCCTTGGCATTGCCCATGGGGCCATTCGCCATCTCCTGCGGCTCGATGCTGATCGCATCCTTCGCGTAAAGCTCTTGCTGCGCCTGCTCGTATTTACCCTCGCGGCACAGCTCCACCAACCGCTTCGCCACCTTTTCAGTGCTCATGGTTCCACCTCCGCGTCGAAAGGGGCACCTAATCTATGCCGGGCGACGTTAAAGAATCGCCGATTTGCTCATCATTCCGGCGCACGCCGGGATCTAGCGCCTATTACGAGACACGAAACCGCACCACACCCCTACACCGCCCCCACCTCCATACTGGTATCATCCCCGCGGAGATAGGGCCTATAGCTCAACGGTTAGAGCAGGGGACTCATCGAAAGGTGCCGTCGCGCAGTAATGCGCGAACGGGAACGGGATGAATTCAGGGAACCCGCAGCGACGCCAACGCGGATCGGCGGCAACCCTGAGCCAAGCCGGCGGTACACCGCCGGAAGGTGCAGAGACTACCTGAGGACTTCAGCGTCCTTGATAACAGGCTCGAGCGTCCCGCACCCCACCCGCACGCAAGCGCGGAGGGTGAAGAGATAGTCCGCGCCAGAGGGAAACCTTTGGACTACGCGAATCCCTTGGTTCCAGGTTCGAATCCTGGTGGGCCCACCATCCAGCCGTTCAAGGAATGTCTCGCCGATGCGAGGTTTTCTTACGCAGCAAGCACAACGACGTGCCACTGCTCCCGGCAAAAAGTGAGTAGAGTTCGAGAGAACCAGTCAAACCGGCACCCGCCCACTGAGGCCTTGCTGACATGACACTGATTGGTTGGAGAGCGGACACCACAGCATGCCACCCAAATATCGGCCGCCCTACACACTGACCAGCGAAATCGTTTCGCTGGTGGCTTACATTGCCGAACAAGTGGGGCGAATGAGCGCGACCCACGAGTTCGACATGGACTTGCGCCTGCGCCGCATCAATCGCATCCGCGCCATTACAGGCTCGCTCGCGATCGAAGGCAATACGCTCACCGAGGAACAAATCACCGCGATTCTCGAAGGCAAGATGGTATTGGCCCCGCCCCGCGAATTACAGGAAGCACGCAACGCGCTGACCGTATATGAGCAATTGCCGAAGTGGAACGGACTCAAAGAGCAGCACCTGCTGGCCGCACATAAAAAGCTGATGTACGGCCTGCTGGATCGTCCCGGGGTATATCGCACCGGCGGCGTTGGCGTGATGGCTGGGAAAAAGGTGCTGCATATGGCTCCGCCAGCCGGCCGCGTGCCGCTTTTGATGTCTCGACTGTTCAACTGGCTGCGTGTCAGCAAAGAGCATCCGCTCATTGCCAGCTCCGTGTTCCACTACGAATTCGAGTTCATCCATCCCTTTGCCGATGGCAACGGCCGCATGGGTCGACTGTGGCAAACCCTGCTGCTCTCGCGCTGGCAGCCTGCGTTCGGCTGGCTACCGGTGGAGAGCCTTGTTCACCAGCAGCAAGCCGCGTATTACCGGGCCATCAACGCAAGCACGGCAGCGTCAAATGCCGCGCCCTTTATCCGCTTCATGCTGGTCTGCATCCACGACGCAGTCAGCAAGGCTAGCTCCAAGACGACGGTAAAAACGCCGGTAGAAACGACGGTAAAAACGCCGGTAGAAAAAGCGGCCAAGACGCCACAGCAGATTTTGGCCCTACTTCGCCAACAGCCGGAACTGACCCTGGCGGAGGTCGCGCAGGCCATTGGACGCTCCCCGCGCGCGGTGGAGCGCGCTGCCGTCAAACTGCAGCAGGAAAACAAATTGCGCTATCACGGCCCGAAAAGAAGCGGGCATTGGGAAGTGATGTAACAGGCGGACCGAGACTAGGGGCGGAGTATTTTTCCCGCCAGCTGTTATCGTTGTAGAAAAGTGTTCCGCCCCTGAGGTGTCCCCACGTTTTTCGATCAAGAACCGTCGACACATCAGAGAGATAGCTTATTGCGGCGATGCCTGACGTTTTTTGCTCGTCATTCCGGCGAAGGCCGAAATCCAGTTTAGATACGCGTCCGAAGGACACATTCTTTTTTTAAGTTGAGTGCTTCGCACGGCGTATTTGAACTGGATTCCGGCCTTCGCCGGAATGACGATTCGCTCTGAAATGGCATGCCTGTAACGCCGATTTTTGGGGGATGCAAGCCAAAAACACGTGGGGATACCTCAGGTTCCGCCCCTTTATTTTCCGGACCCCTTATTTGCCGCGGCGCTTGCGACCATTTGGCGAATGAAGTCCCGCATCGGGTCCGTGGTCGGATCAGGCTCTTCGGATCCAAATCAATCTGGTAGCAGTGGCCCATCTACGTTGGATGGCTGCGGCCAAACTATGAGATTCCGGAAGCAACGTTTGGCCAGTGGACGTTTTGCCTTGTCGGGCAAAATCAGGGTTTCCCTAGCCCGGCAGGCTGACCACCGGTGCGAAGCCGCCGAAGATCATGCGCTTGCCGTCGAAGGGCATGTCGCTGGCGGCATCCATACGCGGATCCTTCATGACTTTATCCATGCCAGCATCGCGGGTGGCCTTGTCGGGCCATTCGATCCAGGAGAACACCACGGATTCGTCCTCCTTCGCCTGTACGGCGCGGCGGAAATCGGTAAGTTTGCCATCGGGCACGTTGTCACCCCAGCACTCCATCACACGAATGGCGCCAAACTCCAGGAAAATGGCGTCAAAGGTACGGGCGAATCCGATGAATTTCTCGCGGTTGGCGTTCGGTACGGCGATCACGAAACCATCGATGTAGGACATGGCAGTTTCCTCAGCGGGAAGAGGCGGCCGACATGGTCGCCTTCATGCATGCGATGAATGAGCGTGCGCGAGATCGACACAGTACCGCTCTTCGACCATCCGTCGCAAGAAAGCGACCAACGGATTCTTCTTTGAAGTGAAGGCTCGCTTCACAGCGGCACGCCTTAGCAAGCGGTTACCCGCCGACCTTGATCACGACCTTGCAGCTGCATTTGCCTTGAACGGCCAAACCATGCGAGATCGCGTAGCTTCGCTAGGGCACTTGCCCATAAGTTAGCCGTTTTGGCCAACTTAGGGTCACCTGCCACCCATAAAGTGACCGTTTAAGGCAGACGCCAATGATTGCTTCTGACCCGACGCGGACGCTTTCGAATCGTCCAGGTAGCCGCCATCGGCGCTGATTGGTCCGCATACGCCAACTCCCAGATAGAGCCGACCCCATGAATAAAGTCACTTGCAAGTCCGATGGATTTACATACCTTCAGCAGTTGCATCGACGAGCCTCCTACGGTGGCGTGGGGAATCTATGAAGACCTTGTTGCTGACATTCGTGTTGACCCTGAGCATGGCGGCTGCAAGCGCAGAAGGCTCGTCTTCTGCAAAGATCGATGCAGCGCTTCCGCGCGCGAGCACAGCCGATATACCTGGCTGTGCGATAGGCGTGCAATCTGGCGACAGTGCTCCAATACGACACGCCTTCGGCATGGCCGATTTGGAGCATGCGGTGCCGATCAGGGTCGACACTGTGTTCGAGGCAGGATCCGTAAGTAAGCAGTTCACAGCTGCCGCCACACTGATACTCGTGAGCGAAGGGCAACTTTCGCTTGACGACGATGTTCGCAAATACATTCCCGAAATACCGGATTACGGACATCGGATCACTGTCGACGAACTTCTAGGGCACACCAGCGGACTTCGCGACTGGGGCGATATCGAGGCGATCGCCGGCTGGCCGAGAAGCGAACGTATTTACGACATGGCAGATGTACTGCATGTCGTGGGGCGTCAGCGCGCACTGAATTTCAATCCCGGCACGGCGTGGTCATACACCAACACAGGCTATAACTTGCTCGCAATCATCGTCCAGCGAGTGAGCGGCTCTACGTTCGCCGATTTTACGCGAGATCACTTGTTTGTTCCGCTAGGCATGACGCATACGCAATGGCGTGACGACTTCCGCCGCGTTGTGCGCGATCGGGCGATCGCTTATCACCGCGTGTCCGATGGCATCTACGAACAGATGATGCCGTTTGAAAACACCTACGGTCATGGCGGCCTACTCACCACCGTCGGCGACTTGTTGATCTGGAACAGGGCGCTTGACGATGGGCGCGTGGCCGCGTTCGTCAGCCGAGCATTGCAGACGCGCACACTGCTGGCTGACGGGCATCCTACCATTTACGCACGAGGTATATTTGAGCGCAGCTATCATGGAGTGCGCGAAATGTCCCATGACGGCTCCACAGCAGGTTATCGCGCTTGGCTTGGCCGTTATCCTGATCAACATTTGTCTATCGCTATCTTGTGCAACGCCGATAACATGCATACTTCCGATTTGGCGCACTCTGTGGCTGATCGTTACCTGCCTGGAATGAAGTCAGAGAGCACACCGTATACGGTAACGCCGCCCTCGACTCTCGCCGGAATATATGAGAGCGAGCGCGATGGCTCCCCGCTACGCCTGACATTGCGGGATAAGCGTTTACAAACGGACGCTGGCCTCACCGTGATGGAGGCAGCGGACGGAACATTTGCGTTCGAGCGAGAGGATGGCTCGATCGCTAAATCCGGTGTCGAGCTTTCTGACGGCGGTAGTAGCCATCACTCTGGAGGAGACGGCACCGTTTACGTGCGAGCCGCATTGTATGCGCCGACATCTGCCGACCTCGTACGCATCTCAGGCCGTTATCACAACGATGAGGTGCCCGTGACGTACCAGATAACTGCCGTGGCAGATGGTTTGAACGTAATTGCTGAAGGCCGCCCGGGCCAGAGTCGTTTGTTCGTTCCCGCTTATTCAAACGCCTTTATATCGGACGACATGATGTTGCGGCTCGTGCGTGGCCCCGATGGAAATGTTACAGGCATTCGCATCTCGGATGATCGGGTCTGGAACCTGCCATTCGACCGACTAGCTAATTAGCACCTGATCGCTATGCGTGAAAGAGCTTCGATCACTCGGAGTTCCAGTTCTCAATGGGCGATTCCATCGATTGGCCGCTTTGAGCAAAAAGAGGTCGGAGCGCCCCCTGTCCTCGCCTCACTAAACAATCAAACGCAGGGAATTAGTCATGACAGGGGCGGCTTCAAGATACGTTCGTTGGTGGTTCCCCGTACTGCTTTTGACCTCCCTGACAGCCGCCGCTGTAGCCTGGGTGGATGGTTGGATCATCACGGCAAGCGAGCCCTTAAACGATGCGGCCAATGCGTCGAGATCGGGAGGCACCACAGACGCGCCGCACTCCTCGTTTCTTGCGCCACGACACTTTTTGCAGGCATTCGGTGGCGAACTGGAAGGTTCGGATGGCGGCGAATTTGGTGGGCATCTGACGTTTCTCCACCCTGATGGCAGCACTGACTTGCTCTTGGACCGTGACGTAAGGGCCATTGTTCAATTTCCTTCGGGCGTAGCCGTGCTCACCGGACTAGATCATCTTGGCATGAGCTCCGGTGCCATTTATAAGATCGACCAAAAATCCAACGGCTCTTTGCATGCTTCACTTCTCCATCCGCTACGAGGCGCCCCTGATAACTTTCGTTGGACGACCCGAGGGGATCTTCTGTTCGATGTTATGGTGCGGCCAAGATTGAGACACACGTTTATTGAGCGATCTTCGAGCCAATGCTTTGTGTTGACCAAGGAAATAAGGTTGCGACGGCAATGGTGCGCTCTAGTCTTTAACAATCAGCCGTGAGGAATTGGGCTGGATAGGATTCGCGAACTAGAACGTCAGCTTTCGCAAAGAGGTCTTTCTGGCACGTTTCTTTTCAAAGAGAGCAAGGTCGTAGTCTGATATCGATGTTCCCGTTCAGTTGACTGATATTCGATGAGCAACTTTCCAATCCTCGGAACCGAACGCCTTCTTTTGCGTGAGATCGTGGCCTCGGACGCACCAGATGTATTTGCCATCTACAGTGACAGCTTGGCGATGCGCTGGTTTGGCTCGGACCCGCTTACCTCGATGGAAGAAGCGCAGAAGCTGATTGAAGCATTCGCGCGATGGCGACAACTGCCAAGTCCCGGAACGCGCTGGGGTATTCAACGAAAGGCCGATCGTCGATTCCTTGGCTCGTGCGGCCTCTTCAAGTGGAACCGCGCATGGAAAAGTTGCGTCATCGGCTACGAACTTGCCTCCTTCGCCCAGGGGGAGGGTTTTATGTTCGAGGCGCTATCTGCCATTTTGAACTGGGGTTTCGAAAACATGGGGCTCAACCGAGTTGAAGCGCAGATTCATCCGGAAAACGACGCATCCTTGAGGCTACTTTCGAGGCTCGGTTTCGTACGGGAAGGCTGCATGCGTGAGGCAGGGTTCTGGCACGGAAGCCATCATGACTTGCAACAGGTTGCACTTCTTCGCCGGGACTTCATGATTCAACGAGCAACCGAGGAGCGCACGACGCCCGGGTGCGCTAAGCAGTAGGTCCGCTATGCGAAGTAGACGGCTCGGAGAGGGGGCGTGTTCGAAGGGGGAAGGATGGCACGACGCCGCCGGGTCAGCTGTGATCGCTGCAGATCGGCCTCTGCTTGCCGTTGCAAGCGAGCTGAATGCCGTCTTGTCACCTCAGGAACTGGTCGTGACCGACAGCTTTGATGAAGTCAATATTTCGAAGTGGACCCCAAAAAATTCCTCCGATTGGCTCATTTCCAGTCTTCGCGTTTTTTCTTAAAGTCTCTCCAAGTCTTCGTGAAACGAAGGTCGTAGTGTCGTGGAATCGGTTGCTCCCTGGCGTCGTAATAGCGAGCGCTCTTGCATACTTTCCTTGGACCGCAAAAGCCGCACATCGCGGAATCGCTTGCCTGATTTCAACTTCTCTCGCGAATCCGGTCACGCGCACGTGACCCCGGTGCTTGTTTCATTCAATTGCGAAACTCACGCGGCGCCCCTTGATGGCACGAAGGCAGCGCGCCCGATCTGAGGTGGTCGCGCATGGCTTGCCCATGCGGAAACCTGCCTCTTCCTGATGCCGTCCCCTTGACGTTGGCCGCGGAGCTTTCGAACAAGCCGGGCAACATTTCAGATCACTACGAGGCGGTGACCCTGCCGAACGGTAGTAGCCATGCGCGAAGGCATGGTTGTGGTTCCTGTAACGAGTTCGTAGCTTGGAGTTCGATCGGAGGTCTGTAGGTGGATTGGAGTGATCTGCGCATTTTCCTTGCCATTGCCCGCGAGGGAACGCTTGGCGCCGCCGCCCGCAAACTGGGGCAGACGCAACCCACCATGGGGCGACGCTTGCAAGCGCTTGAGCAGGCGCTGGGACACCGGCTGCTACATCGCGTCAAGGGCGAGTTCGTTCTGACCAACGAGGGTGCGCTGGTGCTTGGCCATGCGGAACGCGTGGAGGAAGAGGTGCTCGCTTTCCAGCGTCAGCTAGCGGGCAAGGGGCAGCAACTGGATGGCATGCTACGCATCACTTCGGCCGACTGGTTTGCCGAGTATGTGCTGGCACCCGTCATTGCCCAGTTCTCCGCACGGTATCCCGGTGTGTCCATCGAACTGTTGACCGATTCGCGGATGTTCAGCATGTCACGGCGGGAAGCAGACCTGGCCTTTCGCATCCAGCCATTCGACGAGCCGGATGTCGTTTCACGCAGGCTCCTACGCATGCCCTACGGCGTCTATGTGGCGGCGGACCACCCGCACCCAGTAGCGGGAGACGGTAAGGGTGCGTCGCTGCTGGTGATGAATTTCGCCTTTTGCGGCATGCCCGAAGTCGCATGGTTGCAGCGCATACTGCCAAACGCACACATCGTCTTCCGCAGCAACTCGCGCGCCGTACAGGCGCGCATGTGCGCGAGCGGCAGGGGCATCGCCGTGTTGCCGCGACCGCTGGGTGATGCCATCGAGCAACTTCACCGCATCGATCTGGGGGAGGAGCCGCCTGTGCGTGATATCTGGGTGGGCTATCATCGCGACATGCGCCAGCTCGCAAGGCTCCGGGCGTTGCTGGATATGGCGGTCGGCCAGTTGGCCAAATAAAGATGACCGCACTGGCCTTTCCGGTACTAATGGCCACGGTAGTTACCGTGGCGGTTGCCCCACCCTACCCAGGTTGGAAGTCGATGCCTTGCGCTAGTCCGGTAGCCAGGCGTCACATAGGTCGAATGGTAGGGCAAGCCCCTTGCCCGGCGCGCCGCCTGCCCAAGACTGGACAGAACTATTCCCAGTCTTGGGCATTTGTTGCCTGGTGGCATCGCCACGTACTTCTAAGACAAAGGCTTAATCCAAGCGATAAATGTGATACGCGTTGGCATCGGCGAAGGTGTCAGTGAAAGTCGTGCCGTTGACCAATGGGATCGTGCGCCCCTCGTTGACGACAGTGACCGTGGTTGCACCAGAGCTCTTCACCGTGAACGTGACCGACTGGTTAGCCAAGGGCGGAGTGGCCGGCGTGCCGGAGGCAGCGAAGACATAGAAATGGCTGCCGTCGAATTTGGCCATGGCGCTGACGTTGCCAGTCTGGCTGACGTAGCCATCCGCGAACGGTGACAACAATACGTTGTTCAGACTGTTCACCAGCTGATTGAACGCCGTGACGCTCTGCACCACATTGTGGATCGTGACGCCTGGGGTCTGCTGGCAGCTGTAATCGGAGGTAGTCGGATCCGAGCCGTCGATGAGGGTGGTGTTGTCGGTGCAGGGGCCGCCGAAGTTGTGCTGGAACCAAAGGATGCCGCGCGCACCGGCGATCAGGCCGTGCATGGCAGCCGCCTGCATCGCCGGCGGCGTGATGCACTCGGTTCCGCCACTGACGGGACAACCGGTTTCTACGTCAACCACCACCGGTTTCGATTGATGGTTCAGGGTGTTGGATAGCGTCTGCAGCCGCGTCACGTTGAACGCGTAGTTGGCAGGCAGGGCACGCTGGTCGTGCGTCAGCCCGGTGGGGTTCGCTCCATAGCAGATACTTTCGCTGCTGGGGAAGAAGGCACAACCGCCTTGGGAGTTCGCCTCCAGATCGGAGTCGGTCATCCAATAGCTGTCGGCCGAAAGGATGTCCGAGTAGCCCAGAAATACCGCGGCCTCGGAGTCCCACATCCAGAACAACACGCCTTTGCCATAGCCTTGATGCTTGGCCATGCTGTCGATGGGGTAGCCGGGCGAACCGTAGCTGGTGGGCAGGCCTGTATAGGACCACTTGGAGACGGTATAGCCACACTCGCTGCCGGCCGGAATGCAGTCGTTGAGGTTGTTATTGGGGGCAGCGGGATTCCATCCATTGGCGCCCGCGCCGTATTGCATATCTGCCTCGTCCCAGCCGTCGTACGACACCGTTTCCGATCCGCTATTGGACGTGGTGTCTGGCGCGGAAACGTGCATGCCGGCCGCGCGGATCACGTCATAGTCCGCGCGCATCTGGGTCGGGTCGCCTGCAACGCCGGCGAGATTCCAGTAGATGTTTTCGCCCATGGCCACTGCATACCCCACCTGTGTGGCATCGACCGGCTGCTCAAGCCACGCGCCCAGCAAGATGTGGCCGTCCATCCAGGCGCTGCGGGAATCCTTGTTGGCGAAGTACTGGGGACCGCCGTCGATATCACGCAACGTGACCCCCAAGGGTAGCGTGGCAGTGGCCAGCGAGGCCGCGGTAGCCACTTTCGGGGTCAAGCTGGCACTTGTCTTCGAGTCTTGCAGCAAATTGCTGCGCGGTGCGTGAACAGCGTCAGCCGCCGCACTGCCATGCGAAACCATCAACGAGAGCATCAGACAAAGAGGAAGCATCTTGTGTGTCAGGGCTTTCATTACGTTTCCTTGGGGTTGGGGTAGAAAGTGCCCTCCACCGTCGCGGTCGTCGTCGGCAAGCTTCCGCTTTGGACCCAATGCGGAGGATTCAGGTACCCGACAGAGGGGATCTCAACGGCTTTTCTTCGACAGGCGCTTGCGGCCCGGTGACGCGAGACAGGGAAGGCTGTTGTTGCGCTTGAAGGAAAAGGCGAAGCCACCTGGCGGATCAGGCCGATGCGCAGTAGTGTCTGATGGCATCCATGACATGCGCGTAATACACCAGAGCGGCACCTGCGTTGAGCGCGATAGCTACGCCGAGCGCTTCGGCGATTTCTTCGCGGGTGACGCCCTGCGTGGCGGCTTCGTTGATGCGGAAGGAACGGTGCACCCCTCCCGTGCGGCATTCAGGCCAATTCATCATGAGTGTTTTCCTCATTTGGGACCTATCGTTCCAGCCTGATAGCACGGGCGCAGAAGCGCGCGACCAACGCCACCCAGCGGGTACGCGACCGCTCCGGCTGGGGAAGGCAGCGCACACTACGCCAAATATTTCCGCATGTTGATAGAAAAAAATGCATGAGCCTCATGCTGATTTGCATGGGCATCGCGGTAGTTCATCGCCACAAGGCTGTGTAGCATCACCAGACAATGCTCGTTTCCGACCCGTGACGGGAAGGCGGCACTTACCTGCTTTGCCACGCCAAGACGATGCATGCTCACAGGGCATGCCTATGAATTCGATCGAGATAGCCCCATGAATGATTCAGCCAGCCCTGTTGAAGTTCCACCGCACGACATAGCTAAGCGAACCCTCCGACGCTCCATAACTGTTGCTTATAGCCATCGGTAAAACCATCTCGTCGCGTGACTCCTATAGCCATCGAGAAGAGCGGCAACAATTTCGTCGTTACGCTCGTTGCAGCGCAAGAAGATAGGCCGACACCATACGCTTGACCTCTATCCTGACGGCTGAAGATCCCAGTTCCTCACGGCTCGCTGCCGCGTGGACAATGCCCTCCACGGCATCAGCAAGAATCCTGGCTGCCATAAGGTTGCGTGCGCCGTCATCGAGCGCCACCCGGGTCAATATCTCGTAGCGATGAAGGTATTCGCGTTCGAAATCCGTATCGAAGGAACGTGCGGCGAGAGGCACTTCATCAAGAAGAATTCGGTGCAATTTCTGATTGATCGAGTGAGCGGCGACGACGCCGTCGATCAATTGGTCAACGTGGCGATTCAGGCTTAGGGCTTTCCCCTGCTTCCCGGGATCGGGCAGGACCGCAAGCAATTGGCTCAAATGCCTTTGGCGGATAGCCTCGGCGATGGCCAGCTTGTTCGGAAAGTATTGATACAGCGAGCCGATGCTGGCACCTGCAACACGGGCCACCTCATTGGTGGTGAACTTGGCCCAGCCTCGTTGCGCTAGAACGCGAGCTCCCGCTTCGACAATGCCCTCCACCGTGCTTTGGGAACGTAGCTGTTTTGGCGCTTTTCGCATCGCGCGATGCTTCGCTGGAATGCGAGTAGTCATGTCCGGTCTCCGCCCATAATATGAGCATCAGCTCACATCTTGAATTTGCCAGACTCAAGCGCGATTCACCAGCCACGGAATTTTCATCATGGCCGCACGTTCGACGATCAACAGGGAAGTAAAACTCGCCAGGCACTCGACGGCGGAGCTGCTTGCCGAGCATTTCGCAGTCAAGGAATGCGATGTGCCAACGCCTTGCCAAGACGATGTCGTAGTCCGCAATCGCTGGTTCCGCGTTTCTGTCTCAACGCGCCTCATGGCACGTGAGGGAGCCGAGGCCATCGAGGGCATTCCCTTCCCCCCACTTCGACCCGGCGACACCTTGGCAGACGCCGCCATCGGCGAAGTCATTCATAGTGGATCTACCAGTGGCGTGGCCGTTGGTAGCCTAGTCATGCATTCCCTTGGGTGGCGGGAATTCGCCGTCGTCAGAGGAAGCGAATGCACCGTTCTCGAAAGTAGAAATACCGATCCTGCAGCATTCCTCGGCCATGGTTGGACAGCCTACGCTGCATTGACCCAAGGCGTTCAGATCCACCAGGGCGATACCGTATTCGTATCCAGCGGTGCGGGCGCCATTGGCTCCATGGCCGGACAGATCGCTCGGCAATTGGGCGCAGGGCGCGTGATCGGAAGCACCAGCACCCCGGACAAAGCTCATTGGATGGCGACTGAGCTGGGCTACGATGCCGTTGTTACGCGCGGCAATGGGCCACTCATCGATCAGTTGAAGCGGGCTGCTCCAGACGGCATCGACGTCATCGTCGACATGGTCGGGGGAGAACAACTCTCCGCCTCCATCGCCGTCGCCAACGAGGGGGCTCGTTGCGTTTTACTTGGGGCGCTGACTGCCGAGCTGGATTCGAAACGCGCCACACTGCAAGCTCCGGTTGAACTGGATGGCTTTCAGATCATTCTCAAGGGCATGACCCTACGTGGCTTCAGCGCCAGCGAGGACGCGTCAGACATGTTTGACGCATGGATTCATCAGCAGGAAGCCTGGCAGCGTGAGGGAGTCATCCAGCTTCCCTGCACCATCTTCAAAGGCATCGAGCAAGCTCCCCTCGCCTTGCAGGAAGCCTGTGCCGGCCGGCTCAAAGGGGTGGTCCTGGTCGAACTGTAGAAGCGCCATGACTATGGCGAACGTGAGGTCGAGCACCTCGGCAGGCACGGCAACTTCAGGGTCAGCGTCCGAGGCTCTCCACGCATTTCGGCTTCGAACCCTCGCCAGATCAGAAGCTAGCGTATTGATGCGATGCGTGTTGTTTGCTCGCGATTTCGGCAAAAGCCGGAATCACGAGCAATAGCATAGGCGCTACTACAACTATCTTTTTTACTAGCCGGCTGGTCCTAGGCGAAAAACGTGAAGATGCTTCAGCCTTCGGCCTCATTCTTGCGTAGCCCGCGACTACCGCTTAATGTGACCCAGCGCAGAAATGGGGCTGATTCACTGATTAGATGAGCAGGCGCAATGTCCGCTTTCACCTACGAATGCAGTCGCCAATCTTCGCGGATCAGACTAGGGGATGGGAAATGGATAGCGACGAGCGATTACTGAAGAAGAGCTCTGGCCAGAGTTTCCACAAGCCATTCCTGACGGTTGTGTTTGCTTTCATCGCGGCGCTCTCGACCGTTGCCCATAGTGCCGCTCCGGAACTCACCACGCCAGACGACGCGACGATCAGCCTGACCCGTTCGGCTTGCTACGGCGAATGTCCTGATTACACCGTGGTGATTCATGGCGACGGACGGGTGCATTTCAGCACGGAGGTGGCGGCGGTCAGCGGCGCTGATGTTGTATTTCGGCAATACGCTCGATCACAGGGTGTGCTCTTGCCAGGCACACATGAGGATAGCGTCCCTCCCCAAAATGTGGCGGAACTGCTTGCACAATTTCAGCGAGGAGGCTTTTGGCAACTGAAGGATCGCTATGCGGCAAGGGCCATGGATAACCCCACGCAAATCATCACGCTCGCGGTTGGTGGCCGGCATAAGCAGGTGATCGACTACCTGGGCACTGAAGTCGGCATGCCGCAGGCGGTGCTAGACCTGGAAGATGCCATCGATCGCGTGGCCGGAACGGCACGTTGGGTAGAAGGCAATGCCGCACTCATTCCATGGCTGGCCCGCCAAGGCTTCGATTTTCATTCGGTGCAAGCGAGCGAACTTGCGGTCGCTGGCGAAAGGCACGGCGCTGACGAAGCGATGGTGCTAGCGCTGCTTGACCGCGGCGCGAGCTTGAACCTACCCGTCGACGATAGTCCGGTACCACGCAAGGTCGCGGGTGCCCCAGAGCCAGCAGGCGTCCTGCTGATCCAGGCAACGATCCGCCGAGGGCATGCCCAGGTGTTTCAACGTTTGGCCGCGCACGGGTGGCTTGCTCGCTGGGGTAAGGCCAAAGCGGCTGAAGCGTTTGCTGAGCAGGCCGCAGGCTGCTCGCCTAAGCTGGTCGATGCGGTAGCTGCCGCAGGTATCGACATAGATACAGTGGAGCACCGCGCTCCCGGGTCAGATTGGCAGGACGTACAAGGACGCACAGCGCTCAATGTACTTGGCGACAGCTATGCGTGCGGCCCGAACAAAGACGCTCGGGTGCAGACCGCGCTACGTCTGCTGGCGCACGGCGCGAACCCAAACCATCGTGACAGCGAGGGCCATACTCCGCTATACCAAGTCGAGGATCTAGGACTACTCAATTTGTTGCTGGCCAACGGAGCGGACGCCACCATTAAATCCAACACTGGTGAAAGCGTGGTTTTCGGTAGCTGGACCGATGCGATCGTTCTGCGTTTGTTGCAGGCCGGGGCAAGTCCTGCAGGGCACTATTACGACGGAATGACATTGGCTCAGCAAACGGCACTCCGAAAGATGCCGCACGTTGCGAAGTGGCTGGCGCACCATCCTGAGGCATACCGGCGTTGATGTGAGCGAATATTCAACGTGATCGTAACGTGCGTTTTCGACAGGGCGGACATATAAGATGGCGCTAGAGTGGAATCTGAATGGGCGATTGCGGCTCGCAATCACGTGTTTCGCCCTGGGGTACCTGGTCTGGGCCGCGCCATGGCGTGAGTTCAATGAGTCAAAAGCGGTGGGTGCGTACACTTGCTCGGCGGCACTCATCACTTTGGCGCTTATTCCCAAGCACACGCGAACTTGGATCGCCATTTGTGCTTCGCTTACAGTGCCGGTGCTAACGGATATAGTGATCGACGTTCTTCATTTGTCGAAGTAGTCGTTGGGCCGGCAAGTCCGCTTCCGACCAAGGCTATTGAAGTAGCGGTATATAGGCGGATGTGCCCGTCGTCAATTGGGCAACAAGGGAAAATCATGGAACGCCGCAGTCCTCCAAAAGCTCGCTTGCTTGCAAATATTCCTTCGGAAAGAGTGGAGTACACGGCTGGAGATGGCAGTCAGCCCGAAGCTGGCGATATCGTCGCACTTGATCAAGGATATATCGGCCCCAACGGGGAACCCATGGGGATGGTTGTTTGTTTCAACGCGGATGGGAGCATTCGTTGGGCTGGAGATGTGCTCGATTCGGAGATCGAGGTCCTGCAGTAGTCTTTCCACAATCGTGACTTTCGTCGATTTTCACGCCCAGGGTATCAATGTCCGACCATGCCATTTCCTGCTGGAACTCTCTTTTGAAAAGCACTCGAACTTCCACCTCGTCGAATTGAACTACATTGAGATTTCATACGGATCCCTTGGTTCTTTGGCCTCTGGCTTGATGAAACCAGAGATGATGAAGAATCCAAGTGCGAGCACGAGGGCGGTCACCGCGATGACACCATAGGCCTTGGCCCATGGAACGAATGCGATCAACCAGAGGGCGCTGCCGAAATGCGGGAGGTAGCGCTTCTTATTGTTGCCCATGAAAACCCCTGCAACCTTTGGGCATTTCACCAATTGCCGCATCGTGATTTGCGTTCATTGTCTCCGTCCCCGAAAGGATTGTCTGCCATGGAATCGCGCATTTTTCATATTCCCATCGGGTTGGAAGCAGACACTCGCTTATTGCTCGTGAACCCATTCCAGGAATTTCTCAGCCGTCTCCGGATCGAGTTCCATCACCGCCTCTGCGACAGCGGGCTGCCCTTTAGCTACAGCAATGGCGGCCAAAGCGCATTGCATGAAGCCATCATCCCAAGGGCGCTTGCTTGCATCGGCAACAAGCATGGGAAGCCGCGACAAGGCACGCGTGTAATCATCAACGAGATCGTCAGGAACGGGAACGTTTCGGCGCACGCGGCAGCACTCGATCCATGCTGGAAAATGAAAGTAGCTCGAGTCGGCCTTTGCAGGGTCGGTCGCCAGTGCAGCGATCACGTGAGGGACGGCTGCAAACGACGCTGAATATACGTCCCCTTGATGAGCAAGTGCACTCCAAAGGGATGACCATGGCTCGACCTGACCATCCGCTGCCGGCAAAGTAGCTAGCTGTCTAAGAAGAGGCGGGATATCCGAAGCAGTACCGTAGGCGTGCTTCAACTCGTTCCACCGAGGATTGTCCAAATCGAGCATTCTTCCTCCTATAGGCTGATCATCCAATATGCCTCATCCTTGCCCGCATCGAAATAGAGGACAGCGTCTGAGGTATCCCACCTTTCTGGGCTCGTCATCCCAGCGAAAGCTGGGATGACGGTGGGATGAGTTGAAATATCTCGGCTCACTCGGAAACCCCGCCAATGGGGTGGCATGGCGAGACGAAAGTCGTGGGGATAGATCAGAGAGTCAGAGTACCGCTTCAACAACGACCGTCGGCGTAGAAAAGTGTTCCTCCCCCGCTTGCTTGCTTTACTCAGCAGATTTGATCACTCGATCGTTCAGCGCCTGAAATTGCCTGACCATGATGTCGCAAGCCTGCTTTGAGGCACCGCAGAGCACCTTCATTTCCAATTCTCTGTTGACTACCAATCGCTTGACCGCAGCGGGATACGCGGGATTTCCCGGTTTGGCAATGGTCCACAGGGCGTTTTCGTTCTTGTCCTGAAGGATGATCCATCCATCTTTCTCTGAAACCATAACGCCGGGCTTGGACCGAAGCGCACTGAGTGCTGCGGCTGGGCTGGGGTATCCAATATCGCTCGGCTGCTCAGGCAGTTCTTGTGCAGCTGCGAGAAATGGAATGGAAAGTCCGATCACTAAGGCAGGCCATGAGCTCATTAGCTTTCCTCTTTCAGAAGCGACTCAAGATGCCGGAACCAAGGCCAGAAAGTGCTTTCAAAGTCAGCCTCGATGAAAGCCCACTTCAATCGTTGTTTTCCTAAATGCCGCCAAGCGGGCATCACGCGGCATTGGAATTTTCACCCTGCCCTACCCACTTTTCGGCATAGTCTGATAGACACACAAGGCATATCCATGCAAAGTTGAGAACGTCGGGTGCGCCCAGCGCCAAGGGAAACCCACACCCGACGTAAGAGGTAAAGCGCGAACCGCATGAGGTGAAGACTCACACGGTTCGCTGACCACAAACAACATTGGAGTGTTGATCATGGCTATCACCGATCTTACGGCATTTGTGCGCCCCGGCGCGCACGCAATCGTGCCAATCACGCGCTTTACACCCACGCAGCTAGCGTGGCGTCCGGTGGTCAAGGGCTCTTAGTCGAATTCTGCTGTCAGCGTTTTCCGACTTCGAAGCAGGGCCAGGCCCTGCGCCCATCACGCCGTGCGCAAGGTACGGCGTGACCACCAAGGAGAGTCCGTGATGAATGCACCTTCCCAACTCGTCGCTTACGCATCCCAAACGGCAGAGCCGTCTTCCCGCTGGGCAGTGAAAGAGCGCGCTGCGATCTACCATGTAAAAGCAACACCCACCCCATCGCCAGCACGCATCCTGGTGATCGATGAGGACGCCCAAAGCCGCAGCGTCCTCGTCAGCCAGCTCAAGGCACTGGACCTGGAGCCGCTAGCCGTACCTGACAGCCTGGCGGCCTTGAACGTCATCACCTACCAGGCGCCCGACCTGATCCTGATAGCTTGCGATGGACCAGACACAGCGGCTTACAAAACCGTGATGCGCTTGGTGGTGGTAAGCCATGCAAGGCAGGCCTGCATCCCCATCATCATCCTGGCTTCGGAGCGGGATGTGTTTTTTTGGCAATTGTGCCTGGACGACGACATAGTCGATGTCCTGCAAAAACCGGTGCGCGCCGAGAAACTGCAAGTCTCGCTGGGGTTGTGGCTGGACTTGCCGCCTTCCGTCAGCCACGAGCCGGGTGAATCGCTGCCACCCTTCGAAGACACGCCTCAGTGGTACCAAGCCTGCCTCGCCGTGGAAATCCAGGCGTATGAGCAGGCCCTGGCAGAGCACGACAACATTCTGATGGTGCACTATGCGCATCGCACGCACGGCGTTGCGCTCGTGCTGGGTATAGACCGGGCGGCCAAGCTGGCTGACCGACTGGAGCAGTCGGCAAGAGGCCACAAGCCCCTGAAGCCGGACGGGATACGGAAAACCCTTGCTGCTTTGAAAGCAGCCATCACCCATCACTTCGTATGAGCACAATGGGAGAGCAAAAAGGGGCCGGAGGTAGGTGAGCGTACTTAACCACCTCCGGCTCGATTTTTCGGCAACTTTTCTCCAGGCTAAAGCTGCGCCATCGGCAAGGCGGCGGTATCTCCTAGCCAGTTGCTGCGAGCTAGTGCGTTCTGCTGCCTTGCTTCTTCCGAATGCCCCAAGGCTTGCTGGCAGTCCGCCAGGATTCTCAGACTCTGGGGATCGCGCGGCCAGTGCGAGAGCGCCTCATCCACCTCCACCTTCGCAGCCATCGGATTTCCTTTCGCCAGCAAAGCGGCGGCAACACTTCGGCGTACGGGATACCACCAGGTCGGCGGATCGGTGAACGACCCCAGCTTCGTATCCTGGATATCGGCAGCTTTGCGATAGTCGGCTTCCGCGTCGCTCCACCGTTTTTCGATCATGGCTACGCGGCCCTCAAGAACCAGCCGGGCAATGTCGACCATCGTCTGGACTTGCTCGGCGGAGTCGCCGAATTTGGCTAGATCATCGTGACCGATCGCAAGGTTTTTTGCCTCCCGTTGAGCGCCGCGGGCATCGCCGTTTCGCGCATCGGCTTCTCCCCTCGCGTAATGCCACATGGCTAATGCGTACGGGAGCGCCTTGTCCGGCTGCGGCAAGGAAGCCATCATTTGCGGCGAAGCAAATCGCCCGAACACGAAATAGGCGGTCACGAATTCAAATTGATGGAGGAAGCTCGAAGCGTTAGGTGCCGCCAATTGCTGCAGCTGCGGTGCCGCCAGTGCGAGCCCTTCTTTCGCGTCGCCATCAATCAGTGTTGCGGCCTCGCCATACTGCACATTGTGGCCGTGATAAGGCAGCCCAAAGACACCGTCTTTCGGCTTCAGTCGCGCTACATTTTCACCATCGATTTTCACGGCTTTGAGGTTCGCGTTTTCCGCGTCGCGGTACTGTCCCACCCAGAAATAGGTATGCGACGGCATATGGATGAGATGGCTCGCCGCCGGTGCCAGTGCGGACAATTTGCCTGCATAAGGAAGCGCTTCCGCCGCTACCCCGTCCATCTCCGTGGCATGAATATAAAAATGGATGGCGGCGCTGTTGTCGGGCGACCGCTGCAGCACTTGTTCGAGAATCTGCACGGACCGATCCAGATGGTCGCGGCCATTCTCCTGCGCAGCAGGTATCATCCAGGCGTCAGCCGTCAGGACCGCGACCTCGTCGTCGGAAGGATAGGCGTCGTACACGGCATCCATGGCTTGCGCATACGCCGTGTCGCCGGGACCTTTGCCGCCACCTTGGTGATAGCGCTTTTGCAAAGCGGCAATCAAAGCCCGCTCCTTGGGCGGATTGTCTTTCGCAAGCGCAGCAGCATGATCGGCGAGGCTGGCTAGTTGCGCTTGCACCGATTCGTTGATCGTATAGTTGATCGTGGGCCCACGGGACCACGCCTCTCCCCATACGCACATGGCGCAATCGGGATCGAGTTGCTCAGCTCGTCGAAAAGCCGCGATTGCCGCCTTGTGAGCGAAGGCATGCGCGAGCTGCATACCATTGTTGAAGTAGGCCTGGGCTTCCGGGCTCGATGTTTTCACCGTGAAACCGCCCGTGCCATAGCCGTTCAAAAGAGCCGTGGCCGCCGGCACCGAGCTGAGGGGAGCCATGGCCATTTTATGGCCCACCGCCTTCATCGGCAGCGCCTGGGCACTAGGGATGTCTGCCAAGGCCCACGACGGCGCAAGAACGAAGAACCATGACGCGATCCAACTCGCTAACGTTAAGCCTGACGGTAGCGATCTGACGACCTTGGTAGACTGCATTTAACCCTCCAAGTGCGCTTGGCAAATTGAAGTTGAGTCGCAACGCCTGCTGATGAGGAGCGGCGCAAATGGCTAGCGTCGCTCGATAGGAGCGAAACCTTCGGTGCCGGGTGATGAGTCAGATTGACACGGCAACTTAGGTCGACATTTAGCTTCGAACCAGTGCTGGACGTCATGACCTGACCTCAGCGTCAGAGTGCTCATTTTTAAAGTCGAGTCGTTCGAGACTAGGGCTTTCAGTGCCAGCATCTAAACGGGCCGGAGACTGAGGTATCTCCACGTTTTTTAGACTGTATCCAGCAAAGATCGACACTAGCGACTCCATAGTGAGTTCAAGGCGAGATGGATGAGCCAACCGGATATGGCTCCCTCCCCTGTTTGCAGGGGAGGGTTGCACGAGCTTGCCGCCGTGTTTGAGGTGCACCGCGAGGTTGCCTGACCCCCTCCCAGCCTCCCCCTGCAAGCAGGGGGAGGAGCTTGCTTCAGGCACGGAATGAGCTGCGTGATTTCCCCCGGACAGCAGTGGGCCTGCGCCGGAGTGACGACTCACCTTGAAACGACCCAAACATGGCACTGGTTTTCTTGCGGCAACGACAGCCAAAAAACGCGGGGCTACCTCGGGGCCGGAGACGGTTAAGCGTACTTACCTGCTTCCGACCCAATTTCTACTAAGTGGCAGCGGGCCCGCTCTTTGCTGGAGGAGCCGACCATCGCTCCGCCCGTTCAAGGGATATGGCATTTACAAAACGATCGGGCACTTATGGCTGCTGCGGCGAGGATTGAGGTCGCAATCTCATAAGGAGACTGGCGAAGCCGGGTGGACGGCATTCGCGAGCGCGCGCAAGATGAAGTCTCGTTTCCCATTACGCGGCAGCGCCTGATGAGAGTCTTTCAGAACCTGTTTGACTATGGCGAGAAGGGTATCGTCGCCCTGACCACGTCCAACTCGATCTACGGGCCAGTCCCTGCAGCGGACTACGGCCAGGCCATGCTTTGGAAGGAGGGTAAGAGCGTGGACCTGTTCGAGCTTTGCACACGCCCGGTGGAAATGGCAGCGCAGAGAGAAGCGATGGCGGCACTGCGCAGCAGGCTCATGCGCGCTGCGGAACGTGTACACAAGCAGCTCGACTGGGCCGAAGCGCATATGTCGGAGCGCTATCGCGAACTCCCCTCTTATGCAAGGCAGATGGGCGGCGACTTATTGTTGCTCTTCTTCGTCGGCGCGATCACACCGCGAATTTGGCGGCTGATCGACGTTGCGCAGCGACGAGTCGTTTGGGAAAGCGATTCCGACGAGATCCGTTCGGCGTGCGGCATCGCCGGAACCAAGCCCGGCCAAGTATCGATGCTGTCGGATGTGCAGTTGCCGCTGGCGTCCGGCGCCGACCATCTGGTAGTTCAGCTCGGAATGACCCGGGTCGTGTTTGTGCTGGACGGCGAATCACTCGTTCCAGCCGAGTGGTCTGTAAAAAAGCGCGACGACTACACTGACAAGGCGGGCTCGAAGTCTAGCCTCATAGCGCGAATTGATTACGCGCAAAACGTCTTCGCCGCCCTCGACGCACGTACCGGGAAGACATCGAAGAGCTTTCCGGCGCCGAGTCGTTCAAAAAAACCGTCCAACTTCTACTCGGCGCCCGAGAGTGGCCGCATCGCCATTTCGCACCGCGGCGGCACGGTGGACATTGTCGATGGCTTTGGCGACAGCCATTTCACGATACGTCCCTTTTCGCAGGTTCCACGTACGGAAGCACTTCGCGTGCGGCTTGCCAATGACGGGGATTGGCTGAGCGCCTATGGCTGGGATGTTTTTCGCGCTGTGGATTTGACCAGGCGCGAGGTGGCGGAACTGCCTGCGCCACCGCCGAACCTGGAAGATGATCCGGAGCGTGTTCTCTACGATGGGGACATGCTCGCGACCCGTTACGGCGTCGCGTTCATGGACCAATCGGGTCTGTCGGTGATTCCACATTCGGATTTGTCTTGGCAGCCAGTCATCCAGCCTGGACGGGGAGCAAGCAAAAAATCCGGCGCTACCTACCAGCGGCATCTCGACCAGTGGCGCAAGCCGGCACTGACACTGAAGCCCGCGAAGAAAGGCAATTCGTGGCTGTACGGCTCGCCCGACTTGCCGGAATCCGAAGTGCCTTTGCGCGATGGCCGGCCGATGCAGCTACTGGCGCGCGTCGACCTCGAAGACGTCAAAGCGGCGCGGCCGGAGAACCCCTGGCCGAAGCACGGCGCATTGTATTTCTTCACCGCGGTCGATGCGGAAGGTGCGCCGCTGGAAGACGACCTGCGTAATTTGAACGCGACGCAGGTGCTGTGGTCGCCCGGCCCCTTCATCACGCCAGCGGATTCCGGCGAGCGGCTGGCCGTGAAGCGGCCGCTCAAGCTTGCCGCTCACAAGGCTGACATGCCGGATATTAGCGCCGTGATCGTCGATGCGGCCATGCTGAGCGACGCAGAACTGGAGGAATATCGAGATTGGCTGGAACAGCGCAACCTGGCCGACCAGCCGGCCGGGCATCGCCTGGGCGGCTATCCGACCATTCTGCAAAACAACGACCTGGAAGCGCAAGCCGCACGCTTCGCGGACGACGCGCACTACCCGCCACGCGACTCGGCGGAAAAAGCGGCGGCAAGTCGCTGGCGGCTCCTGCTACAACTCGATTCTGACGACGTATGCATTTGGGGTACGGACAGTGGAGTGCTGTATTTCCTGATCCACGAGGATGATCTCTCCCGGCAGAACTTTTCGCGCATCGTGTCGGTTTGCGAAGGTCTTTGAGTGCTGGCGTTTGGGAGGTGCCCCCTCCGATGAGGGAAAGGCAGGGTAAAATCCTCCTGGCGGGTGGAGCAGTCAGCGTGCGGGCTTGGACGCTAGGCCCAACTTTCCATGCGGCAATCGGATGCTGGGATTGCCATCCCAGCCTACGCGCTCAAGGCGTAGTGCAGTTCTTCGCCATTTGATACGCATTCTCCCCTAGCGCATAGGCATCGTCGGCAGCACGCTCTTCGCCCTGCCGCACCAGGTCAGGATTGGCCCCGATAGGCGTATGGGCGATGTCCACCTGCATTTGGAAGTACTTGATGTCGGCGTCCATGGATGCCAATTCGGCCCGTTGTGCTGACTTGGCACAATCGTCTTGCAATGACATGTCCGCGAGCTTCTGCCGTACCTGTTGCATATAGGGCAGTCGCCTTTCGATTTCCGAGACAGGTCCAAATCGATAACCCACATTACGCTCAGCGGTGCTCCACTCGATCCACTGCATCGCGAGATTGCCGGCATCGGTGCTGGTAGGTAAGCCATGCACTACCGGCCGCCGCGTATTGCTGGGTGTGTCGACCGTGCTCTGGTTTGATGCAACATCTTCAGGCACTGCAGCCTGCGCACTTTGATCTTCCATGACTCTGTTGTGATGGTGTCGCATGACAACCATGCCTAGCATCAGGGCGATGACCACCCCGACGCTGATCCAAAACCGATTTTCCACCTGGATTCCCCAATCCGCCGTTTGATGCTGCCGCAAATTGTCGCATAAATCGAAGGCGGACTCCGTTTCATTGAGGTATATGAAAGCGGGAGCCTGCCACTCCGCTCGTTGTTTCCAGGCCCAGCTGCCGTCTCTCTATGAGCGCAGCTTGTAGCCGCTATGGAATATCCAGCCAATAGCCGCGCCACATAGCAGAAGAAACGCCAAGGTCATGCCCGCGCTCAACATGACGTTGACATCGGACTGGCCGTAGAAGCTCCAGCGAAATCCACTGATCAGGTACACCACGGGATTGAACAGCGCCACCTTCTGCCAGAACGGTGGCAACATCCCAATGGAATAGAAGGCGCCGCCGAGGAAGGTCAGGGGCGTGACGATCATCAACGGGATCACCTGGAGTTTTTGAAAGTCGTCCGCCCATAACCCGATGATGAAACCGAACGAGCAGAAGGTAACGGCGGTCAAAAGCAAAAAGGCGATCATCCACACCGGGTGCAGGATGCTGTAAGGCACGAAGAAGCGCGCGGTCACAAGAATCAGCAAGCCCAGCATCACCGATTTGGTCGCCGCGGCCCCAACATAGCCCAGCACTGCCTCCAGCGGCGAAACCGGTGCGGAAAGCAGCTCGAAGATGGTGCCCGACCATTTGGGAAGGTAAATGCCGAACGAGGCGTTGGAGATGCTCTCGTTGAGCAGTGACAGCATGATCAGGCCTGGAATGATGAAGGCGCCATAGCTGGTGCCGCCGATATGCCCCATGCGCGACCCGATGGCCGTGCCGAACACGATGAAGTACAGCGAGGTCGACAACACCGGCGAGATGATGCTCTGCGTCAGCGTGCGGAACGTTCGGGCCATTTCGAAGCGGTAAATGGCGCGGATCGCGGGAATGTTCATGGCGCCTCCCGTACCAGGCTGACGAAAATGTCTTCGAGGGAACTTTCCAGGGTGTGCAGGTCTTTGAAGTCGACCCCTAGATCCCCCAGCTTGCGCAGCAACACCGTAATGCCGGTATCGTCGCTTTGGGCATCGAACGTATAAGTCAGCGTTGCGCCATCCCCGGCGAGCTCCAGGGCATGCCCGTCCAAGCCTTCGGGCAGCACCTGCATGGGCCTTTGCAGACTGATCACCAACTGTTTCTTGCCAAGCTTGCGCATCAGCACATGCTTGTCTTCCACCAGGATCAACTCGCCACGCGTGATGACGCCCACGCGATCGGCCATTTCTTCGGCTTCGTCGATATAGTGCGTGGTGAGGATCACGGTAACGCCGGATTCACGCAGCCGGCGCACCATCCGCCACATATCGTGCCGAAGCTCCACATCCACGCCGGCCGTGGGTTCGTCCAGGAACAGGATGCTGGGCTCGTGGGCCAGCGCCTTGGCGATCAGCACGCGGCGCTTCATGCCGCCGGACAAGGTCATGATCTTGGCGTCTTTCTTGTCCCACAGCGACAAATCCCGCAGCACTTTTTCGATGTGCTTGTCGTTGCGGGGGCGCCCGTACAAGCCTCGACTGAATCTCACCGATGCCCAGACGGTTTCGAACGCATCGGTGGACAGTTCCTGCGGGACCAGGCCGATCTTCGAGCGCGTGATCCGATAACCCCGCAAGACATCGTGGCCATCCGCCGTTACCGTGCCACCGCTGGGTTTGACGATGCCGCAGATGATGCTGATCAGCGTGGTCTTGCCCGCGCCGTTGGGCCCAAGCAACGCAAAGATTTCGCCACGTCGGATATCCAGATCGATCGACTTCAGAGCCTGGAAGCCGCCCTTGTAGGTCTTGCTGACACCGCGAACGGAGACGGCGTGCGGTGTCGGTGTGGCCTGCTCGTTCATGGCATCGCGGGTTCCCGATTCAAGGCGCTCCAGTTTACGCCCAGACTCGACCATAAAGCGCCTGCCTTGGCGTCGCTGACTCTGTACAGCCGAATTCGAAGCAGCAGACACTGATCTGGCCGGCTCTTTTCAATAGTGCACAATGGCGTCGATCACCGCAACGAGCTGATAGTCGCGCCTGCCCTTGTCATAGGCCGGCAAATCGTACGAATGGTCGTAACGAAGTTCGGGGCGAATCTCCAGGTCTTGGGACACCCAATGCGTCAGCCCAACGGTATGCTCGCTGTATCGCGTGGCATAGCCTGTACGCTGACCCTTTTCGTCGTTGTAGAACTCGTTGCGGAACGACACCATGTCCGCCCCGCTCAGCTCGAAGTTCATGTAGTTGACGATGCCGAACTCGCCGGCTTTACCAGAGTAAGGCGACGAACCGGCCACGCCCGGCGTTCCGCCGGGACCATAGCCGGGAATGCCACGTGCATACATCCAGTACGCCTCGGTAAGGATGTGAAAGTGCGGGCTGAAACGATGCCCCCACGTCGCCGCATACATCTGGAGGTTGTCGTAATGGTAGTCGTCCCGGTTGAAGCTGTTGATGCACGGGTAGAGCATGTCGTCGTCACTGACCGATACCCAGCGAACGCAGGCCTGGAGCGTAGGCCGCGCACTGCGATTCCATACAGCCGTATCGTCGCTGCCGTGGACACCCAGTTGCACCGTCCACTGCGCATTAAGGCGCGTCGTCGTCAACACGCCCATTTGCGTGTACGGGTCGGCCGTGTAGAGGATCGAATGCGTGACCAGATAATTGTTCGGGGAGAACTGCGCTTCGATATCCGGCAATGAAAGCCAACGCCCCACCCTCACCACCATGCCTTCGGCCACCCATGGCACATAGATGTCCGCATAAAACAACATGGGGTCGGCGCCATAGGTGCGCCCTGGAAGCGCTGCGTAGGCAGACGAATTATTCAGCAATTGGTTGCTGAACACGCCTTTCATCGTGGTGAAGTGGTAGTCGTAGCCATACAGCGCCGAGATGTCGAATCCCCAATCAAGGTGATCGGTTTGCACCGTGTCGACAATCCGCTGAATATTCAAGACCGCCTGATTCAACTCGACGCGGTTGGGGCGAACCTGGTACGCAAGAGGATAATTGGTGAAATGGGATGTACTTAGATTGGCCGCGGCATTGAGCCAGCCAAACATCTCGATACGATGCCGTTTCATCCATAGGCCAAACACGGTACAGCCCAGGGCTTTTTCAAGCGGGTACTGCGAGTTTTCATCGGGCGCGCCGATGGGATAGCTGACTCCCCCAAGCTGCCATTCGGCGGATGGGAACGCAGGTGAATCCAACGGTGTACCTAGCCCCCTTCGCGCAGGCGTCGGGGCATTCGGATCAGGCGGTTGCGCGTCTTCAACGTATGCGGCACCGAGTCGATGGAAAATGTTTCGGGAGCAATCGCCGCTCTTCTCGGGTGCAGGCGCGGCTTGCCCGTTAGCGCCCGCACTGGCCGATTCGAATATCCCGGTCAATGAAACCGGTGGCTCGTCAAACGCCTCCGCGCCCTGACTCAACATCGCACCCAGGCACACCAGCACTGCGGTCTGCACCACGTAACGCATGACCATCTCCGTCTCACGCATACACCGTTGAGGCTCATCCCGATGATGCCATACCGAACTTCGGGCTAGGAGCGCGGCGCTGCTTCGCGTCATCTGTGCAACGGCCACGATGAGCTTGTCCGGATTCCGTAGCCGATCTTTTCGGGGCAATCCAACTCAGGAGACAGATGTCGCCCTTGAACGACCTGCGCCCGGCTAACGGAAGCCTGGTCGTCAACGACCTATTGTTTCATGTGCAAGCAATGCTCCCTCCCCGAGCCGGAAGCGACATTGTCGAACCATGGCGATGCTACGCGTTTACTTCCCCACCGCAGCCCTCAGGGCGATCACGTCTGCTTTGGACAAGTCGCGCTCCCGTGGCAGCGTTGGGCTTGGCTGGAAGAGGTACGCCGTAGCAGCTCCATCCTTAGCCTCGAACAGATTCAAAGTGGTCTGTCGGCCATCCTGGGTTCGCATAACGACGGCCATGGCTACTGGCGCGGGAAGTGATGCCATCAATCCTCTCCAACCGGCGTTGTGCGCTTTCATCCAGCTCGACAGACTCGCCACTTCTTGCGGGCTCAATGTTCCACCGGAAATTTCAGGGCCGTAGATTGAGGCAGTCGCAATGTCCGGCATTTTTATGATGTGGTAGCAGCCAGCTAGGCCAAGCACTAGAGCAGCAACAATGACGATTCGCATGATGGCTTGCATGACGACCCATCCTCCACTGTCCGAAACGAATACGTTTGACTCAACTATAGGGTGTCAAACGCGAAGAGCTGAGAGGGAAGCAATCGGGCCGTTTACCCTGCTTGGCCTTCGGATCCCCATGGCGCCGGCTTAAATGAGGTGCCAGCTTCGCGTCGCAAGGAAGGCACAAATTTGGCCCGCCAAGGAAACCGGGAACGACCCAAGGAGTAACAAGATGAACACCGACGTTGCCACGAAACCACCTTTGGCTCCGCGAGAACGGAAGAAATAATACGGAAGCGCGATCAGGACTATGCCGGCGACGCACACGTTTAGCAGGTACGTACGTCTGTAGGATCGCTGGTCGGCGTCCAACCGGTACCAAAGAAAGGTAAGAAACGCGCTTATCGGAACCGATGCCAAGGCAATGGGAGGGGGTAGAGCATGCCTCTGGTGGAAGTACTGCACGATCGCCCCGCTTAGGAACGTGATTAAAGCCAATAGCCAAATCACCACGGTCTTTGGATTCATTCCGCGTCCTTCCAGTCAATCCAACCCGGAACCTGATGCCTTTTCCTTCTCATCCTGATCCAGCTCCCCTTTGTTTCCGGCTCTTCCAACTTATGCACCGGAACGCTTTGCCCTTTGTTGCAACTCCGCGCGACAGTCCACCAAATCACCGATCTGCAAGGGCGCCGCTTTCTCCAGCCACAGCATAGTCTGCTTTTTCGCTATGGGCGATACCACGGCTTTCCTGATACATGCTCGCTACGCAGTAAGCCGCAAACATCTCGCCTTACCTGGCCGCACGCAGCGACAGAAAGTCCACTCCGGGTTGCGGAAGTCCACGCTGCGAACATTAGCCAATGGGTGACAGATCATCCGGAAATTGCGAAGCCAACTCCCAATCGTCGTCGGCCACCGCTTTGGCGCTGCGTCGCCAAGCCCTGTTTAAATGCGCGTACACATGACCAAGATCTATACGAAAGGCGTCCTCGTCATAGTCCGGGGTCTGTTCGATGTCCTTAATCAGGTTTTCCAGATGCTCCAGGGCGTCTCCGAGTTCGTACATGAACGCGGCCCACTCAACCGGTTGAAGATTCCTATCGATCATTTGGCACCTGATTCATCACTCATCCTGCAATATGGCATTGTCAGCTTTGAAAGCGAGCACTTCGCAGTCAATTCGCTGATTAGTCTTCCGAATGATCGTAGATGTCGAGGCCGAGCTCGATCCCACGTTCACCTAAAGCAAGTAACTGTTCGGGTGAAATGGATAGCCCATTGTTTCCAGAGCTCATGAATAAGCCAACAAAGAGGTCAATTTGGCACGTTTCTCTGACCGTTGCCCAGGCGCGCATATCACCAGTCAACTTTCCCAGCAGTTCATCGATTTGTCCCGGTAGATCTTCCGGTTCCCGCTGCTCTGCTTGGAGGCGCCACATGCCGGTCTTCGCAATACGCACAACCCCAGTCTTCGGGTCAACAATATGCTCCCCCATACGTTGAGACACTGTCGGCTCGTAGCCAAGAAGGCGTGTCACTTCCTCGGGACGCAGGGAATTACCCATGACGCGGATCGTTGCTCGAGAATTTTTGAATAGCGCCACGCTTTACACCCCCTCCTCAATTTCGCCCCTATCTTGCAATAGGACAGGCTTAAGAATTTTTGACACCGTAGCCATACCTACATGCCTTGAGCCTTCCGCGATGGTAGGAGTGCGCCCCACCCAGAGCGAATGCGGATAACTCAATGGAGTAAGAAGCCAGACTTCGGCGCGAAGCCTTCTCGCCCGTAGCGACACCTTCGACACCTATGAATTCGTGATGTACCGATGTCCAGTAGCCTGGCTGAACGTCGTAGGTTAGTCGATATCCCGATAGCACATGATTGATGCCCCCTGACAACGAGGGCGACGTAAGGGCAAGCAGCACCTCGGCATCTGGATTTCTTTGGGGTCGGCTCGTGGTCGTTGATTCTCCTTGCAATAACGCCTATTGATCCCTGAACCCGATTGGTTCCACTTCGGAATGGGAAGCGGACATTTCACCTCACCAGCACAAGCCGCTACTTAGGGGCTTGCGATTGCCAAAGCTGCATCTTCTTCTTGTTATATATTTTTGCGTACCGCAACGCGTTTGCGTTTAGCTCATCCTCGTCTGGATGGCAAGGGATATCAGTGCCTTCAATGATCCTAAGACCATAGCCTGACGTGTCTGGCTTTGTCGCCAGACCAGGGACTATCAATCCTACGCCACTATGGATGCCAAGAAGCCGATGATCGCCTTTATCGCTGTCGCGAACAGCATCAAATTCCGCCCGCTGCAATTTCATCGCTCGCATTGCCAGAAGATCACTTGCTTGCGTGCAACTTACGGCATCCAACTTTTGAGTGCACGCTGCACAACAGAGAAACGGGAAAATAAAAAAAACCGCCGCGCCTTTCATGCAGATTCTCTCTTCTGTCTGATGTCAGCTTTGGGTTGCGGATTCAGCCAGTCGATATAACACACTAAAGACTGCGCGAGTAGCGGGGGTGTTGCAAGATGTCCCGACGATCAAAGATCTATTACAGCGATTCCCAGGGGGCATTGATGTGAAAACGTTGGCAGCGGAGTGGGTCGCTTCATAAGATTGCCAGCCTATTTGATCGGCACCATTCCTCGGTGCACCTAATTTTGGCTGAGACCGGCAGCATCCGCCCGACTACCGACACAACGCCGGCAACTGGGCCTCACTTGCGCAATCCGAGGAATTGGACGGACACTGCTGTTCGCCGGAACAACTCGCAATACGAGGGTCGGCAGCCGTGGCGAGGATCGAACCCATTGCGCAACCCAAATCAACGGGCCTGGTCCGTGACGTGCGGCGTTGGGACGCGGTCGCCGTGGCAGTTAACGGCATGATCGGCGCGGGGATCTTCGGCCTGCCCTCGACGGCCTATGCATTGATCGGTGTCTACAGCCTGCTCGCCTTGGCGCTCAGCGCCGTGCTGACCTGGCTGCTCGCACTTTGCTATGCAGAGGTGAGCAGCCGATTCAAACAAACCGGCGGGCCGTATCTGTATGCGAAGCGGGGACTTGGCCCGTTTCTCGGCCTCGAAGCGGGATGGCTCTACTGGCTTGCGCGAGTGCTGACCATTGCTTCGGTCTGCAACCTCCTCGCCGATTACCTTGGCTACTTCGTGCCTGGCGCGGCGACCGGCCTGCCACGCGCTGTCATCGTCTGCGCCGCGATTGCCATCATGACACTGACCAATCTTGCCGGTGTGCGAACCTCGACGACGGTGACGAACGTTTTTACAGTGGGGAAGTTGGTCCCGTTGCTGCTGTTCGCGTTGGTGGGGCTTTTCTTTCTCGACTTCGATCGGTTCGCCGTGCCCTCCCACGTCGAACCCACCTCATTCGGGAAAGCAATACTGTTGCTATTTTTCTCGTTCAGTGGCTTCGAGCGAGTGTCGATCATCGCTGGCGAAGCACGCGATCCGCGGCGAGACGTGCCGTTCGCTTTGCTCGCCAGCGTTGGCATAGTTGCTGTTGTCTATATCTTGATTCTTTTCGTCTGCATCGGCACGCTTCCGCACCTGGCGCAATCGACGCGCCCGCTGGCCGAGGCGAGTAGTTTGGTACTGGGCGGTACCGGCGCCGCAATCGTCGTGCTTGGTGCAATCGTATCGATAGCAGGTAACCTCAACGGCGCATTGCTCGTCGCTCCGCGTGTACTCTATGCGATGGCGGAGCAAAAGCAGCTGCCGTCGATGTTCGCTGCGACGCATTCGCGTCTTCGCACACCACATGTCGCCATCCTGTGCACTGCGCTGGCGTCCGGTGCGTTTACCCTAAATTCGTCGTTCGTTTCCGCGCTGACGTTTGCCTCGATGGCCTACCTGACCGCACACATCGCCACGGTGCTTAGCATGCTAATCATGCGACATAGTAAGGACGTGGATCCTGCGACGTTTACAGTGGGGCCTGGCGGCGTGGTGGTCGCGTGCGTGGCGCTCGCATTCTGCATTGGACTGATAGCGAGCAGCAGTGCTAGCGAGCTTCGCGATCTGGTTGTAGCAGCAGTGGTTGGGTTGGTCATCTATTTCGCGCACGTTTGGTCGCTGCAGCACGCGACCAAAAGCCCTTGACCTATCTTCATCCAACTATGCCGTCATTTGCCCGGAAGCTTTCGAGACTCGAACTATAGTCTCTGCTTTGATCGAGATCGAACGTTAGATTTGATTAGCCGATAAGGTAACCTGGCTCCGTTTCTTGAAATGATAGATGGCCGCCCCCCTAGATGCGGGGCGGCCGGGTTGCTTGCATCAAAGCGAGACTGGCGATGCGACCCTGTGTCAGTCTTCCAGCACGCCAAGATCGATGGAGTTCGCGATCGCCTGGTATCCCACGTCGTTGGGGTGCAGATGATCGCCGGAGTCGTACGCGGGCAGGATGGCGGTGGGATTGGACGGGTCGCGCACGACCTGGTCGAAGTCGAGCACGCCGTCGGCGCCATTGTCCGAACGCACGAAGGCGTTGACGGCCTCACGTTTCAATTCCCCTGCGGCGTCGTAATACGAGGCGCCGTTGTAGGGGGTTATCGTCGCCAGGTAGATCTTGATCCGCTTGGCTTTCGCCTGGGCGATGGTAGCCTGCATGGCCGCGATGATCTGATCGGCGGAAACGCTTTGCGTCGGATCGAGCTCGCCGATGCCGATATCGTTGATACCCAGCAGTATCATGACATGCGTCGCACCCGAAACGCCGGCAACATCATGGGCGAATCGCGTCACGCCGGCAGGGCCTACGCCGTCGTAGATCCAGCGGTTGCCGGCGATGGCAGCATTGACCACGCTTACACGGCCCAGGTCCTCGGCCTCGGTTTGTATGCGATTGTCGAGGTCGTTGGGCCAGCGGTGGTTGGCATCCGGGGTTGAGCCATATCCGTCAGTGATCGAATCACCGAATGCCACGATCACCTTGTAGGGATGCGCCGCCAGGTCGGTAACGGTGTCTTGTGGGTTGACGGTCGATGCATCGACCTCACTGAGCCAGAAGTACGTGGTCTTGGTGGTGGGGTTACTCATCGTCGCGGCACCTACCTGGTTACCTGGCGAGAGATAATTGGTCTGCATGCCGATCGTGTGGGTCGTAACCACGGGTGTGCTCAGCGGAATGTAGAGGCTGATTGCCAGGTCCGAATGCGTCGGAACCTGCAGACTGACCGGGTCGCTCCATCGTTCTTCGCCGGGCGCAAGCGTTACGGAGCTTGCGCCGCCGAATTGGAGCGTGTGATCGGTGGTGAGGTCGACGCCGCCGTTGCCCGTGCTGCGTGCAATGTGCGCCTCCCCGAAGGTGACGGGTGTAGTTCCGAAGAAGTTGGTCAGCTTGACGCGGATCAGGTTGCCGCCAAGCGATGTATGGACGATCTGGCGGACCGACTGGTTCGAGATGGTGAGCGGTGGAACGGGAATGCCGAGGAAGAGGATGTTGTAGTTCTGCGGCGCGGCGTACCAGGTTGCGAACCACGGTGGTTGATAACAGGACGCCGACAGCAGCATGACCAATGCCACGCCGGCGATGACTTTTCCGAATGACCAAAAGGCGCGGACGCCTCCCAGGGATACACGCTTGCTCATAACCATTCTCCTAGGTTGATTTGCACGTGTGTTGCTGAGCTTGGTTTTGCTTCGGGTCCCGCGCAAAAGATGTCCAGCCGTCCTGTCGGGCAGGCGGACATGTCATAAACGTTCTTGGTTGTTTGTGGGGAGTGGGCGTTCTAACGCCTGCCGTGTGGTGATTTCGTCGCGGAGGCGTTGCATTGCGTTATCGAGGGCGCTTCGCTTTCCATGCTGCCATGGAGATCACTTTTTAGAGCGCCGCCTCCCAAGAGTTAAGAGCCAATTGACCTGCCGGGGGCGACGTTTCTGGCCTTCTTTGGCTCTTTACTTAGTGATTGACCACAGATCACTTCGGCTCATGTATCACGCTTATGCAAATGTCGGCTCTTGAAGTCGAATGCAGCCCTGCCTTATTCCCAATGGCACGGGCTATTCATGCTGCCCCTCACCTTGGCGCAAAGGCGCTCCTCAGCGATGCCTGCTCTCCACCAAGCCCCACCCCAAAGCCAGCAATGACATCGCAGCTATCGCCAGCCACATGCCGATGGCGGACGTCGTTAGCTCTCCTGCCCGCCAGTCCTGCCAGCCGATATGCAGCAGCGGCACTCCAGCCAAGCAGAGCCAGCACGCCGCGGCCCCTATCAGCACGCCCAGCCATAGCGGCCATGAAGCGCGATGGCGACGAGCCGGCAAATGTTGCATCACCCGCTCGCTGAAGCCGTCGTCGGCAACCGACCCCTCGAATTGTCGGCGCAGCAGCGCTTCGATGCTGTCGTCGTGCGATTCGTTCATGATGCTTCCTCCGCGCTGGCATCGCGCCAGTCCGCCAGCCATGTCTTCAATTTTGCCTTGCCGCGCGTCGCATGGGTCTTCACGGTGCCGAGCGGCATCGCCAATACATAGGAAGCCTCTTCGTGGCTGAGTCCCAGTTGCACGCAATGTAGCAGCACCACCTGCTCAGCCGTGGACAACCTCTGCATGGCACGCTGCAGATCGAGCTGTAGATCAATCGCGCGCCTTGGCGCCTGCAACTGCTCCATCGCCTCGTCGTCGACACCAACGTGTCGCACGGGAGTTCGGCGCGCCTGCAGGAAGCAGGTATAGGCAATTCGGTACAACCAACTGGAAAACTGCGCCTCGCCACGGAACTGGTCCAGGTTCCGCCAGGCCAGCATGAAGGTTTCCTGCGCCAGGTCGTCCGCCGCGGCCGCGTCACCGTGCAACAGCCGGCGCAATTGCGCACGCACCATGCCTTGGTGCCGGCGAACCAACTGCTCGAATGCTCGGCGGTCGCCGTCCAGTCGTATGCGTGTTACCAGGGCCTGGTCGATGCGCGCCTCGGCGGCGCTGTCAGCCACGCACGTCCTCCCGCCGGTTCAACCACCAACTGGCGAGGTAACCCAAGCCAGTCATCAACGGCAACAAACCGATGCCCCACAGACGCGCGACGCCCAGGCCGTTGTCGAGTTGACCGGGCAGGGTCAGGAACATGGCCATCAGTCCCAGACCGACACCAATCAGCACCATCGCCCGTCGGCGTTCACAATAAGCCACCTGCGGCTCCAGCAGCAGCTGGGACGGCAGGTCTACGCCCTTGTCGGCCAGTTGCAACAGGGTGCGGTACCGCGCCTGCGTCTGCACGTAGCGGTAGCGCAGCACGGTCAGGACGATGAGGACGGGCGCCGACATCACAACAAGAGGGATGAGAACAAATTCCATGGTCGTGCTCCAGATCGTGTTTCGAGCCAACGGGCTTTGGTGACAGATGATGAGACAGCGCGCTTTGCGCTGCTCAGTTTTTCGCGCCTTCGACGGCAAGCAGATCGGCAATTTGCTCGGCGAGCAACCAGTGTTGCGACTCCCCTTCGTTGCTCGCCAGGGCCACGGCCGCGCCGGTTTCCCAGATCATTTCCAGGTTTGCCGTGGTGCCCGCGATGCCCCCTTGGTGGCCACGGACGTGGCGGCCATGCGAGAGGCGATCGCCGAATCCCGTCGCATAGCCGCCGGGGCCAGCCGGCACTTCGTCGTCGAACATTTTCGTCAGCGTCGCAGGCTTGACCAGCTTGCCTCCCTGCAGAGCCTTGGCGAACCGCAGCAGATCCGCGGTGGTGGAATAACCGCCGCCGGCGGGGCCGCTCTTGTAACCGATCTTCAGCCAGTCGGCTTTCCACGTGCGGGAGAACACCCCATCGTCGTGGTAGTAGCCCACGGCCAGCCCAGGAACTATCTCGTCCTCGCTGTCAAAGCCGCTGGACGCCATCTGTGCGGGCTCAAAGACGTGGTGCTGGATATAGTCGAAGTAACTTTCGCCGGACACGTTTTCGATGATGCGGCCGAGCAGCATGAAACCGGCGTTGCTGTAATTCATCTGCTTGCCCGGATCGCTTAGCAGCGGCTGGCGGGCAATGAGGCTCAGGTAGTCCACCGGATTGACGTAGCGTTCGGAGTGCTCGAAATATTCGGGCACGAGGAAATCGCCCAGGCCCGAAGTGTGATGCAGAAGTTCCCACACCGTGATCTTCTTCGTCGCCGCTTGGCCGGGATATTCCGGAATTAGCTTTGCCAGTGTGTCGTTCCACGACAGTTTGCCGGACTCGACCAGCTGCGCGATAGCGACTGCGGTGAACATCTTGTCCATCGAGCCGATGTGGAACTTCGTCTGGTGATCGATCGGCACATGGAAATTTCGTTCCGCCAAGCCACGGCATTCATCGAACACGGTCTCGCCACCATCCAAAACCGTTACACAGCCGGAGAAATCGGACGCGCGTACCAGTTTGTCCAGTACGGTGTGTATTTGTTTTCCCAGCTCTGCATGCGACACCGGCCCCTTGGGCCAGCTGTCAAAAAGCGGATTGTCCATCGGAACCAGCATCGCCTGCGCAAGCCGGTTCGGGTGGGCCGAGTCGGCGGTCAGCCAGAACAGGGCGGCCTGCCCGTGGCGACGTCCCTTGACGGCAACTTCGAGCAGCCCCGGCTGGTGCGGATCGGTACGCACATCGAACACGTCCAGGCCGCCGCTGTCGCGCGCCGCAGAGGCCAGGTCCGTGACAAACGCGGCCTTATCGTCGGAGGCCATGGACGCGGACAGGACACTGGGCGCCCATTGCGTGATCCGTGCAGGGCCGTCGTCATTGGCTTGACGGATCAGCTCGCCGGCGAGATGGCCCACCGGCGTATCGGGCAGCTGCGTTTGCTTGGACGTAGTGGCCATGGACGGAGCCGCGACGCAGAACATTGAGAGGGATGCGCACAGGGGAACGAATCGAAGCGCGCGGGTCGTGGCCCTGACGATGAAGGTACGGTCGATCATGGAGGATGCTCCCTGGGTCACCGGCGGACATGGCGGTATTGATCCCTTAGATGCAACGACTCCACGGATCGGATTCAGCCAAGTTGGTGGCAGAGCGAACCGCGCAGGCTCTCGGGATCTTGCCGAGGTGAACCTGCGGCGGATCAGCCTCTAAGCGCCCACACGCAGAAAGCAGACGTGCCGCTTCCGCTTCGCGATTGACCCGCTGCGGGCAGGCAGCCATATCTGAATTCACATATGCCCCGATCGCCAGCCCAGGAGGGTGCCAACCTAAGCATGGTGCGGGGTCGCAATAAATTTCGCTATCCAGACCCCTCCAATGGCGAGCAGGCACGAAACCGTTGCAATCGTGCTCGGCCCGGGCGCAACATATATGAAATTTAATTTCGCCAATGAACATAGCGAAGTCGCCGCCATGCCTGGGGCGGCCAACGGCCGGATAAGGGATGGGGTGTATGCCGATTTGGAAGAAGAGCAGTCAGCCAAGGGCCTGCGTCGTCGGCTCGCCGTTCGCCGCCACCCGCCCGCCCGCGACGTACGGTGGCCGCCGCTGGATTGGAATGCTTTGTGCGCTATGCAGCACGGCGGTTTTCGCCAGCAATCCGCCGCAAACTTTTGTGCCGCCGGATGCAGTTACGATCGAGCACCAGTGGGTGGATGCGAATCGTCCCTATGATGCCGCGCGTCAAACCATCCTTGCGCAGACGCATAAGGCGGCCTGGCAAGGCCCCCTGTCCCCGGATTGGAAGAGCCTTACCGCCTACCGCACGCCGGAATGGTATCGGGACGCCAAGTTCGGCATCTTCATCCACTGGGGCGTGTATTCCGTCGCCGCGTACAAGGGCGAGTGGTATCCGCGCCATGCGTATGAACGCACGGGCGAGTACGCCAACTATTATCAGCATCAGGTGAGCACGTATGGGCCGATGCCGAAGGTCGGCTACAAGGACCTGATTCCGCGCTTCAAGGCCGAGCAATTCGATCCGCAAGCGTGGGCGGCATTGTTCCATGCAGCCGGCGCGCGTTATGTGGTTCCCGTTGCCGAGCACCATGACGGCTTCGCCATGTACGACTCCAAGCTGTCCGACTGGACCGCCGTGAAAATGGGGCCTCATCGCGACGTGATCGGCGAGCTTGCCAAGGCCATTCGCGCGCAAGGCATGAAGCTTGGCTTGTCTTCCCATCGCGCGGAGCATGACTGGTTTTTCGAATACGGCCGCCGCTTCGATTCCGATGTGAACGACCCGAAATACGCCTCGCTGTACGGACCGGCGCATCCCACCGTGGGAGCCAAGGGCGCGGACGGCAAGGACGTGGATTGGACCCTCGTTTCGGATGCCTACCTCGACGATTGGCTCGCGCGCTCTTCCGAAATCGTCGCGGACTACCACCCGGACCTGATGTATTTCGATTGGTGGGTGGGTCAGCCGCGTTTTCGGGGTGCGCTTGCCGAGTTTGCGGCCTTCTACTACAACCAGGCGGCATCGCGTGGACAGGGTGTCGTGCTGAACTACAAGCTCGACAACATGATGCCAGGCAGCGGCACACTGAACATCGAGCGTGGGCAGGCCGCGGACATTCTTGCGCAGCCATGGCAGACCGAAACGTCCGTGAGCCCGGATTCCTGGGGTTATGCCGAGGGCGATACGTACAAGTCGCCCGACGAGATCGTCCATTTGCTGGCCGATGTGGTGAGCAAGAACGGCAACTTGCTACTGAATGTCGGTCCCAAGGCCGACGGCACCCTTCCCGCCGAGGCAAAAACCATCCTGTTGGCGATCGGCCAATGGCTGCAGCAAAATGGCGAAGCGATTTACGGCTCACGGCCGTGGCAGCGTTTCGGCGAAGGCCCCACCCAGGTCGCCGCCGGCACCATGCAGGACACCAAGACCAAGCCGTTTACCGCCGAAGACTTTCGCTTTACCACCCACCTCGGCCACCTCTATGCCATCGAGATGGAGTGGCCTGCAACAGGCCAGGCACTGATTCATGCCATCACGCCTGTCATGCCGGTTCGAAAGGTAACGCTGCTGGCCACGGGCGCATCGATCGGATTCCACCAGCAAGCCGATGGCTTACATCTTCAATTGCCCGCCCGTCCCGAAGGCCTGCACACCTATGTCTATCGCATCGATTTGGCGGGAAGCGAAAAGAATGACACCAAGCAACCATCGCCATGAGCGCGTGATCGGATCATCAACGGTGCGAAGATATCGGGCTTGGGTCGAAAGCTGACTTATCCTTGGCAGCCTTCGAACGCGAAACCCACCACGCCGCCCTACGGTAATTCGCCAGGCTCATACCGATACGCCTGGGAATTCCATCGCGCCGCGATGATCATGTTGTAGCCGTAAACCAGGCGCACGACGATAGGGACTCGTTGGGATTTTTCCGGATAAGCCGTTCGAATGATGCGGGCGGCAGCCTTGGCGACATCCGGATCCGATGTCATGGGGGCGTCGAGCGTCAGCTCGGCTTGAAGATAGCCGATGGTTCGATTTCCGGTGTTGGAATAAACGACGGTCTCGCCTTCCATAAAACCGGCGTTGCGCACATGCGGTTGTTGCTGGAGTCGCTGCTGTACTTCCAGTATCGGTTGAAAGCTTGGGTGCCGCGTGATGATGGTAGCCAACGATGGCATAACGAGCGCGAAGAGCGCGATCAGTCCGACAACCAGCAGGTGTCCACGCCACAGGGTAACCGACGGTATCCGCAGACCGGGCGGATTAACGTTTACGACATACGTTCCCACTATCAAATCGTGCAAGGACTGCCGTGTTCGCCGGTTAAACAGATACAAATAGAAAATGCTGAGCATGCCTCCGAACAGAATGATCGAGATCAGCGTTTCGATGGATAGGGCAGTTACCCCGAAATCCACGGGCAGGTAATTTAAAAAGAAGGGAAGCCCGAGCACGGTGTAGCGAAGCAGCGAGCGCGGCAACGAGAGACACAAACCACGGCCATCGACAACTCGCAAGCCCAGCCAGCGCTTGGCCAGGGTCTGGCCATTGCCGATACGGCTATGAAGTATCCCGAAATACGAGACGGCGATAACGAAGCCGACAATGCGCGCATACACGCCAAGCCTGGCAAGCGTGTCGAATAAAAAGATGCCCAACACGTAACCGACTGCGCCAACGATTAACAGGTCGATAAATAGGGCGCCTAAGCGCGGCCAGAATTTGGCAATCGTCAGCGTCGGCAGCTCGTTGAGCTGCCCGTTCTCCTGCAATGCGTCCATGTGCCCTCCCCTTGGTAAAAGGGATTCTGCCGGAAAACCTTCGTGATCGGGAGGGATAGCCAATCTTGCCTTGCTGCCAGTGTCCGCTTTTGGGTCGGAAGCGCATCGGCGCGTTCGGCAGATCGTGCTGGTTGTTGCTGTAGTTGCAATGATGTATCTGGCGCCCGGCTTATAACCCGAGGTCGCTCAGGCCAGCGTGGTCATCCGGCCGCCGGCCCTGCGGCCAGTGGAAACGTCGATCCGCTTCGCGCAAAGGCGCATCATTGATGCAGGCGTAACGCTTGCGCATGAGGCCGTCCTCGCCGAACTCCCAGTTCTCGTTCCCGTAGGAGCGGAACCAGTTGCCGCTGTCGTCGTGCCACTCGTAAGCGAAGCGCACGGCGATACAGTTTTCGCGGAACGCCCACAGCTCCTTGATGAGCCGATGATCCATTTCGCGCTGCCATTTTCGGCTCAGGAACGCGATGATGGCTACGCGGCCGGTTACGAATTCGGCGCGATTGCGCCACTGACTATCGACCGTGTACGCCAGCGCTACCTTCTCGGGGTTGCGACTGTTCCACCCGTCCTCCGCAAGACGCACTTTCTCAACGGCAGTCTCTAGCGTAAACGGCGGCACAGGCGGTCTTGCGGTGTCCATCATATTTCTCCAGGGGCTTCGAGCCGGGCGCGCAGGGCGATGTTTTCCGACTCCAGTTGGGCAAGGCGCTTCCGCAACGGGTGGATCACCGCAGCGATCTCCGATTCGGTAAAGCGCGGGGTGATGTGTTGCTGACAGTTCCAGTCGAAGCTCTTCAGTCGCAGCCGGAAGATCCGCTCAAGCTTCGCTTTGTAAGCGACGTCCGTGACCAGCTCGGTCAGTGCGGAATCGGCGTCGAGCGCCAACTTCTCGACGTGGGCGTAGATCTTCAATCGCGCCCGCCGCGGATAGTCCATCAGGAACAGGCACGCGCGATCGTTGGCGGCGAAATTACCTGCGCTGATGTATTGCCGGTTTCCACGGTAGTCGGCGAACGCCAGGGTCCGGTCGTCGACAAGCTTGAGGAAGCCGCGTGGACCGCCGCGATGTTGGACGTAGGGCCAACCGGTCTCTGAAACCGATGCGATATAGAAGCTGTCCCGGTCCGCGATGAAGGCGGCTTCGTCCTCGGTGAACCGATCGAATTCCCGGTGGCCCTTGAAATCCGCCCAGAAGCGATCGGCCCCCATCTCGGCCTGCACGGCACGGACGCTCGGCGTCATCGCAATATCCAGGAATCCATACGACATGGCCACTCTCCCACGGGGAAGCCGGGCCGGGGCGCCATCGCGCCCTCGGCCCAGGTCCATCAAGCGGCATCCTTGGCCAGCACGACCGGGAAATCGATGTCGGTCTTGGCGACTTCGTTGAGGTAATTGGTGAAGGTGTTCTCGGCGACCATGGCGACGATCTCCACGATCTGCGCATCACTGAATCCCGCGGCGCGCACGGCAGCGATATCCGCTTCTTCGACATGACCACGCTGCGAAGCTACCTTCGACGCGAAGCCCACCGCCGCATTGGCTTTGTCGTCCTTCGATGCGCCCTGGCGATTGAGCGCGATTTCTTCGGGGCTGAGCTTGGGCAGGTTCAGACCCAGATAGCTGTGCGCCGACAGGCAGTAATCGCAGCCGTTCACTTGCGCGACGGTCAGCGCGATACGCTCGCGCGTCTTGACGTCCAGCGTCTTGGACAAGGCCCCTTGAAAGCTGGTGAACGCACCCAGGGCGGCCGGACTGGTCCCGATCAGGCGGAACAGGTTGGGCACAACGCCCAGTTGTTTGTGCACGGCATCCAGGATCGGCTTGGACGCTGCCGGAGCCGCATCAACGGTGGGGATGGGAAAGCGAGACATGGCGAACTCCTCAGTTTGACGGCCCGCGTGGCCTTGACTGGGAGGCATGTTGCGCTTTTCCATTCGATAAGATAATCAGACAGTATCGGGAATATCCCTTGCAAAATCTGGAATAATCCGTGGACCGCCTCGAAGCCATGTCGATGCTGGTAGCCATCGCCGATCACGGCAGTTTTTCCGCGGCGGCAAGGGCTCTGCGGGTTCCCCTGGCCACGCTCAGCCGCAAGATTTCCGACCTTGAAGCGCACTTGGGTACTCGGCTACTCGTCCGCACGACCCGCAAACTTACGTTGACTGACGCGGGGGCTAACTACGTAACGGCGGCGCGGCGCATCCTTGAGGAGGTGGAGGGCGCGGAGCGCGAGGCGACGGGCGAATTCACCACGCCCAAAGGCGAACTGGTCGTGACCGCGCCGGTCTTCTTCGGTCGTCTGCATGTCTTGCCGGTGGTGATCGACTTCCTTGCCCTCTATCCGCAGATCAACCTTCGCCTGATCCTGACGGATCGCAATGTCGATCTGATCGAAGACCAAGTGGACATGGCCGTACGCATCGGCAAGCTGCCGGACAGCTCCATGGTGGCCACCCAGGTGGGCTCGATGAGGACGGTGACCTGCGCCAGCCCAAAACTCCTCGCCGGTCACGGCGTCCCCAAGCAGCCGGACGACCTCTTGAAGTATCCCTGTGTGGCTGTCATCACGCCTATGCCGGTACCGTCCTGGCGCTTCCGTATGCCAAGGTCACAGGCCATGCATGATGTTCCGATTCTTCCGCGACTCGCCGTAACGACACCGGAAGCAGCGGTGCAGGCAGCGATCCGCGGTGTGGGTGTCGCTCGCCTGTTGCAATATCAGGTGGCCGACGCGGTGCAGGATGGCACTCTGCAAATCGTTCTTCAGCACTATGAGCCGGAGCCCGTACCCGTCAACCTGCTGCATGCCTTGCGTGGCCAAATGCCACTCAAGATGCGCAGCTTTATCGATTTTGCCGCACCGCGCTTGCGAGAGAGCCTGGGACTGGACGCCTCCGCGTAGGCCGCCCGAAAGAGTTGCCTTGACGCGGCTGGCAGTCGGACGCGGGCATTGGCTATCTTAGGGAGGTACACGAATCACCGCCCGGAAAGCCAGACAGGGATCGGGCGAACAGTCGGCCTGTTTCAGGGATGCAACCATGACCGCGACCGGTATTCCAGTTCAACGCACCATGCCACGGCGCCCGGGGAGTGCTATGCCGGTGCTCGTCATTGCCGCGCTCTTCGGCACAGCCCACATGTTGACCAACGGGCAATACGGCTTTCATCGCGACGAATGGCAATTCCTGAGCGATGCGCAGCATCTGGATTGGGGCTTTGTGCCTTATCCTCCCTTGACCGCGGCACTGGAGCACCTGGGCCTCGGGATGTTCGGCTTGTCACTCGTCGGGCTGCGACTGTTTTCAGTGCTCGCGCAGGTCCTGGTGATACTTGCCGGCGGCCTTATGGCTCGCGACCTGGGGGGCGGGCGACTGGCGCAGACCCTTGCGGCCATCGCAGTTGCGCTGTCGCCATTGCCGATGTTCGAGGCGACCGAATTCCAGTATTCCTCCTTCGATCTGTTGTGGTGGGTGCTTATCGCCTGGTGTGTGATTCGCCTGCTGCGTGACGATGAGCCGCGCTGGTGGTTGGCGATCGGCCTGCTTGCCGGCCTTGGTCTTGAGACCAAATATTCGATCGCATTCGAGCTCGCCGGCGTACTGGTGGGGGCGTTGCTCACCGACGCACGGCGATATGTCGCCAATGGCTGGTTCTGGGCCGGTGGTGCAGTCGCGCTACTTATCTTCGCCCCCAACCTCGCCTGGCTCATCCGGCACGACTTCGTTTCCTACCATTTCCTGCAGAGCATCCATGCGCGCGACGTACATCAGGGGCGTGCGGATGGCTTCCTGCGCGATCAGTTCCTGTTGAATGCCAACCTGTTCGCCGCGCCTGTGTGGCTGGCGGGGTTGTTCGCCTATTTCAAGAACCGCCGCTATCGCATGCTTGCCTGGATGTATGTGGTGCCGCTGCTGCTGTTCCTGTTTGCCAAGGGGCGCGGCTATTACACCTGCGGCGCTTACCCTATGCTTTTGGCCATGGGATCCGTGGTGGGCGAGCAATGGTTGCGCAGCTTGCGTCCCGCATGGCGTGTTGGGATAGCCACCCTGGTATTTGCCGGTGTCTTCGCCATCGGCTTCTATGCAACGCTTCGCATCGTACCCATCGCGTCAAGCGGTCCGTTGCGGGATTTCGTGCTCCAAAACAACGGCGATCTCCGCGAAGAAATCGGCTGGAACGAACTCGTCGCGCAAGTGGCCGCCATCCGTGACGCCTTGCCTGCCGAACAACAAGCCAACCTTCGCATCGCCGTGGGCAACTATGGCGAATACGGCGCTATCGCCTTGCTCGGCCAGCAGTATCACCTGCCTGCACCCATCACCACTGTCAACTCAGGGTGGCTGCGCGGCTATCCACAAACGCCACCCACCACCTATATCGTGCTGGGAAATTCGCACGAGGCCGCCGACGAGCTTTTCACCGACTGCCGCCTTGCCGGCCACACGGCCAACGCTTTGGGTGTGGTCAATGAGGAAAGCCAGTATCACCCCGATATCTTTGTGTGCGGCCCTACGCGCAAGTCATTGAGCGAGCTCTGGAAGCACGGCCCGGATTTTGGGTGAGTGGTTGCACGAACTGGCGGATGCCCCGAAGGGACGGCGCCAGCGTATTTATCGGGTATCAAATCAACCGGTGGATTGGGCTGCTGACGCCCAATTCAGTTCTCTACGTGTAGCAAGCACAGAGGCCACCCACAGTCCGGCCCCAGCAATAAGACCTGAGAGTGCCGCGCCGATTGGCTGAGGGAGCATCATGCCGATGATCGATCCCGCCACCAGGACCGCACCGAGTGCGTAGAACGCCTTGAATGGGATGGCAAAAGCCATCGGGATGAAATGCAGGCCGACGACCAAGGCAATGGCAGGAAGCACCCACTCTGGATGGCCGAAGTTTTTAACCACGTTTATCGCTACCGGGATGCCGACCCCTTCTCCAATGGTGCTCCACATAACTACTTTGCCAGCCTGTTCGGTGCGTTGACGGATCGCAGACAGGCTGCGGCGAACTCGAAAAAGATTGGCAAGAAATGCAGCTAGTACCAAGACCGGCAGAATAAGGAGAGCGCTGTGTGAAGTTGTCAGCAAACCGACGGCAACCATCATGAAGATGGTCCCGAAAATACTCATGATAATCGCGCCCCGGTAACCCATTTTCCCGTCCCCGTCTTTAGGTAAGAGCAAACAATGCACATATCGTGCTTGCGGTGACACCCCGACACCGATCGCAATTATGAATGCAGGCATTTCTGTAGCTAGTGACAGGTGTCAGACCTTTTGGGTGCCAGGCTCTGACCCTCAGGTAACCCCAATTTTTTTGGCTTGTGTCCCGCAAAAAATCGGCATTTCAGGCATGCCATTTCAGAACGAATCGTCATTCCGGCCTTCGCCGAAATGACGAGCAAATGCGTAGTTGCCTTACGTCAATAATCGCGAATATCCAACGCGATAAAGCAACGCGCGCTATACCCCTTCTCCGTCGACGGCCAGGCCAACTGGCCCAGCAGGCGATCGCCAGCCGGCCATGGCTGGTTGTCCAGCAGCGCCTCATTGACCACGGAGCCGTCATCGGCACGGCGATGGAACAGGCGTATCCAGTGCAATTCGCCACTGAGCGATTCGCTCTGCAGCGCAGAGTGCAGCCCCGGCAACAAGCCTTCGGGCGCAGCCACATCGTCACGGGTGAAGCTTAGCGGGCTGGCAAATACGTCCCAGCTGCGCATGCCCAGCTCCCAGCTTTGCAGTTGAATGCGCCGATCGTCGGTGACATACCAGCATGCCGCCAACAGCACATGCAAGACGTCACGTTCAAACGCCTTCAATGCATCCCGTGCACTGGCGTCACCCCGGCCATGGCCGGCGAAGCTCTCCTCGATGTGGCGCTCTTCGCTGATTACCACATCCACGTCCAACCGACCCGGCGAGCCTTCTGCGCCCTCATGCCAGCTGCCGCGCACGGCGGGGAAATCCCCATCCGTGGTGAGCCATTCTTCGTCCCGTTCCAGCTCCACGCCGTGGCGCTCAAAGAGTCGAAGCAATTCAGTTTGCACGGCGTTGTCGTTCATCGAAGATTCCTGGGCTGTCAGCCGCGACAGCCTCTCATAAATACGTAGCTGCTCCCAGCCTGCCTGCTGTCGGCCGCCTTCCATCGAAAACAACGTAGGCTGGGATGCTAATCCCAGCTTTGCACGCGGCATCCCGGTGCTGGGATTGCCATCCCAGCCTACGCGCTACGCGCCATCGAAAATATTGGCGGACGCTAGGCGTCCAATCGGGCCAGCAGAAAATCGATCGCGCTGCGGAGCTTGGCCGTTGGGCGTGCATCTTGCGCGTAGATCAGATACATCGGCGAGGGTAACAGCGACCATTCGGGCAGTACGGGGAGCAGCCGGCCAGCGTCGAGATCATCAGCCAGTACGGCTTCGGGTTGCAGCACGATGCCGGCACCACTCAATGCAGCGATGCGCAGCGCGTTGCCCTGATTGGCGGTGAAGCGACTTCGCACCGTGACCTGACAGGTGGCGCCATTCGGCCCAACGAACAGCCATTGGTCAAATCGTCGCCAATACGAGGGACCAAGACAGTCATGGGCACTCAATTGCTGCGGGTGCTCGGGCTGGCCATGACGATCCAGATAGCTGGCCGATGCTGCGAGCAGGCGACGATAAGGGCGCAACGGGCGCGCGACAATCCCGGGCTCGTTGATTTCACCGATGTGGATGCCCAGCTCAAAGCCCCCGTCGACGAACTGGGGGCGGCGATTGTCCAGGGTGAGTTCGATGCTGATGTCCGGATATTGGGCCATGTAGTCACTCAGCACCGGCACGAGGATGTGACTGCCGAAGCTGACCGGAGCAATCACGCGCAGTTGGCCGCGCGGGGTCGCATGCAGTTCCAATGCACTGGCTTCGGCGAGTTCAACGTCCGCAAGCACTTGCTTGCAGCGCTCGTAGTACAGCCGCCCCACGTCCGAAAGCTGCTGGCGTCGCGTGGTGCGATGGAGCAGCCGCGCTCCCAGCCTTTGCTCGATGTCGTTGATATGCTTGGCGACCATCGTTGCCGAGACCCGGCTTGCCTCCGCGGCAGCGGCGAAACTGCCGCTTTCGACCACGCGGACGAACATTTCCATGCCGGCCAGCTTGTTCATGATTACCAACCCATAGGTTCGGAATGGGTCAAGTTATCTCATGTTTATCAACCAGGCCAAGTCGCGCACCATCGTGCGCTGCCCTCCCCCGGGCGCGCCTATCCCAGGGACTCACTGTGCCAAGCTTTCATCTCGATCTACCCTGCGTTGATCTCGGGAAGTTCTACAAGCGGCAAAGCCACAGAGGAGCAAAAGCCATGAGCGACGACAGCGCGCCGTACCACGCGCATATCTATTACGAACCGTCGCAACGGGACCTGGCCGCTACGGCGCAGACGCTCCTGCGCGATTTCATGGCGTCGAAAAAAATTCCTGCGCTGCTGTTCGTCGGCCAGCTTACGGACCGCAAGGCGGGACCGCATCCCATCCCGCAGTTTGAAATTCATTTCCTGAAAGCGGCGCTGCCAGCCATTCTCGACTTCATCAAGGCATCGGGATTCAGGGCGCTGGTTCATCCGCTTACCGATGACGACCTCGCTGATCACACGACCTTGGGTCATTGGATTGGAGAACCGCTGGAACTCGACCTGACAACGCTGGACCCGCCAGGTAAGAACCAGGGCATTGCGCGCTTCGGGAAAGCGGATTTCTGACGCTTGAAGTGCGCGCGTATTCAAGTCGTCGCGTTGATGAATGAAGAGAAGCAGGCACCCAGGCTTTCTATCCGGGTGCCTCGTGATGTCAACGCGCCCCTGTTTGCTCAGGGCTAACTCGCGTGCCCGCCGAGATTTACGTTGAGGCTCTGCTGCAGGTTGAGCAATTCGGCCGAGTAGGCGGAGTCGAAGGCCATCCTTGGGTCCTCGCTGTGGACCTGATTGCTCAGGGATTCGGCTTGCGCGGCGCCATAGTCGTAGAGCGTGCGAGCCATTGCGATACTGGGGCGATCGGGATTCTGGGTCAGGGCGTCGTACAGTGCCCCGGCCAGATTTTGGACCAGCTGATCGCCTTCGCCCAGGGGAATCTTGCCGACGATCGGTCCGAGCGGAGTTATGCCGACAATCTTGCTGACCATGTCGGTAAAGTCTTTCTTGGAGGCCTGGCTGGCGTTGATCTCAGCGTCGTATTGGGTCAATGCCATGGCGGTAGCGCCGGAGACGGCTGAGGTGAAGCGGCCGAGCTGCTGCATGGCGCGCTCCTGGTCCTGCGTACTGACTCCAGGTTGTTGCGCACGATCAGTAAAGGTTTGCTCGGCACGGTTCATGGTGGTGCGGATAGCTGGCACAAGGTCGCGCGAGCGGTCGAGCCAGAGTCCCTTGGCGTCTGGATTGAGCACTGTCTGACTCATGAATTTGGCCAACACATCGGTGTGCATCGGCGTGCCGTCGGCACCGACACCCGTGTATCGATCAACCAGTTCCTGTCCATAGCCGGTAAACAATCTACCCTCGGCGACCAGGGCCTGGTCGCGCCACGCCGTAGCGGTCGGAGTGTCCGGCAGCTTGCTGTAGGGGTTTTTGTCGCTGAGGCTGACCAGGGCCTCGAACGCCTGGGCACGCGCATCGGGCGTAGCCAGATTGCGTGACATCATGCTGGGATCGGAAGTAAAGAACATCGCTGCGCTCGCCCGATCCATGCCGCTGTTGCCATTGCGCGCCCACAATTCGTCGGCCAGCACTTCGCACACTCCGTTGGGCTCACGCGTGCTGGTGCCCCACTGCAGAATGGCCATGAAGCGCTGCCCGCCGTTTCCCGCGCCATTGGCATCGGCGATGTGCAGCAAATCGTCCTTATCGATCGCACCATCGCTGTACGCCTGTTGCACGGCATCGGCAATGGTCTGCTGGTCGGTCTCAAGCGAGGCTTGATCGCCGGCAGCGGAGCGCACCGCGTCATTGGCAAAGAAACGGACCTGCTGGCCGTTCTCTCGCGCCAGGGTCTGGATGATCTGGTCGCGCTCGGCCTGGTTCAGGTTCGGATTGCGCATGAAATTGGCCAGCTGCGACTGGTTGATCGGCATATCCGGGCGGATCATGCGCAGCGCGGTATCAACCTTGGTTTGATCGACCTGGTTGTCGGTCGCCGAAACTTCGTAGCGCGGGGCGATGGAATCGACAGGGTAAGACATGGCGTCAAAACCTCCTTCAATCTTCGCGATCAAGAAGGTAGGCCGACGAAGCAGGGGGTGAAACTAGGGCTTTCCCCAGGGGCCTTCGGCAAGGATAAATAGCGTGTAGGCTGGGATGATAATCCCAGCTTCCAGTTGGTATCCTGGTGCTGGGATGGCCATCCCAGCCTACGCCTTTGAAAATCAGCGCCCCCCGAACACTTGCATCGCGCATTTGCGCCGTTCATCGTCCTCTAGGTCGCCGGAATGCAGCGTGTGCTCAAGCAACCTCGCTTTGAGCTGGGTCGGAATCAATTTGAAGTCTTGCGGATGGTGTCGACTGAAATTCCACCCGCAGAGGTACCGCGCGGCGCCTTCAAGCAATGCGTCGTTTGCGTCCGGCGCCTGCGCGACCGCAACGATGTCTTCAGTTGCATAGTCCTGTAACAGGTCGTCTGAGATCAGCTCATAGGCGCCAAATCCGCTCCATGGCCCCTCGCCCGAACCGTACAAGACCAGAAGCCGCCGAATCCGCTCACGGCGATCAGGTATTTCGGCTTTCAGTGCGTCGTTCAGATCGCTCAACGCTTTGCCATACGGATTCATGCCCATGCGAAACTGCGCGTTGACGTCCCAGACGTGACGGATCGACGCAGGCATCTGGGGGAGCCATCGCTTCAGCGCCTCTGCCGTTTTTTTCTGTTCCTCCCGTTCACTGGCCTGCAGGGCTTCCAGCGAATGCGATAGCGGGATGTGGAGGCTGGCCAGAAGCTCGTTGAGCTTCTTCGGCGAACCGGCGGCGCCCGCCCCTCCCAGTGCTTTGTCGTCGCGGTACACCTCGAGCTGGTGACAGGAATAGCAGAGCAGGAAATCATAAGTGTGCCCGTTCGCCTGAATCCGAATCGCATGGCGAGGGTCGAAACACGCTGCTATCACATTGTCGAAGCCCCTAATCGCGACGTCAAAGGCAGCGACAGCCGAGGATGCCTGCGCCGGATTAAGTGTCGCCTGGCCCAGTATCTCGAAGCCATGCAATCGCGGTACTTTCTTCTCGGGATCATCCCAGGGCTCAAGCGAATAGATGACAGCCTGTCCTCCCGAATGGAGGGCCAGTTGCGCCTCGGGTGGCAATGCATTGGAGGCAGCGTGCGCGCATGAGGCCGTAAGGGCCAGAATCAACATTCGGGTAACCCAAGACAGCTTATTCGTCGCATTAGAAAAGTAGCTCCCGCCGAGTCCCCATGCGCGGATCGCTTGCCATCGATCTTTGTAGGTAACGGTCATAGCTTCCCCTGCCAGACTGACCTGGACGACATGGCCAGCTTACTCCGGACCGTGCGTAGGCTGGGATGATAATCCCAGCTTCCACTCGGCTTCCTGATGCTGGGATTGCCATCCCAGCCTACGCGCTAACGCAGGTTTGGGGACAGCGCCGACTACGCTTCCTCCGGAGGCGGCTGCAGCGTCGCCGCCAGTTTCTCAAGCTCGGCGATTTCCTTGTCCAGCGCGTCGTGCAACTCGCCTTGACGTGTCATCAACGTCTCGATCGATCCGCTCTGCTTGAGCTTCTTCAGCTCGCCGTCGAACAGCAGCCACTGCGCCGTCAGGGTTTCGACGTTGTTCTTCGCGTAGTGGCGCATCTCTTTGAGTTGCGCAAGGGCGTCGTTGACGTGTTCGAGCGGAGTCTTCGTGTTCTCGGACATGGCGGCATCTCCAGTCTCGTCCGCTTTTGAGGATAGTCGCGCCAAGCTGGCTGGCGCCGAAACGGGGAACGCATGGTCAGATTCCCCTGCCGCTCGCCTCGTTCGTCCACTGAGTCCAGCCCGTCGTGCGCCTCGCCGCTTGTGACAGCGAGCGTGAACGCCACCGACCTCCTTACCTCCCCTTAAAAAAGATAAGGCGCTGCCGGCTTTTCAATTTTTGACCAACGGGAAACCCTTTGCGTGTACGATCCTTCCACGCCAAGTCAGCCCGTCGTGACATTCGAAGGATCGGCACGGCTTTCAGACCAACGTGAGCACGAGTGATTTGCGTACATGAATGAGCGCGGACCGGATTCCCATCGTACCGTCATCGCCCTCATCGCTTCGCTCATTCTGCTCACGCTGGCGGCTGTTTATGCGCCACGCTTCGAGCAGCCCAGGGCAAAACTCAAAGCCGTCCCTTCGGCGCGGCCGGTCATCCCGACTGTCCAGCTGTGGCTGAGCACGGCGGATCGCCGGCTCAAGCTGCAGCAACGGCCCGATATTGCCATGAGCGCGCGCGGTTCGTTGCCCGCCGATATCGTCATCGACGTGCAGAAGAAATATCAAACCATCGTCGGTTTCGGCGCGGCGATGACGGACTCGTCGGCGTGGCTGCTGCGGAACAAGCTGAATTTCTTCCAGCGCAGGGCCTTGCTGCGCGAGCTGTATGGCCCGCCACCCGCTCTTGGCCTGAACATGATGCGCCTGACCATTGGCGCCTCGGATTTCTCGTTGAAGCCGTATACCCTGGATGATGTTCCCTTCGGCCAGGTCGATCCGCAGCTGCAGCATTTCAATATCACGCCCAATCTGCACGACGTCATACCGACGGTACGCCAGATCCTGGCTATTGATCCGGGATTGCAAATCATCGCATCGCCATGGAGCGCGCCGGCGTGGATGAAAACCAGCGCAAACCTCATCGGCGGGGAGCTGCTGGAGCAGTACGAAAGCACCTATACGGACTACCTCGTCAAATATCTCGACGCCTACCTCGGCTACGGCATCCCCATCTTCGCCCTGACCTTGCAGAATGAGCCCGGCTTCGTGCCCATTACGTATCCGGGTATGGAAATGCCTGCGGCCACGCGAGCACGCATCGTCGCGCAATATCTCGGCCCGAAGCTGGCCAGCCGCAAGCAAAAAACCCAGATCCTGGAATGGGATCACAACTGGAGCCAGCCGGATCAGGTGCTGAGCGTGCTGGCAAACCCCGATGCCGCGCGCTATATCGATGGCGTTGCCTGGCATTGCTACGAGGGCAGCCAGTATGCGCAAGGCCGCGTCCATCGTGCGTATCCCCAAAAGGACACCTACATCACCGAGTGCTCCGGAGGCGATTGGGCATCGAGCAAGAACGGTGAGCTGCTCTGGTTTACCCAGGAGCTGCTGGTCGCCGGCACCAGGCAGTGGGCTCGTGGCGTCGTGTACTGGAACCTGGTGCTCGACAAGCAGCACGGTCCCCATTTCGGCGGTTGTGACGCCTGCAAGGGTGTGGTCACGATCGACTCAGGCACAGGCGATGTGAGCCGCAACGACGAATACTACGCATTGGCCCACTTCAGCAAATTCGTCCTGCCCGGTGCCGTTAGAGTGGATTCCACGCTGACCGACAAGGGCTTCGTCAATGTGGCATTCCAGAACGTTACCGACGGGTCGATCGTGCTGGTGATGGTGAACAGCAACGCGGCTGCGCGTCCCGTCTCGGTCGCACAGGGCCCGACTCGCTTCGAATACACGATGCCGCCGCAAAGCGTGGCGACCTTCGTATGGAACCCGGGCCGGGCCGAAGCATGGATGCGACGCGCCCTGGATTGGTTGAAGAGCGCCCGGTGAGGCGTCGGCATGGCACGATCCAGGCGCACCGCAGTCCTTCGCAAGCGCCGATTCGTCATCCTACAATGACCTCCGGCAGGGGATTACCAACGTCACTGGGTGCGCCCTTGCGTTAGCCGCCAGACTTCAATCACGTCTATAGGGGAATCAGCGATGTTCGTTTCTGGCCAGAGGGTTGCATTTGCCGTGCCTGTCGGAGTGCCGACTTGGCAGCGTTGGTTGTTGTATTCGTCGATCGCCCGGCTGGTGATATTTGTCGCCATCTTCATGCCAAGCGTCATGGTGGTGTCCAAAGCGTTACATGCTTTGGGATGGACACATACCGCCCCTCCGCTGCAGCACGGGCTGGGTGAATTTTTCGGACGCACGATACCGGAATTGACGGCCTTCCTGCTGTTGGCTCGTTTCATCGAACGTCGCACGCCCACCGAACTGCTGTCGCGCACGATGTTTTCCCGGGCGTTGATCGGGCTGGCGATAGGCACGGCGTTGTTCAGCGCCGTGGTAGGCGTGATGTGGCTACTCGGTAGCTACCAAGTTGTAGGTTTCAATCCGCATGCCAACTGGGTGACTCCGCTGCTGATGGTGGGCCTCGGCGCTGGCATTGGCGAAGAGATCCTGTTCCGCGGCGCGCTTTTTCGCATCGTGGAGGAAGGCTTGGGCAGTTGGGCGGCTTTGCTCGTCTCGGCGGCGTTCTTTGGCTTGGCGCACCATGGCAACCCGGGCGCCACGCTATGGAGTTCGGCCGCCATCGCGATCGAGGCCGGCTTCCTGTTCGGCCTGCTCTATATGGTCACGCGCTCCTTGCCAATATGCATGGGCCTGCACCTCGCGTGGAATTTCTGCCAAGGTACGGTCTATGGCATTCCGGTATCGGGCACGGCGGCGGACGGTTGGCTGGTATCCACCCGCACCGGCCCGGATTGGCTCACTGGCGCCTCATTCGGCGCCGAGGCATCGGTGGTCGCCCTGACTACGTGCACGCTGCTGTCGCTGGTGCTGCTCATCATCGCGCTGAAACGCGGCTGCATCGTTTCGCCTGCATGGATACGCCGCAAGCAAGTCGTTGCACCGGTGGATGGTGCGGAAGCGGCAGCGTAACGGCCGGGCATTGGAAGCGTCGTCTTCGGCCATCCATTCCATCAGGGCGCGCTTGCATCGTTGATGGCAAGCGCGAGGATCATCCTGGCCGAGCTCGTTTACTTTTTTTCTTTGACGTCGGTGCACGTTAGCCTGGAGCATGCCCGGTCAAGGCACGCTCCAATCGTCTGATGCGGCAAAACCCGCGAACCTCACGGGCGCTCGGGCCGTTTCTTTTCCACCTTGGCTTTTTCGGGGGCCTGACCCGAATGGGAAGCATCGCGCGCAAAGCTGTTGGTCGACTTGAAATTTTTTGCCTGCTCGACGACCGAAGTGATCTTTGCGCCGGAATAAACCGAATGAATGGTCGCTACCGACAGGGGTTTGGGTGTGTCGTTCATTCGGGCACCTGAATGGAGGGCGGCGGGACCATCCACCATACTCCTAAACGCCAGTCGGCGCAGACCCCTTGTTTTCCATATTGATTAGGCGCCGGCAGTACACAAATTCAGCCGGCCGGCATGGTGTACTATGCTTTAGCAGGTATTTCCTGCCTTTTTGCGGCCCGCGCTGCCATTCAGCAGCGGCGCGCTTCGCTCCCCCAGCCCACGCGTGAACCACCTCGATTGGGAGGTGACGCCCCACGGGAGCACCCATGCCAGACCATTCCAATCGCCGCGCGGACCGGACCCCGTCCGGAAAGAAAGCGAAAAGCACCGCAAATTGCGCGACTTGCGCTGCGGTTTGCTGTCGCCTGATCGTTGTCCTGGCGCCCGAAGACAACGTCCCCACCCACCTCACCAGTTATCTTCCCAATGGCGTCCACGTGATGGCCCACGGCGAAGACGGGTGGTGTGTGGCACTGGATCGCACCCACATGAACTGCGGAATTTATGCCGATCGCCCAAGCACCTGCCGGCGATTCGTGATGGGCGGCCCGTACTGCCGCGCCGTTCGCTCCGACTATGCAAAACAACCTTCCCGCAGCATCGATATCACCCTGAAATGAGAGGACTTCGTCATGTCCAACCCCCGCCAAGCCGGTCCCCACGGCCCGTCCACCGGTTCCGCCTCCCCCAAAACCCTGACCAGCGAACGCATTGCTGCAGATATCGCAGCCTTCAACAAGGCCGGCGGCCGGATTGAAGTGTTGGGCAACACCCCGCTTCATCACAAATCCGCGGAGGCTGAAACTCCCGCCAAGGCAAACAGCGCTGCCAAGGCTGGCGCGCGGCCTTCCGGCCAGGAATAAGCTTCCCTGTGCGGTCATGCCAAATGGCACGGACCGACGTCACTTCCATTACATCGAACGAGGCACCTCCCTTGGCCAAGACCAACTACTCTTTTGAAAAGCGTCAGCGCGAACTGGCCAAGAAGAAGCAACAGGACGCCAAGCAGGCCAAGAAGAAGGCAGAGCGCGAAAACCCGAAGTCAAACGATACGGGAAGAGATCCCTCCGGGGGCGTTGCGTGAATGCGCCTGAAGCCGACGGGCCGCAGATATGGGTGGATGGCGACGCTTGTCCTGGCGTGATCAAGGAGATCCTGTTCCGCGCCGCCGAACGAGCCAAGATTCACGTGACATTGATCGCCAATCACGCGCTGTCGCGCCCTCCATCGCGTTATATCCGTGCAGTCACGGTAAGCGGTGGGTTTGACGAGGCCGACAACGAAATCGTCAGGCGCTTGCAGGCCGACGACCTTGTGGTCACGCAAGACATTCCGCTTGCCGCGCGCGTCATCGAGAAGGGCGGTGTGGCCGTCCATCCGCGTGGAGAACGCTACACGCCCGACAACATGGCTGAACGCTTGTCGATGCGCAACTTCATGGAGGAACTACGGGGAGCCGGCGTTCAAACCGGCGGTCCGCCCGCCTTTCATATGCGTGACCGGCAGGCCTTTGCCAATCAGCTTGATCGCTGGTTGGCGCAGCACACCCAACACAACGCATCTACGAAGGGTTAGCCGAAGCTTTCAGCGGGCAAAAGGCCCGATTGTGCGATCATGTCGCATGACTGCCTTTAGTACGCTTCCCCTCAAACCTGCCTTGCTCGCCAGTGTCGAAACACTGGGCTACAGCGAGATGACGCCCATCCAGGCGCAAAGCCTTCCGGCCATGCTGGAAGGTCGCGACGTGATCGCCCAGGCCCAGACTGGCAGCGGCAAGACCGCGGCATTCGGGCTAAGCCTGCTGCAATCGCTGCGCGTGGAAACGATCCGCTTGCAGGCGCTGGTGCTGTGTCCGACGCGCGAGCTGGCCGACCAGGTGAGCAAGGCCCTTCGCAAGCTCGCAGCGAACATCCCCAACGTCAAGCTGCTGACCCTGTGCGGCGGCATGCCTTTGGGCCCGCAGCTGGCCTCGCTGACCCACGATCCGCATATCGTGGTTGGCACGCCTGGCCGCGTGCAAGAGCACCTCAAGCGCGGCAGCCTGCATGGCGGCGGCATCAAGGTGCTGGTGCTGGACGAGGCGGATCGCATGCTGGACATGGGCTTCAGCGAAGCGATCGACGACATAGTCGGGCGTATCGCCAAGCATCACCAGACCCTGCTGTTCTCGGCCACTTATCCGGACGATATCCGCGAGGTGAGCCGGCGCGTGCAGCGCAACCCCGTCGAGGTCATCGTAGAAGCACCTGCCGACGGCAAACCCGCGATCGAGCAGCAGTTCATTGACGTTGAACCTGCTCGCAAGCTCGACGCGCTGGCCCAACTGCTTACCGGCGAACGTGGCCAGCATGCGCTGGTGTTCTGCAATATGCGACGCGACGTGGATGCCGTGGCGGAAGAGTTGGATGCCCGTGGGTATTCCGCGCTGGCCTTGCATGGCGACATGGAACAACGCGATCGCGACGAAGTGCTGGTGCAGTTCGCCAATCGCAGCTGCGCCGTGCTGATAGCCACCGATGTCGCGGCGCGCGGGCTCGACATCACTGCACTGCCGCTGGTAATCAGCTACGACGTCGCCCACGATCCCGATACGCATACCCATCGCATCGGTCGCACCGGTCGCGCCGGGCAAACAGGCCTGGCGATAACCCTTTGTACGCCGCGCGAACTGCCCAAGGCCGAAAACATCGAGCAGGTGCTCGGCCGACCGCTGCCCTGGCGTCCACTGAAGCTTTCGCCGCCGCGCGGCAAGACACTGAATCTGGCGCCGATGAAGACCCTGGTCATCGACGCCGGACGCCAGGACAAGCTACGCCCCGGCGACATCCTCGGCGCACTGACCGGCGACGCAGGGCTCAAGGCGGACGACGTCGGCAAGATCGATGTTTTCGCCACGCGCGCTTACGTAGCAATCACTCGATCGCTGGCGAACAGGGCATTGGAACGCTTGCGTGCCGGCAAGATCAAAGGGCGCAATCTACGAGTCCGGACTCTGGCTTGACGCCCGTGGTGGGCGACCGGCGTGTCGAGGGCCCGGATCCACACTGATGTTGGTTCAGAGCAATCGGTCATTCCGGGCAAAGCCCACTGCTGTCCGGGGCAAAATCGCATGGCTCAATCCGTGCCTGAAGCAGGCTCTTCCCCTGCTTGCATCTGATTAGCGCCATGTCTCTGCTGGCGGGCATCGGCTCCCTCCCCTACGTGTAGTAGGGGAGGGCTGGGGTGGGGTGAAGCAAGCTCGCGATGAAGTCAAACAGTGCGGCAAGCTCGTACAACCCCACCCCAACCCTCCCCTGCATACAGGGGAGGGAGCCGTTTCCGGTTAACTCTTCCATCGCGCCTTGAACTTACTATTGAGTCGCTTGTTACCTGGATGCACGCGAAGGCATCGAAAAACCCTCAGGGTCAGATTCACATCCGAGCAGGGAGTGAATCTGATCCTGTTCTATGCGAGTTTTCTTACTTGCCGGCCGTGTACGTCAATTCGGCGCTGTAGCTATCTACATGCGACGACACGCTTTGCAAAGCATCATTGACGGATTTGCGAATCGCCTGGCCGCTTTCTTTCCCATACACGTTTTCGACCATCTTCCATACCGTGGGATCGGGCTCCTTGCCAAGCTCCGCCCAGCTTTTGGCTGGCTCCACCAGGATGAAGTCAGGCGCGCCTTCATCGCCCTCGCGAACTCTGCCGATCATGTAATTGACGGCCCAATTGGATTTTTCGGCGGCCGCCGCGATTTTCTTTGCCGCAGCCATGAACGCTTCCGCGTTTTCATGACCGGGCTTGAGCTTGAAGAAGGTAACTTCAATCAGGGCCGATGCAGGATCGGAGTTCTTGGGCATATGACTCCATTCCGGCATCATTTCGACAAATGCGCTGGTCTCGCTTTTCAGATGAGGATTTACCGCCGATCTGAGGGTTGCGTCGCATGCCTTGCCCGCCGTGTCCATGGCATCGAAACTTTCCCATGGAACCGGGTCCGAGACGTACGAATAGGCATAGGTGTTTCCCGTCTCGTGCACCCACGCCTTCCACGTGAACTTGAAACCATGTTGATGCAGGCATTGATTGAAGTTCTTGACGCCCGTTTCATAAGCCTGCTGATCGGCAGGAGCCACGATATCGGTGTAGTCCCGAATGATGGTTGAAGTGCTCTTGTCCGCCGCTTGAACGGCGGCGGCGGATAACAGCGTGAACGACAACACTAGCCAGGATGGGATGGTGTTCATGAGAACCTCGCTTGGGGCTGTTGCCCCGCATGGATGAGTTGAGGCCCCTGATCACTTCGGGCGGACGAAGTGCATCCAGTATGCGCGCAATTCATGGCGCCGCGGCAAGCACAGGGGCGTCCCAATCGATGCGGTAGCCATGCTGCGCCCCGAACAGCTTGGCCGGATTGAAGAACGTCTTCAGCGCGATCGGCATGATGATATGCATCAGAGCCTTGGCCAACGGCCCCGAGGCTTTTTGGCCATTGGTCCTGGCGGCATGAGCTGTCACTTCTTCCACACGTCCTCGACGCAGCTGCTCATAAGCGGTAAACGCCGCAGAGGGCTTCGGCAGGTCGCGCACACAGCGTGCGAGCTCAACCGCGCTTTCTATCGCCAGCGATGCACCCTGCCCCGAGCTGGATGAGGGCGCATGCACGGCGTCGCCGACCAACACCATTCTTTCACTGTGCCAGCGAGGAACCGGCGGCATCCACTCGCTTGCGCCCGTGGCGAGGAGCTGCTCCGGATCAGTGTGCCTCAGGAAGGTTTGCGCAGGCTGGTCGTCGCGATAAAGCTCGCGCAAGCGACTGATCCAATGCGATGCAGGTATCTTGCGCACGTCCGTCATCGATATTGGTACATCGTGTGGAAGGCTGCCGAACCAGCAGACTCCCCGGTCCGCATCCGGCCAGTAGCCGAGAAAGGCGTGTTTGCCGAAGACAAAGGTCATGCTATCGGGAGCTACGTTGACCGTCCCATGCGGCACGCAGCCGCCAAACCCCAAATGCCCCGCATACTGCGGCGATGGCGCGTTCGGATCGATCAGTTCGCGCACGGTCGAGCGGATACCGTCCGCTCCGATCAGGATGTCGCCCTTGGCATGGCTGCCATCGGCAAACTGCGCACGTACGTCGTGAGACGTCTCGCTCGCCGCAATCAGCCGCTTCCCGTACACCACCGGTATGCCGGCATCCTTCACCGCCTGGTTGAGTACCTTGTAGAGATCGGCGCGCTCTATCACACGACTGGCTTGCATCCCTTTCAGTCCATGGAAACGGATGAGTACCTTTCCGCGGCTGTTCGCCAGGACCATCTGCGCCATAGGCCGGCTGGCTACCCTTAGCTCAGCGTCAACGCCGATGACTTTCAGTGCCTCCAGCCCGTTGGGAGCCAGCATCAGGCTGGCTCCCACGCCGTCCGCCGCAGCCGGATGGGACTCGTAAATCGTTGCACGGATGCCGGCCTTGGCCAGCGCCAGCGCTACCGCGGAACCGGCGATACCACCCCCGATGATGAGTGCGTGTCTTACGGCGGCCATGCGTTTACCCTCGGTTTCATAAGTCATAATATGACTATATAGACATATTATGACTATAAACGCAAGATAGCCCCTATTCCCGTCCTTGAGGATGCACTCGTGAAAACCCGCCCCCGGCAACGGTCGCCGCTGGCGATGGTGATCCTCTCCTTTGTCGTGGAGGCCCCCTCGCACGCCTATCGCATGCATGAGTTGATCAAGCAGCGCGGCAAGGACAACGTCGTCAACGTGGCACAACGCAACAGCGTCTATCAGACCATCGCGCAGCTGCAGGCGGCCGAACTGATACGCGTGCGCGAAACGCAACAGGAAGAGGGCCGGCCGGAGCGGGTGATCTACGAGATCACGCCCCTGGGCAAGAAGACCTTCCATGCCTGGCTGGAAGGCATGCTGGGCGAGCCGCGGCGCGAGTTCAATGAATTCCCCGCAGCGCTCGCCACGGTGATGGCGCTTTCGCCGGACGTGGTGCTCGCGCAATTGCTGCGGCGACGTGAAGCGCAAAAGCAGCAGTTGACCCATTCGTCCGCCATCATGAAGGAGCTGCAGGGCAAAGGGCTGCCACGGCTATGCATGCTGGACGACGAATACAAGCAGGTGCTGCTGAAAGCCGAGATCAAATGGCTGGACGGCCTGATCGCGCAGCTCGAATCAGGCGAGATCAGCTGGAACGAGAAGTGGCTGCGCAAGCTGGCCGCCCAGTTTGAAGGCGGCCAGCACGATTGATGCGAATGGGCAAGGCGCGACGCGCACTTCCTCAGCGCGGTGCTTTGGCCGGCCGCAGATAGCCGTCATAGTTGACGATCCAGGTCTGGCCCCCGTCGAGCGAGTAGTCCCAGACTTGATGCACGCCGTCCGGCATGGGCGTCCAGATATTGCGATGCAGGGCGACGCGTCCATCTTCCTCCACGTGCGTGCCGATCATCACCATCTGCTGCCCTCGCATGCCGCCTTCCATGGTCAGCAGCGTGCCGTGACTACTTGCCCAGGTCTCGTTCCAGACCTTGCGGTTCGCGTCATAGATGTTGAGGCTGGTGCCGCTCTCCCCTTCCACCCCGCTCCAGTGCTCGATCAGCACGCAGCCGTCATGCGCCTTTTCAACGCGGTTGTGGCCAAGCAGCTTGCCTGCGCTGTCATAAGCGTCCCAGTTGCCGGCAAAGAAATCGAATTGCCGATGGGCGGCGTCGGTGCAATGCGGACCGTCGACGGAAGCCATGGCGGCCGGGGAAGCCAGGCTGCAGGCCAACAATGCTGCATAGACATAAGCGATCGTTTTCACAGGGCGTTCCTTCCATTGGCGTAAGACGAAAGTGGCCACCAGCGCTCACTGCACTGCTCGCTTGCGGTACCCACGGGACGCCTGCATGCTAGGCAACCATTAGGACAGTTTGCGTCCTAATTCCTTCCCCAGGGGCTCTTCATGTACCACCCAACCAGCCGGGCATTGGCCGTCCTGGAGTTGCTGCAGGCGCACCGCCGAATCAGCGGCAGCGAACTGGCGCGCCGGCTGGCTATCCACCCGCGCACCCTGCGTCGGTATATCACCATTCTTGAGGAAATCGGCATTCCGATCACGGCCGAGCGCGGGCGCCACGGCGCCTACATGCTGGTGCCCGGCTTCAAGCTACCGCCCATGATGTTCAGCGATGACGAAGCGCTGGCGCTTTCGGTAGGCCTGCTGGCCGCCCAGCGGTTGGGCATGACCCATGCCGGCGCGGTGGCGGCCAGCGCGCAAGCCAAGCTGGAGCGCGTGATGCCGGAGCGACTGCAACAGCAAGTGCGCGCATTGACCGAGACCGTCAGCCTGGAGAGTGGGCGCCCTGCTCCCAACGTGAACGGCGCCCTGCTCATGCAGCTGAGCAAGGCTGCCCAGGAACGGCAGCAGATACGCTTGAGTTATCGCTCGCCTCAGGATGAGCACACCGAGCGAGCGGTCGATCCGTTCGGACTCGGTTACCGCAATAGCTATTGGTACCTCGTGGGCCGTTGCCATCTCCGTCAGGACCTGCGTTCGTTCCGACTGGATCGCATCACCGCTGCACAGCCGCTTGGCACCGGCTTTGAACGACCCGCCCACTTCGACACCCTGGCTCATCTCGCCGACAGCCTCGCCACCCAACCACGCACTTATCTAGCCGAGGTGGAACTGTTTACCGACTTGCCGCACGCCATGAACAACCTTGGCAATGCCATCGGCGTGTTTGAACCCATTGAGCGCGGCGTATTGATGCGCAGCCAGGTGGATGATCTGGATTGGCTCGCACGCGAGCTGGCTCGCTTGCCGTTCGGATTTCGCGTAAACAGCCCCGCGCTGCTGCGCCACGCCCTGCAAAACCTGGCTAACCGCCTGGCTATGGCTTGAGCGTAGGCTGGGATGACAATCCCAGCTTCCATACGTCATCCCGGCGCTGGGATTGCCATCCCAGCCTACACTCTAAGCAGATGAATTCGATCCGGCTCCTGGCGGGCACTCACGTCGCGGATTGCTCTTTATCGCCTCGACCAACGACGTGACGCCATACGCAAATGCGCTGCCGTAAGCCAGATACGCGCCATATCGTATTGATGCACCGAAATTCAAATGCCAGGTCAGGACGAGCCAGGAAATTCCCGCAAAGCTTAGTACGCTCAGGCCGACTTCCGTCCAAGATGCTTTTCGACTTGGCGGATGCAACCCTTTCATCATTCGCCAAAGCTCAATCGCCAAAGGCCAGAAGAAAAGAAGCAAAGCGACGGTTGAGAATAGGCCAGGCCAGTCGAAAGCATTGCTTGCCGATAGAGTCGCCGGCGGCGATGAATCTCCCTGTTTCTGTGAGCACTGGGTCAAAGGCAAGAAGAAGCTTGCGGCGAGCACCCATGCGGAAATGCGCTTGATCAGCAGCGTCATGTTCATCCGATTGAGAATCCTGGTTTGCGGGCTCGGCGTCGGAAGCGACGGTGGTTAACTTGGCTGACCGCTTCGGCTCGGGAGAAACAGCTCATCGCGGCCATGTGCTTCTTTGCTCGTCATTCCGATTTTTGCTCGAATCAAGGGAAAAACTCGGCCTTGGCCACGCCCCAAACACCTTCAACCGCGCGGCGGTTCGCAGTACACGATCACGTAGTAGAAGAGGCGGCCCTGCACGTTCTGACGCCGGAAGCTAGCAAACACAAATTTGTCCGAGGGTTGCTTGATGGGCGCCATTTGCGACCGCCCTGCGACATCTACATTGGCTCCGCCGGCGGCAGCGACGGCATCCGGTGCCAGCTCGCTACTGCTGCCGGAAACATGGATATCCGGCAACTCGATCCGGCCATACATCGATTTCAAGCTGGCGTAGGCCCGGCCCCAAGTGGCAGCCGCGGCCTTGATGTCCTGACCCTCATAGAGATAGATGCCGATTCGCGCCAGCTTCCCCTCCTTGAAGAAAAACTGCACGTTCTCCTTGTGGCCATTGAATACCCCGGCATAGGTTTCCAAGTCGCCATTGCTGAAGGATTTATACGGACCATAATCCTGAAACGCGACAACTTCCTGCGGGGTCATTTCAAAACGCCAAGGCGCAAGCCCGCCGGCGTTCGTTTGCGCGGCGGCCGATGCCACGCCGGAAACCGCAGCAAGAACAAGCCCAACCAGCCAAGAAGTACGACGCATCCATCTCTCCCTATAAATGGTTTACCACGGGTCGAAAGTGAGCATTCACGGTCATTCCTCTGCATCGCGTTTAAGACCACAGTGCACACATGTCTTGCGCGGTACGCGTTCACCACCGTAAAAGCTGGAGGCGCACCTTGGACACTTGAAGGTGCCAAGCCAAACCCTCAGTAGCAAAGCGCCACTCCCCCAAAGACCGAAGTAGATATATCCAACCGCGTCGTGGACTGCTGCCCTTCGAAAATTAATCAGCTGCGGCAACGCAAGCGTTACAGCGAGAAGTAATGCTGGACAAACACAAATCCAACCGAAGAAGCACCATTCAAGGCGCCTCAAGGTCTTCCATTGCTCTGTATATGAAGTCATGTTCCTTCGCGCTCAGTTGAAAGCAGTAAGCGTCACCTTTCCCGGGTGCTTTCGCGTCTTCCAAGGAACCATCGCACCGCCATTCCCACGGCCATCACCGCTGCAAAGGCACCGTAGCCGTAGAGGGCCGGCATGACCTGTTTCCAGATACCTCCGCTCTCTCGCCCAAAGCTGCCCACGTTTTGAATGGCGATATCGTCAAACGCCACCAGTGCACCCCCGTAGGCAACGCCAAGGGCAATCAAAATGACCGTGATGTCATAGAGCTTGAGCTGCCAAGTACGGCGAAAACGCTTTCCCACTGCCCAATAGGCCCAGGCGAGGATGACGAGCCATGGACCAAGCAGCAGCAGAGGCAGGTAGCGCATAGGGTTCCGTACTGGGCAGGTCTGTGGACGACTTCAAGCCGTGGTGTCGACAAACATCCCGCGCAGGCCGGTGATGCCGCTTTCACTGAAGTGGCGCGCCAACGTCTCAAGAAAGGATGGCAAGCTTGGCATTGCTTCGGCTGAAGCGGCGATTGCCCCATCGGGTGACGAGCCAAGTGATGTCCAGAGGCTTTGAAACACGGGCGTCAAACTGCCAGCTCCGCTTGAAGTTGATGGGGTACTGCTCGGGCCGGCACTTAATGCCTGAGCCAAACTGGAGTACGTCGACGCGACGTTTCTATATTGCCGTATCGGCGCCGACACTCTCTGCTGCGACGAAGCGGACGTGAGCGGGACGCCGCTGGTTGCGGTCGTGCTATCGGAGCGGGATGCGTTGGCCCCTGAGGTAAGCCCTAGTTGTGCCAATGCGGCGGCAATAGCGGCGGCCAGCCGTTCCGCGGCCGCGACCTGGGAGTCCGTCGATACGGCGGATATCGGCCGAAGCGAATGATTGGGTTCTGCCTTGTAACGCGTGTAGTGAACGGCAAAACGACCACTCACCGATGGCGGCTGCGTACTGCTGATGCTTGGCGTACTCATATCAGGCAGCCCCTTTTAACAGCGCGGTTTTAACATACTGTTTCGCCCGTGCCTATCGGGGAGTCGAACGCTGCAGCCGATAGCGGAGTAAGCTCCGCCAGGTCTCGATGTCGGCAGCGGACATGAGCCAGATAGGCAAGCCTCCTTGTGAAGAAGGTGTCATCCTTGGCGGTGCACAGGCATTGCCTTGCTCCGCGCCGTCGCGGCACTGGACGCTGGTGGCGGCGATACTTGGGTCCAGTCTTGCCTTCATCGACGGCACGGTGGTCAACGTGGCGCTGCCGGCCATCCAGCGGGAGCTGGGCGCCTCCACTTCAGACGCCCAATGGGTGATGGAGTCTTATGCGCTGTTTCTCGCTTCGCTGCTGCTGGTAGGCGGAACACTCGGAGATCGGTTCGGACGCAAGCGCATTTTCATGCTTGGCGCGGGCCTGTTCATGCTGGCCTCCATCGGCTGCTCCCTGTCCTCGGGCGTGCTGCAGCTGATTGCCGCTCGCGCCTTCCAGGGCATCGGCGCCGCGCTGCTGGTGCCGGGCAGCCTGGCGTTGATCAGCGCGACATTTCCGCAGTCGGAACGAGGCGCCGCCATCGGCACGTGGTCCGCATTCAGTGGCATCACGGCTGCCATAGGGCCGGTCATCGGAGGCTTTCTCGTAGAACACTATTCGTGGACCTGGGCCTTCCTGATCAATGCGCCAGTGGGCGTCGTGTTGTTGGCCATTTGTGCGGCGAAAGTGCCTGAGAGCAAGGGGCGCATGGAGGGTCCCGTCGATGTGCTTGGCGCCAGTCTGGTGACGATCGGCTTGGCAGGGCTGGTGTTCGCCTTCATCGAAGCCCCTGCTCGCGGCTGGACGGCGGCGCCGATCTGGTTGGCCGCGGTTATCGGCATCCTCGCGCTTCTGCTATTCGTACGCGTCGAGGCGCACGCAGCATCGCCCATGCTGCCGTTGGCGCTTTTTCGCGAGCGCAACTTTGCCGGCGCCAATCTGCTGACCTTGCTGCTCTATGCGGCGCTGGGCGGCAGCCTGTTCTTTCTGCCATTGAACCTGATCCAGGTGCAGGGTTATGGCGCGACGGCAGCCGGTGCCGCCTTGCTGCCGTTCATTGCGATCATGTTCCTGTTGTCGCGCTGGACAGGAAGTCTGGTGGACCGGTTCGGATCGAGGCTGCCGCTGGTGATTGGGCCGACGATCGCGGCGGCCGGGTTCGCGATGTTCGCGCTGCCTGCCACCGAAAGCAGCTATTGGACGGCGTTTTTCCCTGCCATTTGCATCCTTGGCCTTGGCATGAGCGTTACGGTGGCGCCATTGACCACGACGGTCATGAACTTGGCGGGTAGGGACCTGGCCGGCACGGCGTCAGGCATCAACAATGCGGTATCGCGCGCCGCAGCTCTACTCGCCATAGCACTGTTCGGGTTCGTGCTCACCTTGGTCTTCAATATCGTGCTGGACAGCGAACTGCGCAGTCTTCGTGCACCAACAGGGCTGGTTGCCGCAGTTGTCGGGCAACGCCAGAAACTTGCAGGCATCGTCATGCCCGCCGGCTATCCTGACGCAACCTTGGCTGCGCTGAAGCATGCGGTGAACCTGTCGTTTCTCTCAGGCTTTCGGTGCGTGATGCTGGTTTCCGCCGCGCTGGCGCTACTGAGTGCGGCCAGTGCGTGGATATTCATTGAGGGGAGGCAAGCGGCGCATGGAGTGCCCGTTTCCGGGAGAAACGGATGAAATCCAGGCTGGTCACTCCTGTCGCGCCATCACGCCAAACAGGGACTGGATGGATCAACCTTTCTTGTTGGCTCCCCTAGCCTCAAGTTTTCCCGCGTTTTTTCGCCATTCCCGCAATCATCGAGCCGATACGCCACAACATGGGCCGGACATAGCGATGGATCACCAGGGTGATGATCCCCATCACCGAGCCAACGATGCTCGGCAGGACACCTCCGAATGTAAAAGCCATGCCCAGCACGAAACCTAACAGGTATTCGGCGCGATAAATCGGCGCCACCAGCGCGACCAGAAACAGCGATTCGAACATGGCGCCGGGAACCAGGTCGTTGCCCAGCGTGAAAAACACAGATAGCAGCACGCCAAAAAGCAGGGCGCTGCCGAAGCCGACCAGGGCATAGGCTTTCGAAACATCGTCTTGCGACGCGATACGCCGCTGCACGCGACCAAGCAGAACCCATGTCACCAACGGGAGCAGCAAACCTCCCCACCCGTTGGAAATCACCGGCATGTCGGCACGGTTCAGGAAATGGTGACCAAGCACGCCGCCATGAAAATGCTGCCAAGCAAGCTGCATCCATTCGGCGAGAGCGACCACTGCTGTCGCTGCGCTACGCATCCACGGAAAGCGTCGGTCGCTCATCTTTTTCCCCAAGGAAACCGCGTTGATGCAGCCCAGGCCGGGCCGTGCAAACTACGCGCAGCAGTACCGCATTGCGAGGAATCTTCATGATCGACCATGACCGGTTACAGTGCCATTCGTCACTCGTTGCCACCAGGCATTGCGTCCGAAATCCGGTTCAGAGAGAAGTGGGCCAGCAATGCCCCACTCACGGGAGGCCATGGCAAAGTCTGCTCCAGGATCCGAACCCCGAACGGCCTACTCTCGCCGTCCAGCGTCCGCTGCAAGCTCCTTCGCTCGGCCTCGCTCGCGCTTTGCAGACGGAACTTTCGTATTCGGTACGGTAGCAATGCGAGGTTCGGGATGTCCTCGTTGCCGGCGGGACATCGCACCAGATAGGCGACAGCAAGATCGCTGCGGAAGGGCTCCTGTCCTTCGATGCCCTCGTAATCATTGAGAAAGTCTCCGCAGCCATACAGGATCAGTTTGCCCCGATACATCTCGATGGCCTTCGGGTGATGACTGGAATGGCCGTGGATGACATCGAAGCCGGCGGTGTCGATCAAGTCGTGCGCTAGCTGACGCTGTTCGGCCGAAATGTCATACCCCCAGTTACTCCCCCAGTGGATGGAGGCGACCAAAAGATCCCCCGGTTGTCGCCACGCCCGGACCCGGTCCGCGATCCGGGTGATGGATGGATTGGAGAAATCCTTCAGCAGATGGATGCCAGGGTTCGATTCGCTGGCCGCCCAGGTAGCGGGAATGCCGCTGCTGGGCAGGCCGAAGCCGAACACCAGCACCCTGCGTCCGTCCGCAACCGGCAGGATGGCTGGTGCAGCCGCTTGATCAAGAGTCCGGCCAGCACCCGCGTGGGCGATGCCGGCCTTGTCCAGGTGCACGAGCGTTTCCAGCAATCCCTCACGCGACCAGTCGAGCACGTGATTGTTGGCAAGCGCGCAGCAATTGATGTGCATAGCCTGCAAGCAACCGATGTTGGCCGGATGCATGCGGTAGTTGATCTGCTTGGGTTCGGGCCGGTCGTTGGTGGTAATGGCGGTTTCGAGATTGACGATGCGCACGTCGGGCGCACAGCGCCCGATCTCAGCCGCCGCATTTCCCCACACGTACTCGCCATCGACCGGCATGGGGATCGTACCGTTCACGCGTTCGGCCAGCGCCACGTAGTCCCTCGCCGAGCTCATGTGTGACTCATACAAGCGAGGCTCCGAAGGATGCGGAAGGATCTGGTCGATGCCCCGCCCCAGCATCACGTCGCCGCACAGCAACAACGAGATCTCTTTGCCGTCCGGAAAGACAGGGGCTGCCATCGCGCTGGCTCGCTGGATGTGCCTACGATCTCATCATGATAACTCTACAGGTGTATGCCGCTAGGTAGCGCGCCGCACGCACTTACTGAATCCGCAAATGAAAGTTGATTTTCCCGCTCAGCATCCGGGAGGTCCGAGCACAATCTCGTTACCAGGCAGGAGGACGCTAATGCGCCAGCGGCGCAAGCCATTGCAGCACGGCATGCGAAAGCTCGATGCGCTGGTCGGAGAAGGCATGGTCGGTCGCCAGGTGCACGCTGGTCACCTGGTTATTGCCGCCCTTGCGAAGCTCCGTGGCGAAAGCTTCGTCGTCGCTTGCCAAACCGTCGTCCGATGTGACAACCAGCATGGGTCGCCGCTTGAACGCATCGACCTTGGACTGGAAGGCCCAGGCTGACGCATGCTCCGCCAGCTCGTTGGCAAGTCCGTCCGGCGTGCAACCGCTGAGCGGCGCCATGCCCTCCCCTGCAAAGCCTGCGCTGGCCTCATGCAAAGCAGCTTGTTTGGGCTCCTGCCCCAACATCTGTTCAAGCATGCCGCCCATGTCGGCCGCCGAGATCATCACGATCCCTTTTACGGAGGGATCTGCGGCACTCGCCTGGACCGCCATGAAGCCACCCATGCTGTGCCCTATCAGGACGATACGCGCCGGATCCAGCCGCAGTCGCGTGGCATTCGCCGGCTGTCGTAGATAGGCAAGCACCGCAGCGGTGTCTTCGATGCCATGCGAGAACGAAAAATTCCCAGGCGAACCCCAGGAGCCCCGGTAGTCGAAGTAGACGACATCCCATCCCGCGCGCCGGATATCCTGCGCCAGGTCCAAGTTGCGCTCATTGCCCGGAAAGCCGTGCAGAAGGACCACGACCGGATGAGGCCTGGCACCTGCCGCGACGTAGACCAGCGCGTTCATTTGCGCCCCGTGGCTGGGAATCCGCATGACTTCCATCGAAGCCCGAGGCTCGGCCTGGGGTTTCTCGTGGAGGCTCGCTTGGGCACCGTCGCCGTCTGTTGCGGTTCGTCCAAGCGCACAGGGAGGAGCCAGGACAAGGCAGGAGTACAAACAGACTGACAGCAACAGAGATGTCACGCAGGTCTTCATCTCGTCCCCACTAGGTGAATGGCCAGGCTTCGGTGGAATTGGGCAAGAACGCGTTAGCGTAGCCTGAAGCTTCGTCCTGGCCATAGGGTTGCTAGCGTCCGCACCAGGTCGAATGCGGGCACGGAGACTGAAGTATCTCCACGTTTTTTTGCAATCATTCCCGCAAAATAAGCGTTACGTTGATGCTGTTTCAAAGCGACTCGTCATTCCGGCGAAGGCCGGAATCCATGGCACGTCCGAAGCATGGATTCCGGCCTTCGCCGGAATGACAAGCAAAAACACGCATGGCATCGATACGCTATCTCGCTGATTTGGCGAGGGTTCGAAGCCGTAAAACGTGGGGAAATCTCAGACATGGAAACCTCCCATCGAAAGCTCAAGGATTCGCGTAACCTGGATCAGGCTTGATAACGATCGCTATGGATCAGTCCGTACAGGACGGTATCCGCAACCTCTCCACCTATCATCCATCGTTCACGCAAGTACCCTTCGCGTTTGAACCCAAGGCGTTCGACCAATTGGATCGACGGCAGGTTGCGCGGATCGATGTCTGCTTCGATTCGACGCAGTCCTGCCTGCTTGAACCCATGCTCGATGAGGGCGTCTGCCGCCTCAACCATGTAGCCTTTTCCCCAGTATTTGCGTCCGAGGCAGTATCCGATCTCGGCGCGCCGGGAATGCGAAACTCCATTGAACAGCGCACAGTCACCAAGCACCTCACCTGTATCCTTCGATTCAATGACGCAAATCACGCTATTGCCGTCGCTCGAGGACTGCAGCTTGTCGGCAACGCGAGCATGCGCCTGCTCGACATCCTGCATAGGCGGAAACGAAAAGTAGCGCACCGCCTCAGGATCAGACCACACTTCGAAAAAGATGGACGCATCCTCCTTCCGAAGAGGGCGGAGGAGGAGGCGCCTGGTGTCGAGAATGACAGGTTCAAACATGCGCGTACCTGGTTTTGAATCGGTTTGACACCCCGAGCCTGCTGCGGCTCTCAACGAATGCGGACGTGCTGTCAGCCATCCAGGCCACGACCAAGCAGGCGCACCAGTGGCTTTGCCACCAATACGAGCAGCAAGCCCAGACCCACGTAGGCCAAGTTGCCGATGACGGTGTGAGCGGGATAGTGCTGCACAGCAAGGCCCATCGCCAGTTCAACTCCATACAAAGCCCACATGACTGCAAGAGCACTGGACCAGATAGCTCCACCGAGCCGAAGAATCAGCACCGCAATCCGTTGGTAGTCAGGCACACTTCCCCCTTTGATGGGTGTCAGTCGAGTGTTCATTATCTTCTCGATATCGCTGCAGGATAGCTTTCACAGTCAGTGTCAGCTGACCTTCGCAGCGTGCCAACGCCGGATATCCGATAGAAAGGCCTCGCGCGAAGACTCGCTTTGAAACGCCCGCCTGGGTATCAGCAAGGCATTACCCGAATCGCTTACGAGGGCAATGATCTCGTGGTTGCTCTGGATCGACGCAACCATTTTCCATGCTCGGGAGCCGACTTTTCCGGCGATCCGCGAAGACCAGCCCTCCGGTCCCACCTCCAGGACAGGTTCCTGGCTCTTGAATGCCAGCTGCGGCCAGGCAGCCATCAGGGCGATGACCAATGGCGCTATCCACACAAACCGGAGCGAGTATTCAGCGGGCCCAAATCGTGCGCCCGAGTTGGCCAATGTCAGCCAAGTTACGGCTGCTGCAATCAGCAGATGCCACCACCCATACCTGGCTAGCCAGGCACGCCAGTACCACCTCCAGACTTCCATGCGGCTTGAGCGATAACGAAGCGAATAGCGCTTTTCGTCCATAGTCTCCGTATCCATTTCCTGGCTTTGGCTCTGCACCGGGAAGTCTTTCTGGGGTTGAAAGCGAACCTTAGCATTGCCTGGCCCGGTCTTCGCGAAGCGATGCGTTTGAATGGGATCTGTAGTCTTAGTCCTGCAGATGTTCGCGCTGCCGACTGATTTGCAGGGTTGATCCTCCGGCGCATTCTGGCGCTATGGGGCGGCCATCCCTCAAAAGAGAGAATGTATGCAGCAAACCCACAGCGAGCATGCGTGCGATGCACATGACCTGCCGCTTGCAACCATTCCGCGCAAGCGCCCGTTCAATCCTGCCGCCTTCGAGATGGCAGTCAGCAATCTGCTCAGGGCAAGCGGTATCGACATCGATGCCGCCCATACGGCCCGCACGGCGCAACGTGTGCGCAAGCTCTGGCAGGGCCGCCTGCTCGACGGCTATGACGTTGATCCTGCCGAGGCACTGGGCGTGGGCTTCGATGATCGCAGGGAAGACATGGTGATCATTCGCAGCATCGCTGTGCATGGGGTTTGTCCGCATCACCTGCTTCCGTTTCGCGGTGTGGCCCATGTGGCTTACCTGCCCGGAGGGCGCCTGCATGGCTTCGGGCGTATCGCCAGGATGATCGATGCGATCGCTCATCGCTTCACGTATCAGGAGTGGATCACCAACGAGGTCGCGGCAGCGCTGGTTGCCCATGGCAAAGCACGGGGCGCGGCTTGCCTGATCGAAGCCGAGCAGCTCTGCTTGCTGATGGGCGAGAACCGCCGCGGGGACGAACGTGTTGTCACGCAATGCTACATGGGCGAGTTTGATCATTGCGCCCAGACTCGCAACGAGTTTCTGCGCGCGATCCACCGCTAGCATGTTGAGGCCGCACCGCTTGCGCGTCTGACGGACCGTAGGCTGGGTTGCTAAACCCAATCGCGTGACTTGCATGCATGGCAATGCTGGGTTTAGCAACCCAGCCTACGGTCCGCCGGCGCCGCATGCAGCGCGCGAAGGTGGCCGCTTGGTTTGGATCTTGTAGTCCTAGGCCTACAAGAAGTCGGGCCACCCTCTGATTTGCTTGACGGGACTTCCGGTGCATCCTACTGCAGCCGGACAGCCCTTCCTCTGCGCGCCCGGCGGTTAGCACCCCAAGCTTCATCACCCCCCTAGGGATGGAGCTACAGGCCCCCGCAAGGGGGCCTTTCTATTTGTAGGCGCACGTTTAGAGCGCACTGGTCCAGCGATGAATGGGAGCTGTGCGCGGTGGCCGGATGGATATCTGCAGCAAGGCACTCCCCTCCAGGGAGCCTGTTCGGCCAGAATGGACGCATACCAGGACCATGCCAGCATGCCTGGCAGATACATTCCATGTAGGGGAACAATGCAATGAAGACTCGTATGGTGGGAACGACCTTGCCGGTCCTGGAAGTGGGCCTGGAACAAGGTGACAAAATCATTTCAGAGCCGGGCCGGTTCTCCTGGATGACCCGCAGCATCGTGCTGCAGACTTCGGCTCGGACAGCCGGTGCCAAAGGCTTTCTCGGCGTGGTCGGGCGCGCCCTGTCGGGCGGCGGGCTGTTCATGAACGAATACGAGACTTCGGGCTCGCCGGGCATGGTCGCCTTCGCGGCGAAAGTGCCGGGAACTATTGTCGAAGTCCAGGTGAATGCCGGCCAGACCTACTTCATTCATCGCCACGGCTTTCTGTGCGGCACGGAAGGCGTGGAGCTGGCGATCGGTTTTCAGCGTTCGCTCGGCGCCGGCATCTTTGGCGGCGAAGGTTTCGTGCTGCAAAAACTCACCGGCAACGCCCGGGCCTGGGTAGAGCTGGGCGGCGAAATCGTCAACTACACGCTGGCCCCCGGCGAAACGCTGCAGGTGCATCCCGGACACATCGGCATGTTCGAAGGCTCGGTGAACTTCGAGATCACCCTGCTTCCCGGCCTGAAGAACAAGCTATTCGGCGGCGATGGCCTGTTCATCGCCAATCTCACCGGGCCGGGCCAGGTCTGGCTGCAGACCCTTACCATGCCGAATCTGGCGCATTCGCTGGAGCCCTACCTGGCCCGTGAGGCCGGGAGCAGTTCGTCCGTGCTGGGCGGCGACTCGGGCAGTTCGGTCGGTGGCGCGATCGCCGGTGGCGTGATCGGTTCGGTGCTCGGCGGGTTGTTCGGCAAGGACGACTAGCCGCTCGCCCAGGCCTCAAAGGCACAAAGAGCCCGGCGCACGCCGGGCTCGGCATGAGCGTTGGCCAAGGTGAGGCTCAGCGAGTCACGCTGACCCACCACTGATCACTCCCCTTCTGTTCGAATTCAATCTCCACCGGCAGGAACTTCTCAATCAGCGCGGCATTGCTGCGTGCATGCGCCGTAGGTGTCTGCGTGCTAAAGCTGCCACCCCCTGCCAGCGCGAGAGGCAACAACAGCTGATCGGCAAGATGCGGCCCCACCGCTGCGCCGCTTTCCAGGTAGCGCGACACCTCGGAGCTGACCAGCTCCGCCACACGCTCGGCGGAGACACCGCGCTCGCCGAACGCGGTGAAGAGTTCCACGATCTCCGCGTTTTGCACGCGCACCATCAGCGTGTTGCCGGGCCCCGGTGAGCCAATCGCCTGGCGGATATGCCGGTGCTCGGCGGCGATAGGCAAGCGACGTGCGATGACATCCAGTTCGCGCTCGCCCACGCGGCCTGGGATCGACGACATCAGTGCCGTCGCGGACATTTCCAGCAGTTCGCCGCGAGCTGCCAGATGCAGAGGCGCCGGTGCCGTGCTTTCGACGATGCCCATCGTCAGGGCACCACCGCCGGCCGGATAAAAGCCATGACGCTCGATGCTCAACTGCGCGTTCAGCCCCATGCGCCGCATCAGCGGAAGAAAACTGTCGGCAAGGAAATCCGCGCTGGGCGCGAGCGGGTTGTGCGTGCCACCCTCCAGGTGCAGTCGTGCGCTGACGCCTGCCAGCCACAGCGCAGGCAGGATCGTCTGCAATACCAGGGTGGTCGAACCGGCGGTGCCGATGGACCAGCGGTATTCGCCCCCGCGCACGGTGCGCGGGGTGAATTGAAGCGTCATGGAACCGGGTACGGCGCCACTCACCAACGCGTCGCCTACTTCGCGGGCCGCCTGCACTGCCGTCAAATGCTGGCGCATCAAGCCCGGACGCGAGCGCTTCGCGCGGATTTGCTCCATGCGAAACGCCTGGCCTGTGCACAGGCTGAGCGAGAGTGCAGTGCGCAAGAGCTGCCCGCCGCCTTCTTTTCCATCGATTTCCAACATAGTCACTTTCCTTGAAACGTTGCTTTTCGCTCAACCCTTGACGCACACCACCTGACTCAAGGTGTGGACAATTTCCACCAGGTCCTGCTGTGCCGCCATCACTGCGTCGATGGACTTGTACGCCGCGAGCGACTCGTCGATCACATTGGCATCCTTGCTGCACTCGACGTGGGCGGCGGCTGCAGCGATGGAAACTGTCCGCATTGCCCAGGCCACGCACGATGAAGCTCTTTGCGCCCATGCTTCCCGGAATGATGCCGAGTTCGCTGCCTCGCGCCAACGACACCGACCGCCTGCGCAAATACGTCGCCCGTTTCGGCCTGGACTGGGATGTGATAAGGAATGCCACCCTTGGTTGAGATGGACCTCGCATGCCCACCCTCGAACATCTGCTTGATCATTCCGATCTCGCATTGCTGTTTGAATGCGTTAGCGGCAGCCACGCCTATGGCACAGCAACAGCGGAGAGCGATCTGGACCTGCGCGGGATCTTTGCCGTGCCGGCCGCGGATTACATGAACCTGCAGGCGCCCGGGAATCAGGTCTCTGATCTGCGCAACGACATCGTCTTCTACAGCTTGCGGCGGGTCATTGAACTTCTCTCTACGGCAAACCCGAACGTGCTCGAATTGCTGTACATGCCCGAAGACTGCATCCGTTGGCGCACGGACGCCTTCGACCAGCTACTGAGGTCTCGCGATGAATTCATTTCCCAACAGTGCGTGCAAACCCATATCGGCTACGCACTGAGCCAGATCAAGAAAGCGCGCGGCCAGAACAAGTGGATTAACCAGCCGAAAGGGGAGCAACCGCCGGCGAAGGAGGACTATTGCCATGTGATCCCGGCGCAGGGCCTGCTGCCGCCCGATGCCGCTCCTTGCCGCCCGGTGCCGCTTAACCGGCTGGGCTGGAACCTCGACCATTTCCACGCGTCACGACTGGAGCATGCCCGCGACGGCTACCGGCTGTACCGCTATGGCGAAGACGCACGAGGCGTGTTCCGTGATGGCATGCTGGCCTGCGAATCGATTCCGCTGGAGCATGAAGCCAGCCATTTCGCCGGCCTGCTCTTCTACAACGAATCCGCCTGGAAGCAGGCACTCGCGGACCATCAGAACTACTGGACCTGGCGGCGCGAGCGCAACGAGGGACGCTGGCGCCAACAGGAAAGCGGCGAATTGGACTACGACGCCAAAAACATCATGCACACGGTGCGCCTGTTGTTATCCGGCGAATCCATCCTTCAGCATGGCCGCCCCCTGATCCGCTTCGAGGGCGAGCAGCGGGAGCTGCTGTTGTCGATCCGCAAGGGCCGTTACAGCTATAACGAACTGATCGACATGACTGAGGCAATCGTGGCGCGCTGCGCGGACAAGGCAGCCCTGTCGCACTTGCGACCGGCGGCCGATGTTTCGATGGCGGAACGCCTCTTAAGCGACATCACCACGTGTTGGGAGACCACTCGCCCATGAACGAAGCTATTCAACAGGCCATCGACGCCATCGAAAATGACTATGGCGTGCACGTGTTGTATGCCGCCGAGTCGGGCAGTCGCGCGTGGGGTTTTGCGTCGCCCGATAGTGACTACGACGTGCGCTTCGTGTACGTGCATCCGCAGGACTGGTATCTGTCGGTGTTCGAATCGCGGGACGTCATCGAGCGCATGCTGCCCGGCGACTTGGATGTCAGCGGCTGGGACTTGCGCAAGGCGCTTCGGCTGATGTCCAAATGCAATCTTGCCTTCAACGAGTGGTTCGATTCTCCAATCGTCTACCGCGAGGAGGCGGCGTTCGTCTCGGCCATACGCCGCCTGATCCCGCAGTTCTTCCAGCCGGCGCGAGCCCTGTTCCATTACCTGAGCATGGCCTCGTCCACTCACGCTGAACATCTTTGCGGCGACTCGGTGCGCCTGAAGAAAGTGTTCTATTTTCTGCGTTCCGTGCAGGCCTGCCGCTGGATCGAACACACACGCACCCAGCCGCCTACGGAGTTTTCCCGCTTGATCGCCGCGCCCTGGGTCAGTGACGAAGAACGCGGCTGGATCGGCGAACTGGAAGCGCGCAAGACCGTCCAGCGGGAAGGCGACAGCGCCGCCTTACCGCCGTTCCTCCGTCGTTGGATGCAAGCTCAATTGGAGCATCTGGCCCTTGTAGGCCCCGCCCTCGCCCGCAAGAGCGACGTCGATCAGGCCTTGCTCGACGAAGTCCTTCGGGCCTGGGTCATTGGGGCCTAGGCAGGGGAGCGCCCTAGGGACGCCCTGTCGTCATGTCGATCCGGTCGACACGCTCTTGGCATATGTCGATTTTTATCACTAAAATCGACATATGTATCAAACATGTCGATCCGATCGACATGATCCCTAGGATATGTCGAAATCGGCCATGGAAATGAACATATGGACTTCGACCCTAAGCAGCCGTTCAACACTCTCCCCCCCCTGCCCCCCAAGCAGGACATCGAGACCAAGCTCTTGCTCAAAGCCTGCATCGAGGCGCGATCCGCCTTGGCCGGACTCAAGGGCGCGGGCGACCTGATCCCCAACCAGGCTGTCCTGATCAATACCATCCCGCTGCTGGAAGCCCAGGCCAGTAGCGAGATCGAGAACATAGTCACCACCACGGATGCCCTTTTTCGTGCAGCCCAACTGCACGAAGAGTCGGCAGACCCGGCCACGAAGGAGGCCCTGCGGTATCGCGGCGCGCTGTACCGAGGCTTCCAGTCCCTGCGCGACCGGCCGCTCAGTACGAACACGGCTATTGAGGTCTGCAGTCAGATCAAAGGCGTCCGCATGGGCATTCGCAGCGTACCAGGCACGTCGCTGGCCAACGCCGCCACCAGAGAGGTGATCTACACGCCACCGGTCGGCGAGGCTGTGCTGCGGGAGAAGCTGGCCGACTGGGAGCGCTTCATTCACAACCATACCGAGATCGACCCGGTCATTCGCATGGCCGTGGCGCACTACCAGTTCGAGGCCATCCATCCCTTCCTCGACGGCAATGGCCGCACCGGCCGGGTGCTCAACCTGCTGATCCTGGTGGAGCAGGGCCTGTTGGCCCAACCGGTGCTATACCTCTCCCGATACATCCTGCGTAACCGCGCCAACTACTATCGTCTACTGATGGCAGTAACGCGCGATGGCGCGTGGGAGCCATGGGTGGACTTCATGCTTACGGCGATCAAGGAAACAGCCCTGTGGACGACCGCCAAGATCCAGGCCATCCAACAATTGCAGGCTGACGCGACGGCGTTCGTCAAGGCACGTGCCAGCGCGATCTATAGCCACGAGCTGATCGACGTGCTGTTTGTCCAACCCTACTGCCGCATCCAGAACCTGGTGGATGCCGGCGTCGCCAAGCGTCAAACCGCGTCGGCATACCTCAAGGAACTGACCGCGATCGGCATGCTGAGCGAAGTGAAGGCGGGGCGGGAGAAGCTGTTCATCCATCCGACTTTCATGCGCCTGCTGACCAGCGATGAGCATGACGTGGGCCGCTACGAATGAGGCCCGCTATACCGTCACACGCCAAGTGACGCACTACAAATGGAAGTACCAAACCGGGGCACATGCTGCCAAGCCAGCGAGCAGCTGTGTGGCTAGAACAGCCAGCGCCAACCTGGGCATGCGCGGCAGCCCATGGATGGCGAAGTACGCAACAATGGGGATTTGCCCGACCATAAGCAGCTGGAATAGATGAGCAGCAGCGCCTTCATCGGCCTGGCGTACCGTGCCAAACAGGGCGATATGACCGAGCACCATCGCAAGGGCGGCCAAGGACATCAGGATGGGCGCCACTGCGCTCGGCCGTGTAAAGAGGTGGGTGCTCATCCGCGCTACTCGCTTCAGGCCTCATGGCCTGTATACACCCACAAGCGGGCGAAGTGATTCCCAAGCAACGGCAAAAGCACGCTTCTCTCGCTTTGGGCATGCAAGTTGCTTTGCTCTTGGTTTGTCGACCATGCCACACTGCAAACAGCGAACACATCACACCATGCAAACATCCTCGTTGACAGCTTCGAACTCTACTTGCCACGGGAGCTTGGCCTGCGTCGGCTTCGGCATGACCCTGGGTTCCCACCTCACCCCGCTGGCGCGCAGCCATATCGAGCGCGCGGACGTGGTGTTCGCGGCGCTTTCCGATGGCATCGTGGAAAAGTGGTTGCAACGCCTGCGTCCGGACGTGCGCAGCCTCCAGCCCTATTACCGGGAAGGCAAGTCCCGATTGAAAACCTATCGGGAATGGGTGGCGCTGATCATGACCGAGGTGCGCGCCGGCAAGCGGGTTTGCGGCGTTTTTTACGGTCACCCCGGCATTTTTGCCTGGTCGCCGCACAAGGCGATCGAGGTGGCGCGCGCGGAAGGCTTCGAAGCGTATATGGAGCCGGGCATTTCCGCCGAGGATTGCCTTTATGCCGACCTGGGGATCGATCCCGGGCGCTTGGGCTGCCAGCACTTCGAGGCCAGCCAGCTGCTTTTTTATGAGCGACGCATTGATAACGCCGGCTACCTGGTGCTTTGGCAAGTAGGGCTGGTTGGCGATTGGTCGCTGACGCGATTCCAGACCGGGTCGGCGTATCGACAGGTGCTGGTGGATCGGTTGAGTCAGGACTACCCGCCGGATCACGAGGTGATCGTCTACCGAGGCGCGACGCTCCCGATTGAGAAGCCGCGCATCCGCCGCGTCGCCCTGCGTGATCTGCCCAACATCCCGTTGACTACCGAGGAAACGGTCGTCCTGCCCCCGGCGCAACCCTTGAAGTTGAACCTCGCGATGAAGGAGCGGCTGGACGCGTTGGATGCCCTGGAGAAAGCCGGCAAGGCAGTCCAAGTCTAGGTGACCTGCCAAGGAACAATCTTTGCTTAGGCCGCCGTGCATCGGGAAAATGCAGCACCCGATGTACGCGTCGCCATAATCAGGCGCGATAATGGCCTGCGGGCGATGCCTGGACATAACAGCATGCACCTGCGTGGGCTGTCTGCTGCACCACAACTATCAAGCAGAAAAAACAGGGGAAAACTGACATGACAGACACGATTGATCTGCTGGAAGCCATCGGCCAGGATGCTTCCTTGCGCCATGCTTCAACGGAGGACTTGGGCAAGATGCTGGCACAGGCGCAGGCATCCGATGCCCTCACTGCGGCAGTGGCGTCCGGTGACAGCTCACTCTTATCCGAAGAATTCGGATTCATGGCGAACAAAACGGTGGAAACCATCCTGTCTCCAGCTCGAGAGGACGAACCGGAGGAAGATGACCCGCTGGAAGCACCTGTTCCCGATGCAGTCCCGTTGCCGTCCAAAAAATAGGCGACACGCACGTGTCCGGATTGTCGAGCCGCATCCGCTTCTGGCCTGCCGTGATGGCTGTGGTTTGCTGCGCGCTCGCGCAACCTGGATACGCCACCCCCCCGATAGCGAATCCCGCCAAGTTCCTTGACCAGGCTGAAAGCCTTCGCCTGCAAGACCACTCGCAGTTTGTTCGGATGCTGGAACAGATCCAGCCCGAAGCCGATGCTTTATCCGAGAGTGACCAATGGCATCTGCGTTACCTTGACGCGTGGGAGGCCATCTACGAGGGCGGTTCTGCCAAATCCGAGCCGCAGCTGCACCAGATCATCGACCGTTCGGGTGACCCTGCGCTGATCGCCAAGGCGTCCTCACTGCTCCTGAAAATCCTGTCGACCAACAGGCGATACGAGGAAGCCTTTGCACTGGCCAATCACCTGGCTTCGATCCTGCCCGAGATCAAGGACCCATCCATACGCTTCACCCTGCTGACTTATCTGTCGCAGACGGTGGATCTTGCCGACCAGACCGATTTGGCGGTCCAGTACGCGCGCATGGCGGAGGATGCCATTCCGCCTGGGGAGACGGCATGTCGCCCGCTCATGCTGCAAGCCGCAGCGCTCAACAACGGCAAACGGCTGAAGTCAGCCAGCCCGGAATTGCGCAAAGCCATTGACGTCTGTACGAACGCCCGGCAACCAGTCGTCACCAATGCCATGTGGCTCATCCTGATCGACCTCTATCTGGATGAAAACCAGTCTGGCAAAGCCATGGCCTTGCTCGACCAGATCAGCCCCGCTATCCAGACGGCTCATTATTACGATCACATGTTGTCATTCCAGGTACGGCGTGCGCAGGCCTACCTCCAGCTCGGCAACGATGACGAGGCCAAAAAGTCCGCCTTATCGGCCCTGGCCATGAGCCAGCCTGGCGACCTCAGCGAGCAGCTGATGGACGCCTATCAGGTGCTCTACCAGATCGAAAAAAAACAAGGCCATACAGCCGCCGCGCTCGCTTACTACGAACACTACGCAGCGCTGGACAAGAGCCATGTCGACGATGTCCGCGCCAGGGCTTTGGCCTATGACATGGCCGAACAGCAGTTGCTAGTGCAGAAAATGCAGGCGGATAGCCTGAGCAAGCAGAACAGGATCCTGAAATTGCGGGATGACCTGACCAGCAAGGCGGTCGAAACCAGCCGGCTGTATATTGCCCTGTTGCTGGTGGTGCTGGTGTCGGTGGTGTTCTGGCTGTTCCGTCTCAAGCGCTCGCAGTTGCGCTTCAAGCAGCTGTCCTGCCTGGACGGGCTTACCAGCATCTCCAACCATCAACACTTTCTCGGTGAAGCCGAACGCCTCCTGCAGTCACTGGTAAAAAGACAAGGCACGGCCTGCCTGATCGCCATCGACCTCGATCACTTCAAGCAGATCAACGATGCACACGGCCACGCGCTTGGCGACATCGTGCTGAAGCGTACGGTGGTCATCTGCCGACAGCATCTGCGTTCGACCGACTTGTTCGGCCGGCTCGGCGGCGAGGAATTCTGCATCCTGCTGATCGATTGCCAGCGCGAGCGGGGCATGGCCATAGCCGAGCGCATCCGCGTGGTCATCGAAGCGACACTGGTGGATGCCGAAGGGGCATCCATCTCGTTTTCCGCCAGCCTCGGGCTGGCCTGCACCGACGCATCCGGATATGACTTGCAGCGCTTGAGCAAGGATGCGGATACGGCGCTCTATAGCGCCAAACGGACGGGACGCAACCGGCTTGTGGCAAGTGGTGAACAGGTTGATCAAGCCGAAGCCCAGCAAACCGGAAAGCGCGCAAGCATGCTTTAAGTTGGCTCTCCGCAACCGCGCATGGCTTGCGATGGCTAAGAGGCGAATCTGTCTTGCCAGCAGGCGTTGCGGTCGCGTCATGAATTTCGGTTATGCTCGCGGGCCTTCAGGGGCAGTTGGGGGAGCCGAGGGCACATGGGAGTGTCGTTGACGACGGAGCAGGTCCTGGCGCTTGCGCCCGACGGTGCGTCGGCCAAGGCTGCATCGGGTTTGGTGGCCCAAAGCCATTGGTCGTCGCTCGGCACGGACGACGATGCCGTTTGGGGCGAATGCAAGGGCAGCGGCGCCAAGCCTTATCAGAGTCAAGTCGATCTTGCAGCGCTCGTCTCGCGCTGCTCTTGTCCCAGCCGCAAGTTTCCGTGCAAGCACGCTCTGGCGTTGTTGCTGCAGTACACGCAATTCAGGTCCCGCTTTGCGAAGGCCGCTCGTCCGGCCTGGGTCGACGAGTGGCTTGCTTCGCGCAAGGAAAAGGCCGTCAAAAAAGAACAGGCCGCCGCAGAGAAAGCGCCGGCCGACCCGATCGCTGCCGCCGCTGCAACAACCAAGCGCGAAGCAGCCAGATGGAAGCGCATTGAATCGGGAAGCGCCGATCTGCAACGCTGGATGGCCGATCAGTTCCGCCAGGGTCTGGCCGGATTCGGTGCCGAACAGCGTAAGAACTGGAGCACCATGGCGGCGCGCATGATCGATGCGCAAGCGCCCGGATTGGCGCAGCGCCTGGAGGAAGCGGGGCAAATGCTGAGTGCCGGGTCCAGCCGGCACGAGCAGGCCATCCAGGCGCTCGGCCTGATCCAGCTGATCAACGAGGGTGTTGCCCGGCGCGAGCAGCTTTCGCCGGCACGGCTTGCCGACCTGCGGGCCGCACTGGGTTGGCCGCATGACAAGGAGGAAGTGGCTGCATCGCCGGACACGGTCACCGACGACTGGCTGGCGCTCGGCCAGATCACGCTTTCGCGCGAAACCCATCTCACCGAACGCCGCATCTGGCTGCATGGCGGCCATAGCGGCCGGTATGCGCTGCTGCTCGACTTTGCGTACAACACGAACGCCTTGCCCATGCCCTGGCTGGACGGATCGAGTTATCGGGCTGGTCTGCATTTCTATCCGGGCAGCGCATCGCTGCGTGCCTTGGCTACGGAGCGTGTGGCGTCGGCAGCTTTTCCTTGGCCGAAGCTGGCGCCGGATGCGATGTTGGACCGGGTGTCTGCGTGGTATGCGCAAAACCCCTGGCTGCAGCAGGTACCGATGCTGCTGACGAATGCCACGCCGGTGATCTACGAGCAGACCTGGTTGCTGCAAACGGACGTCGGCGTGCTGACACTGAATATGCCCGAATCCTGCGCGTGGTCGCTGCTCGCTTTCAGTGGCGGTCATCCGATCGACGTCATGGGCGAATGGAACGGTCACAGCCTGCTTCCCCTTTCGGCGCGGCGCGCCGATAACGCTATGGCGCCGTGGAGCTTGAACAGCAAGGAGATGGCCGCGTGAAAGCCGACTGGTTCAAGCAGGCTTTGGTCGGTGTGGAGGGTGCAGTGGCGTTTTCCGCCGATACCGAAGTCGGCAAGCTGCTGGCGCAGATCGGCATGCAAGGGGACGATCCAGCGCTCACATTCAGTCGTGTGGCGGGCGTCATGGCGGCATGCCAGCGGGCAGGATTGACGTTGCCCTCCGGTTCGGCAGTGCTGCCACAGCCTTCGCCTGCCGACGACAACACCCTCGCCGACGCCCATCCATGGTCCGTGCTGCTCGCGCAGGTACTCACCGATGGGCCGGTGCGCTTGCAACACGAAATTTGCAGCCGGCTGGCAACGCTCGGCATCACCCTGCCTGCGCTGCAGCTGCCTGGCGCGCTGGACGCCGGCAAGCGCAGCGTCGCATTGCGGCCGCTGCTGCTGAAGATTCTCGGCCATCGAGGGCGCTGGCTCGCGGCATTCAACCCCGATTGGCGCTATGCCGCCGAGGGCACTGCGTCAGAACACGACCCCAATGTATGGGAAGAAGGCAACCTAGCACAGCGCATCGCCTATCTATGCGCATTGCGACAACGCGATCCAGCCAGGGCACGCCAACTTTTGCAGGCACAGCTGAGCGAGCTGCCGGCCAGGGAGCGCGTCGAACTGGTATCCACGCTCGAATACGGGCTGGAGGGCGACGATGAAGCCCTGCTCGATCCGCTGCTGAAAGATCGCAGCCGCGAAGTGCGCACGGTGGCGGCGATGTTGCTGGCCAAGCTGCCCCGATCCGTACATGCGCGGCGCATCACCGGATGGCTGGCGCCGCTGCTCACCCAGAAGCGCCATCTGCTCGGCAAAACATGGGCGATCGACGCCCCTGCGGCTGCCGATCCCGCATGGCAAACCGCGGTCATCGACAGCAACCGCCCCCAACACGAGCGCTTGGGGGAGCGCGCCTGGTGGCTTTATCAATTGGTGCGGCAAGCGTCACTGTCCTGGTGGGTCGACGACACCGGCATGACGCCGGCGCAGCTGATCGCCTGGGCGGCAAAAAGCGATTGGATGGACGCGCTGTACCGAGGCTGGCGCGACCGCGTGGGCGCTGCCGACCACGACTGGATCCACGCGATGCTCGCCTCGCGCGCGCAAGCCTTCGGCGATAGGGTCGGCCTGCTCGCCTGGCTGCCGGTCGCCGAACGCGAACCGTACTGGCCACGTTCGCTCGATCAGCTTCGCCAGGACGGCCGGCTGGGTGATGTGATCGCCTCATGCCCGCTGGGCGAGACCCTGTCGGCCGATTTCTCCAGCGCCTTGATGGCAGACATACGCCAGATAGCCGAAAGTCCGCGCCTGCGCGACGACTGCGGCTTACGGCCCTTGCTGCTCGAACTTGCCCTGATCGCGCATCCCAGCGCGCTGCTCGACTGGCGGTCGCCGGCTTGGACCGAGCAGACGACGCCCGCATTGATCGACTTCATCCGCGAGTTCGAGCGCATCGTCGCCATTCGGCGCAGCCTTCACTCGCCCCTTTCCTGAGCCACTGGATGCCAGCATCGCCATGAGCACAACCGTACTGCGCCAACACGCCGAAGAGCAGTTCGCCGAAGAACTCGATGCGTTGAAGAAAGTGGATGACCGCCAGCGTCCCACCCACTGGCAGCTTTCGCCCTGGGCCGTCGTCACCTACCTGATCGGCGGACGTCTGGACAACGGTTTTGAAGTCAGCGCGAAATACATCGGCAACCGCCGCCTGATGGAAATCGCCGTCGCCACGCTTGCCACGGACCGCGCGCTGCTGCTGTTCGGTGTGCCGGGCACGGCGAAATCCTGGGTATCGGAGCATCTGGCCGCGGCGATCAGCGGCGATTCCACCCTGCTGGTGCAAGGCACAGCCGGCACCAGCGAAGAACAGATCCGCTATGGCTGGAACTACGCCGAACTGCTTGCCAACGGCCCCAGCGAAAAAGCCCTGGTCGCCAGCCCGATGATGCGGGCGATGCGCGACGGCAAGCTCGCGCGCGTCGAAGAACTTACCCGTATTCCGGCCGATGTGCAGGATTCGTTGATCACCGTGCTTTCGGAGAAGACACTGCCGATTCCGGAGCTGGGCGCCGAAGTACAGGCCACGCGCGGTTTCAGCGTGATCGCCACGGCCAATAACCGCGACAAGGGCGTAAACGAGCTGTCCAGTGCGCTCAAGCGCCGTTTCAATACGGTGATCTTGCCGGTGCCAGCAAGCCAAGAGGAGGAGGTGTCGATCGTGGCCAAGCGCGTTGCGGAACTCGGCCGCGCCCTGGAACTTCCGAGCGAACCGCCCGCGTTGAAGGAAATCTCGCGTGTCGTGCATATCTTTCGCGAATTGCGCAATGGACAGACCGAAGACGGTAAAGCCAAGCTCAAATCACCCAGTGCCACGCTCTCCACCGCGGAGGCGATCTCGGTGATCAACAACGGCATGGCGCTGGCCGGACACTTCGGCGACGGCGTACTGCGCGCGGCCGATCTCGCCTCCAGCCTGATCGGGGCGGTGATCAAGGACCCGGTGCAAGACCAGGTGGTATGGAACGAGTACCTCGAAACCGTGGTAAAGGAGCGTGCCGAATGGAAAGATCTTTATCGGGCGCTGCGCGAGCACGCTTGATCCGCTGGCCATGTCCGACGACATTTCCTATTTCGGCATCCGCCACCACGGGCCGGGTTGCGCACGCAGCCTGCTCAAGGCTTTGGAAGCGCAACGGCCCGATTGCGTACTGATCGAGGGGCCGGCTGGCTGTGAAGCGTTATTGGCGCATCTTGCCGACGCGCAAATGCAGCCACCGGTGGCTTTGCTCTCGCACAGCGTCGACGAACCGCAATGGGCGGTATTCCATCCCTTTGCCGTGTTCTCGCCCGAATGGCAGGCGCTGCGCTGGGCGCTGCAGGCGAAGGTACCGGTGCGCTTCATCGACGTGTCCCCAGGTGTAAGCCTGGCGTGGCAACGGCAGGCTAGGCAAGCCGCTGCCGATCAAGCGCCGGCAGCGCCCGAGTCCACCGCTGTCGAAGCGTCGAACGACGATGCAGCCATACCCTGCACGGAGGCGGAACCGAGCGCCGCTGCACCGACCAAACCACAGCCCCCGCACGATCCGCTCGACTGGCTGGCCATGGCGGCGGGCTACGACGACGGCGAGAGCTGGTGGAACCAGATGGTCGAGGAGCGCTGTGACGGCAGCGACCTGTTCGCCGCCATCGCGCAGGCCATGACGGAACTGCGTGAAAACGCGCACTTCACCAACCATCTCGACGCACGGCACGAAGCGATTCGCGAAGCGCACATGCGCTGCATGGTGCGCGAGACGCGACAGCAGTATCAGCGCATTGCTGTGGTCTGCGGGGCATGGCACGTACCGGCACTTGCAGGAAAAAGCACGGCCTCCGCTGACCAGCGCCTGCTCAAGGGGCTGGAGAAACTCAAGGCGCAGACCACCTGGGTGCCCTGGACGTACCGGCATCTGAGCCTGCGCAGCGGCTATGGCGCAGGCATCGCCTCGCCCGGCTGGTACGAACACCTATGGCATAGCAGTGACGGCCGCGCTCGCTCGGTAGGCTGGTTTGCGCGCGTCGCGCATCTGCTGCGCGAGCACGAACTGGACTGTTCCTCCGCCCACCTGATCGAGGCAACGCGCCTGGCCGATACGCTGGCGTCGTTGCGCGGACGCCCTGCTCCGGGGCTCGACGAGCTCAACGAGGCGACTCGTTGCGTCATTTGCAACGGCGACGACATGCCCATGCGATTGGTCGCCGCGCAGTTGATGCTCGGCAATGCGCTAGGCACGGTGCCTGCCGATGTTCCGTCGGTTCCGCTGCAACGCGATCTGCAGGCTCAGCAAAAGCGCTTGCGAATGAAACCCGAGGCACTTTCGCGCCGGCTCGACCTGGATTTGCGCAACGACACCGATTTGCAGCGCAGCCATCTTCTGCATCGGCTCGGCCTGCTCGATATCGGCTGGGGCAGGCTCGCCACGCTTGGCCGCTCGGCACGTGGCACCTTCCACGAACTATGGGACCTGGCCTGGGAACCGCGTTTCGAGGTCGACCTGATCGTCGCCAGCCGTTTCGGCCACACGCTGGAACTGGCCGCCTCCACGTGCGCTGTCGAGCACGCCCACGATGCGGCAAAACTCGCCGATGTGGCGGCGCTGGTAGATCGCGTGCTGCTAGCCAATCTGCCGCACGCGATCGTGGCGGTCGCGCAGGAACTGGAAGAGCGCGCAGCTACCGACGGCGATCCGCTCTCCCTGCTCAGCGCCTTGCCGGCCTTGGCCAATATCTATCGCTATGGCAATGTGCGCCAGACGGACGGCACCCTCGTGGCGCATCTGTTCGACAGCATCCTGCTGCGCGCCGGCATTGGCGTAGCGGTCGCGGTAAACGGTCTGAACGGCGAAGCAGCCGAGCGGGCACGCGAGACATTGCTGGCGGTCGATCGCGCTGTCGGTTTGCGTCAGGGTGACGAACAGACCGCTGCCTGGCGGCACAGCTTGCGGATCATCGCCATGGCGGAAAACGGCACTCCGCTGCTACGAGGCTTGTGCACGCGCCTGCTGCTCGACGCCACGATTCTGTCCGGCGAAGAAGCGAGCCGGTTGCTGGGCTTGAATCTATCGCAAGGCCGAGACGCCCTGGAGGCAGCCCAGTGGCTGGACGGGTTCCTCAATCGCAATGCCACCGTCCTCCTGCACGACGATGCCCTGTGGTCGCTCATCGACCATTGGCTCAGCACCCTGCACGACGAACATTTCATGCGAGTAGTGCCGCTGGTGCGGCGCACCTTCGCGCAATTCGAAGCCGCCGATCGCCGTGATCTGGGCGAGCGCGTAAAACGTCACGGCGACGTCAGTGCCGAAGCTGCTGTCACCACGCCATGGAATGAATCACGCGCCGCACGTGCCTTGCCGATGTTGCGCGAATTGCTGGGGATGAACGATGGCCAGTGCTGATCAGGACGACGAAACACCGCTCGTCACCAACCGCGAGCAGCGCTGGCGGCTCGTGCTGGGCAGCGAGAGTGGGCAGCTGTGCGAACTGGACCGCGGCTTGCAGGAAGCGGATGCGGCCATGGCCGCCCTGTATGAGCCGGAAGGGGCGATGGGATTGAAGCGTCGCGGCGGGCGTGGCGGCTCGACGCCGAACGTCGCGCGCTGGCTGGGCGACATCCGCAAGTACTTTCCGTCGTCGGTGGTGCAGGTGATGCAGCGCGACGCGCTTGAACGACTGGACATGCGGCAGATGCTGCTCGAGCGCGAAATGCTCGAAAGCATCCAGCCGGACGTGCACTTCGTCGCCAACCTGATCGCGCTGGCCAGTGTGATCCCGTCGCAAACCAGGGACACGGCGCGGCAAGTCGTGCGCAAGGTGGTCGACCAATTGATGCGCAAACTTGAGGAGCCGATGCGCTCGGCCATCATCGGTGCGCTGGATCGCGCACGCCGCAACCGGCGGCCGCGCCATGCGGAGATCGACTGGCAGCGCACCATCCGCGCCAACCTCAAGCATTGGCAGGCAAGCCATCGCACCATCATTGCGCAGGAACTGGTGGGGTTCGGCCGCAAGGCACGGCGCCCGCAGCGCGACATCATCCTGTGCATCGACCAGAGCGGCTCGATGGCCGCTTCCGTGGTCTATTCGAGCATTTTCGGCGCGGTGATGGCATCGCTGCCGGCGGTATCCACCAAGCTGGTGGTTTTCGACACCAACGTGGTCGACATGAGCGAACAGCTGGATGACCCGGTTGACCTCCTGTTCGGCGTGCAGCTGGGCGGCGGCACCGACATCAGCCGCGCGGTGGGCTATTGCCAGGAATTGATCCGCGAACCGCGCAACACCGTGCTCGTGCTCATTTCCGACCTGTATGAAGGTGGTGTCGAAACCAAGTTGCTGGCGCGCGCCCAGCAACTAGTCGCAGCGGGAGTGCAATTCATCACGCTGCTGGCCCTCAGCGACGAGGGACGTCCGTCATACGATGCGGCGCTTGCGGCCAAGCTCGCCGCGTTGGGCGTGCCATCGTTTGCCTGCACACCCGACGCGTTTCCCGGCTTGATGGCGGCAGCCATACGGCGTGACGACATCAACCAATGGGCGGCGGCGCAGGGTATGGCGGCGACGCGTCCACAGGCTTGAGGCCGCCAGATCTATGTCGGACAGGTCCCTCCCCTGCTGCACGCAGGGGAGGGGTTGTTCAGGCGGATGGCCGCCCCGAATCGCCGTTCAAGGATGCGACCCCGCGATCGACCACGCTCCCGATCCTGCCGTGGCCTGCACGAAGAAGTTGTAGTTGTCGCCGGCTACCGCCGTGAACGTGACCGTCAGCGGCCCACTACCGTCTTGTTCCGCAACGGACTGGTTGGTGGTGGCGTCATCCGCCACGAATCGCCAGCTGGTGCCGGCAGGAACATTGAGGGTTGCCGTGACCGTTCCCGCGCCGCTCGTGAAGTTGGACGTAAAGACATAGTCGCCTTGCGACGCGATATTGCCCGAGAAATTGAGGTTGCCTCCGCTGATTCCAGCGGTACCTGTCAAGGTGGCGACTTGCGGACTGTTGGAGGCATCATCGGTCACGCTGACGGTGCCATTGAACGTACCGTTGGCCGCCGGGTGGAATGCCACGTAGATGACGCATTGCGCGCCCGGAGCGAGCGTGCCCGAGCAGTAGCTTTGATCGATATACGCTGCACCATTGAGGGCGACATTGCTGATCGACACCGGGGTGCTGCCCGTATTGCTCAAGGTCAGCGATTGCCAGCTGCTGTAGCCGTTGACGGCCACATTGCCGAAATCGATGCTGCCCGGGCTCAGAGTTGCCGCGCCACCCGAGCTGCCGCCACCCACGACGACTGCCACCGGATTCGAAGGTATGCCATTGGCGACCACATACAGTTCGCTGGCGCCGGTCTCGATGTTCGCGGGCACGTCGAAGTTGGTCGACACAATGGCATTGCCTGTCGCCACACCCATGCTGCTGTGGTCATGCGTGCGGGAGTAGAACACGTGGCCGGTAGCCGTGTTGACGATGCGCACCAGCGGATAGTTGGTCGCCATCTGCTGGTCGTCGCCATAAGCGGCGCCTTCCGACAGTCCGTTGAACTGCGTGCCGGAAATGGGGTACGTGCTACCCGGCATCAGTGTGGTAGCGACGGAGCTGACGGTGGGCTGCCACGCAGCTTGATACGTACCGGCCGGCGTCCACACTTGCAGGTTCTGGCTGAGGTCGGAGAACAGGATCTGGCCGTTCGGCAATTCCAGCATCGCGCCGTACCAGGAGGAATCGCCCGCTGCAGTCGAGGGGGCCGGCACCACCGTCAGTGTGCTGCCGTTCCACTCCAGAAAGGTCGAAGGCGTCTGGTAGGCGCCGGGGCTGGCCATCATCAGCACATTGCCGTTGGTTTCCACCGCCGCGGGGCCATCGGCGATATCCAGGCCGTTGGGGAAATCCGGACCGGCTGTCCATTTGCCGGTAGCCGTGTTGTAGATCGCCGTATGGCCGGCGCCGCACGAATTGGCGCCGGTGGCGAAGACCGTTCCGTCGGGGCGCAGCACCATCGGTCCGATTTCATAACTGGCGGAATTCGCGCCGCCGCAGCTGGCAGCCGAATCCCACAACTGCACGCCAGTGCTGCCGGCGTCGCTCCACTGTCCGGTGCTTGGATCATAGAGCTCCGATCCGGTGCCGGTGGGGTTGTACAGCGAGTAGGCGTAGATTTCGACGTTCAGCACCTTGCCGCCGGGCAGCAGCATCCAGTTTTCCTCGATGTTGTAGTCGGGCTTGTTGGTGCCGCTGATGCTCCAGCTGAGATGGGATTCGTTGAACAGCGCGCTGTTGAACAGCCCTTGCTGCCCCATCATGAACGTGCCGTTGGCCAGGATCACCCCGGACGCATCGCCGATCTGGCTCCAGCCGGAAGGCGGCGCAACCGAGGTCCAGGTATTGGCCACCGGGTCGTAGATGGCGCCCAGGTTCGACTCCACGTCCTGCGCATTGTTGTATTCGCCGCCCTCGACCAGGAGTTTGCCATCGGCCAGCACGCCACCCGCGAAGTCGATGGGTGCATAGCCGGTGGGCATCGAAGCAAGCTGGCTCCAGGTGCCGTTGACGTAGCTGCCGTTGATGTCGGGCGTGAGCTTGTACCACTGCGAATCGGCCGCCGAGTAGGTTCTGGCATGTGCCAGCACGCTACCGTCGGTAGCCAACGCCATGTAGCCGATGTCGATGGGCGGCGCATTCTTCAGCGGTGTCCACGTTTGACCTACGGCGGCGTTCGCCCACAACGCGAGCAATACAAGTCCGGGCAGGAATCTCGATAGTTTCATGGGTTTTCCCTCGTGATCTGTGAATGTTCAGGTGAAACGAGGAGGCGACACTTACCTGCGGAAGCGAAAGATGGAGGTAACGGGCTTCCCGCCATGCCGACCCGGTGGCCGCATGGTTTGCGATAAGCTGTCAGGTAGTCCCCGCTGGCGCTCTCGATGCTCTATCGGCAATCGGACATGAGCAGTCCCTCCCAGGCCTGCAGCAGTCACTCGAAAACGCCAGCGTTGCAAGCTAGTGCAAGGCCGGTGGTCGCGTCTTGAGCAATCGGGGCGGTTTGGGAGTGGAATCAGGCACAAATTCACGCGCTTCATGCAGTGCACGGTGTTTTAAGTTAGCCCAACTACTACAACCTCACTGACTGGATTGCCCAGGTCTGCGCCTGAATGCAGGAATGAAACGATGACGCTGCACATCATCCACTGCGCCGGCGAAGCGGTGGAGCCGTACCTGGAGGATCTGGCGCGGCTGCGCACCACGGTGTTCCGCGACTACCCCTATTTGTACGAAGGCAGCACGGACTACCAAAGCGACTACCTTGCCGCCTACGCACGCTCCCCGCGCAGCGTTTTCGTGCTGGCGCTGGAGGACGAGCAGGTCGTGGGCGTGGCCACCGGCATTCCGCTGCAGGATGATCAGATTGCCTTCCAGCTGCCCTTCCGCAAGAAGGGCCTGGCGCTGGAGCAGATCTTCTACTTTGGCGAATCGGTGCTGTTGCACGCGTACCGCGGAAAAGGCCTCGGCCATCGCTTTTTCGACGAGCGCGAGACGCACGCGCGCCGCCATGGCTTCAAGCTGGCCGCCTTCTGTGCGGTCGAGCGCGACGAACATGATCCGCGCCGCCCGGCCGACTATCGCTCTAACGACGCATTCTGGACCCAGCGCGGCTATCACCGCCAGCACGATCTGTTTTGCGAACTTTCCTGGCGGGAACTTGGGCAAGCCGAGCCCAGCCCTCATTTGTTGCGGTTCTGGCTGCGTTCGCTGGAACCGTAGGCTCGGATGAGAATCCCAGCATCGCGCGAGCTGCTGCATGGCTATGCTGGGTTTTGCAACCCAGCCTACGCAGACACTCAGGAATGGATCAGAGGCTTCTTACGCCATGCAAGTGAAAGTTGCCGTCGGCCAATGGCGGATCGGTGCCCCGCCGCATTTCGATGATTTCGCCGCGCGCGTCGAGCGCGAGTTGGCTGCGGTCGTAGCACAAGGTGCGCAGCTGGCCTTGCTGCCGGAATACCTGGCGATGGAATTGGCCTATACGTTCGGGCCGCAGGTCTACGGCGATCTGCATAGCTCGCTGGCTGCGGTGAATACGCTCTATCCACAGTGGCGGGCGTTGTTCGGCGAGATCGCGCAACGGCACGGCATCTATTTGCTGGCCGGCAGTTTTCTCCGTCGCCAGGACGACGGCAGCTACCGCAACCGCAGCCTGCTGTTCGACCCGCAAGGCCGCCACGCGTGGCAGGAAAAGCTGCGCCTGACCGGCTTTGAAAAAGACGCCAAGGCGATCACCCCCGGCAACGCGCTCAAGGTCTTCGACACCGAGTTCGGCCGCGTGGGCGTCAACATCTGCTACGACGTGGAATTCCCGCTGTTTGCGCGCGCCCAGAGCGAAGCCGGCGCCGTCTTGCTGCTGGTGCCCAGTTGCACAGATACACCAGCGGGCGCGGCGCGCGTGCGCATTGGCTGCCAGGCGCGCGCGCTCGAAAACCAGATTCCGGTGCTCTGCGCGGTAACTGCCGGAGACAGCGACTGGAGCGCGGCACTGGATACGAATACCGGGCGGGCGGCGATCTACGTGCAGCCCGATCGTGGCTTGCCCGATGGCGGTGTCCTGGCCGAACTGGACGCCGAGGCGGGCTGGCTGGTGGCTGAAGTGGACATTGCGGCGGTGAAGGCCGCGCGCTCGAATGGGCAGGTGGGCGTTGCAACCGACTGGCCGGGTCAGTTGCTGCCTGGCTTGCAACGGGCGCGGGTCACGAGCTTCGAGCGCACGTAGATTGAGGTACAGACCCTGACATATCCCTACGTTTTATGACTTGCATCCTGCAAAAATCAACGGTACAGGCAATGCCACTTCAGAGCGAATCGTCATTCCGGTGAAAGCCGAACAAAACCATGAGGCATCGCCGCGATGAGCTGTCTTCTTGATGTATCGAAGGTTCTTGATTGAAAAACGTGGGGATACCTCAGGGCACAAACCCCAACCTATCTTTTGCGATTCGGCCAGAGTATCGCCTGGGCGACCACCACATGATCGCCATTGAACGTCGCCGCGGGAGAACCGTACAGCTCATAGCCGAGCGCCAAGGCTTCCGAAACGCGATGGCAAAACGTTGCGTCATCCTTGCCGGTCAACAAGCGATAACGGGGAAGACCATCGGGCGGTAAATCGTGCATGTGCTGCTCCTTGAAGCGGACCCTCGACAGCGTAGGCCGGGATGGCCATCCCGGCAACAGGCTCGAAAAACTATCGGTCATCCTGCAGCGAAAGATGCTGTGCCCCTTCCAGGCGTGCGACGTCGAGCCGGCTGCACATCTCGGTGCTATCGACGCGGAACTTGAAGTAGGCGATGACCTCTTCACGATGGTCAAGATGCAACCATCCGCGTAGGCCACGGCCGTCACTGTCGATGTGCTCGATGGCGATGAAGTGCATCACGCCGACGCTGTCGCGCGAGAATTGATGGAAGTTGCCGCGCTTGCCGTTGTCGAACAGTTTGGCCGCGGCAGTGAAGCAAGTCAGCCACGCAAGTTTGTCCCCCCCTTGCAGGGCGGAGATCGCCCTGTGGACAGTCGGATGTAGGCCTGCCTCCAAATCGATGTTCATACAACACGCGCCCCCGAAGACGACTTGCTGCCAAGGGAAGGTCAACATGCCATGGCTTGGACGGTGTCCGGGATCGAAACGGGATCTTGCGGACGACGCTTGGGTTTTGCGATGAATACCTTTACCCGTGTCTTGTTGCAGTGACGCGATCGTTCGCCCATTGCTATTCACAAAAATCAAGCACGGCTTAGCCGATTCATTTACGTGAACCGTCTTTTACTCTTAATTCACCCGGTTAATCCGCGTGTAAAGCTCGTGACTGTATTCTCGACAGACCAACGACGTGGTGACGCGGGGTGCACGAGTGACAGTCACGCATTTAACAAACGTGCTGCGTTTCGATGATTTCCTCAACCAGGGTGGTCGCCACCTGTTTGAGATCACGGCGGATGAAATGCCGGAGTTGCAAGGCATCCAGGGACTTCGGCAAGGCATCAAGCTGGCCTGCAAGGTAACGGCTGCGTCGGCCAGGAGAGGAGGAACCTGGTACCGAATCGTGGAACAGCTGGCCGCACGAAACGGCAGTTGTGTGTACGAGCAGGTTACGACGAATACGTATCGCGTCGTCTGCACCATCCCGCATCAAACCGAGGCCGTCGAAAGTCGTCAAGTCGCCTCGCCTTAGCTTAAGGATGCTCTGATCCATTCCACGTGCCCGGTTCAGCTAGTTCATATGCGAGTCACGCGATTTTCACAAGGCTTCGATAAGCCCATTGCCAGAGTAAACGGCAGCTCACGCACTGAGTTGCAGCGCCTTGTCCAAGTTCTATCTCCCCTACTGCAGGGACAACGCCCCTGACAGCATTCTCGTGCATGGCACCAAGGCCATGCATTTTCCTTCCCGAATGGCCGCGCTGGCCTTCGTGATGAAGCATCTTCGTGACGAAAAGCCGGTGATGGAGTCGAGCAAGGCGATCATCAGCATCGAAGGGCAGGACGGTCGGTGGCGTTCGTTCGATACGCGGCTGCAGCCGGCAAAAGAAAACCGTTGAGCGGTCGTCATCCCTACCTATCATTCGTCTTCCCGGCATGAGGCCGGGAAGACGGGAACCACCTTAACCGGTCAAGCGTGATCCTCCGGCTGCCGGCCACTGATCTCGGTTTGACCCTTTTCGCCGGCCGATCCCTCCAGCTTCTCCGCCATGAATGCATTGGCCAGCTGCGCCAGCGTGGAGAGCGCGTTGCCGCCGTCCGTGCCCAAGGCAATCTTCGGCACGATGGCGATCTGGCCTTCGCGCAAGGCATCGGCAAACTGACGGCCGAGATCGTTGATCAACTGCATGCGGGCGCCTTCGCCGGTAAGTGCATCGGCCTTGGCGCGGATCGCGTTGGCTTCGGCCTTGCCCACCGCCTCCGTCGCGGCGGCCTTGCCTTCGCCCACCGCAATCTGGCGTTTGCGTTCCGCTTCGGCGTTGATGTTGATCACTTCCGCTTCCTTGAAGGCGGCGGCAATGGCAGCGTCGCCTTCGTTGGTCTTGATCTTCACGTTGATTTCGGACTTGGTCAGTTCAGCCTGGATCTGGTTTCTGGCCTGCGCTTCCCGCAGTGCACGTTCCTTGTTGGCGGCCTGCTGCTGCTGGTCGTAGGTATCCATCTGCTCCTTCGCCACCTGGCGATCGCGCAACTGGTTGAGGATGGTGTCGATGCGCTGACCGGAAGTGGCTTCGGGAGCGCCGTGGGGCGTGCCGATCAGCACCTCCTGCAGTTCCAGGTTGTACGCGGCGAAGCGTTCCTGCATGTCGATGCTCGATTTCTCCTGGATCGCGGAACGTTCCTGCAGCAGTTCGATCAGCGTCTTGGTCTGTCCGATGTTCTTGAAGTAGGCGGAAACCATCGGATCGAGCGTCTGGTCGACCAGGCGCTTGATGTCGCCGAAGCGTTGCACCACCAGCGGGGCCTTGCGGTAGTCGATATGCACGACCACCGACAGCGGCAGCAGCGGCTCGAACGCATCCTTGGTGATCAGAGCGACCTCGGAGAGGTTTTCGTCATACTTGTGCGAGTCGGTGACTTCCTTCGACCATTTCAGGATGAAGTTGGTGGTCGGCACCAGCAGGACCTTGCCGGCGTAAGTGTTGAAGGCATACTTGCCCGGCAACAGCGGCTCCTTCCATACGCCGCGGCAACCGCTGTCGACCAGTTCGCCGTGCGAATAACCGTCGCCCGAGCGGTCGGTACCGGCCTTGCCGAAATACGAAACCACCACGCCCACGCTGCCCACCGGCACCATCGTCTTGCGGATGAACTCCACCGTGGCGAACAAGCGGTTGAGGTAGTACGTGCCTTCCACCAGCACCTGATGCTGCCGGCCGCGGCGGCCGCCCGCGCGCAGAAAAGCGTTGATGTTCTGGAAGTTGTTGTGGAAGGTGGCCTTGTTGAGAGGATCGTCGCCCGCGCGCGGTGCCACGATTTCATCCGGCGGCAACACCGGGCCGTCATGCACGGTCACTACGCCGAGTACGTCGCGGGGATCACTGTCCGGCTGATCGGACTTATCGGCCGCTACGGTCGACGCCTGGCCGCCGATCACCACCGGCAAGAAGCCGTTGCGGTCGCGCAGGACCTTGCCCATCTGATCGACGGTGTCCTTTTCTTCGTCCGAAAGCAGCAAGCCATGCACGCGGGCGGCCGTGATGATGGCGAACTGCGCCACATTGATGGCATGCGTACCCTCACGCAGGATCGCGCGCTGCGGGCCCTTTTGCCCGCCGGCTTTCAAAAACGCCGCGGCATCTTCAATACCGGCGTCAACGATTCCGCCCAGCGCCTGGCCATCCGTCAGCTCATGGCCGTCACGCGCAAAGATGTAGCCGATCTCCCCTTGCGGAATGGTCACCAGATCGACCTTGTGCACGCGATACTGGAACGGAATGAAGTAATGCAGGCCACCACGCAAAACGTACGGCTGGAAGCCGACTTCGCCATCCAGGGCGATCAGGCCGCGGCTAAGCGAACGCGCGCCCCACAGCCGTTCCACAATACCGACACGGTCATTCGGGATGTAGACGATGACGTTGGAGGTGTAGGTCAAAAACGCCAATACAACTACGGTTACTGCCAAAGCAATCAGCATGGTCATTGCTGTATATCCTTGAGGAAAAAAACCTGACGCGCGGTCAGGGCCGTTTTCAGGTCGCAAAGGGCCGCAACCCGGCGGTACGGGTTGTTGGCGATAAGGTGTCCGGGGGCTTAGGGCGCGTGCGGGTTCAGTGTCGTCGTCGATCGGAAGGCCGGCCGGCCGAACGCTGTCCGCTCGGCAGTCGCCGAGCCGTCATGAGCCACAAGAGAAAAGGATTGAACATGGCTGTAACCACACGCGAGCGAACGCGCTGGAGTCGTACATGCTTCAAGGAGAGAAGTGGAAGTTTGCCCCTGTCGAACAGGCCGCTAACGCCTGGCGGTCTTTCGCGATGCGTCCGGATGGGCTGGGCATTGAAAGATGCGGATCATGTCGGCCAGTCGGTTGACCTTGGATGGCGCGCATTCTACTCCCGATTTTGGGGAGTAGTAGTGACGTTATAACAGTCGGTGTCCGTACCAACTTGCGCAACTACGGCGAAACAGGCCGCACCGGAAAATCGAAATACGTATCCGGATACGGTTCGTTCTTCAGGGTGAAATGCCACCACTCCGTTTCCAGCGGCACGAAGCCTGCGCTGCCCATCAGCGATTGCAACAACCGCCGATTGGCCTTTGCCTGCGCTGAAATCGCCTGATAGTCGGGATGGGATGCCGGGCTGAAGCAATCGAAGCCCGTGCCGAAATCCAGGCTGTTGTCCGGCACTCGCTTTTCCTGCGGCGCGGCGCAATCCGCCAGTCGCCCGTCGAAACCTGGAATGACGCTATTGACCGGAACAAGGGTGAGATCGATCGTGCTGCCGCGGCTATGACCGGAATGCGCGGCAATATAGCCCTGCTCGAACAGCCGATCCTTGCGAACGGAGGGATAGAACTCGGCCTGCATGCGATTGTCCTGCGTATCGGCGGCCCAGCTGACAAAATCGTCTACGGCGCTTTGCGGGCGATAGCAATCGTACGCCTTGAGGGTAAGCCCCATCGGCAGCAGCTGGTCCTCGACCTTTTTGAGTGCGGCAACGGCCGGCCCGGTGAGCAGGCACGCCGCTTGTTCATAGCCATGAACCCTGCGCCCGACGAAGTTGTGCGCCGAGTAGTAGCGGATATCGAATTGCATCTTTGGAATCGCCCGCGCGACGTCGACAAAATTGTCCGGCCGCCGCCTTTCAACTTTGAAGTCCTGACCGGCACCCGCCGAAGCGGAAGCAAGCATGCACATCATCATGCCGACCGCCACAATCAGTCGTTCGCCAATCATCTGCCTCACCTTGAGTTTCGTTGCTTTACTCATAGCACGGCGCACTCCCTTTTCGACACGGAAACTAACCCGGGCGTTATCATCCCCTACGTTTTGGAACTAGCGTCTCTTGGATTCGAGAGTGAGGCCTATGGACCGTTTCGCGTCGATGGAAACCTTTGTGTGCGTCGTGGAGGCCGGTTCATTCTCGGCGGCCGCGCGCCGGCTCAACGTGGGCCAGCCAGCCGTTTCCAAGTCGATTGCGCAGCTGGAAGAGCGCCTGGGCGTGCGTCTGCTGCTGCGCTCCACGCGCGGACTGGCTCCCACCGAGGCAGGACAGCATTACTACGAGCGCGCCAAGCGTTCCATCGAGGAAGCGAACGAGGCCGAGCTGATCGCGCGTGGCGCCGGCAAGGGACTGTCGGGACGGCTGCGTGTATGCGGCGCAGTCACCTTCGCCCGCCTGCACGTACTGCCGCGGCTGAAGCCGTTTCTGGACGCGCATCCTGAGTTGGCCATCGAAATCGTGCTGGACGATCGGCAGATCGACCTGCTGGAGCATGGCATCGACATCGCCTTGCGCATGGGCACGTTGAACGATTCCAGCATGACGGCACGACGGCTCGCGCGGTCGCACCGCTACGTGGTCGCCACTCCGGCTTATCTGCAGGCACAAGGCGAGCCCAAAACGCCCGCCGAGCTGGTGCAGCACCAGGCTGTGGTCTACAACCCAGGCGGCAACCAGACGGCCTGGAATTTCCGGCGCGGCGAGACCGAGGTTTCGGTGGCGGTTTCCGGGCGCATCCAGGTTACCGCCGCGGAGGGCGTGCGCGCCGCGGTATTGGCGGACATGGGCATCGCCATCGCTTCGGAATGGATGTTCGCGGACGAAATCCGCAGCGGCGCAGTGAAGGTGCTGCTCGAGGGCTGGGAGTTGCCGGTCATCGATCTGTGGGCGGTGTTCCCCACCGGGCGCATGGTGAGTGCCAAGGCGCGTGCGTTTGCGGATTTTGTCGAGGGGATATTGAAGGACACCGGCGCATAACTGACGCCAAATCCTAGCGGCGCGACATCCAGCTCCCTCCCCTACGTGTAGTAGGGGAGGGTTGGGGTGGGGTGAAGCAACCTCGCGACGAACTCAAACATTGCGACAAGCTCGTGCAACCCCACCCCAGCCCTCCCCTGCCAAGCACTTGATTAGCGTCGAGTCTCAGTAGGTGAGCAGAGGTAGGGCGAGCATGGCGGCATCCCTCAAGCGGAGGTGCCGCCATGCCGATG
>NZ_RYYV01000059.1:761-2774 GCF_003977665.1 Dyella choica | reverse complement strand
GCCGGCAGCATCGACGGCACCCATTGCATCAAGGTAATGCCATGCTGCTGGGCATAGGCGAGCATGCCGTGCGGGTCGCGGGTCAGCGCATCCGGCAACAGGTAAAGCGTGGCGCCGTTGAGCAGCGGCAGCCAGGTTTCCCACACCGCCGCATCAAAGCCCAGCGCACTGCGTGCGAGCAAACGGTCTTGAGCCGTGCACGGATAACGGTCCTGGAACCATTGCAACTGATTGGTCAGGCCCGCGTGAGTGATCACTGTGCCCTTGGGCCGTCCGGTGGAACCGGAGGTGTAAATGACGTACGCCGGATGATCGCCGCGCAAGGCGCGCACGCGTTGCGTAGGAGGCGGGTTATGCGTATCCACGCTTGCAAGCCGTTCCTGGCACGCCGGATCATCCAGTTGCACCGTGCGCGCGGCGTGCGCCGGCAAACGCCCACTCATGTCGCAGGTGGTGAGCACGGCAACCGGTCGCGCGTCTTCCAGCACGAAGCGCAGGCGTTCGGCCGGATACGTCATATCCAGCGGCAGGTACGCCGCGCCGGCCTTCACTATGGCCAGCATCGCCACCAACAAATCGCTTGAGCGCGGCAACGCGACCGCAATGCAATCTTCCGGACCGATACCGTCCGCGATCAGCAAGGCCGCCAGCCGGCTTGCCTTCGCATTGAGCTGCTTATAGTCGAGCGTGGCATCTTCGCAGACCAGGGCGGTGGCTGCGGGCGTGGCGGACGCCTGTGCTTCGAACAAATCCGGCAACAGCGCCGCCGACAACGCATGGGCGGTGGATTGCCAGTGCATCAGCCGTTGCTGCTCAGCGGCGGTCAACAGCCCGATGCCACCGATCGGCTGGTCAGGATTTTCCACCGCGCTATGCAGTACCTGCACCAGCCGTTGCAGCATCTGCTGCGCCGTATCCGGCGCGTACAGGTCGGTGGCGTACTGCAGGCTGCCGCGCAAAGTTTTCTCGCCTTGCGCATCGCGTCCTTCGACAAATTCGAAACTCAGGTCAAACTTGGCTGGGCTGTAGCCGGTTGCCTGCGGTGCGGCGGTCAGGCCTGGTAGTTCCAGGCGTCCGCCGGCATTGTTCTGCAGGCTCAGCATCACTTGGAACAGCGGATGCCGGTTGAGTGCGCGAACGGGATTGACGATCTCCACCAGCCGCTCGAACGGTAGATCCTGGTGCGCATAGGCGGCCAGATCGTTTTGACGGACCCGCTTCAGCAGTTCACGGAAGCTGGGACGGCCTGATACATCCGTGCGCAGCACCAGGGTATTGACGAAGAAGCCGACCAGCTCATCCAGCGCTTCGTCGGTGCGCCCGGCGATGACCGTGCCGAGCGGAATATCCGTGCCGGCGCCGAGCCGGGACAGGGTCACCGCAACAGCTGCATGCAACAGCATGAACAAACTGGCCTGACTGTCATGCGCCAGTTGCAGCAGGCGTGCATGCATGTCTGCATCGAGCTGGAAGGAAACGTCCGCGCCCCGGAAGCTGGGGCTCGCCGGGCGCGGAAAATCGACGATCAAGTCCAACTGCTCGGGAAGGCCCGCCAGATGCTGTTGCCAATACGCGATCTGCGCGGCGATGACACTGTTCTTGTCGCCTTCGCTGCCCAGCCACTCGCGTTGCCGCAGCGCGTAATCGACGTATTGCACGGGCAGTGGCTGCCATGCCGGGAACCGGCCTTCCCGGCGTGCGGCATAAGCCACCCCCAGGTCGCGGAACAACGGCCGCCATGACCAGCCATCACTGGCGATGTGATGCACTTGCAGCAACAGCACGTGCTCATCGTGCGACAGCGCAAATAGCCATGCGCGCACGGGCAGTTCATGGGTCAGCTCAAACCGGTAGCCGGCGCATGTCCTGAGGTGCTGCGCCAGTTCGTTCGCATCGCAGGCGATCTGCTCGAACGAAAGTGTCGCCTTGTCCAGCACGATCTGCCGCGCGCCTTCTTCGCCATCGCTGAAGATAGTGCGCAGGCTTTCATGGCGCTGCAGCAGATCGTTCAGG
>NZ_RYYV01000059.1:0-751 GCF_003977665.1 Dyella choica | reverse complement strand
CAAGGCCAGCGGCAGGTTGTAGGCGCTGTCGGCTTCGGCAAATTGCTGCAGGAACCACAGCCGCTGTTGCGCGAAGGACAGCGGTATGTGCCCCGTTCTCGCCACCGGGCGCAAGGCCGTGCGTACCGCCTCCCCGGCGGACAGCTGTCCGCTCAGTTGCGCCACGCTGGGCGCTTCAAACAAGGCGCGAATCGGCAGTTCCACCTGTAAAGCGGTACGTATGCGGCTGACCAGGCGCGTGGCCAGCAGCGAGTGGCCGCCCAGCTTGAAGAAGTTGTCGTCGATGCCTACGCGCTCCAGCCCGAGCACTTCGGCAAACAGTGCGCAGAGAGCTTCTTCTTTCTCGTTGCGTGGCGCGCGTATGCCGGGTGCCGTGAAGACCGGCGCGGGAAGCGCCTTGCGGTCGAGTTTGCCGTTGGGCATCAAGGGCAGCGCATCAAGCGCTACGATGGCGGCGGGCAGCATGTACTCGGGCAGGGATTTGGCCAGCGCTTGACGCAGCGCCTCGGTCGCCGCGCTTCCTGTTTGGACTTCCCCGCCCAGCACGACATAGCCGACGAGTTGCTGGTTGCCCGGCATGTCCTCACGCACGATCACCGTCGCCTGCGCGACCTGCGGATCACGCAGCAAGCCGGCTTCGATTTCGCCCAGTTCAATGCGATAGCCGCGGATTTTCACCTGTTCATCGGTGCGGCCCAGATACTCCAGCCGTCCGTCTGCCAGCCAGCGCACCCGGTCGCCGCTGCGATAC
>NZ_RYYV01000058.1:1410-2825 GCF_003977665.1 Dyella choica | reverse complement strand
CAATCTGTACGGCCCGACCGAGACCACGATCCAGGTGGCCACGTGCGCCTACACCCTGCAAGATCCGCCGCAGGGAATCACTGCCGCCATCGGTCATCCGATCTGGAACACCGCGCTGCATGTGCTGGATACGGCCCTGCAGCCGGTACCGCCGGGTGTGGCGGGCGAGCTGTACATCGCCGGAGCCTGTCTGGCACGCGGCTATCTGCGCCGTCCCGGCCTGACCGCGCAACGCTTCATCGCCGATCCGTTTGCCGCCGATGGCCGGCGCATGTATCGCAGCGGCGACCGGGTGCGCTGGCTGGCAGACGGACGGCTGGAGTATCTGGGCCGCACCGATGAACAGGTCAAAATCCGCGGCTATCGCATTGAACTGGGCGAAATCGAAGCCAGCTTGCTGCGTGATCCGCAAGTCGCGCAGGCAACGGTGATCGTGCGTGAGGACGTGCCGGGCAACCAGCAACTCGTCGGCTATGTCGTGCTGGGCGGGGAAGCCCAAACAGGAAGCGCGGCGACCGAGGCGCTGCGTCAAGCACTGGCCGAATCCCTGCCCGAGTACATGCTGCCCTCCGCCATCGTAGCGATTGATGCGCTGCCCTTGATGCCCAACGGCAAACTCGACCGCAAGGCGCTTCCCGCGCCGGTCTTCACGGCACCCGGCATACGCGCGCCACGCAACGAGAAAGAAGAAGCTCTCTGCGCACTGTTTGCCGAAGTGCTCGGCCTGGAGCGCGTAGGCATCGACGACAACTTCTTCAAGCTGGGCGGCCACTCCCTGCTGGCCACGCGCCTGGTCAGCCGCATCCGTACCGCTTTACAGGTGGAACTGCCGATTCGCGCTTTGTTTGAAGCGCCCAGCGTGGCGCAACTGAGCGGACAGATGTCTGCCGGGCAGGCGGTACGCACGGCCTTGCGTCCCGTGGCGAGGACGGGGCACATACCGCTGTCCTTCGCGCAACAGCGGCTGTGGTTCCTGCAGCAATTTGCCGAAGCCGACAGCGCCTACAACCTGCCGCTGGCCTTGCGCCTGCAAGGCGCGCTGGATGTTGCGGCGTTGCAAATGGCTCTGAACGATCTGCTGCAGCGCCATGAAAGCCTGCGCACTATCTTCAGCGACGGCGAGGAAGGCGCGCGGCAGATCGTGCTGGACAAGGCGACACTTTCGTTCGAGCAGATCGCCTGCGATGCGAACGAACTGGCGCAGCACCTCAGGACATGCGCCGGCTACCGGTTTGAGCTGACCCATGAACTGCCCGTGCGCGCATGGCTATTTGCGCTGTCGCACGATGAGCACGTGCTATTGCTGCAAGTGCATCACATCGCCAGTGATGGCTGGTCATGGCGGCCGTTGTTCCGCGACCTGGGGGTGGCTTATGCCGCACGCCGGGAAGGCCGGGTCCCGGCGTGGCAGCCAT
>NZ_RYYV01000058.1:0-1251 GCF_003977665.1 Dyella choica | reverse complement strand
CGACAAGAACAGTGTCATCGCCGCGCAGATCGCGTATTGGCAACAGCATCTGGCGGGCCTTCCCGAGCAGTTGGACTTGATCGTCGATTTTCCGCGTCCGGCGAGCCCCAGCTTCCGGGGCGCGGACGTCTCCTTCCAGCTCGATGCAGACATGCATGCACGCCTGCTGCAACTGGCGCATGACACCCAGGCCAGTCTGTTCATGCTGTTGCATGCGGCTGTTGCGGTGACCCTGTCCCGACTCGGCGCCGGCACGGATATTCCGCTCGGCACGGTCATCGCCGGGCGCACCGACGAAGCGCTGGATGAGCTGGTCGGCTTCTTCGTCAATACCCTGGTGCTGCGCACGGATGTATCAGGCCGTCCCAGCTTCCGTGAACTGCTGAAGCGGGTCCGTCAAAACAATCTGGCCGCCTATGCACACCAGGATCTGCCGTTCGAGCGACTGGTGGAAATCGTCAATCCCACTCGTGCGCTCAACCGGCATCCGCTGTTCCAGGTGATGCTGAGCCTGCAGAACAATGCCGGCGGACGCCTGGAACTGTCCGGTCTCACCGTCGCACCGCAGGCAACCGGCTACAGCCCAGCCAAGTTCGACCTGAGTTTTGACTTTGCCGAAGGGCGCGACGCGCAAGGTGAGAAAACTTTGCGCGGCAGCCTGCAGTACGCCTGCGATTTGTATGCGCCGGCTACAGCGCAACAGATCCTACAGCGGCTAGTGCGGATACTCGAAGCGGTTGCCAGCGATCCGGACCAGTGCCTGGAACGCCTCGATCCATTGACCGCAGAGGAACAGGCGCAACTGGATGCCTGGAATGTCACCGCCCAGGCCGTTCCCGGCACGAGCATGGCGCAGTTGTTTGAGCAGCAGGCTGCCGCAACGCCCGAAGCCACCGCGCTGGTCTGCGAAGATGCCACGCTGAGCTATGCAGAACTCAATGGGCGTGCCAATCAGCTCGCCCATTATCTGATCGCGGACGGCATCGGGGCCGAGGATCTCGTGGCGATCGCCTTGCCGCGTTCGAGCGAACTGATCATCGCGATGCTCGCCGTGCTCAAGGCCGGCGCCGCCTATCTGCCGTTGGATGCCAGCTATCCGGCCGAGCGCATTGCCTACATGCGGGAAGATGCCCGCCCGGTGCGCTGGTTGACACGGCAAGCGATGACCGGGCGCCTGGCCGTGGACGCGACCGAACTGAATCTGGACAGCCTGCAAACCGGGACATTCCCTCGCAGCAATCCCGATGACGG
>NZ_RYYV01000057.1 GCF_003977665.1 Dyella choica | reverse complement strand
GCTGTCCAGCGTTTAATCTCTTCGTCCATCGTCGTGCTCATCGGTGTCTCCTAAGTGAAGATTACACCTGAGCAGAAAATCACTGGGTCATTACATGCGGGGCTTGTGGCCAGCATGAGTCGCAAGGGCATGCCTTACGACAATGCGGTAATGGAAAGCTTCTTCAGCTCGCTCAAGCAGGAGCTGATACACCACGAACGCTTCGAGGATCGTGATGCGGCCAGAGCTGCAATCTTCGAATACATCGAGAGCTTCTATAACCGACAACGACTACATAGCAGCCTGGGCTACCGCTCACCCGAAGCTTTCGAGAGAATGGCTGAGGTGACTAATTAAACTGTCCGTGGAAACGGGACCAGTCCATTCCAACTAAATTTGCGTAATTGGAAAGACGCTCTAAATAGTCTGGCTTGAACGAAAGAACGTTATCGCCCTTTGATTTCACTTCGATGAGAACCGGGCGATCATTCACCTGAGTGGTGAATCTCGCCAATAGGTCGGGAACTTGAAGGTCTTGAAGCGAGCCAACCGGAGTCTGTTGCTGGTCGAGCTTATGTAGTAAACGACACTTCCCGAGCCAACCGCAAATCACAGAGAACTCATCTTCGGCTGGTAATCCTCTTTCCAGCCGTTTCACAAACCTTGCAACCGTAGCCGGGTCTGCACCCCATCCAAGCTCGGCGATTGCCTGATGAATTAGTCGCTCACCATTTGCCGGCATGGTCACCAATTTTGCTGCGGCCATGGTTATTTGCCCCCAGGGATCTTCGCCTGCCCTTCTTGCTCGCGGTGTTTATAGGTCTCTGCGACGAAGTCGATGAACGCGACAGCGGACGCCACCGCTAAACGAGCATGGCGAGGTTGCAGACCTCTGTGCATTCCGTCTCTTCCATGTCCGGTGCCATAAAGGCCCCTGAGCTGAGCAAGGTGGTTGGTCAATTGGGTGAGATTTCGCAGAATATTTCGAATATTCTCCGCACCCCTCGTTGCATCTGTGACACCTTCTGGAACTAGACGAAGCTCCTTCGAGAGTTTTTTGGTCAAATCACCCAAATCATCACTCTTACCTATCTCTACCCCGCGCTTAGCCAAGATTGTCTTGCAACACGACTCGACGAGCTCCTTTGCGGTGCCGATCGCCAGATCAGGATCTGTTTCAATGGCACGCTCCAAGCGTTCGATGGCTTTGGCCATCGCACCTGTGTCCAATGCCTCAGCTACTGTTCGAGCGCGCGATACCACACGCTGCCCGCTATTGGACAAAGACTGGTAAGCAAATCGGGGGCGGCCCGCGATGCGTTCGACCTCAACGATTTCCCAGCCAACGGGTCGAAGTTGATCATTGAAATGCGAAACGAGTTTGATAGCCTCATCCCGGTCCGGACGAACAATCGGATGAACAATTTCGCACAAGAACCTAAGAAAAATGTCGGCCGGCCCGTCCTCTAATTGAAATCGACGATCGGTATAGACCCAATCACGATCCCAATCTTCATTATTCACGCAGTGCTGCCAGATATCACCTGCGGCATCCTTGAATCGATCGTCAAATGAAGGCAGCTGGTTCAATTCATACAGCCGGCTCAAAAACTCGACGTCATCTAACTTTCCATACCACGCGACATTTTCGAGCTTCATCCCATCAAGAACATTGAGCCGAATTTGCCTTGGTAAATTAGATGCCTCGCTTCTCCACTCTTTCCGCAATTCCTTGGCCGGGATAATCTTCGCGGAATACCAATCCCCTGTTTCTTCTTCAAGAACAGTTTTGAGGCGAGTTGTAATCTGCGTTTCCAATTGCTCACGGCGCGCATTCAGCCGAGCGAATTCGGCCGCTGGCACCTCGAAGCTGACTTGCCAAAGATCCGTTCCACCATTCCAGTTGTCGTGCCCAGTCAAATCCACCCGAGCGGGATATGTCCGAACCAGATGTGCCGCGTCGTCCACGCCTTCTGCTTGCAACAGAGCGTGCACTGTGGCCAACGTCGTTTCCAGCTGCTTATCATCCATGGCTCCCCCGGTCACCCTTAGATCATTTGCATTCAGATGTCGAGCTTAGGCAACGCACGCACGATCTTCATGGTTTCAAGGCTAACCGTCACTACGCGGAGGAAGAGTTCCAATGGAGAACGCGGGTTCTTCATCGTCTTAACCGCCAAGTTGTTGGCATCGTTGGCGATCCCGCTGTCCTTGTCCGCTTTTACACACTAACGCCCTATCACCCACTCCAAAGCTGGCTTCCCGCTGATCACATGCTCATAAGCTCGTGCTCCGCCCTCGCACCATCAACCCTCCCTCCAACGTCCTTAGACGCCTGCGCACCCTCATCCGTGAGTTTTCGCCTCTGCATCTTTCAAAACCTCCCACATCTTGCACTTCAGTCCAGCACATATCCGCTGAAGTGTGTCGAGCTGGAGGTTCTTTTCCCCTCTCTCTACGGCGCTGTAGTAGGTGCGGTGCATGCCTATGGCATCCGCATAGCTCTCTTGGCTGTAGCCAGAAGCTTCACGCCTCGCTCTGAGCGTCTTTCCGAGGTTGCGGAGCAAGTGTTCGGTCATAGCCGACACCCTATGAGTAGTCCCCTTTTGGCTCTACATGTTTATAAGTAGACCTCTTTTAGGTAGACTACTTTAAAGTTTCATGACATGCTCTGATGACGAAGCGCAGTTTGGCCCTATGCCCCTCACGCCGTGCGCAACGTACGACGTGACAACCTGGAGTATTCGTGATGAACGCATCTCCCAACCTCATCTCTTACGCTTCCCGCAAAGCGGAGCGGTTTAAGCCGTTGGCCGTGAGAGAGCCTCCCGCGTCGTACCACGTGCGCCCACAGGCATCGGTGCGCATCCTGGTGGTGGCGAATGATTCTGAAACGCGTAGCGTTTTGATCCGCGAACTCAAGGCACTTCGCCTGGACCCGCTCCCCGTGCCTGACAGCCTGGCGGCCTTGAATGCCATAGCTTTGCAGGTGCCTGACGTGATCCTGATGGCCCTGGAGGGGCCGGACGAAGCCGTCTACCAAGCCGTGCTGCGTTTCGCGGTAGCCAATCTTGCAAGACGCACCCACATTCCCCTCGTCGCCGTCGTGGGGCAAAGCGGCGAACACTGGCGTCGCGCCTTGGATAACCGCCTGGATAGTGTCCTGCACACCCCCCTACGTCCCGCTTGATTAGCGTCGAGTCTCAGTAGGTGAGCAGAGGTAGGGCGAGCATGGCGGCATCCCTCAAGCGGAGGTGCCGCCATGCCGATGAACCGCGT
>NZ_RYYV01000056.1 GCF_003977665.1 Dyella choica | reverse complement strand
TTCACTCCACCTTAGGCTATCGTTCGCCCAACGAGTACGAGCGCTGCCTCGCCTGATATGCCCTATCGGGGTGTCCGAAAAACCTTGACCACGACAAAGGCTTCGGGATTTGTGCTGCACGCTTAAGCATAAAGCGACCACAAAAGGGGGGAGGGGATGGCTTCGCTACCTTATGTCACCGCGTCTGGAAACATCGAAAGGGCGCTTTTGCAGATTAAGTCTGCAGCAACACCAGAAACCGTCAGCCAGGATTTTGTAAAGACCATTCTTGGCGTGCCCGGCGGATCAGGTAATCAGATGACGGCCTATCTTAGGAAGATTGGTTTTGTCGGGTCAGACGGAAAACCCACTGATATCTATAAAAAATTTCGCAACCCATCTACTGAGGGATGGGCCGCAGCTCAAGCTTTAAAGATAGGTTACGGTCCGCTCTATGCCCGCAACGAATATATGCATCGACTCGACGACACAAAGCTCAAAGGGCTGATCGTCGAGGAAACAGGTGTTGAGGCAGACTCGGCGGTAGTTAGCTGTGTATTTGGTTGCATCAAGCAACTAAAGAAATTCGCAAAGTCGGATAACAATTCCTCTGAAAGCACTTTAGAGAAGCCATTGACACTTGACGTTCCTGTCACGCCAACCGTCCATCAGAATTTTGAGCGGCCAGCTGTGGAAAAGCAGATTGGTCTGAATCTTGGTTACACAATTAATCTGAATCCTCCCGCAACCTCGGACCCGGCCGTCTTCAATGCTATCTTTAGGGCGCTCAAAGAGCATTTGCTGAGTAGTTCCGATGGCTAACGCTAACGATTACGTCCGTTCTTTTGGTATGTCAGGCTTTTTAATAACAGAAGAGCTAAGACAAATAGAGCAGAAGTACAGCATTGAACTAGGACATGTTGCAAAGCGTGAGGTCGCTGGCGCAGTTGGCTATTACCCGCAATTTGAGCAGAGTGTGCGCGGTGAGGCAGCTGAAATGTCTGAGCATTACGAAGTTTTTTATTGTCTGGAACAAGCAATCCGCAAGCTTATAGTTGAAACTCTTCAAGATGCTGTTGGCTCGGACTGGTGGAACAGTGGGCGGTTGCCGGCAAATATAACAGCTGCTGCAGAGGGGCTTGTCCAAAAAGAACGTGACAATGGAATTACGCCTAGATCAGATAATTTGATTGACTACACGACCTTCGGAGAACTGTCAGTAATTATCACCTCGAACTGGGATCTCTTTGAGTCAATCCTGACTAGTAAGCGAGCAGTCGAGCGAGTCTTGGCTAACTTGAATCTGTTGCGCGGTCCAATTGCTCACTGCTGTCCCATGCAAGAGGACGAAATTGATCGTCTGCGTTTAGCGGTAAAAGACTGGTTCCGCATGATTGGATAGAATTGCTTTTGCATATGGCAACGTACCTTCCATGTTGCCTCTGTCACTGATGGTGAAAGTAAACCCTTATCGACAACCGAGACTTCATGCCGACAATGGATGCATCACTGACGATTTCAGCGGCACTCTTGGCTTTTCAATTCTTTTTCAATCTAATTCTTGCATTGGGTATCTGGATCCTTGCCAGGGGTTACAACCCGACGCACGGCATTCGCATCCAAAGGGCTCTAAATCCGGCGTCCTTTTTTTTCCTATTCCTAGTCATATTTTTCGTCACGATGGGGCCGATTCTCATGACTCGCTCTTTCGCAAGCATGTGGCTGCCTACCTATGGCGCCAACATTCACTCGGGCTTGTCGACTGATGGTGTGAAGGCATGGGTCTTCATCGTCGATATTCTTATTGTGTCCACAATCATCTTGAAGACCGGCGGCTGGAAAGTAAGTCCGTTCCCTCCACTCAATTTCAGTGTCCCTGCTATTGCCATTTTGTTGGGTGATAGTGGTGGCATGGTCGCGGTCTATACGTGCCTATTAGCCGTCATCTACGGAGGCTCGCTCGCGAGTTCTCGTCGTTTCGGCGGGTCGGGCATCGCAGGTCGCGTAGAGGATGACGTAGCTCTGTGGATAGTGACTACAGCCGCACTCGCCCTGACCACTACTATTGGCGTATTCACGCGGCACGCAAGGTAGTAGAGGGAGTTATTGGCAGCGAGTTTGGATTGCAATAATGGAGACAGAGGGGCGCGAAGAGAGGCTTATGGTGTTTTGAAGTTGTGTTTGACGACATGGCCAACCAGGCGCCTGACAGACCTGGATCATGGCATCATGATGTATTCGTGACTTGAAAAGGCTTCGCGTTGGTCGTCCGAGCTGAGGCTGAAGAAATACTCAGCAACGCGCAGCTTCCTGGCCGATGGCCTCAGCCATCCAAGACGGCAGGATGGCTCGGACAGACGTCAGCGTTTGCCATTCCGTTTCTGGAAGGGTGCGACGCAGGGTGGCCAGTGAACGGCTGGCATAGGTCGGCCCCATCCAGGCCAACGCGCGTACTGCTGCACCGGCAGGCCTGTTGCCTAGTGCCAGCATCCAGCGAGGGGCGTGCTTGACCAGTAATTCCGAGTGACCGAGTTTCAGCTTCCGCGTGCGCCCCGACGTCAAGTAGACCTCCCGAGTAGGCACATGCTGGGTGAGGCCCAGTGCGTTAGCAGCGGTGGCACCATGGGCGGCGATGGTTTCGCCACTTTGCTTGGCTATGGCCCTCACCACCTTCTCTGGCGTAGGTGCGCGGAAGCCAAACCGGCTAGAGACCGGGGAGACATAGGTGCCTCGCGCCACGCGAAGAAGCTTGCCCGCCTTGGTGAGGCGCGAAAGCGCCTGATCGACCGCGCGCCGGCTTCCCAGGTACAGGAATTCTTTGGGCGATAGCACTTCACCCTCGGGGAGGTAGTGGGCGTGGAGCAGGATGGATTCGGCCAGCGTATTCATGGATACGTCGTATGTAAGGAGTTATGTACGGCTTTTGACATCGGGTATCAGGACTGCCGCGTGGATCGTACGCCAGCGGTGTAATGACCCAGTGATTTTCTGCTCAGGTGTAATCTTCACTTAGGAGACACCGATGAGCACGACGATGGACGAAGAGATTAAACGCTGGACAGCACGGCGTAAGTCGGCGCTAGTGCTGGAAATTATTCAGGGAAAGACGACAGTGGCAGAAGCTAGCCGCCAGTACGATATCCCGCCCTCAGAGATCGAGAACTGGGTGGAGTATGGCAAGCGAGGCATGGAGAACGCTCTGCGTGCCAAACCTGAGGACGTGTGCGAACAGTACGAGCGGCAGCTGAAGGAACTTCAGGAAGCCTACGGAGAGGCCATGCTGGAGCTGCGCGCCCGAAAAAAATTCGTAAGCTCCCCCGTCAAGTGGACATTTCAGAAGTAGAGCTTCTGGCGTAGTGGTAACGGTACTCGGCGGGCGTCATACCGCCGAGCGCATCGTG
>NZ_RYYV01000055.1 GCF_003977665.1 Dyella choica | reverse complement strand
GCTCGATCACCTTCGCCTGGGCGTTCGGGTTCGGCACCGTGTAGCCGTTGGTCTTGCCGCCGTGGTTGATCGCCGTCGCGCGAATCACGCCATAGATATGGTCGCCATCGGCCACCGCCTGCGCCAGCGGCTTGAGCAGCACCGCACCCACGCCCTCGCCCGGCACATAGCCTTCGCCGCCCTCGCCGAAGCTTTCGCAGCGCCCCTTGCCCGAAATGAACTTGCCCTGCGCCAGCATCAGGTACTTGTTTGGATGGATCGATACGTTCACGCCACCGGCGACAGCCACAGCGCAACCGCCTTGTCTCAGGCTTTGACACGCCAGGTGGATGGCCGTCAGCGACGAGGAGCACATCGTGTCCAGCGCCAGGCTCGGACCATGGAAGTTGCAGTAGTACGAGATGCGGTTGGCGATCGACGCTGCACTGTTTGACACAGCCAGGTTCTGTCCCTGGGCTTGTGCTTGCGCACCGAATAACTGGTATTCCTCGTACATCGCACCCACGAACACACCGACGTTGCCTTCGGCCGCGGCGCTTTCGCGTGTGTAGCCAGCGTCTTCCAGCGCCCCGTGCACGCATTCCAGGAACAGCCTTTCCTGCGGATCGATCAACGCCGCCTCGCGTGGCGAGATGTTGAAGAACAGCGGGTCGAACTTGTCGACCTCGTCGAGGAAGCCGCCCCATTTGCTGTAGGTGGTGCCAGTCTTGCTACGGTCGGCGTCGTAGTAGCGCCGCCAGTCCCAGCGTTCCAGCGGGATCTCGGTGATGCTGTCCTTGCCGCCGCTGAGGTTGGCCCAGAACGACTCCACGTCGTTCGCCTGCGGATAGCGGCCGGACAGGCCGATGATCGCAATGGCGCCATTGTCCTGCGGCGCGTGACGCGGCATGAAACGCGATCGAACGCTGGACGCCGCCACGCTCTTCGCGTGGGGATGCGTCTTCGCCACTACGGCGGCGGCGGTCGCTTTTTCGCCAAGCAACTCGACCAGCGCAGCGTGATGATGCTGCAGGAAATAATCGGCCAGGGCGGCGAGGGTCTGGTACTCGAAGAATAGCGTCTTCGGCAACGCACCGAATATCTTCTCCAGCCTGGCGGTCAGATCCATGACCATCACCGAATCGATGCCGTACACCTCCATTGGCGCGCTGGCATCGATCTTGTCTGCCGACAGCTTGAGGGTTGTCGACAGCGTGCGTGCCAGATGCCGCAAGGTTTTTTCGCGCAAGTCTTCGGCTGCAGGCAGCGTGTGCCCGCTGTCGGCCGGAGCGGCAGCGGGCTCCACCGATACCGCCTTGACCGAAAGGGCAGCCTTCAACCGGTGCGCCACGCCCTCCACCACCAACACCTGTGCCGAACTGCTTGACCAGGCTTGCGCCAGGGCCGCGCAACCGTTGGCGGTGCGCATCGGCACCATGCCGATCTCGCGCAGCATGTGCGTGCGCGTGGCGTCATCGACCTGCATACCGCCTTCAGCCCACAGCGGCCAGTTCACGGCCAGCGTGCGTCCGCGGCGTTGACCTGCGGCAACCTGCTCGTTGCGATGGTGCGCGAAAGCATCCATGAAGGCGTTCGCCGCCGCATAGTCCGCCTGCCCGACGTTGCCGATCGCAGCGGTGATCGAAGAGAACACGATGAAGCAGTCCAGCGCGATCTGCGCGCTGGCCTCATCCAGGTTCAGCGTGCCGGCGACCTTCGCGCTGAAAACTTCACGCAACTGCTGCGGTGCCTTGCGGATCAGGAAGCTGTCGCGCAGCACGCCTGCGCTGTGGATGATGCCATCCAGGCTTTCATGCTCTTCCGGGATGCTGTGCACCAACTGCGTCAGCGCGGCTTTGTCGGCGACGTCAACCGCGTGATAGCGCACCACCGCGCCGAGCGTCTCCAGTTCGCGCACGTGCGCATGGATCTTTTCGTCCTGCAGGGAGCGCCCGGTCAGGATCAAGGTGGCGTTCTTCGCCTGCCGCGCGATCTCGCGCGCGAAGATCAGGCCCAACCCGCCTGCGCCGCCGGTAATCAAATAGACGCCGCGATCCTTCCACGGCGACGTCGCCGCTTGCACCGGCAGCTCGCTCCAGCCGGCGATCGAGCGTACGCCCTTCGCATAGCGGATATGCGATGCCTGGGTGTTCCGGTTTTCGGCCAGCGCCCGCGCGACGTCCTGCCCGGACTCGACCTGGATGACCTGGCCGACCAGGCGTGGATTCTCCAGCTGCGCGGTCCGCAACATGCCGCCAAGCCCAGCCAGCAAGGCACCCTCGCCTTCCGCCGGCGCCACGACTTGAATCAGATGCTGGCCCGGCTGTCCATTCAGTCCCTGCAGCAATTCCAGCAACGCGATGGCCGCCGCTTCGTAGCCGCGCGCGACGTCGCCACCAGCGGCGAGAGGCAACTGGATTACGTCCGGTATCTGGGCATGCACACCGCACAGCAACACCCGCTGCTGAGCGAACGCATGCTTCGAAAGGCGCTCATCGCCGATCGGCAGCCCCTTCCACGAAGGATGCATCAGCAAGGTCTGGAAAGACTCGACCGGCTCGGCGACGGTGGTCGCCAAGCGCAGCTCAAGCCGACCGAAGCGGATGCATACGACCCCTGCCTCATCGCACAGATCAATATCGAAGACCCGCGACGTCTCACGTTCGGCGTCGACGGCACCATGGCGCACCACCGCCCACATAGCGGCGGCGCAAGGCGCCAGCATCTCCAGCGAGCCCAGGGCTGCAGGCAACCACAAGCGCTGCCCGATGGTGGGCATGCAACCGAGAGCGGCCTGCCACGCCGCGTCCAGTACGCTGGGATGCAGAAGATAATCATCCTGAGTCGCCTGCACTGTTGCCGGCAATGCAATGCGCGCCAGCACGTGTTGTGGCGCGATGTACAGCTCGTTCAGGGCCTGGAAAGCAGGACCATACCGCAGGCCTGCTTCCGCGAACGCCGCATAGCATTGCGCCGCGCCCATTGACGATGGGCATTGTTCGCGCAAGAGGGCAAGGTTGTGCGCCGCCACTTCGGGCTGCGCATCGGCCAGTGCGATCACGATGCCCTGGCTATAGATCAACGCGTCGCCGTCTTCGTTGTCGCGGTAAAGCTCGAAGCCGATTTCGCCTCGGTCCAGCGGCGTCAATGCGATATGCAGGTCAAGCCCTTCTTCGCCGACGATGACCGGACGCTTCCACTCGATATCCCGCAGCTCAAGTGCGCAAGCCTCTCCCATGGCTTCACTGGCTGCATGGCGCACCATTTCCAACTGCGCCACACCGGGCAGTACGCGCGACTCCCGCACGACGTGGTCGGCCAGAAAGAATTCTTCGCCGCTGAAACGGGAGCTGAAACGTTGCAGTGAGAAGTTCGAGGTATTGCGGTGCACGAGCGGATGCAGCACCGCTGTAGCTGGCGCGGTCGCCGTATCCCGCGCGGCTTCGGTATCGAGCCAGTACCGCTCGCGGGCGAAGGGATAGGTCGGCAGGCTGATACGCCGTGGTGCTTGGCTATAAAGAGCCTTCCATGCCACCGGCAGACCCTTCACCCACAGGTCCAGCAATTTGCCGTGCTTGCCTTGGGTCATCCAGCCGGACAGCAAAGCCTCGGTTCCTTCATCGCCGACGAGCGTACTGAGCGCCTCCTTCGTCCGCCTCACCTGGCCGCGGTAGATTTCTTGCTGCTCCGCTTCGCCCGCCAGGTATCCGGCCAAGGCCGAACGAAGCTCACCCAGCGTATGCACCGCTACGCCAAGACGCTCATCCATCGCCTCGCGCCCTACCTGCAGCGTATAGGCGAGTTCGTCCAGGCGCAGCGAGGCATCGTTCTTTCTTGCCTCCAGGAAGGCCGACAGCTGAACCACTTGTTGCCGCAGTTGTTCCTCGTTACGAGCCGACAGTACGACCAATGCCGAGCCTGATTGAGCGACATCTGTGCGTGCCGGCGCGTCATACTCCTCGATCACTACGTGCGCATTCGCACCGCCTGCGCCGAAGGAGGAGATCCCCGCGATGCGCGGATAGGTGCGCGTGACGCCATCTTTTTCCACCACTGGCCGCTCCCACGGGGCCAGCGTCTGCTGCACCACGAAGGGCGTGGCGGTGAAGTCGATGTTCGGATTGAGCACACTCGAATGCAGGCTGGGGGCCAGCTGCCGGTGCTTGAGCTGCAGCAGCACCTTGGTGACGCCCGCAATGCCCGCCGCGCTTTCGCAATGCCCGATATTCGACTTGGCTGAACCGATCGCGCAGTACTGACGGGCCTGCGTCCATTGCCCGAACGCCTTGCTCAAGCCCGCGATCTCGATCGGATCGCCCAGGCTGGTGCCGGTGCCATGCGCTTCGATATAACTGATCGCACGTGCGTCCACGCCGCCATCGCGCAACGCCCGCTCGATCACCTTCGCCTGGGCGTTCGGGTTCGGCACCGTGTAGCCGTTGGTCTTGCCGCCGTGGTTGATCGCCGTCGCGCGAATCACGCCATAGA
>NZ_RYYV01000054.1 GCF_003977665.1 Dyella choica | reverse complement strand
GCAACGTACTCCACCTGGCAGATTCCTCCCCCGGGTCAAACGGGGTGGGCCGGTCAAACGGGTTGGGCCTTTCCTTTGTGCTGTGGTTTCAATCAGGTATTCACATGGCTTAGTACGCCACAGAGTGGGTTTGTTCCGCCTAATGGCTTGGGTAAGCCCGATTGTCCTTGCGCTGATCCCATCGACGTCTCCACCGGCAATCGTTTCGAGGAAGTGACGGATACCGTCATGGACGGTGATGTTGCTTTCAGGCGTTATTACAACTCGTTGTCCACCCAGACACGAGGATGGCATCTCGGTTCGAAGTGGACGTACAGTTACTCGCGACACTTGGACCTAACTCAAGCCTCGCCGCCCAGTTACATTTTAACAGGCGGCGGAGATCCGTATTCGCAGAGCTTGCTTCTTATAAATGTGGTTCGAGATGACGGGCGCCAGCTCGTCTTCACATCGAGCTACAACAACGGTGGGCCGCAGACCTGGGCCTCTAGCACGGACGTCCATGATCAGTTGACGGAGCTCTACGATAGCTCTGGAAACGTCTCAGGATGGAAGTATTTTGATGCCGCCAACCGCGTTACCGAGCTTTATTCGACCCAAGGCAGTCTTTTGAGTGTTACCGATGCTATTGACAAGACGACGACATTAACCTACATCAGTGTACCGGGCCTTGTCGCAGGCGCAACTGACGTGGTGTTGGCGTCCATCACGTCGCCAGCGGGGCGCATTTTGAAATTAACCTACACGAGTTCGGGTTCGCTCGCATCGTTGGGGCTTCCGGATGGGTCGACGCTTGCCTATCAACAGGATGCGAATCTAAATCTGACGACAGTCACTTACCCGGATGGGAAGACATTCCAGTACGTCTATAACGAGGCAGCGTATGCTGGGGGTAATAATCCGAATCTGATGACCGGTCTGGTGGATGAGGCTGGTGTACGATTTGCCACATTCTCCTACCAGAGCATCAATCAGCCCTACCAAACGTCCAACGCCGGTGGCGTCAATACATTCATCTCAAACTTTCCCGCTGGTTCTCCAACAACGAGCACGTTCACTACACCACTTAATGCAGCGCGCACGTTCAATTGGACGATCATAAACAGTCGGTCTTTCGTTTCCAGCGTGGCTAGCTCTTGTAGCGGATGTACGACCACAACGACGTCATACGTCTATGACGCCAATGGCAATCGAACACAGGTGACCGATCCGTCCGGGAACGTCACTAAATACACCTACGCAACAGATGGTAGTGGTTTGGAAATCCAGAGGGTGGAGGCTGCAGCTACCGCCGCACAACGAACTATCCAGACAAGTTGGAACGAAGCCATCCGGCAACCACTGCAACGCACCGTCCTTGACGCCAGCGGCAATACGGTCAGTAGTACACAATGGGTCTACAACGCTGCCGGTCAAACGCTGGCTAGCTGTGACATCGATCCGAGCAACAACACTGCTTCGGGTTACGCCTGCAGCAACACCGGTACAACGCCGGCGGGCGTGCGCCGCCGGACCTATACCTACTGCACGGCCGTTGACACCACGCAATGCCCGATCGTGGGATTGATGCTCACAGCGACGGGGCCGCGCACCGACACCACCCAGACCACCACCTACAGCTATTACCTGACCAGCAGCGCGACCAGCTGCGGTACCCCAGGTGCCGCCTGCTACCAGGCCGGTGACCTGCACACCATCACCGATCCCGCTGGTCACGTCACCACAATTGCTTCCTACGACGCCGATGGCCGCGTCACCCGCCTGACCGATGCCAACGGTCTGAATACGGATACGACCTACACCCCGCGCGGCTGGGTTGCCTCGCGCAACGTGGGTGGTGCCACCAGTAAGTTCACCTACACCGCTTACGGCGCCGTGCAAACCGTCACCGATCCCGATGGCGTCACCACCACCTACGGCTACGACGCCGCGCACCGCCTGGTGAAGATCATCGATGCCCAAGGCAATTACCTCCAATACACCCTGGATGCCGCCGGCAACAAAACCGCCGAGCAGGTCTATGACTCGACGGGCACCTTGCACAAGAGCCTGAGCCGCACCTTCAACCCCCTAGGCCAGCTCACCAAGGTGATGGACGGCCTCAGCCACACCGTGTTCGATGCCAGCGCCAGCAACAGCTACGACGCCAACGGCAACCTGGTGCAAAGCGCCGATGGCTTGGGTATCCAGCGCCAGCAGGGCTACGACGCCCTGAATCGCCTGGTCCAGACCCTCGACAACTACAACGGCACGAACTGACAGGGAGCCAGCTATGAAGCAAGGACAAGCAGTGAAGGGTTCGGCCGCTGTGAATGCAACCACGAGCACGGTGCTAGAAAAGGCGACGGAGATAGGGGCGCGCATGATGATGGTCAAGAGGCCGCTGGCTGGCCTTGCGCTTGGTATGGCGATGGCCATCGTTGCCGCGCCGGTGGCCGCACAGACTGCCAACACCAAGACCACCTATACCTACGATGCCCTGGATCGCCTGACCCAGGTCACGGATCCCAGCGGTCTCAATACCGCCTACCAGTACGACGGCCTGTCGGACGAAACAAAGCTCACTAGCCCCGATACCGGCGTCACCGCCAAGACCTATGACGCAGCCGGTAACGTACTGACTGCCCTCGATGCCAACGGCAACACAGTCACCTACACCTACGACGCCCAGGACCGTCGCCTGAGCGCCAGCTACGTCGACACCACTCAGAACATTACCTACACCTACGACGAGTCCAACACCGTCACCGGCTGTCCCGCCTCGTACCCCATCGGCCACCTGACCCGCATCGTCGAAAACGCCGTCACCACGGTGTTCTGCTACAACGCCCAGGGCTTCGAGATCCAGAAAGGCCAGACGGTCAACGGACACACGGATGTGACGAGCTATGCCCGCAGCGTGAGTGGCAAGATCCTGAGCATTACCCATCCCAGCGGCGACCAGGTGACCTATAGCTACGATGCGGATGGTCACATCAGTGGCGTCACCGCCACCACGCCAGCCGGCACGACAACCCTGGTCAGCAATGTAACCTATCTGCCATTCGGGCCAGTGACCGGCTACACGCTGGGTAATGGCCAGGCGATCACACGGACCTACGACGCCAATTATCGACTCACGGACCTCACCAGCCCGGCGTTCACCTTACATGTTGCACGGGATGTGATGGGCGATATCACCGCTATCGGCAACAGCCCAGGAGCCAATCCGGCCGCCGAGACATACAGTTATGACCCGTTGTATCGCCTGGCCGCCATCATGGAAGCCAACGGCACTACTCCGGAAAGCTTGACCTACAACCAGACAGGCGATCGCCTAAGCAAGACGGGCAGTGGTCTGGCAACGGGGCTTTACAGCTATAACCCCAACACACACCAGCTGGTTGCTACGGGCAATGCGGCGAGGTCGGTGGATGCCAGCGGCAATACGACTGCTATCAGTCAGGCGGGCAGTACATATGGGTTTGGTTACAACGCTCGGAACCGGATGGTGCTCGCTCAGCTGAATCAGAGCACGATTGCCGCATACACCTATAACGTGGATGGGGAGCGCGTCGCAAAAATCACCAATAGCTCTTCGGAACGCTATAACTACGATGCAGAAAGCCGAATTCTGAGCGAATACGGCGCGACCAATCGTGAATACGTGTGGATGGACGATATCCCGGTGGCGAACGTGGATGCCATGGGAACCACCAGCACCCTAGCCTATGTCATCGCCGACCAGCTCGGTACGCCTAGGGCGATCAGTGATGCCAGTGGGAACGCGGAGTGGACTTGGCCCTACGCCGGCAATGCGTGGGGTGAAAGCGCCCCAACGAGCAATGGATATACGTACAACCTGCGGTTGCCGGGGCAGTACTTTGATGTGGAGACGGGGCTGAATTACAACGTCAATCGCGATTACGATCCGACCACCGGGCGGTATGTGCAGAGCGATCCTTTGGGAGTATTTGGTGGCCAGAGCAGCACTTACGCCTATGCGAACAGCTCCCCGCTGTATTTCATAGATCCCAGCGGCACTCAGGCTTACGCTTCGCCGTACCGGACTCGGGGTGCCTCCACCATCATTTGTGATGGTAATGGACAAATTGTTGTATTCGTGGCTGATAGTGATTCATGCACCAAAGACTGTGTTGCGGCTCACGAGGAAGTGCACAGGCAAGAGGCCATGATGTCTAATATCAACGTTTGTCACGACCAGCCGTATGGCATGCAAGTGAAGCTTGGTGATCAAGTTACAACGGACAAATCAGAAGTTAGAGCTTTCGAAAAAGAACTTGATTGCCTGCGCAAAAAACTCGCAGCTTTAAAGAATTGCGATAAGTGTCGTCAGGAAATTGAAAAAGAAATTAACACGGTAGCGCAGCAAGCGATCAATTATGGTTACAGGGCAGCACATCCTACTAACGGATGGTGATGAGAATCGCCAGGGAGGCGAAGAGGTTGTCTGGTCCGATAATCCAATCACGCGAACTAATGGTGATTACGTCGCGTAGCCCGTTCTCCTCGAAGAGAGGCTTTTGTCCATGAAGGCATTCCTTGGTTTAATTCTCAGTTTTCTTTCATTCGTTGTTTGCGCTCAGGGACACGGTATTAACGTGCTGTCATCAGGCGTAGAGGTTAAGGGCGGTCGACATATTCTCAAGATGCAGGTCTGGAATTGCTCGAATCACGAGCTCGAGGTGCCTCTCGTTTTTCTTCCATGGGGTGGCGACAGCTTAGGACTCGTTCTCTATCCTGCTGGCAAAATACGCGATACCCCTCTAAAAGAAGAGTACCCCATCGCTGATTTCCCTCCTGTTAGAGTCAAAATCAAGGCAAATGGACACGTCGAGGGTGACGTCGAATTGGAACCGCGATTTGGTGACCTTAGTCGCTATGACACGAGTGATGGGCTGCTTGTCTTTTGGTCGTATGACATGAGCCTGATTACGGGTGGCAGTTCTGCGTTCAAGGCTGGCGTGGTTCCGCTGGGAAAGACGAAACTTGTCGTAACAGGCCCCAAGGCTGGCTGTCATTGATCATGAGATCTCGATATCGACATCTGGCGAGATCTGGACATCCATCGGCGGGACTGAGATTTGGGACAGCCATGAAATGGTCCATCGCTGACGAGCTAGCGCGCCATTGACTGATGTCAATGGTTCTCGGCGGAGACCAATGTGCATGCATGACCTATCCGCGCCATCAGATCGTAGTTCCGGAAACGGAAGGCTTCTTTCACTGCGTTTCCCGCTGCGTACGCCGAGCGTTCCTTTGCGGGAAGGATGCGTACAGCGGACGCTCCTACGAGCACCGGAAAGCTTGGGTAGAAGAACGACTGCTGGCGTTGGCGGAGTGTTTTGCGGTAGCGCTCTATGTAATGACCCAGCGGTTTCTGCACAGGTCAGGCCGCTAAAGCATAGGCCTCGTCGGGTGTTTTCATGCCGAGCGCCTGGTGAGGGCGCCGATGG
>NZ_RYYV01000053.1 GCF_003977665.1 Dyella choica | reverse complement strand
CAAAGCAAAACACCTTCCCGGATGGGAAGGCGTTTTAGGGATAAAGCCCCTGGCGGTGACCTGTTGCGGGTGCGCCGAGGCGCGTAAAGAAAAAACCCCCACCGTAATCGGTGAGGGTTTTTAGGGATAAAGCCCCTGGCGGTGACCTACTCTTGCATGGAAAGTCCACACTACCATCGGCGCAGCTGCGTTTCACTTCCGAGTTCGGGATGGGATCGGGTGGGGCCACAGCGCTATAGCCGCCAGGGAAGGGGTGGGAGCAGCGCTTGGTGAGCGCCGGCTCCGCAAAGGGGTAAACGAGTGACAAGCGTCTGGTGAAGTATTCGAGATGTTTCGTCGAAGCATCCGCTCTTTTGAAGCGTCCAGCCATGGATGGCTGGGTCACTTCTAGAGGGACCTACAAAAGCGTCTTGGGGTTATATGGTCAAGCCGCACGGCGCATTAGTACGCGTTAGCTCAATGCATTGCTGCACTTCCACATCGCGCCTATCAACCACCTAGTCTTGATGGTGCCTTAAGGAGAGTTGAACTCTCGGGAGATCTCATCTTGGGGCGTGCTTCCCGCTTAGATGCTTTCAGCGGTTATCACTTCCGTTCGTAGCTACCGGGCAATGCCATGGGCATGACAACCCGAACACCAGCGGAACGTCCACTCCGGTCCTCTCGTACTAGGAGCAGCCCCCCTCAAATCTCCAACGCCCACGACAGATAGGGACCGAACTGTCTCACGACGTTCTGAACCCAGCTCGCGTACCACTTTAAATGGCGAACAGCCATACCCTTGGGACCGGCTACAGCCCCAGGATGTGATGAGCCGACATCGAGGTGCCAAACACCGCCGTCGATATGAACTCTTGGGCGGTATCAGCCTGTTATCCCCGGAGTACCTTTTATCCGTTGAGCGATGGCCCTTCCATACAGAACCACCGGATCACTAAGACCTACTTTCGTACCTGCTTGATCCGTCGATCTTGCAGTCAAGCACGCTTATGCCTTTGCACACAGTGCGCGATGTCCGACCGCGCTGAGCGTACCTTCGTGCTCCTCCGTTACGCTTTGGGAGGAGACCGCCCCAGTCAAACTACCCACCATACACGGTCCCCGATCCGGATTACGGACCTAGGTTAGAACGTCAAGCACTTCAGGGTGGTATTTCAAGGATGGCTCCACCAAGACTAGCGTCCTGGTTTCATAGCCTCCCACCTATCCTACACAGAAGAACTCAACGTTCAGTGTAAAGCTATAGTAAAGGTTCACGGGGTCTTTCCGTCTTGCCGCGGGAACGCTGCATCTTCACAGCGATTTCAATTTCACTGAGTCTCGGGTGGAGACAGCGCCGCTGTCGTTACGCCATTCGTGCAGGTCGGAACTTACCCGACAAGGAATTTCGCTACCTTAGGACCGTTATAGTTACGGCCGCCGTTTACTGGGGCTTCGATCAAGAGCTTCGCCTTGCGGCTGACCCCATCAATTAACCTTCCAGCACCGGGCAGGCGTCACACCCTATACGTCCACTTTCGTGTTTGCAGAGTGCTGTGTTTTTGATAAACAGTCGCAGCGGCCAGGTTACTGCGACCCATCAGTGCTCAGTCACGCATGTGACCACACCGGTGGGCGCACCTTCTCCCGAAGTTACGGTGCCATTTTGCCTAGTTCCTTCACCCGAGTTCTCTCAAGCGCCTTGGGATTCTCACCCTGCCTACCAGTGTCGGTTTACGGTACGGTTTGCTGTAGCTGAAGCTTAGTGGCTTTTCCTGGAAGCGTGGTCTCAGTCACTTCGCCCAAAAGGGCTCGTCTCGGTGCTCGGCATAAAGTGGACCGGATTTGCCTAGTCCACATGCCTACCGCCTTTCCCCGGGACAACCAACGCCCGGTAGACCTAACCTTCTCCGTCCCCACATCGCACTACAGTCAAGTGCTGGAATATTAACCAGCTTCCCATCGACTACGCATTTCTGCCTCGCCTTAGGGGCCGACTCACCCTGCGCCGATGAACGTTGCGCGAGGAAACCTTGGGCTTTCGGCGTGCGGGCTTTTCACCCGCATTATCGTTACTCATGTCAGCATTCGCACTTCTGATACCTCCAGCAGGCTTTACAACCCACCTTCACAGGCTTACAGAACGCTCCTCTACCGCGCACACTTGCGTGTGCACCCCGAGCTTCGGTGTCATGCTTAGCCCCGTTAAATCTTCCGCGCAGACCGACTCGACCAGTGAGCTATTACGCTTTCTTTAAAGGGTGGCTGCTTCTAAGCCAACCTCCTGGCTGTCTATGCCTTTCCACATCGTTTTCCACTTAGCATGAACTTGGGGACCTTAGCTGCGGGTCTGGGTTGTTTCCCTTTTCACGACGGACGTTAGCACCCGCCGTGTGTCTCCCGTACATTCTGTCCTGGTATTCGGAGTTTGCCATGGTTTACTAAGCCGCGATGGCCCGCTAGCCATAACAGTGCTCTACCCCCAGGAAGATTCATACGAGGCGCTACCTAAATAGCTTTCGAGGAGAACCAGCTATCTCCGAGTTTGTTTAGCCTTTCACTCCTATCCTCAGCTCATCCCCATCTATTGCAACAGATGTGGGTTCGGTCCTCCAGTGCGTGTTACCGCACCTTCAACCTGGCCAAGGATAGATCACTCGGTTTCGGGTCTACTGCCAGAGACTATTCGCCCTATTCAGACTCGGTTTCCCTTCGCCTCCCCTATACGGTTAAGCTCGCCACTGACAGTAAGTCGCTGACCCATTATACAAAAGGTACGCAGTCACCCTTGCGGGCTTCCACTGCTTGTACGTATACGGTTTCAGGGTCTATTTCACTCCCCTCTCCGGGGTTCTTTTCGCCTTTCCCTCACGGTACTTGTTCGCTATCGGTCAGTCAGGAGTATTTAGCCTTGGAGGATGGTCCCCCCATGTTCAGACAAGGTTTCTCGTGCCTCGCCTTACTCAATTTCATGCACCGTGCCTTTTCGCCTACAGGGCTATCACCTGCTATGGCCGGCCTTTCCAAACCGTTCGGCTAAAACATGATGCACTTTTGGGCTACTCCCCGTTCGCTCGTCGCTACTGAGGGAATCTCGGTTGATTTCTTTTCCTCCGGGTACTTAGATATTTCAGTTCCCCGGGTTCGCTTCGCTGAGCTATGTATTCACTCAGCGATACTCCTTACGGAGTGGGTTTCCCCATTCGGACATTGCCGGATCAAAGCTTGTTGCCAGCTCCCCGACACTTTTCGCAGGCTGCCACGTCCTTCATCGCCTCTGACTGCCAAGGCATCCACCGTATACGCTTGGTCGCTTGACCATATAACCCCAAATCGCCTCGCGGCCATTCGTTGTCATACACCCAAACAACGCATTCGTCGTTTGCCTCAACGACACATCTCGGTTCAGTTCAAAACCAAGACGCTTGTCACTCGTTTACTTTTTCAAAGAACACAATACCGGCCTCAACGCCGTATCGTTTCATTAAATCTTTTGTGTGCGCTACACATCCGCGTGTCGGCTAACTGGTGGAGCCAGTCGGGATCGAACCGACGACCCCCTGCTTGCAAAGCAGGTGCTCTCCCAGCTGAGCTATGGCCCCGTAAGCTAGGATCAACACCCTAATGAATGGTGGGTCTAGGTGGACTCGAACCACCGGCCTCACCCTTATCAGGGGTGCGCTCTAACCACCTGAGCTACAGACCCATAAAGCTTTAAAAACCCCACCCTTGAAGAGGGAGTCTTTCACGCCGTCGGCGTGCGGATGTGCAGGTGTCTTGTGTGGACGTCTTGCGGCAGCGGTGCTGTCGCTCTCGAAAGGAGGTGATCCAGCCGCACCTTCCGATACGGCTACCTTGTTACGACTTCACCCCAGTCATGAACCACTCCGTGGTCGTCGCCCTCCTTGCGGTTAGGCTAACGGCTTCTGGAGCAACTCACTCCCATGGTGTGACGGGCGGTGTGTACAAGGCCCGGGAACGTATTCACCGCAGCATAGCTGATCTGCGATTACTAGCGATTCCGACTTCACGAAGTCGAGTTGCAGACTTCGATCCGGACTGGGATCGGCTTTCTGGGATTGGCTCCACCTCGCGGTCTCGCAACCCTCTGTACCGACCATTGTAGTACGTGTGTAGCCCTGGCCGTAAGGGCCATGATGACTTGACGTCATCCCCACCTTCCTCCGGTTTGTCACCGGCAGTCTCCTTAGAGTTCCCACCATTACGTGCTGGCAACTAAGGACAAGGGTTGCGCTCGTTGCGGGACTTAACCCAACATCTCACGACACGAGCTGACGACAGCCATGCAGCACCTGTGTTCTGGTTCCCGAAGGCACTTCCGCATCTCTGCAGAATTCCAGACATGTCAAGGCCAGGTAAGGTTCTTCGCGTTGCATCGAATTAAACCACATACTCCACCGCTTGTGCGGGCCCCCGTCAATTCCTTTGAGTTTCAGTCTTGCGACCGTACTCCCCAGGCGGCGAACTTAACGCGTTAGCTTCGACACTGATCTCCGAGTTGAGACCAACATCCAGTTCGCATCGTTTAGGGCGTGGACTACCAGGGTATCTAATCCTGTTTGCTCCCCACGCTTTCGTGCCTCAGCGTCAGTGTTGTCCCAGATGGCCGCCTTCGCCACTGATGTTCCTCCCGATCTCTACGCATTTCACCGCTACACCGGGAATTCCACCATCCTCTGACACACTCTAGCCTCCCAGTATCCACTGCCATTCCCAGGTTGAGCCCGGGGATTTCACAGCAGACTTAAAAGACCGCCTACGCACGCTTTACGCCCAGTAATTCCGATTAACGCTTGCACCCTTCGTATTACCGCGGCTGCTGGCACGAAGTTAGCCGGTGCTTATTCCTCAGGTACCGTCAGCTCCACCGGGTATTAACCAATGGCATTTCGCTCCTGATAAAAGTGCTTTACAACCCGAAGGCCTTCTTCACACACGCGGCATTGCTGGATCAGGCTTGCGCCCATTGTCCAATATTCCCCACTGCTGCCTCCCGTAGGAGTCTGGGCCGTGTCTCAGTCCCAGTGTGGCTGATCATCCTCTCAGACCAGCTATCGATCGTCGCCTTGGTGAGCCATTACCCCACCAACTAGCTAATCGAACATCGGTCCATCCAACCGCGCGAGGTCTTGCGATCCCCCGCTTTCTCCCGTAGGACGTATGCGGTATTAGCGTAAGTTTCCCTACGTTATCCCCCACGTCTGGGCAGGTCCCGATGTATTCCTCACCCGTCCGCCACTCGCCACCCACAGTATTGCTACTGCTGTGCTGCCGTTCGACTTGCATGTGTTAGGCATGCCGCCAGCGTTCAATCTGAGCCAGGATCAAACTCTTCACTTAAGTTTTCGAATGTCCGAAGACACTCTATCTTTCCGAAGCGTTGGTCCTAACCTTAAAACGTCAAGCTTTTGAATTGACTCTTAGGTTAGACGCTTGCAATTAATGGACAATCATCCATCT
>NZ_RYYV01000052.1 GCF_003977665.1 Dyella choica | reverse complement strand
CGGTGCCGGCCTGGCACGCGGCTATCTGTACCGGCCCGCGCTCAGTGCGGCGCGTTTTGTCGCCGACCCGTTCGGTGCACCGGGTGGCCGCCTGTACCGCACCGGCGACGTGGTGCGCTGGCTGCCCGATGGCCAGCTCGATTACATCGGCCGGGCCGACCAGCAGGTCAAGATCCGTGGCTTCCGGATCGAACTGGGAGAAATCGAAGCCTGCCTGATGCGTCAGCCTGGCGTGGCACAGGCCGCCGTGATCGCCCGTGCAGGCACCGATGGCGAGAAGCAGTTGGTCGGCTATGTGGTGCCTGCGCAAGGCGTCACTTTCGACCCGCTGGCGCTGCGCCGCTCGCTCAGCGAGCACTTGCCCGACTACATGCTTCCCGCCGCCCTGGTTGCCCTGGAAGGCCTGCCGCTCACCCTCAACGGCAAGCTTGATCACAAGGCCCTGCCGGCCCCGGCGGTGATGGCGCATACCTTGCAGCGGCTGCCGCGCACGCCGCAGGAAGACATCCTGGCCAGTCTGTTCGCCGAAGTGCTGGGGGTGCCCGCGGTGAGCATCGACGACAACTTCTTCGACCTGGGCGGCCACTCGTTGCTGGCCACCCGCTTGGTGGGCCGCATCCGCGCGGTGCTGGCGGTGGAGCTGCCCATCCGTGCCCTGTTCGAGGCGCCTACCGTGGCGGGGCTGACGACCCATCTGGACACCGGCAAGCGCGCACGCACAGCCCTGCAGCCGATGCCGCGTCCGGAGCGCATTCCACTGTCTTTCGCGCAGCAGCGTTTATGGTTCCTGCATCAGTTGGACGGACCAAGCACGCACTACACCATTGCATTGGCCTTGCGCATGCGCGGCACGCTGGATGTCGATGCCATGCAGGCAGCGCTGCATGACGTGACCCGCCGGCACGAAAGCCTGCGCACGATCTTCGCCGAGCATGAAAGCGGTGCCTGCCAGGTCGTCTTGGATGCCGGCACGGCGGCGCCCGAGCTGGAACGGATCGCGTTGCGGCACGACGAACTTGACGACGTCCTGCGCCGCAATGCCGCGCATACGTTCGACCTGCAGCACGAACTGCCGATTCGCAGCTGGCTGTATGCGCTGGCGCCGCAAGAGCACGTGCTTTCGCTGCTGGTTCACCACATTGCCAGCGACGGTTGGTCCTGGGCGCCGTTCTTCCGCGACCTCGGCTCGGCCTATGCAGCCCGCGTGCAAGGACAGGCGCCGGACTGGATGCCCTTGCCGGTGCAATATGCCGATTATGCGATGTGGCAACGTCACTGCCTGGGCAGCGAAGCCGATGACGACAGCGTCATTGCGACCCAGGTGGCGTACTGGAAGCGGCAACTGGCGGGACTGCCGGAACAGGTAAGTTTGCCGGCTGACCGTCCGCGTCCGCCGCGCTCCAGTTTCCGGGGCGGCATGGCCAGTTTTGCATGGGACGCCTCCGTGCATACGGGGCTGCAGAATCTGGCGCGTGAAACAAAGACCACCTTGTTCATGGTTCTGCATGCCGCGCTGAGTGCCTTGCTGTCCCGGCTTGGCGGCGATAGCGACATTTCGATCGGCACCTCGCTGGCAGGCCGCACGGATGATGCGCTGACGCAGTTGGTGGGCTTCTTCGTCAACCTCATCGTGCTGCGCGTGGACTGCTCGGGCAATCCCAGCTTCCGCAGCTTGCTGGAACGCGTCCGGGCAACAGATCTCGCTGCCTATACGAACCAGGACCTGCCCTTTGAGCGCCTGGTGGAGATCATCAATCCGGTTCGCTCAAGCTCGCATCACCCGTTGTTCCAGGTCGCGCTGGTGCTTGGCAACAATGCCGGCGCGTCGCTGAATCTGCCGGGCCTGGAGCTGTCGCCGCTGCCGCCCAGTTCCGACGTTGCCAACTACGATGCCACGTTCATGTTTGCCGAGAAGCGCGACGCCGAAGGCAAGGCTGACGGGTTGCTGCTCACCGTCACCTACGCCACGGACTTGTTCGATCGGCAAAGCATCGAGCGATTCGCCGCGCATCTTGCCCGGCTGATGAACGCCATGGTGGCTGATGCCGACACGGCGATCGGTGATGTCGACCTGCTCGGCGAGCTTGAGCGGCGACGCGTGCTGGTTGAATGGAATGCCACCCACCGCGCCTGCTCCGATGACAGCCTGACCGCGCATTTCGAGAGGCGGGCGGCGTCAACGCCGGACGCGATCGCCGTTGTCGATCAGCAGCAATGTCTTAGCTACGCGCAATTGGATGCACGCGCCAACCAGCTTGCCAACCAGTTGCGCATGCTGGGCGTGAATACCGACACGATGGTGGGGCTGTGCGTCGAGCGCTCGGCAGCACTGCTGATAGGCGTCCTGGGCATCCTGAAAGCAGGCGGCGCGTACGTTCCCCTGGATCCGGATTATCCGGCGGAGCGCCTTACGTTCATGCTGCAGGACACCATGATTCCGGTGCTGGTGACGCAGACGGCGATGGTCGACCGGCTGCCGTCGCACTGGGCGCAGGTGGTGGAAATCGATGGCATGGCAGATGCCATCGCCCGTCTTCCAACCACCGCGCCGATCGTCACCGGTCATCCGGACCAGCTTGCCTACGTGATGTACACCTCCGGCTCGACGGGAACGCCAAAGGGTATTGCCGTCACTCAACGCAATGTGTTGGAGCTGGCCACGCATCGCGACTGGCAAGACGACGACGCGCAGCCAACCATGCTGCTTCATTCGGCGCAGGCCTTCGACGCTTCCACCTACGAAATCTGGGTGCCATTGCTCAGCGGTGGACGCATTGTCATCGCTCCGCCGGGCGAGGTTGATATCCAGGCGTTGCAGCGCCTCATTGTGCAACAGCAGGTGACGTCGCTGTGGCTGAGCGCAGGCCTGTTCCATCTGATGGCTGAAGAATGCCGCGACTGTTTTGCCGGCGTACGCAGGCTGATAGCAGGTGGCGATGTGCTCGCTCCCGCTGCCGTGCAGATGCTGCTGGACGAACATGCCGGGCTGACCGTCGTCAATGGCTACGGCCCCACCGAAACCACCACGTTCGCCACCAACCACCGCATGCGCGCTCCGGAGGTGGTGAAAAACACGGTGCCGATCGGCAAGCCGCTGGACAACACCCAGCTTTATGTACTGGATGCACGCTTGCATCCGGTGCCCGCCGGTGCAAGTGGCGAGCTGTACATTGCCGGTACCGGCCTGGCGCGGGGATACCTGCATCGTCCTGAACTGAGCGCGCAACGCTTTGTCGCCAACCCCTTCGCTGGCGACGGCAGCCGCATGTACCGCAGCGGCGACCTCGTGCGCTGGCGTAGTGACGGCTGCCTGGAATTCATTGGCCGTGCCGATGCGCAGGTGAAGATCCGCGGTTTCCGCATCGAGCTTGGCGAGATCGAAGCCTGCCTGCTACGGCACACTGGTGTTGCGCAGGCGGTGGCGATCGCGCGCGAGGATCAGATCGGTGGCAAGCAACTCGTCGCCTATGTGGTTTTCGCCGACACTGCGGTTTCCGCGGAATCGCGCCTGCCGGCCTTGCGCCAGGCCATGGCGGCCGCATTGCCCGAATACATGGTGCCCTCCGCCATCGTGGCGTTGCCTGCCTTGCCATTGACCGCGCACGGCAAGCTGGACCGGCGCGCCCTGCCCGCGCCAAACCTTGCCTCGCATGACGTGCGTGCGCCACGCAACGCGAGGGAGCGTGCCCTTGCCGTGCTGTTCGCCGAAGTGTTGGGGCTGGAACAGGTTGGCATTGACGACAATTTCTTCGAACTGGGCGGCCACTCGCTGCTGGCCACGCGCCTGGTCAGCCGCATACGTACCACCTTGCAGGCGGAGCTGCCGATTCGCGCCCTGTTCGAAACACCCACAGTCGCCCAACTGGCCGGACAACTGGCGGTTGACGAGACTGACAGCACAACGCGCGCGCCTTTGCGCCCGATGCAGCGTCCCGAACGTGTGCCGCTTTCCTTCGCCCAGCAGCGTTTGTGGTTCCTGCAGCAGTTTGCCGAGGCCGATACCAGCTACAACATTCCGCTGGCGGTGCGCATGCAAGGAGCGCTCGACGTGTCGGCGCTACGTGCCGCGCTGCACGACATCGTTGCACGGCACGAAAGCCTGCGCACGCTCTTCCGCGAGGATGAAGGCGGCACGTACCAGATTGTGCTGGACACGGCGCAGATGGCCTTCGAGCACCTTGTCACCTCGCCTGATGCATTGGCCGAGCAGCTCAAAGCCTGTGCCACATACCGCTTCGACCTGGCGAAGGAGCTGCCCCTGCGCGCCTGGGTGTTCCAGATGGCGCCGGACGAGCACGTGTTGCTGCTGCTGGTGCATCACATCGCCAGCGATGGCTGGTCGTGGGCGCCGTTCTTCCGCGACCTTGGCTCGGCTTACGCCGCCCGTCTGCAAGGCTGTGCACCGCAGTGGACGCCCCTGCCGGTGCAATACGCGGACTACGCCCTGTGGCAGCGCCAGACGCTGGGCAGCGAAACCGATCCGGACAGCGCCATCGCCGCCCAGATCGCGTACTGGACCCGGCAACTGGCCAATCTGCCGGAGCAACTGGAGCTGTCGACCGATTTTCCGCGGCCGGCTGCTTCCAGCTTCCGCGGCGAGCACGTCAGCTTTGAGCTTGATGCGCCGCTGCACGCGTGCCTGCTGGAACTGGTGCAGGACACCCAGGCGAGCCTGTTCATGCTGTTGCATGCCGTTGTCGCGGTGACACTGTCCAAACTGGGCGCCGGCACGGATATTCCGCTCGGTACGGCGATCGCCGGACGCACCGACGAAGCACTGGATGAGCTGGTCGGGTTCTTCGTCAACACACTGGTGCTGCGCACGGATCTTTCCGGAAGACCCAGTTTTCGCACGCTGCTGGCACGCGTGCGCGAGCAGGATCTGGCTGCTTACGCACACCAGGATCTGCCGTTCGAGCGGCTGGTGGAGATCGTCAATCCCACTCGTGCGCTCAACCGGCATCCGCTGTTCCAGGTGATGCTGAGCCTGCAGAACAATGCCGGTGGACGGCTGGAACTGCCCGGCCTGAATCTGGTACCGCAGGCGACGGGCTACAGCCCGGCCAAGTTCGACCTGAGTTTCGACTTTGTCGAAGGACGCGATGCACAAGGCGAAAAAACTTTGCGCGGCAGCCTGCAGTACGCCTGCGATTTGTATGCGCCGGCTACAGCGCAACAAATCCTGCAGCGGCTGGTGCGGATACTCGAAGCGGTTGCCAGCGATCCGGACCAGCGCCTGGAATGCCTCGATCCATTGACCGCAGAGGAACAGGCGCAACTGGACGCCTGGAATGCCACCGCCCAGGCTGTTCCCGGCACGAGCATGGCGCAGCTGTTTGAGCAGCAGGCTGCCGCAACGCCCGAAGCCACCGCGCTGGTCTGCGAAGATGCCACGCTGAGCTATGCAGAACTCAATGGACGTGCCAATCAGCTCGCCCATTATCTGATCGCGGACGGCATCGGGGCCGAGGATCTCGTGGCGATCGCCTTGCCGCGTTCGAGCGAACTGATCATCGCGATGCTCGCCGTGCTCAAGGCCGGCGCCGCCTATCTGCCGTTGGATGCCAGCTATCCCGCCGAGCGCATTGCCTACATGCGGGAAGATGCCCGTCCGGTGCGCTGGTTGACACAGCAAGCGATGACCGGGCGCCTGGCCGTGGACGCGACCGAACTGAATCTGGACAGCCTGCAAACCGGGACATTCCCTCGCAGCAATCCCGATGACGG
>NZ_RYYV01000051.1 GCF_003977665.1 Dyella choica | reverse complement strand
CATCGGCGCCCTCACCAGGCGCTCGGCATGAAAACACCCGACGAGGCCTATGCTTTAGCGGCCTGACCTGTGCAGAAACCGCTGGGTCATTACATGCGGGTTGAAGTAGAACGCCTAAAGGCTGCCATGGCAGAGGCCGACATTGGTATTACACAATACGAGGCAGAGCGTCGCGTTTTCTTGGAGGAACAGCGACGCATGATCATTGAAGGAGTCGATGACCCCGAGCGTAAAGCTAGGATCAAACAGCACTACGATATTTTTAGTGAGGAATTGAAGACGTTGCGCGAGACAAAAGCGAATAGTGCCGGCGCTATGCAGAAGCGCGTCAATGAAATGGCAGTCGTAGCAACGGAAGAATTAAAAGTCCTGGCTCGCCTAATGTCGCCGGCTCTGAGAGAGGTAAGGAAAGGGCTAGGGTATTGGCTGTTTGATATGGGCGCTTTCAAAGAGCGCACGGAAAAAACTTTCGACATGGTCGACAACGCAATGAAAGGTGTGCAAGACAGTGTGAACAAACTTAAGTCCAGCGACAACAAAACGAGTTAGTTGGATTCCTTGTCTGTAAGTCCATGCTGATAGTAGGCGTCGGCAGGATTATCTATTTCCAAGCCGGAAGCGGCCATCTATCAGGCATCCAATGGAAGCTATCGTCAGATGGCTTTCTATATAAACTGGCGTCAACCACGGTAACGGTTGAAGTGGCTGCAATTTTTTCGAGAACTCTATTTACCTCTGTTGTGCCACTAACGTCGCCAACTAACACGTGGTAGGCGGGAGTCTGATAGTCTGGTTGAAATTGAATCTCCGCCACAATCAGCAGTTTATCTAGAAAATTAACGCAATTTGTACGTAGTTCGTAGCCGATGCCTGGCTGTATATCTGGATAGCTCCATCTGCCGCCGACTACATACGACAAATTTTTCTTTCTGCCAACAATGTACGGAAGACATATTGGGCGAAAATCATTCGGATCGAGAGAGCAAAGGACCTGCCCGTAGGCAATTTTAGCTAATAGTCGTGCAAAACTTTCTGGAACATGCCTAAATTTAACGATAGGTGGCTGCCCGTACTTCTCCATATACCGATCAATCTTTTGTCGATCGCAAATTGTCGTAAATTCCCATTGCTTTGATAAATCCATGCTCTCGGGGAAGCCGTCTAATATGCCTGCCGAGTGCATTCGATAAAAGACCATCGCCGCAGGGTACTCATCCACGGGAATCCGCAAAGTTTTTGATGGGTTATTTACATCGCGAACTTTAATGTAAGTTGGTCTTTTCTTTTTTTCGCCGGGATGGTGCATTGAATGCAATTCGCGCATCGCCCCAAAGCTCTCTCCCAACGTCAAGTTCAAATTTCGTAGTTATTTTTGCGCAGTCATCACAACTTGCTTCTTCGATTACGTGTTGTCCGCCGATGAAGTAAGGAAGAATGTGTTCATCTGTTAAGCGTAATCCTGATCGTCCGCAATAAATGCAGAGTCCCTTGGATGGAATGCGGGTTGGTCCATTGGTCATATTCTTAAATGCGTTTCAGGTTTTAGATTGTTATCGAACTTAATCGAGCACGTCTTTCAAGTAATTGCCATCACGACGTCGTCTCGCTACTGAAAGCGGAGGACGTCGAACCCTTTGACGGGCAGTATATCCAGGCTGGCCTAGAGAGTCCTCGGTCCTTCATGTCCGCACCTACATCTCACCTGCTACATTTTGGCTTCCGGTAGACGAACTACCATACCCAGGGGAAGCCCATGTCCCGTAGTCAAGGAAGTTCTTTGCGCAAGGCAATCGTCGGCGGTTTGGTCGCTTTGGTCCTGTCCAGTAGTGCTATGGCTCAAACCGCGGCGCCAGCATCGGGTTTAGGTCAATCGTGGCCCAATGCCGCCGACGTCAGTTCAAGCCCCCATTGGCATGTGTATGTCTTTGTCTTGAATGGCATTAAATACATTCAAATCAACGACCTGAATGGCAACGTGCATGCTGCCGTGGGTACTGCGGGGGGAGCTACGATTGTCCTGCCGGTAGGAATCGATACTCAGAACGTATCCACGCAGGCGCCTACTTCTGTGGCGTCCAGCGCTGCCACCATCTACAGCGATAGTTCGACCACAGTGACGGCAACTCCGCAGAGTGATGGAACAACAATGTTCCATGCAGTTCCCATGACTGGCAATTGCAATACCTATAACTGCGGCGGTGGCAGAGGTAGTTAGCGCTACCTCTTGCACTGTGGATGCCGCGATAACTTCAACGCACCCACAGTTGCGAGGCCGGCGGCAAGCTCTGATGTCCGAGCGTGAGGTGTTGCGCGTCGTTTAGAAACACCGACATTATCACTTTGTGCTCGTGGCGCTTGGTGTGGACTATGCCATCAAACAGGGCTGCCTGAGCCTCTATCGCAGGCTGAGTGCTGGTTGCAACGCCGAGTTTTGCCGCAAGGTTCGTACGCGGGAGAGCCTGAGGGGGAAGCTGCCGTAAAGCTGCAGGATCGCTTATGCCGGTGACGTGCAATACTGCCCAGCGGCGTTCGCCGATTTCCCCACCTCTGAGAATTAGCTTGACGTGGCTGCAAGCGAGTTGATCGCAGACCTGCGACACGCACTCGCAAGCTATGCGATAAATGGCCTGATGCACTGTTGAGGCAAGTTGCGAAAGGCCGCGCCCCTGGATGTCGAACTCATAGGCCACGCTGCATTCATCAAGGGCGCGCCCGATGGATTCCCGAAGCGCAGCAGGTAGACCGCGCTGGCGCCATGCAACGGGATGCAGGGACTCGGCGAGGCCAAATATTTGGTTTTGAGTGGCGCTGGTTTGTTGCGCGAGTTGCACCTTTTCGTCAGGGCTCAGGTAGCGTTGCAATCGCTGGATGATACGGCTTTGCGTAATCGACAGATTGCCGCCAACTGCTTCCAACGCATGCGACGTTTGACGTAAGCGTAAATCACCATGATGCAAGGATTGCTGGACAACCTTGATGGCTCTGCTCACCGTCAGCCGTTCCTGTTCTTGCGCATGAAGCTGGGATGCGATGCGAGCCCCCATGACGAACAGAAAAGTCACCGCAAAGGCAACAAAAGCCTGAGTCTGGATGACCACCGGATCAGGAACCGACTGGGTAAGGGCGCAAACGGCCACCACCGCGAGAGGGCCGGTGGCAGCAGCACCACGCCAGCCGAATTTAAGCGTAACCCACGCAACGGGGATGAACAGCGACCACTGCAAAATCGCTCCCGTTCCTGTATCCACACGGGTGCTCAGGCCGGCAATGAGCAATAGAACGGGGACTACGATGACCAGGGTAACAAAGGTCAGTGGCGCGCTTAGCGAGTCCGAAAGCATCTGGCGCAAGGGGCGGCCATTTCGCGCGACCACGAAAAAGAGTGGCCAGGTAATCACGGTCAAAATTGCCACGTAGGTGCCGACGAAGGTGCCTGCCAGCATGACGGGCGACAGATGCATCGTTGGATCGGTCGCGGTGATGAACCCCAGGTAGGTAACCAATGCCCAGACCAAGGACGTGGCCAGCGCACAGATCAGCAGCGCCTTAACGTCAATGACGCTCTTGGCGGGGAACAGTCCTAAGTGCTCGCGACAGAACCACACCACCGGCATTGCTATCGCAATGGGCGGGATCGACCATATCGTGGCGGTTACGTCCCCATATTGAGAAACGCATTGGAAGACCGAGTAGGCCAGGGGGCCGATTTCTCCCAGGGCTAAGGCGACCCAAAACCTGTAGGGGATGAACAGCAGACATGCCAGACGCAAGCCTGCCGTAAGGGACCAATGTGCGTCGGAGTAGGGGCGGACAAGGCAATACGCCAACGCGTACACGAGCGTGACAACAATTTGTAACGTCCACTCGCGCCCACGAAACCCTATTCCTTTCCCCATGCTCCGTGCCCCTGTCGCGAAATTATGTTTCGGCGTGCTGCATCCCCGGGCCGACGTCCTGACTATCGGCAATGCTGGAGATTGTTGTAGGGACTTTGTGAAATCGCCGTATAACTCTACTGAAAACCATAGGGGCAACTTGTCACAGCTTTCTGCAGCACGCCTGTTGTGCTTATTCAAAGTGACGGGCAATAGCTTCCTTCAGGGCGGCAAGGGTTTTCCGTATCCCATCCGGCTTCAGCGGCTTGTGGCCTCTTGCCGATTGCTCCAGCCGATCAGCCAGCTTGGCCGCCCGGTCTATACCCAGCACCAGAGCGACGCCATGCGTGCGGTGCGCATAGTGAACCATCAGAAACGTGTCGTGCGTTGCCAAGGCCTGCTCATAGGCATGGATTTCCGCTGCGAGGCAGGCACGGTACCACTGAGGCGTGTCCTCGAACGGTGGCAGCGATTCATTCGGCTCGTGGCTGACGGTAGGCGGCAGGTCTAGCCAAAGCCCCATTGATACTTGCAGTTTCTCGGCGCGCACCGGCTTTTGCAGTACGTCGACTATGTCGTCGTCCAGGCACAGCTGCCAAAAGAAGACATCCCGCTCCCCGGCCAGGATGATTATGGGGATGCAGGCCTGCCTTGCATGGCTTACCACTACCAAGCGCATCACCGTTTTGTAAGCCGCTGTGTCTGGCCCGTCGCAAGCTATCAGGATCAGGTCGGGCGCCTGGTAGGTAATGACGTTCAAGGCCGCCAGGCTGTCAGGAACGGCTAGCGGTTCCAGGTCCAGTGCCTTGAGCTGGCTGACCAGGACGCTGCGGCTTTGGGCGTCCTCATCGATCACCAGGATGCGCGCCGGCGTCGGGGTTGGTGTGGCGTTCGCACGATAGATCGCGGCGCGTTCTCTCACTGCCCAGCGGGTAGACGGCACTGCCACGTGGGAAGCGTAAGCGGTGAGTTGGGAAGATGCATTCATCTCGGATACTCCTTGGTAGTCACGCCGTACCTTGCGCACGGCGTGATGGGCACAGGGCCATGCCCTGCTTCGAAGTCAGAAAACGCTGACAGCAGAATTCGACTAAGAGCCCTTGACCACCGGACACCACGCTAGCTGCGTGGGCGTAAAGCGCGTGATTGGCACGATTGCGTGCGCGCCAAGGCGCACAAATGCCGTAAGATCGGTGATAGCCATGATCAACACTCCTATGTTGTTTGTGGTCAGCGAACCGTGTGAGTTGCAGCTCATGCGGTTCGCGCTTTACCTCTTACGTCGGGTGTGGGTTTCCCGTGGCGCTGGGCGCACCCGACGTGTTCAACTTTGCATGGATATGCCTGGCGTGTCTATCAGACGATGCTGATAATCAGGTAGTCGCATTTGCGATAGGGCGTGATGCCGGGCAGGGCGATGGGCGGGTTCGCATGGGTGGGTCACCCGAAATTTTCGAGAGCATGGTTGAGGTGACTAGTTAAACCGTCCGTGGAAACGGGGCCGGCCCTGAGGTGTCACCAGGATTTTCAGTCAAGAGCCATCCGTACATCAAAAAGTCAGCTTATTTGAGCGACGTCTGACGTTTTTGGCTCGTCATCCCGGCGAAGGCCGGAATCCAGTTCAAATACGTCGTGCGAAGCAATCAACATCGAAAAAGGAATGTGTCCTTCGGACGCGTATCTAAACTGGATTCCGGCCTTCGCCGGAATGACGATGCGCTCTGGAATAGCATCCCTGTGATGCCGACCTTGTCGAGATACCGTGAGCTCCCCCGTCAAGTGGACATTTCAGAAGTAGAGCTTCTGGCGTAGTGGTAACGGTACTCGGCGGGCGTCATACCGCCGAGCGCATCGTGGGGGC
>NZ_RYYV01000050.1 GCF_003977665.1 Dyella choica | reverse complement strand
CACGATGCGCTCGGCGGTATGACGCCCGCCGAGTACCGTTACCACTACGCCAGAAGCTCTACTTCTGAAATGTCCACTTGACGGGGGAGCTTACGGTTCGACGGGATGATTTGTGTCCATTCAAGAGATTTCGAATGACGCACATCGCTAACGACGCGCCTGCGATTCTCATGAGGTCGGCGTGTCGCTTGGCCAGCTCGGGTTCCAGAGGTAGATGCGACTCGTTGATGAGCCAAAAGGTTACAGACGGATGCACGCTTGTCGTATCATCGCAGCAGATCATGATCAACTCCTTGAAAGTTGGTTGTGATTTAGCGGGTCGTGTGGGTTACCGCCCATGCGATCCGCGCTTTTTTACCGCGTTACTGCCATGGTCACCGGCGTGGTCAGCAGATTGAGATGGCGCCGGTGACCATCTGACCTTAGCAGGTGGCATTGATCGTGCGAAGTAGGCATTTGCCGACTTAGTGCGTGCGCGATGGCTCAATAAATAAAGCAATCCTCACGAGGTGCCAGGCGTACTGCGTGAAACTCCTTAGGAGGAGACAAAATCATGTTTATCTTTAGCCAGCCGAACGCACCGTCGCAAAGTGACACCGTCATAGTCGCGCAGGCATCACAGGTGAATCACGGCGCACGACGCGAGCACATTCTTGGCATTTGCCAAGCCATTCCGAGTTTTCAGAAGACGCCACCAACCATTAACGAACAAGGAGAATATGTACTTTCTTTTCCGGCGGCCGGATCAGATTACTTCCAAATGTATGAAAACAAAGTCTTGCCAGATACCGGCACGGCCACTGTGCAATCTCAGCCCAAGCACGGAATTCTGGAAGACGACGGAGGTGGAAACTATACCTACCTACCCAATCCCGGGTATCTGGGCGAGGATGGGGCAACATTTCTTGTTGACCTAAATAGCCAGAAAGTAAAGGTCATCTATTTTTTTCACGTCATAGAAGGCCATGCCGACATGAATTCGGATCGTTTTCAATCGCTCTGCAAGGACGGGGGCATGTGGCAAATCTCCGCCCTATCTGCCAGTAAAAAACAAATACGGAGATAAAAAAATAGGGCAACAGTAGTTGAATTCTATCGCTCAAGATTGAGGGCTAAACGGGGGAAATCCTGACCCGCTTTGATGCCAACGTCGAGGTTCCTAGCTGGATTACTGGGTTAGCGTTGAAGCTCTTTTATGACCGGAGTTGGGGCGCGCGTTTGCATCAGCGGTATGGCCCGCTTCTCCCTCATCCTAGTTCTTCCTGCCCAATACATGGCATCCGGTCGCCCTTATCGTGATTAGGGAGCGTTATCGCGGGTAACGGGGTGCGCAGCATGCTGGAAAGGTCCCTGCGGCCTAGGATGAATACGCGCTTGGCGTGGCTCATCTCCCGGAATCCTTCGATAGCTGCCGAGGTCTCGAAGAGATTCGATTCGAGCGAATCGAGGACATTCGTCAAATGACTTTTCGAACGGGAAGGTCGCAATGCCGTAGGGTGCAAGCGCTGGACATCCCAGGCGAATGATGGCGGCCTCGCTGAGATCAAATTCGTTCAAATTTTGGATGTGCCAAATTTAAACACTCCTATTTCCTCCTCACTCCTCTGCCGGGATCGTCGCTCGCGCCTTCTTTGTGCTCGAAGTGGTACTCGCCGAAGTTAAATGGTTGCTGCTCGAATCAACCGTCGAACTCGCATTGTCCTCCGTTCGCGTCTGCCGCTTCCCTGTGGCCAATGAGGGTCCCACGGTCGGCGAACTCGCCGTCCCCGCAGCATGGCTCGATGAGGAGGCCGACAAAGTCGAGGCGCTGCTATCTGTCGGCAGGGGATTAATGAGGCTGCCGCTCGCCGGATTCATCGGCACTGCGGCGCCACTCAAAGAGGGATCCGCCATGGCTGCAGCCGCCCTCGCCCTAGCCTTCGTGCTAGCCCTCGTCGTCATCCTTTTGGAGCTGCTCATCCCTGACTCTTGTTGATGCTTTGCCGAAGCATTGGCTTGTGCCCTAGCCATCGCCACTATCTCCGCGGCCCAGCTCGAAGCGGCCCAGCTCGAAGAGGTAGTTGCAATAGTTGGGGCGATGCTGCTCGACGTGTTTGCCGGCAGAAAAGTATGGTTCGCAAGAGGAGACGGCAACGTTGTGAGGCTGTTGCTCAACACACTCGTCGGCAGCGTGGCATTGCTCAATAGGGAACTGCCCGATGAGTGAGTCAAGCTCGGCGCGGCATAGCTCGAAGATGAAGTCGCAAGAGTTGGGGCGCTGCTGCTCGATGCGTTTGCCGGCAGCGAATTATAGCTCGCAGGAGGAGACGGCAACGTTGTGAGGCTGTTGCTCAACACACTCGTCGGCAGCGTGGCATTGCTCAATAGGGAACTGTCCGATGAGTGAGTCACGCTCGGCGCACTCTCGGTGACCGCAGCGCTGCTCGAATTGGAAACCCGCACATTGTTTTGAGTTGCGTTGAGAGGAGCTCTGCAGATCGCATTCGCACCTTCTTTTCCTAAGCCTGTCGCTGTACTCGAGCCAGAATATCCTGAAAATTTGGCAAGCAAACTTGCTTGCAAATCGGTTAGGGTCGCATTCGCTACTAAGTGTTCTTCCGGATATTCCGAGCCATCTTCCATCCTGCCTGACAACCAGATCGGCTCATACAAGCGGAGCTCTTTTTCCGTGGGGGATGGCCGGTTCGTGCTCGTATTGGTATTGTTGGCCTTGCTCAACACCCGCCCGTTGCGAAAGTCGTTGGAACCGCCGTGGTCCTTGGGAACGATGTGGTCAATCTCAGGTTCGATCTTGGTGACTTCTTTGCGATTGATCAGCATAGCGCCGGAAGAATCGTCAGTGGGTCGGGGCTCCGAGACATTAATAGTAGATTGAGATGGGGGGGGGCCGTTAAAATTGTTGAGGTAGATTAGTTCTTTTTGGCTTTCGTTGAAATTTTTGTCGGATTGCGGAATTCCATCGTTCGGCGCGCCCAAGATGTTGGTACGGCGGCGAAATGCGGCCGGGTCTGTCGGCACATAGCCCACTCTGATTCTTTGAATGGCGGCTTGTGAAGAGCTTGCTGGGCTTGACTCAAGTGTCGCCGTTAGCCGCGACCCGCTCATCCGCTGGAGCGCCTTCGCTCCCATGGTGTCAGCCTCTCGCTCCAACCTCTCGTCATCGTTGACATGGGCTCCGGCCATCTGCATCGTCGGTTGCACACGCCCTTGCCGTTGCTGAACTACATGCCAGGCCTCATGCGGCAGGTGACGTTCCTGCCCAGGACCCAGATGAATGTTGTTGCCTTGTGCATAGGCCAAGGCGTTCAACTGCGAAGGCTTGTCGGAATTGCGATGCACGCGGACGTCGGACATATCCATCCCGGAGAGCGCCTCGATGCCAGCCTTGAGCTGATGAGGCATGCCGGTCTCGTTCGCCATCGCGCCCGGATCCACGGCTGGCGCCTGTTGTGCCACAGGCGCGGCGCGGGCTTGCATCGACTCATGCTTTTCCGGGGCATCGGCTTTAAGTTGAAACGCGCTTCCAAAGGTTGACTGCAATGCCCGTCGCTGCGCCAGCATGCGCGGCGATTGGTTGATGTCCGCTTGCAGGGCGCCGTGCCGAGCTACGGTCATGCCTTGAGCGGACGAACCGGCTTCCCGCTCGCCTGACACGGCGGCCGATTGAAGTTGGGTGGAGTTTGTACTGGGATCGTGGGTTTTCATGGAAGCGTTCCGAGATCACAGGCCGGTTCGTCTGAGCCTCCGGTGATAGGTTATTGCTGGCTCGGCCAGCTGCTGGCTGTCGCAGCCTGGCGGGCGGCTGCACAAAATCTCACCGGCTGGTGATCACGGTGTTGCTCGTCCGCTCCAGGCTTTTACTATAGGGACGACCTACGCCATGTGCCATCGGCATAATGCTGAGTTAGCCATGCCAAATGTCTGAGTTGAAAGGCGTGCCGAGAACTCGCCGACGATACCGTGATCCGGCGTCATAGGGCCGGGCGATTAGGGACTGTTATCGGGGTACGTTACGGAGCCCTTTTGTCGTGCAAGGCCCAGTTAGGACAGCCTGTACTCTCTCGAAACCGGCCCTCGCTAGAGAAACCCTCCCGATATGACATCGCAACTACCGCGCGGGTGTTGCTAAGACGGCGCCATTTCACCTTCGGCGAATTTTCTCAAAAGATCCATAGCTTCCGAACGTGACATATCTTTTGGTATCTGAGGATCTAGAGCTTTTTCTAAGCGTACAGTTGTAACGGTTGCCGTACCGATATGCGCAAGCAAGCCCATAACGGCTCGCTTGAACTTTGCTCGCGCGTCCATTTCGACCGACTTCCCTGCAAAGGAGAGGGCCTTACACCTCTGACTTATTGCGGGATCCTCGAATGAAATGGGTCCTGCAACATGGCCAAAATCGTTTCGAACTTTACGAATAAGCTGTAGGTCGCGCCAAGCGCTTTTTGAGAGGCAGCCGATCAGATAGCTAAAATCTATACGAGAAGCGAACGATCCGAGTGGCCCCGCGTGGTCGAAAGCACTCTCGCTTACCTTTTTATCTTCAACCAAACGCCTCTTGAGAAGAGTCGTTAGTTTTTGATCCAAAAAAGATCCCGCCATGAGCGCCGCCCCGCGATCCGTCTCGGAGTTGAGCAATGAACGAAAATTAAAGACTTCCTCAGCCATCGCCCTCACTTCTTCATCGGCAATGAGAGAGAAAGCCTTAGCCTTAAATGCCTTCAGCGCTTCTTCCATGTTCGACATGTCAGTAGATCCAGTCTCTGTGCTCATAGAGAGTGCCTTCGCGGTAAATGATCGCAAAATGGCAGAATAAGCTCCCGCTCACAACCGACTGAGCTAGTTGTGTTCATGGTGGAGCGGATACGGCTTCCCGGTTGTCTTTTCAAAGATGTCCGCGACGAGAGAATAAACCTCCGAACCATCAGGCACCTGATATGTAGCCATTTCCGGAAGCCTTTCCAGATCCTTGAGTTCGAACACGATTAGCGAAAGCAAGCCCATCACAGATCGTCGAAACTTTGAGCCCGGTGAAGCCGCTGCTTTAACGGAATGGAATGTAAGCTGGCCGCAATGCTCTGCTACGCTCGCATCATCAAATGTAATCGGCCCTGCAACATGTGCGAAATCGTTACGAATCTTTCGGATGAGATGAAGATCGTTGCGAGCGTTGGCAGGTATGGCGCCAAGAAGAAAACAGAAATTGATTCGAGATGAAAAAGTTCCCAGGGGTCCTTTCACGTCAAGGGCCTCTTTAACAGTCTTGGCGTCGTCAACTAACCTCAATCTCAAAAGCTCAGCGAGCTTGTTGTCTAAGTACGCCGCTGCCATTAATGCGGCTCCGCGATCGGACTCCAAGCCTATAGAATCCCTAAAACTATAAATTTCCAGAATTTGGTCTCGCACGTCATCGTCTGGCAATTGCGCCAGCAAGTTTGACTTTAGATCTTGAATCGCCTTGGACAGGCGAGCGTATTCGTCTTCTGTGATTTGCTGGGCTGAAGTCATTGGTGCCTCGTCAATTTTCTAAAAAATTGCCTGCAATCGGAACTCATGTGGCGACTAGCTTCTGCCTTGCGAGAATCCGTAATACCGGGAGAGATCGATTCGCTTCTGTGTGGATGTTTGCCGTGCCCCGCCCGCCGAATGGCTTATCACCCTTCCGACGTTGCCCCGCTTTTCAGTAGCTGAGCGAATTGGAGTCCATGTAATGACCCAGCGGTTTCTGCACAGGTCAGGCCGCTAAAGCATAGGCCTCGTCGGGTGTTTTCATGCCGAGCGCCTGGTGAGGGCGCCGATG